>CAWARR010000008.1:0-904051 GCA_963784535.1 uncultured Actinomycetota bacterium | reverse complement strand
CTTGCTGCACGCATGCCGGGCTGG
The DNA here is from genome assembly GCA_963784535.1 of uncultured Actinomycetota bacterium. Classification (GTDB taxonomy): domain Bacteria; phylum Actinomycetota; class Actinomycetes; order Actinomycetales; family Kineosporiaceae; genus CAWARR01. The sequence goes on along the minus strand of CAWARR010000008.1, from coordinate 904,027 downwards.
CAGGCGCCATCGGCGTACGGGGTCACGCTCGTCCCGCAGCCCAGCCTGAGCACAGATCTGGTCAGCTTCCCTGTCGTCAACGTCCCCGTGCACGGCCTACCGGCGCTCGTGCTGGGCCTTCTCACCGGCCGCCGCGGCCAGTCCGCAACGTACGAACTGACGCCCAGCGAGCTTGAGGCTGCGATCGTATTGCTGGCTCCCGCCGAGGCTGCACGCATGATGAACCACCCGAACCTGCACGCCTGGAGAAAGCTGGCGTCGGCCTGGCGCGAGGATCCTGCCGCCAGGTTGTTCGTCGTCTTCATCGCCGACTTCGCCGACGAGATGACCAGCCCCTGCGACCAGGCCCTGCGCCGCCAGATCGCAGCCGGCGACCGGACACCAAGAGACCACGAGCCCTCGTACACCGTGCAATCACGCGCTACTGCGAAGAGCCCCTTTGGATGATGCCCGCGGCCGTTCCTTATGCCGTGGCAGTCCTCCTCTACCGGGCCGTTGTCTCCGCGGCTGACGAATACGGCGCCACCTTGGAGTCCGTTCTCCACCTCAACCGGCACGCCGTCTACGAGCGGCTCAAGCTTGCTTCCGTATCGAACCTCGGCGCAGAACGAGACCAGAACGACTTGCTGAAGGTCCTCCTCGACAAGACGCGTCGAGACGATCAACGCCCCCCTCCCGGCAGGCGCAACGAAGTCCAGTAGCAGAATGCGGCCACCGATACCACGACGATGCCTGTCGCGAACTGCAGTTACCCATGTCCTCACCACCAGATGCCGGCAAGCCCCGCAGGGCCGCCGACCACGTCGTAAGACAGCAGCTGCAGCCCGTTCACCCGACCGATCGGTGGTCGACGGTGCCGTCGGCATTGACGCAGGCGGAGTCGCCGACCACAGCCAGGCCACCGCCGGTACTGCCGGCGTTGATGCTGATCACTGCACCGCCCTTCTGGATGGTGAGTTCGAGGTCGGTGGCGGTGTCAAGATGGGTGGCCACGATCCACCCGTCAGCCCGGAGCTTCTCTGCGAGCTGACGCGCGGTCCCGCGGCTGTCCGGCTCGGTGAGGAACAATCGTTGCGAGTAGTTCCACTGCCGGGGCCAACGTTTGCCCGTGGGAGTCCCACAGACGCCCGACTCGTTGCCGGTGGTACCCCGGTACGTGGGCTTCACACCAGCCGTGAGTGCGTCGATCCGGGTCCTCAGCTCTGCCGCGAGCTGGTTGAGCACGGCTTCGGGGTCGGCCACGGTTCGCTCCGTTGTCGTCGCAGAAGAGCCGGTTTGGGTTGGGGACGTCGAGTCGGTACACCCGGCCAGGGCAATCACGATCAGCGACGTCGCCACGGCCCGGGCTGTCCGGCTTAGGTGTGAACTGGCGAGAGCGCCGGCCCTCAGCCTCACATACGTCCCAAAGGGCCAGCGCTCCGGCCGAGAGGCTGTGTTCGGGCTGGTCATGGTGCTCCCGTCGGGCGAGGCTGCGGCTGCGGCGAGGGTAAGGGGACCGTTGTTCCCGAGGCGGGGGAATGCGGGCTCGGTGCAGGAGTCGCGGACACGGGGACAGGCGGCTGAGGTATTGGGTCCGGGGTGATCCGTCCACGGACCACGTCGGACATGTTGTTCCAGGCGATCGATCCTGGGGTGAGTACCTCGGTGTGGGACGAGACCCCCTCGATCCGCTTGCCGTACGTCACGCCGTCGTCGTCAAAGTATCCCGTGTCCAGGACGGTGAAGCCGGGCATCGTCTGCGGGTTGCCACCGTGTCCGATCCCGGTGGCGTCCTGCATCGGTGCCGGGGCGTTCTGGGACACCCAGATGATGTCTCCCGGGGCGGTCATCGTGTAGTGGTCGATGCGACGACCGGTCTGGGCCTCGTGGTAGTCCCCAATCGAGAACACATCACGACCGGCCCCGGCCGACTCGATCATGAGCACCCGGTTGGTCTCCAGCCCTACCCGGTCGGCGACTCCGACGGTTGCGCCCCCGTAGCTGTGGCCGATCACCGTGGAGTCGGCCGTGCCGGGGACATCGAGGCCCCACATGAAGTCCCGTAATGCCGGGCCGCCCGCTTCGGCGTAGGAGGGGTCTGGTGCGTTGGCGATGATGGCGTCCGGGGTGTCCATGCCGAGCCAGGTCACTGTCGTCGTCCCGCCGGTCGGGTCGTCTTTGGCCAGCCGGGACATCTTGTGCGAGTAATCCCCGAAGGCGTCCACGTTGACGGTGGTTCCGGGGACGAAGACGGCGACATGCTGGGTGTCGGTGTCGATCGGTCCCCACATCTCGGCGATCTTGCCGTCGCCTCGGGGGTCGAGGTAGAGGATCTGGTGGCCGACCTTGGCCGGGACCCCCGGCCGCTGGACGGGATTGTCGACCTGCTCGTACAGCAGGTTGTTGTAGTAGTCGATGCGTCTGGCATTGGATTGCAGGGCGGACTGCGGGTCGTGGAATCTGGCGACATAGTCGACCCAACCACCGTGGTTGGCCTGCGCCCACCACTGCTGCAACCCGCCCATCCGGGCGACATCTGCGTCGATCTCCGCGCGCTTGGTGAGTTCGTCGTCGAGCGCGACGGCGATCTGGACCCGGTTGGCCGCCATCCGGTCGGGCAACGGCGCACCATCGAGGTTGCCGACCACGCCGGGGTAGAGCAGGGCGAGCTGGCGGGACTGGTCGGGGGTCAGGGACGCGAAGTAGGCCCGGATGGCCGCGATGCGTTGCTTGGGCGGCAGGTCGTTGGACGCGACGAGTACCGCTGCCAGTGCGGCCTCCGGGCCGGGCGGGAGGGTGCCCACGGGCGGCATCGTGTCGCCACCGAGCCTATGGGCGATGTCGGGGTGCCGCTCCAGGAACGCCGCCAGCTGGTCCGGGGGCAGTCGGGTCAGCATCGCGCGCAACTGCCGATCTCCATCGGGTTCTCGACGCCGCGCGGCGAGAGCTCAACGGCGAAGTCGTCGCGAGGAAGCCCGATGGAACCCCGTGGAACCATGTGCAGGAGGTGCGTGAGGCCCAGAACGGGCTGGTGAAGCGGATCCAGCAACTCCAGCGGCTGCTCGGCGACACCAGAACCCGACCCGCGGACCGCCCGGCGCTGGAGGCTGAGCTATCAGAGGCCAGTCACCTGCTGGACCGCTCCGAACAGTTCGTGCCGCGGCCCTGAGGAGGTACGTGATGAGTGGAAGACGGAGGCGATAGTGGACCAGGGACGATTCGACGCGCCACAGCCAGGCCCGACGAGCCTGTCACTCGAGCAGATCGAGAACGACCCGTGGGGAGACGCACCGACCGGTGCCACCAGACTGGTCGCCACCACGCATGTCCTGCGGCGGGTCCCCCTTGGTGCGTTGACGGTCGAGGACCTGCGGCTGCTGATCGGCCAGCACACCAGCCTCACCGTGCTGGTACCACGAGCCCTGGACTCACTGGAAAGTGATCCCCTGATCGAGGGGGACCTCTACCCCGGCGACCTGCTGTCGGCCGTGCTGCAGGTACCGGCTGACTACTGGACGGGCCACGCTCGCGAATCCACCCGGATGCGCGCAGTCGCCCGGCGGGCGGTAACGGCTCTCACCCCACCAACGGATTCGATCGACGACGAGCTACTCACCCGCGCGCGAACCTTCCTGACAGACTCCCGCTGACCCCGCCCCCGCCGCACCTGCGAATCGCCGACCCGGCATCCCGGCAGCCGGACCCGATCCTGGCCACGACACCGCATGCCAACCATGATGGCCCTGGTGCGCGACATCAGCCGGCACCTGACGACACCGACCGGACGCCGGCGACGCCACCGACACCCCGCTGGCACCGGGCGACGTTCCTCTGCACCGCTGCCAGCGGGGTTGACGGGCACACAACACGGCTGAGCATCGGCCTCCTCGGCGATGACGCGGGGCGGTGAGCAGTTGGTAGCGGATGTCGGCACCGTCAGGGTCGACTTCTTCGCCGCTTCGTAGCGGTTCGGTGTACTCGGGGCGGTCGCGGCGGCCCGACCAGCCGCGGTGGATCCTGCTCCCCATCGGTCGCATGCGTTCTGGTCCCCACGCGTGCAGCTCCGGCGCCATCCCTGGTCTTCGTCCTGGCGGGCCTCTTGTCCGCCCTGCCCGAGGGCCTCGGAGTGAGCTCGGGCGCGAGGTTGGAGCGAGTGGTCAGAAGATCCCGAGTTGGTCCAGGGCGAGCAGGCGTCGGGCACTGTCGAGGCATTGGTCGGCGACGGTGATGGCGTCGTCGACCTCGTCGGGGTGGACGGGGTCGTAGCTGCGGGGCTGGGGGTATTCGGCCTGGTTGCGGCGGCGCCGGAGCCGGTCCAGCGACGCCAGGCCGGGGACGCCGGGGAACTGGGCGCGGGCAGCCTCGGCGACGGCGATGTGGCCGCCGGCGGTGGTGGGTCGCAGTCCCTGGTGGGCCAGCAGCGCAGTGGCGGCCTTGCGGGCGGCGTCGTAGGCCATGCTGTAGGCCCCCTCGTGGTCGTGCTCGGCGGCCAGCCGCGCGGTGCGAATGTGGCGTTCGGCGGCGGCCAGCAGCGCTTGCGGGGTTTCGGTGTCGGCAGTGACCTGCTGCAGGTGCCGGCCGTCGATGAGTCTCTGGATGTCCGCAGCCCCCTGCTGCCACCTACCCACGCGTTGCGCTCCTCGTCCGCTTCCTCGCTGCGGTGCTCCGCATGCCGCCGACCGACCGCTCCCCCGGATCCGGTGACGATACCGCGGGGTGATCGTCCACTCCGAAGGCCACCGGCGGCGGGATCAGCAACAGCGGCGAGGCGCGCAGTTGGACGGTGAACCCGTCCTGGTCGCGATCCCACCGGTGACGGCTGCGCAGAGTCACGTTGACCTCTCGCCCCAGCCGGGACTGCGCCCGCCGGGCGGCCTCATCCACCGCGTCCCGGTCCGGAGCCCCGACCAGCAGGACGTCGATGTCGTGCGGCGCCGGTCCGGGCTGGCCGTCGTAGCGGGCGGCCCACGAGCCGAAGATGAACGCCTGCTCCACCCCGGGCAGACCGGCCAACTCCTCCGAGACCACCAGAGGCGGACCGAACGACATCGAGACCAGTTGTGCCAGCGGGGCGAAGTACGGGCTGGACTGCTCGGCACGGACCAACTTCGACCGGCCGATCACCCGGGTTGCCACCAGCCCACCGGACTGCAACCGGCGGATCTCACCGCTGACCGTCTGGTACGGCTGGTCGCACGTTCGAGCCAGTTCCTCCAGGGTCCACTCCCGCTCCGGCTGCCCCAACAGGGTCGCCAGCAACACCCCCTGCAGCCGGGAGCGGAACACTGGCAACAGGGCCGGCGCAGCTGTACGCACCCACCTACTATCCGCTCAATTACAGAGCGATGTCAACCTAGAAAGGAGCTGGTTCTCGAGGAGGGTACTAAGGGGCCACGGGGCCACCTGGGACAGGCCCGGAGACACGGGCGGGCACCTGCAGCAGCGGAGAGGTACGCAGTTGGACGGTGAAGGCGTCCTGTCGTGTGATCCCACCGCTGGCGGCTGCGCAGAGTCACGTTGACCTCGCGCCCAGTCGAGACTGGGCGCGCCGGGCCGCGTCATCCGCAGCGTCCCGAACCGGGGTTCCGACGAGCAGGACGTCGATGTCGTGCAGCACCAGACCCGGTTGGTCGTCGTAGCGGGCGGCCCAGGAGCCGAAGATGAACGACTGCTCCACCCCGGGCAGACCGGCCAACTCCTCCGAGACCACGAGGGGCGGTCCGAACGACATCAACGCCAGTTGTGCCAGCGGGGCGAAGTAGGGATTGGATTCATCAGCACGGACCAGGGGCGCGGGTCGCCACCAGCCCCCCGGACCGCAACCGCCGGAGCTCACCGCTGACCGTCCGGTACGGCTCCTCGCACGTTCGGGCCACCCCTTCCAGGGTCCACTCCCGGTCCGGATGCCCCAGCAACGTCGCCAGCAGCCCCCTGCGAGCGGGAACGGAAGACCGGCAGCAGAACCGTTCAGCTGTACGCACATTTCGGGAGTTCGCTCTATTGCCGAGCGATGTCAATTCAGAAAGAAGCCTGGCCGCCTGGCGGTCGTCGCACGGCCCGCGTCTGACCGGCAGGGCCCTCGAGACCGCCGCCGTCATGTCGCGCAGGTCCGCCGGCGTCCGGTCGACCCCGCCTCATGCTGGTGAAGTTCGCCGAAGTACGTCCGGTTCGGGACGAAGAGGCCGTGGGTTAAAATCCCGCCACCCCGACCACGTTGGTGCAGGTCAGAGGCCGGTTCTCGGATCATGGGAACCGGCCTCAAGCCTTGCTGAGCCTCTTGGGGAGAATCTGGGGAGAAGATCTGGGACGGGCGCTCTCCCGTCCAGCCGCCTGTGGTCACTGCATAGCGGTGGCTGTCCCCCTGGCGGGCCCGGATCGCCGCGCTGCTTATGGCAATGAGCTGTCGGTGATCAGCGCGACCTCGAGGGCGCCAGCCCTCCCCCAGCCCACTCCGCGACCCCTCGTGGCCTCGCCGGTGTGAAGAGGCCCCCTCGCCGAGGTACCCGCCCGGCTCACCCTCGCCACCGCCACCCGCGCCGGATCCCTGACCGTCACCGCCCTCGCCTGGTGGCTGCTCGCCAACGGCTCCACCGCCACCAGCCCCCTGATCATCACCCACCACATCCTCGACGCCATCGGCCAAGCCCTGCTCATCCTCGCCATCGCCCTCGCCCTGACCGCCGTCATCCTCGACCCGCCCCTGGCCCTGGTCGCCCTCGCCGGCGGCGGCAGCATGCTCCTCCCCGCAGCCATCACCGCCGCCACCGCCGAAACCCTCGCCGTCGCCGGCGCCCTCGGCGCCACCGGCATCGCCCTCATGAACACCGACGGCCAAGACGGAGTTGGGGACACCAGCGGCGGAGGGTCGCAACCGCCGAGACTCGACGGCACGGGCAAGGTCCACGGCGACATTCCCGATCACGTGCCGGGGAAAAGAAGATCCTCAGCGGAACCTAGGAGTTGAGCGATGACACGTCGTGGAGACGAGTTGGTACGGCAGCTGCTCACCGGATCGGACGACGCCGCCGCAGCTGATCTCGCCACCGAGATCTGGAGGGGCTTCCCCGCCGTGGACATCCTCCCGCTGCTGCGCGGCAGTGACATCGCCGCCGGAGCCGGGGCCTGGGTCCTGTCCGAGATCGGAGAGCTCGCCGACCCACTCCTGCGGGAGGTTCCGGCGTTGCTCCAACATTCCGCGCGCAACGCCCGCTTCTTCGCCCTGGACGTTGCCCTCGTCCGGGGAGCGACGAATCCTGAGATCATGATCGCCGCGCTCGGACTGCTCCGTGACCGCGACGAAGCCGTGCGCTGGAAGGCCCTGGGGTTCCTCGCCCGCGCGAGCACCGATCAGCTCCGTGCGGGAAGCCCCGGCCCCCACGACCCCGAACTGGCAGAGCAACTGACCTGGCTGCTCGGCCTCGACCGGGCAACCGACCCCTCCGCACAGATCATGGAGCGCCTGCTGGAACCGAACCCCCTGGCCAGACTGGTGGCGGCAGGCGCAGCAGCCCGGCGAGCCCCCATCGACCTCACACCGCTGGAACAAGCGATCACCAGCAGCGACCCCGACGTCGCCACCTTCGCGTCCGACGTCCGTGAAACGCTCCGCAGCTGACCCTCAGGTTCGTGACCGCCCCGGCCCGTGGGCGACCGACAGTTGGTCGAGGATGTCGGCGCCGTCGGGGTCGACGTCTTCGCCGGCGGAGATGTACCGCTGGGTGGTGGTGATCGACTTGTGGCCCATCCGCCGGCGCAGGCGTTCGATGTCGAAGTCTCCATCACGGAGAACCGGCCTCTAGATCGTTTGACCTCTCGTTGACCCTCGAACCGCACGACACTGCCCGCGATGAATCGTCACGCGCCTGGCCAGGCGGTTGCGCCGGTGTCCGTCCCGAGCGCACCGTCAACCAGGGATCGCTTGATGGGCAGTCGGGGCTGGTGGTTGTGCCAGATGACCGCGGTCAAGGCCACGAGGCGTTGGAGGGCGCAGATCAGGGCACCGGCCGGGTGTCGGAGTCATCCTTGCCGGCCGCTGGCAGACCTCCACGACAGGCCTCGCGGAATCGAGCGGTGACCCGGCGGTCCCGTGACTGTGTTGGACTTGGTCTGTGCGTCCCGACCTGTCGCCGTTGGCCGACATCCTGGAACGGGTGACCGATACCGATTTACGCGCCCTCGCCGGTGAGCGCAGCTTCACCCGCGGTCACGCCTTCGCTGCGCGCAACCGGGTGACCAGGCTGAGGATGACCGGTGAAGAGTCCCTGGCCGGGAGCGTCCTGGGTAATGGCGGCATCTATCAGGTCGACGTCGAGTTCGCGGCGGATGGTGAGGTGCTGGGCGGGGAATGCACCTGCCCGGTCGGCTACGACTGCAAGCATGTCGTGGCCTTGGTGCTGGCGGCGCGCTCGCAGGTCCGGGCGGCAGCGCCGTCCCGCCCCGGGCGGACGTCGTCGAGGCCGGCACCGCGCCCCGCCGCGCCGCAGTGGGAGCGGCTGCTCGCCGACGTGCTGTCCCAGGACCGGGGGCCGACCCGCTACTCGCCGCTGGGGCTCCTGGTCGAGGTGCGGATCTCTCGCGCGGGCGGGCCGCTCGGGGTTGGCCTGCGGCCGGTCGTCCCGGGCAAGACGGGGTGGGTCCGCACCGGGGTGTCCTGGGCGGCCTGGACTACCCCCGGTGCGGCGCGCCGGCGCTGGACCCGCAGCAGGTGGAGGCCCTGCGGAGCTTGTCCCGCCCGCGTGGTCCGTCGTACCGGTACTCCTCTAGCCGGCCGGACTGGCTCGACCTGGCCACCCTGGACGAGGGCTGGCTCGGGGCGCTGCGCCGGTGCCGCCGGGCCGGCGTCCAGCTGTTGACGGCGCAGCGCGGCGGCGGCGAGGTGGTACTGGCGCAGGCCCCGACGTCCGTCGCCTTTGACTTGGTGCGTGCCCCGGATGGCGCGGACCTGGTGCTGACGCCGTCGATCCGGTTGCCCGATGAGCTGGACCGGTACGGGGCCGGCACCGCGGCTTGGTCACCGGTCGGGTCGCCGCCGACCGGGGTGGTGGCCAGGTCCGGCGACGACGTGCTGCTGGCCGCCTTCGACCCGGCCCTGGACGGCCCGACGGCGCAGCTGCTCGAGCACGGACCCGTCGCGGTGCCCGCCACGGACGCCGGGCGGTTCCTGACGGTCGCGGCCCCCGCCCTGGCCAAGCGCTTCGGCGTGTCCTCCTCCGACGGCAGCGTCGAGATCGACGAGCCCGAACCGCCCCAGCTGCAACTCGTCGTCACGCATCTGCCCGAGCTGAGGCTCGGGCTCGCCTGGTCGTTCCTCTACCGCAGCGGTTCGGCCACCGCGACCTACCCGATCGACGGGTCCGAGCACCGCGAGGCCCGCGATCCTGCGGCGGAGGCGGCGCTGTTGGCCGCCGTCACCGCCGGGGAGCTGCCGCCGGGCACGGTCACCGTCCCGATGCCCGGCATACCGGCGACCCTGCAGCCGCAGTCGACGCTCACCGGCTTCACGGTGGTGGAGTTCCTCGACCGGATGCTGCCCCGGCTGGCCGCGCTCGACGGCGTCGAGGTGGTCGTCACCGGCAACGCGGTCGACTACGTTGAGGCGCCAGAACCTCCGCAGGTGCAACTCGCCCTGACCGAGGCCCCGGACGGCACCGATTGGTTTGACCTGTCCGTCGAGGTGAGCGTCGGTCGCGAACCCGTGCCGCTATCGCTGCTGATCACCGCTCTCACCCTCGGGCAGGAGCAACTCGTGCTGCCGTCCGGCACCTGGTTCCGGGTCGACCGCCCCGAACTGGTCGAGCTGCGGCGCCTGCTCGACGAGGCCCGGGCGATGCAGGACCGGCGAACCCGGGTCCGTGCGGCTCACCCCGTACCAGGCGGATCTGTGGGCCGAGCTGGAGTCGCTGGGCGTGGTGCGCGAGCAGTCCGACCGCTGGACCCTGCTGGTCAAGGGTCTGGCCGGAGCGGGCTCGACCGCTGCACTGGCCGCCCCGGCGGGGCTGACCGCGCAGCTTCGCCCCTACCAGCACGCCGGCTTCGAGTGGCTGACGTTCCTGCGCCGGCACGGGCTCGGCGGAGTTCTGGCCGACGACATGGGGCTGGGCAAGACGGTGCAGCTGCTGGCGATGATGCTCCAGGAACGGCAGGACGCCGCCGAGCTCGGTCCCGGTGAGCGCGGACCGCCTTCCCCGCCGTGGCTCGTCGTCGCCCCGACGTCGGTGCTGGGGACCTGGGCTGCCGAGGCCGCCCGGTTCGCGCCGCAGCTGGGGGTCCGGGTGCTCGGCCAGACAGCGGCGCGGCGCGGATTGCCGGTGACCGAGGTCGCCGTGGACGCCGACGTTGTCGTCACGTCGTACGCCGTCCTGCGTCTGGACGCCGACGAGTTCCGCGAACTGTGCTGGGCCGGGCTGGTGCTCGATGAGGCGCAGGCGGTCAAGAACCACCAGTCGGCGACGTACCAGGCCGTGCGCAGGCTCGACGCGCGGTGCAGGTTCGCGGTGTCCGGGACGCCGATGGAGAACAACCTGATGGAGCTGTGGTCGCTGTTGTCGATCGCCGCTCCCGGCCTGTTCCCGGACCCGAAGGCGTTCGCCGAGTTCTACCGCCGCCCGATCGAGAGTGGGACGGCCCCCGAGCGGCTGGCCACGCTGCGGCGGCGGATCCGACCGTTGATGCTGCGCCGGGCCAAGGAGGCGGTCGCCGCCGATCTGCCGCCCAAGCAGGAGCAGGTGGTCCGGGTCGAGCTGCCGCCCCGGCACCGGCGGCTGTACGACCGCGGCCTGGCCCGGGAACGCCAGCGGGTGCTGGGGCTGCTCGAGGACGCCAACCGCAACCGGATCGCCATCTTCCGGTCGCTCACCCTGCTGCGCCAGCTCAGCCTTCACCCGGGGCTGGTGGATCCCGCGGACGACGCGGTGCCCTGCATCAAGATCGACACCCTGCTGGAACTCCTGCTGCCGGTGGTCGCCGAGGGCCACCAGGCGATCGTCTTCAGCCAGTTCACCTCGTTCCTGCACCGGGTCCGGGACCGGCTGGACGCCGAGGGCACGCCGTACAGCTATCTCGACGGCCGCACCCGTGACCGCCAGCGGGCCGTCGACACCTTCCGGTCCGGGGCCGCCCGGTGTTCCTGGTGTCGCTCAAGGCGGGCGGGACCGGGCTCACCCTGACCGAGGCCGACTACGTGTTCCTGCTCGACCCGTGGTGGAATCCCGCCGTCGAGGCCCAGGCCGTGGACCGGACCCACCGGATCGGGCAGGACAAGCCGGTCAACGTCTACCGCCTGGTCGCCGGGGACACGATCGAGGACAAGGTCCTCGCCCTGCAGGACCGCAAGCGGGAGCTGTTCTCCTCCGTCGTCGACGCCGGGGCCCTCACCGGCGGCCGCCTCACCTCCGGACGACATCCGGGCCCTGATCGACTGACCGCTCGCCCCGCAGGGGTGCTGCCGGCGACGCGGCCGGGTCCCGGCGATGGAGGCGGCGAGCAGGGTCAGAAGATCCCGAGCTGGTCCAGGGCCAGCAGACGTCGGGCACTGTCCACACACTGGTCGGCGACGGTGATGGCGTCGTCGACTTCGTCCGCAGCCTCGACCTCGGCGACGCGCAACGTTCGGCGCCGTCGCGCGTCCCCCCAGGAGGGGAGGAGGAGCATAAGAGCCTCACGCCGTTGTCGGTCCCCGCCGCTAGCGTCGCCGTCCGTGACCGACACCATCGATCCGCTTGACGACCTGGACGCCGTCCGGACGTCCTACGATGCCGTGGCTGACAACTACGTCTCGATGGGAATAGGCGATCTCGGGCCGGAACCGTGGTTGCGTGCGGCCCTGAACGCGTTCGCCGAGCAGGTCCGCGGCGTCGGTCCAGTGCTCGACGCCGGATGCGGTCCGGGCACGACGTCGGGATACCTGCACGCGTTGGGCATCGAGGTCTGGGGCATCGACCTCTCGCCACGCATGATCGAACACGCCCGCCGGCTGCACCCGGGGGTGCCGTTCGAGGTGGCGTCCACGACTGAAGTGGCGCCGGCCGCGGAGTCGCTGGGTGGAGTGTTGGGCTGGTGGTCCTGGTTCAACCTGGCGAGGTCGGTACTGCCGCAGGTGATCGCCAGGATGGCCCGCGCACTGCGGCCCGGTGGCCAACTGCTCGTGGGCACGCACTGCGGCGACGGCGAGGTCCAGCGCACGAGCGGGTACGGAGGCATCCCGGTGCAGTGGACGACGCACCTCTACCAACCCGAGCAATTGGCGGCGATGCTAACCGCCGCCGGACTCGAAGTCATTGCCGAACTGCGGTTCCCGCCCGAACCGCCGCAGCGCGCGCAGGTCTTGATCGCCGCCCGCAAGCCGACGTCGGGCTGACTCCGGAGGCCGAGGCGTACAACCCCGCCTTGCCGCCGCCGTCGAGGGCGGCTCTCGCGCCATGGCGAGCGATGACCTGGCTCGCGACGAGCGGGTGGGTGTTGCTCTGAGGACCAGCCCAGTTGCGTCCGCTTCTCGCCGGCCGCACGTAGAGGGCGACGCCGTGCGCCGGCGCTTACCCACAGACCTCCTCGTTGCGGTCACCCAGTCCGGCTGAACACCCGTTCATCTCCTTCGCCCTGCTCCCCGCGTACGGGCACGTCTTTCCCGTGATGCCGTTGGCGGAGGCCACCGAGCGGGCCGGTGCTCGCGTCCAGATCGCGGTCGGCAGTCCGTTCCACGACAACCTTCCCTTGCCCACCGTGCTCGGATCAGACCTGGACCCGATCACCACCGCGGTTCCCGAGTTGACCCGCGCGCGCTTTCCCGCGGTGGTCGACGACATGTCCCGCGCCGATGGGTTCAGGCATTCTTCGGCGTGATGCACGCCCTGCCGGCTGTCGCTGCGCTGCGCCGGGCTTGGCAGCACGACCGCCCCGATCTGGTCGTCTACGACCCGGCCAACCCGGGCGCTGCCGTTGTTGCCGAAGAGCTCGGTATACCTGCGGTGTTCTTCAGCGTCTTCCACTACCACCCGTTCATCCTCAGCCTGCCCGGCGTCACCCGCCGGGCGCTCGATCACCCCGACGTGCTGCCCTGGGAGCCGCTGCCCGAAGGCGCCCAACCCTCCCGCCCGTACATCGACCCGGTGCCGCCCGCTCTGCAGATCGGCCTGATCGCCGAGCACGGTGACGTCATCCCCATCCGCACCGTCCAGTGGGACGACCCGAAGGCGACGTCCGTCCGGCCAACCGGCCGCGATCAGACGCGACCCTTGCTCTACGTGACGCTGGGGACCGTCGTCGGCACCCCGGAGCTGCTTCGCGACGTCATCCTCGAGGCGGCCCAGATCGGTGACGTGATCGCGTCGATCGGCCCCACCGGTAGCCGAACCCAGCTCGGGGACCTGCCGGCAAACGTCTCAGTCCATCGATTCGTCCAGGCGGGCGCCAGTGATGGCCGCGGCTGATCTCGTCGTGCACCACGGAGGTATGGGCACGACCCTTGCCGCCGCCGCCCACGCGCTCCCCCAGCTGCTCCTGCCCCAGATGGGCGACCAGTTCGCGAACGCCCAGGCCGTGAACAGCGCGAAGATCGGCCAAGGCCCGATAGGGCCGCGCGCGGACGGGGCCATCGCCAGCACGCTCACCGCTCTGCAGAACGACCCCGCAGTCAGGGGCGCCGCCAACGCCGTCGCCCGCGACATCGCAGCAGCGCCGGACCCTTCCCAGGTCGCACGAGAACTCATCAGTCGCGCCGGCGTCGGTCCCTGATCCGCTGCACCGGAGCTGGGTCGAGGATGCCGACCACTCGGTGACGGGAGCCGACGACAGAAGCGCCCGGACACGAACCCAGGCGGCCGCCCCCTGCCGGAGTCTCGTCGCGCAGAGGCGCGGCGGAGCGCCAGCGGAAGTGAGCGAGCAGGTCCGGGCGAGCGTCCCCGCCCTCAACGCACCCAAGACCGTGCAACGCCGTGCCGCTCAACGGCATGACCGGAAGTCCGCCGAAGCGAGGTCACAGGCCGAGCATCACCGGTGTGCCCGGGATGTCGCCGGCGATCAGCGCGGCCAGCGGCGTGGCGATGTCACGGGGAGAGAACAGGTCGGGTCCGCAGTAGTTGGCAATCTCTTCGTACCGCCACCATCGCATCCCGCTGATGTGTTCTGCGGCAAGGTCGTCATCGGACAGCGCCCCACGGGGATCAAAGCGTGTGGTGCGGACCAGGAAGTAGTCGTTGACCACCCCGTCGTAGCCGTCCGCCTGGCCGGGAGCGACGACCTCCTGGTGCCAGACATGCGGCAGGTCGGCGTCAATGACAAGCCCCGTCTCCTCGTGTAGTTCCCGGTGCAGTGCCGCCAACGGCAGCTCACCGGGCTCGATGCCGCCGCCTGGGGCCGCCCAGACGACCGGTGCTCCTGGCGGTACAGCTGGATGCGGGAAGCTGAAACAACACAGCAGGATACGGCCATCATCGGCCAGGATGACCGCCCGGACAGCACGCCTCAACCTCGCCGTGGCAGGCAATTCCTCTTACGACCCCGCTAGCGTGTGACTTCAGCGATCGATGAAGGGAATGAAGCTGTGGCTCAGATGCAGGCCGGTTGGTACAACGACGGATCGGGAACCATGCGGTGGTGGGACGGAAAGGATTGGACTGACACGGTGCAGCCGCCGCCTCCCGGCCCGCAGGGCCCGGCCGGCATCATAGACCGGATAACTGCCGATGCCGTAGCCGGGGGTCAGCCACGTCCCGCCCCGCGCGGCGCTACGTACGTCGTTCTGCAGGTCATCCTGAAGGAGAAGCTGTGGGGGACGGGGTCTGGGAACCTCACTGAGTTGGAGAAGGCGATCAACGCTCAGGCCGCGTTGGGGTATCGCCTCCATACGATTACTACGGCTGCCTCAGGCAGCAAGGGGATGGGCGGGGGCGACCGGATTCAGGCCACGATGGTCTTCGAGCGGATCCTGTAGCCCGAAAAGGATGGGGATGGCTTTGGGTTGGCGATCGGCACTCCTGAGAAGGCGATCGGGAAGAAGCAGGGTTGATCTGACCTCCCCTCGAAGTCCGGCACGAGCGGTCACCGAGTCCGCCCGGGACGATCAGTCGTCGGTTGCTCCCTTCTGCGCGGACGCCGTGTCGGCCGGCACCCCTGGCCGCCGACCCTGATCGGCGGCCAGCCCGACGCCCGTCTGCGCGTGTCGCGTTGCCGAGGTGAAGGATCGTCCGGGCGATCGGGAGGGCGACTGGTCCCGGAGGTGCTAATCTCGGTCTTGGTTGCAGCATGTCCTCGAACGTTTCCAACGCCCGCGGAGTTCTCCTCCCACGGGCGTTTTCTTTGCCCGCGGCGGACCTCCAGGATGCAGGACTCGTCGGTACTGGCTGTGCTCGCAGACGCCCAAGCGAGGTCGGCTGCGCGGATGTGCCTCGACGGCACTGCATCGAAGGAGAGCATCACATGGCTCAGGGCACCGTGAAGTGGTTCAACGGCGAGAAGGGTTTCGGCTTCATCACGCCGGACGGCACCACGGACGACGTCTTCGTCCACTTCTCGTCCATCCAGGCGGACGGTTACCGCTCCCTCGACGAGAACCAGCGTGTCGAGTTCGAGATCACCGCTGGCCAGAAGGGGCCGCAGGCGTCCAACGTGCGTCCCGTCTGACCATCTCCGTTCCTTCCCGCAGGCGGGCATCCCCATGGGGATGCCCGCCTGTGGGCGTGGATGAGCCGCGCAAAGGTAGACGACGGCGGGTCGAGCCAGGCGCCGAGTCACGGTGGCCGGGCGCCGGCTTCCGTACTCACAAGCAGGACAGGCCATCCTCTCCGCGTCATGACCGGGCGAGCTTCGCCGCGCTCAACGCGGCAGATCCGGTACATCGGTGGGTGCGTCGACCGCCGCGTCCGGGTGCGCCCGGGCTGGGGACATGGCTCGTTGTGGGTCGGGTGCTACAGGCTGCGGCCGGTGGTGCTGCGGACGTGTTCGGGAACGTCGCCGTCGTGGTGGTCGCCGGTGGTCAGGGTGGTGGCGGGCTCGAACATCAGGATCGATCCTCCGCTGGAGGATGGCTTGTGCCGGGTCCCTCGCGGGATCACGTAGACGTCGCCTTCGGCGAGGTGGACCTGCCGTTCGGATCCGTCTGGCCCGCGCAGTGCGATGTCGAAGGTGCCGCGCAGGACGAGGAAGAACTCGTCGGTGCTGTCGTGGATGTGCCGGACGTGCTCGCCTGCAGCGTGCGCGATGCGGACGTGGTAGTCGTTCACCTCCGCGACGATGCGTGGGTGGTACACGTCGTTGAAGGAGTCCAGAGCTGCGCTGAGGTTGATCGGCTGAGCAGTCATGACCAGATCCTCAGGCGGTGCGGGGCCTGATGTCTTGGTCACGATCCTGCCTCCGGACATCACCCACGACGGCCGACCAGCCGTCCCGGGCACCGGGTTCAGCAAGCGCGAGGTGTACCTGAGGGCCGACTTCCTCCCACCCGCTCTGCGCGGCCCAGCGGTCGACCACACCAACCTGCCGGACGCTCCCCTGGCCGACGCCGTCCGGCGCCTGCACACCGCGCTGCTGCGCCCCGGCTGCGGGCTGGACGCCGAGGCCCACCTCGCGGACGTGGCGGAAGCGATCCACCACCGGCTCAGCCCGAGGGAGCGGCTCCCGCAGTGTCGCCCACTTGGTGCGCAGCTTCACCGCGCGGTACGGGCTCAGCCCACACGCCTACGTGATCGCACGACGCATTGACCGGGCCCGGCGGGAACTGCTGCACGGTGCGCCCGCTGACCGACTCACGAGTGGAGGCGCCGCCCTTCGGCCTCTCCCGTCTCCGTCGCTCGGCGCGGGGCCCCGTTCAGGTCGACGTGGCGCAATTGGACTCTGGCCTGGCAGGTCCGCCCGTCCGATGACAGTTCCGCGGCGGCCTGCAGGCAGACGCGGCCGGCGCCGTCGCTGCCGAGCCACTCGGCGACCAGCAGCACTCGACGCGGTCCGGCCGAGCGCCAGCTGGCGCTTCGCGGCCCGCCGTCCGGGTGGACGAACACGGTCGCCGAGCCGTCCGCCGCAATTCGTGCGAGCACCTCGACCTCCTCGTTCGGCCACGGCGTGGCGCCGAGTCGCCGCACGGTGAACCGCCACGAGCCGCATGGCGACGAGTGTTCCGACACGGTGTCACCATCGCCGTACCGCACTCGTGTCGGCGTCCGGGCAATCCCTGGCAGACGTCGCAGCGGGCCCTGTGCCTTCGTATACTCCCCCGGTGCTCGTCGGTCGCGAGGAGGCCCTCGCCCGGATCGCTTGGGTGGTCTCCGGCGCCCGCGCAGGCCGTGGTGCTGCGCTGCTGCTGCGTGGTGAGCCCGGCAGCGGCAAGACGGCACTCCTGTCCGCGGCGGCCACCGACGCGGAGGGCATGACCGTCCTGCGGTGCACCGGGACGCAGGACGAGCGCGACCTCCCCTACGCGGCCCTGCACGCGCTCATGCGGCCGCTTCGCCCGCTCGGTGCCGAGCTGGTGCCGGCGCAGCGTAATGCCCTCGAGCTCGCGCTCGGAGACAGCGTCGCCGGTCAGCCCGCTCCGCTACTGGTCGGCGCTGCGACGCTGGCCCTGCTGGACCTGGCGAGCAGCGACACCGCGGTGCTGGTGTTGATCGATGACCTGCAGTGGATCGACGACGAGTCGCGGGACGCGATCGGTTTCGCCGTGCGACGCCTGGCCGACGACGCCGTGGGCGTGCTGATCGCGGTTCGTCCGGACGCTGCGGGCATCGGGGGCGTGGAGTCTTACGATCTGCCCGCGCTGGACGAGCTGGAGGCGGTGCAGCTTCTGGCTGAGCACGCAGTGGTGCGCTCGGTGACACTGCGGCTGTGGCGGGTTGTCGGGGGGAACCCTCTGGCGCTGGTCGAGCTGGCGGCGTTGCTCGATGACGACCAGCGCCGCGGGTCCGCGCCCTTGCCGGACCCGGTGCCGTCGACGACCCCCGCCGCCGCCTACAGCGGGCTCGTGGCGGCGTTGCCGGCACCGGCGCGACTGGCTGCTGCGACCGCTGCCGCAGCAGGCGCCGTGACCCCGGTGATCCTGGCCGACGCTCTGGCCCGGCTGGGGAGCGATTACTCCCAGCTCGCGAGCGTGGAGGACTGCGGACTGCTGCACGTCACGCGGACCGCGGTGACGTGGCGCCACCCGCTGGCTCGAACCGCAGCCGTCCAGGGCGTGAGTACGGCCGAGCGGCGTCGGATCCGGCTCGCCATCGCCGATGCTCTGCAGGATGCGGGCGGTGACCCGGCAGCTGTGGTGTGGCACCGGGTCGAGGCCTCCAGCGGTCCCGACGAGGGGCTGGCGCTCGCGTTGGACGGCGTGGCCTCGACCGCGACTGCCCGCGGCGCACACCAGTCGGCCGCCCACGCCTGGGAGACGGCCGCCCGGCTCGGGACCGACCCGGCGCCGCGGCTGGCACGGGCGGCGCTCGAGGCATGGGCGGCCGACGACGCCGAGTCCGCGTCACGGCTGATCGAGGAATCCTTGCCGGCTCTGCGCGAAACCGAGCTGAGATGGTCGCTCTCCTTCACCGCCGGACAGATCGCGCACATGACCGCCTCTCCGCAGGCGGCTTGGGAGTGGTTTCTGCGTGCCGTCGACGAGGCACGCGCATCCGGTTGCCGCGAGCGTGAGGTCCACGCGCTGGCCGGCGCGTTCAACCCCGCTCTGCATCTGGACGACCCGGCGCGGCTCGCCTGGCTCGCTGAACAAATCCGGGCCGCCGCCGACCCGGACGATCCGGTGCAGGACGCCCGATCCAGCGCCGTCCAAGGGTTCGTGCACCTGAACGCCGAACGCACCGAGGCCGGACGCGGGTGTCTCGACCACGCGCTGACCGTCATCGAGACCCACCGGTTGCTCGCCGTCGATCCGGACCTGCTGCCCATGACGGTGCAGGCAGCAATGTGGTCCGGGCGCCCGAACCGGCTGCGTGCAGCCATAGATGCCGAGGTCGCCCGCCGGCGCGCCGCCGGGGACACCAGGTTGCTCGCCGCGACGGTACGCGGGCTGGCCTGGTGCGACTTCTCCGTGGCCGAGTGGGACGCGGCGGCGGTGCGCGCTGAGGACGCCTTGGACCTGGCCCGCATCACCGGCCGGAGCGCCGACATCGCCGACGCGCTGGTGCAGGTGGCCACGCTGGAGGGAGCACGCGGCCACACGGCGGACGCGCTGGCCCACGCCGAGGAGGCCCGTCGGCTTGCCGAGGCGCTCGACAGTCCGTGGCGGACCGCCGACGCCCTGTGGAGCGCGGTACTCGCCGCGATGTCGGCGAGCGACCTCGAGGCGCTGGTCGCACCCGCCGAGGCGCTCGCGTCGCTCCTGCACGCCGGCCGGGTGGCTGCGGCCCAGCCGGAGTACTTCGACGCTCCGCTCGCGCTGGCCCTCCTCGGCCGGCGGTCCGACGCCGAGGGGTTGCTCCAGGTTCTTCTTGCCCGCTCCGGCGACGACGCCCGGCCCGAGTCCCGAGCCGGTGCGCTGCTCGCGCGGTGCGCGATCGGACCGGACTCTGCAGCGCTTGTCGAGGACGCGGGCGCCCTCGCCCACCACCTCGACGGTGCGGAGTACGTGTTCCCTCGCGCCCGACTGCAGTTGGCCACCGGCGCGATGAGCCGCCGGCTGGGCCACCGGGTCGAGGCGCGGGTGCTCCTGCGCGACGCGGCGAACGGCTTCACGACCCTTGGAGCCAGGCCGTGGCTCGACCGGGCCCGGGACGAACTGCGGGCTTCCGGCGCGACGCTGCGGACGCGTGCTGCTCCCGACGACACGCTCACCGCGTCGGAGCGACGGGTGGCCACGGCGGCGGCCGACGGGATGTCGAACAAGGAGATCGCCGCGGCCCTGTTCCTGTCCGGAAAGACCGTGGAGTTCCACCTCGGCCGGATCTTCCGAAAGCTTGGTGTCCGGAATCGATCTGAACTGGTCAGGACACTGCTGACCACGCCAACAGGTGCTGACCCCGCCGCGCAGAACTGAGTCGGCGTCGCACTGCCGGGGTTTCACCCGGCGCCAGTCGCACCCGCGCCCTGATGTCCTCGACCGGTACGCACGCTGCGCCCGACCCGTCCTCTTGGAGTCCGCCGTGAACTACCGCCGTCCCCTCCTCGCCGTCATTGTGCTCGCTTCCGCAGCCAACATGGCCGCCTGCTCGAGCAGCCAGACGAGCGCGAACAACACCGCCGCGCCCGCGGCGGTCAACAGTTCCGCAGGTCCCACGGCAGCGCCGGCCTCGACGGCCCTGGCTTCGACAGCGCCTGCCGCAGCGAGCCGGACCACCGACTCGACGAAGGGGTCCGGGGGGTGCTCGTCCATCGATCAGCAGACTGCGCAGAGCATCCTCGGGTTCACCACCGCCGCCGGTATCTCCTCAGTCTCGGGCAGCGGTAGTTCCGACATGAAGAAGATCGACGGCTGCGTGTACGAAAGCGCAGCCAACGGATCCCTCGGCTACGACGTGGTCCAGGTCAACGCGCAGATCAGCCAGGCGATGATCAGCTCCGCCCGAGCGAGAATGGCGCAGGCTGGCGCGCAGGTCACGGCGTTCGACATCGGCCTGCCCAACTCGGTCGCCTTCACCCAACACCTTCCCGCAGGGGTGGACAGCCAGGTCACTCTGGTCGCCGGGGACCGCCTCATCACCGTCGCGTCCACCCGAAAGGACGGCAATGTCGCCAAGTCGCGGGCCTCGGCGACGGCCGCGGCCAAGGCCCTGCTCCCGTGAAACCGGCCCCGGTGCGGCCACGGGCCACACGCACCCCGACCCAGTTGTCAAGCCGCTGCGCCGACGGCGCCTCGGGGGAGCACGTGCTCGACGATGACCCCGGCCAGGGTCGGGGGAATGGGCCGGTGGGCGACGACGAGGACCTCCAGGTCCGCCTCCCACCCACCAGCGCCCGCCAGCCGTCCCAGCACCGCGTCGTCAGCGCCCTGACATCGCCGGCAGCAGCTGGTGGCGATCTCCCCGACCGCCACCGACCACGGACGTTGATCTGCCGGATCAGGAAGATGACCTCCGGGCCGGCGGGCGAGGTCGGGGATACTGCGGAGCATGAACCGCCTCCACAACACCCGCCGCGCCGCGCGCGAGCCTGAGCCGACCCGCGGGCAGCGGACCGGGCGACGCCGTGTAGCAGTGCTGGGTGCGCTCATGGGTGCGAGCATGGTCGGCGGCTGCTCGACCATGACCGGCAACCCCGCGGTGATGGCCACGACAACGCCCACGCCGGCCTCAACATCATCGAGTGCCGCGCCGTCGGGTGGTGAGATCCCGGTGGGGCCGGGCCCGCGCTCGCGCTACACCGTCCAACCGCAGCCCCCGGCGGGCAGTTGCCACTACCGGTACGAAGGCGCCTACCCGCTGCCCGACCCCGCCTGCACGCCCGGCGCAACCAACCCCCGTGTCACCCAAGCCAACCTGGCCACCACCATCTGCCGCGGCGGCTACACCTCCTCCGTCCGCCCGCCCGCCCGCATCACTCGCCGTGAGAAGGCCGCCAACGCCCGGTCCTACGGCTACACCGGATCCTTCACCACCGGCGAGTACGACCACCTGATCTCCCTCGAACTGGGCGGGGACCCCAACGACCCGCGAAACCTGTGGGTCGAACCCAACGACCGACCCAACCCCAGGGGCACCGCCAACAGCAAGGACACCATCGAGAACGCCGCCCACACCGCCATCTGCAGCGGCCGGCTCACCCTCGCCCAAGCCCAACGAGCCATTGCCACCGACTGGCCGGCCCTCGGCCGCCAACTCTCCCTGCCCTGAACCACCACCGGGACCCGGCCGGTCTGCTGCACGCTCGGCGCTACGGGACGACAACCATGCGAGATGATGGCGCGTCCCCAGGGTGGTGTCATCTGCCACGAACGGGCCTGATGACACCGTGGGCGCGCACGCTTCGCAAGGGGGCGCGCCGTCAACCGTCGGGAGGTGGCTGTCATGGGTACGGGCCTGCGTGTCCCAGCAGTGCGGGTGGGACGGGGTCGTCGGCTGCTGCTGGTGGCCGGGGTATCGGTCGCGCTGGGGGTGGTCGCCGAGCCTGGAGTGGCTGCCGCAGCAAGCCCTTCGGGGCGGGTCACCGCCACCTTCGGGCATGAGATCCCCGCCGGGCCACTGACCGGACTCAACGACATCAACGATGCCGGTGTGGTGGCTGGGATGAACACCGCCGGGCACGCGGCGACGTGGGATTCGCGCAGCGGGCGGGTGCGTGACCTGGGCATGCTGGCGGAGAGCTACTTCTCCCAGCCGGCCGCGATCAACGACCGCGGCGCCGTGGCCGGACGCTCCTGCGCACCCCTGGATGCCTCGTACAGCTGCCATGCGTTCGTCTGGACGCCCTCGCGGGGGCTGACCGACCTCGGCACCTTGGGTGGCTCCTTCTCCGGGTCCATGGGGATCAACGACCGGGGCGTGGTGGTCGGCTATGCCACGACGGCGTCGCGCACCGGCACACCCACCGCCAACCGGGCCTTCTTGTGGACTCCGCGGTCTGGCATGCGCAGCCTCGGCGTCCTGGCCGGGATGAGCGACTCGGTGGCCACCGGTGTCAACAACGCCGGCGCGGTGGTGGGTTACAGCTACGGGCTCGTCACCGGCCCGTCCGGCACGACCAGCCTGACCCGGGCCTTCGTGTGGACGCCTCGGCAGGGCATGCGTCAGTTGGGAAGCCTCGGCGGAACGGACACCAAGGCGTGGGCGATCAACGACCACGGGACCATCGCGGGTACCTCGACCGACGCGGCCGGCGTGCAACACCTGTTCACCTGGACCGGCCGCACCGGCATGGTCGATCGAGGTGTGCTGGGCACAATGGGCCAGGTCACCGGAATCACCGACTCGGGGATCATCATCGGCGACAGGCAACTGCCCGGAACGCCGATGCGCGTCTTCGTCTACACGCCACGCTCCGGCCTGCACGACCTCGGTCTGCCGACCGCGGCGATCGGCTCCAGCTCCGCGTACGGGATGAACAACCGCGGGACGATCGTCGGTGAGCTCTCCGATGACGGCGGGATGAACCTGCCCTACCGGACCTTCAGCTACCAGCTCGCCCTGCGGCGCTGACCCCGCCACAGCGGCCGGGGCGGGGCAGCCGGCACCGCTGCCCCGCCGTCCCGCCCGGCCGGATCACTCGGTGACGTCGCCGATCCGGATGTGGTTGCCGAACGGGTCACGGATGGCGAAGTCCCGCCCGTAGGGCTGCTCGACGATCTCCTGCGTGAACTCGACGTCCGCCGCCTGGCAGCGCGCGAACATGTCCTCCAGATCGTCGGTTGTGAAGGCGAGCCACCCACCTCCGGCGCCCTTGGTCACCAGGTCCCGGATCTGCGCGGCGGTGGCCTCGTCGTGCGCCGGAGCGCCTGGCTTCTCCAGCAGAATCATCTTCCGGTCGCCCGGCACCCGCACCGTCAACCAGCGCATCGGCCCGAAGTTCATGTCCTGCACGAGTTCCAGCCCCAGAACCTTGGTGTAGTACTCCAGCGCCTGGTCCTGATCAAGGACGAAGATCGACGAGATGTTGTTCCGCTTCAGCACGTTACGCACTCCTTCGTGATCCGGGTCGGTGGGATCCGACGCACTCGAGGCTAAGGAGGCGATCGGCCGCAACGCTTCTCCGAAAGTACCGTCCTGTACGGCGCGGCCGGGTGGACTACCGTGCACACGATGGAAGCGCGCGAGGACCGCAACCTGCGGCTGCTGCGTGCCCGTGATCGTATGGACCGTCACTACGCCCAGCCGCTGAACGTCGACGCCCTGGCTGCCGTGGCCTTCATGGCACGCTCGCACTTCATCCGCGAGTTCCGGGCCACGTTCGGCGAGACGCCCTACCGCTACCTGCAACGCCGCCGGATCGAACGCGCGATGCACCTGCTGCGGTGGACGGACCAACCGATCACTGACATCTGCCTGGCGGTCGGCTACACCAGCCTCGGCACCTTCAGCCGCACCTTCGCCGGCATCGTCAGGCTGTCGCCATCTGCCTACCGGCATCAAACCCCTCGCCAGCGTGACTACGTCCCGGGCGCCTTCACCATGCGCTGGACCCGCCCCGCCGGAGTCCAGGACCTTCCACCGCCCGACGGCCCTTGATGCCACCCGGCGTCCTGTCACCCAGGCTCTGCGCGAGGTGGCGACGAGCATGCAGACCCGAGCCCTGCAGGCGCGCCGGCCGGGGACTTCTCCCTGGCCTCCCCACAGATCGCGAAGGCCTGGGTTCGAGTCCTCGTGGCGACCGACGGCGCCTGCGGCACACTGCGCAGCTCTCGCCCGGCGTCGGCGCACCTGAAACACGCCCCGGAACGACCCGCCGCTCAGGCCCCCGACAGCGAGGGCGCCAGGGCGGCGGGGGCCGGACGCAGCACGGTCATCAGGGCGAGCGTCACGACGAGCGCCGCGCCCCCGAGGATGGCCAGCGCCGCGGTGAGCCCGCCGACGGCGTGCCCGACGCCCAGCAGCAGGATCGGGCACAGGAACTGCCCGATGAACAGGCTGCCGGTCCACAGGCCGGTTCCCCGGCCGCGCTGGTCGAATTCCAGGCCGGACAGGGCCCAGGTGAGCAGGGTGGGCAGGAGCAGGCCGTTGCCGAAGCCGGTGATCACCGCCCCCACAAGGACTCCCGGCACGGTGTGGGACAGCCCGACGACCAGCAGCCCGGTCCCGGCCAGCGCGAAACAGGCAGGCAGCAGCGTGCGCGAGCCCAGCCGGACCGCCCAGCCGAAGATCACGGCACCCAACGCGGTGGCCAGCGAGGCCAGCGCGCTGGCCTGCCCGATGCTCGCCGGTGAGGTCACTCCGAGCCCGTCGAGCACGTAGGACAGCTCGACGATGAGGGCGTAGAAGACGATCCCTCCGAACAGGGAGACCGCCACCGGGGTGCGCAGCTGCCGCCACGGGATCGGGGGGAGCCCGCGGCCGAGCTCCGCGCGCCGCTCGGCGAGCCGCTCGGCGTTCGGCGCCGGCTGCCAGATGAGCACTGCCGCGGCGACCGCAAGCGCCAGGCTGGAGGCGTACAGCCAGAACGGGGTGCGCCAGTTGTGGTCGCCGAGTGCGCCACCCAGGCCGAAGAAGATCGTCGCGGCGACCGTGGTGAACACGACCTGCAGCCCGAAGATCCGGGCCCGGCGGTTTCCGGAGAAGTAGTCGGCCAGCAGGGTGGTGCAGCAGGTCATGATGGCCGCCTCGGTGACCCCGACGCCGACCCGGCTGACGACGATGAGCGGGAGCGAGTTCAGCCACAGCGGGGCCGTCCCGACCACGGCGTACACGACGAGGGCCCCGATCAGCAGCCGTCGGCGGCCGGCGGCGTCGACGATCCGGCCCGCGAAGGGGGCGAGCAGGCCGATCATCAGTGCCGGCACGGTGAGGGTGATCGGGACCAGGACCGTCACTCCCGCCGTCCCCGCGAAGGCGTCCTGCAGCGAGGGCAGGACGGGCGCGAGCAGAACCGCGCCGAGCACGGACAGGCAGCTCGCCAGCAGCAGAACGGTGGCCTCCCGCCACCCCGCCTGCCGGGGCGCGGATGTCTCCCGCTCCCGTGTGGCCGTCGATGGAGTCGTCGTCGACTCGGTCATGGCGCTCATCCCTTCCGCGGGTGGACTTGCCCGACGCTGGGCGACGCCGGTCACGTTGCGGCGAGTGTTGGGCAGGGGCCAGCGATAAGGGAAATCACTTCCGTTCGGGATGGTTATCGGTCGCGCTGATACCCCGTCCGGCGCTCCGGTCCACGGGCCCGGCCGCGGGTACCGGGGGCAGGGCTCGGCAGGCCTCGGCCAGCACGTCCCGCAGCCACACGTGCGAGGGGTCCCGTTCGTTGATCGGGTGCCACCACAGCGCCTGCCGCAACGGGACGGCGTCGAACGGGCAGGGCAGTGCCCTCACGTCCCCTGAGGCGGCGAGCTGGGGCACCAGCCGGGACTGCACCAGGGCGACCCGGTCCGTCCCCGCGAGGTGGTAGGGCAGGGCGAGGAAGCTCTCGACCACGACCTGCGCGTGCGGCTCCACGCCGAGCAGTTGCAGCTGCCGGGCGGCCGGGGTGTAGGCGGTGGGGCCGTGGTAGGTGAGTACCCAGGGCAGTTCGGCGAGGTCGTCCATGGTGATCCGGTCTCCGACCCGCTCGTTGTCGGAGGCGACCAGGCACACGTAGGAGTCCTCGTAGAGGTCGGTGTACGGCAGCCCGCTGAGGAAGCCGTGCGGCAGGAGCATCCCGTCGACGGTGCGCAGGTGCTCGGCCGCGTTGTCCACGATCGCGCTTCTGTGCGGGGTCATCCGCAGCCGCAGACCCGGGGCCCGCTGGGCGAACAGCCGGCTCACCGCCTGACCGACCACCGCCATGGAGTAGTCCGAGGCCAAGATGTGGAACTCCCGGCCGCCCTGTGCCGGGTCGAAGGCGGGCTGGCTGGCGAACACCTTGTCGACGGCGTCCAGGGCGAAGCCCGCGCGCTCCTTGAGCTGCACGGCCAGCGGGGTCAGCTCGTAGCTGTTGCCGACCCGGTGCAGCAGTTCGTCGCCGAAGTGCCGGCGGAGCCTGGCCAGCGAGGCGCTGAGCGCCGGCTGGCTCAGCCTCAGCCGGGCCGCGGCCCGGGTGACGCTGGCCTCGCAGAGCAGCGCATCGAGGGCGACCAGGAGGTTGAGGTCGAGGCTGGCGGTCTGCATGACCGTAGAGTGCCATAACTCGCACTGATGTAGACCATCAGCAATTCCTGCTTGCCTGATATCCAGATGGTCGTGACAGTGGTCTGCATCACTCCGCGACGACAAGGACGTCCTGTGGTCAACCGCGTCGTACCCGGGCGGGACCGGATCCCCCTGCCGGCGGCACCATCCCGCCCCCGGGGGCGCGGGTGAGCCGGGGACGCCTGGCCGGGAAGACCATCGTCGTCACCGGCGCCGGCGGCGGGCTCGGCCTGGCGACAACACTGGCCGCGCTGGGCCAGGGAGCGCACGTGGTCGCCACCGACCTGGCCGTCGAGCCGCCGCCCGAGCTCGGAGCCGGTACGGGGCCCGCGCCGGATGGCCCGGGGACGGCGCTCTACCGGCAGCTCGACGTCACCGACGCCGCCGCCTGGCGCGAGCTGGCCGGGCTGCTCGCCGGCCGCTACGGCCACGTCCACGGACTGGTCGCCAGCGCCGGGATCACCTGGCGGGCGCGGCTGGCCGACCTCGGGATCGCCGACCTGCACCGGGTCCTCGACGTGAACCTGGCCGGCGTCCTGCTCGGGGTCCAGCACCTCGCCCCGCTCATGCCGGCCGGGGCCTGCATCGTCACGCTGGGCTCCGCGGCCGCCCTCACCGGGCACTACCCGGTGGCTTACACGGCGAGCAAGTGGGGGCTGCGCGGCCTGACCCGCGCGGCGTGCCTGGAACTCGGCCCGCGCGGCATCCGGGTCAACGCGGTCCACCCCGGGTTCATCGAGACGCCCATGACGGCGGGGGCCGGCGAGGGGTTCCGCCGCGCCAACGTGGCCGAGACCCCGCTCGGGCGCACCGGTGCGGCGGCCGAGGTCGCTGCGGTCGTCACGTTCCTGCTCAGCGACGAGGCCTCCTACGTCAGCGGGGCCGAGATCCCGGTCGACGGGGGGATGACCGCGCACGGCGGGGTGAAGTCGATCTCCGACGCCCTGCGGAACCCCTGAACCCGCGGCCCGGCCTCCGCCGAGCCGAATCACCGCTGCGGCGCCAGGAGGGCTGCCCCGCCCGGCTCAGGGCCGGCTGAGGACCGGCGTCCAGCCGGGGCGCGGCGTGGAGGCCAGCAGCAGCCGGGTGTACGCGTCCCGGGGGTGGCCCAGGATCTCGTCGGTGCTGCCCTGCTCCACGATCCGGCCGTGCCGCAGCACGATCACGTCGTGGGCGATCTGCCGGACCACGGCGAGGTCGTGGGTGACGAACAGGTACCCGGTCCCGGTCCGCTCCTGCAGGTCGTTGAGCAGGTTGAGGACCTGCGCCTGCACCGAGACGTCGAGCGCGGAGACCGCTTCGTCGAGCACCACCACCCGCGGCTGCGCGGCGAGCGCCCGGGCGATGGCGACCCGCTGCCGCTGGCCGCCCGACAGGGCCTGCGGGCTGACCTGGGCGTGGCGGGCACTCAGACCCACCGCGTCGAGCAGCTCCAGGACCCGCTCCCGTCGTCGCGCCGGGTCGAGGTGCCCGTGCAGGGACACCGCCTCGGCGATGGCGTTGCCGATCCGCTGCCGCGGGTCCAGGGAGGTGAACGGGTCCTGGGCGACGAGCTGGACCTGGGAGCCGCGGTGCCGCCGGAGCCGGGTGGAGCGGGCCGGCCGGGTGCGGTCCTCGCCGCACACCTCGACGGTCCCGGACGTGGCCGCGTGCAGGCCCGCGAGGACGCCGCCGATGGTGGACTTTCCGGCGCCGGACTCCCCGACCAGGGCCAGCGTGCGGCCCGGGGCGAGGGTGAAGGACACGTCGTCCACGGCGGTGTGCGCGGCCTCGCCGTGGCCGTACCGCTTGACCAGGTGCTCGACCCGGACCACCGGCGCCGCCGCGGCGGTGGAGGGGGAGGGGACGCTCACGCGACATCACCTCCGTGCGGGGGCACCGGCGCGGCCGCGAGCTCCTCGGCCCGGTGGCAGTCCACGTACCCGGCGGCGTGCACGTGCCGTGGCGGTGGCCGGTGGGAGCAGACGTCGAGGGCCAGGCCGCACCGGGCCGCGAACGGGCAGCCGGGACCGGCGTCGGCGGCCGAGACCGGGGCCCCGGGGATCACCGGGATCCGGGGCAGGCGCGCCTCCAGCGGCGGCCGCGAGTGCAGCAGGCCACTGGTGTACGGGTGCAGCGGCCGGTGGCGCATGCCGGCGGCGTCGGCCACTTCCAGCACCTGCCCGGCGTACAGCACGACGATCCGGTCGCACACGGCCATAGCCAGGTCGAGGTCGTGGGTGACGAAGAGCATGGCGATCCCCCGGTCCCGGCGCAGCTGGTCGGTCAGGGCGAGCACGTCGGACTGGGTGGTCACGTCCAGGGCCGTGGTGGGCTCGTCGGCCAGCAGCAGCCGCGGCCGTGCCGTCACGACCGAGGCGATCATGACCCGCTGCAGCAGGCCGCCGGACAGCTCGAACGGGTGCTGCCGCATCCGGCGTTCGGGATCGGTGATGCCCATCCGGGTCAGCACGTCGACGGCCTCGGCGCGGGCGGCGGCCAGGTCCTCGCCGCGGTCCCGGGCCGGCTCCAGCAGGAAGTCGCCGACGGTGTGCAGGGGGTTGATCGCCGCCCGCGGGTCCTGGAACACGTAGCCGACCTCGGACTGGCGGAACCGGCGCAGATCGTTGCCGCGCAACCGGTTCACGTCCCGGCCACCGACCAGGACCTCGCCGTGCACGCGCGCCCCGGGCGGCGTCAGCCGGGCGATGCTGCGCAGGGTCATCGACTTCCCGGAGCCGGACTCCCCGACGATGCCGAGGGCCTCCCCGGCCCGCACGGTCAGGTCGATCCCGCGCAGCACGGGCCGCTGCACGGCGTCGGGCCCGGCGAGGTCGAGCCGCAGGTCGCGCACCTGCAGCAGCGGCTCGGCCGCCGGCCCGGGGGTCACCGGGTGCCTCCCCTCGTCGCCGCACGGCGGAGGGCGCGCAGCCCACCGCCGAGCCCGGGCGGGCCGCGGCGGGGTCGCGGCACGTCGCCGGACAGCCGCGAGCCGAGCACGAAGAGGCTGAGCACCGTGGCCACGACGAGGAAGCCGGCCGCGACGACCTGCCCCGGGTGGCCCTGCAGGATGGCGTCCCGGTCGCTCAGCATCACGCCCCAGTCGGCTGTCGGCGCCTGCACGGCCAGGCCCAGGAAGGACAGCGAGGCCAGGTCGATCAGGGCGTAGGCGAAGGTGATCGTGGCCTGCCCCGCGATCACCGGGGCGAGGTTGCGCAGCAGGTGGAAGGCGGCGATCTTGACCACGGACTGGCCCTGCACGCTGAGCGCGTCCACGTAGGGCAGGTGCCGCTCGTGCTCCGCCGCGGTCAGGGTGAGCCGCGCGACGTAGGGCAGGTAGGCGATCGCCAGGGAGATCACCGCCGGCCACAGGCCCGGGCCGAACAGGGCGATGGTCAGGATGGCCAGCAGCAGCCCCGGGACGGAGAACACGATGTCCAGCGCCCGGGTGATCAGCCAGGCGACGCTGCCGCCGTGCCAGGCGGCGGCCAGCGCCAGCGGTACGCCGACCAGCAGCGACAGCAGGACGATCGCGGCCGGTCCGAGCAGGCTGGTCCGGGAGCCGTGGATCAGCCGGGAGGCGATGTCCCGGCCGGTGGCGTCGGTGCCGAGCCAGTGCGCGGCGCTGGGCCGGGCGAAGGCCGACAGCAGGTCCCCGTGGTTCGGGTCGGCGGGCGCCAGCAGGGGTGCGAGCACCGCCATGACGACCACCCCGAGGACGACGGCCAGGGCCAGCCACCCCGTGGCGCCCAGCCGCAGCGAGCGCAACGGCTGCCGCGGGGGCTGGGCGGCGGCCTCGGCCGCGGACGGGTCGACGACGGGGGCGGTCATCCGGTCACCGCCCGGCGGATCCGCGGGTCGAGCCGGGCCACCAGCAGGTCCGCGACCAGGTTGATCACGACGAAGGCGCTGACCAGCAGCAGGCAGACGGCCTGGACCACCGCGAAGTCCTTCTGCTGCACCGAGCCGAGCAGCACCTGCCCCAGGCCGCCGAGGCCGAACGCCTGCTCGACGACGACCGCCCCGGCGAGCAGCCCGGCGATCTGCAGCCCGGTCACCGAGATGATCGGTCCCGCGGTGTTGCGCAGCACGTGGCTGCGGATCAGCCGGCGCCGGGACAGGCCCCGGGCGATCGCCGTCTGGACGTGGTCGGACGCCAGCTGCTCCCGCGCTCCCGCCCGGGTGATCCGGGCCAGCAGGCCGCTGGCGATGACGGCCAGGCTGACCGCCGGCAGGGTGAGGCTGCGCAGCCAGCCGCCGAACCCCGCACCCAGCCCGTAGCTGGGGAACCAGCCGAGCCCGACGGCGAACACCGAGACGGTGACTCCGGCCGCGACGAACGCGGGGACGGCGGTGGCCACCGAGACGGCGAGGCTGACCAGGGCGTCGACCGGTCCGGGACGCAGCGCCGACAGCAGCCCCAGCCCGACCCCGGCGACGACGATGAGCAGCGCCGCGTAGGCGACCAGGGCGGAGGTGACCGCCAGCGGGTGCAGCAGCAGGGAGGTCACCTTCTGCTGGGAGACGATCGAGGTGCCCAGGTTGCCGTGCAGGACCTCGCCCAGCCAGTGCACGTAGCGGGTGAGGAACGGCTGGTCCAGGCCCATCTGACGGCGCACCGCCGCCCGGACCTCCGGGGTGGGGCTGCGGGTGCCGAAGAGCACCGACTCGGGGCTGCCCGGGGAGAGGTAGACGCTGGAGTAGATGACGAAGCTCGAGGCGAGCAGCGTCACGACCAACCCGGCCAGGCGTTTCAGTGTGAACCGGAGCATTTCACCTCCTCGCGCGTTCGTCGGTTCTGTCTCGGCACCCCGCCCGCCGGACCGGAGGGCGGGGTGCCGGCTGGAGCCCTACACGCCGCCGATGGCCGCGGCCCAGGGGGAAGTCATGTAGGAGAAGGTCAGCGGGGCTCCGGTGAGCCGGCCGTTCTGGAAGACGATCGCCCGGGGCTGGACGACCGGGATCGAGGGCAGGTCCTTGGCCAGCTGCTGCTCGGCCTGGACGATCAGCTTCGCCCGGGCGGCGGGGTCCGTGGCCTCGGCGGCCTGGCCGAGCAGGCCGTCCACGGTCGGGTTGCTGTAGCCGCTGAAGTTCGTCCCACCGCCGGTGCCGCCGTACAGCTGGTCCATCTGCAGCGGCTCGGGCAGCTCGACGTAGTTCAGGGTGATGAACAGGTCGTACGGCTTGCGGGCCTGCGGGTCGGCGAACAGGGAACCGTACTGCTGGTTGGGCACCCCGACGAGCTTGAGGGTGATCCCGATCTGCGCGGCCTCCTGCTGCAGCACCGTGGCCAGCTGCACCAGCTGCGGGTTGCCGGAGGGGTAGCCGAACACGAGGGTGGACCCACTCGCCCCGGCCTGCTGGACCAGTGCCTTGGCGGCGGCGACGTCCGGCTTGATCGTCTCGGCCTGGTAGGCGGCGGCGAACACCGACTTCTCGTAGCCCCACAGGCCGGGGCCGGAGACGTTGTACAGCGGGTCGGAGGCGCCCTTGAAGATGGTCTTGGCGATCGCCGCCCGGTCGATCACCTGGGACAGGGCCTGGCGGACCCGCGGGTCGGCGCCGGGGCCGGAGTCCTTGGCCATGAGCAGGTCGAGGTTCACCGGGGTGGACCCCGCACCGCCGACGTAGACCTTGCCGGTCGAGGCGGAGCGGAGCTGGTCGAGCAGGTTGCTCGGGATGTTGAACGCGCCCTGGATCTGGCCCGAGACGAGCCCGTTGACCAGCGCCGAGTTGTCGACGGCGTAGACGAAGGTGAACGTGCGGGCGTGCGCCTTGTGGGCGGTGTCCCAGTAGTTGTCGTTGCGGGTCAGCACCAGCTTGGTGGACCCGTCGTAGGAGGTGAACGCGTAGGGGCCGGTGCAGACCACCCCGGTGTCCGGGCTGCCGAACGCCTCGCCCTTGGCCTGCGCGAACTTCTTCTCCACCACCGCGCCGGCCAGCGTGGCCAGCGTGCTCGGGAAGGTCGGCGAGGGCTTGGTGAACGTGATCGTCACCGTGCCGGCGTCGGTCGCGGTGATCGCCTTGACCGTGGCGAAGGTGTAGGCGTAGCCGGAGCCGACCTTCGGGTCGAGGTTGCGCTCCAGGCTGTAGACCACGTCGTCGACGGTCATCGGGGTGCCGTCGGAGAACCTCACCCCCTGCCGGATCTTCAGGGTCAGCGTGGTCGGGTCGGTGAACGTGTACGACTCGGCCAGCCCGGGGGACAGCGAGTAGTCGGGCGCAACCCGGATCAGCGGCTCGCAGATGTTCGGGATGGCCGTCTCTTCGGGGTAGTCGGGGATCTTCAGCGGGTCCAGGCTGAGCAGCGGCCGGTAGTCACCGGACCAGGTGATGGCGTCCACGTCCTTGGTCGCGGTCCCGGTGGTCACCTGGTTCGCGCCGATGGAGGAGACGGCGCTCCCGGACGGGGTCGAGGAGCCGGAGCCGCCGCTACAGGCGGTCAGCGCGAGCAGGGCGGCGCCGGCCAGGCAGGTGCCGGGCAGCCAGGCGGTGCGTCGGTACTGGGCCATGGGTACCTCTTCGTGGTCGGGGGGTTCGGTGGTCACTCGGAGCTGTGGACGAGCTCGCCGTCCAGGTAGGTGCGGTGCACCCGGGTCAGCCCGAGCTGCTCCGCGGGGGCGTCGAAGGGGTCGCGGTCCAGGACGACGAGGTCGGCACGCAGGCCCTCCCGGATCGTGCCGGACAGGTGCTCCACCCGGTTGGCCCAGGCCGACCCCGCGGTGTACGCGGCGACGGCGACCGGCAGCGGGAGGGTCTGCCCGCTGCCCAGCGGCTCGGTCCCGGCGGGTGCCTCCTGGCCGACCCGGGTCACCGCGACGTGGATCCCGCGCAGCGGGTCGGGGCTGGTGACCGGCCAGTCGCTGCCCATCACCACGGTGGCCCCGTCGGCGTGCAGCTGCCCGAAGGGGTACTGCGCCTGCGCGCGCTCCGGGCCGAGGAACGGGGTGGCCAGATCGTCCAGCTGCGGCTCGTGGCAGGCCCACAGCGGCTGCAGATTCGCCGCCGCGCCCAGCCGCCGGAAGCGGGGGACATCCGCGGGGTGGACCATCTGGAGGTGGGCCAGTAGGTGCCGGCTCTCCCGGCTGCCGTTGGCCGCGCGGGCGGCCTCGATCGCGTCCAGCACGTCCCGCACGGCGCGGTCACCGAGGGCGTGGAAGTGCACGTCGAACCCGGCCGCGTCCAGGGCGGTGGTGGCCCGGCGCAGGAGCTGCGGATCGAGGAAGGAGATCCCGTGGTTGCCGGTGGGGTGGCCGCAGGCGTCCAGGTAGGGGTCCAGCAGGGACGCGGTGTAGGTCTCGATGACCCCGTCCTGCATCACCTTGACGCTGTGCACCCGGTACCGGTCGCCGTGCACCGCGCCCTCGGCGGCCGCCTGCGCCCGCGCCTGGACCAGCCGGGCCACCTGCGCCGGGATCTCCTCGGCCGAGCAGGACCGCTCCCACCACAGGGCGCCGGAGACCCGCGCGGTGAGCCAGCCCTCCCGCTGCGCCCGCAGGTAGGAGGCGTGCACGGACGGATCGCCGGCGTCGCCGCCCACCCGGACCAGGGCGTCGTGCCAGCCGACGATGCCGAGGGAGTGCAGGTGACGCAGCGCCTCCCGGAGCGCCTCGTCGTACTCCTGCTGGGTATCGGCCGGCAGCGCCGGCGTGAGCAGCTCCATCGCCCCCTCGTGCAGCAGCCCGGTGGGGGTGCCGTCGGGGTCACGCTCGATCCGGCCGTCGGCCGGGTCCGGGGTGGTGGCGTCGATCCCGGCCCGGGCCAGGGCGGCGGAGTTCACCCAGGCGGAATGGTGGTCCCGGTTCGGCAGGAAGACCGGCCGATGCGGGACGAGGTCGTCGAGCAGGTGCCGGTCGGGCCGGCCGCCCGGGAAGGACTCCATCGCCCAGCCGCCGCCGAGGATCCACTCCCGTTCGGGGTACCGCGCGGCGTACGCGGCGATGAGCTCCCGGCACTCCTGCGCGCTGCCGGCGGCGGTGAGGTCGCAGCGGCCACGCTCCAGGCCGCCCATCACCGGGTGGGCGTGCGCGTCGATGAAGCCGGGGAGCAGGGCCCGCCCGTCGAGGTCGACCACCTCCTGCGCCCCGGGCAGGTGGGCGGCCACCGCGTCGTCGCCCCCCACGGCCACGATCCGGCCGTCCCGCACGGCGACGGCGCTGGCCCACGTCCGGGCCGCGTCCGCGGTGAACACCCGGCCGTTGCGGAACACCGTGGTCGGCGGCTCGGGGTGCTGGTGGGGCGGGGTGGCCATGTCGCGGGGCCCTCCTTCTGTCCGGTGACCGGCCGCCAGGCGACCGGTCAGGTGGGGGCGGTGCGTCGGGTGGGCGCCGGTGTGACCTGCGTCCCAGAGCCATGATTAGACCCAGGTGACACCAGCCTTGTCAACGGTGTGGACAACTGTCATGTGTTACGATCCGATGTCCCAGCGAGCGGGAGGTGACATGGCCGAACGGCTGCCGGAGCCTGCCGGGCGGGAGGTTGCCGATCCCGCCGTGACCAGCGATGACGAGCCCGGCAGCGCCGACCCGGCCGAGGGCGCCCCGGAGCCTGCGGCGCGGCCGCCAGGTGGGCGCCGTGGTGTCGCCGCCCGCGCGCGGCGGGACCGCAGCGTCTCGCTGAGCTCCGAGCTCATCGTCGAGCGGGCCCTGGACGTGACCGAGCGCGAGGGCGCCCAGGCCCTGACCATGCGCCGGCTGGGCCAGGAGCTGGGCGTGGACCCTACGGCCGTCTACCGGCACTTCCGGGACAAGGACGACCTCGTGCTGGCCTGCATGGACCGGATCATCGAGAAGGCCTACACGGCGATGGAGCCCGACCTGGACGTCAGCGACTGGCGGGGCGTCCTGCGGGCCGCCGCCGAGCAGAGCTGGCAGATGTGCGAGGCCCACCCGGCCATCTACGCCCTCGCCTTCTACCGCACCACCGGCGGCCCCGGGGAGCGGAGGATGGTCGAGCTGATGCTGTCCACCCTGTCGGCCGCCGGCCTCCCGCCGGACCAGGCCGTGCTGCACTACCGCGCCTTCGTCGACTCGATGCTCGCCATGTGCGGGATGAAGGCCGCCGCGCACAACCTCGACCCGCAGCTCCAGACCAAGGACGTCAGCGCCTGGACCCGGATCTACGCGATCCTGCCGCGGGAGGAGTACCCGGCGGCCCGGGCCCACGCGGACCACCTGGCCGCGGTGACCGAGAAGTCCATCTACGCCGCGGTGACGGATTCCGTGATCAGCCTGATCGAGGCCGCGCTCGGCGGGCGAGGCTAATCGATCTCCGCCCACGACGTGATACGCGATCACCTCCCCGGCCATGGAAACGTCGGGGTCTCCAGTCATCTGCAATGCCAGGACCAGATTGTCAACCTTGAGGCGGTCGGTGGTCACAGCGATGGTCGAGATTGCCAGCCCGGCCGTCGAACTGCCGCACGCTGCACCTGTGACCAGCACCATGGCAGGCGCGGGCAACAGGTTCTGCGCGACCTGGACTGACAGCTCGATCCGGGACGCACCGTGCTCCTGGCCCCGAACGGGGCGGGCAAGAGCGTCCTGCTGGGGCTATGCGGGGATTCCTTGACGCCGCCCACCCCGCGCCCGGCCCGACCGTGACCAGTCGGAGCGACTGTGCAGCGGTGAAGCGGTGAAGCGGCCGGGGGTTCGCGGCGTGGGCGGGCAACTCCGGCGCCGCCTACCCCTGGGGGTGCTCGTACCGGATGTCGACGCGGTGTTGGCCATCACTGACCGTCAGTTCGAGAGTGCCGGTGATTCCTACCAGGCTCTCGGTGCCAGACCCGGGGACGATCTCGTAGTGCAGGACGGAGACACCCTGACTCATGGTGCCGAACTGTTGAAGGGCGAGCGTGCCACGTCGCCCGTCCAGCGATCCCTCGAAGGCCTCCAGCGCGACGTAACCTGCGTTACCGGAACTCGGGTCTCCGGCGGAGAGCATGAAACCACGACTCGACCCGGCCATCCCTCCTGTCCAGACCTTCGTGAAGTCGAACCTGCCCGTTCGATCGAGTTCGGCAGCGCCGGGTGCGATGTCGATCGCGAACTCGGCGGCAGTTCGGCGGGACCCGGCAGCAGCGGTGGGCTCAACGTCCATGACCCTGACGGTAACGGCCGGGTCCGACACCCACGGCTGCCGCGCATCGGCCCTGCGCAGGGCGACATGCCCGGGCACGCCGGCTACGCGAAGGACCTGATGTCGATCGCGTCGGACGGGCGGTGCGCCACAGGAAGCCGGTCGCAGGCTTCCTGTGGCACGTTGTCGTATCGGCGGGATGCCGTTCGTGGTGAGGGTGGACGGCGGTCATCGGACCGCCCGGACCTGAGGAGAAGCGAGATGACGCACTACCTGATGGCCGTGCACGGCCCGGTCGAGAGGAACGAGTTCGGCAACTACGGCTCGAAGGAGGAGATGGAGGCAGCGTTCGCCGCG
Source organism: uncultured Actinomycetota bacterium (assembly GCA_963784535.1). Classification (GTDB taxonomy): domain Bacteria; phylum Actinomycetota; class Actinomycetes; order Actinomycetales; family Kineosporiaceae; genus CAWARR01. The sequence continues at coordinate 866,978 of CAWARR010000008.1, read as the reverse complement.
ACCGCCGCCTTCAACGACACGCTGCGCGCCGACGGCTACTGGGTCTTCGCCGGCGGGCTTGCAGCCGGCCGCGACCGCCACCGTCGTCGACGGCCGGGGCGAGACGCCGGTGATCACCGACGGCCCGTACCTGGAGACCAAGGAGGCCCTCGGCGGATTCTGGGTCATCGACGCGCCCGATCTCGACGTGGCGCTGCGGCTGGCGGCCGAGGGGTCCAAGGCCTGCCGCGGCAAGGTCGAGGTCCGTCCGTTCGACGGGCTCGCCTGAGCCGCCCGACGACGACCAGCGATGCGGGACTGATCGCATGCAGGGCCGGACGGGCGGCCGTCGAGCGGGTCTTCCGTGAGGAGTACGGCCGCCTGATCGCCTCGCTCGTCCGCCGCTTCGGCGACATCGACCTCGCCGAGGAGGCGGCGGGCGAGGCGCTCGTCGCCGCGCTGGAGACCTGGCCGGCAGTCCGGGGTTCCGCCCAACCCCGGCGGCTGGCTCACCACCACCGCGAGCCGGCCGGCGATCGACCGGATCCGCCGCGAGAAGCAGCGCGACGCCAAGCACCAGGCGGCCCTCATGGTCCTACGACGACACCCCGCACGAGCCCACCGGCCCGATCGAGGACGACCGGCTGCGGCTGCTGTTCACCTGCTGCCACCCGGCGCTCGCGCCGGAGGCGCGGATCGCGCTGACGCTCCGGCTGCTCGGCGGGCTGACCGTGCCCGAGATCGCGCAGGCCTTCCTGGTGCCGGAGACCACGATGGCCCAGCGGATCACCCGGGCCAAGAAGAAAATCGCGGCGGCGCGGGTGCCCTACCGGGTGCCCGAGGCGGCCGACCTCCCGGGCGGCTCGCCGGCGTGCTGACCGTGCTGTTCCTCATCTTCAACGAGGGTTATCTGGCCACCGGCGACGGCGACCCGGTCCGCGCCGAGCTCACCGGCGAGGCGATCCGGCTCACCCGCGTCCTGTGCCAGTTGCTTCCCGAGGAACCGGAGGTGACCGGCCTGCTCGGGCTGCAGCTGCTGACCGAGGCCCGGCGCGCGGCCCGCGTACGGAACGGGCAGCTGGTGCCGCTCGCCGAGCAGGACCGCGCCGGCTGGGATCGCGCGCTGATCGCCGAGGGCCACGACCTGGTCCGCGAGTGCCTCGCGCATCAATCGCCCCGGCCGCTACCAGCTGCTCGCCGCGATCAACGCCGTCCACACCGACGCCCCCACCGCGCCCGACACCGACTGGTCCCAGGTCGTCGCGCTCTACGACCAGCTGACCCGCCTCGACCCGTCCCCGATCGTCGCGCTCAACCGCGCGGTCGCGGTCGCAGAGCTGGACGGCCCCGAGGTGGCCCTCGCCCTCATCGACCCGCTGCCGCTCGCCGGCTACCACGCCTGGCACGCCGCCCGCGCCGACCTGCTCCGCCGGCTCGGCCGGACCGCCGAGGCCAGGCAGGCGTACGGCGCCGCCATCGACGCCACCGGGAACACTGCGGAACGCGCCTACCTCAGCCGGCGGCGCGGCGAGCTGGTCTGATCGCGGGCCCCGGTGGGCCGGCTCGCCTAGCGTGCCTTCGCGTCGATCTCAGCTCGCCGCGCTTCGACGATGCGCCGCACGACGGCCTCGGGCAGCTGGTGGCTCGCCGAGTAGTGGATGCTCCCACTGGTGGTTTCGAAGTCGCCCAGCGCTTCCAGAACGGACGCGATGACCGCGCCGCTGAAGGGGTAGAGCGAGAGGAACCTCTTCGCACGTATCGTCGCGATGAGCCCCTTGCCGCGGTAGAGCAGCGCAGGCATGGCGTAGCTGGTGCCTTCCTCGGCTTCGGGAACGACTGAGCGGGCGATGGCAAATACCCGCTGGAGCGCATCGAGATCCGCCCCGTCCATTGTGCTGAGATACGCGCCGACCTCGCCCACGCAGTCAGGCTACGCCCGCGTGGTCGCGCCCGGTCAGGGTCGGCCGGTCTCACCAGCTGTGCATGGTGCCGTCCTCGAGCCGGTTCACCGGCAGGTAGGCGGGGCGGTACGGGTACTGCCCCGCCAGTTCCTCGTCGAGCTCCACCCCGAGGCCGGGTTCGTCCGACGGCTGCAGGTGACCGTCGGCGAACCGCCAGTCGTGCGGGAACACGGCGTCCGTCTCCGGGGTGTGCCGCATGTACTCCTGGATGCCGAAGTTCGGGATCGACACGTCCACGTGCAGGGCCGCCGCCATCGACACCGGGGACAGGTCGGTGGCGCCATGGCAGCCGCTGCGGATCTGGTAGAGGTCCGCAAGGTCGAGGATCCGGCGCAGGTGGGTGATCCCGCCGGCGTGCACGACGGTGGCCCGGATGTAGTCGATGCGCTGGTTCGTGATCAGGTCCTGGCAGTCCCAGATGCTGTTGAACACCTCGCCGACGGCGATCGGGACGGTGGTGTGCTCGCGCAGCGTCCGGAAGGCGTGCTGGTTCTCCGCGGGCGTCGGGTCCTCGATCCAGAACGGCCGGTACGGCAGCAGGCTGTTGCCGAGGCGGGCGGCCTCCATCGGGGTGAGCCGGTGGTGCACGTCGTGCAGCAGGTGCAGGTCCGGGCCGAACCGCTCCCGGGCCGCGGCGAACAGCTGCGGCACCACTTCCAGGTACTTCTCGGTGGACCACACCGTCTCCACCGGCGCCGCGCCGAACTGCGCGGGCTCGTAATACCCCGGACCGCCGGAGCCGACCCCGTACGTTGCGGGCAGCCCCGGGATCCCGCTCTGGATCCGCACCGCGCGGTAGCCCTCGTCCACGTAGCGCTGCACGTCCTCCAGCACGTCGGGAACGCTCTGCCCGGACGCGTGGCCGTAGCACAGCACCCGGTCGCGGGCCCGGCCACCGAGCAGCTGGTAGACCGGCAGCCCGGCCACCTTGCCCTTGATGTCCCAGAGCGCCGTGTCGACGGCGGCGATCGCGCTCATCGTCACCGGGCCGCGCCGCCAGTAGGCGCCCCGGTAGAGGTACTGCCACAGGTCGCCGATCCGGTGCGCGTCCCGGCCGATCAGCAGCGGGGCGACGTGGTCCCTCAGATAGCTGGCGACCGCCAGCTCGCGGCCGTTCAGGGTGGCATCGCCGAGCCCGCTGACGCCGTCCTGGGTAGTGATCTTCAGGGTCACGAAGTTGCGTCCCGGGCAGGTGACGACGACCTTCGCCTCGGTGATCCTCACGCCGTTCGCGCCTCCCGTCGCTGGTAGGACTGCCGCGGCAGGGTGTAGGCGAGGTCCACCGCGGTCTCCGTGGCCTCGTCCTCGCCGATCCTGTGCTCGGCGACGAGCTGGGCCAGGTAGCCGGCATCGACCCGGCGGGCCAGGTCGTGCCGGGCCGGGATGGACGCGAAGGCCCGGGTGTCGTCCACGAAGCCGGAGGTGTTGTAGAACCCCGCCGTCTCGGTGACCGCCTCCCGGAACCGGCGTATCCCGTGCGGGCTGTCCAGGAACCACCAGGGCGCGCCGAGCCGGACGGACGGGTACACCCCGGCGATCGGGGCCAGCTCCCGGCTGAACGTGGTCTCGTCCACGGTGAACAGGATGAGCCGGAAGTCCGGCGACATGCCGTAGCTGTTCAGCAGCGGGCGCAGCGAGCGGGTGTACTCCGTGCCCAGCGGGATGTCGAAGCCGGTGTCCGGCCCGAACACCGCCGCCGCGCCGGCGTGGTGGTCGCGCTCGACGCCGGGGTGCAGCTGCATCACCAGGCCGTCCTCGCAGGCCATCCCGGCCAGCACGTGCAGCATATGACCGGCGAAGGCCCGCGCCGCGGCAGGTTCGGGCCGGCCGGACAGCGCCCGGCGGTACACCGCGGCCGCTTCGGTGTCCGGCAGCGGGGTTGTGTCGGCGCAGCGGTGGCCGTGGTCGGTGGCCAGCCCGCCGGCCGCAACGAACGCCGCGCGACGCCGGCGCAGGGCCACCAGGTAGCCGGCGTAGTCCCCGGTGTCCACGTCGGCGACCTTGCCCAGCCGGGCGACCTGGTCGGGCCAGTCCGGGCGGTCCAGGTGGACCACGGCGTCCGGGCGGAAGGTCGGCACGATCCGGGAGCCGAGGCCGTCGGCGGCCAGCCGGGCGTGCGCCGCGAGATCGGAGGTCGCCGGGTCGGTGGTCGAGATGATCTCGATGCCGAACCGGTCGAGCAGGGCGCGCGGGCGGAACCCGGGGTCGGCCAGGACGGCGGCGATCCGGTCGTAGATCGCGTCCGCGGTGTCCGCGGCAGGCTGCACGTCCACGCCGAAGACGTCGGCCAACTCGTGCTCCAGCCAGTACCGCGAGGGCGTTCCACGCAAGAGGTGCCAGTGCTCGCAGAGGCGTCGCCAGATCACCCGCGGATCCTGCTCGACCGGACCGGCCTGCACGAGCCGGCGGCCCCCCACCGCACCGTCGGGCCTGGTGGGCACGCCGAGGTCGGTCGGCCGGATCCCCTGCGAGACGAGCATCCGGGTCACGTAGTGGTCGGGAGTGATGAGCAGCCGGGCCGGGTCGCCGAAGGGGCGGTCGTCCGCGAACACGTCCGCCTCGATGTGCCCGTGCATGCAGACCAGCGGCAGCGCCCGGGTGGCCCGATGGATCGTTCGGGCGATCGCGCGCACGGCGGGGTCGGCCGGCAGTGCGCGGTCCGGGTGCAGGGTCAGCGGGCGGGGCATGTGCTCTCCCTCCGGCACCGACGCCGCCCCGGGGGCACGGGCGGCGAGGTCCGTCGATGGTACGCGCCTGCCGTGCCTCGAGCTGCGCGTCGAGGTGTCCGCCGGCTGCGATCGGTATCGTCCCGTCCGTGGCAGATCGGGGCGGTGCTGTGAACCCGTCGGACGCGGCGCGGCAGAACCCTCAGGACGGGTCCGGCACGGGCGGTGACCCGGCGAGGCTGACGGCGTCCACGCTCGCGCGGGCGCTCCCCCGCTCGGGGGTGAGCGGCCCCCCGGCGGGCGAACTCGGCCGGCAGGTCGGCATCGTGCACCTGGGGATCGGCGCGTTCCACCGGGCCCACCAGGCGGTGTACACCGAGGACGCCGCGGCGGCGGCCGGCGAGCCCGGCTGGGGCATCTGCGGAGTGACCCAGCGCTCGGCCGCGGTCGCCGACCAGTTGCTGCCGCAGGACTGCCGCTACGGGGTGCTGGAACGCGCTCCGGCGGGGGCGTCCCTGCGGATCGTCGGGCAGGTGGCCGACGTGCTCTACCCGGCCCGCGACCGGGAGCGGCTGGCAGCCAGGCTGGCCGACGGTGACGTCCGGGTGATCAGCCTGACCGTCACCGAGAAGGGGTACCACCGCACCCCCGAGGGCCGCCTCGACGTCACGGCGGGACCGGTCCGCGCCGACCTGGACGGCGCCCCGCCGGGCAGCACCGTCGGGCTGCTGGTCCGCGGCCTGCAGCACCGGGCGGCCAGCAGCGACGCGCCGGTCACCGTCCTGATCTGTGACAACCTCACCGGCAACGGGGAGGCCCTGCGCCGGCTCGTCGAGGACTTCTGCGCGGCGCTGCCGGCGGCCGAGGGGGAGCCGCTGGCGGACTGGATCGCGCGGCGGGTGAGCTTCCCGAACTCGATGGTGGACCGGATCGTGCCGGCCACCACCCCGCAGGACCGCGCCGACGCCGCCGCGTTGCTCGGCCTGACGGACGCGGGGCTGGTGGTCGCCGAACCCTTCCACCAGTGGGTGATCCAGGACCGGTTCGCCGCCGGCAGGCCACCCTGGCAGCTCGCCGGGGCCGACCTGGTCGACGACGTCGAACCCTACGAACAGCTCAAGTTGCGGATGCTCAACGGCGCCCACTCCACGCTGGCCTACCTGGGGGCGCTGGCGGGCTACGCGACGATCGCGCAGACGCTGGCCGACCCGCGCTTGGCCGACGCGGCCCGGCGGCTGCTCGAGGAGGACGTCGCACCCACCCTCGTCGCCCCGCCCACGGTGGACGTGGCGGCGTACGGGCGCAGCGTCCTGGAGCGGTTCGCCAATCCGGCCCTGCGACACCGGACCGTCCAGATCGCGATGGACGGCTCGCAGAAGCTGCCGCTGAGGCTGCTCGGCACCGTCCGGGACGGCCTGGCGGCGGGCCGCACGCCGCGCTGGGCGATCCTCGGGGTTGCGGCCTGGATGGCGTACGTGGCGCTCGGGCGCTCCCGCACCGGGGTCCCGCTGCCACTGGACGACCCGCTCGCCGACCGGCTGCGCGCGGCGGTCCCGGTGGAGGGCGGCGCCCGGGCGACCGCAGCCGGGCTGCTCGCCCTGCGGGAGGTCTTCCCGGTGGAGCTGGCCGAGGACGCGGCCTTCCGGGACTGCCTGACCGACGAACTCGACCGGCTGATGAACGGCGACTCCCGATGACCCCGGGGGCGGCGGTCTCGCCGGCCGCCGGCTACGGGAACGCGGCACCCCAGCCGCGGCCCCCCCGCCGCGGCACCCCCACCGCGCCGGACGAGGTCGGGATCGAGTCCGGGGCCCGGATCCACTTCAGCTGCGGCGTGAAGTCTCCGATAGAGGGTTGACGGCCGCCCAAGTACGAGGCCACGCGACCGGGGTCCCCTGCGGTCGGGTCGCGGACGTTCGGCGTGCGCTCTCCCGTCGCGAGGAAGGCTCCCTGTGGGTTCGATGCCGCTGCCGAAGGTGCGCGCCTCGGCCGGAGCGGGTCGGGCCAACAGGTCCGTGGTCCGACGATGGTGGATCGCCGCGGCCGCTGCAGCGGGGTTGCTGAGTCTCCCGATGACCGGCGCGGCCTTCACCGCGACGACTGTCAACGGGACCAACACCTGGACCGCGGCCGGCTCCTTCCCGACCTACCCGGCCCTGGTCTCCGCCGACGGCCCGTGGGCATACCACCGGGGCGAGGAGGCGCCGAGCTCCGCCTCGACGTCGGCGGCGGTGGACTCCTCCGGCAATGCCCGCCCCGGCACGTACAACGGCACGACCGACGGGCCGTCCACCTGGTGGCGGTTCGACGAGGGCTCAGGCACCACCGTCGCCGACTCTTCAGGGGCCGCCGACCAGGCGACCCTGCACGGCTCGCCGACCTGGGTGACCGGGACCACGGGCACGGCGCTGACCTTCGACGGCAACGCCGGTTACGGCGTGGGCACGGGTCCCGCGGTCCACACCACCGGCTCGTTCAGCGTGGCGGCCTGGGTGCGCCTGGCCGCCGCCACGGGCTCCGACCAGTCGGTGGTCAGCCAGGAGGGAGTCCACTCCTACGGGTTCAGCCTCGGCCTGGACTCGGCCTCGGGGAAGTGGTCGTTCAACACCGCGAACACCGACACCGTGAACCCGGGGGTGAAGAAGGAGTACTCCTCGCAGCTGGCCTCGGTCGGGGTGTGGACGCATCTGGTCGGGGTGTACTCCGCCAGCGCCGGCAAGATCTACCTGTACGTCGACGGATCGGTGATCGGCAACACCTCCCGGGTCACCCCTTGGGACGCCACCGGCGTGCTGGAGACCGGCAGGAACCGCCGGGACGACACCGAGACCGACTACTTCGACGGCACGGTCGACGAGGTCCGGGTCTACAACCGGGCCCTGTCCGGCACCGAGATCGCCACCCTGGCCACCGACCCGCCCCGGGTGCGGTACCCGTTCTCCGAAGGCACCGGCACCAGCACCGCCGGCTCCGGCACCGTCGCCGACACCGCGACCCTGGGGTCGTCGGTGACGTGGGCCGGGACCGGTGGCGGGCACACCGGCGACGCCGTCCGCTTCTCCGACGACGTCACCAACGGTTACGTCGACGGCTCGACCGCCGCCGTGCACACCGATGCCAGCTTCAGCGTCGCCGCCTGGGTCTACCTCGACCCCAACGCCGGAACCACCAGCAACCGGACCGCGGTCAGCCAGCCCGGCAGCGCCGAGAGCGGCTTCTACCTTCAGGTCCGCAGTGACGGCAACTGGTCCTTCACCATGCCCCCGACCGACGACAACCTCGGTGCCTGGTTCCCGGACCTGGTCGAATCCGGCACACCCGCGCAGCTCGGGGTCTGGGTCCAGCTGGTCGGGGTGTACGACTCCGTCGGGCAGATCGTCCAGCTCTACGTGAACGGGGTGTCCCAGGGCACCGCGAAGCACACCAGCACCTGGGACGCCACCGGTGCGCTGGAGATCGGCCGCGCCCTGTTCGGCAGCGGAGCAGCCGACGCCTGGTACGGCACGATCGACGACGTCCGGCTCTACCAGCGGGTGCTCACCCAGGCGGACGTGAGCGCGCTCTACACCGGCACCGAACCGACGGCGGCCCTCACCCGGAACATGACCGCCGGGATCATCGGCTCGCTGCAGGGTCTCCAGCAGGGACAGGCCGCCACCACCGCGGTCGCCTTCGCGGGCACCGCCTACGCCTACAACCAGACCCTGGTGAGCGATCCGCTGCCGTTCACCGTCGAGTGCTGGTTCAAGGCCACCGGCGACCTCGGTGGCTCGATCATCGGCTTCGAGGCCTCCGCCACCGGCTTCGGTGCGGAGAACAAGGACCGGCTGATCTTCCTCAACAACGCCGGCAGGCTGCACTTCTTCGTGTTCCCCGGCAACACCCCGCAGGACTTGGTCTCACCGCTGGCGTACAACGACGGCGCCTGGCACCACCTCGTGGGCAGCGTCGGCGCGGCCGGGATGCGGCTGTTCGTCGACGGGTCGCTGGTCGCCTCGAACGCCGCGGTCACCTCGGCGCAGAGCTTCTCCGGGTACTGGCGGTGGGGCGGCACGTCGCTGCTGGGTTTCGGCGACCGGCCCGCCGACGACGACTTCACCGGCGTCATCGACGAGGTAGCGATCTACTCGACGCAACTGTCCGACACCCAGGTCTCGGAGCACTTCCACGCCAGCCACTGATCCGCGTCCTGGATCGCGACGTCCTGGATTGCCACCGGGCCACGGGCCGTGGACGATCGACGCATGACGACGCCGTACGAGGCTGCCGGTGGCACTGTGGGGATGCTCGCCCTGTCGCGGGCCTGGCACGAGCGGTGCCTCGCCGACCCGGTGGCCGCGCACCCGTTCGAGCACCCGGGCCACCCGGAGCACGTCGAGCGGCTCGCCGCCTACTGGGGTGAGGCGCTCGGCGGGCCGGCGACGTACTCGGCGTCGATGGGCGACGAGACCCTGGTGAGCCGGATGCACTCGGGCGAGGGTGAGCACCCCGAGCTCGACGCGGCCTGCATCGCGTGCTTCGACCAGGCTCTCACCGACGTCGGAATCGGCGACGGACCGCTGCGCACGACGCTGCACGACTACTTCGTCTGGAGCACCGGGCGGCTCGCCGCTCACCCGCACGACCGGGAAACCGTGCCGTCGGGGCTCGCCGTGCCGCACTGGCCGGGCGCCGACATCGCCTGAGAATGCCGGTGCGTCGACGTCACCTCGTGACGATGGTCTGCACCTCGGCCACCGGTACCGACACCGTGACGGCCCGGGTCAGCGGGGCCAGCGTCCCGGAGGTGTTGCCGCTGCCGGTCCAGGTCGCCGTCCAGGTCGTCAACGCCTGCACCGGGTATCCCTGGGGGTAGCCCACCGACGCCTTGGTGAACACCAGCGTGCACGCCGACGACTCGGGGGTTCCCTGCCGCCAGGCCACGACGGACTGCCTCGGCGTGCAACTCGTCGACCCCGCGGGGGAGGTCACGTGCAGGCCCGTCGTGGTCGCGACGACCTCGGCGTACACGGTGCCGACCTCGGCGCGGATCATCCGCTCACCCGCCGGGGCACCGACCGCCACCGGATCGGTCACCCAGAACCACGTGGGCAGGCCCACCAGCGTCGCACCGCCGGCAGCCGTCACCTTCGGGTTACGCTCCACCTGCGGCAGCGCCAGGTTCATGTACTCCCGTGCCACCTGCGCCAACGCCTGTGGCTCCACCTGCGGCTGCGGCGTGTCACCGACCGGGTAGGTGTTGAACACCATCCCCAGCGGGCACTGGTGGAGGAAGTCCTGGTATTCGGCCAGGGTGGCCGAGTCCCGGCACTGCGCGACGTACCACGCCAGCCGCGCCCCGTTCGCCGCGTCCTCGGCCGCCGTGAGGAAGTCCGCGCGCGACATCGCCACCGCATGCGCCTGGTCCACGATCGGCGACCACGACCGTCCCGCGAAGCGCGTGTAGGTCTGCGCCGCAAGGGTTCCGGAGTCATAGGCCTGCAGCATCTGCTCCGGATCGGTGTACGAGCCCGGGGCAGGACCCCACCAGCAGATCACCGGCACGGTCACTCGCCGCACTCTCGACCCGTTCGGCGCGGCGTCTCCGGAGAACTTCACCCGCGCGGTCGCCTGGTATCCGCTGCCGGTGTCCCCGGCCGACGGCGGAGGCTGTGGAGGTGGCGCCTTGCCCACGGCGGATGCCGGCTGCTGCGCCGCCAGGAACAGGCCGAGTGCAACGGTCACCACGGCGACGACCAGCCGCCCCGGCCGCTGGGTCGCGTTCACGAGACCGGGGTGGGGGCCGGGCAGCCGTGGGGGGTGGTGTCCTCTTTCGACACCAGCCACTTGCCCTTCACCAGCACGAGCGTGTCGCGGCCCGCGGCCACGCCCGGCGCCCGCGACACGGCCTTCCCCGCGCGGTCGACCTCGTAGGACTGGTCGTCCTGGCAGTAGTCGACGGTCGCAGTGGTGCCGGTGACCTGCACTCCGCGGACCTCGACGACCACCTGGCCAACCGTGAACCTGCCCCCCTTGATCCGCTCGCCGATCAGCTGCAACGTGCCCTCCCGGGCGCTGCCGGTGGAGATGGCGTCAAGAACCGCGAAGTCAATCGTGCGCAGGTTGTAGGCGCGGGTGGCCTCGCGGGCGAAGCTCATCCAGGCGGTGAGGACCTTCTGCTCCGGTGCGCCCTTCGCCGTGTACGGGGTGAACACCACCCAGGAGCCGACCCGCTGCGGGTCCGCCGGGGTGTAGCCGAGCGGACTCGGGGCGACCAACCGCGAGGTCGTCGCCGACGGCGGCGCGGATGGTTGCGAGCTCGGCGCGTCCGCACCTGAGGTTCCCCCGCCGCCGCAGGCCGCAAGCAGGAGCACGAGCCCGCAAGCCGCCAGCGGCGTCGTACCCACCCGTGACGCGAGCCACCCGCCGGCCGGCCGCGGCCCGTGCTGCTCACCCGTCACCGTCGGCACCCCTCGTTGCCCGTCCATGATCCGTCAGAGGGTACAGCGATGGCCGGCGGAGCCAGACGCCGGCTGCGACTGCAGCAACCCCTGCGGCCTGCAGCAAGCCCTGCGGCCCGAGACCGCGGTGATGGGTCCGGCACATCGACCACGCGTGTCTCGCGGTCCCTTGGTAGTGCTACCCCAGACCCTTGCCGTGGACTGCCACCGGCGTCGCGTTGCGGACCGAAGGCCCCGATCTCGTCCCCGGGGGCGGCTCAGAAGCCCCACATCCGACGTTGTCACCAGGCGAGACGATCTCCACCGCGACCAGGACGTCGGCGGCAGCGACGCGGGCCGGGTTCTGCTCGGCTACGGCAGCCGGAACCACGATCACATCCGGAACCCGTACCGTCGCCGGACCGGTTGTCTGACCGACAGCCGCGCCGGCTGCCGTCGCGCCGGGATCGACGACGATCTCCACCTCGCCGACAGCGACCAGCCCGACAGGGAGCTGATCCTGCACGGCCGCAACGAGCCGGCCCAACGCCAGTTGGTGCAGCAGAGCGGGCCGTGGGGCCGCAACGAGCACTCCCTCGACGAGCTCAAGACGGCGGGAAGGATCCGGCGGGAGCGCCGCCCAGTCGTCCAAGGTAAGCAGGCGATCGGGCCAGGGAAGCGTCATGGGCCGCCCCTCCTCCGACTCGACCAAGTGTCACGTCGCGCTACCAGCGGTTGCCTCCGCCATCGTGGCCCCGGCAACGCCCCCGTACCCGCTGGGTCTACGGTTCGTCGCCCAACAGCCGGGTGATCACTCCCAGCCTGGGGATGACGTCTTCCGCAGGCGAACACCCGATCTTGGCCTCAGCCATGACGGGGACGGCGACCGCTCGCCAGTACCCGTCAGCTCCGGGCCGATCAGGTGGCGCCGATCGGTGATCCGATGCGGTTGCCCGAGGTACCACTGCAGAGATGCCTGAGGTTCGCGGGTCTCTTGGGCCGGTTCGGTGCTTCGCCGTGGTGTCGGAGTTGCGCGGGGGCGGCCAGCGATGCATAGTTAATGAACATTTACTTTGGGAGTCATGATGACGGTACTGGTGTACGGCGCCACCGGGCGCACCGGAACCCTGGTGGCCCGGGAACTCGCCGGCCTGGGCGTCCCGCTGATCGTTGCCGGACGCGACGAGGTCCGGGTGCGGGCGCTGGCCGACGGGCTCGGGTGCTCCTGGCGGGCCGCCGGGCTCGACGACGTGGCCTCGGTCCTGACCGGCGGAGTGCGGGTTGTGGTCAACGTGGCCGGGCCGTTCGAGGCCACCGTTCCCCTGGTGGCCGGCGCGGCCGCCGCGGCGGGCCTCGACTATGTGGACCTGTCCAACGAGCTGGTGGCCATCCAGGCGCTGCAGCGGCTGGGTCCGCAGTTCGAGGCGACCGGGCGCAGCGCGATCCCGGCTGCCGGGTTCGGCACGATGGCCACCGACACGCTGGCCCGGCTGCTGGTGGACGTCGTGCCGGACACGGTGCGGCTCGAGGTGGGGATGCACGTCGACGGCGACGGGCGCAGCGGCGGTGCGGCGCGCAGCGCGGCCTCGGTCCTGGCCGGCGGCGGCGCCCGCCTGGTCGATGGTCACCTCCTACGGTTCCCGCTGGGAGCCGGCGCGGTGCGCCACCCCGACGCCCCCGGGATGAGTATCGTGCCGCTGGCCCTGGGCGACCTCGCCGTCACGCCCCTGACGACCGGCGTGCCGACGGTCACCGCCGGGATCGCGGTCCCGATGCCACCCTGGCTGGCCAGGATCGCGATGCCCCTGCTCGCCAGGGCGAGCGTCCGACGCCCGGCCAAGGGCGGGCCACCCACCGGCGCCGGGGTGCACGCCAGCCGGGCCTGGGCGCGGGTCCTCCGCGGCGACGGCACGTCGGAGTGGGCGTCCCTGACCACCGGGGAGGGGTATGAGTTCTCCGCCCGGGCCGCCACCGCCACCGTGGTGGAGCTGCTGAAGGGAACCGCCGCCCCGGGGGTGGTCAGCGCGGTCGGGCAGTTCGGGACCGGGCTGATCGAGGCGATCGGCGCCGAGATCCGCACCAGCGTGGGGGTTACCCGTGCCTCGGCCAAGTAACAAGGACGCCATCACCCGGGCCGCCCTGGAGTGCTTCGCTGAGAAGGGGTACGACGCCACCCGCATCGCCGACATCGCCCGCCGCGCCGAGGTGTCCGTCGCTGCCCTGTACAACCACTACCGGTCGGTGCAGGACCTGGCCAGCGAGCTGTACCTGACGCACTTCCGCGCCTACGCCACCGACCTCGCCCGGATCGTCGAGGGCCCCGACAGCTCCTCGGGCCCCGACGGGGTCCGGGCCCGGGCAGGTCAGGTGGTGCGAGCGACGCTGGCCCGCTACCGGGCCGATCCCGCCGCGTTCACCTTCGTCTCGCTGCGGGTGCCCACCTTCCTGGACCACCTGCCCCCGGACATCCCGCTGCCGTTGACCAGCGTCCAACGCCTGGTCGAGCAGGGCCAGAGCGCCGGGCAGGTCCGCGACGGCGACCCGGTCCTGATCGCCGGCATGTTCATCGGCGCGCTGCTGCGGGTGTTCTTCCTCGCCGACTTCGCCCACCTGCACGGCTTCGCCCTCACCCCGCAGCACGACGACACCATCGAGGCGGTCTGCCTGGCCGTCCTGCGACCGGACCGGAGCGCGGAATGAACCAGTGGACCCGCCCCACCGGCCGACGCACACTCGCCGTCGCCGCGACCGTTGTGGCCCTGCTGGTGGCCTCCAACATCTCCGCCACCATCTTCTGGCACCTCACCGGCGGCGTCGGGCTCCTCGACCTGGACGGAGGCCAGAACCTCACCCACCCCGGTACCGCGCAACCGCTGCCGGCCCCCGGCACACCCGCCCGGACGCTGGCCATCCTGTCCGCCTACGGCCCCCACGCTCGACTGGCCCACACGCTGCTGCTGTGTTCCCTGGACCTGGTGTTCCCCGCCGCGGTGGCAACGATGGGGTGGACCACCATCGCGTGGGCCCGCACGCGATGGACCGCGCGAGCGCGACGGAGTGCGTTGATCGTGGCCGGTGCGATGTCGCTGAGCTACCTGCTCGCTGACTGGGGCGAGAACCTGACCGAACTGCTCCTGCTGTCCGGCCGCCGAGGCCGGGTCGTCGACCTCCTACCCCACCTCACCGCGATCAAGCTCAAGGCCTTCACGGTCATGCTGGCCACCATGCTCGCCGCCGCCGCCCTGCGAGGGTTTCGACACCGCAACCACGAGAAGCTGCCGCCACAGAGCCCTGCCCCCCGCTGACCCGACCCCGGGCAGGCAGGGCTGCCGTGTGGTCCGGCAAGCGGAGGCGCCCGGCGGGCCGCCGGGGGGCGCTCACCCGTCGTCCCCCTTGCGGATGTAGAAGATCAGCGTGCTCCCCTCCTCCCCCGAGGACAGCAACTCGTGCCCGTTGGTCTCCGCCCACGCCGGTACGTCGCTGAGCGAGCCGCGGTCGGTGGCCAGCACCTTGAGCACCTGCTCGGGCTCCATCCGGCGGATGGCCTTGGTGGCGGCCATGATCGGCATCGGGCACATCAGCTCGCGTGCGTCGACGGTGACATCGACGGTGATCTCCTGCATGGTCACGCCTCCCGCTGGGCTCGGGTGAACCTCAGATGAACAGGGTCAGGTGGGACTTGCGGGCCTCGGCCATGAAGGCTGCCGCCCCGCCGAACTCCACGCCGTCGACGAAGTCACCGGTGGAGTAGCCGAAGACGTCGACGGTCATCTGGCAGGCGATGAACCGCACGCCGACGTCGCGGGCGCTGGCGAGCAACTCCTGCACCGACGCGACATTGCTGCGCCGGAAGCGGGAGCGCATCATCCGCGAGGCGAGCGGGACCATCCCGGGCAGCGAGGACACCACGTCGGGCACCGGCACCGGCATCGGCATCGCCGGGTTGCCGACCGGATCAACCCGCAGCTTCCGGGCGGAGTCCTTGTGGATGATGTTGAGGCCGTAGAACGTGAAGAAGATCGCCACCTCCATCCCCATCGCGGCGGCGGCGTTGCCGAGGATGAGCGGCGGGTAGGCCCAGTCGAGCGTGCCCTTCGAGGCGATGATCGCGCCGCGGCGCATCCCGGGGTCGCGGGCGAAGGCCCGCTGCACCTCCTCGCGGACGATCCGCCGGACGGCCTCCTCGTCGGGGCCCGGGGGCGAGGGCCGGCCGGTGGGGTCGGCGGACGGGTGCGGGGTGGGGGGATCAACGGTGCGGGGCATGGACGAGCACCTCCTGCAGACGGTGCCGGCGCTCCAGGGCGGCGGCGGACGTGGACTCGGACCTGCGTTGCCAGTGCTCGGCCACGGCCCCCAGCAGCGGAACCTGCGCCTGGTGCTGGTGTGTCCACCAGTCGGCCTGCTCGTGCAGCCAGTCCAGGACCCCGACGGGGTCCTGCTCCAGCAGGGTGCGCAGCAGGAAGGCGCGCTCCCCCACCCGCATCCCCAGCCCGCGCTCGCGGGCGCAGCGGGTGAGGTCGCGGCGGGTGATGACCAGACCGCTGCGGACGGGCGTGAGCACGGCCCGCACGAACTGCTCGACGCCCTCCTGCGCGTCGTCCGGACCGGGCAGCGGTGGTACTGCCCGCAGGTGCAGCGGGGCCCCCGACGGGGCGTCGGTCCCCGCGGCGTCGGCCGACAGCGCCTCGGCCAGCAGCGCGGCCCAGTTGGCATAGAACGCGTTCCCGATCGACACCACGGCCGCGGTGTAGGCGGGCAACCAGGTGAGCAGGTGCTCCCAGAGCAGGGCCTGCCTGGCCCGGCCGAGCAGCAGGGCGCGGGCGGCGTCGCGCTCGGCGGCCTCCGCCTCGGTGAGGGTGGCGTAGAGCCCCAGCAGGGCCGCGAGGTGATCCGGCTCGGGCGGGGGGAGGTAGCCGAGGGCACGCCAGAACCCCGCCACCCGATCGGCCGCCTGCCCGCCGAGCATCCCCTCCGGCCCGAGGTACGGGGCGGCGTAGGGCACCAGCTGCATCCCGAGCACCTCGAGGTACTGCGCCGACGAGGGCGCACCGGGCAGGTCGAGGGTGGCGGCCACGGCGCGGTGGGCCGGGTGCGGAGGCTCGGCCAGCACCCCGAGCGCGCGGAACAGCTCGGCCTGGGCGCTCACGCTCCCTCCCCCTTGCCGGTGCCGGTGCCGGCGCCGAGCTGAGGCAGCTGGAACGCCTCGGGCCCGGGCTTCAGCGGGCGCATCAGCCAGTACGGGCGGCGGGTCCCGTCCGGCGAGTGGCCCTCCGCCGGGCGGGTGCGGTCCATCCACTCCTGGTAGATCTTGTGCGCCAGTTCGGTGTCGACGACCACGTCACCGTGGGTGTCACCGGGCTCGGCGCGGGTGACCCGCACCGCCTGGTGCCAGCAGTGCTGCCCCGAGATGGGGTCGGGGTGCACCGGGAAGGTGAGGTTCTGGTGCACCCCGACCTCGCTCCACCAGATCCGTGCGGTGTCCGGGTCGGCGGACTCGTACGCCCCGGCGCCGGCGCGCCGCCGCATCGTCCAGGTCCCGTCGTTGCGGGACAGGTCGACCGTGGCCGCGGTCTGGCCACCCGCACCCGGCCCGGGGCCGGTGGAGGCGGTGGCGGAGGCGGGCTTCCACCGGCCCATGTGGTGGCTGCAGGCCACCACCCCGGGGCGGATCCCCTCGGTCACCCAGGCCCTGACCACGAAGTGTCCGATCGCGGTGCTCACCCGCACCAGGTCACCGCTGCGCAGGGTCAGCTCGGCGGCGTCCTGCGGGTGGATCCACAGCGGGTTGGTGTGGGCGAGCTCGTTCAGCCACTTGGCGTTCGCGGACCGGGTGTGCACCTGGGTCGGCAGCCGGAAGGTGGAGATCAGCACCTTCTGCTGCGGGCCGAGTGCCGCCGGGTGCACGTGGCTGCGGATGTAGGTGGGCAGCGCGTACTCGGGCCACCCCCACTCCGCCACGGTGGTGGAGTAGAACTCCAGCCTCCCGCTCGGCGTGGGGAAGCCCCGCCGCACCACGCCGTCGACCTCCACCCCGGCGGGGCGGCGCCCCTCGGCGTCCGGAACCGGGGTCGCCACCGGTGCCAGGTTGACCGCGGCAGGCCGCGCGGTCGGGGTGTAGACGCGGCCGAAGGGGTCGGTGACGGAACCCTCCAGTTCGGCCGCGTCCACCGGTTCCTCGAAGACCTGGCCGACCTCCGCGCTGACCTCGAACGCCCCGTAGCGGCGCATGAACTCCAGCGGCGTCAACCCTTCCGCGCCGGCACGCTCGGGCAGCCCCGGGACGGAGTGCTCGAAGATCCAGCCGTAGTAGTCCTCCACGGACATCCGCTGCCCGGGCCGTTCCGGCACCTCGTAGTACCGGCGGATGCCGAGGCTGCCGTCCGGGTCGATCCGCCACGACAGCTCGATCCAGAACTCGTTCTCCTCCCAGACCTCACCGGGGTTGGTGCTGCGGGTGTCGCCGACCTGCTCGCCCAGCCGCTCCCGGGCCGCCCGCAGCACCGGCTGGCGGAAGCCGATCCACTGCCCGCCGTACTGCTCGTACGACATCAGGTCGTGCCGCTCCGAGGCGTGCCCCATCGGCAGCACGTAGTCGGCGAGGTAGGCGGTCTCGCTCCAGGTCGGGGTGAGCGCGACATGCAGGCCCACGAGGCTCTCGTCGGCGAGGACCTCCGCCCACGTCATGCCGTCGGGGTTGGTCCACACCGGGTTGTAGACGCGGGTGAAGTAGACCTGCAGCTGCCCGCGCCCCTCCTTGAGGAAGTGCGGCAGCAGGAAGGACAGCTCGTTCAGGGCGAGCGGGAACTCCGTCGGCCAGGTCAGCTCGTTCCACTCCTGCGGGTGGGCGGGCAGGTGCGGCGGACGGGGGACGAACTTGTTCCAGGCATTCGGATGCGTTCCTCCCGGAGTCGAGATCGCACCGAGCAGGCTGTTGAGCAGGAACAGGCAGCGCGAGACCTGCCAGCCGCCGAGGTTGCCCGCCGCCGCCGAACGCCAGTTGTGCGTCGACAGCCGGGTGCCCGCCCGGGCCACCGCGGCCGCGACGGTGGTGATGACCTCCGCGGTGACGCCCGACTCCGCGGCGGCGAACTCGGGGGTGTAGTCGCGGTACAGGTCGGCCAGCACGGTCTCGAAGGTCTCGAAGGTCGCCTCCAGGTCGGGGTGCTGCTCGACCAGGTACTGCTCCCAGTTCCACCAGCGGCGCACGAAGTCGCGGTCGTAGTGCCCGCCGAGGACGAGGTGGCGGGCAACGGCGAGCAGGATCGCCGCCTCCGAACCGGGAATCGGGGACAGCCAGTGGTCGGCGTGGGTGGCGGTGTTGGACAGCCTCGTGTCGAAGACGATCAACGTGGCTCCGCGCTGCTTGGCCTCCATCACCCGCTGCGCGTGCGGGTTGAAGTAGTGCCCCGCCTCCAGGTGCGAGCTGATCAGCAGGATGACCTCGGCGTTGGCGTGATCGGGGCTGGGCCGGTCGATCCCGGTCCAGAAGTGGTAACCGGCGCGGGCCCCGCTGGAGCAGACGTTGGTGTGGGAGTTGTGCCCGTCGACACCCCAGCTGGCCAGCACGCGCTCGGTGAACCCGTCCTCCCCGGGGCGGCCGACGTGGTACATCACCTCGTTCGGGTGACCCGAGGCCAGCGCAGCCCGGATCCGCCCCGCGAGGTCGTCGAGCACGTCATCCCAGCTGACCTGCTCCCAGCGACCCTCACCGCGCTCGCCGACCCGCTTCAACGGGTAGAGGATCCGGTCGGGGTCGGTGATCTGGTTCAGCGTGGCCGGGCCCTTGGCGCAGTTGCGACCGCGGGAGCCGGGGTGCTCGGGGTTGCCCTCGAACTTGCGCACCTGCAGGGTGTCGCGGTCGACGTAGGCGAGCAGCCCGCAGGCGGACTCGCAGTTGAAGCAGATCGTCGGCACCAGCATCGAACGCCGCTCCACCCGCTGGGGCCACGACCTGGAGTCCAGCTCGACCCAGTCGTCCCAGCGTTCCTTCGGCGGGTGCGCGGCGAGGTGCACGCGACTCGGCCCGGGGTAGAACGTCTCGCCGCGGGCCAACACCTGGGCGCGGGCGGCACTCACCCGGACGCCGAGCTCCGCGGCGGGCGTGCGATCGGGGGACTGGCTCATGACGGCTCCTCGTCGAGCGTTCCGTTCGAGCGGGTCGGCGTGCTGCCGGTGCTTCCGGTACGGCCGGGGTGACGCGCGCGGGGTCAGCTGAGCGGGACGGACTGCCCCGCCTGCACGTAGGCGTGCTCGTGGGCGAGCAGGCCGACCAGCGCCGGCAGGGCCAGCCACCCGGTGACCGCCGGCGCCACGGGCGCGAGCAGCCCGGCGGCCACCGCGATCACGCCGACCCAGAAGTAGCGGCGGTAGCGACCGCGGGTCATGGCGTGCGCCGCCAGCCGGGCGTGGGCGGTGGGGTGGGCCACCGTCGTCTCGCCCGCAACCATCAGCAGGTGGGTCGCCGCCGCCCCGGCCAGGGTCCAGGCCAGCGGGCCGCTGGCCGCCGAGCCTGTCGCCACCGCGACCGGGAGCAGCACGGCAGCCCCGGCGAGGACCGCCTGCACCAGCAGGTGCGGGGGCAGCAGCGGGCTCTGCCACAGGTCGCGGGCCTTGGCCTGGGCGAACAGGTAGGCGGTGTACACCGCAGCCATCGCCGCCAGCGGGAGGCCGGCGAAGCCCACTGCCTGGCGCAGCCCGACCATGCCCGCCACCCCGGCGGCGCCGAGCACCCCGGCGAGCAGGTGCAGCCCGAGCACGGCGGCGTAGCCGCTGAGGATGATGCCGCCGCGGACCAGCCACGACCGCCACTGCGGCCGGGTGAGCAGGTAGTAGAACCGTTCGGGATGTTCCAGATCCCACACCAGCAGACCGCCGGTGACCGCCAGCATGGCGGTGGCGACTGCCGGACCGGTCCACACCCACAGCGGGTCCTCGCGGCCGAGCCGGCCCGCGAGCAGCAGCAGCAGCGGCACGAGATAGGCCCCCGCGGCGATGCCCTTGGTCCAGGTGTAGAGGCTGACCCGCCAGTCCCACGGGGCGCGGTGGGCGATGTCGTAGGACAACAGTGCCGCCGCGCTGCTGGTGGGAACCTCGGGGTTCCCGCCCGGCACCACGTGGGCGCCGGTGGGCTTCTCGGCCCAGGCGAACATGTCGCCGTCCGGGGCGCGGGCCGCGAGCGGATCGAGGGTGGCCTGGGTCGCCCCGCGGTAGAACAGGTTGGGGCGAGTGCCCTTCTCCGGGCGCCGCACGCTCACCGGCTCGCGGTTGACGACCTGTGCGGCCGCGCCGAGCGGGTCGTCGGCCTCGCCGACGATGATGGCCTGGGTGGGGCAGACGACGACGCAGGCCGGCTCCAGCCCGATGTCGAGCCGGTGGGCGCAGAAGTTGCACTTCTCCGCGCTGTGGTCGACCGGGTTGATGAAGATCGCGTCGTAGGGGCACGCGGCCATGCACGCCTTGCAGCCGATGCAGGCGGACTTGTCGAAGTCGACGATGCCGTCGGGCCGGGTGAACATCGCCGCCGTCGGGCAGGCCGCCACGCAGGGGGCGTCGGTGCACTGGTTGCAGCGCGTCACCTGGAAGGCGCGGCGCGCCTGCGGAAAGGTCCCCACGTCGACGCTCTTGACGAAGGTGCGGGTGACCGACAGCGGAACGTCGTTCTCCGACTTGCAGGCCGTGGTGCAGGCATGGCAGCCGATGCAGCGGGTCTGGTCGATGACCTTGAGCATCCTGCGCGGGCCGTTGCCGGCGGTGTCGGAACTGCCGGGGGGCGGACCGGCCGCCGGTGGGGTGAGTGGGCGGATGGGCGACGGGGTGGACGTGCCGATCGGGTGGTCGGTGGCCGTCATACAGCCCCCTGAGGGGTGGGCCGGGGCTACCCGGCGCGGGGAGCGGGGTGGACTTCAACTCCGTCAGCCAGGGCCAGGCTCGAGCGAGCCGCGGCCAGGCTGGAACACACGGTGGTGCACAACTGCTCGATGGTCTCGTCGATGATCCGGTAGGCGACCGAGCGTCCCTGCCGTTGCCGACCCACCACCCCGCCGACGGCGAGCCGGCCGAGGTGCTGGGAGGCGTTGGCGACGGAAACGTCTGCGGCAGCTGCGATCTCGCCGACGGTCAACGAGCCGTGCTGGTGCAGCACGCCGAGGATCCGCAGTCGGGTCGGGTCGCCCAACAGGGCGAACCGGCGAGCGACGTCGTGCAGTGCGGATTGGGGGATCCCAGGCATGGACAGACTGTAGGCGATGACGTTCAATTGTTCAATTGAGCGATTGAAGATCATTCTGCGAACGGTCGTCCGCCCCTCGTACGGATCCAGCTCCGCTCCCCCATCCCCCGATCTCGTTGGAGTGACCCATGGACATCGACGTCTTCGTCACCGCCGGACTCGGTGACAACAGCTTCCTGCTGGCCTCGCACGGCGAGGCCGCGATCATCGACCCGCAGCGCGACGCCTGGCGCTTCCTCGCCGCGGCCGAGGGCAGGGGCCTGCGGGTTCGCAGCGTGCTGGAGACCCACGTGCACAACGACTACGTCTCCGGAGCGCACGAGGTGCGTGCCGCCACCGGGGCCGAACTGGTGCTGCCGGCCGCCGGCGACTACGCCTTCGGGCACCGGCGCGCCGCCGAGGGCGAGGAGGTCAGGCTCGGGTCGTTGCGCCTGGTCGCCATGGAGACGCCCGGCCACACCTACGAACACCTCGCCTGGCTCGTCTACGAGGACGGCCGGGAGGATCCCACGCTCGTCTTCAGCGGCGGCAGCCTGCTCGTCGGTAGTGCGGGCCGCACCGACCTGCTCGGCCCCGACCACGTCGACGCCCTCACCGCCGCCCAGCACGCCTCGGTCCGCAGGCTGGCCGCGCTGCCGGACGGCGTCCAGGTGATGCCCACCCACGGCGCCGGCAGCTTCTGCGTCGCCGCCATGCCCTCGACGCAGCGCACCAGCACCGTGGGCCAGGAGCGGAAGACGAACCCCCTGCTCGGCGCCGCCGACGCCGCGGAGTTCGTCGAGGAGCTCAGCGGCGAGCTGATGGCCTACCCCGCGTACTACCCGAAGATGGCACCGATCAACCGCGCCGGGGCGCCGGTGCTCGGCTCGGTCCCCGCGCTGGCAGCGCTGACGGCCGAAGAGCTCACCCGCCGGGTCGAGCAGGGGGCGTGGGTGGTGGACGCCCGCGACCGCGAGGCCTTC
The DNA here is from genome assembly GCA_963784535.1 of uncultured Actinomycetota bacterium. Lineage (GTDB taxonomy): Bacteria > Actinomycetota > Actinomycetes > Actinomycetales > Kineosporiaceae > CAWARR01. The sequence continues at coordinate 844,763 of CAWARR010000008.1, read as the reverse complement.
GCCGCCCAGCACCTGCCCGGCGCGGTGAACATCGAGCTCAACTCCGGGTTCGGCAGCTACGTCGGCTGGATCCTGCCGTTCGCGGCCCCCATCGTGCTGGTGCTGCCCGATCCCATCGAGACCTCGGCCGCCGAGGCCGTCACCCAGCTGCTGCGGATCGGTTGGCCCACCCCGCAGGGCTACCTCGCCGGCGGCCTGGACGCCTGGACGGCGCAGGGCCTGCCGACCCGCAGCTACCGCAGCGCGGACGTCGGCGAACTGTGCGCGAGCGTGGAGGCCGGCGAGCAGCCGCCCGTCCTCGACGTGCGCCAACAGCTGGAGTGGGGCTGGGGCTCGGTGCCGGGCAGCGAGCAGGTCTTCCTCGCCGACCTCCCGAAGCGCATCGACGCGCTCCCGCGCAGCGAGCCGCTGTGGGCGATCTGCTCCAACGGCCACCGGGCGGCCATCGCCGCCAGCCTGCTCGATCGCGCCGAGGTCCCCGTGGTGCTCGTCGGCACCGGCGGGGTGGGCGAGCTGAGGCAACGCTGCGGTACGCGGCTCGCCGGGGCGAGCCGGTGACCCGAGCTCGCCGGGGCGAGCCGGTGACCCGAGCTCGCCGGGGCGAGCCGGTGACGCGAGCTCGCCGGGGCGAGCCGGTGACCCGGGACGACCCGGGAACGGGCGCGGGCCCACCCCGGCCCCGCTGGCACGAGCACGGCAGCGACCCCGACTACCGGTTCACCCTCGCCAACGAGCGCACCTTCCTGGCCTGGATCCGGACCGCGCTCGCCCTGGTCGCCGCCGCCGTCGCGCTGAAACAGCTCGTGCCGCCCTTCCGCGTCCCCGGGCTGCGGACGGGGCTGAGCGTGCTGCTTGCCGTGCTCGGGCTGTCCATCGCGGTGACCGCCTACCGGCACTGGGTGTCCTGCGAGGTGGCGATGCGGCGGGCAGAGCCGTTGCCGCGCGCCCGGCTGATGCCCTGGCTGGCCGGCGCGCTCGCCGGAACCGCCACCGTGGTCGCCGCGGTGGTGCTGCTGGAGGCCGGGTGAGCCCGCCGCTCGACCCGGGGCTCCAGGTCGAGCGGACCGGGCTGGCCTGGACCAGGACGGCGCTCGGTCTCACCGCGAACGCCTTCCTGGTGCTGCGGGCCGGCGTCACCGGCCATGACGGGCCCGCGCTCGCCGCGGGTGCCGTGCTGGTGGCGCTGGCCGCGGGCATCGCCCTGGTCGGCTGGCGCCGGCCGCCGCGGATCGAGGCCGCTGCCCGCAGCGGGAGCAGCCCGGTGGAGGCGCGGGCGGTGCGGATGACCGCGACCGCCGCGGGGCTGGCCGCCGCCGCGGCGCTGCTCGCGGTGCTGGCGTGAGCCGTCGACCGAGCGGCCCGTCCCCAGCCGTCGCGACGTCAGCGCACGGCCAAGACGTCAGCGCACGGCCAACCAGACCAGGCTCCCCGCGCCGAGCACCCCGCTGTAGATCGCGAAGGGGGTGAGCGTGCGGGTCTGGAAGTAGCGCACCAGATAGCGCACCGACAGGTAGGCGGTGACGAACGACGCGAGGCTGCCGGCCAGCACCGGCCCGCCGATGCCCGCCCCCAGCGGCCCGAAGAGGTCCTTCAGCTTCAGCGCCCCCGCGGCGAGGATCACCGGGGTCGCCAGCAGGAAGGAGAAGCGGGCGGCGTCCTCGTGGGACAGGCCCCGGAACAGGCCCGCGACCATCGTCACCCCGGAGCGCGAGATGCCCGGCAGCAGGGCGAGCACCTGGGCGGCGCCGATCAGGGTGGCCGGGACGACCCCGAGCCCGGACAGCCGCAGGTCGCTCGCCTCGCCGCCGCCGTCATCCGTGGTCCCGCCGTCATCCGTGGTCCCGCCGGCATCCACCCGCCGCGCCCGGCGGGTGGCGGTGCCGGCCACGGCGGCCATCGTCAGCGCCCCCTCGCGCGCCGGCACGCCGCGCCGGCGGCGCAGCCACTCCCCGGTCCCCAGCACGGCCGCATTGGCGACCAGGAACGCCGCGGCCGGCACCGGTCGGCCCAAGGTGGTCCTGAACAACCGGTCCAGGGCGAGTCCGGCCAGCCCGACCGGGATGGTGGCGATGATGATCAGCCACGCGAGCCGCTCGTAGGGCGCCTCCACCCGGCGACGGCGCACCGAGCCGGCGAAGCCACCCACGATCAGCACCCAGTCGCGGCGGAAGAACACCAGCAGGGCCGCCGCCGTCGCGACGTGCAGCCCGACGATGAACGCCAGGTACGGCGAGCGAGGCGCAGACACGTTCAGGTCGGCCGCCCAGCGGCCCCCCACGAGCGCGGGGATCAGCACGCTGTGGCCCAGGCTGGAGACGGGGAAGAGCTCCGTCAGCCCCTGGAACGCTCCGACCACGATCGCCTCGACGTAGCTCAGGTGCGACACGGCTGGCACCGTAGGCCCGGGCGCGTGCTCCCCCGGTCTCCCCGCGGTATACGGACGGTCAGCGCACGGCCGGGCGAACCGCCGGAACGGGCCGGAGCTGCTGGTACGGCGCGCCGATCGGCGGGCGCGGGTCGCGGTCACCCCGGTTGGGCCACAACGCAAAGGCCCGCTCCGCCTGTGCCGTGATCGTCAGCGCCGGGTTCACGCCCAGATTGGCGGACAGGCTCGAACCGTCGACCACGTGCAGCCCCGGGTACCCCCACACCCGGTGGTAGGCGTCCACCACCCCGCGCGCGGGGCTGGAGCCGATCGGGCAGCCCCCGATGAAGTGCGCCGTCATCGGGATGTCGAGCAGGTCGGTCACCGGCGCCCCGGCCGCGGCGGGGACACCGGTGCGCTCCTCGAGGTGCTCGGCGAGCCGGCGCACCGCGCGGTGGCCGGCGGGGATCCAGTGCGGGTTGGGCGCGCCATGGCCCGGGCCCGAGGCCAGCCGACGGCCGGGCAGCACCCGGCGCCGCCGCAGCCGCACGGTGATCGAGTTGTCCACCGGCTGCATGACCAGGCCGATAACCGTCCGCTCGGAGAAGTGCAGGGCCGGTGGCGGGATGAGGAACCGCACCCGGCCGGGGTGGGCGAGCAGTTGCCGCAGCAGCCCGCGCACCCGGCCGCCGCCGGCCCCGCCGGGACGGCCGTCGGACATCAGCATGACCAGGCCGCCCATCACGTTCGACCCCTTGCCGTACCGCACGTTCTCCAGGTGGGTCTCGGCGTCGGGGTGGAAGGAGGAGGTGATCGCCACCCCCCGGGTGAGGTCGACCCCCGGCGGCACCGAGCGGGTCATCGCCCCCAGCAGCGCCTCGGAGTTGGTCCGGGTGAGCTCCCCGAGCCGGTCGGACAGTCGCGGCAACACCCCCGAGGCCTTCATCCGGTGCAGCAGGGTCTGGGTGCCCCAGGTGCCCGCCGCGAGCACCACCTCACGAGCCGTCACGGACCGCCGGTCCTTGCCGAACCAGGCCCCGGTGCGCTCGCTGGTCACCCGCCAGCCCCGGGCAGGGTCGCCGGGGTCGAGCGGGCGGACGTCGACCACCGTGCGCAGCGGCTGCACCCGGGCCCCGAGCCGTTCCGCGAGCGCGAGGTAGTTCTTCACCAGCGTGTTCTTCGCCCCCACCCGGCAGCCGACCATGCAGTTGCCGCACTCGGTGCAGCCGGTGCGGGAGGGCCCCGCGCCGCCGAAGTACGGGTCGGGCACGGTGACGTCCGGCTCGCGCGCGCCGTCGCGGCCGAAGAACACCCCGACCGGAGTCTTCCTGAAGCTGTGCCCGACCCCGAGCGAGTCGGCCGTGCGGCGCATCAGCTCCTCGACCGGGCCCTCGCAGGGGTTCTCCTCCACCACCCCGAGCATCCGGGTGGCGCGCGCGTAGTAGTCGGCGAGCTCGGCCGACCAGTCGGTGATGTCGCTCCACTGCGGGTCGGTGAAGAACGGCGGCGGCGGAACGTAGAGGGTGTTGGCGTAGACCAGCGAGCCGCCCCCGACGCCGGCCCCGGCGAGGATCAGCACGTCGTCGAGCAGGTGGACGCGCTGGATCCCGAACCAGTGCAGGCGCGGGACCCACAGGTAGCGGGACAGCTGCCACGAGGTGCGGGCGAAGTCGGCGTCGGCGAACCGCCGCCCCGACTCCAGCACGAGCACGTCGTACCCCTTCTCGGCCAGCCGCAGCGCTGCCACGCTGCCGCCGAATCCCGAGCCGACCACCACCACGTCGTGGTCGAGGCCGCCCGGGTCACCCGCGGCGGGGTCCACGCCGGTCAGCTTCTGCCGCTCCCGCGCGGGCAGCTCGCTCATGATCCTCATCTCCTCGGGACGGCCGCCGCTGCGGGAGCGGGCTCAGCGTCGGTCCTCGATCTCCCAGGCGTGGTCGAGGGCATGCCAGGCGATCCGGCGCAGGGCGTAGCGGGCAGGCCATCTCGCCCCGGGTGCACCCGCCGCCAGCGCCGCCCGCACCGACGCCCGCTGCCCCGGCCAGGCGGTGCGCGGCGGCACCCGCGGGCCGATCCGGGCGGCGAAGGACCGCTCCGCCTCACGGACGTGGGCGACGATGGCGTCACGGTCGCGACCGCCGCCCCGCGGGCCCCTGCGCAGGGTGGGCGGGGCCGCGGCCACCACGGCGTCGAAGCAGGCCCAGCCGGCGTCCAGCAGCTCGAGGTGGCGGGCCAGTTCCGCGCCCGCGAGGGGTTCCTCGTCGCCCGGTGCAGGAACGTCGGGCGCGCCGAAGTCGGTGGTCGCCGTCCCCGGTACCCGGGCGATGACCTCCGGCTCGCCGACGGCGAGCGCGGTGCCGGCCACCGCCGCATACCGGTCGGCGTAGGCGAGCAGCGCGTCCAGCGCCCCCTCCTCCCCCCTGCCCCGTCGGCACCAGCCGGGCCAGTCCACGGCCGCAGCGAAGGTCCAGGTCCGGCCGGTCTCGAGGTACACGCGCAGGTGCTGGGTGCCCACGGTGCCGATTCTGCCCGGGCCGGTCGCGGCGCGCAGGCGGGAGGGTGCGGGCAGTCCTCACCCGGATGGGTGAGGATGACCGGATGACGACGCCCGATGCCCATCCCGCCCGCCCGCCCGCGTCCTCGGCACCGGACAGCGGCACCGACCTGCCGTCGTGGGAACGCCGCTTCCGCGCTGCCCGGGTGGGCCTGCCGGACTGGGCGCGGGACCGGCCCGACCGTTGCGCCGTCGTCGCCACCGCCGCGGGCGTGCTCGAGCTGCACAGCTGGGACCACGCCACCGGCACGCTCACCCGCGCCACCGAGCGCAAGGAAGGCACGGCGACCGGCGGGATCGACCCGTCCGGGCAGTGGTTGTGGTGGTTCGACGACGGGGACGGCGACGAGTACGGGGTGTGGCGCCGCCAGCCGTTCGGCTCCGGGCCCGGCACGGCGCAGGCAGCCGCACCCGGGCTCGACGCCGCCTACCCGGCGGGGCTGGCCCTGGGGCGTGCGGGTCTGGCGGTGATCGGGCGCGCGGACGACGACTACGGGAGCGAGATCCATGTGCTGGCCGGGGCGGCCCCGCCCCGGCTGCTCTACGCGCACGCCGAGGACGCCGGGGTCGGGGGGCTGAGCGAGGACGACACCCTGGTCGCCGTCGTGCACAGCGAGCACGGCGACTCGCGGCACCCGGCGTTGCGGGTGCTGCGCACCGCCGACGGGAGCCCGGTCGCGCAGCTGTGGGACGGGCCCGGCAAGGGCGTCGAGCCGGTGGGCTTCGCCCCCGTGCCGGGCGACACGCGGCTGCTGGTGCAGCACGAGCGCCGCGGGCGCGGCGAGTTGTTGATCTGGGACGTCACGACCGGCGACCAGCACGAGCTGGACCTCGGCCTGGACGGCGAGGTCGCCGACGCCGACTGGTTCCTCGACGGCCGTGCCCTGCTGGTCAGCATCGACCACCAGGCCCGCTCCCGGCTGTACCGGGTCGAGCTGCCGGCCGGCGGTGGCGGCACGCCCACCGTCACCCCGGTGGGGCCGCAGGACGGGTGCGTGCTCGCGGCCACCGTCCGCCCCGACGAGGACGCCTGGTGCCTGTGGTCCTCGGCCGCGCAGCCGCCGGCGGTCCGCGATCTCGCCGGTGCCGTCGTGCTCAGCGCCCCGGGCGAGGCGGCACCCGCCTCGGTCGGTGTCGAGGACGTCTGGGTGGACGGCCCCGGCGGCCCGGTACACGCCCTGCTGCGCCGCCCCCGCGGCGCCGACGGTCGGCCGCTGCCCGGGCCACTGCCGCTGGTGGTCGAGGTGCACGGGGGGCCGACGGCGCACGACGAGGACGCCTTCCGCGCTTACCCGAGCGCCTGGGTGGACAACGGCTACGCCCTGGTGCAGGTGAACTACCGGGGGTCGACGGGGTACGGCTCTGCGTGGCGCGACGCGCTCGAGGCGCGGGTCGGCCACGTCGAGCTGGAGGACGTCGTCGCCGTCCGCGACCACCTGGTCGGCAGCGGGGTGGCGGCGGCCGGGCGGGTGGTCCTGGCCGGCGCCTCGTGGGGCGGGTACCTCACCCTGCTCGGGCTCGGCCTGCACCCGGACCGCTGGGACGTCGGGATCGCCGGGGTGCCGGTGGCCGACTACGTCGCGGCCTACGAGGACGAGATGGAGGGGCTGAAGGCGTTCGACCGGTCGCTGTTCGGCGGCTCGCCGGAGGAGGTTCCGGAACGCTACCGCGACTCCAGCCCGCTCACCTACGTCGACGCCGTGCGCGCCCCGGTGCTGGTGCTGGCGGGGGAGAATGACCCGCGCTGCCCGATCCGGCAGATCGAGAACTACCTCGGGGCGCTCGCGGGGCGCGGGGCACCGCACGAGGTGTACCGCTACGACGCGGGGCACGGGTCGCTGGTCGACGACGAGCGGGTGCGCCAGGTGCGCGCCGAGCTCGACTTCGCCGCCCGCAGTCTGCCCGCCTGACCACCCCCGCGCGGGTGGGCACGGTGTCACACCGTGCCCACCACAACTGGGCGGGGCGCCGCGCGGCGTGCGGGCGGGGCGCCGCTCAGCGCCAGGACTCGACCAGCTCCGCCGCCACCAGCTCGGCGATCTGCGCGGTGTTGAGCGCCGCGCCCTTGCGCAGGTTGTCGCCGCAGACGAACAGCTCGAGGGTGTTGGGGAAGTCCAGCGCCTGGCGGATCCGGCCGACGAAGGTCGGGTCGGAGCCCGACGACGTCGGCGGGGGTGGGGAACTCCGCCCGCCGCCGGGTCGTCGAGGACGACGACGCTCGGGGCCTCCATCAGCGCCTGCGCGGGCCTCCTCGACGTGATGCGGCTTCTGCGAAGTCGGCGTGCACGGCCAGCGAGTGGGTGGTGACCACCGGCACCCGCACGCAGGTGGCCGACACCTTCAGGTCGGGGATGCCGAGGATCTTGCGCGACTCGTTGCGCACCTTGAGCTCCTCGCTGGTCCAGCCGCCGTCCTTGAGCGAGCCCGCCCACGGCACGACGTTGAGGGCGAGCGGCGCCGGGAAGGGCGACGGCGTGTCCCGAGCTTGTCGGCCATCGCGCGCCGCACGTCACCGGTGCCTGGCCCGAGCGTGCGGTCCCCGGCGACCACCTCGAGCTCGTCGTACAGCCGGTCGATGCCGGGCTGCCCGGCGCCCGACGCGGCCTGGTAGGACGCGACACCACCAGCGCGGTGAGCCCCCAGCCGGCGGTGCAGCGCGCCGAGCGCGTCCATCATCGTCAAGGTCGTGCAGTTGGGGTTGGCGATGATGCCCCGCGGGCCGGTTGCGCGCCTGTGCCGGGTTGACCTCGGGCACGACCAGCGGCACGTCGGGGTCCATCCGGAAGGCACCGGAGTTGTCGACCACGACGGCGCCGTGGGCGACCGCGATCGGCGCCCACTGGGCGGACACCTCGTCGGGCACGTCGAACATCGCGACGTCGACGCCGTCGAAGACCTCCGGGCCGAGCGGCCTGACCTCGACCTGTCTCGCCGCGCACCGTCAGCAGCTTGCCGGCCGAGCGGGCGGAGGCCACGAGCCGGATCTCCCCCCAGACGTCCTCGCGGGTGGACAGGATCTGCAGCATCACCGTGCCGACGGCGCCGGTCGCGCCGACGACGGCGAGGGTGGGCTTGCGGCCAGGCTGCTCGCTCATCGTCCGGTCCCTCCGTAGACCACGGCCTCGACCTGCGTCGGCGTCGAGCCCGAAAGCGGTGTGGACGGCGCGCACGGCGTCGTCGACGTCGTCGGCGCGGGTGACCACGGAGATGCGGATCTCCGAGGTGGAGATCATCTCGATGTTGACGCCGGCGTCGGCCAGCGCCTGCGAAGAACGTGGCCGACACCCCGGGGTGGCGTGCGCATCCCGGCGCCGATGAGCGAGACCTTGCCGATCTGGTCGTCGTACAGCAGCGAGTCGAAGCCGATCTCCGGCCTGCACGGCTTTCAGCGCGGCCATCGCCACGGTGCCGTCGGTCTTGGGCAGGGTGAACGAGATGTCGGTCAGCCCGGTCGCCGCGGCGGAGACGTTCTGCACGATCATGTCGATGTTGATCTCGGCCGCGGCGACGGCCCGGAAGATCGCCGCCGCCTTGCCGGGCTTGTCCGGCACGCCGACGACGGTGATCTTCGCCTCGCTGCGGTCGTGCGCGACGCCGGAGATGATCGGGTGCTCCACGGTCTGCTCCCTCTCCTGCGCCGACGCCTGTCGGCGGCGTCGATGACCCACGTGCCCTTCCGGCCGGCTGAACGACGACCGCACGTGCACCGGCACGGCGAACCGGCGGGCGTACTCCACGCAGCGCAGGTGCAGCACCTTCGCGCCGCAGGCCGCCATCTCGAGCATCTCCTCGCTGGAGATGCGCGAGATCCGCGCGGGCGTTCGGCACGATCCGCGGGTCGGCGGTGAAGACGCCGTCGACGTCGGTGTAGATCTCGCAGACGTCGGCCCCGAGCGCCGCGGCGAGCGCGACCGCGGTGGTGTCCGAGGCGCCGCGGCCGAGGGTGGTGATGTCCTTGGTGTCGTGGCTGACGCCCTGGAAGCCGGCGACGATCGCGATGTCGCCGTCGTCGAGGGCGCCGGCGATCCGGCTCGGGGTGATGTCGATGATCCGCGCGTCCGCCGTGCCGCGCGGTCGGTGATCACCCCGGCCTGGCTGCCGGTGAACGAGCGCGCGTGCACGCCGAGGTCGTGCGATCGCCATCGCCAGCAGCGCCGCCGAGATCCGCTCGCCGGCGGTGAGCAGCATGTCGAGCTCGCGCGGCGGCGGGCGCCGGCGTGACCTGGTGGGCGAGAGTCGAGCAGCTCGTCGGTGGTGTCGCCCATGGCCGAGACGACCACCACCACGTCGTGGCCCGCCGCTTCGTGTCGACGATGCGGCGCGCCACCCGCTTGATGCCCTCGGCATCGGCGACAGAGGATCCCCCGTACTTCTGCACGACAAGGCCCACGTTCGCCTCTCCAGTCTCAGCATCCGGGTGCAGCCATCGACCGCGCCTGCGCGGCCGGGCGGTCGACCTGGCCCGCCCGCTCACACTCGGGCGTCGGCCACCCAGACGTACAGTCTATCGACGCGCCGCCGATCCCCTCGAACATTCCAGATGCCGAGATGCACGTTCCGAGTGCTGGGACGATGCACGGTCAGTCAGCGTGCAGGGCTTCGAACTCGGCGTCGGCGACGGTCTCGGGGTCGGCGTCCAGGCGAAGGTGGCCTAGCATCGACTGCAGCACCCGCAGCGCCATCGCCGCCCGGACTCCCCAGGTCGACAGGTAGGAGAACTGCCACCACCACAGCGCCTCGTCGACCCTGCCGGCGCGGAAGTGCCGCAGCCCGTGCGACAGGTCGGCGGCGACATCAGCCAGGTCGTCGGTGAGCGAGCCGCGGACCACCTCTCCGGAGGTGAGCGGGTCGACCACGTCGGCGTACTCGTCGAGGCCCTCGAACAGGTTGGCCAGCCCGGCCCGGACCGGGTCGACGTCGGGATCCGGACCGGAATCAGGCTCGAAGCGCTCACTCGGCACGACGTCGGTGATGGCACCGAGGCGGGCACCCGCGAGCAGGGTCTGGGACAGCGCGAGCAGCAGGACCGGGATCGCCGTGTCCGGGGCCGAGCCGGCCGCCACCTCCGTCACCGCATCCAGGAAGGTCTGTGCGTCGGTGGCGGTCTCGTGCGCCAGCCGTCGCAGCTCCAGCACCTCGGCGGCCACCGCAACCTCTTCCGTCGTATCCAGATCGTCCGTCGTGCCGGTAATCACGTCATCAGACATCCAGCAGTCTCCTCCCCTCGAATGCCCGCCCCAGGGTCAGCTCGTCGGCGTACTCCAGGTCGCCCCCGACCGGCAGCCCCGAGGCCAGCCGGGTGATCCTGACGCCCATCGGCTTCAGCCAGCGGGCCAGGTAGGTCGCCGTCGCCTCCCCCTCGAGGTTCGGGTCGGTCGCCAGGATGACCTCGGTCACCTCGCCGGACGCCAGCCGATGCACCAGCTCCTTGATCCGCAGGTCGTCGGGACCGACACCCTCGATCGGGCTGATCGCCCCGCCCAGGATGTGGTAGCGGCCCCGGTACTCGCGGGTCTTCTCGATCGCCACGACGTCCTTCGGCTCCTCGACGACGCAGAGCACCGTGCCGTCACGCCGGGAGTCCAGGCAGATCCGGCACTGCTCCTCGGCGGAGACGTTCCCGCAGGTGACGCAGAACCGGACCTTGTCGATCACCTCGTTCAGGGCCGATACCAGCCGGCGGACGTCGGTCGGGTCGGACTGGAGCAGGTGGAAGGCGATCCGTTGGGCACTCTTCGGCCCGACCCCGGGCAGCCGCCCGAGCTCGTCGATGAGGTCCTGGACCACGCCCTCGTACACACCCCGAGCCTACGTGGTCATGGCGACACCGCGCTGGTCCCCGGGTGGCGCGGCGCGCTCGCCGCGACGCCGGCGCACAGCGGCGGCCAGGCCTGCAGCGCCCAGGGACCGAAGTCGCGGCCGGTCAGGCAGACACAGGCGAGGGCGCGGGTCGGGTCGACCCAGAGAAAGGACCCGGAGCCGCCGAAGTGACCGAAGGACCGCGGGTCGAGCGCCTCGCCGCTCCAGTGTCCCGCCCGGCCGAAGTTCCGCTCGAAGCCCAGCCCCCAGTCGCAGGGGTCGAAGCGGCCGATCCCCGGCAGCACGCCCGCCAGCCCCGGGAAGGCCACCTGCACCGCGTCGGTGAGGACCTGCGCGGGCAGCAGCCGGGGCGCCAGCAGTTCCGCGGCGAACCGGGAGAGGTCCTCGACGCAGCTGGTGAACCCGAACGCGGCGGAGCCCTCCGCGGTGGTCGAGGTCATCCCCAGCGGGTCGAGCACCGCCTCGCGCAGGTAGGTCGGGAACGGCACGCCGCTGGCCCGGCCCAGCGCCGCGGCGGCCTCCTCGATGCCCCGGTTGGAGTACACCCGGCGCGTTCCGGGCGGAGCGATCACCCCTGCCCCCGACTCGAAGCCGAACCCGGCGGTGTGCGCGAGCAGGTGCCGCACGGTCGCGCCCGGCGGTGCCACGGGCTGGTCGAGTTCGATCGCCCCTTCGGTGACGCCCACCAGCACGGCGTAGGTGGTGAGCAGCTTCGACACGGAGGCGATGCGCGACACGCGGCTGCCATCGCCGTGCGTCGCCGTCTCCCCGCCGGGCCTGACCACAGCGATCCGCGGGTGCGGGGCCGGCCAGGAGTCGATGCCGGCCAGCACGTCGGCGAGGTCGGAGGTCACTCCTGGCGCTCCTCGATCACCTTCCCGCCGAGAAGCTGCTCGATCACCGGGGCTCCCACCAGGCTCGACCCCTCGATGTCCGGGTCGTCGACACTCGGCTCGTCGTCGGCGACCGCCGCGACCGCCGCGGCGGCGAACCGCGTCGTTCCCGGTTGGCCCGTTCCCGGTGGCCCCGTTCGCGGCTGTACCGACTCGGCCCGCCCGGCGGACCAGGCATCGGACGGCGGGCCGTCCTCCGGCGGTGCCTCGTCGTCCGCGAGCGGCTCGTCGGGCGGAGGGATGTCGTCGTAGGGGGCGGTGCCGGGCCCCCTGCCCCGAGCAGGGCCTGCGCCGCGACCGGCACCGGCCGGTGCACCGCTCCCCCGCCCGGTCCTTGCCCGGTCCTGGCCGCCCCGAGCGGGAGCCGGACGGGTGGGGCCGGCGACTGCGCGACCGGGGGTCTCCGCGCCGGGAGCCAGGGCCGACGCCGTCCGCCGTGCGGGCACCTCCGGTCCCGCAGCGGCTCCGCCGCGGGGCGGCGCGGAGGCACCCACGGCCCCCGGGGTCGCGGGCGCCGCGGGGCGGGCGGGCGGCGGCGTCGAGCCCCCCACCACCTCGATCCGGCAGTCGAGCCCCATGCTGTCGATCAGGGCCTGGCGCAGGAACTCCTGATGCGGCCCGCGGCCGAAACTGCCGGCCAGCCCTGTGGTGGCGAAGCCGAGCAACAGCCTCTGGCCGTCGTAGTCCAGCACCTGCGCGTGTTGGGAGATCAGGGACCAGGTCGTCCGGCGCAGCCCGGACAGCGCGCCCAGCGCCTCGGGCCACATCCGGCGGACCGTCGCGGTGTCCATCCCTCCCGCTGCCGCCGGCGGGCCGGTCGGCGCCGGGGCTGTCGGGGCTGCCGGGGGAGGCGGAGCCGGAGCGGCGGCGGACGGCGGAGCGGCGCCGGGGGCAGCCACCCGGGCAGGGGCAGGGCCAGTCGCAACGGCAGGGCCAGTTGCAGCGGCAGGGCCAGTCGCAGGGGCAGGGCCAGTCGCAGGGGCAGGGCCAGTCGCAGCGGCAGGGCCAGTCGCAGAGTCGGGCTGGCCGGAGCCACCTCGTGCCGACCGCGCTTCCGCGGTCGCGGCGGCGGCCACGGACTCGGCACGTTCCCTGCCCGGCCCCACCCGCGGGACCGGCGCCGGGGCCGGCGCCGGCGGAAGGGCACCGGTACCCGGGACCCCCAGGCGCTTCTCCAGCCGATCGACGCGGGCCCGCAGTCCGCGCTCGGCATCGTCGGCCGCGGGCAGCAGCAGCCGCGCGCACAGCAGTTCGAGTTGCAGCCGCGGCGAAGTCGCACCGATCATCTCGGTCAGGGCCGCGTTGACCACGTCGGCGGCACGGGACAGCTCGGCCCGCCCAAACCGCCCGGCCTGCCCTCCCATCCGATCGAGTTGGTCGGCCGGCACGCCGCGCAACACCGCCGCCGCGCCGCCGGGCACCGCCGCCACCACGATCAGGTCCCGCAGCCGCTCCAGTAGGTCCTCGACGAACCGGCGCGGGTCATGTCCCGACTCGATCACCCGGTCCACCACGCCGAAGGCCGTCGCCCCGTCGCCGGCGGCGAGCGCGTCCACGACCTCGTCGAGCAGAGCCGCATCGGTGTAGCCGAGCAGCGACACCGCCATCGGGTACGTCAGCCCCTCCGCGCCGGCTCCGGCGATGAGCTGGTCCAGCACCGACAGCGAGTCGCGGACCGAGCCGGCGCCGGCACGCACGACGAGCGGGAGCACCCCCTGGCCGACCGCCACCGCCTCCTGGTCGCACAACTGCGCGAGGTAGGCCTGCAGTCGCTCGGGCGGCACCAACCTGAAGGGGTAGTGGTGCGTCCGTGACCTGATCGTCCCGATCACCTTGTCGGGTTCGGTGGTGGCGAACACGAACCGGACGTGGGGCGGAGGCTCTTCCACGATCTTCAGCAGGGCGTTGAACCCCTGCGTCGAGACCATGTGGGCCTCGTCGATGATGAAGACCTTGTAGCGGTCGCGGGCGGGGGCGAATACCGCGCGCTCGCGCAGGCTGCGCGCGTCGTCGACGCCACCGTGGCTGGCGGCGTCGATCTCGACCACGTCGAGGCTGCCCGGTCCGCCCCGGGCGAGGTCTCGGCAGGAGTCGCACTCCCCGCAGGGTGTGGCAGTGGGCCCCTGGGCGCAGTTGAGGCACCGCGCCAGGATGCGGGCGCTCGTGGTCTTGCCGCAGCCTCTCGGCCCCGAGAAGAGGTAGGCGTGGTTCACCCGGTCCCGCCCGAGCGCCGCCATCAACGGCGCCGTGACGTGCTCCTGGCCGATCACCTCGGCGAACGTCTCGGGCCGGTAGCGACGGTACAGCGCCTGCGACACCCTGGAACCCTAGCCGGGCGCACCGACGGCGGGCAGCCGGCCCTGCGGGCGCCCGGACATGCGAGGACCCCCCGCGCACCCGCCAGGGCCCACCTACCCTTGCTGCCTTCCGGCCCTGGGGGGGTTCAGCGGGATGACGCCGCACGAGGGGTCTGCACGTAACTCTACCCGGCCTCCGGCGTGGTCGCGCGCGACCGGACCGGCGGGCCCATTACACTCGCGGGCGGAGGATTCGCCTAGTGGCCTAGGGCGCACGATTGGAAATCGTGTTGGGCTAAACACCCTCAGGGGTTCAAATCCCCTATCCTCCGCCAGCCGGCCTGGCCCGATGCCGGAGAGTGATGATCGCTCTCGGGCATCGGGCGGGCACGCTGCGGGTCCCGCTCTGGGTGGCGGTCGGCGGGTGAACAGGCCCGACGCCGGCTGCCGCGCAGCTCGCTGCCCGGCAGCGCGCCGCGCTCAAGCACCCCGGCACGTCGCGGGCCGCCCGGTTGACCGGGAACTCGTAGAATCGGCGGGTGATCTTCAAGGCAGTCGGTGACGGGCGCCCGTACCCCGATCACGGGTACGCCACCCCGCGGCAGTGGGCCGACGTGCCACCCCGCCAGGTCCGGCTCGATGAGCTGGTGACCACGAAGCGCACCCTCGACCTGGAGCAGTTGCTGTCGGAGGACTCGACGTTCTACGGGGATCTGTTCGCCCACGTGATCCAGTGGCAGGACACCTTGTATCTGGAGGATGGGCTGCACCGGGCGGTCCGTGCAGCCCTCGCACAGCGATCCGTGCTGCACGCCCGGGTCCTGGTGCTCGACAACTGAGGCGGCGATGGCCGAGTCCGAGGGTGATGAGGCGAGCGCTCCGAACGATCCGGGGCGAGGTGGCCGTCCGTCGACCGGCGCCCGCCGACCCAAGGCGAAGCCGCGGCGCCCGGCAGCGCCGGCCACCGCCATCAGCACAGATGACAAGTTGGTCACGAATAGATCCACGGTGGCAACTCCCAGTGCCCCCCCGCGCGTCCTCACGGACGTGAAGACGTCGCCTGGATCCGAGGACGACTCGGCGCAGCCTGCCGCCTCCTCTGGGGGCACCGGGACGCAGGCCCCGCCCGGCGCCCCGGTCGACGAGGATGCGGTCGGGGCTGCCGCCGCCGCGCCGGCCCAATCACCCAGCACACCGGCATCGGGGTGGCCCTCCGCGAACGGCACCGAGGCCCCCGCGCCGGTGGGCCGGCCGGAACCGCAAGCCGGGGCCCCGCTGGAGGCGGGAACGGAACGGGCCGAGCCGGTGAGCGAACCGCCCGCGCCCGACCGCGTGGCCGCGGGGGCGGCGCCGATCGCCGAACCCGAGCCCGCCGCCGAACCCGAGCCCGCCGCCGAACCCGAGCCCGCCGCCGAACCCGAGCCCCCCGCCGAAACCGAGTCGGCGCCGATCACGACCACCGAACCTGATCCTGATGCCGAGACCGTCGCCCTGGGGAGCTCCGTCGACCCGGGCGCACCGGTCGACCCCGCTGCGCCGGTCGAGGTCACCGAACCGGTCAAGGTCACCGAACCGGTCAAGGTCACCGAACCGGTCGAGGTCACCGAACCGGTCGAGGTCACCGAACCGGTCGAGCCCTCCGAACCCGCCGAGCCCTCCGAACCCGCCGAGCCCTCCGAACCCGCCGAGGTCACCGAACCCGCCGAGCCCTCCGAACCCGCCGAGCCCTCCGAACCCGCCGAGCCCTCCGAACCCGCCGAGGCGACCGAACCCGCCGAGGCGACCGAACCCGAAGCAGCGGCAGCGGGGACGGGCCTCGAAGCCGGCGGCGGAGACGACCCCTCGGTGGTCACCGACCTGCCCGGTTACGACCCGTCCGAAGGCCGCTACATCGGCTCCGTCCCGCTGACCTCATGGACCCAGGCCCGCCACGCCGAGGAGGGGGTGGCCGCTGCCCCCTCCCCCACGCCCGCGGCGCTGACACCCACAATCCTGCGCCAGGGACTGCAGCGCCACCGCCGCCAGACCGCCACCTTCCTGCTGATCTTCGCCATGACGCTGATGGTCGGGCTGCTCGGCCTCACCAGTTGGCTCGGCTGGTGGTCACTACCGTTCTCGGCCACCCCGTCCGCTCCGGTGCCCTGCCCGGCGCCGACGCCGACCGCCGCGGCGATGAAGGGAACGTCGGTCCGCGTGTTCAACGCCACCACCCGGCACGGACTGGCGGCCACGGTCACCAAGGACCTGCAGAAGCGCGGATTCCTCGTGCCCGACTTCGGCAACGCAGCGGCCGGCAAGCCGGTGAAGGCCGCAGCGGAGGTTCACTACGGCCCGAGCGGCCTGCTGCAGGCCCGCACCGTCGCCGCCCAGGTGAACGGAACCGTGACCCTGGTGCCCGACGCGCGCACGGAGATGACCGTCGACCTGGTGCTCGGCAACGGCTTCCGGGCGATGCGGCAGGTCGCGTCCGCGGCGAAGCTCATCACGACCCCCCCTGTCGACACCCACAACTGCACACCCTGATCCGGCCTGCCGGCCAGCCGCTCGCGGCGCCGTGATGGAGACTGGGCGGCAATGGTTCACGGTCACGCACACGCCCTCCCACCGGGCGCCGGCCACGCGGCGGCGGGATACCGGGGCCGGCTCGCCCTGACCGCCGCGCTCACCGCGGCCTTCCTGCTGCTCGAGCTGGTCGCCGGGTTGGTCGGCGGCTCCCTCGCCCTGGTGTCGGACGCCGGCCACATGGCCACGGACGTCGTCGGCCTGGGCGCCTCCTGGCTGGCGACACACATCGCCGCCCGCCCCGACCGCAGCGGGCGGCGCAGCTACGGCCACTACCGGGCCGAGGTCTTCGCCTCGGGGCTGGCCGTGATGCTCATGCTCGGCGTGGGCGGCTACGTCCTGGTCGAAGCAGCCATCCGGACAACTCACGCCCAGCAGCCCGCGACGGGACTGATGGCCCTGGTCGCCGCCGGGGGACTGCTGATCAACCTGGTCGCCATGGCACTGCTCCGCCCCGGCGCCAGTGCGGCACTCAACGTCCGCGCCGCCTACCTGGAGGTTGCCGGGGACGCCGCGGGATCTTTCGGGGTGCTGGTGGCTGCCGCCGCCATCCAACTGACGGGTCGCCCCTTCTGGGACACCGTGGCGGGGGCCGCCATCGGGCTGTTCGTCGTGGTTCGGGCCCTCACGCTCGGGCGCCACGTCATCGCGGTGCTCGCCCAGCACGTCCCGATGGGGGTCGACCCGCTGCGGGTGGACGCCGACCTGCGCGGGGTCCCCGGCGTCCGCGACGTCCACGACCTGCACCTGTGGACCCTCACCTCCGGCATGAACGTCGCCACGGCACACCTGGTGACAGGGGAGGGGGCCGACCCGCACCCCGTGCTCGACGCTGCACGGGCCGTACTCGCCGAAGGCCACGGCATCGTCCACGCCACCCTGCAGGTCGAGCCGGAGACCCACACCGGCTGCCACGAGATCGCCTGGTAGCGCCCGGCCGGCCGCACCCGTGACGATCACCAGCGCCAGGGCGGCCCGGCTGCGCCGTTCGAGTGGGCCTTTCCGCAATCCCGCGCCGAGGTGGCCCGCCCTGCGCGCAGGCGCTCAACTCACCGCGTCACATGGTCGATACCGCGGTCCCGGGGGAACTGCGGTGAGAGAGGGAGTGGCCATGCTTCGCCGAGTGGGGGTAACCGTACGGCTGACCGTGCTCGCGGTCGTCGTGACGGTCGCCGTGGTGACCCTGGTGGCCGTCGGGTTCACCGAGCTGCGCTCCCAGGTCACCGTGCAGAAGGAGGTCAACGCGCTGGGGGCCGCCCGGGCGGCGGCGCAGACCGTGCAGTTCGACTTCGCCGACTTCAACGGCTGGCAGACCGCTTATGCCTTCGACGTGACCCGGTTGGGGCCGTCGGCAGCCGCCGATTCGGCCGACTCCCGCAAGGCGTTCCTCGCCTCGGTGGCGCGCACCCGGACCGATATCGCCGCCCTGCAGGCGCTGACCGCAAACTCGGCGGCCTCGGTGCGCACGGACCTGTCCGCCGTGGCCGGCGGGCTGACCACGTTCATGCAGGTGGACGACCAGGTCGTCGCCCTGTACCGGCGCGGGGATCGCGCGGCGCGGCTGACCGCCGACAAGCTCGTGCTGGGGCAGGAGATCAGCGTCTTCGGGACCGCCACCCAGCACCTCAGCTCGGCGGCCGACGCGCTCGCTGCGCAGCAGCGCAGCGCCACCGACAGCGCGTCGTCGCAGGGCGACACCGCGATCAAGCTCATGCTCGGCGCGGGGGCACTCATCCTGCTCTTCGTGATCGGCGCCTCGACGCTGATCTCGCGCTCCATCCGTGGGCCGCTGCAGGGCCTGCGCTCGCGGCTCGACGCGATCTCGCACGGCCGCGGTGACCTGACCGCGAGGCTGGACGTGGAGGGGAAGGACGAGCTCAGCGACGTCGCCACACTGTTCAACTCCTTCGTCGCAAGCATCGCCGCCATCGTGCGCGAGGTATCGGGAGTGACGACGGCGATGGCCAGCTCCGCGGAGGAGCTGAGCTCGGTCTCCGCGCAGCTCGACAGCGGTGCCGCCCAGACGACCCTGCAGGTGGGTGAGATGAGCGCCGCGGCCCGCAATGTCGCCGACTCCACCGCGTCGATGTCGGCCGCCACCGAGGAGATGACCGCATCGATCAGCGAGATCGCCACCCAGGCGTCGTCGGCCTCGCAGGTCGCGACCGAGGCGGTGGCCACCGTCGCCGACACCTCCTCCGCGGTCAGCGAGCTCGACACGGCCAGCGCCGAGATCGGCGAGATCGTCAAGGTCATCACCTCGATCGCAGAGCAGACCAACCTGTTGGCGCTGAACGCCACCATCGAGGCGGCACGCGCCGGCGATGCCGGCAAGGGGTTCGCCGTGGTTGCCGCGGAGGTCAAGGACCTGGCCCAGGAGACCGCGCGGGCCACCGACGACATCACCGCGAAGATCGGCGCGATCCAGTCCACGACCCAACGGGCCACGGACGCCATCGGGCGGATCTCCAGCATCATGGATCAGATCCACGAGAAGCAGACCACCATCGCCGCCGCTGTCGAGGAGCAGACGGCCACCACGATGGAGATCAGCCGGAACGTGAGCGGGGTGGCCGGCGGTGCCGACCAGATGGCAGTGAACCTCGAGCCCATCTCCGCGAACGCGGCCCAGACGTCCGCCGGGGCGAACGCCACCCAGCAGTCGGCGTCCGAACTTGCCTCACTCGCAGCGAAGGTGCAGTCCCTGCTCGGGTCGTTCACCTACTAGCGCGGCGGTTCGTGATCGCCGCCTGGCCCTGAGCTTCGGGAGCAAGGGCCGGGACCCGGACGGCGACGGGGGAGACACCGCCGGGCCCCGACCGGGCAGACCACGGGGAAGCCTGCCCACCGCGGAACCTACCCGCCAGTAGGCCATGATCGTCGCCGAATCCGCCGGTTTCCCCGCGGGCGTCCCGGCCGGGGTCGACCCCGCCGCGCGGGGGTCCGCTACCGCACCGTAGATGGTCTGCCCCGGGCAGGTTGACCAGGGAAGGTAGTGCTTCGCAAAGGTGCGGCCGGGCGGCGACGGGCGACTCGGCGACGGGCGACTCGGCGGGGGGCGGGCGAGACAGTGGTCGAGGCCCGGCCGGTTACGGGGGAGGTACCGGCGGGCCCCGACCGGGCGGGCCACGGGGGTGCCCGTCCGCAGCGGACGCTACCCCGCCGGTCGGCGTCCCGCCGTCAACCACGACACGCCGTCATCTGATCGTCAAGAACCCCGTGCCCACCTCGCGGGCACCCCAGCCGCCGCCGCAGTGGCTACCCGACGTGGCAGAGCCCCGGACCGGCGCCCGGCAGGCGACGGGGGGCGCACTGCCGGGCCCGGCCAGGCAGCCCACCAGGGGCCCACCCGCAGCGGAACGTACCCGCCGACCGGCTTCGGCGCTCCATGATTCCGCGATCTGTCATCCGTTCCTCACGAATGGGATGGGTGCTGGCCGCCCGGCACCGACCGACGGCGCCGACACCCCAGAGCGGCCGCGACGAGACGAGGGCGACCCGGAACCCTTGACTCAGCGCGACCCGTGGCGAGTTGCCCCACCACGGCCGGATGACCCATTCATGCGTGCTCGCAGGTGATCCCGTCTCCGGCGCGGTCCGGTCCGTAACCGCCTTGCCGCTGGTGTGGTCGCTCGCCCCGGGGCGAGCGGCCCCGTGCGGGTAGACCATGTGCAGGTCGGTGCGCTTGGTGAACGAGCGGGCAGCCGGCGCAGTCCACGCGGTCGTCGAAGGCTTCGGCCGCGCCGACCAGACACCGGACCTCGAACGCACTCGATGCGGTATCAACGCTCGCAAGCAGGATTCGCCAGGATGTGGCCGGGCGTATTCGCAGTTAGCTCTGGGCCTCGGCCACACCCTCCTTGCCTCTCGCCCGACAAGAGCCAAGTGGAGGAGGTAATCCGAGCGCCGAGCAGGACTCCGGTCGGAGGGATTCGAGCCACACGCCGCACCACCCTGAATAGGGTGGTGCGGGTGACCGAGGTGAACGTGGAACTGAGACTGCCCGGCCTGGCGATTCGGCTGGGCGACGTGCGGACCATCCTGCGACGCAAACCCAAGGAAGCGGGTCCCTTCCTGCTCATAGCACGAGCCTGCGGCTTGGCGCTCGACACCGCTTTCGGAACCGAGAATGGAGCGGCGCCGCACTTCTGGCCCCCACATGGGCAGCGACATCAACTGTGGTTCCTCAGGCCGAGCGGCGTCGAGGGCGAGGTTCTCATTGTCTCCGCCGCGAATGGCCTGGTACTTGACGCGACGAGGGAGACGTCAGGTGACCCCCACCCAATCATGTGGGAAACGCACCGAGCCGCTTGGCAAAGATGGCGCCTGGAAGATGCTCCCGATGGAGTGGGCTACCTCATCCAGGCGGCCCACAGCCACCGTTATCTGACCCTGAACGAGGACGGGGTCCCCGGGTGGAACGCGTGGTTCCAAGACCGGAACGGCCAGACGGCCCAGCGCTGGCTGGTCGCCCTTCCCCACGGGCGCGGACTCGCCGCGTCCTCCACCTGACCGCGCCCGAGGCGGCAACCTGACCGCGCCCGCGCCCGAATGAGACCGGGAATGAGTCGCCCGGCGAGCGCAAGGGTCAGCCGCGACGCGAGCTAGGCGATAGCACATGTGTTATCGTAGATCCGTGGTCTGGACAGTGCTGGTCCACCCTGACGCCGATATCGAGCTCAGCAACGTACCCGCGAGGGAGAAGGTGGCGATCGACACCGCGCTGGAGAAGTTACGGATCATCGGGCGAGCACTCGGCTTCCCGCACAGCAGTGCCGTCCGCGGCAGGTGGGGTCGGCCCCGAGGCCAGCGTTGACCCCAGCGGATTCACCCGCGCTGTGCGCGCAGCCGTGGACAGACTGGAGGAGGTGGAGGAGGACAGGTGAAGCTCTCGGAGATGAAGTCCCTCGACCAGGTTATCGAGAAGCACGGCCAGGACCCGGAGTTCCGTGCCGAATGGGATCGGCTGGCGTTCGCCCGCGAAGTCGCCAACCGGGTCGTCACGTACCGCGCCGAGCACGGCTTGAGCCAGCGTGACCTCGCCGGCCTCGTCGGGTTGGTTCAGCCGGCCATCGCCCGACTGGAGAAGGCTGAGCATCAGCCGTCCCTCGAAACCATCGCCAAGCTCTCCCGTGCCACGGGTCTGCAATTCCGGTTCGAAGTGGCCAACGGAGCAATCGGACTCATCTCTGCCTGAAGTGCGCATCTTGTCCGGAGCGCAGGCGGAAGGGCCGGGTGCCCACCGGATGGCAACTCACGTCCTCGTGACGGCGTCCCTGGGTCTCAAGGGCGGCCGGCCGGATCGGATCCACCACTACCGCGGCGTCTGGTACAGCGAGGAAGACACCCGGGCCCCCCTCGAAACCATGACCGGATCGCTGGCAGAGGTGACCGCCTGGGCGCGGGGCAAGGGCACCGATGTGGAGTTCCAACTTCCCAGCTCCGCCGTGCTTGAAGCCAACCGTCGACAACGGGAAGCCGATGACCCTGAGGGGTAACTCGGTTCTCACCGGATGCACCCAGGTGGACGCCCACGAACGCGGACAGACGATGCGACCGCGGGCCAACAGGCGGGGAAATGAGACCACAGACCCAGCGATGACTCCAGACCCGGCACGGGTATGGAGTCATCGCTGCAGGTCAGAGCGGTGGCGGTGGGATTTGAACCCACGGAGGGGTTGCCCCCTCACACGCTTTCGAGGCGTGCTCCTTAGGCCGCTCGGACACGCCACCGCCGACGAGGGTAGCGCCTGGGCGGCCCCGGCTTCGAATCGGATCACCCGCCGCCGGCGGGCGGGGAGCCGGTGCGTTGCCGGGCGAAGAAGGCATGCAGCACGCGACCGCACTCGCGCTCCAGCACCCCCCCGACGACCTCGACGCGGTGGTTGAGCCGGCGCTCGCGCACCACGTCGAGCACCGAGCCGGCCGCGCCGGCCTTGGGGTCCCAGGCGCCGAACACCAGCCGGGGGACCCGCGCCAGCACCAGCGCCCCGGCGCACATCGCGCACGGCTCGAGGGTCACGGCGAGGGTGCAGCCGTCCAGCCGCCACCGGCCCAGGGTGGCCGCCGCCTCGCGGAGGGCGAGGATCTCGGCGTGAGCCGTCGGATCTCCGGTGGTCTCGCGGGCGTTGCGGCCACGCCCCAGCACCACGCCGTCCCGGCCGAGCACCACGGCCCCCACGGGAACCTCACCGCCCGCCTCCGCCGCCCACGCCTCGTGCAGCGCGAGCTCCACGGCCGCGACATCGCCCGGGGCGGGTGGCATCGCCCGCGCCCCGGTCAGCGCAGGGCCTCCAGCAGGTCGGCGAAACCGACGGTCTCGCCCACCTCCCCGAGCACCGCTCCCGGGTCGTCGCCGTTGTCCTCCACGAGCTTGCGCAGGTTGCGGGAGCTCACCCCGAGGTCGTCCAGCAGGTCGGGCTCGCCCGCCCAGGCGGCCACGACCGTCTCCTCGGGCTCCGCCTCGGCCTCCGACTCCTCGCCGCCCTCCGCAGCGGCGCCGTCGCCCGCGGCGGGGTCACCGCTCTCGTCCTCGTCCGGCACGTCCACGTCCGCCGCGGCCGCGAGCAGCTCCGCGTAGGCGCTGCGCGAGGCAGCGCCCAGATCGGACACGAACAACCGGGGCTCGTCCTCACCGTCCACCCGGACGACGGCGAACCACTCGTCCTCGTGCTCGATGACGGCCAGCACCGGCTGACTGTCGACGGCGACGCCGCGCAGGGCGTCGACGAGGTCGTCGAGCGTCTGCGCCTCGTCCACCTCCACGTCGCGGGCACGCCACGACGAGCCGGACCGAGCGATCACCGCGGTGAAGTACGCCACGGCCCACATGGTGGCATCGTCGCCGCCCGCGTGCGAGTGCCCTGCGCTGTCTGGATGCCGACATCTCGGCGGCGACGGTGTTCCGCCGCGGCCCGCGCCGAGGCGATAGGTTGCCCGCCATGCGCGTGCATGTCGTCGACCACCCGCTGGTGGCCCACAAGCTCACCGTGTTGCGGGACCGTCGCACGGACTCTCCGACCTTCCGCCGGCTCGCCGACGAGCTGGTCACCCTGCTGGCCTACGAGGCCACCCGCGGCGTCCGGGTCGACCCGGTGCCGGTGACCACGCCGGTGGCGGCGACGACGGGGGTGAAGCTGAGCCAGCCGAAGCCGCTGGTCGTGCCGATCCTGCGGGCCGGGCTCGGCATGCTCGACGGAATGACCCGGCTGGTGCCCACCGCCGAGGTCGGGTTCCTCGGGATGATCCGCGACGAGCACACCCTGCAGGCCAGCACGTACGCCACCCGGTTGCCCGACGACCTGTCGGGCCGGCAGGTCTTCGTGCTCGACCCGATGCTCGCCACCGGCGGCACCCTCGCCGCCGCCATCCAGTTCGTCTTCGACCGCGGGGCTGACGACGTCACGGCGATCTGCCTGCTCGCCGCCCCCGAGGGTGTCGCCGCGGTCGAGGCGGCCTTCGGCCCGCAGGCCCCGGTGACGATCGTCGTCGCCGGCATGGACGAGCGGCTGAACGAGGTCGGGTACATCGTCCCCGGGCTCGGCGACGCCGGCGACCGCCTGTACGGTGCTGTCTGAACACGACCGATGTCGACGGATACGTCACAACTGGGCGTAATGGTCTAGTCACGGTAGGGCGCGAAGCAGGACACTGTACGTAAACCAATGTGCGACGCGCCGTGCGACACGCCTACCGTCACGGCACTCGTTCGGGGAAGATGCTCCCATGCTGATCAACCGGGACCGATCGGCATGACTCACCGCAGGGACTCGGAGGAGGACACGACGCCATGCTGACGCCGCGGGTGAAGAAAGTCCTGTTGGT
Organism: uncultured Actinomycetota bacterium; assembly: GCA_963784535.1. GTDB lineage: Bacteria > Actinomycetota > Actinomycetes > Actinomycetales > Kineosporiaceae > CAWARR01. Next base: position 820,448 of record CAWARR010000008.1, on the reverse strand, counting down.
CTTGGTAGTCATCTTCGTCGTCTACGCGGTCGTGGTGAGCCCGACCGAAGCCGCAGGCGTCGTCCGCACCGCCATCACCAAGCTCGGTTCGGGGTTGGGCTCGGTCGGAAAGTTCTTCGATGCGTTGATGAAGAAGGGCTGATCCCGTGGCGCGAGAGCCGCTGCGGTTGGCACACCCCGGGCTTCCCCGGGAGGTCGACCGCTACCTCGTGCCTACCGAGAAGGTCATCTTCAGCACGAGGCTGCACGTCTTCTACTTGACCGAGCCGATCGTGTCCGCCGTGGGCGGGCTGATCCTGCTCGGGATCCTCGAATCAAGGATCTCCGGGAACTCCAGCGGCTCCGGCCTGGCCGCGGACGCGCTCGTCGTGCTCTGGGTGGCCGTCGCCGTCCGCTCGCTGTGGAAGCTGCTGCAGTGGTACCGAACGATCTTCCTGTCCACCGACCGCAGGCTCGTGCTGGTGAACGGGATCGTCGTGCGCAAGGTGTCGATGATGCCGCTGGGCAAGGTCACGGACATGCGCTACGACCGCACCCCGTTCGGGCAGATCATCGGCTACGGAAAGTTCGTGCTCGAGTCCGCCGGCCAGGACCAGGCGCTGAGCACCATCAACTTCGTCCCCCAGCCGGACATGCACTACCGGCAGATCAATGAGGTCCTGTTCTCCCCCACGGGTGGCCGCTCCGGCGTCCGCGTCCCGCCGAGCGCCCGGGCGCTTCCGGTGCAGGAGCCCAACGAGGCCTGGTGGCGCCGGCGCTGACCGCAGGTCAGGGCGCCTCGGGAAGGGCTCGACTCACTCGACGCCGCGGTCCGCGGAGTCCATCGCCTCGGCCTGCGCCGCGCTCGGTGCCGTGCCGCCGAGCGCCGCGGGCAGCCACCAGCGATCATCCTCACCCGCCGGGGCATCCGGGTAATCGCGCTGCACGCGCTCCAGCAGAGCCGAGATCCGCCGCGCCAGCTCGGCGGTCACCGCTGCCGAGTCCTCCCGCTTCGCCGGGTGCAGCGGCTCGCCGAACGCCACCGTGATCGCCTTGCCGCGGCTCCAGTCCCGCGGATGGCCCTTGGTGTAGATCCGCTGACCGCCCCACACCACGGCCGGCACGATCGGCACCCCGGTCGTCTGCGCCATCCGTGCAGCACCGGGCTTGAGCTCCTTCAGCATGAACGAGCGGCTGATGGTCGCCTCCGGGAACACCCCGACCACCTCGCCGGCCTTCAGCGCCGCCACCGCCTCGCGGAACGCCTGCGACCCGGCCGAGCGGTCCACCGCGATGTGGTGCATCCCGCGCATGAGCGGCCCGGCGATCCGGTGCCGGAAGACCACCTCCTTCGCCATGAAGCGGACCAGCCGACGCTGCCGGTGCGCCGCCCAGCCGAGGAAGGTGAAGTCGAGGTAGCTCACGTGGTTGCTGGCCAGCACGGCGCCGCCGGTGCGGGGAAGGTTCTCGACGCCTTCGATCCGGAAGCGCAGGCCGAGGGTCGCGAACGCCACCCGCCCGAGCTGGATGACCGGGGGGTACACGAGGTCCGTCACGGACTGCAGCGTAGGCGAGCCTCGACCGTCTCGGGCACCCCGGCCCGTTCCGGCTGCCGGCCGGTGCCGGGCAGGGCAGGTGCGGCCGGGTGCCCGCGGCTCAGCCCTGGTCGGCGGCGGTGGGAAGGTGCACCCGCACCGTGCACCCCGTCGTCGTCGCCGCACCCGCGTCGGCGGGGGCGATGCCGATGCGCACCGCCCGCCGCCCCGTGCGGGGGTCGCGCACGACGGCCGGAGCGGTCGCTCCCCGCGCCCCCCGCACCGTGCGGGCCCCACCCGGACCGGAACGCAGCGGGGTGAAGGTGGTGGTCGAGCCGGGCTCCCCGTCGCGCCCGGGCAACGGCAGGTACACCGCCACGGGCACCTCCGGCAGGTTGTCCTCGCAGTGCACGGGGAGCAGCAGCAGCTGCCAGCTGATCGCCACGGCGGGCCACTGCGGCTCGTCGGGCCCGGCGAGCACCGGGTCCCCGTCCGCATCCAGAGCCCACGCCAGCACCCGGACGGGGCGCACACACACCCCGGGCTCGGCCACCAGGGACCCCTGCACCCACAGCCGGGCACCCGCCGGAGGAAGTTCCAGGCCGCCGACTGCGCCGTCACACCCCGCGCCCCACCGGCAGGCCACCGCGCCGACGCTCCGCTCAGGTGCCAGCGTGGCGGCCAGGTCCGGCACCCGGGCGGCCAGATGGGCGCCGAGCAGCCGGGCGTCGGGCGGGTCGAGCAACACCAGCACCCCGGCGGACAGGTCCCCGTCGCGCACCGGCACCAGCGCCCCGCACAGCTCCACGTCACCGGGCACGCCCTCCGGCGGCCGGAACTGCGGGGGCATCGGCAGCGGCACGCCGTCGCGCGGGCCGGGTGGCCCGGTGCGCCCCACCTCCGCCGACCAGGCCAGGACCGGCCCGCCCGCGCCGTCCAGGCACACCAGGTGGTCCCCCTGGACGGCGTCGAACAGCGCCACCGGGCGATCCACCGGGACTGCCACGCCCGGCGCCACCCCGGTGACGATCCACTCGGCCGCCTCGCCCGGGCGGGTGGCGATCCCCGGACCATCGGAGGCGGCGGCGAGGAAGCCCACCCCCTCCACGTACACGGCGAGTCGCTCGCCGCCGCGGACGGGGTCGGGCGAGGAACCGGCCCGGCGCAGCGTCACCGCCGACCCCGGCGGGATGCCCCCCAGGCTCTCCCCGGGGGCACCCACCTCGACGTCGACCACCTCGTTGTACAGCACGACGGGGCTGCCCGGTCGCAGCTGCGTCCCGGGCCCGCGAAACCGCCACTGCCGGACGTCGTCGCGTTCCACTCTGCCTCGCGTTCCTCCCCGGATTCGTTCCGGCTCAGTTGCACAAAGTAGCGCCACGAATGCATAGAGCAGTGGGACCCGGCCGGTGTGGCGGCCGGGTCCCACTGCTGGGGCCCCGGGTCGCTACGGCGTCAACCGCACCACCTGCGGATCATGGTCGCTGGCCTGGTCGGCGTACTCGGCGTTGACGTGGACCACCTGGTACGCCACCCGCCCGGCGCCGGAGGTCACCAGGATGTGGTCGAGCACCTGGGAGACCCCGTTGTACACGTAGGTGTACCGCTGGTCGACCGGGAGCGTGCTGATCAGGTCGGTCATGATCGACTCACCCGACCCATCGGCCGTACCCGTGCGCAGTGCCGTCACCGCCGGGCTGAACTGGTAGTCGTTCAGGTCGCCGAGCACCACCACGTCGGCCCGCGCGTCGAGGTCCAGGATCTGCCGCACGAAGTCGTGCACCACCTGCGCCTGCCCGGCCCGCTGCACCGCCGAGGACTGCGCCGGGTACTGGAAGCGCCCGTCGGCGCTCTGGTCGCCGCCCTTGGAGTCGAAGTGGTTGCCGATCACGAACACCGCCTTCTTGCGGAAGGTGAACTCCCCGACCAGCGGCTTGCGACTGGTCGACCACACCGGGTTGGTGGGGTCGATCCGGCCCGGTGACAGCGTCAGCGCCGGCTTCCCATGGCTCTTCACCACCCGTGTGCCCGTGGTGGAACGCTCCACGCTCCCCGCCCCGGAGTCGACGAAGGACACCCGCGCCGGGTTGAACAGGAACGCCACCCGGATGTTGCCGCCGGGCTGCCCGCCGTCGGCGTCGTCCACCGGGTCGACCTCACGCCAGGAGTACTGCGGGCCCCCCGCCGCCACGATGGCTGCGGTGAGCTTGGTCAGCGTCTGCCCGGCGGTCACCGTCCCGTTGTCCGTGGCGCCACTGTCGTCCTGGACCTCCTCCACCGCCACGATGTCCGGCGAGGCGAGGTTCGTCACGACTCCCTGCGCCAGCCGCTGGTACTTCGAGGCAGGGTCGGACGGCGCCAGGTTCTCCACGTTGTACGTGGCCACGGCCAGCTCACGGGACTTCTGGGCCGTCGCCACCACCGGCGCGAGCGTGTTGCGGGTCACCGCACCCACCTGGGTGGCCGCCAGCACGTAGCCGCCGAACGAGGAGTAGTCCACCGGCCCGACCGTCGCGCCCGCGAGCACGTCGCCGACGTTGAGCCCCAGGCTCGCGCCGTCCACCGGCACGACCTCCAACCGGCCTGACGGGATGGCGTTCTCGGCGAGCAGCTCGGTGCCGCCGCGGTAGGTCGCCGCCTGGTCCGGCTTGGTGGTCACGTACTGCTCGCCGTAGCTGTTCGACGGGCCGACCACGCGGGCGTTGTCCACCTCCACCCGCATGCCCTCCACCGACTCCCAGAAGTCGAGGGCTGAACGCGCGGGCGTGATCGGAGTGGACTCGATGGTGCGCCCGCCGAGGTCGGGCGCATAGGTGTTCGGCACCGTCGTCGGGCCCACCACCAGCGCGGCCGGCAGCGGATTGCCGTGGCTGAGCACCGACACCACCGGCGAGGTGATCTCGGTGCTGGACAGGTTCGACGTGGTCGCGGTCGTCTCACCGCTGCCCAGCGCGTAGTAGTCCTTCACGGTGCCGGACACCAGCACCGAGTCGCCCACCGCGACGCCGGGGGAGGAGGTGTAGACGAAGATGCCTTCGCTGGTGGCCGGGTCGTTGTCGGCAGTGGGGTCCTGCACCCAGAAGCCCTTGGTCCCGGACGTCCGGATCCCGGTGACGATGCCCGGCACGTCGGTGACCGCCTTGCCGTCCTGCGGAGACACCCACGACGTCCCCTGCAGATCGTGGATGCGCAGCGGCCCGGGCTCGCCCCCGCCGCCGCCGGACCCGGACCCGGTGTTCGCCGCCCCCGGGGTGGGCGCCGCCGCGGCGAAGTCGGCGGCGTTGTCGTCGGTGTCCGGACCGTCCGAGCGCTGCACCGAGGTGGTGTTCGACGGCGCCGGCGCGTCACTGCCCTCGCGCACGACCGCGGTGCCGTAGCCCACGAGGTCGACGATCGACGGATCCGCCGCGCAGTCCGCCGCCGTCTTGCAGGTCAGCGCCGCGGTCGAGTTGACCAGCGCCACCGTCCCCGCGGTACCGGACAGGTTGGTCGAGCCGGTCGCCTGAGCCGCGGGCAGGTCCTGGGTGCCGCCCGCCCCGGCCGCCTCCGCCACCAGGTAGAGGCCGCCGGGGGCGATCGCCCCGGCCAGCGGGGTGACCTGCCACGTCGTGGTCGCCCCCGGTGCGGCGGAGATGTACTGCACCGACCAGCCGTCCAGGGCGAGCGCCGTGGCGCCGCGGTTCGCCAGCTCGACGAAGTCGTTCTTCAGCGTGGCCCCCGAGTTGCCCCCACCGCCGTAGGCCTCGTTCACCACGGCGTTCGTCGACGGGGTCGCCCACGCGGGCTCGGTGACGGCGGCGACCGCCGCCCCCACCAGGACGGCGACGCCCAGGGCTGCGGTCGTGCGGGCTCGGAACCAGGGATGAGGGTGCACGGGCTCCTCCGATGACTCGACGGATCGACACGGCCCGGCCGGTGGCTGGTGGGTCCTCCCCCATCGGTCGGGATATCGAGTGACATTTCGTGATGTGACCAACACGCAGACGGTAGCGGTGATCTCGCTCCCGTGGGGCGGACCCAGCCCGTCCAGGTGGTGAACCCTGCGCCCCCGTCCGACGTTCTCCCTGCTGTGGGACCCCTCCCGGCGACCGACGAGCATCTGCTGCGCGACCTGTACGACGCGCACGCCGGGGTGCTGTTCGGCTACGCGCGACGCCTGCTCGGCGGGGACACCGGCCGCGCCGAGGACGTCGTCCAGGAGACCCTGCTGCGGGCCTGGCGCAACCCCGCCGCCCTCGACCCCGCCCACCGCGGGCCGACCGCCGTCAGGGCGTGGCTGCTGACCGTCGCCCGCCACCTCGTCGTCGACGCGGAGCGGGCCCGCCGCGCCCGGCCGCGGGAGGTCACCCCGCCGCGGGGGCCCGGCGCCGGGGATCCCCCTCCGGCGGTCGACGACGTGCTCGACCAGGTGTTGCTCGCCCACGGCATGGCCGAGGCGCTGTCCACGCTCAGCGCCGACCACCGGGCGGTGATCGACCAGCTGTACTTCCGGGACCGGGCCGTGGCCGAGGCGGCCGAGGCGCTCGGGATCCCGGCCGGAACGGTGAAGTCGCGCGCCTACTACGCGCTCCGCGCACTCAGGGTTGCCTGCGAGGAACGGGGGATCGTGCCATGAACACGCCGGTGTGCCGGGCGGTGGAGGAGGAGCTGGCGGTCGCCCTGCTCGGCCGCCGCCAACTCCCCGCATCCGTCACCGCGCACCTGGACACCTGCCCGAGCTGCCGCCAGGAGCGGACCGAACTCGCGGCGGTGAGCGAGCGGCTCTCCGCGGTGCCTGCGACGGAGCAGGACGCCCCGCCGGCCCCCGGCCCCGACCTGTTCGACCGGCTGCTCGCCGAGCTGGCCCGCCGGCGCCGACGGCGCCGCCTGCTGGCACTCGCCGCCGCCGCAACCGCGGCGATGGTGCTGGCGGTTCCCACCGGGCTGTGGCTGTCGGCCCACGACCCCGGCGACCGGCCCGGGCCGGTCCCGACCGCGGCCGGCCCCGACCGCTCCGCACCGGCCGGCGCCCCGCTCGCCGAGGGGACGGCCGTCGGCGCCGGAGTGCAGGCCCGCGTGCAGGTGCAGGGAACCGCCTGGGGCAGCGACGTGTGGGTGTCCGCCATCGGCCTGCCGGTCGGCACCGTCTGCCGGGTGGTAGTGGTCGACGGCGAGGACCGGCACGAGACCGCCGGCTCGTGGGCCGTCGCTGACTCCTACCGCTCGGGCGCCGCCGTGCACGAGCACGTCCACACGCCGGTGGCGCAGATCCGGCGGGTGGAACTCGTCGACGCCGCCACCGACACGCTGCTGCTCACCGTCCCGGTGGTCGCGAGGCCCGCCGGCTGAGGCCGCCCACCCCGAGCATCGACTCCCGCGCAGGCAGGTGCGCCCCGGCCGGCCTCAGGACCGGGGCGCGCGGTCGATCACGAAGGGCTGCTCGACCAGGTACGGGCGGGGCAGCCCGGTCGCCGCCACCGGCCGCACCATCCCGGCCGCCTCCGCCGGCACCAGCTCCCAGTCATGGCAGACGCTGTCGACCACCACCGGGTACAGGGTGAGCCGCCCGTCCACGTCGAGCCGGATCCGGACGAAGCCCTTGAAGTCCTCGATCGCCTGCGCCGACAGCTGCCAGCCCTGCACCACCCGGGATCGGGCCAGCGCGATGGTCACCGCCAGCATGTAGCAGGCCACCAACCCCGCGACGACGGCGGTGAGCAGCATCGCCAGGCCGAGCACCCCCCAGTCCGGCAGCCGCGCCGGCCAGGGCAGCGCCACCACCCCGGCGAGCGCGCCGAAACCGACCGCGAGCTGGAGCAGCGCCGCGACCACCCCCTGCGACGGCCAGCGCGGGCGGTGCCCGCGCAGCATCGGCAACCCCGCGGCGATGAGCAGCAGCGCTCCGAGCCACACCGCCGCCTGGCCGGCCAGCCCGCCGACGGCAGTCCCGGTGAGGGTCCGCAGCACCGTCACCGGGCTCATCCCGCGCTCCTGGCCCAGGATCGAGGCCAGCACGAGCATCACCACCGCCTGGATCCCCCCTGCCAGCGGCCACAGCCCCGGGTTGCGGAACGGCACCCCCCGCGGGGGGCCGGCGAACAGGCCGGCAACCAGCCGCCGCGACCGCTGCGCCGACGGCCAGCGGGCGCGCAGGGTGAAGGCGCTCGGGCCGGCCGTGTCCACCATCCGCGACCGCGGCGACGGCAGCTCCAGCCGGGTCGGCAGCCGGTGGGTGTCGAGCAGGTAGGCCCCGCCGAGCCCGCACGTCACCAGCTGCCGGGCCGCGCCGGTGGACGTCCCCGGCGGGTCGTCCTCGGCGTACCGCGCGTAGTGGTGACGGTCGCCGGTGATCCACAGCCGCACGCTCGCCCCGGTCTCCACCCAGCGGCCGTCCGGGTGCTGGTAGCGGCGCACCACGTCGCGTTCGAAGAAGTGCATCGAGTTGAACGCGTCCGGCTCCCCCTCTCCGGTATGCACCCAGGTGGGGGTGGGCGCGCAGACGATCACGCCGTCGCCGGGGCGCAGCTGGGAGGACAGGTGCTCGCGGAAGTAGCGCACCTGGGGGTCGTCGATGTAGGTCCCGAGCTGGGTGTCCACCCCGACCAGCCACCAGCGCTGCGGAAGCCGGACGGCGAAGTAGCTGCGCGCCTGCTCGGTGCGCCAGCCCCCGATGGAACGCCGCTGGGTGAACATCCGCAGGAAGGCGGTGAGCCCGTCGTACCAGTCGTGGTTGCCGGGCAGCGCCACCAGCAGCGGCCGCTCCCCCGGCGCCGGCTCCGACTCCTCCAGCGCGGCCCGGTAGGGGCCCTTGGTGCGGTCCTCGTACCCCGTGGCGGACGGGGTCGGGTACACCTCGTCGCCGCCGAGCACCAGCAGCCGGCCGCGCGGCAGGTGCAGCGCCGGCCCTCGCCCGCCGCCACCCGCGCCCGCGCCGGTGCCCGTGCCCGTGCCCGTGCCGGTGCCCGTGCCCGTGCCGGTGCCCGTGCCGGCGGGCGGGCCGTCGACCTCGAGCCGGGCCGCCGCCAGCAGCGCGGCGACGGTGTACGTGGAGTCGAAGCCGTCGCCGATATCGGCGACGAAGTCCAGCCACACCCCGCCCTCGGCGTCGGCGGGCAGCTCGATCAGCTCCGAGGGCAGCGCCGCCTGGACCTCCCGCCGGTCGGCATAGTCGGCGAAGACCGACGACAGCCCGACCTTGACGGCGGTGCGCCACAGTTCCTGCGGTGACAGCCAGCGGACCTGCTCCTGGGGGGTGAACCCCAGCTGAACGGCGTGCTCGCGCAGGGCCTGAAGTCTCACCGGCGTCGCCTCCGAACTCCGGGCGCGCCGGGCGCCGACCGGCCCGGCAGCCGCCGGGGGCAGGGTGACGATCGGCGCGCGAGTGGCACTATCCGGGCGACAGTACCGCCGGGCGCCCGGGTACCGTGGCCGGCAGTGAGTGAGCTCGAGGATCCGTGGCGCGCCTCCCGGCTGCGCCCCGAGGACGCCCACCGCGTGGTGTGGGCGGATCTGCACAACCATTCCGCGCTCTCCGACGGCTTGGGTGACCCTGCGACCGCCTTCGCGCAGTTGCGCGCCGCCGGGCTGGACGCCGCGGCCCTCACCGACCACGCCTCGATCCCGCACCACCGGTTGGCGCAACTGCATGCCGACCAGTACCCCGACCCGGCCGCGCTCGCGCTGGCCCGCAGCGCGCCGCGCAGCATCGACCCGGCCGGTTGGCGGCGTACCGGGGAGCTGGCCGACGCCCATGACCGCCCCGGGGAGTTCACCGCGCTGCGCGGCTTCGAATGGACCGAACCCTGGCTGGGGCACGTCAACGTCTGGTTCAGCGGGGAATTCCTCCCCGTCACCACCCCCGGCCGGCTCGACGGCCTGCACGACTTCCTGCGCTCCGGGCAGCCGCAGGCCCTGTTCGGCTACAACCACCCCGGGCGCGAGCCCGGACGGCTCGACGGCTTCAGCCTTCCCGAACCGGCGCTGGCGGCCCGGATGGTCGCCCTCGAGGCGTTCAACCGGGCCGACGACTTCCTGTTCGGCGGCTGCGACCCGGGCGCCCGCTCGCCCCTCGTCGACTGCCTCGACGCGGGCTGGCGACCCGGCCTGGTGGGGGCCAGCGACGAGCACGGCCGCGCCTACGGGCTCATCGGCAAGGGACGCACGGGACTGTGGGTGAGCCAGCTGAGCCGCACCGGCATCCGGGAGGCACTGCTGGCCAGGCGCTCATTCGCCACCCGCGAGATCGGGCTCCGGCTGGACGCCACCCTGGACGGCGTCGGGATGGGCGGGCAGCTGCCCCACCCGGTATCGCGGCCGGAGCTGGCCGTCGACCTCGGCCTGCCGGGGCATGAGGGGATGCCGATCGAGCTCCAGCTGCTCACCGGCGCGGGCCCGGAGGCGGCGCGGGCGCCCGATCCGGCGCACCGCGGGGTCCGGGTGTCCGCCACGGTGGGCGCGCGGGCGGGCACGGTGACCCGGGCTGTGGTCGACCTCCCGCCCGGTACGCGCTGGGTGGTGCTGCGGGTGGCCGACCCCGCGCGCGGGTACGGCCCCGGCGCCCCCGTTCCGGTGGACCACCCGGCGGGTACCCGGGCCCTGGCCTATGCCAGCCCCTGGTGGGTCCCGACGGCGGTGGGTTAGCCGAGCGCCGCGTCGAGGGTGATCTCGGTGCCGGTGAGGGCCTTGCTCACCGGGCAGCCGGCCTTCGCCCCCTCGGCGGCCGCAGCGAAGGCCTCGGCCGGCATCCCCGGGACGCTGCCGCGCACCGTCAGGTGGATTCCTGAGATGCGGAACCCGCCGGCGGCGTCGGGCCGCAGCGTGACGTCCGCCCGGACGGTGAGCTGCGTCGGGGTGCCGCCCGCCTCACCGAGCATCGCCGACAGCTGCATCGCGTAGCACGAGCTGTGCGCCGCGGCGATCAGCTCCTCGGGGCTGGTGGCACCGTCCGCGGTGTCGGCGGCGCGCCGAGGGAAGGAGACCTCGTAACTGGCCAACCCCGAACTGGTCAGCTCGACGGTGCCGCTGCCGTCCTGCAGTCCCCCGGTCCAGGTAGTGGTGGCGGTACGGGTTGGCATCACGGCCTCCTCGGCGCGACCGGGCGGGCTCGGGTCCCCCGGGTTGCGGCCATGCAACCCCAGCCTGTCGCCGGCGGCCACTCGGCGCCTGCCCGCTGGCCGAACCGGTCAGCCGTCCGCGCCGAACCGGTCAGCTGTCCCTGCCGGGGCCGCGTGCGGGCGACGGCGCGGGGCCCGGCCCGGCGGGGGCGCGGGGCAGACGGCGGGGTGGGCGGGCGGCACCGGCACGGTCGCCGGGACCCCGGTACGCACGAGCACCGGAGTGCCGTGGTGCATGATCTCCAGTTCGCTGCCGTGGTCGGTGAGGGTGTACGTGGCGCGGGCCCCGTCGGTGTCGACCCGCAGCCGCCGCCCGCGGTGGGTGATGGTGAAGGCGAGCCGGGTGATCCCGTCCGGCAGGCGCGGGGCGAAGATCAGCCGGCCGTCGTGGTCCCGCATGCCGCCGAACCCTGCGACCAGGGCGATCCAGGCTCCTGCCAGCGATGCGATGTGCAGGCCGTCCCGGGTGTTGTGCTCCAGGTCGTGCAGGTCCATGAACGCCGCCTCGGCGGCGTAGTCGTAGGCGAGGTCGAGGCAGCCGACCTCCGCGGCGAGCACCGCCTGCGTGCAGGCCGACAGGGACGAGTCGCGCACCGTGAGCGGTTCGTAGTAGGCGAAGTTGGCGGCCTTCTGCTCCGCGGTGAAGGCGTCACCGCGCAACTGCATCGCCAGCACCAGGTCTGCCTGCTTGATCACCTGCTTGCGGTACAGGTCGTAGTAGGGGAAGTGCAGCATCAGCGGGTACTTCTCCGGCGGGGTGTTGGCGAAGTCCCAGATCTCGTGGTGGGTGAACGACTCCGACTGCATGTGCACCCCGCGCACCGAGTCGTACGGGATGGGGATCGCGACGGCGGACTCCCGCCAGCGCGCCACCTCGGCGGCTTCGACCCCCAGCTCGGCGGCCCGCTGCGGGCGGCGTTCGACCGCGGCGGCGGCAGCGCGCAGGTTCCGCTGCGCCATCAGGTTGGTGTACGTGTTGTTGTCGCTCACCGCGCTGTACTCGTCGGGACCGGTCACTCCGTCGATGCGGAAGTCGCCGTTGGAGTCGAAGTGCCCGAGCGAGGCCCACAACCGGGCCGTCTCGATCATGAGTTCCAGGCCGACCTGCTCGTCGAAGGCGTCATCGCGGGCGGCATCGTGGTAGCGGATCACCGCGTCGGCGATGTCGGCGTTGATGTGGAAGGCGGCGGTGCCGGCGGGCCAGTACCCGGAGCACTCCTCACCGTTGATCGTCCGCCAGGGGAACGCCGCCCCCTGCAGGCCGAGCTGTCGGGCCCGTTCCCTGGCCGCGGGCAGCGTGCTGTGCCGCCAGCGCAGGGCGTCGGCGGCGGCGTGCGGCAGCGTGTGGATGAGCACGGGGAGGACGAACGTCTCGGTGTCCCAGAAGCAGTGCCCGTCGTAGCCGGGGCCGGTCAGGCCCTTCGCGCTGACCGGGCGCTCCTCGGCGCGCACCCCCGCCTGCAGCACGTGGAACAGCGCGAAGCGGACGGCCTGCTGCAGTTCGGGGTCGCCCTCCACCTCGACGTCGGCACCGGACCAGAAGTCGTCCAGGAAGGTGCGCTGGTCGGCCAGCAGCCCCTCCCATCCGGTGTGCATGGCGGCGGTGAGCCCGGCCGCGGCCTGGTCGCGCAGCGACGGCACCGAGCGCAGCGAGGACCACCCGTAGCTCATGAACTTCAGCAGCCGCAGCCGCTGGCCGGGGCGCAGCGCCGCGGTCACCGTGAAGCGGCCCCACTCGGGCCGGACCTCGGTGCTGACCAGCACGTCGACGTCGTCGGGAGCGATCACCACGTGGTCGGCGGCGGCGGCGACCCCGATCCGGCTGCGCCGGGTGCGGTGCAGCAGCATCAGCCGCGCGCCCTGGGCGTCGTACTCCACCGGCTCCAACGGCGAGTCCAGCACGGCGGCCACCCGCGGGTCGGTGCCGGGATGCGGCAGCTCCTCGTTGGCGACGAGCTCGGACTGCAGCACCACCCGCGCCGGGCCGTCGACGGGTTCGACGTCGTAGGCGATCGCCGCCACCGAGCGGTGGGTCAGGGACACCAGCCGCGTGGTGCTGATCCGCACCGTGCGGTCGGCCGGGGAAGTCCACTCCGCCTCGCGGTGGAGGGTGCCGGCGCGCAGGTCCAAGCGGCGCTCGTGCCGGTGCAACCGGCCGTAGCGGACGTCGAACGGCTCGTCGTCGACGAGCAGTCTGATGATCTTCCCGTTGGTGACGTCGATGACCGTCTGCCCCGACTCGGGGTAGCCGTAGCCCACCTCGGCGTGCGGCAGGGTGCGCAGCTCGTACACCGAGTTGAGGTACGTGCCGGGCAGGGCGTGCGGCTCGCCCTCCTCGAGGTTCCCGCGCAGGCCCACGTGCCCGTTGGACAGCGCGAAGACCGACTCGGTGCGGGCCAACGTATCCAGCCGCAGCTCCGGTTCGCACACCGACCAGGGCTCGACGGTGAAGACCGGCTGCTCCACGCCGGCGTCCGGCCCGGGCAGGGCGCCCAGCCGGGCCAGGATGGCCGCGAGGTCGTTGGACGCGGTGCTCATGACGCCTCGCTCACTGGGCCGCGGGCAACTCGGTCCATTGCCTCATCGGCAGGGATCATGCCCGTCATTACCCCGGTTGTCGCAACTGGGGGCGCCAACGGTCACCGCCCCCCTGGTGCGTCGAGCAGTTCGGCCAGGTCGTCCACGACGAGGTCGGCCCCGTGGGCGCTCAGTGCCGCCCGCTGGCCCACCCGGTCGACCCCCACCACGAGGCAGAAGTGTCCGGCCCGGCCGGCCTCGACCCCGGCGAGCGCGTCCTCGAAGACCGCCGCGTGCGCGGGCGCCACGCCGAGCTCGGCCGCCGCGGCGAGGAAGGTGTCGGGCGCCGGCTTCCCGGGCAGCCCGCGCCGGGCGGCGACCACCCCGTCGACGCGCACGTCGAACAGCCCTTCCAGCCCGGTGACGCGCAACACCGCCTCGGTGTTGGCACTGGAGGACACCACCGCCGTGCTCAGCCCCGCCGCGCGCACCGCCTGCACGTACCGGACCGAGCCGTCGTAGACCTGCGCCCCTCCGGAGCTGATGAGCTCCAACAGGGTGGCGTTCTTCAGGTTCCCCAGCGCGTGCACGGTCTGCATCCCGGCAGGGTCGGTGGGCGAGCCGTCGGGCAGCCGGACACCCCGGGACCGCAGGAACGTGCGGACTCCGTCGGCCCGGGGCCGGCCGTCCACGTAGGTGTCGTAGTCGGCATGGGAGTCGAACGGGACGAACGGCGTCCCACCGGCCCTGGCGTGCTCGGCGAGGAAGGTGTCGAAGGCCGCCTTCCAGGCCCGGGCGTGCAGGGTGGCCGTCCGGGTCAGCACGCCGTCGAGGTCGAACAAGCAGGCCCGCGTACCGCTGGGCAGGCCGAGCATCGTCACCATCCCTCCAGCACACCACGGCGATGGGCCCCTGCGGTGCAACGACAGGGCCGGGCCCGGCGTTCTGCCGACTGCGTCGCCGCGAACGGGGGGCCGGCGGGTGGCCGCGGCAGCCGCGAGATGATTCGCTACCCAATGAATCCATGACTACGCAGAGTGACCTTTTGGGCTGGCGTGTCCCGATGCGTCAGACTCAGGGGCAGGGCGCACAATATGGTCGACAGTGCCACTCCAAGATCAGCTAAATCAGACTAAAACAGACGAGGCCCACCCCGGTGTCGACATCGTGTGATGCTTCCGGCATGATCGAGTTCACCTCAGGTCGTGACATACCGACTACGGGATGTCATGCTCCGTGTCATGAGCGTGTAGACCGATCAAGGGAGGCGCTACGCACCGTGCAAGGCGCCTATATCTTCCCCGGGAGGTCTCCGTGGGTATGACCACGCCGTTCTTGGCTGCCGCCGGTCCAGCGCTGAACACCAATGGCGTCATCGAGTGGGGCGTCAAGAACATCATCCCGATCCTGCTGTTGATCATCGGGATCTCGATCATCGCGAGCGCCCGCAAGGGCCGGCTCAGCGACAACGCCAGCACCATGACCAACGTGATGCTCGGCATGGGCGTCATCGCCGGCGCTGCCATCCTGTACGGCTTCGCCGGGCAGTTGACGAGCCTGGTCTTCGGGGGGTGACCCGGTGCGCGTCGCCCCCGACGACGATGTGTACCGCGTCAATGCGGTCTGGCTGGGCCCCCGGGGCCTGACCTTCCCGTGGACGGCGCGCTACCTCGCCTACGCGATCTGGTTGCTGACCTTCGTGGTGATCCTCGTGGTCGAAGCGGTCACCCCCCTGCACGTGGGTGTCCCGCCGGTCTGGGAACTCACCATCACGACCCTGTTCACCTACGCAGTCATGGGCTTCGTCGACCATGACCGACCGGTGACGGCCGTCTGGCGGACCTTCGTGGCCGACCTCGGCGCGCCACGTCCGGTCCCCCCACGCCGCCCGGTGCGCACCACTCCGCGGGTGACCGTGCGCGAGAGCCCCCGCCACGATCGCCGCCTGACCCGGGCCAACTTCGCGGCCCGGGCGCAACAGTGAGCCCGCGCCGGTCGCGCCGTTCCCCCCGTGAGGCGCGCCTCCCGCTTGCACTGCGGACGATCGACGGGAACCTGGCGCTGACGGCGACGTCGGCGTGGGCCTGGTTCGCGCTGCCCACCCAGCGCTGGGCGTTCCGGGCCGACGGCGAGCGGCTCAACCTCGTCGTCGACACCGCCTCCCGGCTGGCCGCGCTGGCGGGCCGGCAGTTGCACCTGCGCCTGACCTCGCGCCCGTACCCGGCGGCGTCCTGGGCCCGCGCCCTGGACGAACGCACCCCCTACCCGCTGGCCGGGGTTCCCGGGGACGAGTGGGGTGACCACCTGGTCCGGGCGCAGAAGCACCTGCGCGCGGCGACGATGGCCGAGAAGGAGGTCTACCTCGGCGTCCGGCTGTCCGACCGCTCCGGGGTGGCCAGCATGGCCGACCGGATGCTGCGTCACCCGGTAAAGCGCGAACTGGAGCGCCTCGACCGGGACGCGGCGCTGGTGGCCGAGACCGTCGCCGGCCCGGGCCTGGAGGGCCGCGCGGTGCGCGCCGACGAGCTGGAGTGGCTGATGCGCCGGTCGCTGGCGCTCGGGCTGCCGGCACCGGGGGCGCTCTCGCCGGTGGAGGACGGGCGCTGGGAGACCGAGGACCTGTTCGAGCTCACCGACGGCGTGCTGGTCGAGGCCGAGCCGTTCGCCTCCACCGTGAAGGTCTCCCGGCGCGATCCCGGGGGCACCCCGGTGACGCGCCACCTCGCGGTTCTGTCGGTGGGCCGGGTGGAGGAGCTCGAGGTGCCCGAGGTGGCGCAGGAGCCCTGGATGGTGCACACCGACCGGCTGCCGTTCCCGGTGGAGTGGTCGGTCCGCCTCGATGTGCTCGACGGCGACCAGGCGTTGGACGCCGTGCAGCGCAAGCTGCTCGTGGTGCGTGACATGCAGCGCCACTACCGCGAGCACGACCTCGACGAACCGCTGGCGCTGGAGCGGCAGGCCCGCCAGGCCCGCTCCATCGAGGATGAGATGACCACGGGGAACGAGGTCACCGGCACCCGCGTGCACGGCTGGTTCCGAATCGCCGTGCCCGGGGTGACCGAGGCGCAGGCCCTGGAGCGGGCCCGGATGGTGATCGACAGTTATCGCAAGCGGCGGATGACGGTGGTGCACCCACGCGGGCAGTACGGGCTGATGCGCGAGTTCATCCCCGGCGAGCCGCTGTCCTCCACCGCCTACCGGCGGCGACTGCCCGCGATGTACCTGGCCGCGGGCGTTCCCACCTCGGCATCCAGCCTGGGCGACCGGCGCGGCCCGTACATCGGGCACACCTCGACGTCCTCGCGCCGCGCAGTCATGTTCGACACCCACTTCGCCACCGAGGTGCGCGAGACGTCCGGGCTGGTGCCCATCGTCGGCGCGCTCGGCTCGGGCAAGTCGGTGCTGGCCGGGCTGATCACCTACGAGGCCGCGCGGCGCGGGATCACCTCGGTGATGCTCGACCCCTCCGGGCCGTTGGCCACCCTGTGCGACCTGCCCGAGCTGCGCGAACACGCCCGCCACATCGACCTCACCACCGCGCCCCCGGGCACGCTGAACCCGTACGCGGTGGTCGCGCAGCCGCGGCCGGAGGACTACCCCACCCCCGACGCCCTGGAGGAGGCCCGCACCCTCGCCGCGCAGGATCGCAAGCTGCTCGCCCTCGACGTGACGACGATGCTGCTGCCCCCCGCGCTGGCGGCCGCGCCGCGCACCCGGCTGCTGCTCACGGAGACCATCCGCTCCACCCGAGGTGCCCCCGCGACGAGTTTGTGGACGGTGATCGACCAGCTGGAGCGACGCGGCGACGAGGAGTCCCGCGACATCGCCGCGTACCTGCGCGACATGGCGGAGCTTCCGCTGGCGAGGCTGTTCTTCCCGGTCGGGCCGCCCGCCGACACCACCACCACGGGTGAGGCGGTACTCACCGTGCTGACCATGCCGGGGTTGGTACTGCCCCCGGCGGGGGTGCTGCGCGAGCACTGGTCGACCAGCGAGCAGTTGGCGGTGCCGCTGTTGCACCTGGCCTCGTGGTACGCCACCCGCACGATCTACGGCCGGCCGCGCTCGGAACGCAAGCTCGTCGCGCTGGACGAGACGCACTTCCTCGGCGAGTGGGGGGCCGGGCGCGCCCTGTTCACCCGCCTCGGCCGCGACTCGCGGAAGTGGAACACCTGCGTGCTCGCCGCTTCGCAGAACCCGGCGGACGTGCTGGGCATGGAGGTGTCCAACTTCATCTCCGCCGCCTTCGTGGGGCGCATCGAGGACGAGCAGGTGGCGGCCGATGCGCTGCGGATGCTCCGGGTGCCGGCCGGCGTGGGCTACGAGGCGGTGCTGGCCCGGCTGTCACCGCGCTCGGCAGCGGGCACCCGCTCGGGCCTGCGCGAGTTCGTGATGCGCGACGTCGACGGCAACGTGGACCGGATGCGGGTCGACCTCGACCACCTGCCGCAACTGCTGGCTGCCCTCGACACCACGGCGCCGGGTGCCGACCGCAGCCTGTCCGCGGCCTCCGCCCACCAGGCGGTGGGGGCGGGCGCCGCCTTCGAGATGGCAGGGAACGGGCACGGCGAGGGGCCGGCCCTGCGTCACGGAGTCGCTGCGGGCCGGGGCACCATCCCGGATCGCGGGCGCGGAGCGGGGCGGCCGGTCCGTCCCGTCCCCGTGCTCGACGAGGACGACGGCCCCGAACCGATCCTGCTGCCCGACCGGCTGCGCGTACCCGTGGGCGGGCCGAACGGGCACTCGGCGACGACGCGCCCCCCGCGCGCGCCCGAGCGTGCAGTCCGCGGCCCTGCAGGGCCGCCTGCCGCCGCCGAGGTGATCGACGTCCGCGACCTGGCAGGGCGCGGGGCGGTCAGCGGCGCCGGAGCGGGGGCGGCAGCCCGGGCCGACGCCACGGCCGGGGGCACGAAGTCAAGGGCGGGCGGGGTGAGCGGGCCGGACGACCCGCACGATCCCGACGTCAAGGCCCACAACGGCTGGCCGGAGTCGCCCGTGCAGGTCCTACTCACCGACACCGGCAGCATCCACGTCCTGGAGCCCGGCGCCGGAGTCCCCGAGTCGCTGAGTCGCGCCAAGACCCCGGGGTCCCGGCGGGGCGGCGAGGAGGGCCGCTCGTGAAGCCCGCGGGTCTTTCCGGAACCCGCCGGGGCCGGGTGGGGCATGCGCCGAACGTGCGCCGCGCGATGGCGTCGCTGCTGTTGCTGCTCGCCCTCGGTGCCACGGGCGTGTTCACCGCCGACACGGCGGCGGCCCTGCCCGGGGTGTCGGACTGCAAGACGCCACCGACGCCAGAGGTCCCCGGGCGTGGGGTGGTCGGGTTCTTCGAGCCCGCACCCGCGCACGCTCCGGCGGCCGCCGACCCGTTCGCCCCGGGGTCCCAGACCTCGATCCACGACCAGTACGGCTACGCCGGGTTGCGCTTCAACACCTACGACCTGGGGTGCGGGCCGGAGATCACCAGGTCGCCGGACGCCGCGGTCGGCACCACCATGGCGAACTGGATCATGACGTTCCCGAAGGCCACGGTCGCCGCGACCGGGGCACTGCTCAACACGGCGTACCAACCGTCGTTCCTCAACGTCTTCGACCCGCTGGTGAGCAATGTCGTCGACGCGCTGCGCAGGACGGTCTTCGACCAGTGGGCCCTGGTGGTGATCGGCGCGCTCGGCATGCTGATCATCTGGCGTGCGCGGCGGGCCTCCTTGGCGTCCTCGACGTCGGCGATCGGCTGGGCGCTGCTGGTGATGATCATCGCCACGGTGCTGTTCCGCTGGCCCGTAGAGGCAGGGAAGATCGCGGACCACACCGTCGCGGCGACCCTTTCGGCCGTGACGGGGGGCTTGAACGGCCACCGCACCGACGGCCAGGCGTCCGCGGGAGCAGAGGCCACGGCGAACCTGCACGACTCGTTGCTGTACGAGACATGGCTCGGCGGGACGTTCGGCGACACCAACTCCGCGGTGGCGCTCAAGTACGGGCCGAAGATCTTCGACGCGCAGGCCCTCACCTGGAGCGAGGCCGAGACGCTGGCGAAGGACCCGGCGCAGGGGCAGCGGATCATCGACGCCAAGCAGCAGGAGTTCAAGCAGGCCGCCGCGGCGGTGCAGAGCGAGGACCCCGACGCCTACGAGTACCTGGTGGGGCGGCGCTCGGACACCCGCGTCGGTTACGCCGTGCTCGCTGCGGTCGCGTCGCTGTGCGCCGTGCCCTTCCTGGTGATGTCGGCGTTGCTGGTGATCGGGGCCCTGGTCATCGTTCGGTTCGGGGTCATGCTGTTCCCCGCCTTCGCCACACTCGGCATGTTCCCGACGATGCGGCACCTCATCGTGGGTATCGCCAACACCATGGCCGCCGCTGTGCTCAACGCCATCATCTTCGGGATCGGCAGCGCGGTGATGATCAAGGCCATGGGGGTGGTGCTCAACCCGGCCACCGGGCTGCCCGCGTGGCTCGACGTGGTGCTGGTGCTGCTGTTGACGATCGTGATGTGGGCGGCGCTCAGCCCGTTCCGCCGGCTGACCAGGATGGTGGCGCCGAACCACGACCCCTTCCGTGACGCAACTACCGGCGTCGGCCGGATGGGCCGGGGGATGCTCCGGATCGGCGGCCGGGTGGCCGGGGTGGCCGCGGGCGGGATCATCGCGGGGCGCACCGCCGGAGAGGTGGTCAGGGGGACGGCGCTGGCGGGCGCGGGCGGTGGGGAGCTCACCGCCGACGACGGCTTGCGGGCGGCCCTGTCCGGGGGGCGGCGCTCGTCCCGTGCGGAGGCCACCGCCCCCTCGTGGGGCGCCGTGGCCCCGGGTTACGGGAGTTCCGCGGCGGCGTCCGCGCAGTCTCCGGCCGTGCCCGCGGAGCCTGCACCACCGTCGCGTTACGACGTCCGCGCCTTGGCGCCGGCCCCGGCCGCAACTACGGGCGGGCGCTCCTGGAGTGAAGCGTCCAGCCGCACGACGGAGCGGGAGGAGGTGCTCGGGGGGTCGGCAGACCCGCCTCGCCGTTCGACGGAGTCCGACCGGCTCCCCAGCTGGGCGCTGGTCGCTGGTGGCGGCGACCCCGAGCCAGTAGAGCCGGAGGACCATGAGGGCGAGCAGGTGTACGTCCTCTACCGACCGGGCGAGGCCGACGCCGACGGCGATCTGCGTGACGCCGCAGCGTCGAGAAGTGGGAGGTGATCGCCGATGGCCGACCTGCGCACCTGGGCATTCCAGTCGCCCCGGCGGCTGGCCCTCGTGGTCGGCACGCCGATCGTGATTCTCTTGGCCGTCGGAAGCCTCGCCTCCCTGCACGGGAACAGCAACCGTGGCACCGCCGCGCTGTCCACCGATGCGGGCGCGTCCCCCTCGGTCAAGGCGGACGTCCCCGACGCCCAGCCCTTCGTCACCGCGGCCGTCAACTTCGTCCGGGTCTGGGCGCGACTAGCCCCGGGCCAGACCCCCAGCGAATGGCACAGCGCTGTCCGCGCCCTCGCCACCCCAGAACTCGCAACAGCGCTCGACCTCACCGATCCCGCATCGTTACCCGATTCCAGCCCCTCGGGCGATCCCACTGTGAGGTTCGTGACGTCGACGTCTGCACTCATTTCGGTTGGCCTTTCGAACGGAACATCAGTTATAGCCACGGTCGTCACAAGAGACCACGACTCCTGGCTCGTGGATGACATTGAACCCGACACTGGAAACTAGGGCCGGATCATGCGCGCGCGGGGCCCGATCGCATTTGCAGGGGCGATCCTCGTGGCCGGAGGAGCCGGGATCACTTTCCTGATCGTTTCCACACTTTTCGCTCAGTCAGCGGATACCACCAGTCTTGGAAGCTCAACCTCCTGCGCAGCCACGGTAAATGCGCCTAGTGGCACGGCGAGTCTCGACAGCCAGCAACTTGCAAACGCCCGCACGATTGTTCAAACCGGCCAGGCGCTAAGGGTTCCAGTCCGGGGTCTTGTCATTGCAGTGGCAACGTCACTGCAGGAAGCCGGTCTTAGGAATTTGAGCTATGGCGACCGCGACAGCGTCGGGCTCTTCCAGCAGAGACCCTCGGCCGGCTGGGGGACCGTACCCGAGTTGACAGACCCGCCTACCGCATCACGGAAGTTCTTCAAGGCTCTCCTGAGCATCCCGGGCTGGGAGTCCATGCCCCTCACTGACGCTGCTCAGGCGGTGCAACGCTCAGCCTTCCCATTCGCGTACGGCAAGTGGGAAAGCCTGGCAGGGACCGTTGTCACGCATCTCGTCCCGGTAGCCCATTCTCCGAGCGCCAGCCTGAATCAGGTGAGCTGCGGTGACGTTGTTGGGGCTTCGCTGCCGACGGGCCCAGTCGGGGAGATGCTTCAAGTCGCAAGGAATCAACTAGGGAAGCCATATGTTTGGGGAGCTACCGGGCCTGATGCTTTCGACTGCTCCGGCCTCGTTCTTTACGCATGGCGTCAAGCTGGCCATCCACTTAGCGTGCGCACCTCTCAGCAGATGTATAACGTCTCCGATCTTGTAACCCCAGGCACCGAGAAGGCAGGCGATCTTCTCTTCGGAGACTTCACACCAACAGGACCTGGACACGTGATGATTGTGGTGGCGCCCGGCACAGCAATCGAGGCGCCCCACACAGGCGACGTCGTCAAAGTGGTCTCTTACGACTCTGGGGCATGGACAATTGGCCGACTCAGAAGTTCCGCATTCTTGAGCGGCTCAATTCCAGGCTAGCCAAGTCCACTACTCGAGTCTGCGACCAACTGTCCTCTTACCTCCACGACGTCGACCACGACGGTTGGACTGGGGACCGTTGCGTACCCTTGCACCGGCACCCAAGGGCCGCCCGAGACTGAGTATTCGCCGCGATAGGTAGTGGCTAGGCGTACAGCGAACGATCCAGCAACTTGATACGTGTGTGTGGTCCGCATGTCCGGGAACGCCGCCCCAGGGTCAGAAGTCGTTAGAGACTCACCGTCACCGAAGACCCAAGCGTAGGCCACCGGCGCAGCTCGCACCCTGACCGGAAAACCCACAAGGCGAGTCTGAAGCGTCACCCCAACGGCATCTACGTACACATTCGTGGGCATATTCACAAGATTTCGACCACTGTCGGGCTGGACGTGAATTTGGCCCGCCGGGAGCGGCAGCCTCCGGAATTCTGTTACCGTCAGCCGCGGGGAACTCCTTTCCATGAGTTCTGGGCGGAGACATGCCTGCCCCGTCCGCCGCCAACTGCCAGGACTCCCCGATGAGGTGAGTGTGGCCGAGTAGTACCAGAACATCGCGTCGCGCGGGTCAGGTGTGAAGAGACACAGGGTCGACGCCTGCACACACATGGCTTCCCTTGGCGCTGATAGCGTCGGCTGGTTCCCATCACAGGCGGGAACGACCACCGTAATGTTGTGATCCCTTGTGGACACCACGGTTCCGGCCTTTCCGCGAGAAGCCGTCTCCCCACCGACGTCAATGGTGCGCTTTCCACCGTGTCCCCAAATTTGTGGGAGGGAGTCCGCGAATGCCGATCCGCCTTCGAAGGTAGACCCAATAGCGACGGAAATAGCGAATGCAGCCGTCGCAACCCGCACCCTCCGGCGGTTCATCCGAGAACCGAGATCTCGACCATGCGCCACTCGCCAGATACCCACTTCACTCCAGCATCAACACGTAGGCTCGGGCGCGCCGTATAGCTAACGAGCGGAGCGCCATCGATTTGCGTCTTGGTGCCGGCCGCCTGGCTCAGGACCGCACTCACAAGGAGTCCTTCTTCCGGATTTCCTGGCGCGGCGACCACGGTATGGACAACGATGTCGCCGCCAACAAATTCTGCATGCTCCACTCTCGCGCCATCGATATCCTTGATTAGGTCCAAGCAGAACGAGCATCCTTGTTGGCTCAGGGCACGAAGACGCTCCGCATCGAGGCTCTTGTACCCATAGTCGGCGACGTCGAAGAAGTAGCGGAAGAAGGCGGCCGCGCCCTTGGTCGTGGGCTGCCTGGCCTCGGCCGGGAGTGGGGGCGGCCGCAACGTGGCGGTGCTCGCCCCAGTTGAGGGAGCCAGCGGCAGGGAGGCCGGAAGGGTGGCGCCCCCGGGAGAGCTACTGCTCCCCGAGCACGCCATGAGCGAGAGGGCGGCGACGGTAACCGACGCGGCCAAGAATCCCCGTGATCTTGCCACGGCCACACACTAGACAAAGCAGGATGATCTTGTCTCCCCTCCCGGCAGGGTTGTGGACGGTGTCGGGAAGGTCAGCCCCGGCCGGGACGACCCTGCACGGGGCGGGTAGGGGCGGCGCCCAGGCTGTAGCCCCGCGCCGACCATTCGGCGACGACGGCGAACCGATCGGCCCTCACCAGCGTCCGGCGGTACTCGACCACCTCGGCACCGGCCATTCCGGTGCGCTCGATCGCCAGGCAGGCCACCCCGCGGGGCACGGCCAGCAGGTCCCGCTGGCGTGGATTCGGTACCACGGCGGTGATGGTCTCGCGTCCCCCGCTGACGTGGATGCCGCGCCGGGCGGCGAGCTCGTCGTACAACGCGCCCCGTGACAGGTCCACCGACAGCAACGCGGTGCCGAAGTCGCCCGGCAGCCAGACCACGTCGTGGGCGAGCGGGGTTCCGTCCGCGAGTCGCAGCCGCTCGAGGTAGAGCAGGTCCGCGCCCCCCGGCAGCCCGAGCACGGCGGCGGCGGTGGGCGAGCGATCCATCCGCTGCGCCAGGACCGTACTGGCCTGCACCATGCCGCGCGCCTCGACCTCGCGGAACAGCGAGTAGAGGCTGCCGAGCGGCTGCTCGATACGCCCGTCGCGCACCGTCGTGGGTCGGCCCCGGGCAGAGGAGATCGCCCCGTCCTCGCGCAGCCGGCGCAGCGCCTCGCGGACGGTGTAGCGCGAAACGCCGTACGTCCCGACGAGCTCGTGCTCGCCGGGGAAGCCCTTCACGAACGCGCCCGCAGCCAACCGCCGGACCAGGTCCCGGTGAAGTTGCGCCCACAACGGCAAGGCGCTGTCACGGTCCAGTGGGCGTGCAGCCTTCCGGGTCACCACGCCCTCACCCTAGGGCCGCGACCACGTGACCGGGCGGGCCCCGCACCGCAGTGGGCCCCCGCACCGCAGCGGGCGCCCCACCGCCGGCAACGCTCGCGGGGCCGGGTCTCCCCGGCCCCGCGAGCCACCCATTGCCAACGCCGCAGGCGTTCCGGAGCGGTCAGGCCACCACCGGTTCGTGCAGCGCCTGCCAGGCGGCGAAGCCGCCCACCAGGTCTGAGACGTCGGCGAAGCCACGGCCACGCAGGAGGCTCGCCCCCACGCTCGACCGGTATCCGCCGGCGCAGTACACCACCACGGGACGTTCCCCGGGCACCTCGTCGGAGCGCCGGGCCAACTCGGCGAGCGGGATGTGCACCGCGCCCTCGATCTTCCCGTTGCTCTCCAGCTCACCGATGTTGCGGACGTCCACCAGGACCGGCTCGGACTCCTGCTGCAGCACGGCGGCGAGCTGCACCGCAGTCAGCCGGCTGGTCGGCGTCACGTCAGCGGACATGAGCTCCAGCGACGACTCCGGCTCGGCGAGGTAGCCGACGACCCGGTCGAAGCCGATCCGGGCCAGCCGCACGGCGGACTCCTCCTCGCGACCCTCCGGCGTCACCAGCACGAGGTCCTCGTCGGCCGGCAGCACCGACCCCGCGGTCTCCGCGAAACGCCCGTCGGCGGGGACGTTCACCGCCCCGCTCAGGTGCCCGGCCGCGAACTGCTGCGGGTCACGGGCGTCCACCACCCGGGCACCGGCCGTCAGGGCCTGGCGCACCGCGTCGATGCTCAGCGCCGGGACGGGCCGGGCCTCGTCGAAGACGTCACGGTCCTTGCGGTTGAGGATGGCGTCGTACACGAAGTACTGCGGCGCGGACGGCTGGCCGGCAGTCACGATGGCGATGAAGTCCGTCTCCGACATGGGCTGGCAGGCGTAGTTCGTCACCCGCTGCTCCCCGATCGTCGACTGCCGCTCGGTGGAGAGATTCTTCCCGCATGCCGAGCCCGCACCGTGCGCCGGGAAGACCCGGGTGGCGTCCGGCAGCCCCATCAGCTTCTGCTGGATCGTCGTGTACAGCTCACGCCCGAGCTCCTCGGCGGTGACCCCGATGGAGGCCAACAGGTCGGGCCGGCCCACGTCACCGATGAACAGCGCGTCGCCGGTGAGAACCCCGTACGGGACGGTGTCATCGGGCTGCTCGTACACCAGCACGCTGATGGACTCGGGCGTGTGTCCGGGGGTCTCCATCACCTCCAGAGTCACCTGGCCCAGGCTGATCCGCTCGCCGTCGGCGAGCTTGCGGATCGGGTACTCCGCCTCCGCCCTGCTGCCGTAGCCGATCCAGGCACCGGTGGCCTTGGCGAGCTCGAGGTGGCCGGCGAGGAAGTCCGCGTGGAAGTGCGTGTTGATGACTCCGACGATCGTCAGGCCGCGCTTCCTCGCATCCTCCACGAACTCCGAGACGTCACGGCGGGGGTCGACGACCACCGCCTGCCCGGTCGTCTCGTCGGCGATCATGTACGACGCGACGGAGAGGCAGTCGAGGTAGTACTGGGCGAAGTGCATCGGGTCTCCTTACGGTCTCAGCGCTCACTCGGGCGATACACCGGTAACCCCCGGGGGGTATACCGTATTCCGGGTCAAGAAGTCGTTCGGATATCCGGATGTCTGGACAGGACGGCTGCCGGCTCAGGGAGCGGACCTGCTGCGCCTGCTGCGGTTGGCGCCGGAGTGACGGGCCTTCGGCCACCGCGCGAACGGTGAACGAGCAGAGCGGTCGCGAGCCCTGCGACGGAGGCGAGCCCCACGCCGAGGGTCGCCCAGCCGGCCAGGGCCGGTGGGAGCTGGCGGGCCAGCACCAACACCCCCATCACCAGGACGAACCATCCGAAGCCGCGGCGCAACTGGTCCTGGCCGATGCGCCCCGTGTAGCGGCCACCGACGACGCTGCCGACGATGGCGCTGGCTGCGACGCCCAGGGCGAGCCGCCAGTCCACGCTGACGCCGGACAGGTGCCCGGCGAACCCCGCCGCGGACTGCAGGATGATCACCAGCAGGGACGTTCCGATGGCCTCGGCCATCGGAACCCCCCCGAGCAGTACGAGGGCCGGCACGATGAGGAAGCCGCCGCCGGCCCCGACGAACCCGGTGAGCGCGCCGACCACGAAGCCGGTGCGTCCGATCCGCACCCAGGCCCGGCCACCCGAAGGCTGCGTCCCCACCAGCGAGCGCCGCCCCCGGATCATCGCCCCCGCGGTCACGATCATCATCGCCGCGAAGGCGCCGAGCAGGACCCCGCCGGGCACGTAGCCGGCGATCCTGCCCCCGGCGTAGGCGCCGGCCATGCCCGAGACGCCGAACACCAGCCCGGTACGCCAGCGCACCCGCCCCGCCCGGGCGTGCGGCACCAGTCCCGCGACGCTCGTGGTGCCCACGACGAACAGGGACGTCGCCACCGCATGCTGGGCGTCCAGGCCGCCGACGTACACCAGCAGCGGAACGGCCAGCACCGAGCCACCCCCGCCGAGCAGTCCGAGCAGGACCCCGACGAGCGCGGCCAGCGCCACCGTGAGCGCGGTCACCGGGCGCGCTCCTCCCCGCTGAGTTCGCTGACCACGGCGCCGCCGGGCTCGCGGCCGGTCGCCACCGGCAACCCGGCAGCAACCCAGGCGCTCGTTCCGCCGGCGACGGAGAAGGCCTCGGCGCCCGCACGGCGCAACGCCAGGGTCGCCTGCAGGCTGCGGCCGCCGCTCGCGCAGATCACGAAGATGGGCCGGTCCTCCGGCAGCATCGAGAAGGACCCTGCCAGCGAGTTCAACGGCACCAGGCGCGCACCGGGAACGTGAGCAAGGTCGTACTCGTGCGGCTCCCGGACATCGATCAGGAACGCGCCGTCACGGTGCGACGTCACGAAGGCCGGGACGTCCACCTCCATCGCTGCGTACATGGCTCCCTCTGCCTCTCGATATACCCCCTGGGGTACTGAGAACAGGCTAGCACCCGTTCCGGATGTCCGTACATTGCCTGTAGCCCCCGACTTTCGCCGTGTCGATCCCCGCCGAGCGCGCGGCGGGTGGTCGTTCCGCGGTGGCGCCACAGTGGCGCCACCGAGACACCCGACACGCTCGGCATTTCACCGCCAGGCGCCAGAATGGCGCTTCCCCCGCCACTCCGGCGTGACTGGCGCCGAAATGCCGGACCGGCGGCGGGTGGGGGTACTACCGTCGGGGCATGCCCTCGGTGCAGATCAAGGACGTCCCTGACGACGTCCACTCCGTGCTGCGACAGCGCGCAGCCGGGAACGGCCAGTCCCTGCAGGAGTACCTGTGGGCGCTGCTGACCGATCACGCCCGCAACCCCACCGTGGAGGAGGTGCTCGACCGCGCCGGCAGCCGCGACGGAGGGCAACTCCCGCTCGCCGCGGCGGCCGTCACCGTGCGGGCCGGGCGCGGCCGGCGGTGAGCGGGCGGGAAGGGGCGGGCGGCGGGCGCGAAGGGGCGGGCGGCGGGCGTGAGGGCAGCGCCGCGGCGAGGAGGGGCGCCACGGTGGTCATCGACGCCTCGCTGCTCGCGGTGGCCCTCGCCGACGACGGCGAGGACGGCAGGCTCGCCCGCGCCCGGCTGCGCGGGTGCACCCTGACCGCTCCGGCCCTGCTCGACCTGGAGGTGATTGCCGTCTGGCACCGTGCGGTGGCCACCGGGGCACTGCGCGAGCGACGGGCGGCGCTGGCGATGACCGATCTCGCCGCCCTCCCCGTCCACCGGGTGGGGCTCGACCTGCTGATCTGGCGTTGCTGGACGCTGCAGGACCGGCTCACAGCCTCCGATGCGGCCTATGTCGCCCTGGCCGAGGCTCTCGGGGTGCCGCTGCTCACCGCGGATCACCGGCTGGCGCGCGACCCCGCGCTGCGCTGCGAGGTCGAGCTCGTCGACTGACAGTCCCCGGGCCGGCACGCGGGCCGGGCACGGCGCGGCTGCACTGACATACCCCTATGGGTATCATGGCGCGATCCGACCACTGGGGAGAACTCGATGAACCGATGGCAGCGTGCCCGCCGCGGGCTGGCCGCGACGGCACTGGCAGCAGCTCTGATCTCCGGCATCGCCGGGTGCTCCTCCGGCGGCGGGGTGGAGCACCTGTCGGCCTCGGACTTCGCGCACTCGATCGCCACCGACTCCACCGTTGTGATCGATGTGCGCACGCCCGCCGAGTATGCGGCCGGTCACTTGCCGGCGGCGGTCAACGTGAACGTCGAGGGCAGCGACTTCGACTCCCAGATCGCAGCCCTCGACAAGTCCAAGCACTACGCCCTGTACTGCCACAGCGGGAACCGTTCCGGCGTCGCCGCGCAGAAGATGCACGACGCCGGCTTCACCCACGTCGTAGACCTCGCCGGGGGCATCCAGACCTGGACCGGGGCCGTCGTCACGGGCTGAGCCTCGTCAGAACTGAGCCTCGTCAGAACTGAGCGCCGCGGCGGGCAGGTCGACGGTGACGGTGGTCCCGCGGACCCCGTCGGAATCCACCGCCACCCGCCCGCCGTGCGCGTTGACCAGGGCCTGGACGACGGCCAGACCGAGGCCGGAACCGACCGCCCCGGGTGCCTGCGCGACCGCTGAGCGTGCGCTTCCCGCTGCCCCGCCGCGCCAGAAGCGGGTGAACACGTGCGGCAGGTCCTCCGGCGGGATCCCCGGGCCGGTGTCACGGACGGTCAGCCGCCACCCGGACGCCGCGGCCCGCCCCGAGGCTCCCGGTGTTGGGGGCGCACCCGGGGCTCCGGGCGGTGCGGCGGTCGGGCCCAGCTCGACGGCGACCGAGTCACCCTCGCGGCAGTGCCGCGCGCAGTTCTGCAGCAGATTGCCCACCACCTGACGCAGCCGCACCTCGTCGCCGCGCACGGCGGCGCCCGGGTGCAGCTGCCGGTTGACGACCAGCCCGGCCGCGCGCAGCTGCGCCTCGCGGGCGGCGACCTCGGAACTCACCAGGGCGGTGAGATCGACCGGCCCCACGTGCATGCCCAGCACCGACGCCTCGGCCGACGACAGCTCCGCGAGGTCGTCCACCACCCTGGCCAGCCGGAGCGACTGGTCGTGCAACCGCGCGAGGGCAACCGGGTCCGCCGGGACCAGCCCGTCCCGCAGCTCCTCCAGCTCGGCCTGCAGTGCCGCCAGCGGGGTACGCAGCTCGTGTGCGACGTCCGCCGCCATCTGCCGGCGCACCTCCTCAGAGCGCGACACCGTGGTGGCCGCCTCGTCGAACGCCACCGCCAGCTCGGCCAGCTCGCCGTGGCCCAACACCTGCGGCCTGGCCTGGCGGTCACCGGCCGCGAAAGCCCGCGCCGCCTGCGTCAAGGACACCACCGGCCGGGTGAGCAACCGGCTGATCCAGTAGCCCAGGGCCAGCGCGATCAGGGAGGCCACCACAGCCGCCGCGCCGATCCAGGCCCACGCGACGTCCTTGCCGGTGGCACCGACCACCCGTCCGAACCCGAGGGTGACCGACCCCACCGTCCGGGCGGCACTGGTCACGGCGACGGTCACCGACGTGGACGAGGACCCGACACCGGTGGCGGCCGGCCCCTGGCCCATGCCGCCGGCGCCCAGGCCCATGCCCTGGCCCATGCCGGCAGGGCCACCGCCGTCGGCCACTACCGAGCCATCCACGTCGCGGACCACCAGGTGCGCGCCCGCCGTGCTCGCGGCCGTGGTCGCACCGGACAGGTCGATCCCCGACCAGCCCCCGGCGTGCTCGTAGGCCTGCGTCACCGCCGAGGCCACCCGGTTCGCCACTGCCGTGCGCCGGGCCTGCTCGTCGGTGGACAGCCCGCGCGAGGTGCCCACCAGCGCCGCCGCGGCGACCAGCACCACGGCCACCGCGGCCACCGCCACGAAGGCCCCGAGCAGCCGGCGCCCCAGCGGACCCAACCGGAGCGGTGCCGCCGGCCGGGGACCCACGGGCCGCGCGGGCCGCCCGGCCGCGGCGGAGCGGCGCTCAGTCACGGGGCAGCCCCAGCCGGTAGCCCACCCCGACCACGGTGGTGACGACGCCGGCGGCGTCCGGGCCGAGCTTGTGCCGCAGGTTCTTCACGTGCGAGTCGATGCTCCGCTCGTACCCGGCGAACTCGTAGCCGCGGACCCGGTTCACCAGCTCGTAGCGGGAGAACGGCCGGCCCGGGACGGACGTGAGCGTGGTCAGCACCCCCCACTCGGTCGGAGTGAGGTCGAGCAGCGCACCGTCGAGGGTGGCCTCCCGCCGGGAGGTGTCGATGACCAACCGGCCGCCGCCGTAGCTGCTCACCGCCGGGTCGCCCCCGTCACCGTCGCCCGCGGCGCCGCGGGCCAGCACGGCCGCCACCCGGAGCACCACCTCGGTGGGGCTGAACGGTTTGCTCACGTAGTCGTCGGCGCCGAGCTTCAGGCCCCGGATCCGGTCCTCCACCGCGCTGCGGGCGGTGAGCACCACCACCGGGGTACGGCGTTCCTCCCGCGCCGCGCGGAGCACGTCGAGACCGTCGATATCGGGCAGCCCGAGGTCGAGCAGCACCAGGTCGACCGCTCCCGCATCGAGCAGTTGCAGCGCCTCGGCACCGCTACCGGTGGTCAGCACGGCATGGCCGGCCCGTTCCAGGTACCGGCGCAGCACGTCACGAATATCCCGATCGTCCTCGACGATCAGCACGGTGCTCACGGTGCCATCCTGCCGGGCCGCGGGGAAGACGGGGAATTCCGGCGCGCGGACCTCCACACCGCCTCCACAGCGACTGCGCCACCGGCTCACCCCGGCGACCGAGGGTGGGGTCATCAGGAACGAACGGATCTCACCACGGAGGCTTCGATGCAACGCTCCACTCTCATCACCGGCGCAGTCCTGGCCGGCGCGCTCGGGCTCGGTCTCGCCGCGACGCCGGTACTGGCCGCGCAGTTCACCACCACCGGCACCACGGCGGCCTCGGGCGCCAACGGAACGGGCACCCCGATGGGCGGCATGCGCTGGGGCTCCGGCGCGACGACCACGGCGGACACCCCGATGGGTATGGGCTACCGCGGAGGCGGGGTCGCCGGCGGGACCGGGGACTGCCCGTGCGTCGACGGCAGCACGGCCCCCAGCGGCACCCTCACCGACGCCCAGTCCGCGGCGCTGGCGGGCATGGCCGAGGAGGAGAAGCTCGCCCACGACGTCTACGTGGCCCTGGCCGCCAGCACCGGCGACGTCCGGTTCACCCGGGTGGCCTCGGCCGAGAGCCAGCACCTGTCCGCGGTGCGCACCATGCTCACGCGCTACGGCATCAGCGACCCCACCGCGGGGCTGGCCGACGGGCACTTCGCCACCGCTGCCGTGCAGTCCAGCTATGACCAGCTCGTCGCGCAGGGCAAGGTCTCGGCCACCGCGGCACTCCAGGTCGGGCAGGCGATCGAGAAGCTCGACATCGCCGACCTCGACAAGGCCGGCAGCGGCCTCGACGCCGCCGACGTCACGGCGGTGTATGCCCACCTGCGGGCAGCCTCGCAGCAGCACCTGGCCATCTTCGGCGGATGACGGCCACCTGGGGCGGCAGCACTCCCGCCCGTTCGGCCGGCCGGCGCTCATCGCGCCGACCGGCCGAACTGCGGCGGGGCCACCGGGAACGCACCTAGTCGTGCGGCGCCGCGGGCGAACGGGTGGCCAGCCACGAGGCGACCAGCGACACCGCCGCCAGCAGCGTCAGCGCCACGCCCGCCGCCGCCAGCCCGGCCGCCGGTCCCGACGCCCGGGTGTACATCAGCGCCGCCAGTGCCACCCCCGCCGCCGTACCCAGTCCACGGCTGAGGTTCATCAGCCCCGCGACCGCACCGGCGGACCGGCGCGGGGCGGCACCGATGATCCCGGCGTTGTTGGCCGGGGTGAACAGGCCGAGCCCCAGGCCCAGCGCCCCGAGCACCACCAGCAGGGCCACGAGGCCGCCACCCGAGACGCTCAGACCGACCAGCGCGAGGGTCGCCACCCCCGCCCCCGCTACGGCCGTGGCGCCGCCGAACCGATCCCCGGCCCAGCCTGCGAGCGGAGCAGCGATCCCGAGCATCGCCGGCAGCACGCTGAGCACCAGCCCGGCCCGGGTGGAGCTCTCCCGGCCCGCCGCCACCAGGAAGAACGGGACCACGAACAGGGTGCCGAACAGCGCCGCCGAGCCCGCGAGGCTCGCCAGCAGGGCCGGCCCGATGCGGCCGACCCGCACCAGTTCCGGCTCCAGCATCGGGGCGCCGGCGTGGCGCTCGCGTCGCCAGAACAGCCACCCCACGACCAGCCCCGCCGCGACCAGCGCCGCGGGTACGACCAGGTCGGGGCCGTGGGCGGCCAGCGACATGGCCAGCAGGAGCAGCACCACCGCCGGGGTGAACAGCGCAAGGCCCGGCCAGTCGGCGGCCGGGCGGGGCAGCAGGTGCCGGCTGCGCGGCAGCAGCAGCAGCCCCAGCGCGATCCCGATCAACCCGGGGGGCACGGCCACCAGGAAGAGCAGCCGCCAACTGCCCACCGCGAGCAGGAACCCGCCGACGGTCGGTCCGACGGCGAGCCCGATCGCCTGGGCGGCTCCCTGCACGCCGATGGCCCGCCCGAGTGAGCGGCCCGGCACCGCGGCCCGGATCAGCGCCACGCTGTTGGCCTGCAAGAGCGCAGCGCCGGCCCCCTGCACGACCCGGGCGCCGATCAGCTCCGGCAGCCCGGTGGCCAGCCCGCACAGCAGCGAGGCCGCGGTGAAGATCGCGAAGCCGTAGAGGTACAGCGACTTGCGGCCGAGCGAGTCGGCCAGGCGCCCGACCGGGAGCACCAGCACCACGAGGGTGAGCAGGTAGGCCAGCGAGACCCACTCCACCGTCCCGATCGACCCCCCCAGGTCGTGCCGTACCGCGGGCAGCCCGATGGTGACGATGCTCGCGTCGAGCTGGCCCATGAACGCCCCGATGCACACCGTGGCAACGGCGAACCAGGGGGCCAGGCTGTGCTCGCGCACCCGTGCCGGCCGCGGGTGTTCCCGCAGGACGCGTACCCACGAGCCCCAGCCCTCGCCGGGGCCGAGCCGCCCGCCCTCCGCCCCGGGTGCCCCGTCGCCGGAGCCGGGTCGGGGGTCCGGGGCGGGTGGGGGACCGGGTGCGGGTCGAGTAGCCACAACCCGATAATACCTCTGTCGCAGAGGTATTATCGGGTTGTGCCTGCCGACCCGACCGCGCCACACCCCGCCGGAGACATCACCGGCCTCGCGGCGACCGTTACCCAGCTGCGCCGCGCGCTCCGCCGGCGGGCCCGCGAGGTGGGGCCCGCGGGGCAGCTCCCGCTCGCGCAGGTGGAACTCCTCCAGCACCTCGCCGAGCATCCCGGGGCGCGCGTCGGCGACGTCGCGGCAGAGCTGCACCTTGCCGGGAACACGGTGTCCACCCTCGCCCGCCAGCTCACCGCCGCCGGGCTGGTCACCCGCGCCCCGGACGGGCAGGACCGGCGCGCCGTCACGCTGCACACCACCCCGGCCGGCAGCCGCTACCTCGCGGCGTGGCAACAGTTGCAGGGTGAGGTCATCGCGACCGCCCTCGGCGCTCTCGACGCCCCCCAGCACGCCGCCCTGGCCGCCGCCCTTCCGGCGCTGTCAGCCCTGGTCGCGGCGGTGTCCGCCGAGACCGGCGGTACCCGGTCGGCTCAGCCGGCCGGCCCGCCCGCGACGTAGATGACCTGGCCGGACACGTACGAGGCGTCGTCGCTGACGAGGAAGCCGACCACGGCGGCGATGTCGTCCGGCACGCCGACCCGCCCCACCGGGATCTGGGCCACGGCCGCCTGCTGGAAGTCCTCGAACGACATGCCGACCCGTGCCGCGGTGGCCGCCGTCATCTCGGTGACCACGAACCCGGGGGCGACGGCGTTCACCGTCACCCCGAAGCGCCCCAGCTCGATCGCCAGGGTCTTGGTGAACCCCTGCAGCCCCGCCTTCGCCGCGGAGTAGTTGGCCTGGCCCCGGTTGCCCAGGGCCGAGATGCTGGACAGGTTGACGATCCGGCCCCAGCCGGCGGCGGTCATGTGCTTCTGCACCGCCCTGCTCATCAGGAACGACCCGCGCAGGTGCACCCCGATCACCGCGTCCCAGTCGTCCTCGGTGAGCTTGAACAGCAGGTTGTCCCGGGTGATGCCGGCGTTGTTCACCAGCACGGTGGGCGCGCCCAGCCCGTCCACGACCTGCTGCACCGCCGCCTCGACCTGCTCGGCGGAGCTCACGTCCGCCCCGACCGCCAGCGCGCGGCCACCGGCGCCCACGATGGCCTCGACGCCGGGCGCGCAGGCCGCACCGTCGAGGTCGAGGAGGGCCACCGCGAACCCGGCCGAGGCCAGCCTCCGTGCCGTGGCGGCGCCGATCCCCCGCGCTGCCCCGGTGACGATCGCCACGCGCCCCGCCGCCCCTGCTGCCTCGCTCACGCGGGCCTCCCTTCCTCGCGGTCATGCGGAACCGGCGACCACCGTCGGGGTGGGTGCCCATCCGTGCCGGCGAGCACGCTACCGCGCCCTCACCCGCACCCCCCCGGGCGCTCCCCGGGATCGTCCGGCACCGCCGCTGCCTACGATGTCGTCGCAACGGCACGGGGCCGGTGACCTTGGAGGTTGCGGACATGACGACGCCCGAACTGCACTCGACACCCGAGCTGACAGCCGGGCTGACGGCCGGGCTGATCGAGCTGCTCGGGATGGAGTTCACCGAGCTGGGGCCGGACCGGGTGAGCCTGCGCTGGGAGGTTCGGCCGGCACTGCACCAGCCGCTCGGGTTGCTGCACGGAGGGGTGCACTGCGCGGCGGTCGAGACGGCCGGCAGCGTCGCAGGGGCGCTGTGGTACGGGCAGCGCGGCCGGGTGGTCGGGGTGAGCAACCAGACCGACTTCCTGCGCGCCGTGCAGGACGGCGTCCTCACGGCGACCGCCACTCCCCTGCACCGCGGGCGGCTTCAGCAGCTGTGGACGGTCGAGATCCACGACGAGCAGGACGCCCTGGTCGCGCGCGGCCAGGTCCGCCTGCAGAACCTCCCCACGCAGGCGGCGGTACCGGCAGCCGAGTGAACCCGCGGCGGGCTATCCCGGCGTGAGCGGGCCGCCCGGCCGCGGAACGGGGGGCCCGCCGCTGACCGACGGCGGCGGTGGGGCGGGGGGCAACCCCGGGACGGCCGGTGGCGGGATGGGAGCCGGGTCCGCGTCGACCAGGTCCGGCGGCGGTGCCGGCAACTCCCCGTCCCCGCCCCGGTCGGCGGGAGGCTGAGGCCGGAGCACCTCGGGCTCGGCGCCCAGCCCGAGCCGGGACGGGCGCGCCACGACGAGTGCCACCACCACCACTGCCCAGACCAGGTGCACCGCGGCGACCACGTGCTGGTGGCGGAACCACAACAGGCTCAGCCCGTGGCTGGTGCGCAACCGCTGCGCGAAGTCGGGCACGAAGGGTTGCCACAGCGCGAGCCAGGTGGCCAGCGTCACCCAGGGGATGCGGTGCCGGGTGGCCAGCAGGTCGAAGATCGCCGCCGCGAGCACCGCCCCCGCCGCGTAGTACCCGATGTCCTGCGGGTCGAGGGCCAGCCGTACCGCGATGGCGCACAGCAGGGCCCCGGGCCATGACCGGCGGAGCACCGCGAGCAGGCCGGCGGCCGGCGCGGCCACCAGCTGCACGGTGCGGTCCCAGGCGGGCACGGTGGCCCCGCCGTAACCCAGCAGGGACAGCGTGGAGGAGTCGTTGATGCCGACCTGCGGGTGCAGGGCCGCGAGCGTGCCGGTGTCGCCGAGCAGGAAGGGACCCCAGGCCACCGCCATTCCCGCCACCGCGACGCCGGCGGCCAGCACCCGCCGCCCGGGCAGCAGCAACAACACCGCCGCGACGCCGATCGCCCAGGGCTTCGCGTCGACGGCCCCGGCGAGTGCCAGCCCCGCGAGCACGGGCCGGCCGCGCACGGCGGCGTGCACCACGGCGCAGGCCAGCAACAGCGCGAGCGCATCGTCGAGGTGGGCCCAGCGCACCGACAGCACCGTCCAGGCCGGGGCGAGCGGCACCGCCACCAGCAACAGCCGCAGGGCCCGATCGCGCTCCGGCAGCAACGGCGCGAGCAGGGCCAGGCCGGCCGGAAGCATCGCGGTCATCAGCACCTGCGCCACCGCCTGCGCGGCCTGGTGCGGCAACCAGCCCAGCGGGACGGCCACGACGAAGGTGAGCGGACCGATCTGCAACTCCGGGTTGCGGGCGTACAGGTGCACGCCGTCCCCGTGCACCAGACGATCGGCCCCGAGGGTGAAGAAGTGCCACGAGATCCCGCTCGGGGAGGCACGCAGCCAGGCCCACAGCGCCACCCAGGCCAGCAGCAGCGCCCACATCACGGCCGGGCTGCGCACCGCGGGGCGGGTGAGGAAGGCCGGACGGGTCCGCAGCGCCGGGCTGGTCACCCGCCGAGGCTAGCCCCCGACCGGCCCGGGGAGCCTCAAGCCAGCGCCATGGCGGGACGAAGGAAAGCCAAACCCGCGCCGCCGGACGGGGACCAAGGTCCGCCACCGGGGCGGCCAGGGCGGGAGCCGGTCGTTCGCCCGGGCAGCGGCTGCGCCGGGGCGCGAGCCGGACCGGCGAATCGTCCTATGCTCGAGATCGCGCGGCGGTGGTCCGCGGTCCGGTCGCGGACGGGGCGGCCACGAGTCGGGACACAGGGGCGGCGGTGACGACGCAGCGCGGAACGCAGGGTGGCGGGCGGCGCCCGCGGCCGGTGGCGGTCGGGCTGCCGGCGCCCAGCGGCGTGACGTCGCCGAATCGCCTCGACCTGGCGGCCCGACCGGGTGTCGCCCGGTTCCTGCGCCGCCCCGGCGGGCGCTTCGCCCTCAGCCTGCCCGGCCAGTTCCTGTTCTGGCTGATCGTGGTCAACGGCCTGGTGGGCGCGAGTGACCCCCAGCTCAACCTCGCCACCACACTCACCTGGAATGTCTGGTATTGCCTGGTCTTCGTCCTCATCTTGGGCACCGGCCGGGGCTGGTGCGCGGTGTGCCCGTTCGGCGCGCTGCCGGAGTGGGTGCAGCGTCGGGCGCCCTGGGGCCGCGGGCGGAGGATCGGGCTCGGGCTGGCGTTCCCGCAGTCGCTGTCGCAGTTCGGCTACCTGCTGCCGGTCGCCGCGCTGGTGGTGCTCACCTGGGTGGAGGAGCGCTTCCGTATCGCCGACGGCGGGGCGCCCGCGCTCACCAGCTACCTGGTCCTGGGGGTGATGGCCACCGCTGTGGCCGCGTTCCTGGTGTTCGAACGGCGCACCTTCTGCCGCTACCTGTGCCCGCTGTCGGGGCTGATCGGCATCCTCGGAGCGGCGGCGCCGGTGGCCGGGTTCCGCACCCGTGACAGCGACGCCTGCGGGGCCTGCACCACCAAGGAGTGCCTGCACGGAACCGAACAGGTCAACGGCTGCCCCTGGTACACCTGGCCCGCGGCGGAGTCGAACCTGTCGTGCGGGATGTGCGGGGAGTGCTTCAATGCCTGCCCCAGCGACCAGGTGGGGCTGTACGTGACCCGGCCGCTGGAGTCGGTGATCCGTCCCGGGCGGCGCCGGGCGGACGTCGGCTGGGGGGTCGCCGTGCTGGCGGGCCTGGTGGTGCACGAGCAGGTCCACAGCACCACCACCTACCTGCGGGTGCAGGGGTGGGCGAACGGCGTGACGGGGTTGCACGGCACCCCGAACCCGGTGGTGTTCCTGGCCGTCATCGCCGGGGTAGTACTGCTGCTGGCACTTCCTGTGCTGGTCACGGGGTGGCTGCTCGGGCTGGTTCCCGGGCCTGCGGCCGCGCCCCCGGCCACCGGGTCCTTCGTGTACCGCGGGAGCGGGTTCCGCCGCCTGTTCCTGCCGCTCACGTACGCCTGCATCCCGCTCGTCGGCGCCGACTACCTCGCCAGCCAGCTGCCGAAGTTCCTGCAGGGTGCCCCGGCAGTGCTGCCGGCGCTCGGGCGGGCGTTCGGGCTGCTCCGGGGCCCCTCCTCCGGGTTGAGCCAGGTGCACCTGCTCGGCGTCAACGGCATCGTGGCCACCCAGGTCGCCGTGCTGGCGGCCGGGGCCGCCGGCTCACTGTTCGCCGCCTGGCGGATCGCCGCCCCGGGTGCCGGTGCGAGCGCAGGTGCGCTGCTGCCGGTGCGGGCGGCGGTGGCGCGGCGGGTGGCGGCGGCGGTGCCCGAACCGGAGCCGCAGCGGATGCGGCCCGCTCGGTGACCCCGGCCAGGATGGGCCTCGTCGTGCTCGTGATCACCTTCGCGGCGCTCATCGTCGCGCTGCTGCTCGCCCCGGTGCTCCGCGCCCCGGCCTACCCGCCGACCGGGACGCTGCCGTGGTTGACGTGAGCCGGCTGCCCTTCCGGTGGGCGGGTGGCCGCCGGCAACCGCGGGTGCGGGTGGCGCACGACCGGTGCATCGTCTGCGGCGACTGCCTGGACGCCTGCCCCACCGACGCCATCACGCTCGCCGGCTCCGCCGGGCCGGTCAGCGTGCAGGAGTCGCAGTGCACCGGGTGCCGCCGCTGCGAGAAGGTCTGCCCGGTGCACGCGCTGACGGTGCGCGGGCCGGTCAGGTCACTGCCGGCGGACGTCGCTCACGGTCGGGGCGGGCGCGCGGGCGGGGGCGAGGGCGAGGGCTCGCTCCCCGCGGACGGACCGCCCGCACCCGGCGGCTTCGACCGGCGCAACTTCCTCACCCGCGCCGGAGTGCTCGGCGGTGGCGTGGCTGCCGGCGCGGTGGCCGGTGGTGCCGGCTTCTCGGCGGCGCGGGCGGCTCCGCCCGGGCCGCGGCTGCCCGCCGTCCCGTTCCACGGGCCGCACCAGGCGGGCGTCCTCACCCCGGCGCCGCCGTCCGCGGTCTTCGCGGTTTTCGACGTCACCGCCGACGGCCGGGCCGGGTTGGGCGAGCTGATGCGCGCGCTGACCGGTGTCGCCCGGCAGCTCACCGCCGGCGGGACGCTGCCGGGCGGCCGCGTGGGCGGCCCTCCGGCGGACACCGGGACGCTGGGCGAACAGGCACCCGCGGACGGGCTGACCGTCACCCTCGGCGTCGGCGCGTCGCTGTTCGACGAGCGGTTCGGCCTGGCCTCTGACCGGCCGGCCCGGCTCACCCCGATGCCGGCCTTCGCGGGCGACGACCTCGACCCCGGTGAGACCGGCGGCGACCTGGTGCTGCAGCTGCGCGCCGGGCACACCGACACCGCGCTGCGGGCGCTGCGACTGATCGCCCGCGCCACCCGTGGTGCGATGCAGCCCCGCTACCGCATCGACGGGTTCATCCCGCTGCCCACGCCGTCCGGGAGCCCGCGCAACCTGCAGGGGTTCAAGCACGGGATCTCCAACCCTGACGTCGGCGACCCGGCCACGGCGTCCCGGCTGCTGTGGGCGGGCGGGGCGGAGCCGACCTGGGCGGCCGGAGGCACCTACCACGTGGTGCGGATCATCCGGATGCTCCTCGAGCCCTGGGAACGGGTAGCGCTCCCCCAGCAGGAGGCGATCATCGGGCGCAGCCGCGACTCCGGAGCCCCCCTGGACGGTCTTGCCGAGACCGACGTGCCCCGCTACGGCCAGTACCCGGCCGACAGCCTCGTCCCGCCCGGCGCGCACATCAGGCTCGCCAACCCGAGGACGGCGGACACGGCGGACAGCCAGTTCCTGCGGGTGGGCTACAGCTACGACCGCGGCATCGACGCCCGGGGCGGGCTCGACCTGGGACTGATCTTCAACGCCTTCCAGCAGGATCCTCGGCGCCAGTTCGAGGCCGTCCAGAACCGGCTCGAGCAGGGGCAGCTGTCCGGGTACGTCGTCCCCACCGGTGGGGGGTACTTCTTCACCCTGCCCGGCGTCCGGGACGCCGGCGACTGGTACGCCCGAGGCCTGCTCAGCTGAACAGGCCGACGCGCACTGCGCCGGCGCCGCGGCCGGGCGCTACTGCTGAGGGGCGGCGATGTTGACCAGCCAGGAGACGCCGAACCCGTCCACACACATCCCGAACTCGTCGCCCCAGACCTGCTTCTGCAGCGGCATCGTGGTGGTTCCGCCGGCGGACAGCTTCTCCCAGTACCCGCGGAGCGTCTCGCCGTCGTCACCGCTCAGGCTCATCGCGCAGCCCGCCATGGGGTGGTGCTGCATGTCGGCGGTGACGTCGGCGGCCATGATCGTGTATCCCTCGTCGGTCGCCAGCATCCCGTGCATGATCCGCTCGGCGTCGGCGGGGTTGTCGGCGCCGAACTCCGCGAACGTGTTGAGGGTCAGGGTGCCGCCGAACACGGCGGCGTAGAACTCCATCGCCTGGCGCGCGTTGCCGTCGAAGTTGAGGTAGGGGTTCAGCTGAGTGGCCATGATCTGCTCCTGCGGGGGAAGCGGTGGACGAGGCCATCCAAGGTACCCGCGGGCCAGTGGCCCGGCAGCGCGATCGGGGCATACCGCCCTGCGCGGGGCGGGTGAGGCCGCGACGGGGGACAGCAGGACCCTTGACCCGCCACCGCGGCGAGCCGATACCCCGGGGGTGACCGTGAATCCGGGCGCTGCGCAGCCACCGCTACCGCGGCGTCCGGCGGATGACGCCGCGGCACGGTCCGCGCCCCCGGCAGCGGCGCAGTCCGCGCCCGCGGCGGCCGCCGCGTCGGTGGTGCTGCTGGTCGACGACGAGCCGATGGTCCTGGACGCGCTGCGGCGCTGCCTGCACCAGGTCCGGAGCCGCTGGACGGCGCTGTGCGCGCCCAGTGGTCAGCAGGCGCTGGAGGTGCTGGCCGCCGAGTCGGTGGACGTGGTCGTCTCGGACATGCGCATGGAGACCATGAACGGCGCCCAACTGCTCGCCCAGGTGCGCCGCAGCTACCCGGGGGTGGCCCGGATCATCCTGTCCGGCTATGCGGACCGCAACAGCGTGGTGCAGGCGGTCGGGCCGGCGCAGCAGTTCCTCACCAAGCCCTGCGCGGCCGAGGACCTGCTCGCGGCCCTCGACCGGGTGATGGCGCTGCGCAACCTGGTCACCGACCCGCACATGCGCGACCTGCTCGGCGGCGTCGATGCGCTTCCGGCCCCACCGGGGATCTACCAGCGCCTCACCGAGATCACCTCCGACCCCGACTACAGCCTCGGCGACGTCATCGACGTGATCTCCGCCGATCTGGCCACCACCACCGAGGTGCTGCGGCTGGCCAACTGTTCCTACTTCGGGCTCACCGCCCAGGTCACCTCGCTGCAGCACGCGGTGAGCATGCTCGGGCTGTCCACCGTGCAGGCGCTGGCCGTCTCCGGTGCCGCCTACACCACCACCCGGCTGCCACCCGGGCTCGACCCGGTGAACCTCACCAGCCATGGGCTGCACGTCGCCGGCCTGGCCCGGCACATCGCCCAGGCCGACGGCTGGGATGCGGCCGCGGTCGCGGACATCTTCATGGCCGGGCTGCTGCACCACATCGGGCTCCCGGTGCTGGCCACCGCTCACCCGCGGGCCTGGGGCACGGCCCGCGCCGACCCCATGCCGGACATCTGGGCCGAGCACGAGGCGTACACCCGGCATTTCGGCTGCGCCCCCACCCAGGCGTCGGCCTACCTGCTGGGCCTGTGGGGCTTCCCCGACCCCGTCGTGCGCGCCATCGCCGACCAGCCCACCCGCCCCGGCGACGACAGCGCCACCCTGGCCGGGCACCTGCTCAGCTATGCCCGCCAGCGCGTCCATGCCCCGGAACGGGCGGCCCCCGCGACTCCCACCGCCTTCCTCGACGACGCGCGGCTGGGCCGCTGGGAGACTGCCTCGCTGCAGCATTGAGGTCCGGCTGCCCGCGGCGCGGGCTGCCCTACCGCGGCAGCAGCTGCCCGGCGCGCACCCCGCGGGCGGTGGCCACGAAGACGGTCGCCCAGGCGCCGAGCAGCAGCACGTACAGTGCCACGGCCGCCCAGCGCAGCGCGGCCAGGCCGGTGCCCTGGCGAGGGCGCCGGTGCCGGTGACGAGGGTGCCGACCGGGAAGGTGAAGCTCCACCAGGTGAGACTGAAGGGCAGGTGCGGCGGCGGCGCGCGCGGTCAGCGACCGCCGCCACCGCCAGCCAGAGCATCGCGAACCCCCAGACGTCACCCCGAGAGCACTCCGAGCCCCGCCGCCGCAGCGCCGTACGGCGCGGCGAGCACGCCGGGCGCCGCCCGCCCAGCAGGTCCCCAGGCGGTGACCGACTGGCCGAGCGGCCCGAGCACGATCCAGAGCGTCGGGACCGCCGCGGCGGCCCCGATCCCGTGGTGGCTCAGCCGCGACCAGAGCAGCGTGATCACCACCAGGCTGGCCGTGCAGGCTGAGCCCGAACATGCATAGCAGGCCACCAGCAGGGTCTCGCGCGCTGGCCGGCAGGGAAGGTGGGCGAGCAGCGCCGCGCCCGTGGCGGCGGAGACCATCGGCGGAACGATCGGCATCAGCCAGCCGCCGAAGGCCGCGTCCGGGCCGTGGTCGTGGCGGACGAAGGTCAGTCACCGGCACCAGCACCGCCGTCGGCGAGGCCGCCGAGGGTGCCGGCCGTCCACAGCGTCGCGTCCACGGCCGAGCGCGGCCGGCAGCCCGAGCACGTCGCGGCCGACCAGCAGGGTGCCGGCGCCGACGGTCAGCAGCGCCATCGGCGGGGCGCCGTAGAAGTGGCGCATCGCCGGGTGGCGCAGGTGGGCCCGGGCGCGGCCGGGCGAGGCGAGCCAGTGCAGCGCCGTGGCAACCAGCAGGACCAGCAGCAGCCCGGCGCCAGCGCCCACACCGCGGTGGCGAGGGTGCGCAGGCCGGGGATCGCGACCGGCAGCAGGCGGCCGCGTTGGCGACGATCCCGGTGCCCATCACCGCGGCGAACCAGTTCGGGCCCAGATCCTGCAGGGCACGCCGGACGCGGCCGGCGACGGGCAGGGCGGGCGGTGACCCGGCCGCGGCCCGGACGGCCGGGGCGGGCGGAGCCTGATCCGCGCTGGGACGATCTGCGACGCGCGCTTCCACGGGGGGTTCCCTTCTGGCCGGTGCTGTCCCCTTCACCGTGGCAGCGCGGCCGAACGGCCGGTAGCCGGACGGCGCCTATGCATCCATAGCCAATGGCTATGGCCACTCATAGGGTATGCGTATGATTTCCACGCGGGTTCCCGATCTCGACTCCCTCGAGCTGCTGCTCGCGGTGGCCGCTGCGGGCAGCATCGGCGCAGCGGCACGGGGCCTGGGGATCAGCCAGCCGAGCGCCACCGCCCGGATCAGGACGATGGAGGCCCGGGTGGGCTTCGCGCTGCTCGACCGGGGCAGCCGCGGCTCCACCCTCACCCGCGCCGGCGCCCTGGTCGCGGACTGGGCCCGCGAGGTGATCTCCGCGGCGGGCACCCTCGACGCCGGGATCGCATCGCTGCGCTCGGACCGGCACAGCCGGCTGCGGGTGGCGGCGAGCCTGACCGTCGCCGAGCACCTGCTGCCGGGGTGGCTGGTGCGGCTCGCCGCGCACCACCCGGACACCACCGTGAGCCTGACCGCCATGAACTCGGTGGACGTCGCCACCCTGGTGCTCGCCGGGGGCTGCGACGTGGGGTTCGTCGAGAGCCCCTCGCTGCCGCCGGGGCTCGCCGGCAGGATCGTCGCGCGCGACCGGCTCGCCGTCGTCGTACCGCCGGGGCACCCGTGGGCCCGGCGCCGCCGCCCGGTGCCCGCCGCCGAGCTTGCCGGCACGCGGTTGGTGCACCGGGAGCCGACGTCGGGTACCCGGCAGTGGCTGCAGGCGGCACTGGCCGGGCAGGGGCCTGCGGCCAGGCCGCTGCTGGAGTTCTCCACCAGCAGCGGCGTGCGCTCGGCGGTGGCGGCGGGGGCAGGCCCGGCGGTGCTCAGCAACCTCGCGATCGGGGAGGACGTAAGCCGCGGCCGGCTGGTGGAGGTCGCCGTGTCCGGGGTGCAGCTCGACCGAACCCTGCGCGCGGTGTGGGTCCGCGGCCGCCGCCCTACCGGCCCGGCCGCGGAGCTGCTGCTGATCGCCTCGCGGACACCGACATGAGCAGCCACGAGGTCACGACCGGCCACCTGCCGGCGGAGGCAGTGCCATGCCGCCGGCCCAGCCTGGCGGCGCCCGGTTCCGGCGTCCGGGTCAGCGCAGGCTGAACGGCGGGTACCGGTCGGTGAGCAGGAGGAACGCGTAAGCCTGCACGCGCAGGGCCCACCGGCCGACACCGACGAGGTAGTCGAACAGGGCGCGCGGGAAGCGGCCCGTGAACAGGATCGCGAACCAGGCGATCACCCAGACGACGACCGCGCCCAGTGCGAGCACGGCGAGGACGAGGTAGTGCGGGATCGCGAGGAACCACTTCACCAGCGGCAGCCACCGGTTGAGGTCGGCCTCGACATCGGGGTAGTCGAGCTCCAGGTGGACCGACTGCTCCTCGACGGTCGAGGGATAGGTGTCGGTGAGCAGGAAGAGGTACGCGCCGACCCGGGCCCCGAACCGCGCGAGCTCGCGGGCGAAGTCGAACC
Organism: uncultured Actinomycetota bacterium; assembly: GCA_963784535.1. Lineage (GTDB taxonomy): Bacteria > Actinomycetota > Actinomycetes > Actinomycetales > Kineosporiaceae > CAWARR01. Next base: position 775,866 of record CAWARR010000008.1, on the reverse strand, counting down.
ACCACCGCGGGTACCGCCGCCGGAACACGATCATCAACGCGGTCGCGGCGAACAGTCCGCCCTCGATGCCGCCTCCGCTACGGGTGGTGGTGGTGACCACGCCGGCGGACACCGTCCGCACGGTCTCGTTCGACGACGCCGCCAGAACCGCCAGGACGACGCCGATCGGGATGATCCAGATCAGCCGGAACGCCGACGTCACCCGGTCCAGCCGCTCGGGGTAGTCGATGTCCAGTCTGGCTGTGTAGGGCTCAGACGGTGGGACCACGGCCACGCCTCCTCGTGTCGGCGGCCGGACCGCGGTCCGGCTGCAGGTACACGACCACCTAGTCCGGAGCACGCCCAGCCTCACGGCATCCCCGGACGGCGTCAACCCCCGACCGCGTCACCCTGACGATCACCAGCGCTCGACGCCCACGACAGGTCGAGGTCACCGCCGGGCACTGCCGCCACTCAACGCGGGCCCAAGTCAGGTCCACGCTGACGCGATGGTCCTCCAGCAGTTGCCCTGGAAGAGCTACTCGCGTTCGCCGACTCCGGTGGGTTCGAGCGGTGCTGGACACCTGTGGAGCCCTTCATCGCCGGCCCGCTCCGAATCAGCCACTTCGTCGAGCGCCCGGGCCTCGCGTTCCAAGGGCCAGGTGTGCTGCCCGACCGTGAATGGCTATCCCACTGACCGCTCTGCTCGCCCCGGCATCAGCGCCGAGCACGAGCGCCTTTCCGGCGGCCGCGCGTCGGAGCTCCTCAACATCCTCGACGACCGTCCGGCCGTCCGGCATGTCGTGAGACATCGCACTGCGCGCCCGGAGGGATTCGAACCCCCAACCTTCTGATCCGTAGTCAGATGCTCTATCCGTTGAGCTACGGGCGCCCGCCACCGGCTCGCGCTGGCGACAGCGAACGATACTAGCGGGTCCGCGCAGGGCGGCCGAATCCGTTCACCGTGCCCACTACGCGCTGCGCCCACCGCAGCGACTCGCCCTCGGGCCCCTCACCGAACGCCACCACGGGCCCGACGCCCGGCCGACCCCGCCGGGCGCCCTGGTGGGGTCGGGGCCGCCGCGCAGGTCCGGGCCATTACCGGCGGTAAACGTTTACAGGAGCGTTTCGGCGATCGACACCACTGTCTTTGCAAGGTCTTGCAGTTGCCTCGCAACCTCTTCCTTCCCAGGTCAGAAGCTTGTGACCCGATTCACTAAGGGGAGCCTGCCCTGGTGTTTGCAGGAGGCGCCGGGCGCCTTACGGTGGGAAAACCCCCGCGGACGACGGCGTCCCGGTTACATACCGTGACGCCGCGACCGACCGCGCGCTGGAAGGCGCACCAGGTCCACACGCGGCGGGGGACCCCACGAGGAAGGGCAGCCCCGTGACGACCATTGACACCGGCCACCTCGACACCGACGAGGCAGGCGAGACCCCAGAGAGCAAAGCGCCGACGAGCCATGCTGAGTTGGTGGCGTGGGTTGGGCAGGTTGCTGCGTTGACGCTTCCGGAGACGATTCGTTGGGTGGATGGGTCGGCGGCGGAGAACGAGGAGATCGTGTCTTCGTTGGTGGCGTCGGGGACGTTCACCCGGTTGGAGGGCAAGCCGGACAGTTTCTGGTGTGCCTCTGATCCCACGGATGTGGCGCGGGTGGAGGACCGGACGTTCATCTGTAGCCGGGAGCAGGTTGATGCCGGCCCGACGAACAACTGGATGGACCCGGAGCGAGATGCGGGTGACTGATGAAGCGACCTGTACCGGGGGTGCATGCGCGGGCGGCACGATGTACGTGATCCCGTTCGTGATGGGTCGATCTGGACGCCGAGGTCCCGATGTTCGGGGTGGAGATCACCGACTCGGCGTACGTGGTGGCGAGCATGCGGATCATGGCGCAGGTCGGGTCCGCAGGTCCTGGAGCGGATCGGGCCAGGACGCCCCGTTCGTCAAGGCGCTGCACTCGGTGGGTGCCCCGCTGCAGGTGGGGCAGGCCGATGTGGCCTGGCCGTGCAACCCGACCAAGTACATCTCCCACTTCCCCGAGACCCGGGAGTCTGGTCGTTCGGGTCCGGGCTACGGCGGTAACGCCCTGCTGGGCAAGAAGTGCTACAGCCTGCGGATCGCCTCGGCATCGCCCGCGAGGAGGGCTGGCTGGCCGAGCACATGCTCATCCTCAAGCTCACCGGCCCGCGAGCAGCAGGTCCACTACGTCGCCGCGGCCTTCCCGTCCGCCTGCGGCAAGACCAACCTGGCGATGATCGAGCCCGACCATCCCGGGCTGGACCGCGCGAGATGATCGGCGACGACATCGCCTGGATGCGCTTCGGTGCCGACGGCCGCCTGTACGCGGTCAACCCCGAGGCCGGCCTGTTCGGTGTCGCTCCCGGCACCGGCTGGCACACCAACCCCTCGCCATGCGCGCGCGTCGACAAGGGCGGCAACATCTTCACCAACGTCGCCCTCACCGACGACGGCGACGTGTGGTGGGAAGGCATGACCAAGCAGCCCCCCGCCCACCTGACCGACTGGCACGGCAACGACTGGACCCCCCAGGCCCCCACCCCCTCCAGCCACCCCAACAGCCGCTTCTGCACCCCGATCGCCAACTGCGACGTCCTGGCCCCGGAGTACTACGACCCCCAGGGCGTGCCCATCTCCGCGATCCTGTTCGGCGGCCGCCGCGCCCACGTCGTCCCCCTGGTCACCGAGGCCCGGGACTGGGCCCACGGGGTGTTCATGGGCGCCACCACCTCCAGCGAGACCACCGCCGCGGCCACCGGCGCCGTCGGCGTGGTCCGCCGCGACCCCATGGCCATGCTCCCGTTCATCGGCTACCACGCCGGGGACTACTTCCAGCACTGGCTCGACATCGGCAAGGACGCCGACGCCACCAAACTCCCCAAGATCTTCTTCGTGAACTGGTTCCGCAAGGACGCCGAGGGCCACTTCCTGTGGCCCGGCTACGGCGAGAACAGCCGCGTCCTGAAATGGATCGCCGAACGCATCGACAACACCACCCACGCCATCGACACCCCCATCGGTCTCCTCCCCGCCCCCGCCACCCTCGACACCGACGGACTCGACATCCAGCCCGAGGCCCTGACAGCAGCACTCGCAGTGGACGTGGAGGAATGGAAGGGCGAGATCCCCCTCATCCAGGAATGGTTCACCCGCATCGGCGACCGCACCCCCGCCACCCTGCTCACCGAACTCGACACCCTCAAGACCAACCTCGGCCTCAACTAAACCCACCCCCGGCCGGGCGACCCACCCCCGCCCGGCCGGGGACCGCCGCGGGCCCGTGGACAGTGCAGTCCACGGGCCCGCGGCATGCGTTCAGCGCGCGACCGGGATCAGTTCGTCGAGCCGGCTCACCAGGTCCGCCGTGGGGGGCAGCACCAGCACCCCGTTCGTCACGTCGGGGCACCCGCCGTGGTGGAGCACCACCCTGACGTCCGGGCCGTCGGCATACCCGAAGGTGAGCACGTCCAGCGGCGCGTCCCCGGTGCATCCCGCCGCCACCGACGGAGCGACCGGAACGGAGTCCAGCCACCCGGCGGCCTCCGCCGTGCGGGCGGCGTCCAGCCGGGCGCCCGCCACCAGCGCCGGCGGGCGCTCGCCCTTCGCCACCCCGTACCGGCAGACGCTGGCCCGCACCGGACCGATCGGCAGCGGCCCCACCGGTACCAGGTGGTCGGCGAGCCCGGCCCGGGGCGGCAGCGGCGCCTGCACGGCGGCGCTCAGCGCGCCCGGGCACGCCGGATCCGGCGCGACGCCGCGCGCCGCCGGTCCCGCCCCCGACATCCACCAGGCGGTGGTCGCGACGAGGAGCGCGCCCACCGCTGCGGTGCCGCCCGCACGCCGCCGGGTGATCCTGGCGCGCACCCGCACCCCGCCTTCCGCCGTCCCACGGCCGTCCCGACCCCAGCTCCCGCCGGCTCGCTCAAGCTGCGTCCGCCGCGGACCGATGGTGACACGACCCCGGACAGGACCTCTGTCCGGGGTGAGCCCCGAGGGCCGGGTCTACGGTCGGCACCGACCCGTCAGCCGAGAGGCCGAGCCGCGGGTGGAAGCAGAAAGCGCCACTTGCGCCGGTGTCCGGGGGGAAGGTCGTGACGGACCCGAGCGTAGAGAAAGGCACCCTGTGACCACGACTGACACCAGGTCGACCACCCCTTCCGAGAACGCCCGCAAAGCGCCGACGAGCCATGCTGAGTTGGTGGCGTGGGTTGGGCAGGTTGCTGCGTTGACGCTTCCGGAGACGATTCGTTGGGTGGATGGGTCGGCGGCGGAGAACGAGGAGATCGTGTCTTCGTTGGTGGCGTCGGGGACGTTCACCCGGTTGGAGGGCAAGCCGGACAGTTTCTGGTGTGCCTCTGATCCCACGGATGTGGCGCGGGTGGAGGACCGGACGTTCATCTGTAGCCGGGAGCAGGTTGATGCCGGCCCGACGAACAACTGGATGGACCCGGAGCAGATGCGGGTGCTGATGAGCGACCTGTACCGGGGGTGCATGCGCGGGCGGACGATGTACGTGATCCCGTTCGTGATGGGTCGTCTGGACGCCGAGGTCCCGATGTTCGGGGTGGAGATCACCGACTCGGCGTACGTGGTGGCGAGCATGCGGATCATGGCGCAGGTCGGGTCGCAGGTGCTGGAGCGGATGGGCCAGGACGCCCCGTTCGTCAAGGCGCTGCACTCGGTGGGTGCCCCGCTGCAGGTGGGGCAGGCCGATGTGGCCTGGCCGTGCAACCCGACCAAGTACATCTCCCACTTCCCCGAGACCCGGGAGATCTGGTCGTTCGGGTCCGGGTACGGCGGTAACGCCCTGCTGGGCAAGAAGTGCTACAGCCTGCGGATCGCCTCGGCCATCGCCCGCGAGGAGGGCTGGCTGGCCGAGCACATGCTCATCCTCAAGCTCACCGGCCCGCAGCAGCAGGTCCACTACATCGCGGCGGCCTTCCCGTCCGCCTGCGGCAAGACCAACCTGGCGATGATCGAGCCGACCATCCCGGGCTGGACCGCGCAGATGATCGGCGACGACATCGCCTGGATGCGCTTCGGTGCCGACGGCCGCCTGTACGCGGTCAACCCCGAAGCCGGCCTGTTCGGTGTCGCTCCCGGCACCGGCTGGCACACCAACCCCTCGGCCATGCGCGCGGTCGACAAGGGCGGCAACATCTTCACCAACGTCGCCCTCACCGACGACGGCGACGTGTGGTGGGAAGGCATGACCAAGCAGCCCCCCACCCACCTGACCGACTGGCACGGCAACGACTGGACCCCCCAGGCCCCCACCCCCTCCAGCCACCCCAACAGCCGCTTCTGCACCCCGATCGCCAACTGCGACGTCCTGGCCCCGGAGTACTACGACCCCCAGGGCGTGCCCATCTCCGCGATCCTGTTCGGCGGCCGCCGCGCCCACGTCGTCCCCCTGGTCACCGAGGCCCGGGACTGGGCCCACGGGGTGTTCATGGGCGCCACCACCTCCAGCGAGACCACCGCCGCGGCCACCGGCGCCGTCGGCGTGGTCCGCCGCGACCCCATGGCCATGCTCCCGTTCATCGGCTACCACGCCGGGGACTACTTCCAGCACTGGCTCGACATCGGCAAGGACGCCGACGCCACCAAACTCCCCAAGATCTTCTTCGTGAACTGGTTCCGCAAGGACGCCGAGGGCCACTTCCTGTGGCCCGGCTACGGCGAGAACAGCCGCGTCCTGAAATGGATCGCCGAACGCATCGACAACACCACCCACGCCATCGACACCCCCATCGGTCTCCTCCCCGCCCCCGCCACCCTCGACACCGACGGACTCGACATCCAGCCCGAGGCCCTGACAGCAGCACTCGCAGTGGACGTGGAGGAATGGAAGGGCGAGATCCCCCTCATCCAGGAATGGTTCACCCGCATCGGCGACCGCACCCCCGCCACCCTGCTCACCGAACTCGACACCCTCAAGACCAACCTCGGCCTCAACTAAACCCACCCCCGGCCGGGCGACCCACCCCCGCCCGGCCGGGGCGGATCCGGCATGCCTGCGGCTACTCGTAGAGCACGTACTCCGGGGTGGGATGCAGCCCGAGCACCTGCGCGGGCGTCATCAGGGCCGCCCCACCACGGGTGTCCTCCTCGAAGAACAGCTTGAACCCCGGGTGCACGTGTGGCGGGAGGTCCCGGACCAGGCGCTGCCACGTGCCCACCTTCTGCGCGGCGGTGCCGATGCCGTCCACGCTCTTGATCACCGCGACGCCCTTGCGGGCGTGCAGGGCTCCGATGCCGGTGAGCACGGACGGTGCCAACTGGTGCACCACCATCGCCTTCTCGGGCAGCGCCGAGGCCCGCACCACGTCGGCGAGGAAGGCGATCACCTGGTCGAGCTCCGCACCGGTGGTGTGTCCGAACACCCGGCCGGGCACCTGCCCACCGTGCACGGCCCATTCCGGGTCGAGCGCCACACCGACCTCCGGCTCTGCGAGCCAGCGCCGCAGTGACCGCACCTCGTCGAGGAACCTGGCCCTGCCCGGCTGGATGTTCAGCAGCAGCAGGGCCCGGTGGCGTCGAGCCGCCGCCAGGTAGGACTCGATCACGGCGGGGTCGACGCGCGCCCGGTACATCCCGTCGGGACCGGGGTAACGCTGGGCGACGACCGTGATGAGCTCGAAGACCGGCTGCCCCTGCCGACCGTCGGCGTAGCGGGTGGCGAGCTGCTCGATCTCGGCGGCTCGGGCGTCGAGGTTCCCGAGGCCGAGCCGTCCCAGGCCTGCCGCCTGCGGGGACCCGCAGTACCCGACCAGCCGATAGCGCGGGAACAGCGAGCGGCCACCGCGCGGGAGCTCGCGCGGAGCAGGTGTCACCGGGGTGGGTGGCGCGGGCGCCGGCAGCACCGGCGCACCAGGGGCGCCGGTGCCGGTCCGTGCGGCCCGCGGGGCCGCGGCTGCAGGGGCCGCGGCTGCAGGGGCCGTGGCGGCCGGGGACGTACCGTGACCGGCGCGCAATGCCAGCGCCACCACGCCGCCGAGCGCGCCCACGGTCACCGTCCGCCGCGCCAGGGTGCGCCCGGGGTACCCGCCCACCAGCCACCTCCCCACGCCTTTCGAGCCTCCGCACCTCTCGTGCCGATTCGTATCGATTCAATCACGCACTGTGGTCGCGAATGGGGGAGTTCCTGCCATACGAAGGGCCCGGCTGCGCAGCAGCCGGGCCCTTCGTATGACGCGGAGGCGGCGGGATTTGAACCCGCGAGGGGGCTTTATTCCCCCAACCCGCTTAGCAGGCGGGCGCCATAGACCGGACTAGGCGACGCCTCCAGGACCCGGCCAGGGTAGCGGCCCGCAGTGACGGCGGGCAAAGCGGATGCCCGAAACCGAGGGTAGGCTGTCTGCCTCCGAAGGCGAGCGGCTCCGAGCGAGGATGCAACGGCGCGGCCGCCTTGCGCGTCATCGTGGGAGAATGGGCGCACAGCGCTACCCCGAGCCTGTCAGGAGGAGCGAGTGACGCAGGTGGTGTCACCCTCGGGGCACACTCGCCGCGACATGCCTTCCCGGCACGGTCACCAGCATGCAGCCCACCATCCGGCCGGCACGGCGACCGGCCGTGGGCGGCACGCCACCACCCAGGGGCAGGGCTTCGGAAGAATCGTCGGCTGGACCATCCTCGGGGCGTTCGTCCCCGGTGCCGGCCTCATCGCCGCGGGCCGCCGGGGAATCGGTGGCCTCGTGCTCGCCGTCGCCGGCCTGCTCGTCGCGGGCGGCATCCTCGCCGCGGTGCTGCTCGATCCGATTGCCGTCGTCCGCCGCCTGGTCTCCGACCCCAACACCTTCGTCTATCTCGCCGCGGGGCTGGCCGGACTGCTGCTCCTCTGGGCCCTGGTCGTGGTCGGAACCCACGTGGCCACCCGCCGCTACGGTCACCTCACGGGGCACCAGCGCCTGCTCGCCTCGCTGCTGGTGACCTCGCTCATCGCCGTGGTGGCGCTGCCCACGGCCAAGGCCGCCGGTGACGCCCTCATCGCCCGCGACATGCTCACCTCGCTGTTCAAGAACAGCAACTCCCCGGTCTCCAAGAACGCCAAGCGTCCCGACTCGACCAAGGCCGACCCGTGGGCGGCCACGCCCCGGGTGAACGTGCTGCTGATGGGTGGCGACTCCGGCGCCGACCGCACCGGTGTCCGACCCGACACGATGATCGTCGCCAGCATCGATACCAAGACCGGCGACACCGTGCTGATCAGCCTGCCGCGCAACCTCCAGCACGTCCCCTTCCCCCCCGGCACCCCGCAGGCGGCCGCCTTCCCGAACGGCTTCTACTGCTACAACGCCCAGGCCGGGGCCAACACCGAGTGTCTGCTGAACGCGCTGTGGACCTGGGGCGCGAACAACAAGAGCCTGTACTACAAGAACTCCTCCAACGCGGGGCTCACCGCCACCGTCGACGGGATCCAGGAACTCACCGGGCTCAGCATCGATGACTACGTGATGCTCAACCTGCGCGGCTTCGAGCAGTTCATCGACGCGATGGGCGGGCTGACCATCAACGCCCGTGAGCGACTGCCCGTCGGCGGCAGCGTGGAGAACCCGGTGGCCTCGGAGTGGATCAAGCCGGGCAAGCAGCACATGGACGGCTACCACGCCCTGTGGTACGCGCGGTCGCGGTGGAGCACGGATGACTTCGACCGGATGCGTCGCCAGCGCTGTGTGATCGGCGCCGTGGTGCAGCAGGCGAACCCGGTGAACCTCGCGATCGCCTTCCCCAAGGTGGCGGCCGCGATGAAGGACAACCTGCAGACCTCCATCCCGCTCAAGGACGTCCAGGCCTGGGTGACGCTCGCGCTGCGGGTGAAGAAGGGCAAGGTGAACAGCCTCGCGTTCACCAACCAGGTGATCGACACCGCGAACCCGAACGTCGCCAAGATGCACCAGTTGGTGCAGAAGGCCATCAACCCGCCGAAGGCGACCCCGTCGGCAACGGCCACGCCAGGAACGGGCGCCACCCCGAAGCCCACGAAGACCAGCACGAAGAAGTCCGTCGAGACCGGGGTGGCTCAGGACGTCATGGCCGTCTGCTGACCTTCCCGCCACCACCGCGGCAGGAGCTCAGCCGAGCGTCTGCACCTCCAGCTCACCCTCGGCGTAGCGCTTGCGGAGCACCTTCTTGTCGAACTTGCCGACGCTGGTCTTCGGCACCTCGGGGATGAAGGCCCAGCGCTCCGGCACCTGCCAGCGCGCCACCCGCTCGGCGAGGAATTCGCGCAGGTCGTCGGCCGAGACCTGCTCGCCGTCAGTGATCACGACGGTCGCCAGCGGCCGCTCCCCCCACTTCTCGTCGGGGACGCCGACCACGCTGGCCTCCTTGACCTTCGGGTGGGCCATCAGGTGGTTCTCCAGCTCGACCGAGCTGATCCACTCGCCGCCCGACTTGATCACGTCCTTGGCCCGGTCGGTGAGCCGGAGGTAACCGTCCGGGGTGAGCGAGCCGACGTCCCCGGTGCGCAGCCAGCCGTCGTCGAACTTCTCCTCGTCGGACTCGCGGTAGTACGACCCGGTGATCCACGGGCCGCGGACCTCCAGCTCGCCGACGCTGTCTCCGTCCCAGGGCACCGCGGCCCCGTCCGGCCCGACCAGCCGGCCCTCGACCGAGCAGGCAAGCCTCCCCTGCGTCTCGCGGTAGGCCCACTCCTGCTCTCCCGTGAGCCCTGCGGGCGGGACCGCGATCGTGCCCAGCGGGGACATCTCGGTCATCCCCCACGCGTGCAGCACGCGGATCCCACGCCGTTCCTGGTAGGCCCGCATCAGCGCCGGCGGGCAGGCCGCGCCGCCGACGATGACCTCCCGGATCGTGGAGGTGTCGATCTCCGGGTGCTCGTCGAGGTAGCGCAGCAGGTCGTTCCAGATGGTCGGCACGGCCCCGGCACCGGTGGCCCGCTCGACCTCGATCATCCTCGCCAGCGGCTCGGCCTGCAGGAACCGGTCGGGTTGCAGCAGCGAGGCTCCGGTCATCAGCGCCGCATAGGGCATCCCCCAGGCGTTGGCGTGGAACATCGGGACCACCGCGAGCAACCGGTCACCCTGGCGGACCCCGAGGGCGCTCGGCATGGCCAGCTGCATCGAGTGCAGGTAGTTCGAACGGTGGGAGTAGACGACCCCCTTGGGGTTGCCCGTGGTGCCCGAGGTGTAGCACATGGCCGCGGCGGTGTTCTCGTCCAGGCGCGGCCAGCTGTAGCTCGCCTCCTCGGCGTCGAGCAGTGCCCGGTAGTCGTGGACCTGCCGACCACCGGCGCCGAGGGCGGCCCGGACCTCCTCGGGCACCGGGCCGTTGACGATGACGTGCCGCACCGTCGGCGTGTGCTCGAGCAACTTGCTGAACGGGGCCGCCAGGGAGTTGTCGACGACGATGACGGCGTCCTCGGCATGGTTGACGACGTAGACGAGCTGCTGCGGGAACAACCGGATGTTGATGGTGTGCAGCACGGCGCCCATGCTCGGCACCGCGAGGTACAGCTCGAGGTGCTCCTCGTTGTTCCACATGAACGTGCCGACCCGCTGGTCAGCGTCGATGCCGAGCCGGCGCAGGGCGTTCGCCAGCCGCATGCAGTCCTTGCCCACGTCGGCGTAGCTCGACCGGCGCGGGCCGTCAGCCCCCCAGGTGACGACCTCGGACGCGCCGTGGATCGTGGACCCGTAGCTGAGGATCCGCGAGATGAGTAACGGCTGGTCCTGCATGGTGCTGAGCACTACGACCACCTCGTCGCGTTCATGGCTCTCGCCGGGAGCGGGTGGGGTCAGCATGCCCGATCGCGGCCCGACCCACGAGGGGTGGACACGCGGGGAGTGCCGTCACCCCGCCACGGGACCGGTCAGATCGGGCCCCCAAGGGGGTGGCCGACTCCGCACCCGGCGGGCTACGATGCGCGGCCAGCGATTGTTTGGGTCCAAACTTTCCGGTCGTTGCAGCGCCGCCACGACCGGCCCTGACAGCGAAGGTGGTCCGATGACCTCTCCCACCACGTCCCCCGAGTACACGCGACTCGGTAGCGGGAAGAAGCTCTCGCTCATCGACGCCGCCGCGCAGTCGGTCGGCTTCATGGGCCCGGTGTTCTCCATCGCCTTCCTCGTCCCGCTGCTGGTGGGGCTCAACGCATCGGGGAACGGCGCGGGCGTCGCCGCCCCGCTCGCCGTGCTGCTGGCCGCGGTCGGGGTGCTGGGGCTCGGCTGGATCGTGGCCGAGTACGCCCGACGCATCCACGCCGCAGGTTCGCTGTACGACTACGTCACCGACGGCCTCGGCGTGCGCGTCGGCGCCGCCGCCGGCTACCTGTATTACGTCGGCGTGCTCGCGCTCGGCGCCGGACTGCTGGTGATGATCGGCGGGACGATCCACGACACCCTCGACGCGGAGTTCGGGACCACGCTGCTGCCCACGCCGGGCTGGGACGTGCTGCTCGTCGCCGCCCTGGCCGTGGTGCTGTTCCTCGGCGTGGCGCTGTCCACCCGGGCGCAGCTCGTGCTCGCCCTGGTATCCCTGGCGACCGTGCTCACGTTCTCGATCGTGGTGATCGCCAAGGTGGGCTCGGGCAACGACGTGGTCAAGGCGTTCAACCCGCAGTCCTCCCCGCAGCATCTGCCCGGAGTGCTGTTCGGCGTGCTCTACGGCGTGCTGCTGTTCACCGGTTTCGAGACCGCCGCGAACCTCGGCGAGGAGACCGAACACCCGCGCCGGGACATCCCCCGGGCCGTGCTCATCTCGGTGCTGTCCATCGCAGGCTTCTACGTGGTCGCCTCCTACGCCCAGGTGGCGGGCTTCCACTTCAACCTCGACACCTTCGCGAAGAACGCCGGGGCGCCGCTGTTCGGGCTGGCCGGCCCGGTCTCGGACGGCGGCTACGCCTCGGTCGCGGTGCGGCGACTGGTGGAGACCGTGGTGGTGCTGGACATGATCGCGGTGCTCATCGGAGTGTCGGTGTCGGCATCCCGCGGGTTCTTCGCGCTGGCCCGTGACCGGCGGCTGCCCGCCCGGCTGGCCGCCGTCTCGCGGCGCGGCACCCCGCTGCCGGCGAGCATCGTCGTGCTGCTGGCCTACGCCGCGGTCATGGTCGTCACCCTCACCTGGACGTCGCTGTTCGCGCTGCCCGACCTGCCGCACTACGTGTCCATGTTCAGCTGGCTGTCCACCTTCGGCAGCTTCTCGCTGGCGATCATCTACCTGCTGATGTCGGTGGGCGCGATCAAGGGGCTGGCCGACCACCCGAAGCGCTGGGCGGTGTACCTGGCCAGCCTGGTCGGGGTCATGGTCACCGGGGCCGCGCTGTTCGGGTCGGTCTACAAGGTGAGCGCGCCCACGAGCTACGCGCCGTGGGCCTCGCTGCTGGTGCTGGCCGTGGGCGCCGTGCTGGCCCTCACCGTCCCCGGCAGGCCCTCCGCGGGGCAGCACTTCGTCGACCTGCGCGAGACCGAACGCGGGCCGGTCAAGCTCTGACCGGGGGGTGGGACGGACCCACGGCCGGGCACACGGCCGGGCACACGGCCGGGCACACGGCCGGGCACACGGCCGGGCGCTCCCCCGGGCGGGCCGGCCGGAGCGGGTCTACGATCGCGCCACATCGAGCCCCCCGAAGGAGCGGACGTGACCGGCCAGTACACCCTGGGCCAGACCGAGCATGCGGTCTCCGCGCGGATGGAAGGGCTGTCGGTCGACGTCAGGTCGATGGCCGCCGTGAGCAACCTGTACCGCGCCGCCGGGGTGGTCCGTAACCACTTCGAGCGCACGGTGCTGTCGGAGCACGGGCTCACCTGGACCGCCTGGGTGGTGCTGTGGGTGGTCTGGGTGTGGGAGGAGATCGAGACCCGGCACGCCGCCTCCGAGGCGGGGATCTCCAAGTCCACCCTCACCGGGGTGGTGAGCACGCTGCAGAGCCGTGGGCTGGTCAGCCGCCGCCCCTACCCTGCCGACGGGCGCAGGGTGCTGCTGTCGCTGACCTCTCGCGCCACCGAGCTGATGCGCGAGCTCTTCCCCGAGTTCAACCGGCAGGAGGCCTGGGCCGTCGCCTCGCTGACCCCGCACGAGGTCGAGGTGCTCACCGAGGCGCTGCGCAAGATCGTGCTGCACCTCGAGATCTCGGGCACCGCAAGGGACGGGGACCGTCCGGTCGGGCTCGAGGCCTGATTCGGCGGCCGCACTCAGGCGACCTGCACCGACCGTTTCGCCAGCCCGAACCAGTACCCGTCGATCCGGGTCAGCGGGGGCGCGTCCGGCTGCTCCGCGGCCCCGAGCACCACGAACAAGGGCGTGAGGTGCTCGACCGTCGGGTGCGCGTAACGCACCCCGGGAGCGCGGTTCCTGAAGTCCAGCAACGCGTCCAGGTCGCCGCCGGCGAGCGCTTCGGCGGCCCAGGAGTCGAAGTCCGAGGACCAGCCCGGCGCCGCCTGCTCGGGCGATTCCATCCGCAGGAACGGCAACCCGTGGGTCATGAAGCCGCTGCCGATGATCAGCACGCCCTCCTCGCGCAGCGGCGCCAGCCGGCGGCCCAGTTCGAGCAGCCGCCGCGGGTCCTGCGCGGGCAGCGAGACCTGCAGCACGGGGACATCAGCCTCGGGGTACATCACCGTCAGCGGAACGTACGCGCCGTGGTCGAGGCCGCGGTCCTGCTGCACGACGGGCTCGTGGCCCGACAGCAGCGCTGTCACCCGCGCGGCGAGCTCCGGCGCGCCGGGGGCCGGGTAGGTGACCTCGTAGTAGTGCTGCGGGAAGCCCCAGAAGTCGTACACCAGCGGCACGGGCGTGGTGGCACCGAGGGTCAGCGGCGCCGACTCCCAGTGCGCGCTGACCATCAGGATCGCCGCCGGCCGGGGCAGGTCCGCCGACCAGGCCGCGAGCTGGCGGGTCCACAGCGGATCGTCGACCAGCGGCGGGGCACCGTGTCCGAGGTAGAGCGCCGGCATCCGGGCGCCGTGTTCGACCTGCCTCATGTTCTCCTCCTGGGCGGCTCGAAGCCCAGGATAGCCAATAGTTGAGCGTTGAACAACTCATCGGGACGGGCCGCGACCCCGGCGCGGCAGGGGTCGTCGTCAGTGCCCGGACGCCGCGAGCGCCCGGACCGCCGCGAGCACCACGTCCTCGGCGATCCCCTGCACCGGCACGGTCGCCGTACGCAGCTGCGCGCCGTCCGCCCCCGCGGGCACCATCTCGCGCAGCCGCTCGGCCACCGCCTCAGCGGCCGGCTCGTCCGTGCCGGGCAGCAGCAGCGCCAGCTCGTCATGCCCGAACCTGTAGGGCACGTCGCCCACCCGCAACGTGTCCACGACGGCGGACGACACCTCCCGGAGCACTTCCTCGGCTGCCCGCCTGCCCTTGGCCTTGCGCCGGGTGCCCAACCCGACCACCCCGGCGATCAGCATCGTCACCGGCATGCCGTGCTGCTGGGCACTGCGCAGCGCTGCCCGCAGGTCACCGAGCAGCCGTTCCCGCGGCCAGAACCCCGTCGCCGGATCGGCGCCGGTGCCCGCGGCGACATACCCGCGGCGGGAGGCCGCGTCGAGGGCGGAACCCGCCATCCTGGCCAGCCGCGCGAGTGCGTCCTCCTCGGCCGGCGAGAACGAACGCGGCGTCAGCCGGCGGGCGACGACCGCGCCGGCGAGCATCCCCGCCGACGGGACGGGGACGACGAGCAGCGCGGTCGCGCCGTAGTCCACCAGCGGGTCGCCCTCCACCACCTCGCGCACCGGAACGCCGACGGTGAGCAGTGCGCCGAGGGTTGCCGGGCCCCAGATGTCGGCCGGCTCCTCCCCGTCGGGGTGCTGCCAGAGCACCCGCGGCCCCTCCACCGAGCGCACGACCAGGGCGGCGGTGTCCGCCTCCACGAGGGCGGCGGCCTCCGCGGCAGCGGTACGGGCGATCTCCCCCCGCTCCAGCAGCCCCTCCAGGGTCCGGGACGCCTCCCTCAGCAGCTTGCGTTGCCGGGGCGAGGGGGTGTGGCGACCGTGCGGCTTGGCCGCGGTGGGTGCGGAGTGTCGGGGTGCACCGGGTTCGGGGGCAACCGGGCGGTCGGGCTCGGGGCTGTCCGGCTCGGGACTGTCCGGCTCGGGGCTGTCCGGCTCGGGACTGTCCGGCTCGGGGCTGTCCGGCTCCGGCCTGTCCGGCTCCGGCCTGTCCGGCTCCGGCCTGTCCGGCTCCGGCCTGTCCGGCTCCGGCCTGTCCGGCTCCGGGCTATCGGGCTCCGGGCTATCGGGCTCCGGGCTATCGGGCTCCGGGCTGTCCGGCTCGGGGCTGTCCGGCTCGGGGCTGTCCGGCTCGGGGCTGTCCGGCTCCGAGCCGGAAATGACCTCTGGGCCGGTCGTAGCGTCGGGCACGGGATCCGCCGCCGCCTGGTCGGTGCCGCCACGCTGCGCCGGTGGCCGCCGCCGTCGCCGGGCCGAGGGCAGCACCGTCGCAGCGCGGGGGATCGTGTCGAGCCACGGCCCGTCGGGGGACTCCCACTCGGCGCCCGCGGCGACCCATGGAGGGGCAGCCCGGCGGCGCAACCACCGGACGGCCACGAGGGCGGCGGCGGCGAGCACCATGGCCAGGCAACCCGCAACGACAGCCGTCGCGGACGCGCCCGGCGACGGGCGCGCAGCGACCGCCAGGGCCATCACCACACGCACGGTGAAGTTCTCGGCACCCGGACAGCAGAAATGGAGCCGTCAACGAGGCTGGCGCTGCATCACGTAGATCGTGACCCCCGGGGGGGTGGCGCCGACGGCGTCCGGCACCCCCACCCGGACCCCCTCGGCTGCCCCGTCCTGGACCTGCGCCGTACCCACGACGGCGAACCCGCGCCGGGTGTAGTAGCCGACGTTGGCGGGCAGCGCGGTCTCCAGCGCCACGGGCAGGCCGGCCCGATCTGCCGCGGCCAGCACCGGCGCGGCAACCGCAGCCCCCAGGCCCAGGCCGCGCCGGTCGGGATGGCATGCCAGCACCCCGAGATACCAGTGCGCTCTACCCGGTAGCAGCCGGTCGACCGCCTCGTCGGTGGCCGCCACCCTGCGGGCGCACCCGGGCGGCAGCTCCGCCACGACGGCCGCGTAGCGCGCGGCGGCGAGCTCCGGACCGATCAGGTTGCCGCCCGGAGGAATCCACATCGCGACCGCCCCGCAGGCGTCGTCCACCCAGACCTCGCCGCCTTCGATGCGGGTGTCCAGGAGCACGCCGAAGAACCGGCTCGCCTGCTCGACGTAGCGGTCGTCGTCGGGAAACCACCACCGCACCTGCGGGTCGGCCCTGAAGGCGGTGACGACGAAGGCGAGCACCGCGTCCCGTTCACCCGGGCGGATCCGACGGACCTGTGGCATCCGCCCATCCTCCACAGCCCCTGACGCCCCCATTCACGCGGGGGGCCATTACCCGAGCAGCACCGTGACCGCGTGGATCAGCAGCCCCACGAGGGCCCCCACCACGGTGCCGTTGATCCGGATGAACTGCAGGTCACGCCCGACGTGTAGCTCGATCCGCCGGGACGCCTCGACCCCGTCCCAGCGCCGGACGGTCTCGGAGATGACGGTGGCGGCCTCGTCCCGGAACGTGGTCGCCAGGTGCCCGGCGGCGTCCTCGAGATAGCGGTCGAGGCTGGCCCGCAGGGCCGGGTCCGAGGCGAGCCGGCGGCCGAAGGCGGCAACCCCGCTGCTGGCCCGCAGGCGCAGCTCGCTGTCCGGGGTGGAGCTGGCCTCGACCAACACCGTCCGGGTGGTGGCCCACAGCGACTCCAGTGCGGCGCGCGCACCGGGGTGGGCCAGCAATCGCTCCTTCACGTCCTCGGCCTGGCCGATGGTGCCGGCGTCGACCTGCAGGTCCTTCGCCAGCCGGGCCAGCGCCTCGTCGACGGCACGCCGTACGCGGTGCCCGGGATCGTCCCGGACGTCGCGCGCCCACCGCACCGCCTCCCGGTGAGCACGCCGGGCGATGCGCTCGTCGAGCCACACCGGCGTCCAGGCGGGTGCCCTTTCGGCGACGAGCCCGCAGATCAGGTCCTCGCGCTCACCGAGCCAGGCGTGCAGCTCGGTGGAGGCGAGGTCCACCAGGCGGTGGTGGGCGCCGTCGGCCACGACCCGCTCCAGCAGCCGGCCCGCCGGGGGCCCCCACGGGTGCCGGAGCAGCGGGCGCAGCACCACCTGCTCGAGCAGCGCCGCGACCTCGTCGTCCCGCAGCACCACGAGCGCCCCGCGAGCGGCCGCCGCGAGCTCTGCGGCGACCCGCTCGGCGTGCACGGGGTCGGCGATCCAGCCCCCCACCCGGCCGGCGATGCCTGCCGCCGCCACCCGCTCGCGCACCACGTCGGCGGCGAGGAAGTTCGTCGCCACGAACTCCTGCAGGCTGCGCCCGAGGGCGTCCTTGCGGGTCGGGATGATCGCGGTGTGCGGAACGGGCAGGCCCAGCGGTCGGCGGAACAGCGCGGTGACGGCGAACCAGTCGGCCGCGGCACCGACCATCGCGGCCTCCGCCGCGGAGTTGACGTACCCGAGCGCGCCGGAGGCGTGCAGGGTGAGCCCGTACACCACTGCGGCGAGCGCCAGCAGCGTCGTGGCCACGGCCTTCATCCGGCGCAGCCCCGCTCGACGGGCGGCGTCGGCGTCCACACCTCCAGCGTCGCACGGCCCACCCGGTACCGCCGGTGGGGCCGGCGAAGGGCTACGTTGCCGTGGTGCGACGGATGCTGGTGGCCCTGACGGCGCTCCTGGTGGTGGCTGTGGTCGCCGACTACGGCTCGCGCGTGGTCGCGCAGGACGTGATAGCCCAGCGGGTACGCCAGGCCACGGCGATGCAGGCCACCCCGGCGGTGCAGGTCTCGGGGTTCCCGTTCCTCACCCAGGTGATCGCCGGCACGTACCACGACGTGACGGTCAGCGCCGTGGACCTGCCCGCAACCCGTGGGCTGCAGGTCAGCCAGGTGCGCGGCAGCTTCGTCGGCGTGCACGTGCCGCTGAGCGACCTGGTGCACGGCGGCAACGGGCCGATCCCCGTCGACCGGGTGCAGGTCAGCGGGACGGTCGGCTTCGCGGCGCTGGAAGCGGCGGTGACCGGGCTGCTCCCGGAGGCCGTGGTGGCGCTGAAGCTCAGCGACGCCGGGGGGGACCAGCTGCGGATCCGGGCCGATTACCGGGTTGCCGGGGTGTCGGCGAGTGTCGCCGCGACCGCCAAGGTCACGCTGTCGGGCGGGACGTTGCGGCTGGCGGTGGCGCCGCAGTCGGTCACCGGGGTCCCGGCAGCCCTCGCCGGCCAGGTCGCGGCGGCCCTCGGGATCGGGGTCGACCTGCAGCAGTTCCCCCTCGGGCTGCGGCCGACGGCGGTGTCGGTCGGCGCGGGAGGGGTGAGCGTGACGGCCGTCGCCACGAATGTGCTGCTCCCGGCGAGCGGCTGACCCGGTTCAACCTCGCCGCGGCCGATGCCGATCACCACCGCATGAGCAGCGACGGCACAGCGAGCGACGCCGTCGACCACGCGCTCGGCGCCTACGCCCACGTCGCCCGGTGCGCCGAATGCCGGGCCTTCGCGCTGGACCTGCTGGACTGGGCGTCCGCCGGGGTGATGACGCCGACGGCGGTGGCAGCCACCCTGGCCCACCACGACTCCGGCCACCGCGACGATCCCTTCGCGACGGCCTGCGAGCGCTTCGGCCTGCTCGACTGATCGGCGCGGCGCGGCGGCGCTCGGGTGGGGGGTTTGCCCGCGCGGTGCGAGAATCGCCGCCGTGACCGGTCCCTACGCGGCGGCAATCATGATCGTCGCCCTGGCGCTCGCAGCGTGGACCTTCGTGCTGGTCGCGGCGAACCGGCGCCCGAACCTCCCGCTGCTCGGCGCCGGCGCGGTGCTCGAGGTGCTGCTCGTGGGGTTCCTCATCGGCGGGATCGTGCAGATGGTGGGCAGCCACCATGAGTTCGCCCACGCCGAGTTCGTCGGCTACCTGCTCGCCTGCGTGGTGATTCCCCCGGCGGGCGTGATCTGGGGTCTCGGCGAGCGCAGCCGGGCCGGGACGGCGGTGATCGCGGTGGCGTTCCTGATCATGCCGGTGATGGTGCTGCGGGTGCAGCAGGTCTGGGCCGGGCCCCGTGGCTGAGCCCGCGGGCGCGGCGGCGTCGACGAGCAGCGGGTTCGGCCGGGTGCTCGTCGCCGTCTACGGGCTGTTCGCCCTCGCGGCCACGGCCCGGTCGTCGGTGCAGCTCGCGACGAAGTTCCACGATGCCCCGCTGGCGTACCTGCTCTCGGCTCTCGCCGGCGTCGTCTACGTCGTGGCGACGGTCTCGCTGGGTCGCGGCGGCAGCACTGCCCGCCGGGTGGCCACCGTGTCGATCAGTGTCGAACTGGCCGGGGTGCTGCTCGTGGGAACGGCGTCGGAGCTGTTCTCCAGTGCCTTCCCCGACGCCACGGTGTGGACGGGATTCGGCAGCGGGTACGGCTTCGTGCCGCTGGTACTGCCCTTTGTCGGGTTGTGGTGGCTGCGCCGCACCCGTGCCAGCTACTGACGCCGTCCCGCGCAGCTAGCCGAACGCGTGGCCGGGGGTCCTGCCGCGGCCGGGCTCGGCGAACACGAAGGTCCGCAGGGCCCAGAAGCGGAACAACGTCCCCAGCACGAGGTCGCCCACCAGGTTTCCGGAGATGTTGTCGGCCCAGGCGGAGGTGAACCCGAGCAGGTAGTGGGAGGCCGACAGGCAGCCCAGCGCGATCAGCAGTCCGCCGGTGTTCGTCGCGACGAACAGCCCGAGCTCACGGCGCAGGTCGGGGCCCCGGCGGCGACGGAAGGTCCAGTACCGGTTGCCGAGCCACGCCACCGCCATGGCGAAGAGATTGGAGATCACCTTGGCGACCACGGGCTGACCCGCCAGCGGCGGGTGGGGCAGCGGCCAGACCCCGGTCCGCAGCACGTTGTAGGCATATACCCCGATCAGGTACGCGGCCCCGCCGACCAGGCCGAACTTCGCCACCTCGCCCGCCATCCGGCCCAGCGCCGTCCTGCCCCCCGAGAGCCACCCGATGGTCCGGGAGCCCCCGCCCCGGTCGCTGGCGTGGCGTGCCTGCCGGCCGGCCCTCGCTGACGTGAAGGTCACGCCCGTGGTCACCACCCGCGTACGACATCGGCCCACCATCGTGAGCACCGGAGTCGACGGTAGCGGGGCCACCGCAAAACCTGAGTCAAGTCAGACTCGGCGGCGGCCCTTGGGCATCCTCGTCGCAGGTGCGGGCTCGCTCGAGGCCGTCGAGGATCAGGTCGAGCCCGTAGCCGAATTCGTCGCCGTAGTCGTACCCGGGGCGCAGGACGTGCTCGATCGTCAGCTCGGCGAGATGGGGGTACTCGGCGGCGGGAAAGTGGTCGAGGAAGGTCGCCGCCATCGCCGCGGTCTCCTCCGGGGTGGTGAACGGCAGGTTGAGCTCCTGCATCGCGAAGCCGTAGAGGTAGCTGTCGATGGCGGAGAAGGCGTGCGCCGCCAGCTCGATCGTGAAGCCCGCACCGCGCAGGCAGCCGATGACCGCGTCGTGGTGGCGCAGGGTCGCCGGGCCGGGGGTCAACCGCGACTCCATCCGGCCGATCGCCCACGGATGCCGGCGCAGGACGCGGCGGGCGGAGGCTGCCCGATCCCGCATGGCCGCCTTCCACTCCGCGTGCACGGAGGGCAGTTCGACCTCGCGGAAGACGATGTCGACCATGCCGTCCAGGATGTCGTCCTTGTTGGCCACGTGGTGGTAGAGCGACATCGGCTCCACCAGCAGACGGTCGGCGAGCCTGCGCATGGTCAGCGCGCCGATGCCCTGGTCGTCGGCCAGGGCGACAGCTTCCAGCAGCACCCGTTCCCGGCTCAGCGGGGCCCGCGCGGGCTTGATCGGGTCGATTCCTGAGGCCACCGACGTCGCGCTCCCTCACCCATTGACAGCCTTACGTTGTACACCTACCTTATGACGTACGATCAGCCTTACAACATAAGGTCCCGCCCGGGAGGTGCACCGCCGGCCGCCACGGCCGCGGGCCCGTCCCAGCCGCTGAGGAGTCCACCGCCATGTCCACCAAGCCCAGCAGACCGAAGACGCCCGTCCTCGACCGGGCCGCTGCCGTCGCGCCGGTGCCGCTCACGCGGGCCCTTGTCCGTGACCGCTACGGGTCGGCGGACCTCCTCCAGGTCCGCGACGTGCGGCGCCCCAGGATCGAGGCCGGCGAGGTGCTGGTCCGGGTCCGCGCCGCCGGCTTGGACCGGGGTGCCTGGCACCTCATGACGGGACGGCCGTACGCGATGCGGCTCGCGGGGTTCGGGGTGCGTCGGCCCCGGGATCCCGGGCTCGGCACGGAACTGGCCGGGGTGGTCGAGGCCGTCGGGACCGCGGTGACGGACCTCGCCCCGGGCGACAGCGTGTTCGGCGCCGGCCGGAGCTCGTTCGCCGAGTATGCCGCCGCGCGCGCGGACCGGCTGGCACGGATGCCGGCGAACCTGACGTTCGAGCAGGCAGCCGCCGTGCCCGTCTCGGGGGTGACCGCCCTGCAGGCGCTGCGCGACCAGGGGCACGTCCGGGCGGGCCAGGGCGTGCTGATCATCGGCGCATCGGGCGGCGTGGGGACATTCGCGGTGCAGCTCGCCAAGGCCTTCGGTGCCGAGGTGACCGGCGCGTGCAGCACCGCCAAGGCCGACCTGGTCCGATCTCTGGGTGCCCAGCACGTGATCGACTACACCGCCGGACCACTCGGCGAGCGCGGCGAGCGCTACGACCTGATCCTCGACCTCGGCGGTAACCGCCCGCTGCGGGCGCTGCGCCGCCTCCTGACGCCGCAGGGAACGCTGGTCCTCGTCGGCGGCGAGGGCCGCGGACCGCTGACCGGCGGGATGGACCGCCAGTTGCGGGCCGCGGTGCTGTCCCCGCTCGTCGGCCAACGGCTCGGCAAGCCCTGGATCGCCTTGGCCAACCGCGACGACCTCGACACGCTCCGCGCGATGATCGAGGACGGCGCCGTCACTCCCGCCCTCGACCGGATCTGCCCGCTGGCCGCACTCCCCGACGCGATGCGCGACCTGCAGGCAGGTCGAGTGCGCGGCAAGGTCGTCGCCGGCCTCTGACCGGCCGCCGCCGGCGGGGCCCGCTCACCCGCCGGCGCGCTCCCCTGGTGGGCGGTGCGTCGTCGGTCTCAGAGCGGCGATGGGCCGGGCACACGTACCGCGAGCTCGCCGCCGAGGCGGTAGCCGCTCGTCAGCCCGAGGTCGTCCCCGCTCCAGAACCGGCCGGGGTCATACCAACTCGGTCGCCGGTCGGGGCGCAGCAACCCCATTGCCTGGTAGGTGATCGCGACCACCTCGGCGCAGTAGACGGTCTCCAGCCTGCGATCTCCGGTGAGAGCGGGGGCCTGCGCCGGAGGGCCCTGAGCGTGCCGCGTCGAGTCGCCCTTCCGCAGGATCCGAGCACGCAGCCAGCGGCCGGCCAGCCGGGCGGTGGGAGGGAACGGCGCACCGTCCAGCCGCGCCACGCAGCGCAGTACCGCGTCCTCCTGCTCGGGCCCGACCGCCGGCTCGAGCTGGCGCAGCCAGGCGCGTTGCCCGTACCGATGCGCCCAGACCTGCACCGACGCCGACAGGTCGTGCAGTTGGACCCCGCGCTGGTGACGGCCCGTCCACAGGTCCGGCAACGAGCGGCCGAGCTCGGCGTGCCAGATCATCGGCGGCAGGTCGTCGACCGTGACGGTCATCCCCACATGGTTCACCGGGCTGTTCGTGCCGAGTCGGATGGCCCGGTCGGCCGCACTGTGCCCGCGGAACAACCAGAGGTCACCGGTGCGGGTCAGCTCCACCGCCTGCGTCAAGTCGATCAGAGCACCCGACATGGCCGTAGCCTAGGCAGGTGCGGTGGAAAAAGGTGATCGGCCTGGCGGGCCTGCTCGGAGTCGCCGCCACCGGCGTGTTGATCGCCAGGGACGAGCGGCACCGGCGGGCCTACGCTCCCGAGGAAGTCGCCGCGCGACTACGAGCCAGGCATCAGGCGTCGCTGGAGTCCCGCCGACCGCCGCCCGCCGCCTGAGGAGCCACGGACCACGCCACCGGGCTCAGCCTTGACAGCGATGCCGGCGGATGTGTCTCCACGAACCTGTGCCAACGCGGGGATCGCTATCAGCAATGGCGCCCAGCATCAGCCCGGCCCCTACTTCTCGCAGGCGATGCCGTCGTGGTCGGCGTCGAGCTTCTTGTTCGCCGCGTAGATCGGCTTGCTCTTGTAGAACCTGGTCACGCGCTTCCCGGACCTCTTCTTGTCGTGAGCTCCCGGAAGGCCGACGCCGTGCACGTACCGTTTGTGCAGGGCGGTGCAGTTCTTGAACCTCGGCACCGACGCCTGGGCGACGGACGGCGCGACCACTACGCCGGACGCCACCGCCAGGCCCACCACGATCGTCGCGATCTTCTTCACGGACCCTCCCCGATCGCCCCGTGATCAAGTCCAAGAATCGATCACGCCATCCGCAATGGATCTCGGGCTTCGAGGCGGTGCACCTTAGCGGCCAGTCGGGTGCTCTTGGCGGTGCGCCGAGCAACCTCCGGTGCGCGGACGCGCCGGCCGCAGCTCACGCGGTCGGGTCGCCGACCCGGCCGATGAACAGCGGGATGCCGGTCGGCACGTCGTGGATGACGAACAGGAACGGCCGGTCGGCGATGAACTGGCGGATCGGGGCCGGTGCACCCATGGCCGCCATCGCCACCGCCGTTGCCGCCGCGGCCTCGGTGCCCTTCTCGTCCACGGCGATGAATCCCTCGTGCAGCACCGCCGAGATGCGTAGCCGTTCCTGCGCCGTGATCCCGGTGAAGTCCGCCGTGACCTCGAAGGCGTCCGGCATGCCCAGTGCCACCAGCGCTTCCCGCAAGGAGATCTGGGTGCGGGTCGTCCACCGGGGCAGCCCGACCTGGACGGTGGCGGGCCCGAACCCGGATAGCAGGCCGGCCAGCCAGGTCGGGTTCAGGGACGTCTCGATCGTGGCCAGCCCGCCGGGCTCGGGCAGGATCACCGCCATCGCCAGCTGGCCTCCGGCGTAGGGCAGGTCCACCGCGGTCCAGCCCGTCCCGGCGGCGTACCCGCACTGGTTCAGGGTGTCCTGCATCAGGTCCACGGTGACGGTCGAGCCGTCGGGGCGGCTGAACGGGTGGCGGCGGGTGCCGGTCGGGTCGAAGGGGGTCTGCCAGGGGGCCTTCAGGTACAGCGCGTTGACCAGCACCAGCCGGGTCAGGGTGTCCAGCACGCCGGGCGGGATCAGCGCCGGGATGCGGGTGTGGGTCTGCCCGGACACCCAGGCGTTGATCGCCGTGCGGGCCTGCTCGGTCCGGGTCGCGAAGTCCACCAGGCGGACGCCGGCCCCGAAGTCGGCGGCGAGGACGTCCAGGAAGGGCTGCCTCCAGACTTCGTCCCGCTGCGCCCACAGGCTGTTCGCCGGGGCCAGCTCGACGTGCACCGGCTTGCCCTCGGCGTCCGGCCACGTCCGGGTGCGGGAGGCGAGCGCCTGGTCCAGCCCGCCCAGCCCGGCCGCCAGCCGGGCCGACGCGTCGGCACCGGTTCGCGCAGAGGCGTGCAGCACCCGCAGCAACTGCTCGGCGGTGCGGCCCCGGGCACCCTGCACGGCCATGCCCAGCGCGACCGCCACCGAGTACGGCGAGCAGACCAGGTTGGCTGCCGCGCCGGCGGCGATCCGCCGGTAGAGGTCGGCGGTGAACCCGGCGACCGCGAGGCTGGCCTCCGCCGTCGCCGCAGGGTCGGGGGACGCCCGTCGCACCGCGGACCGGGCCACCGCCAGACCGGCCGGCGCCGAAGGGCCGGAACCGCCGGGCGTGGAGCTGTGACTGCGGCCCGCGCCGCCGCTGCCGGCAGGACCAGCACAGGCGGCCAGGCCCGCCGCGCCGAGCAGGGCGAGAGCATGACGACGGTTGATCACGCAGCTGCGACGCACCCACACCCCCATCGGTTCCAGGGTCGCGTCGCCGGGGATTGCGCGGTTCGAGGCCGGAGCGTACCGGCGCTGATGCCCTCCTGTCCGTCGACCTCCACGGTGGCCGGTCGATGACCCCGGGACGGGCGCGCGAAGGCGACTTGTGTCAGGTGCTTGACACAAGTTGGGGCGTCGCCGCATCCTTGGCGCTTGTTGCAGTGCCTTGGTACAAGCAGTGCCGCGGCATCGGCGCCCACATCTGGAGTGGACATGGCCCTGGGACTGGGGTTCGTTCTCGTGGCCGTCCCTTTCATCATTGTCCTGATCGGGACCGGGCTGCGCCGGGGGGCCGGGGTGACGGCGATCCCTGAGGCCGTTCGGCTACGCGAAGTGGCGCGGACGACCGCCCGGTGGCGGACGGCCGGGCTCCTGCTCGGTGCGGCCCTTGCGTGGTGGGTCGCGAAGCTGGACATCCTGGGCCGCGGGCTCATGCTCACAGCGCCAGTACTCGGGTTGTCCGTGCTGCTCGGTGTGGTGATGGGCGAACTGCGTGTCTGCGCGCCGTCAGGGAGCGTGAGGACGGCTGAACTTGAGGTGCGCCGCATTCGTGACTACCTGCCCCGCCGGCTCACCCCGGTCGTCGCGGCAGCCCTGCTGGCCCTTGCCGTTCTGCTGGCGTTCGCCACGATCGTCGGATCCCCGGACGACCTCGGCCGCCCGGGTCGGGCTCTCACCGGAACATGCCAAGGGGCGGGCGAGGGAACCTACGCGTCGACGACCTCGGCAACGCCGTGGCCCGGGTCGTTCTACGCACTACCGCTGGCCGCTGCCGTCGTCGGCGGCCTCCTCGCGGGGGGTGTCGCCCTCCTGCACGTAGCCCGCCGTCCACGCCAGGGCGAGGACCGCCCCGTTGACGAAGCCCTGCGCGCCAACGCCACGGGGGCGGTCGTCGCAGCCCTGGGTGTTCTCGTCGGCATCCCGCTCGCGGGCGTCAGCGCCGTATCCGCCGCGGCCCTGGGCAACGTGTCGTGCACGCCGACCGCCTGGCACCTGCTTGTCCCCGTTCTCGCGCTGCTGGCGCCGATCGCCCTTGCCTTCTCCGGGTGGTGTGTCGCCGTGCTCGTGCGCCCGCTGCGTCTGCCCGCACCGTCCCCGAGCACGGCCGCGGGAGCGGGTCGGTGACCACTCCCGATCGCAGGGGCATGAAGCTGGCGCTGCACGTCGCCACCGACGACCCGACCCCGCCCTACGAGCAGCTGCGCCGCCAGCTCGCCGACCTGATCGCGACCGGCGCTCTCCGGGCCGACATCAGGCTCCCACCGCTGCGCCAACTCGCCGCCGACCTTGGCCTTGCCGTCGGCACCGTCGCCCGGACCTATCGAGAACTCGAAGCCGCAGGCCTGGTCACCTCACGCCGCGGCGGCGGCACCCGAGTCGCGGACAACCCTGCCCGGCGACCCGCGCACGAACCCCAGGCCGTGCTCGACGCCTACGCCGCCGCGTACGTCAGGCAGGTGCGGCTACTCGGCGTCAGCGACAACCATGCACTCAAGGCGGTCACAGACGCACTCGACACTCTCCCCGCAGGGACCCCGTGTGCCTTCTTCGGGTGACTACGGTGCGTTCACGCCACGATCACTGGCTTACCGGTGCCTTCACGACCGACTGCCCGGCAGCGTGATTGCTCAGTGCCGTCCCTTTGCAGCGCCGCACGGTGACGGTCAGGGCGATGCTGAGCAGGATGCAGGGCAGCCATATGGCGGCGGTCTCGGCGACCCTGGTGGGGGGAGGGACGGCGTAGTCCGGTGGCGCGTTGTTCGCCACCCAGCGGCCGGTCAGCGGCAGCAGGTCCATCAGCAGCCCCAGCGCAGCGGTGGTCACGGCCGCGGTGAGCAACCCGCCGATCATGCTCTGCCGGGCGTTGTTCGGCTCTCGACCATCCCCGGCAGGAGCAGCGGGCCGGCTCAGGCGGCCGCCGGCGACCAGGACGGCGCCCGCCGCGGCGAGCAGGGCAGGACCGGCACTGGCCGCAGTCTCCGGCCGGACCAGGACGACCGCCAGCCACGCTCCCGTCATGACGGCGGCCGCAGTGCCTGCAGTCGCGATCGTCGAGGCGCGGACCGCTGCCCGGTCCGCGGTCACGCGGGCGAGGCCGACCAACAGGATGGCGAGCAGAACCGTCAACTCGACGAGGTGGGCCCTGGCCCGGTCGGGGTCGAACACGCCCAGGGTCGCGTTCATGGGCAGCATCAGTGGCGGGTCGATGCGCAGCTGCCGGAATTCGAGCATGACCTCGACCGCCAGGACCAGGAGGCCACCGGCAGCAACCAGCCGGGCGCTGCGCGCCGCCGCGACCGGCCCGAACGCGATGCGGCTGCGCAGCACGGCCAGCATCAAACCCAGGACGGCGACCACTGCCAGCGCCTCCACCCGGACCTGGGGAACACCGATCGCCCACGCCAGATCGCCGACTGTCGCCAGCACAGCCACCCCGGCCAGTCCGCGGGCGACGGCGAGCAGCCCGGTCGGACGGCGCAGCACAGCATGCGTGCAGCCAACGGCGAACCGCCAGCGCTCCGCCGGGTCGGCGAGGTCGGCCAGCTCGGCGCACATCGCGGCGCCCCACTCGCCCTGGCGCACCGGCAACGTCCGGACGGCGCGACGCAAGAGGGCGGCGGCCAGGTCGATGCTCACGACACGGTCCCGTGAGCGGGCCGCCCGGCCTGACGTCCAGCGCGACGACGAGGCCGGCCTACCCCAGCATCGGACGCAGCGGGCTCCGGCGAGGGCAAGCTCCCCGCCGCCCGCAGTCCCTCGTCGCTGAGCCGGTAGAGATGGCGCGGCGGCCGGCCACCGGGCGGCCCCTCCTCCCAACTGCTGTCCAGCAGACCCCGCTCATGCAGACGCATCAAGATGGGATAGAGCGATCCGGCCTTGAGGCCGACCTGCTGCCCCAACTCGTAGCCGTACCGCCACCGCTGCCGATCATCAGCCAGCGCGCGCAGCACCGCGGCGGTCTGGACCGACGGGCGTCTCACCATGGACAAACTCTATATAGATAGGGTTCAGCCTGTCAGGCGAACGCCAATCCTCCGGGGCGGCCCCCAGGGCACACCCGCGAGGCCACTCGAGCCGACGAGCAGAAGTGCCGCCTCGTTGCGCCGCCGGGGTTGTGAGCTGATCGGGGGCGGGCTACACCCCGGGGCCTGGTGTCGCCGCGTCCGCGACTTGGGGGCGCACCTGGGCGGCCTGCTGAAGCCAGGCGATGTGGGCCTGGAAGGCTTCGCGTCCGTTCGGGGTCAGCCGGAACCAGGTCCGCGGCCGGCGGCCGACCGCCCCTTTCCTGGCCTCGAGGTAGCCGGCGTCTTCCAAGGCCCGCGACTGCTTCGACAGCACCGAGTCACTGATCCCCACGGCGTCGCGCAGCGCGGCGAATTCGACCCAGTCCGCGCCGCTGGCGAGTAGGCCGCAGATCGACAGCCGGGTGATCGGGTGGATGACCGGATCGAGCGCGGGGACCGGCTCGCCAGGAGCGGTCACGTCGCTGCCCTGCCGGACTCCAGGTCGCGGCGGATGCCCCGCAGATGGCCTTGCCAGCAGCCCGCTCCGGCCAGCGTGGCGAGCGCGCCGACCACGACCGCGGCAGGGAGCAGCCCGTGATCGAGCAAGGGCGTTTCTATCCCGTCAGCGGCGAAGATGACCACGACGACGGCGACGGTCCAGGCGCGGCCGGAGGGGTACTTCCAGGTCCGCAAGCGGCTCGCCAGCCGCGCCCGCTGGGCGCGCAGGAGCTCCGGTCCGGTGCCGTTCTCCATGTCGTCTCTCATTGTCCACACCCTTCCAAGTACTTTCTATCACGGAAAGTACTTGCGGGCATGACGTTGGGGGCGGCTCCGGCCGGAGCCAGATCAGAATCCGACGACCTCCACCGGAGTGGCCGATTCCGTGGTGGTCCCGTCGCCGAGCTGACCCGAACTGTTCCATCCCCAGCACCCCACGCCGCCAGCCGTGTCAAGTGCGCAGGTGTGGTAATGCCCGGCGGAGATCGCCCGGACGCTGGCGGTCAGGCCGATCACGTAGACCGGGATTTCCCACACCCAGTTGTTGGTGCCTCCATAGCCGAGCTCCCCTTCGGCGTTCCATCCCCAGCACTCGAGGGCGCCGCTGGTGCTCAGTGCGCAGGTGTGCCAATACCCGGCGGTGACCGCTCGGACGCCGCTAGTCAGGCCGTACACGTCCACCGGGATCGCCGAGTTGGTACGGCTGGCATTGCCCAATTGCCCGTCGTAGTTGTCGCCCCAGCACTTGACGCCGCCGGCGGTGGTGAGCGCGCAAGCATGCCCACCCTGGACAGCGATCGCTTGAACGCCCGTGGTCAGGCCAATCACGTCCACCGGGATGACCGAGTTGGCAGCGGTGCTCCCGCTGCCAAGTTGCCCGTAGTTGTTTCCTCCCCAGCACTTGACGCCACCGGCGGTGGTCAGCGCGCAGGTGTCCGAAGACCCGGCGGAGATCGCCTGCACGCCGCTGGCCAAGCCGTGCACGTCCACCGGGATGACCGAGTTGGTAGCGGTACTGCCGATTCCCAGTTCGCCTTGATAGTTGCTGCCCCAGCACATGACGCCACCAGGCGTGGTCAGCGCGCAGGTGTGCTCATACCCGGCGGAGATCGCCTGCACGCCGCTGGTCAGGCCAGTCACGTCCACCGGGACGGCCGAGTTGGTGGTCGTCCCATCGCCGAGTTGCCCATCGCTGTTCTCTCCCCAGCACTTGACACCCCCGCCGGCAGTGATCGCGCAGGTATGCCCAGCACCGGCGGAGATCGCCTCCACGCCGCTGGTCAGGCCAGTCACGTCCACCGGGACGGCCGAGTTGGTGGTCGTCCCATCGCCGAGTTGCCCATCGCTGTTGTCCCCCCAGCACTTGACGCCCCCGCCGGCAGTGACTGCGCACGTGTGAAGGTAGCCAGCGGAGATGGCTGTGGCGCTGGTGTTACCACCGGGCTGGCTGTCGGACACGGTCAGGCGGAATGTCTTGCTCGCGGTTGCGCCGGCGGTGTCCGTCACCTGGATGGTGACGGCATAGGTGCCGGTGGTGGTGGGGGTGCCGGACCAGGTGCCCTTGTTCCAGGTGTCCAGGCCGTTGTCGGGGATGTCGGAGGCTAAGCCGTAGGTATAGGGGGGAGTGCCTCCGTTTGCGGTGAAGGTGATCGAGTAGCGCGCACCGATGGTGGCTGGGGGAAGGGGGTCTTCGGTGGTGAAGGCCAGCGGAGCTGGCAGGGGTGGCAGTGCGGCCAGTGCCAGCGACGCTGCGGCATCCGCCGCCGAGTTCACGTTCGCCGAAGCGGTGTAGTGGTAGAGGTGGACGTTGACACCGTATGCATCGGAAGGAACGCCGACGAGCAGGGTACTGCGGTAGTCGCAGACGGCGTCGCTGGCGTCGCAGACGCTGAACGTTCGGGCCCCTAGCGATGAGGACAGTCTGGCTGGGCTGATGGTGAGGTCGAGCTGGGTTCCGATGCCCTGGGCCGTGGGCTTGGCGGTTCCGTAGTCCTGCGTTGTGTCGTGGGCGACGCGGTCGCCGTCGGCGATGAGGATGGATGCGACCACACGGTTGAGGATCGCGGGGTCGTCGAGTGGCTTGACGCCCTCGGTGGCGGCGTTGGTCAGGACGCGGTGCATGAGCATTGCGCCTTGTGAGTATCCGGCCAGCACGGCCTTCTCGTTCGGGCATTGCTTGGCGCGGGCCTTCAGGGCGTCGCGGGCCGCTAAGACGCCCTGCCACAGGTCGGGGATGTAGCGGGAGGTGGCGATGTGCCAGATGCTGTCGGCTTTGTAGTAGACCGAGACCGGTGGGGTGACCGTGCGCCCGGCGGCCGCGGCCTTGAGTAGGAACTCGTTGTATGCGCCGTAGACCTGCCCGCCGACACCGGCGCTCCCGTCGGTCGGGTCGTCCTTGGCCCCGCTGGGTCCGGGTCCGCTCTGACCGGAGCCGCGGGCGGCGAGGAACAGGATGTCTTCGCAGGGCACGTTGGACAGGTCCCTGGTGGAGATTTCGCCGTTTCCGGTCGCTGCGGCAGCGGCACTGGCAGCGGGGCGGATCGATTCCGTTGACGCAGGGGGGGACTGCGAGGCCGCGGCAGCGTGGGTCGCCAGCGCCGCATTCACCCCGGTGACCGCGTGCTGCGTCGTCACCGTGATCAATGTGGGAGCGGCCGTGAGGTCTACGGCCTGGTGGCACTGCGGGGCGTAGGTCGTGGTGGCGGTGAGGCCGCTGGGGTCGAAACAAACGCCGTAGGTGCCCGCGGGCAGCCCGGTCACCGACCATGCCCCTGCGCTGTCGGTGGCGGCGTAGCTGACCGGGTCACCGCCGGGCTTGTCGACGCTGACGACCACCCCCTGCAACGGGGTCCCGGTCGTGTCGGTGACGGTGCCGGAGACCGCCCCGGCGGTCGCCAGGCGCGCGTCGATCCCGGTGACGGCGGTCCCGGAGGTGACCGTGACCGAGGTCGGGGTCCTGCCGTCGGTGACGTCATGCCAGCACTGCGGCAGGTACCCCAACCCGTCGGGGCCGTTGCTGCCGCCGGCCGGGACGAAGCACACCGTGTAGTCGCCGGGGGCCAGGCCCGCCACCGTGTAGCCGCCGTCGGCGCCGGTCGTCGGATGCGCGGCCGTGGCCCCGGCCGCAGTGGTGACCTCCACCGTCACCCCGGAGATCGGCTCCCCGGCCGTGCCGGTGACGGTCCCGGTCAGGCTCGGCGAGGTCGGGATCTTGACGGTGATCGGCGCCGACTCCGCGTACACCTGCCCGTACTGGGCGAACAGGGCATAGCTGTACGTCTGGCCTGGGGTGAGCCCGCTGTCGGCCCACAGGTTCACCGCGCCGCTGGTGGTCACGGCCGCGGCGCCGTCCGAGGGTGAGGACGGGGCCGTCGACCCGGCCGCCCGGCGAACCGTCACCCCGGTGAACCCCACAATCCTGGGGTTGGTCCACCGCAACGTCACGCCCGTCGTCATCAGCTGGTCCACCTCGACATCGGCTACCGGGGCCGGCGTGGTGGTGTAGGCGTGCAGGGCGGTCGCTACCGCGTCGGAGACCACGGCGGTGCCGCCCAGGATCACGATCCGGGCCGGGTGCAGCCGAGTGAGCTCGCTGCCGATCACCGTCGAGACCGAGTTCGGGGCGGTCAGCAGCAGCGGGGCGCCCGCCGCCCCCGCCGCGGGAGCCCCTGACAGGGCATCGGGGAACGCCGAACCCGTCGCGACGTAGGCCACCGACACCCCAGGGGAGAACGACGCCGCACTGATCGCCGCCGACGTCGCATACCGATCCGCCCCCGCCAACCGCGACACCGAACCACTGGTGTACGCCCGCAGGGCGGTGGCGACGGCGTCGGAGACCACCGCGGTCCCACCCAGGATCACGATCCGGCCCGGGTGCAACCGGGACAGCTCGGCGGCGATCACCGTCGGGATCGACGTCGGGGCGGTCAGCAGCAGCGGGACGCCCGCCGCCCCCGCCGCCGGAGCCCCTGACAGGGCATCGGGAAACGCCGAACCCGTCGCGACGTAGGCCACCGACACCCCAGGGGAGAACGACGCCGCACTGATCGCCGCCGACGTCGCATACCGATCCGCCCCCGCCAACCGCGACACCGAACCACTGGTGTACGCCCGCAGGGCGGTGGCTACGGCGTCGGAGACCACCGCGGTCCCACCCAGGATCACGATCCGGCCCGGGTGCAACCGGGACAGCTCGGCGGCGATCACCGTCGGGATCGACGTCGGGGCGGTCAACAGCAGCGGGACGCCCGCCGCCCCCGCCGCCGGAGCCCCTGACAGGGCATCGGGAAACGCCGAACCCGTCGCGACGTAGGCCACCGACACCCCAGGGGAGAACGACGCCGCACTGATCGCCGCCGACGTCGCATACCGATCCGCCCCCGCCAACCGCGACACCGGATCCGACGCCGCCGCGGCCGCCGCCGTGTGCGTGGCCGCCGAGGCCCCCACCATCGCGGCCGCCATCGCCACGGCAGCGACAGCACCGACCACGGAACGGGCAGCCCTGCGACGCTTCATTGGGCACTTCCCCCCGGAAATTCCCTCGACAACACGCCAGAATGCGAACGGGATCTTAAGCCGAACACTCCCGTGATCGCGGCCGTTTCACCGAATCCATGCCGCTACCAAGGGTTCCGGTCGGGGCCGAGGCAAATTCGAGCGATCTGGCCCTGACCTGGCGATTCGCGGCTTGTGCACGGCGTGGTGCAGGACGGATGTGGCCAATGCGGTCTTGACGGACGGGTTGTGGCGAAGGGTCTGCTGCCTGACCCCGTGATCTCCGTCATCGGGTAGCTCGCCCCCGTCGGCGCCGTCGAACTCATCGACGTCAGCATCGACCTGCGCGGTCCCTGGACGTGAGTGCGCGTCAGGATGCTTGCGCGAAGGCTTGCCACCGTAAGGCGAGTCGGTCCGGGTCTGGCCAGTCCTGCCGTCGGGCGGGGAGATGGAGCGGCCGGCCGTGCATCTCTTGCAGCCCGTGCTTGAGCATCGGGCCATCGACCTCCTCGAGGAGATCGGCGTTGATGCGGACCTCATAGTCGGGGGTGACGCCAAGCAGGGATCGGTCGAAGGCCGCGTGATGGATCTTGCATAGGCTCATGCCGTTGCGGACGATGGCGTGCCCAAGTTGGTGGGCGTCTTCGACGATGTGGGCGGCGTCCAGGAGTTCACCGTGCCGTAGGGAGCAGACTGCGCAGCTGGTTGAGTAGGCGCGGATCACCCGCCCCCGGAACTCGCTCTGATGCAGGCGTTGCCGCACGATCCGATCGGCGTAGCGGCGCTGGTCCTCGGTCAGCTGCTCGGGAGCGGGCAGGAACCGTTGGCCCTCCTCCAGCGCGATCAGGAACTGCCGGCGAGGTCGATCGTCCTGCACGACGTATACCGGGAACACCGGCACGTACACGCCGGTGTCGATCTTCCTGAGCAGGATCAGCGGCAGGCCGTTCTCCCCCGCTGCCCGCAGCTTGGCGTTGTCGCCGTCGTCTGAGCCGGCGCGGTAGTGGTACCGCAGGAGCCCACCGGCAACCTCCTGGTCGTCGTAGGGGCCGTCGGGGGAACTGACGATGCTCAAAGTCGCCGACAGGTCCCGTGGGTTCCAGATGCCGCGGTTGCGGTCGATCAGACGGCGGCTGGTCCCGTCGCCAAGATCGAATGCCGTGAGCTCGTCGCGGGTGATCCACCCACCCTTTCGAGAGGCGGCCACGGAAAGGCGCTCCATGATGAGTTCGCGCAGGTGCCTCTCGACCACGCTGTCCACCCGCAAGGTGTACCAGGTCGGGGCCGCGGCCCGGGGTTGATGGCCGCAGCCCGCCGCGCGGCGACGATCTGGCCGGCCCCCAAGGCCGACATCGGGGGTAGCTCACTGGGTTCCCGGTCGCACGTCAGGGAATGCGGTGCGCAGGTAGGCGGCGGTCATCGCCACATGCTCGGGGCTCAGCGGCCCGGGGCCACGGACGAGCTTGCGGACGCTCCGCGGTCCCTCCAACCGAACCTCGTTGATCTTGTCGGGAGGCAAGAGCACGGGCCACTGCGCACCGAAGAACGCCAGCACCCCGATCACGGGTACCTCCGCGGTGGGCCCGGCCCGTCGGCCCAGGGCGGCGCGCACCAGCTCGACCTGCTTCTCGACGCCGGCGACGAGCTTCGTGCAGTCGCGGCGACCCACCAGCAGCTTGTAGCGGCGGGGGCTGAACAGACCGCCCTCCCAGTCGACCCTCACCATTCCGGTGTAGTGCTTTGCGTCGATGACGTACACCCCGGACGACGAGACCGCGATGTGGTCGATGTTCGCCACCGAGCCGGGAATATGCCGGTCGTGCATCACCTCCACGCCGTCGGCGACGAGCTCATCCAAGCGCCGGCCAACGGCCTGCTCCCCGGCTGCGCCGGCCTTCCACGCCCGCACATGCTGCGGCTCGTCCGACAACGCGACGATCAGCCCACCGAGAACCCGGTGCTTGTCCCGGATCCGCTGCTCCCGACGAGCGGCCCGACGTTCGTACTCCGCCAGGGCCGACGCCCCCGCCGTTCCCGTCGCTGTCGCCGGCCCCGGTACTCCGCCAGTCGGCGGCTCCAACTCCTCCTGCCCGTGCTGCTCCAACAGGCCCACGGATGGCCCGGGATCGTCGTGGGCAAGACACCTCACCGCCCGCAGCGTCCTCGACCAGGAGGCGGTCTCCCGGGCCGGGATCTGCACGCCACACAGCTGGCAGACGCCCGTCCGCTTCAGCACCAGCGGCCGCCAGTCCCCACCCTGCCCCGGCACGGTCTTCCGCGCCCACCGACGGCATAGCCGTCCTCACCTGCTCAAGCAGGTCGGGCTTGGGGTCGCTCTGTTCCCCGGGCAAGAACCCACCCGCGGCGACGCCGATCGGATTCGGATCAAGGTCCGGATCTGCATGCGCCAGACAACGCACGGCCCGTCGCGCCCGCGACCACGCCGCCATCTCCCCCGTCAACAACGCCGCACCGCACTCGACGCATACGCCGTCGCGCTTCAGCACAAACTGGCGCCAGTCGCCCTCGGTCACGTCCCTGATGCTCACACAGACACTGCCCGCGGCGGCAAGCTCCCGACATCCTCCACCAAACGAATGACACCAAGGTCCAGCCCGTTGACTCCGCAAGAACCTGAAGCGGCCCACCCAACCGAGTTCGCCCATCCGGGGACGGGACTGGCCGCGGCTCAGGGGCACTCCTGCAGCCGGGGTGACTCACCGCTCACGGCTGGGCTCCGCAGGGTGTCGCGACGGGGAAGTACCCGCGTGCCGGCGCGCTCATACTCATCGCCTCCGGGCACCTGGGCCTCCGCCGGCTCGATGCCGGACGGAGACGGAAGCGCGAAGACAAGATGGACTCGTCATGGCACCGTGCCGGGGTCGGGCGAAAGGTCGTCGTCCTGGGCGTTGGTGTCCCAGGCGACCTCGAAGAGGTGCCCGTCGAGATCGGTGAAGTAGCCGGAGTAGACGCCGAACGGCCGGAGGTGGGCCGGAGCGGTCAGGGTCCCGCCCGCGCGTCCGGCCTGGTCGAGCATTGCGTCGACGTCGTCGCGAGACGTGGCGGGGATGCCGAGGCTGAACTCGGTCGAGCTTGGCCGGCCCGGCGGCAGGCTGGCGTCTTTGGCGAGGTTCGTGCGCTCGTAGAGGCCGAGCTTCAGGCCACCCTCGAGGGTGACGAAGGCGATGGTCCCGTCGGCGCCGGTGACCTCGTCGCGAAACTCCTCGCCCACGACTCCCTCGGTCGGCCAGCCCAGCCCGTCCCGGTAGAAGGCCACGGCACGATCGAGGTCATCGACAGCCAGGGTGATGAAGAAGATCTCTGCTCGCATGCGGGCTCCTGACACGACACGTCGGACGGAAGCTAGGTTGTCGGCGTTCCCATGGCAGGAGGACAGCCTGCCTTCCCGTGCCGGCAGCCGCCAGATCAAGACATCCTCCGAGACGGTGCTTCCTCAACATCAGGGTCTGTGGACTCGTCTCTAGTAGGGGAGGTCGTGGCGAGAAGGTGACGTGGAGGACATGGACTTCGACGAGTACGTCGCGGCACGTGGGCCGGCGTTCGAGCGGTACGCCTTCGTGCTGACCGGCGACCTCCACCGTTCTCAGGACATCGTGCAGACGGCACTGGTCAAGGCCCATCACCGCTGGCGGTGGGTCGTGCGTGCTGACCAGCCAGACGCCTACGTGCGCCGCATCGTGACCCGGACATACCTCGACTGGCGCCGCCGTCGCAGCAGCCACGAGCTACCCGTTCAGGCTGTGCCGGACCTCGTCGGGGCCGACCCGGCCGAGGAGGTCGCCCAGCGGGACCAGGTCCGGCGCGCGCTGGCGATGCTCTCACCCAAGCAGCGGGCCGTGCTCGTGCTGCGCCATTACGAGGGCTACGACGGCGCCATGATCGCGGCGGTCATCGGCTGCAGCGAAGGCACGGTCCGGACGCACGCCAGCCGTGGAGCCCAACGGCTGCTTGAGGCGCTGAAATCTATGACGGAGGAGTTGCGATGACCGGCCTCGAGGACCAGTTGGTCGCCACATTCGCCGACCTCGCGGCGCAGGCGCCGCACGATCCCATGCTCGCTCAACGGGTCCGCGCCCGGGCCCGCCGCGGCCGCCTGACTCGAGCAGGCATCGGCGCGGGCGCTGCCCTTGCGCTCGCCACCACGGTAACCGTGGTCGCCGCTCGGGTCGGTGGTGGCACCGCCGGGCCCGTCGTTCCCCAGGCCAGCTCTTGCCGGAGCACCGTCGTGACCGGGGTGCTGCCGGTGTGGGCCCGAGGCGGGTTCTCCGACGCCAGACCGGTGATGCCGTACGTGACCAGTTCCAGCGGCCGGATCGTCGCGATCCTCTGGGAGCCACTCACCGGGCCACCCGCGAACCCCGACGGCGACAAGGTGCTGTGGGTGTGGCGCACCCCGGCCGACACCACCTCGATCCGGGCCGTCGCCCGGCTCGACGGCACCGGGCCAGCCCTGGCTCAGTTCGCCACCGACGTGACAGGTCCGTCCGCGGTCTCGCTACCGTCAGCCGGCTGCTGGCGGGTCGCCATCAGCTGGCCCGGCTGCGCCGACACCATCGACCTCCAGGCCGCCCGGCCCTGACCAACCGGCTCAACGGGTGAGTGCTCGCTGCTTGAGGTCGAGGTCGGCCAACGGATCGGCTCCCACCGGGTACACACCCACGAACCCGACGTCACCGCCGGCGACTTCCAGGGGGCCTGCCGGCGATCAGCCCGGCCGACACCTCAGCGAGCAACATCATGCGTTCCCGCGGGGAGAGCCACTGTGCGCGGTGCGCCTCAGCTAGCCCGGTTGCCTCACCTACAGCCGTCACGAAGTCCAGGCACACCTGTCGGCGACGCACACGTTCCTCGGCCGCGGTTCGGCGGCGATCGCCCCAGGCCCGGAGGCTCCACCCCAGGGAGCCGATGACACCGGCAGCCGCAAGATCGAGCACCCGGGTCACGAGTTCATGACTCCACTCCGGCTGCCACACGGCCGCTGACGGTATACCCGCTGGCCGACATCTACCCTCGCCTCGACCTCGCCGACGCGAATACGACGCGATCAGTGAGATTGGGCGGGCCCCGGTGAGACCGAGTGAGACTCCACCTACCACCCGCAGAGCGGCCCCTGACCTGCGTTGCTGCTGGTCAGAGGCCGGTTTGCCTACTGGCGGAGGGCAAGGGATTCGAACCCCTGAGGACGGGTTGGGTACCGCCCTAGCGGTTTTCAAGACCGCCACCATCGGCCACTCGGTCAGCCCTCCATGGTGCGGGGCCCATTGTGCCGCGTCCGGCTACCGCCCCGCTCAGGCGCTGCGGGTCCAGTGAATGAGACTGTCGGGGTTGACGATCAGGTCGATGCGTGCGAGGCGTCGGTCGTTGAGGGCGAGGCTGATCACGGCCATGACGCGGGTTCCGGTTCGCAATGAGTGGGCCGGTCTGGCCGTTGACGGGCAGGGGTTCGACCTGGATGGCCGTGGATCGGGCGGCGGGCGGTGCCTGCAATGCCGCCGCCGCCATCGGAGCAGGCGACCACGCCGGGGTCAAGGGCACGAGTCAGGGCGTGGGCGTCGCCGCGCTGACATGCCTGGACGAACGCGGGCACCACGCGGTCATGCTCAGGGCAGTCGGGGGCGAAGCGGGGCTGGGCGCTGAGGTGCCGGCGGGCGGTGGAGGCCAGTTGCCGGCAGGCGTGCGGGGTGCGCCCGACGGCCTTCGCGATCTGGGCGAAGGGCACGTCGAGTACATCGTGCAGGACGAACGCGACCCGCTCGGCAGGGGTCAGGGACTCCAGCACGACGAGCGGGGCGAGGGTGATCGATTCCTCGAGCGTCACCACGTCGGCCCGGTCCGGGCCGGGGGTCCACCCGGCGTCGATCGGGGTGTCGGGGCCGCCGGGTGGAGGTTCAGGCAGCCAGACCCCGGCGTACTGCTCGCGCCGGGCCCGGGGCGGGCCGAGGTGGTCCAGTCAGCTCCCCGGCTGGGCCGTCCGAGTGATCGTTGACCGTTTCGTGACCGGGGACTGACTCGTCTGCAGCAGTCGCCGAGCGGCGGTGAGCAACACTGATGAGGGTGCAGACGCAACAGACCCCGCCCGCCCGGCAGAGCCAGCAGCTTCCCCGGCAGGGCCAGCTCACCCGGCACAGGGCGACCGGCCGCCCCGAGGACGGCCCGGCAGGCAACGAGCGCCTCACCGCCTGGGCGGGGGCAGTGCTGCTCGTGCTGCTCGCCGTCGAAGGCGTCACCGTGCTCAGCGTGCGGCAGCTGCTCGTCCCGCACGTCGTCGTGGGTCTGCTCCTGATCGGCCCGATCGTGCTCAAGCTCGCCAGCACCGGGTACCGCTTCACCCGGTACTACACGAAGAACCCCGAGTATCGCCGGGCCGGCCCCCCGCAGCCGCTGCTGCGGGTGCTCGCACCGTTCCTGGTGATCGCCACGGTGCTGCTGCTCGGCAGCGGCACCCTGCTGGTGGTCACCGGCCCCACCCAGTCCGGCATCGTGCTGGGAGTGCACAAGGCCAGCTTCCTGCTGTGGTTCATGCTCACCTCGGTGCACGTGCTCGCGTACGTGTGGAGGGTTCCGAGGCTGCTGTCCGCCGACGTGCTGCGCCGGTCCGGGTCGGCCCTGCGGCACGGGGTGGCGTTCCGGCTCACCGCGGTGGGAGCGGCGCTCGCCCTGGGCATTGCGATCGCCGGCCTGCTCGTCGGTCGGGCCCAGCCGTGGGTCGACCTCGCCCGCTTGCAGCACGACCACTGACGCAGCTCGTCGACCGGGTGCGCGCGCCGGCCGCCGTCCACGTCTGACAGCGGCACCGTGGTCGGTGCGGGTGTCGGTGCCGGCCCCTACGGTGACCCGATGGCGTACACCTTTCAGGTCGTGATCGACAGTGCCGACCCGCATGCGCTGGCCGCGTGGTGGGCCGAGACCCTCGGCTGGCAGGTCGAGCAACAGGACGAGGCATTCATCCGGCAGATGATCGCCGAGGGCCACGCCACCGAGGCGGACACCCGGACGATCGGTACGAAGCTGGTCTGGCGGGAGGGCGCGGCGATCCATCCGGGCGGCGAGGCATCACCGCAGCGGCCACGGATCTACTTCCAGCAGGTGCCCGAGCCGAAGGTGGTGAAGAACCGGGTCCACCTCGACGTGCGGACCGGCCCGGACGAGGCCGGCGCGGTGCGCGCGCGGCTGGTCGAACGGGGGGCCACGGTGCTGTACGAGGGGCGGCAGGGCCCGTACACCTGGGTCACCCTCGCCGACCCGGAGGGCAACGAGTTCTGCATCTGACCCGACGAGCGCGCCACCCCCGATTCAGCCGGTCAGCCACGCGATCAGGGCGCGGTGGTCCGACCCGGAGACCGCGACGGCGGCGACCCGGCTCACGCCGAACCCACCCGTGACCAGCACATGGTCGATGCTGATCAACGGCGGCACGAGGCCGCGGTTGGCCGGCCAGGTGAAAGCCGGCCAGCCGTGCCCGAGCCCCGCCTCGCTGGCGGCGTCGGTCAACCCGCTGCCCAGCAGTGCCCGGAAGGGCCGGTGGTCCGCGGTGGCGTTGAAGTCCCCCGCGACGATCTGGGCGCCGCC
Organism: uncultured Actinomycetota bacterium; assembly: GCA_963784535.1. Taxonomy (GTDB): domain Bacteria; phylum Actinomycetota; class Actinomycetes; order Actinomycetales; family Kineosporiaceae; genus CAWARR01. The sequence continues at coordinate 735,332 of CAWARR010000008.1, read as the reverse complement.
CGTCGTCCGCACCGCCCGGGCGGCCCGCGTCAGGTCACCCGCCCAGACCCCGATGCGCCCGTCCGAGGGGTCGCTGACGTGGAGGGCCGTCAGCGTGAACGACCCGAGCGGGCTCTGCACGACCGCCCGTGGCGCGGGGTCCACGGTGCCCGCCAGCGCGGGCAGCCCGGTCAGCGGCCAGCGCGACCAGATCTGCACGCTGGAGGTGTCGTCGGCCGGCGCGGAGTAGGGCAGGTCGGTGGCGAGCCCGCCACGGCGCAGCCCGGCGACGAACGGTGGCGCGGACTCCGTCAGCACCAGCACGTCGACCTGGTTGCGGCGCACGGCTGCCAGCGCGGCCGCCGGATCGGCGGCGCCGACCCACGTGTTGAACTCCATCACCACCAGCCCCCGGCGGGGGGCCGACGGCACGGCGCCACCACCGGGCAGCATCGCCGGCAGCTGCCACACCAGCAGCGGCACCAGCACCAGCACGCCGAGGCCCAGCGCCACCCAGCGCCGGGTCACCAGGGCCAGCAGCACGGCGAGCACCACCGGCACCACCATCAACAGGGTGAAGGCGGCGGCCTTGGGCAGTGGCCAGGGGCTTGCGCCCCCGAGCAGCCGGGCCAGGACCGACACCAGCGCCAGCACCGAGACCAGGGCCGACGCCGTCCCGGCCAACCGGCGCACCCGTGGCAGCGTGGCCCTCAGATGAAGATCGCGGGGTCGACGCCGGCACCCTCGCCGCCGGCGCCGGCCGGCCGGGACCGCGCCTGACCGGGGACGCCGACCACCACCGCGCCCGCCGGCACGTCTTTCACCACCACGGCGTTGGCGCCGATCTGCGCACCCGCGCCCACCGTGATCGGCCCGAGCACGCGCGCTCCCGCGCCGATCGTCACGCCATCCTCCACGGTCGGGTGCCGCTTCACCTTGGCCATGCTCCGCCCCCCGAGGGTGACGTCGTGGTACAGCATCACGTCCTCGCCGATCTCGGCGGTCTCACCCACCACCACACCCATGCCGTGGTCGATGAAGAAGCGCCGGCCGATGGTGGCACCGGGATGGATCTCGACACCGGTGACCGCCCGCGTCCACTGCGACAGCAGCCGGGCGACCAGCCGGTGCCCCCGCACCCACAGGGCGTGGGACAACCGGTGCGACCAGATCGCATGCAGGCCGGGGTAGCCGAGCAGGAGCTCGGCGCGTGAGCGCACCGCCGGGTCACGGGCGATGGCCGTCTCGAGGTCCTCGCGCAGCCGGGCCCGCCAGCCCAGCCGCCCGGCCGTCCCGGTGCCGCGCAGGGCGGGCACCGGGACGCGCACGTCGGAAGTCCGGAACACCAAGGCGGGTCAGCCCATCAGGTCGGCGTACAGGGCCGTCGACAGGTACCGCTCGCCGAACGAGGGCACCACGACGACCACCAGCTTCCCGGCGAACTCCTGCCGCCGGGCCACCTGGACCGCGGCCCACAGCGCCGCGCCGGAGGAGATCCCGACCAGCAGCCCCTCCTCGGTGGCGGCCCGCGCGCGTACCGCATGGCCTCCTCGGTGGGGGCGTCGAGGACCTCGTCGTAGACGCCGCGGTCGAGGATCTCGGGCACGAAGTTGGCCCCGATCCCCTGGATCGGGTGCCCGGCGGGCTGCCCACCGTTGAGGATCGGCGATGCCGCGGGCTCCACGGCGAACACCTTCACGTCGGGGTTCCGCTTCTTCAGCACCTGCCCCACGCCGGTGATCGTCCCGCCGGTGCCGATCCCGGCGACGAACGCGGCCACCTGGCCGTCGGTGTCTGCCCAGATCTCCTCCGCGGTGGTGCGGCGGTGGATCTCCGGGTTGGCCTGGTTGGCGAACTGGCGGACCAGCACCGCGCCCTCACCGGCGCCGAGTTCCTCGGCCTTGGTGACGGCTCCCTTCATCCCCTCCCCGGCCGGGGTGAGGACGAGTTCGGCGCCGTAGGCGCGCAGCAGCGCGCGGCGCTCCTTGCTCATCGACTCGGGCATGGTGAGGATCACCCGGTAGCCCCGGGCGGCGCCCACCATCGCCAGCGCGATCCCGGTGTTGCCACTGGTGGCCTCGACGACGGTGCCACCGGGCTTCAGCACGCCGGAGTCCTCGGCGGCGTCGATCATCGACACCCCGATCCGGTCCTTGACGCTCCCGGCGGGGTTCTGGAACTCGAGCTTGGCGGCGACGGTTGCGCCCGCGCCGTCGGTGATCCGGTTCAACCGGACCAGTGGAGTCTTGCCGACGAGCTTCGTCACATCGTCGTAGATGGGCATCCTTGCAGGTCACCGCCCTCTCGCAGGCCGATCCCGGGCCGTTCGGACCGGGTCGGGTGGTCGTGTCACCACGTCCGCAGCAGCCGGGACGCGGTCGGGTGCTCGCGCCCGTCGAACGGGGAACCGATCGGTGCGGCCGGTTTGTTCCGTGCGACGGAGCGGATCGGCGGCGCCGGGCCCTGCTCCGCCGACCTGATTCTAGACTCGCATGGTCGACTTTTCCTGGCGAGCGCACCTTCAGCCGTCCCGCCGGAGGTCGTTCCTGCCGGAACATTCCCCCCCACGCCGGCTGATGGCCGCTGATGCTGCTTAATTGTGGTCAGATGATCACTGACGGTGCATACTCGGACGGATGCGCCCCCGATTGATCACCGAGACCGAGGTCGAGGCACAAGCCTGCCTGCGCCGGGGCCCCGCCGGTCACTGGACGCTCACCACGCCGAAGCAGTTGCTCGTCCTCGACCCCGAGTTCGAGGTCGCCGTCGGCGTCGACCTGCCCTACCCCAGTGCCGGCAGCCACGGCGTGGCCCCCGATCTGGGCTGCGTCGCGCTCGCCCTCGAGGACCGGGTGGCGCTGCTCGACGCCCGCGGCCGGGCGCTGTGGGAGGCCCCCCACCGCCCCTGGGCCGACGGCGAGGCCGGGTCCGCCCGGATCCGCCCGGACGGCACCGTGTGGGCCACCGCCCCCGGGGCGGACGGGCGTGACCGGTGGCAGGTCCTCGACGCCGCAACCGGGGCGCGGCTCGCCACCCTCGTGCTCGACGCACATGGCGCCGGCGGCGAGGCCGTCGCGCCTGCGGGCGACACCGCCGCACCGGCCCTCGCCCTCAGCCTCACCCTGCCGGTCGGCTCCGACGGCCCGGGCTTCCAGCTGTACTGGGGATGGTCCGGCCCCGCCGGGCCCACGGTGCAGCGCGTCCCCGGCACCCGGCAGGCGCTGGCCGACATCCGGCCCGGCGCCGACCGCTACCTGACGATGGCCGCCGACCACAGCGCGCTCAGCCTGCACTCCGCGGACGGCGGCGTGCTCGCCACCTGCCGGGCCGCCGATGCGCTGGACGGCGACGACTGCTTCGACTTCGGCGCCACCTTCGTCACCCCGCAGGTCGTGATCGCCCGGCCGCTGCTCGGGGAACATCACCTGCTGCTCGACGCGACCAGCCTCAGCGTCCTGGACCTGGTCAGCTACCCGGTGGGGATGGGGCACGACATGGTGGCGAGCGCCGCCGATGGCAGCTGGGTGACCACGGACTGGCTGGACGGCTACGCGCGGCTGTGGAGCGCCTGAGCCCGCAACGGGGTGGGTGCTGCCCGTCCGGTCACCACACGCCCTCGCGTGATGACTGAACGTAGGAATGCGGACACCCCCGGGTGACGTGTGCGCCGTCCGGCTTGGCGCACCCGGCCCGGCCCGCGAGAATCCCAGCGCAGGGGCCGGGCGAGGCCTGCCCCGGCCCGACGCGCTGCACGAGAGGGGGACGGTGTGCTCGACACCGGCCAGGACCCGGGATCGAACTCCCCCAGGTCGGCGGGAGCGGGCACCCCCGGAGCGATCCCCGCAACAGGGCTGAACACAGCAACAGGGCTGAGCACAGCAACAGGGCCGAGCACAGCAACAGGGCCGAGCACAGCGACGGGGTCGAGCACAGCAGCAGGAACGGCCGACCCGGGCAACGCCGCAGGCCCCCCCGAGCCCTGGCGTGATCTGCGCCGCCAGCAGGACCGGCGGCGCTACCTGGCGATCCTCACCCCCCGCCGCGTCGGCAAGGACAAGCCCCGCCGACCGAACCCGGCCGTGGGTGTCCCCCGCTCCGGGCACCACCTGCTGCAACCCCCCGCCCGGCTGACCAGGACCGCGACCAACTTCCCCGCCGCAGAGCACGTCCGCCAGTACCTGCGCCACTCCGCGGACCTGACCGTCAACGGCGGGCTCGCCACCGCACTGGTCCACCCGTTGGCCGCCTGCGCGCTGGCCGAGCACTACGTCTTCCGCCGGCTGGCCGGATCGTCCGCCGGGGCGGTCACCGCCGCCGCGACGGCGGCCGCCGAACTCGGCCGGGGCGCCCCCGACGCCTCCCCCGAGCGCCCGCCCAACAGCGTCGACCCCGGGTTCGCCGGGCTCGCCCAGGCCCTCGGCTGGCTCGCCGGGCAGGACCTCGCGGGGCAGGACCAGGCGTCGATGGCCGCCCACCGGGGCCGGGTCGACCCCATCGCGGCCCTCTCGCCGAAGGGGCGGCACGGCAATCCCGACCGCCCGGCGGCGGGGACGATGTCCGGCGTGCCGAGCGGGCCCGAGCACTGGCGGCTGGCCCGGATGTTCCGACCCTCCCCCGAGGCGCGGCCGCTGTTCCGCATCCTGGTGGCAGCCCTGCGCAGCCATGCCAGCGACAACCGCCGCTCCGGCGACGGCCACGCCCGGCGCGGGGTGGCACCACTGGCGGCCACCCTGGTCATCTCCGGGATGTCCGGTGCGGCCGGCCGGCTCTCGCGGGCGGTCACCGTGCTGGCCTGGCTCGGCGGGGTCGCCGCCTGGGCGGGCGTCACGGCAGCCCTGCTGTCCGCACCGATCAGCCTGCCGCTCGCCATCGCGGCCTCCGTGGCGGTGCTGCTCGCCTTCACCTCCGGCGCCCTCGCCGCGGCCGTGCTCGCGCTGGCGCTGGGGACCCGGGCACTGCTCGAGCGGGCCGCCGAGGCGAACGGCTTCGGGCTCGTCCCCGGCGCGCGGGCCCCCCGCGAGCCCCTCCCGCAGGGGCTGGCAGCACGGCTGGACGCACTCGCCGGGGTTCCGGCGCCCGGTGACGTGCCCGCCGTGGTCGACTGGATCGCCGACCGCATCGACGACCTCGCGGGCCTGCCGCCGGCACCTCCCGATGCGCCGCGCCGGACGCTGACCTTCGGTGACCTGTGGTTGGGGCACGCCGGGCCGCGCGGCCCCGAGGACGTGGAGCAGCTGCACCGGGCCGCCGCCGACCCGCAGGAGCGGGCCATCGACCTCACCGTGATGGCCACGAACGTCTCCCAGGGGCGCCCCTACCGGCTGCCACTGCGCACCGTGGAACAGGCCGAGCGGGAGGGGGCCGCCCGGTTCCTGTTCTGCCGCACCTGCATGGACGGCGTGCTCCCGACCCGAGTCGTGGAGCAGTTGGTGGCCAGCTCGCCCGCGCTGGAGGCTGAGCACACCTGCCCCCGGCACGGCGGGGAGCGCTTGCGTGAGGTCCCCGACCCGTGGGACTTCCCGGTGGTGGCGGCGGTCCGGCTCGGGATGGCCGCGCCGGGGCTGCTGCGGGCGGTCCCGCTGGTCACCGTCGAGGAGGTGCACCCGGGCACGCTCACCGACCCCTACGGGCGGGCGGTCGGCGCGGCGTCCGGGACCGCCGGGGCAGGCCCGGACTCGGGTGCCGAGCCGCGTCGGACCGCGCGGGTGCATTGGTTCTGCGACGGCGGCGCCTCCGCCGGCGTGGGCGTCGGCTTCTTCGACACCCTGCTGCCCCGCTGGCCGACGTTCGCGCTCGACCTCGACCGGCTCCCGGGTGGACGTCCCCCCGGTGACGCCGCCGGGCTGGCCGCGGGCCTGGCCGAGTGGCACGACCTCCCGCCGCAGGACACCTCGGGGCACCGGGTGCCCTGGCGTGCCGTCGGCGGCGCCGCCGCGTTCGCGCGGGCACTGGTGGACACGGCCGTCGGCTGGCGCGGCACGGTGCAGTCGCAGCTGCCCGGGCTGCGCGGTCGCAGCGCATGGGTGCGCCTCAGCGACGCCGAGGCGGCCAACGGCATCTTCCTCACCCAGGCACAGATCCTGCAGCTGGCGATGCGCGGCTACCACGCCGGCACCGCGCTGCGGGAACGTTTCACCGGCCCCGACGACGAGATCCCGGGGCAGACCCAGACCGACCGGCACCGCTGGATCCGGCTGCGCAGCGCCCTGCGCGAGTACCGCAACCTGAGCCTTGCCATCTCCGCCCGGCTCCCGCTGTACAGCGACCTGGCCGGCGGCTACCGCATCCCCGCGGCGCTCACGCCCTGGTTCGACCCGCCGGTTCAGGCCGGCGCCCTCGACCCGTCATGGGCCGATGCCGGCGCCACCATCACCCACCTGCGGGCGCTGTCGGCCGGTGGCGTGCTGGACTGGGACACCGATCACGGTGCCCCGCCGCTCAGTCCCGACCTGCGGGGGCTTCCGCCGCAGTGACCCCGGGTGCCGGGTGATCGGCCACGGCGCCCCCTCCGCGGGGGCAGGGCACGCCGGGTCCCGGTTGTGCCTTCACGCGCAGGCCCGGTTCCGGCACCGTGCCGGGCACCTGCCGGCCCGCTCGCGCCACTGCCGCACGGACCGCCTCGTACAGCGCGGCGGTCCAGCTGCCCTCCCCGGGTACGGCCTCGAGCAACCCGGTGGCGGGCACCCCCGACTGCATCGCCAGCGCCACCCCGGCGATCGCCTCGCCGGCCCCGGGGGCGACCAGGATGGCGCCGAGCACCCGCTGGGCGCCACGGCCGCGGGCCGGGCCACCGGAGGCGCGGCCTGCGGGCGCCGCCGGGGAACCCCGCTGCCCCCACCGCGACCACCAGCCCCCACCCCGCGCCGCGCCGGCGGTGCTCGGGCCACCGGAACCGGGCCCACCGCCATCCGGAGCCACCCCGCGAGCCTGAGCAGCGGGCGCGGCGGCAGCGGCCGCGGAGCCGAGCACCACCCGGGCCAGCCCCGCCGCCGCGACCCCGAGCGCTGCCCGGTCCACGGCTGCCGTCGACGACTCCCCCACTACGGCGCCGGCCACCACGGACGCCTCCAGCCCGGTGATCCCGACCCTGGCCAGCTGCGGGTCGGTGTGCGTCACGACCGGCACGGCGAGCCCGCTCCAGCGCACCCGGGGCCGGCTCGCGGCGGCGTTCCGCCCGGCGATCCGCCCCATCGCCGCCGCTGCCTCCCGATGCGGCGACGACCCGGTGGCGCTGCCCGCCACGAGTACCCCGCTGCTGCCGGACACCAGTCGGTCGTCGGCCACGACGGCACCGGTCGTCGCCACGGCCGCCCCGCCCAGGGCCAGCTGCAGGCCCCCGGTGGCCGGGCGCCACCCCGCCGCGAGGACCAGTCGCTCGGCGGCGACATCGCCGCCGAGCTCGGTACCTACCCACGCGCCGCCGTCCAGCGTGGGTGCCAGCTTGACCACCGGCGACCCGGTGAGCACGCGCACCCCGTCGCGTCGCAGCGCCGCCTCCACCAGCACGGCGGCGTCAGGGTCCTCCCGCGGGAGGATCCCCGGTCGAGCCTCCACGAGGGTGACGGCCGCCCCGAGGCGGGCCAGGCCCTGCGCCAGGGCACAGCCCGTCGAGCCCGCGCCGAGCACCGCCAGGGAGGACGGCGGACGGTCCAGCTCGAGCAGCCGGTGCAGGTCCGGTGCGGTGACGAAGGCCGTCTCCATCAGGCCGGTGACCTCGGGCAGCCACGGCGTGGAGCCGGTCGCGACCACGACCCGGCGGGCGTGCACCTGCAGCCGGGTGCTGGCGCCGGCGGCGCCCGCCGGGTCCACCGCCACCCGCCCCGGGCCGAGGAACCGCGCGCTGCCGGCGACCGTGATCAGCCTGCCCGCGGCCCGGGCATGCAGCTGCCGGGCCTGCTCGGCGTGCCGGGTCATCACCGTGGCCCGAGCTGCCTGCACCCGCTCGCGGGCCTGCACCCAGTCCGCGCCCTCGCGGGCGGCCTCGGCGAGGGCGACCACCGCCAGCCGCCCGCTCCACCCGGCCCGACCGGGGGGCGAGGCATCGACCAGCATCACCCGCGGGGCGCCCGCATCGAGCGCCGCCGCGGTGGCGGCCAACCCCGCCCGGCCGCCGCCCACCACCAGCACGTCCACCGCAGCTGCGCCGGACCCGCCCTCACCGACTGCGCTCATCCTCAGTGCATCGGCGGCCGCGCAGGCCCGGTTGACCCTGCCGGGGAGGCTCGGCCCGCGCAGCCCGGCGCAGCCGGACCGGTCAGAACAGCGCGTCGGCCTCGAGGTCGAGCAGCAGCCGCTTGCGCTCCAGGCCGCCGCCGTACCCGGTGAGGGCCCCGGTCGCCCCGACCACCCGGTGGCACGGCACCACGATGGAGATCGGGTTGGACCCGTTCGCCAGGCCCACCGCGCGCGCCGCGCTGGGGAGCAGTCCGATCCGGCGGGCGATCTCACCGTAGCTGGTGGTGGTGCCGTACGGGATACCCGCCAGCGCGGTCCACACCCGGTGCTGGAACGCCGTCCCGACCGGCGCGAGGGGGAGGTCGAACCCGCGGCGCTGGCGGGCGAAGTACTCCTCCAACTGGCGGGCCGCGGCGACCAGCACGGGATGGGTGTCATCGCGGCCCGTCCGCCCCTGCACGAGCGGGCCCTTCGACCCGCGGTCGTGCGGCTCGAACCAGACCCCGGTCAGCGCCGCGCCGTCGGTGACGAGCAGCAGCTCGCCCACCGGAGTCGTCGTCACCGTCCATGCCTGCACGCCGGCGACCCTACGCGTCCGGTCCGTCAGGCCAGCGGCGGTGTTCGTCCCCCGGTGGGTGTCGCCCGAGCCAGTCGGCAGTGCCCGCGGCGACCGCGGCGTGCACGGCGCGGGCCAGCCGCGCCCCCCACGGCGAGCGTGGGCCCCCGAAGGGCTCCACCACCTCGCCCACGCCCGGCTGCGGGCAGGCGACACAGATCGCGTCCGAGGCGGTGCCGGTCCCGGGCACCCCGGCCTCCGCCAGCGCCTGCGACTTCGCCTCGGTCGCGGTCACCACAGCATTCACCAGCGCGCCGTCAGCCAGCGCGACCGGGATCACCACGAGCACGTTGATCGTGCCCACCCCGGACGGCACCTCGGCGGCGATCCGGGCGGGCGAGGCGGCCGCCGTCACCGGAACGCCGAGCCCCACGGTGGCCACCGCCTCCACCGTGCCGTCGCACGCCCGGGTCCAGCGGCTGACGTCGGCGGCGGTGAGCATGCCCACGCCCGGCCCGCTGAACCCGAGCCCGGCGGCGAGCTCGGCGAGGTGCTCGCCCGGGTCGAGCCGGGCGTAGTAGCGGTCCACCGCCGCGTTCAGCCACCAACGGCGTTCGCCGATGCCGCCCCCGATGACCCCGGAGGAGGCCATCCGCCAGCCGGGGCCGGCGTGCCAGGCGAGCACCCCGCGGGAGGTCGCGCCGTCCTGCCAGCCGGAGAGCACCACCGCGAGCGCCGCAGCGGGCTCGACGGCGGGGACCGCCGGGCCGGGGCCTGCGCTCACACCGGCCCCGCAGCGTTCCCGCGCAGCGGGTGCACCCGCAGCCCGTCCGGGCCTGCCTCGACGACCGCCCGGGCACCGTAGTGCTCGGCCAGAGTCGCTGCCGTGAGCACCGCGGCCGGCGGCCCCGAAGCCACCACCCGGCCCGCGGCGAGCAACACCAGCCGGTCGGCGTACTGCCCGGCGAGCACCAGGTCGTGCAGGGTGCTGAGCACGGTCAGGCCCTCCTCGGCGCGCAACCGGTCCACCAGTTCGAGCACCTGCTGGGCGTGGCCGAGATCCAGCGCAGCCGTCGGCTCGTCGAGCAGCAGCACCGCCGCGCGCTGGGCGAGGGCCCGGGCCAGCACCGTCCGTTGCCGCTCCCCGCCCGACAGCCTGCGCAGCACCCGCCCCGCCAGCGCGTCGAGGTCCAGCCGGTGCAGCGCCTGCTCGACCACCTCGCGGTCGGTGCGGCCGGGCCCGGCCAGCAACGAGTGGTACGGCGTTCGGCCCAGCGCCACGTAGTCCCGCACCGTCATCAGGTCGGGCAGGATCGGGTTCTGCGGCGCGTAGCCGACCCGTGCCGCCCGGTCGCGCGGGGCCATCCGGGTGGCGTCCCTGCCCTGCACCAGCACCGTGCCCTCGAGCCCGACCAGGCCCGCGATGGCCCGCAGCAGGGTGGACTTGCCGGCACCGTTCGGGCCGACCACCGCCGTCCAGCTGCCCGCGGGCACGCTCAGGTCGACCCCGGACAGCACCGGCACCCGGCCGAGCCTCACCCCCAGCGCCCGCACCTGCACCGCCGCCGGCGGCACCTGCCCGCCCGGTCGGTGCTGCCCGCCCGGCGGGGGCTGCGGGCGCGGGACGGTCACCGGCCGCCGCCGGGGCCGGCACGCAGCAGGGCGGCGAAGAACGGCGCGCCGACGAAGGCCGTCACCACCCCGATGGGCAGCTCGGCCGGCGCCAGCACGGTGCGGGCCACCAGGTCTGCCAGCACCAGGAACGCCGCCCCGCCGAGCAGCGACACCGGCAGCACGGTGCGGTAGGAGCCGCCGGCGAGCCGGCGCACGATGTGCGGCACCACCAGCCCGACGAAGCCGATCAGGCCGCTCACCGCCACCGCCGCGGCCGTGCCGAGAGAGGCCGCGAGCAGCACCACGAAACGCACCCGCCGCGGGCGCAACCCGAGCGTGGCGGCCTCGTCGTCACCGACCGCCAACACATCGAGCGCCCGGCCCGAGCCCAGCAGCACGGCCGTCGACAGCGCCGCGTAGGGCAGCACCAGCCACAGCTGCGTCCAGCCGGCCGCCCGAGCTGGCCGAGGATCCACGAGTACACCTGGCGCAGGTCGTTCGCGTGCGACTGCTGCACCAGGGTCTGGATGGCGGTGAGGAACGAGGCCACCGCCACGCCGGCGAGCAGCAGGGTGGCACTCCGCACCACCCGGCGCGCCCGCGGCGGACCGAGCGCGTAGGCCAGCCCCACGCCGGCGAGGGCCCCCGCGAAAGCCGCCACCGGCACCGTGTCCGCGCTGTGCGGCAGGTAGACGATCACCATGGTGGCCCCGAGCCCTGCGCCGGCGGCGGCCCCGAGCAGGTAGGGGTCGGCGAGAGGGTTGCGGAACACCCCCTGGTAGGCGGCGCCGGCCATCGCGAGCACCCCGCCCACCAGCGCGGCCACCAGAACCCGGGGCAGCCGCAGCTCGAGCAGCACCGTGGACTGCACCTGCGGCAACCCTCCGCGCAGGGGCAGCCCCAGCTCGCGCAGCAGGGTGGCGGTCACCCCGACCGGTGACAGCGGGGCGGCGCCGACGCTCACCCCGAGCAGCAGAGCGAGCAGCAGCAGCGCGGAGCAGCCCGCCAGGGCCACCGCACGCCGCCGCCGCACCGCTTCCACCGCCTACCTGCCCACGGCCTAGACCCCGCCCAGACCCTTGGCGACGGCCTCGACGAAGTCGGCCACCCGAGGGCCCCAGCGCGAGGAGATGTCGTCGCCGATGGCGATCACCCGGGCGTGCTTGACCGCGGGGACGGAGGAGAAGCCCGGCCTCTTGGCCACGGACGCCGCGGTCTGCCCGCAACACTGCGAGTCGGCCAGCACGATCAGATCGGGAGCGGCGGTGACGACGTACTCCGCGGACAGCTGCGGGTACCCCCCGGAGGAGGCTGCCGACTTCGCCGCGTCGGCGATGTCGTGCAACCCGAACAGGGAGTAGATGCCACCGATGAAGGTCGAACTGGTCGCCGAGTAGTAGGTCTGATCGAGCTCGTGGTAGACCTTCAGCCCGCGCGCGGAGGCCGGCACCGACGCCACGGCGGCGGCGATCCGAGCCTTCTCCTTGGTCACCACGTCCTGGGCCTGCTGCCCGTGCCCGGTGGCCGCGCCCAGGGCGAGTTCCTCGGCGTAGCTGTCATCGAGGGTGGTCACCGCCGGTTGGACCAGCACCGGGATCTTCAGCGTGTGCAGCGCCGCGACCAACCCGTTGGCGTCGTTGGAGATCACCACCAGGTCCGGCGTGTAGTTCGCCACCGCCTCGGCGTTCGGCTGGAATGCCGACAGCTTCGTGTGCGGCGCCTGCGCCGGGTAGGTGGAGTTGTCATCGACGGCCACCACCTGGGCTCCGGCCCCGATGGCGAAAAGGGTCTCGGTGGCCGTCGGCGACAGCGACACGATCCGGTGCGGTGCGGTGGGAAGGGTGACGGGCCCGGACGCCCCGGTGACGGTGACCGGGAACGTCGCGCCGACCGGGGTGGCCGCAGCCGACGTGACGGGGGCCGACCCGGTGGCGCCGAGCGCGGTGGTCGGCGAACTGGAGGCACCGCAGGCGGCGACCAGCAGCGCGGGCGCTGCCAGCAGCCCGAGCAGGAGGCTTCGGTGGGGACCGTTCCGGCGCGTACCGGACGGCGGGCCGTCGGGGTGGGTGAGCTTCATCGATGGGGCTCCGGGGGCAGGGAAGTAGCGCCGCATCCGGGTCCCTCGCCCGACGTGCGACCCTAACCTCGAGGTCGAGGACGTCCACACGGCGCAGGCGACCTGGCTAGCCCCTCGGCGGGGCATCACAGTTGCGGGACAGCACCGGGATCACACCGGTTTCGCTGCTGCCGTGCCATCGGCGGCGGGGCCAGAGCCGCGCCCACCGACCCGGTGACCATAGCACCGTGTCGGCCCGCCTCTCGGTCCGCCGACGCCCACGCCCACACCCCCGAGGCGGCCGTTGGGCCGGCGGGTCACCCGGCCAGGAAGGACAGCCGGACGCTGCGGACCGGGTTGTCGCCGTTGCTGTCGACGAGCACCAGGCTCTGCCAGGTGCCGAGCGCCGGCCGCCCGCCGAGCACCGGTACCGACAGCGACGGGGAGACGAACGCCGGAACCACGTGGTCGCGACCGTGCCCGGCGGTGCCGTGCCGATGCCGGTAGACCTCCTCGACCGGCAGCAGCCGGGCGAGTGCATCGGCCAGGTCGCGCTCGGTGCCGGAGCCGGTCTCGATCAGCGCCACCCCCGCGGTGGCGTGCGGCACGAACACGTGCAGCAGGCCGTCGCCGCGGCCGCCGCAGAACCGTTCCGCGTCGGGCGTGAGATCCGTGATCAGGGTGGCACCGGTGCGCACGGTCAACTCGACACTGTCCATCTCGCCTCCCCTTCCTGTCGTGATCATGCACGGTGGCGCCACCAAGTGGTGGCGCCACCGTGCATGATCACGGGCGGGGTGTGGTCAGCCCTTCACGGAGCCGGCCAGCAGACCGCGGACGAAGTAGCGCTGCAGTGCGAAGAACACCACCAGCGGCATGACGATGGCCACGAAGGCCCCCGCGGTGAGCAGCTCCCAGTGGCTTCCGTAGGAGCCGCCCAGCTGTGACAGCCGGGCGGTGATCGGCGAGGAGTTGGGGCTGCCGCCGAGGAACGTCAGGCCGACCAGCAGGTCGTTCCACACCCAGAGGAACTGGAAGATCGAGATGGCCGCGATCGCCGGGGTGGCCAACGGCAGGACGATCCTGCGGAAGGTGACGAAGTGGTTCGCGCCGTCGACCCTCGCCGACTCCATCACCTCCCGGGGGAGCTGGGCGATGAAGTTGTGCATCAGGAAGATGGCCAGCGGCATCGCGAACATGGTGTGCGCGATCCACACCGTCCAGAACGTCCCCTGCAGGTGCGGGGCCGGGATGATCGGGACGGAGCCGATGTGCAGGCCGCCGGAGAACAGCTGCAGCAGCGGCACCAGCGCCATCTGCAGCGGCACGACCTGCAGCGCGAAGATCGTGAAGAACAGGAAGTCGCTGCCCCGGAACTTCACCCACGCCAGCACGTAGGCAGCCATCGCCGCGAGGGAGAGCGGGAACAGCGTGCCCGGGATCGAGATCACCAGTGAGTTGATGAAGTACGTGGCCAAGCCGGTGGTGACGCCGTAGCCACCCTCGAGGGTGACCTGCTTGTAGTTGTGGATGGTGAAAGCCGGGTGGGACAGCACCGTCCACCACCCGCTGGCCGCCACGTCCTGGGCGGGCCGGAAGGAGGAGACCAGCAGTCCGAACGTGGGGACCGTCCACACCACGGTGAGCAGGACCACGAAGCCCGTGGCGAGTGGGCTGCTGAAGGCCCGGCGGATCGCCTTGGCCGGTGGTGCGGCCTGCGGCCTCGGGGAGTCGAGCCCGGGGCTCGTCGTACCTGTTGTCTCGGCAGTCATCGGACCGTCCGCTCCCTCCGCAACATGCTGACGTTGTACGCGATGAGCGGGATCACCCCGATGAACAGGATGACCGCCAACGCGGTGCCGCGCCCGGGACTGAACTGGACGAAGGTCTGCGTGTACATCTCGTTCGACACGACGCTGGTGCCGAAGTTGCCGCCGGTCATCGTCTTGACGATGTCGAAGACCTTGAGCACGACGATCATGATGGTGGTCAGGACGACCACGAGGGTGCCGCGGATCATCGGGACGGTGACGCGGGAGAAGAGGTTCCACCCGGTGGCGCCGTCGATCTCGGCGGCCTCGATCACCTCGGCCGGGATTGCCTTGATCGCGGCGGAGAGCACGACCATGGCGAACCCGGTCTCCACCCACACCATGATGACCATGAGCAGGAAGGTGTTCCACGGCTGCCACAACAGCCAGTTCGGCGGGTTGCTCCAGCCGAGCTTCATCACGATCTCGGAGAGCAGCCCGACCTGCGGCACCGAGGGCGAACGCGCCTCGTAGACGAACTTCCAGATGATGCTGGCGCCGACGAAGGAGATCGCCATCGGCAGGAAGATGAGCGACTTCGTCACCGATTCGGACCGGCGCGGCATGCGGTCGGCGAGCAGCGCCAGCACCAGGCCGAACCCGGTCGCCAGCAGTGGCGCGATCACGATCCACAGCACCGTGTTGATCAGCACCTTCTGCTGATCGGGATTGGTGAACGCCCAGACGTAGTTGTCGAACCCGACGAACTTGGGGTGCACGTAGTCGGAACTCTGGAAGCTGAACAGGATGGTGCGGATCGCCGGAATGACCAGCCCGGCGACCATGAGCACGACGGCTGGTCCCACCAGTACGACGATGGCCAACGGTCGCTGGAAGCGGCCGGTCGCCCGGCCCGCGGCGAAGAAGATCACGAGTAGGACGCCGAAGAACACCGCCAGCGCGGCGAACATCTGTCCGAACTTCGGCGCCGACTGCGATATCAGGCTGTCCGTGAGTAACGCACGAGCTGCGGTGTGGAGCACGACTCCTCCTTGGCACGAGGGCGGACCACTGCCCCCCGACGATCACTACCGCGGTATGCGCCGGGACCCGGAGGGTATCCCCATCCGGGTCCCGGCGGGCAGTACCGAAGTTCAGCCCTTTGTCGTGCTCAGCTCGGCCACGACGAATCGATCGCCTTCAGGACGTCGGCGGTCGACTTGTTCTCACCGAACCAAGCGGTGAACTCCTTCCACTCCGCACCCGAACCGACCGCAGCCGGCATCAGGTCCGAAGCGTCGAACCGGAAGGTGGCGTTCGGGTCGGTGAGGTACTTCGCCGACAGCTGGTCCATCGGGTCGGTGTAGACACTCGGGTCCACACCCTGGTTCGCCGAAACCCAGCCGGTCGCAACCTTGATCCGGCTCGTCGCCCACTCGGGGGTCGACAGGTAGCTCTGCACGGCCTGGACCTCGGGCCGGTTGGAGAACGCGGTGACGAACTCGCCGCCGCCCTCGACCGGGGTGCGGAACCGAGGCGCTGATCGGCGGCAGGTAGAACGCGAACACGTCGCCGTCAGGCCCGACCTTGGTGCCGGCCGGCCACTGCGCCGCGTAGAACGACGCCTGCTGCAGCATGAAGCACTTGCCCGTCAGGATCGGCTTGCCCGCGTCCTGGAAGGTGGTCGTCGCGATGCTCTTGACGTCACCGAAGCCACCGTTGACCCACGCCGGGTTCTTCATCCAGCCGGCCAGGGTGTTCATCGCCTGGGTGATCTCGGGCGAGTCGAACTTGATGTCGTGGCTGACCCACTTGTCGTAGGTGTCACCACCGAACTGGCGCAGGACGACTTCCTCCAGCCAGTCGGTCGCCGGCCACCCGGTCGCGGTGCCGGAGCCGATGCCACCGCACCACGGCTTGGCCTTGCCGGCCTTCGCGATGGTGTCGCTGAGCGTCATCATCTCGGCCCACGTGGTGGGCACCTTGTAGCCGGCCGCGGCGAAGGCCTTCGGCGAGTACCAGACGAAGGACTTCATGTTGGCGCTCATCGGAGCGGCGTAGAACGTGCCGTCCACCGACCCGTAGGTCTTCCACGCCTTGTTCCAGTACTTGTCAACGTTGGCGCTGACAGCGGCCGGAGGGGTGGCGACCTTGCCGGACTTCACCATCTGCTGGAGCAGGCCCGGCTGGGGGATGACCGCGAGGTCGGGAGCGTTGCCGCCCGTCACCCGCACGGGCAGCTGCGACTCGAAGTCGTTGGCGCCCTCATAAGAGATCTTGATTCCCGTGCACCGCTCGAAGTCCGCCCACGACTTCTGCAGCGAGTCGGACTCCGGAGAGATGATCGAGGCGTACATCGATACCTTGGTGCCGGAGTGGCCGAAGTACGCGGAATACGGTGCGCACGTCGGGTCCGTGTTGGTTGCCGACGAGGCGGAACCACCGCTGGACCCGCCGCCACACGCCGCAAGGGCGAGCGTGACGCCGAGGGCACCTGCGGCAAGAGCCGACCCGCGCCGCCATGTGTGTACTGCCATGGGGATCCTCTCGTTCGACGCGCCTGGGCAACGGCACCCAGGCAGCTGTCGCGGGCTATGTAAACGCTTTCGTTCACATGCTGGCAACAACTCTCGGCACCTGTCTGATAACGATTGGGTCACGTGTCGTGACCGTGAGGTCGGCGGGACGAAAGTCCGCCCGCGGCTGTCTACCCGCCCACACCGCGCCGGTCCCCGGCGGGTGTCCGCTCAGGCAGGTGCCGCGGTCGCGGTGCGTTGCATGGCCTCCTGAACCACGGTGATCAGCGCCTGCTTGGTGGCTGCCCGTGACCGGGCGTCGGTGTAGATCAACGGCACCTCCGGCGACAGCGCCAGCGCCTCGCGCACGTCGTCGAGGGTGTGCCGGGCCACTCCGTCGAAGCAGTTCACCGCGACCACGAAGGGGATCCCCCGCGACTCGAAGTAGTCCACCGCCGGGAAGCACTGCTCCAACCGGTCGGTGTCGACCAGCACCACCGCCCCGATGGCCCCGCGGACGAGGTCGTCCCACATGAACAGGAACCGATCCTGCCCGGGGGTGCCGAACAGGTACAGCCAGAGGTTCCCGGGCAGGCAGATCCGGCCGAAGTCCATCGCCACGGTGGTGGTGGTCTTGGCCGCCGACGCCGCGCCCGCATCGTCGACGCCGACCGAGTGCTCGGTCATGGCCGCCTCGGTGGACAGCGGCTCGATGTCGGAGATCGAGCCGATGAACGTGGTCTTGCCGACCGCGAACCCACCCGCCACGACGATCTTGACGACCGTGGGCGCCGGGCCCGACTGCCCCTCCCGGGCCGAGACCGACGCCCCCGCCGCGACGGGCGGCGTCGCCGTCGCGACGTCAGAGTGCGGAAATGCCATTGAGAACACTCTCCAGAACGCTGAGGGTGGTTGCGGGCGGGTGGGACTCGGTGGTGGTCAGCCCGTGCACCCGGACCAGGCCCTCGTCGGCCAGGTCGCAGGCGAGCACGCGGACCACCCCGACGGGCAGGTGCAGGTGTGCCGACAGTTCCGCAACCGACAGGTAGTCCCCGGCGGTGAGCTCGAGGATGCGCCGGCTCTCCGCCGCGTGCTGCGCGCCGGCATCACCCAGGCACTCCACCAGCGCCTCGATCGGCAGGTCGCCGGACCCGGACCGGGTGCGCCCCCCCGTGACGGTGTACGGCCGCACGTTCGCTGTCTCGTCCGCCACGGCGTCAGGCACCGGCGGCTCCCAGGCCGGGGCGACCCTCTGCACCGGGAACGGCACCCGCCCGGGCTGCTGCTCACCGGCGGGGTTGGGAACGGGCTCAGCCACGGGCACCCACCTCGTTCCCCCCGGCCCGCACCGACCCCGCGACCGGCAGCCGCGCACGCATCTCGGAGATCAGCTGCGGGGTGAGCGTGCCCTCGGCGCGGGTGACGAGCAGCGCCATCTCGTAGCCCACCACCCCGACGTCGCATCCGGCGTCGGCCACCACGGCGAGCACCGAACCGTCGGAGATGGACATCAACAGCAGGAACAGGGTGTCCATCTCGACGACCGACTGGCGCACCTCACCGCTGCGCAACTGCCGGGCCGCGCCGCGGGTCAGGCTCGACAGCCCCGCGACGATGGCGGCCAACTGGTCGCCGCTGGTGCGGTCGAGTTCCTCCGACATGGCCATCAGCAGCCCGTCGGCGGAGACCGCGAGGGTGTGCCTGACCCCTGGCACGTTCGCCACGAAGTTGTCCAGGAGCCAGCTGAAACCGGCCGCCTCGTTGCTCGTCGCTGTCACGGGCTGGTCCTCCACTCGTCGATCGTGTCCCCGCCTGCCGTCACCTGGTCCGTTCGCGCCCTGCGCACCCCGGCGCTGAAGCCCGAGAGCGTCGCCCGCACCGCGGCCGGGTCGAGCGGGCGGGCCGTGTCCGCGGCCGATTCCCCTTGCAGCGGGGGCGTTTCGGCCACCGGCAGGATCGGCTCGGGCGCCCGCGCGGCCGGCGTCGCCGCCGGCGTGCGGTGCACCAGCGCCGTCGGCGCCGACGGCGCCTCGGCCGCGGGGCGGTAGGAGGAGAGCATGCTCAGCTCGGACAACGCCTCGGACGTCAGCGCGTGCCGCAGCCGCTCCTCCTCACTGCCGGCCGCGGACACCCGCGGCGGCGCCGGCTGCAGCCCGCGCGCGGTCGCCGCGGGCGTCCCGGAACCGGCGCTCGCGGCACCTCCACCGGCGCCCCCCGCGACCCCCGGACGCGGTCGCGGCGCCCAGCCCCCGCCGGCCGCGGCGCCGGAAGGCTCAGCCGCAGAGCGGGAGTCTCGCGCCGGCGGGCCGGCGGGCAGGTTCTGGACCGGGTCGGCCACGGGCTGGCGATGCCTGCGCCCGAGCCTGAAGCCGAGCCGGCCGTGATGCTGGGGAAGGACGTCGCGGGTGGACGTTCCGCCGTGGGCCGCGCCCGCTCCCGAGCCTGTCGCCGTCGGGGCCCGGTACGGTGCCGGCGGCGCAGCCGGCGCAGCCGCGGGTGGGAGGGCGGAAGCGGCTGGCGCGGAACGGATCCCGGCCCAGGGGCGCGGCGGCTCGGGGCGCGGTTCCGTGGCCTTCTGGAGCGGGGCCGGCGGTGCGTCGGCCGCCGGTGCCGTCGCGGCGGGCTGGCGCCGCGGCAGCGCCCGCGGGGCCGGCAGTCCCGGCCCCGCACCAACAGGCTCGGCCGCCACGGGTTCGGCCGCCACGGGTTCGGCCACCACAGGCTCAGCCACCACAGGCTCAGCCACCACAGGCTCAGCCACCACAGGCTCAGCCACCACAGGCTCAGCCACCACAGGCTCCGGGGGTGCCGATGCCGGTGACAGCCACTCCGGCACGTCCAGCTCCGCCGCCGGCTGCTGTGACGGGCTCGACTCCGGCGCTGAGAGCCCCTCCTCCGGCCAGGTCTCCGGCACCGGGCCCTGCGCTGCGAGCTGCTCGAGCCAGGCAATCGTGTCGACCCGACCCAGGTCGAGCACCCGATCGGGGGCTGCGTCGAGGACCCCCGGCGGTGGCGGCGGGGCCGCGGGGCCGGGGCGGGAGGCACGGCCTCCCGGGACGATGTCCCGCGGGACGTTCGGCCCCGCGCGGCCCGCGCCCCCCAGCTCGGTGCCGCCGGCGGGCAGGCGACCGTCCGCGGCCGGACCGGCGAGGCTGTCCGGGGTGAACAGCGCCGGTGACAGCTCGACGACCGCGACGCTCCCGCACTGCGGGCCGGGCTCCAGCCACACCCGCGCGTCGAGCCTGGCGGCAAGCCGGCCGACGACGAACAGCCCCAGTCGCTGCGACCCCATAACCTCACCGATGCTCGGGCCGGCGAGTCGCGCGTTTGCGGCGACGAGGTCCTCCAGGCGCATCCCGAGGCCCTCGTCGCTGATGGACAGCCGCACCCCCGGCCCGGTGGGGGTCTGCGTGGCCGCACTGGTGACCTGCACGGGAGTGCCGGGGTCGGAGAAGGCCGCCGCGTTCTCCACGAGCTCGGCCACCAGATGCGCCAGGGTCAGCGCGAGGTGCGAGACCACGGGAGGGTCCACCCCGACCCGGGTCCGCACCCGGTCGTAGTGCTCGATCTCGCTGACCGCGGTGCGCACCACGTCGGACAGCGGCATCGGGGCCCGCAGTCGCCTCCCGGAGTCGATCCCCGCCAGCACCAGCAGCGACTCGGCGTTGCGCCGCATCCTGGTGGCCAGGTGGTCCAACCGGAACAGGTTCTCCAGCGCGTCGGGGTCCTCCTCGGTGCGCTCCAACTGGTCGATGAAGGCCAGCTGCCGGGACAGCAGCACCTGGTTGCGCCGCGCGATCGTCACGAAGGTCTCGGCCACCGCGGCGCGCAGCACGGCCTGCTCGCGCGCCACCCGCAGCGTGGTCGCGTTCACCTCGGCGAACGCCGCCGCCAGCCGCCCGACCTCATCATGGCCCGCGTCCACCGGCTCGGCGGCAGCGACGACCGCGTCGCCGGCCTGGATCCGCTCGACCAGATCGGGAAGGTTCTCGGCGAGACCGGTCGCGAAGCCGGTGAGGCTGCGCAGCGGGGCAGTGATGCGGCGCGAGACCATCAGCGCGAAGAGCACCGAGACCCCGACCAGCAGCACCGCCGCGGCGAGGGTCAGCGCCAGCCGCTGGCGGGCGGAGTCCACCGCCTGCGCCGAGCCGGCCGCGGCGTCCTGGGCGACGAGTTGGGCCAGCGAGCGCAACTGCTGGGCCTGCCTGTCCCCGGCCTGCCTCCACCTGGTCGCCGGGAGGGTCACGGCGGCGCCGCCGGCAGCTGCCCGTAACGAGTCGGCGAGCGCCTGCGGGCCGGAGCGGTCGGCGGGAACCGGCACTGCCGCGGCCAGGACCGCCTGCTCGCTCGCGGTGGCGAGCCCGCGCAGCCGCGCCACGGCGTCGTCGAAGGCGGCGGCACTGACGGCCAACTCCTGCTGCTGCGCCGCCCCGACCCTGCCGGCGTGGATCATCCGCAGGCCCGCGAGCTGCCCGCGTGACAGTGCTTCCAGGGCCTGCGCGGTGGCCGTGCTGGCGTCGAGCCTGCCCGCCTCCGCCCGGTCCTGGGTGGAGCGGGCGACCGTGGCCGGCAGCTCCACCAGCGGCTGGACGAGGGCAGAGTAGTCGGCGGTGACCGCGGCGGCGTCCGGCCCGGGCAGCACGCCGGCCGCCTCGACCCGCGCCCGCGCGCTCGCCAGCGCCGCCCGCACCCGGCCGGCGGTGGCGAGGGCGGCTGAGACCGCCGCCGACCGCGACCCGTCCCCGGTCACCGGGAGCGCGGCGTCCACGGCGGTCAGCGCCGCGTCGGTGGCGCCGCGGGCCGCCGCGAGATCGACCTGCGCCCAACCGGTACCCCAGCTCGCGGACACCGAGGCCAGCCGCTCGGCCTGCAGCGCAGCCTCCAGCCGGACCAGGGCGCCGCCCGCGCCCGACACCATCCCGGTGGTCCGCTCGGTGCTCACCTGCTCCAGTGCCGCCGCGGTGAAGGCCCCCGAGCCGACCGCGAGCACGAGCACCGGCAGCGCCAGGACCGCCAGGACC
Source organism: uncultured Actinomycetota bacterium (assembly GCA_963784535.1). Lineage (GTDB taxonomy): Bacteria > Actinomycetota > Actinomycetes > Actinomycetales > Kineosporiaceae > CAWARR01. The sequence continues at coordinate 713,664 of CAWARR010000008.1, read as the reverse complement.
TTCCATCGGATCCCAAGGTGTCGCAGCATGCCGGCCTTCCGCTCGTCCGCTCCCCGAGGCGCCCGCGGTACGCCCACCATCCGCTGGACTGCCTGGTCGTGGTTTCGGCCGGCGGACCCCGCGGGAACAGGCGGTTCGGGGGTGTTCACCCCGGGCGCGACTCCGCCCGGGTGGCTCCCGGTGACCACCCGGATGGCCGCTGGGCGATGGCGGTTCGGCCGTGCCCGGCCGGGCCGGCCGGCAGGCGACGACACTGTCCGGGTGAGCCCCACCCACCGAACGGCGCCCCCGACACCTGACCGGCGGGCGCTGCCGGCCGCGGCCCTGGTGCTGGCCGGCGGCAGCTCCCGGCGGTGGGGCGGGACGGACAAGACCGCCGTGCTGCTCGCCGGCCACCCGGTGTTGTGGCACGTGCTGGCGGGCTTGCCGGCCGACCTGCCCGCAGTGGTGGTGGGCCCGGCCGAGCACCCGCTCGCCGCGCCCCAGCACGGTCGGCCCGCGGCGCAGGCGGAGCTCCTCGGAGCGGGCAGCGCCGGGGTACGGCTCCGCCCACCCCCGCGCTGGACCCGGGAGCAACCGCCCGGAGGGGGCCCGGCGGCCGGGCTGGCCGCCGGGTGCGCAGCCTTGCCCGCGGGCATCGAGGTGGTCGTCGTCCTGGCCGGTGACCTGCCCTTCGCCGGACCGGCGGTAGCCCGTCTGCGTGAGGCCCTGACCGACAGTGACGCCCTCGGTGCGGACGCGGTGATCGGCGTCGACCCGGACGGCCGCGATCAGCCCCTGCTGGCCGCCTACCGCGCCGGCCCGCTGCGGGCCGCCCTGGGGGCCGGCTCCGCCGCCGCGGGCCGCTCGCTGCGGGACGTCCTGGCCCCGCTGCGGGTCCTCCGGCTGCCGGTGTCGGCCCGCGAGGCCTTCGACCTCGACACCCCGCCCGCACTGACGGTGGCCGAAGCGTTGCTCGCCGCGGGTGCCCGGAGGCGACCCGAGTCGCCGGCGACCTAGAGTCGGGGCATGAAGGCAGTCGTGATCACCGCCCCCGGCGGGCCCGAGGTGCTGCAACTCCGCGAGGTGCCAGAGCCGACGGCCGGGCCGGGCGAGGTGGTCCTGGACGTCGCTGCCGCCGGGGTGAACCGTGCCGACCTGCTGCAACGGCAGGGGCACTACCCGCCGCCCGCGGGCGCACCGGAGTGGCCCGGGATGGAGGTGAGCGGCACCGTCGCCGCCGTGGGCGCGGGGGTGACGGGCTGGCAGCCGGGCGATCGCGCCTGCGCCCTGCTGGCCGGCGGCGGGTACGCCGAACGGGTCGCCGCGCCGGCCGAGTCCCTGCTCCCGGTTCCGGACGGCGTGAGCCTGGTGGACGCGGCCGCGTTGCCGGAGGTGACCTGCACGGTGTGGAGCAACGTCTTCATGCTCGCCGGCCTGCGCCCCGGTGAGACTCTGCTCGTGCACGGCGGCAGCAGCGGGATCGGGACGATGGCGATCCAGCTCGCCCGGCACGTCGGCGCCCGGGTGGCGGTCACCGCCGGGAGCGGGCCGAAGCTGGCTCGCTGCGCGCAGCTCGGCGCGCAGATCCTGGTGAACTACCGCGAGCAGGACTTCGTCACCGAGCTGCGGTCGGCCACCGCGGGCGCGGGTGCCGACGTGATCCTCGACAACATGGGCGCCGCCTACCTCAGCCGCAACCTGGAGGCGCTGGCCGTGAACGGCCGGCTCGTCGTGATCGGGCTGCAGGGCGGTCGAAGCGCCGAGTTCGACCTCGCCGCCCTGATGGCCAAGCGGGCCGCGGTGCTCGCCACCTCGCTGCGGGCCCGGCCCGCGGCGGAGAAGGCCGCGATCGTCGCCGCCGTGCGTGAGCACGTGTGGCCGCTGCTCGGCTCGGGGGCCGTCCGTCCGGTGGTGCACGCGGTGCTGCCGCTCGACGAGGCGGCGCAGGCGCACCGGATCCTGGAGGCGTCCCAGCACGTGGGCAAGGTGCTGCTGGCGCCCGCCGGCTCCGCCTGAGCCCGGGCCGGCGGCAACGCCCCCGGGTCAGGCACCACGCAGGATCGAGCACCACTGGGCGCGCCGGGCCTGCAGCACCGCGCGGGTGGCGGCGCGGTCGGCGCCGATCCGCTCCCCGAGCGCGGCGAGCTGGACGGCCACGAGTTCGCTGCCCGTCAGCGCGTCGGCCACCGCCTGGCGGGCCGGGGACGCCGGCCCGTCGAGGTCGTCGAACCACTCGCCCAGGTCGTCCGGGATGGACGGGACCGCCACCTCGTCCATCCCGACCCCGAGGTCGGTGAGGGCCTGCACCAGGACCGCGAGCACGTCGCGGACGCCACCCAGGGCGGCTCGGGCGGCGGCGGCCCGCTCGCCGGGCGTGCCCGCTGCACCCGCAGGCAGGCCCGCGGCGAGCCCCCCGGTGGAGGGGGCGCCGTTCGGGCCGGCCGGGAGGAAGGCGGTGTCGTACCGGAAGAAGTCGTACGTGGTGAAGGTGCGGGCCGGGCCGAGCCGGTCGAGCGCGGCGCTGACGTGCGCCTGCGCCCAGCGCGTCCAGCGCACGGCGTGGTCGAGGTCGGCCTCGCGGCGCAGCACCGGCTCCAGCCCCCCCTCGGCGGCCAGCAGAGTCTCGGCCTCGGTGCCACCCATGCCCCGCACGCAGGTCGCGGCCTCGTCGAGCAGGCGGGGCAGCGCGGCCGCGGCCGAGCGCAGCCGGGCGGCCTCCTCGCGCAGGGCCCGCGCCTCGGCCTCCTGCTCGGCGATCCGGCTGGTGAGCACCCACCGCTCGGCGAGCGCCGACTGCACCAGGGCACTGCGGCGGGCCCGCTCGACCGCCAGCCGCCCCCGCAGCGCGAACCAGATGCTGCGCGGGTACCGGCCCTGCAGGGCGCGGGCAGAGTGGTTGGCCCGCTGGGCCGCCGCCGCCACGACCGGCAGCCGGCGCCGCAGCAGCTCGACCTCGGAGGCCAGCTGGTTCGCCGCGGCAGCCGAGCGGCGCGCCTGCTCCGCCGCCCCGCCGGCGGCGCGGATGCGTGCCCGCACCTGCTCGAGCTGGCTCTCGGCCGTGGCACCGCCGCCGTGCGTCGTGGTCTTCGCGTTCATCTGCCGTCTCCCTCCGCGCGCGGCCACCTGGCGTGGCCCTCTGACCGTGAGGACGGGCTCGGTGGCACGTCCTTACACCCCGGCGTGCGGGATTTCCCGGCAGACGTCTCCGGTCGCCTCGCTGCCCCCTCACCCGTGCAGGAGCCGGAAGCAGGCGCACGGATACCCCGCCGAGCCGCAGAGTTGCCGGCCGGCCGGGATGGTCAGGCCGGGGTGGTCAGGCCGGGGTGGTCAGGCCGGGGTGGTCAGGCCGGAGTGGTCAGGCCGGGGTGGTCAGGCCGGGGTCGTCAGGCCGGGGTCGTCAGGCCGGGGTCGTCAGGCCAGGGTGCGGTCGACCACGTGCAGGATCGCCGAGGTGGCCTCGATGGTCACGACGCCGCCGGACTTGTGCTCGGGCCCGTCCGGGGTTGCCGCGGTGGCCTCGCCGTCGACGAGCAGCGCGAACCTCTCCCCGGGCGGAGCCGGCCAGAGCAGGCTCACCAGCGGTCGGTCGGCGGCGTTCGCCACCGAGCGGTGCCCGGCGCGGACGGTTGCCACGGTGCCCTCCCAGCTCACCGTGACGGCCGAGGCGCGGGGCCGGCCACCGGCATCGGTGGTGAGCAGCAGGGGAACGGTGGCGAAGCCGGCCGCGACCTCCAGCAACGTGTCCAGCTTGACCTTCAGCGTCACGCCGACCTCCCGGGGTGCGGGGCCGTGGCGCCGTCGGCGCCGAGGCCAGGGCCTGGCCCCAGTGTGGTCCGCCCGCGGCCCCGGTGCCCGGCGGAGCCGGTCGGGCAGGTGCGGCCGAGCAGCTGCCACCGAGCAGCCCGGCTGCGGACCTGTGGGCGCCCGGGCCCTCCCCTCGTGCGGCCCGGGCCGAACCCGACAGGGCCCGGGTCGTCGTGCGCGGAACGGCACCGGGCAGCACGATGCAAGCCGCTTGCACCCGCGAGCGCCATTCCGGCGGCCCGAACCGTGGGTTCGCCCCCCGACCGCCGCGCGCCCCCGTGGGTGGCCCCACGGCTTCACCCGTGATCCTTGACTCGGCCGCCGGTGGCAGACTCTGGTGCCGACCGTTCCTTCGGCCGGTGGGAGTGAGCTGCGAGGTGCCGCGCCAGGCAGGCAGCCCCGGGACGCCCGCGCGCGCGGGCGGCCGTGCCCCCGACGACGCACCGGTCAGCGTCACCGAGGACCTGATGGCCCGGTGCATCGGCGTGCGCCGGTGGCCGCCCGGGACCCCGCCGGAGTCGATGGTGGTCTGCTACGTGCGGGCACACACCCTGGACGGCAGTGACCCGCGTCGGGACGTGCTGCGCCCCTCCGCCGTATGGACGCTCACCCCCGGGCGCAGCTTCGGCTTCGGCCGGGCCCCGACCAGGGTCAACGAGCCGGTGGACGTGAGCCAGGACCTGGTCGAGGAGGACGGCCGGGCCGACCCGGGGGTGCCCCGGCTGGCCGGCCGGCTGGAGTTCCAGCACGGGCTGTGGCGGCTGACCAACCACGCCACCACGCACGTCACGGTGACCGTCTCGGCGCCGGGCTTCACCGTGCAGCTGTCCAACCGCAGCCCGTCGTTCGCGGTGCGCAACCGCCGGCTGACCCTGACCGTGAACGCCCGGGCCCGCGGGGAGGACGGCGGTGACCTGGTGCAGCACCGGTTCACCCTGCTCAGCCCCCGTATCCCGGACGACCTGCCGACCGCGGTGCCGCACCTGCCCAGCGCCGACGGGCCCACCCACGAGGTGGTGCTGCCGCCCCGGTGGACCCGGGACCAGCGGCGGCTGCTGGCCGCGTGGGCCTACCCCGAGCTGATCGGGCTCCCGCCGTGGGGGTTCGCCCGCGGACAGCTCACCCGGCGGCTGCTGCGCCAGGCGCTGGACGGGCCGGACCCGAACGAGCGGGTGCTGGCCACCCTGCGCCGCAACGCGGGGAAGGCGGCCGGGTTGTCGATGACCGGGGAGACCGGAACCCCGCTGCTGCTGAACTACCTGGTCACCCGGCGCGGCTTCCTCGGTGCGTCGCTGGCCGACCTTCACGCCGAGTACGACGCGCTGCACCCCCCCACGAGCACTCCCCCACCGCCGCCGGACGCAGACGCGGGAACCGCCTGAGCCGCTGGCGGGCGGGCCGGCCGGCGGTGGGCAGTCAGCCGAGCCCGGCGAGGACGTCGAGGAGGCGGTCGACGTCCTCCTCGAGGGAGTAGCACGACAGGCTCGCCCGCACCGCCGAGCCTGAGTCGCGGATGCCGAGCAGCCCGGCGAGCTCCCAGGCGTAGTTGTGCCCCGACCACACGTTCACCCGGGCCCGTGCGCAGTGCTGGGCGACCTCGTCCGGGTGCAGCCCCCGCACCCGGAACCAGACCGTGGGTGCCTGCCGGGCGGGTGCCCCGATCCGCTCGACGTGGCCCATCGCGTCGAGCCCCGCGATCATTCGTTCCAGCAGCGCGCTCTCGTGCCGCTGCACCGCGGTCATCGACGCGACCAGCCGCTCCCGCCGCGACCCCGTTCCCGCCGCCCGCCCGAGCTCGGCCAGCCCGGCGAGGTGGTCCACCGCCGCGGCCAGCCCCGCGTGCTGCGCGAACGGCGAGGTGCCGCGCTCGAACCGGTGCGGCACCTCCTCGGGACTGGAGGCCAGCTTGTCCGGGTGGATCCCGGCGAGCAGCGCGGGCGCCCCGACGGCTGCCGCCAGGTGCGGGCCGGACCACTTGTAGGCGCTGGTCACGTACACGTCGGCGGCGAGCTCGCGGACGTCGACCGGAACGTGCGGGGTGGCGTGCACGCCGTCGACGTACACCAGCGCGCCGACGGCGTGCGCGGCGTCGGCGATCGCCCGCACCGGCGGGCGGGTGCCCACCACGTTCGAGGCCGCGGTCACCGCGACCAGCCGGGTGCGCGGGCCGAGCAGGGCGGTGACGGCCTCGGCGGGCAGCTCGCAACTGGGCAGCACCGGGTCGGCCCAGCGGACCACCGCCCCCGCCCGGGCAGCAGCCTGCACCCACGGGCGGACGTTCGCGTCGTGGTCCAGCCGGGTGAGCACGACCTCGTCCCCAGGTTGCCAGCCGCGCGCCAGCCCCTCGGCGAACCGGTAGGTCAGCGCCGTCATGCTCGGGCCGATGGCGACGCCCTCCGGGTCGGGCGCGGCCACCAGATCGGCTACCGCGGCGCGCGCGGCGCGGGTGTGCGCATCCGAGCGCAGCGAGGCGGCGAAGTAGCCCCCGTGGTTGCCGATCCCGGCGGCGTAGGCCGCCGCCTCGGCCTCGATGACGGCGCGGGGCACCTGCGTGCCGGCGGCGCCGTCGAGGTAGGCCCAGCCGTCGGCGAGCGCCGGGTAGCAGGCCCGCACCGCGGCGGCCGCGTATCCGGCGCCGGCCTCGGCGGTGGTGCCCGACTGTGCAGCGGTCACGGTGCCCTCCAGCCTCCGGCCCTCGTCCCGGCCGGGTCGCGGGCAGCCTACGGCCGGTCGGCGCGGCAGGGCAGGATAGGGCCATGACTGAGTCGAGCCAGGGTGGATCGAACCCGCAGGGATCGGGCGGCGGCAGCCCTCGGACAAGCAGGCCCCGGTCCAGCAGGCCCCGGACAGGCAGGGCGACCGCGTCGTCGTGGTCACCCCCGAGGGGATGGCAGTCGCCGGGGTCACGGATCCGAACGGGGAGGAGCGCAGCCCGGCCGAACTCATCGAGCAGCCGGCCAAGGTGATGCGGATCGGGAGCATGATCAAGCAGCTCCTGGAAGAGGTGCGGACCGCGCCGCTGGACGAGGCCGGTCGGGCCCGGCTGGCGGAGATCCACGACCGCTCCATCAAGGAGCTGGAGCAGGGCCTGGCTCCCGAGCTGGTGGATGAGCTGAACCGGATCACGTTGCCGTTCGCGGAGGCCTCCACCCCCTCCGACGCCGAGCTGCGGATCGCGCAGGCCCAGCTGGTGGGGTGGTTGGAAGGGCTGTTCCACGGGATCCAGACGGCCCTGTTCGCCCAGCAGATGGCGGCCCGAGCCCAGCTGGAGCAGATGCGCCGCGCGCTTCCCCCCGTGCCCGGTGGGCACCCCAGCCCGTTCCCGACCCTGGACGAAGGCCCCGAGCGCCCCACCGGCCAGTACCTGTAGTCGGCCGAGCTAGACAGTCGGCCGAGCTAGACAGTCGGCCGAGCTAGACAGTCGGCCGAGCTAGACAGTCGGCCGAGCTAGACAGTCGGCCGAGCTAGACAGTCGGCCGAGCTAGACAGTCGGCCGAGCTAGACAGTCGGCCGAGCTAGACAGTCGGCCGATCAGACAGTCGGTCCGGCGGCGGGCACGGCCGGGCTCACGCCGGGCCAGCCGGCGGTGCCGACCACCGCGCCGCCGGCGGCCCGGCGCAGTCGCGCGGGCAGGCCGGCGCCGTCCAGCCAGGTAGTGGCGGCCTCGCCGATCACCATCGCGGCGGTGCTCGCGGCGTTGGCGTCCAGGCACGAGTTCGCCCGCACCGTGACCTCGCTCCAGACCCGCGGCACGGGCGCGCCCGTGCGCGGGTCGAGCAGGTGGTGGACCAGCTTCCCGCGGTGCCGCCACGACCGTCGCCGGGTGCTGGACGTGGCCAGCCCACCGGTGGTCAACAGCACCACCTGCAGGTCGGCGGCGGACGGGGCGGCGAGCCCCCCTCCGGCCGCGGGCAGCAGGCCGTCGTCCACGGCCACCGGCCAGCCCTGGCCGCGGGCGGTGACCGGCGCGGGTCCGGCGACCGCGACATCCCCGCCCAGGCTGGCCACCACGCCGCAGCCGAGCGTCTCGGCGAGCTCCGCGGCGACCAGGTCAGCGGCGAACGCCTTGCCGGTGGCGCCGAGGTCGATGGCGGTACCCTCCGGCACCCGCAGGCCGCCCTCCGGATCGAGACCGATCTCCCGCCAGGCACCGGGCCGGGGCGGGCCGGGGGGAGCCTGATCGAGGCCGGATCGGTGCGCCCCGCGCGGACGTCGTCCAGGTCGCGGTCGTAGCCCACCGCGGCGAGCGCCCGCCCCAGCGTCGGGTCGACGAGCCCGTCGGTGACCCGGGCGGCCTGCACCGCGGCGGTGACCGCGTCGACCAGCAGCCGGTCCACCCGCACCCAGCGGCCCGCGGCCGAGTTCGCCCGGACCAGGTCGGAGTCGGCCCGGAAGCGGCTGCACGTCCGGTCGACCCGGTCGAGCAGTTCACGGGCCCGTCCGACCGCGTCCTGCAGCAGCGCCGGGTCGGCCGCGGCGAGCTCGATCCGGGTGCCGAGGGCCCGCCAGTGCGCCGTGCGCGAGAACGGCTCCCCGGCCCCGGCCCGGTCCGGGTGGCCGGTGAGGGCGGGCCCGGCCGTCACGGTCACGACCCGCCCGAGCTGACGGCGCCGCCGCCGAACCCCAGGTTCGGGGCGGGAGCGGGGGCGGGGGCGTTGTTCGGGATGGACGAGCCGCTCCCGGAGCCGTCATCGCCCCCGGGGATCAGCGACACCGCGCCACCGTCGTCCGAACCCTCGCCGGAGGCGCGCTGCTGGCTCGTGCTGCCGGAGGACGTGCTACCCGTGGACGTACCCGCCGCGGACGTGGCGCCGCCGCCGGCCGCCTGGGTCGAGACCCACGCCAGCCCCGTGGTGACGGCCGTGGCGCCGACGGCGAAGGCGGCGACGCTCATCGTCGCCGTGCCCACGCGGCGCAGCGCCTCGTCGCGCTGGAGGGGGGTGATTCGTGCCATCAGGTCTCCTCGTCGTGCCCTCGGGGTGGCCGGCTCCGCGGCCGCCACCCCCTACGGTGCACAACGTCCCTGTGTCGCAGCTGTGCTGGCGATGGGCGCGGGCTCTCCCCCCGGTCAACTCCTGGTCAACAGGCCCAGCAGGCGCTCCAGGACCTGGGCCACACCGTCCTGCGCGCAGGGGGGCGCCAGCTCGTCGGCGGCGGCGATGGCCTCGGGGTGACCGTCGGCCATGGCGTAGCCGCGCCCCGCCCAGCGCAGCATGGCGATGTCGTTCGGCATGTCGCCGAAGGCCACCACGTCCCCCGCGGTGAACCCGCGCTCGGCGACCAGCTGGGCGAGGGTGGAGGCCTTGCTCACCCCGAGCGCCGAGACCTCGAGCATCGAGCCCCCGGTGTCGGAGTGGACCGGCTCGGCGATGCCGGCCAGCGCCGGGCGGGCCAGCGCCAGCATCGGGTCCGCGGTGAGGCCATCGACCCGGCAGAGCACCTTGAGCACGACCGGGCCGTCGGCAAGCAGCTCCGCGATGCTGCCGGGGGCGGCCTGCCGGGCAGCGTCGTGGTGGGGCAGGAATCCCGGTTCGCGCCGGTAGCCGGCGAGCGTCTCCAGCGCGAAGACCGCCCCTGGCAGCACCCGGCGCAGCGCGTCCACCACGCGGGGAACCGCGTCGACGGCCAGCCCGCGGGCGCGCAGCACCGCCTGCGTGCCGAGGTCGTACACCACGGCCCCGTTGCCGCAGACGGCGATGCCGCGGTGACCGGTGGCATCGGCGACGGGGGCCATCCAGCGCGGCGGGCGCCCGGTGACGAACAGCACGTCGACGCCCTGGTCGGCGCACCGCTGCAGGGCCGCGAGGGTCCGTGCCGAGATGGTGCCGTCAGGGCGGACGATCGTGCCGTCAAGATCCGAAGCCACCACCCGCACGTGCCCATCTTGCCCGCCGGGTGTCGCGCGGCCGCCCAGACCTCGGTCACCGAGGTGTGGCCCTGCGGGAGGCGGAGATCCGGGCGGCGGGCGCCGGGGCCGGCGGCGGAGTTCGCTCCGCCCGGTCGGCCCCGGCCTCTCCCCGCCCGTCATTGCGCACCGAAGCGCGGCGTGACGCACCGTGCTCGCGGCGGCCGGGCTGCCACCCTACGCCGTTGATCGCCACGCCGGAAGGGCTCGCCCGGCTCGCTCGGCCCCCCCGGGGCGCCGGCGGGTGCCAGGGCCTGGGCGGGGCGACGCGCCGCGGTGCCTCCCGGGATTCAATCCAGTCACGCATAGAATCCGTTTGATTACGCTTCGGAGTCATTCTGGGACGGAGCGTCAGGAACGCCCGGAAAGGGGGCAGCGTGCCAGGCAGCATCGCCCGGGGCGTCGGGGCCGCTGTGGCGACCGTCGCCGTCACCGCCACCGTGGTCGCCGCCGGCACAGGTGCGCTCGTGGTCTACCGGTCCACCGCCGGCGACGCGGCGGCCCGGGCCGCGCAGGCCCGCTACAGCTCCCCGGCTCCCGTCAGCTCGAGCCCGACCACGCCCGCGTCCGCGAAGGCCGCGCCCGCCACCCCTGCCCCGAAGCAGTCCCCGAGCCCGACGCCGACCGACACCCGCACGTCACTGCTCGGGCCGTCCCGCTGCACCGCCGCCTCGGCGATCAGCCTGCGGGCGGCCCTCGCCCAGACCCTGATGATCGGGGTGAGCGGCAAGAACACCACCGGGCCGAGCGGGATCACCGACGGGCCGACACCGGTCGGCGGGATCTTCCTGTATGACGGCACGGCCACCCTGGCGTTCACCAGCGGCGTGCTGCGCCGGATCGCGGCCCAGTCACCGCCACCGCTGGTCGCCGTCGACGACGAGGGCGGGTCGGTGCAGCGGGTCGAGTCGCTGTTCGGCTCCCTCCCCGGCGCCCGCCAGCAGGGGGGCATGGACGCCGCGGCGTTGCAGCAGCTGGCCACCGCACGGGCCCGCAAGCTCGCCTCCGTCGGAGTGACCATGAACTTCGCGCCCGACGTCGACCTGGGCGGGCGCTCCGACGGCGCGCTGAACCCGGACCGCACCTTCGCCACCGCCCCCGACGACGTGGCGGTCAGCGGAGCTGCCTTCGCAGCCGGGATGCGCACCGGCGGAGTGCTCCCGGTACTGACCCACTTCCCCGGCGAGGGGAGGGCCGGCGGCAACCCGGCGACCGGCCTGCCCACCACCCCGGACCTCGCCTCGCTGCAGGGCACCGATCTGCTGCCCTTCCGGCGGATCATCGACGACGGGCCGACAGCGGTGCTGGTGGGCAACGTGTACGTGCCCGGGTTGTCCTCCACGCCGGGGCTGGCCGCCAGCCTCGACCCCGCCACCTACCGGCTGCTGCGGCACGACCTCGGCTTCCGCGGCCTCGCCGTCACCGCCGACCTCAGCGGCCAGGCAGGGATCCGCGACAAGTACTCCACAGCGGCGGCGACGGTGGCCGCGCTGGCCGCGGGCGCCGACCTGGTGGTGCTCAACCACCCCGGGTACCTCGAGCCGCTGCTGGACGCGCTGACGGCTGCGGTCCGCTCCGGCGCGCTGCCGGAGTCGCGGGTGCGGGAGGCTGCCGGCCGGGTGCTCGCGGTCAAGGGCTGCCGGGCCTGACCCCGCTGTGGCACGGTGAGCCGGTGCCACCCCCCGCCTCGCCGCCCCAGCCGCAGCCCGAGCTGCAGGACCACCGGGAGGCACGGGATGCCCTGGCCCGGCTCGACCTGGCGACGCGGCAGGTCGCCGAGGCCGTCTCGGCGCTGGGAGGGCACGATCCGGAGCGGCTGCACGCGCTGCTCGGCGTCAACACCGCCGCGGGGGCGGCCGCGGTGTCGCGGGCGGTCGGCGCGCTCGCGGAAGCGGGCCTGCTCACCGCCCGCGGCGGCCTTCACCCCGCCACCCGCGAGGTCTGGCCTACGCCGCTCGGCCTCGGGATCCCCGCCGCCGAGGCCTTCGCCGAAGTGCCCGCCGACGGGGTGCGGGTGATCCTGGCGGCCCACGCCCAGCCGGCCGGGCGGGCCCGCAAGGCAGAACTGCTCGCCCAGCTCACGGCACTCCTCGGCGACGGCGCCCGGATCCGGGCCCTGGTGGCGGAGCTGCCCGGCGCGGCCCGCGACCTGCTCGAGCGCCTCGCCGTCGGCGAGGAGGTCCTCGCACCCGTCCCGCTGCTGCCGCGGTTGTCCGGCACCGGCTCCGCCGCCCGCAGCGAGCCCCCGCCCGCCCGCCGGCCGGCCGAGCAGCTGGGGCGGCTGGGCCTGGCCGTCCGCCGCCCGTCCGGCTCATGGCTGTGCCTGCCCGCCGAGGTCGCCCTGGCGCTGCGCGGTCCCCGCTGGCAGGCGCCGTTCGACCCCCGGCCGCCGGCCTTGGCCTGGCACCCGGTGGACGCCCGGACAGTGCTCCAGCAGGGTGGCGCGGCGGCGGCCACGACCGCGGCCGTGGCGGCGGCCGCGCTCGATGCGCTGCAGCGCTCGCCGCTGCCGCCGCGCCGGGCGGGCGGGATCGGGCGGCGCGGGCTGGCAGGGCTCGCCGCCGCCTGCGGCGCGCCGCCGGAGGAGGTGCGGCTGGTGCTGGCCCTCGCCCGGCAGGCAGGGCTGGTCAGGTTCTCCGACCGGGGGTTGGCCCCGGCGGCCGCGGCGCACGCCTGGCGGCGACTGCCCCCCGCCGCGCGGCTCGCCGGGCTGCTCCCCGCCTGGCTCGACCTGCCCGAGTTGCCGCTGCTCGACCCGGAGGGCGACTGGTCACCGCCCGCCGACGGTGACCAGTCGCTCACCCCCGCCCTGCGCCGGGTGGTGCTCGAGGAGCTGGCCGGGGCCCCGGCCGGCACCCCCGCGGCCACGCTGCCGACGCTGGCCGCGGGCGTCGCATGGCGACTCCCGCAGGGGTGCGGCGATGCGGCGGAGCGCACCGTCGGCGCCGTCATGCAGGAGGCGTCGCTGCTCGGCGTGACCGGCGCCGGAGCTCTCACCCCGGCCGGCAGGACCCTGCTCGCCGCCGGGACGCCCGCCCGCCTGGCGGCAGCCCTCGGCGACCTCGGCGCGCTGCAGCGCCGGGCCGACCTGCAGACCGACCTCACCGCGGTGGTGTTAGGCACCCCGGACCCCGAACTGGCCGCGCTGCTCGACCTGCTCGCCGACCGCGAGGGCCAGGGCGCGGCGATCACCTGGCGGTTCAGCGCCGCCACCGTGCGCCGGGCGTTCGACGCCGGACACGATGCCGACGGGGTGCTCGCCGCCCTGGCGGGCGCCACCACCGGGAGCCTTCCGCAGCCGCTGGTCTACCTCGTCCGCGACGTGGCACGCAGCCACGGCGCCGTCAGGGCCCTGCGGGTGTCGTGCTGCCTGCGGGCCGAGGACCCGGCCCTGTTGGTGCGCCTCGTCCGCGACCGCCGGCTGGCAGGGCTCGGCCTGCGCCTGCTCGCCCCCACCGTGGTCGCCGCCCAGCGGCCCCCGGCGCAGACCCTGGCGGCACTGCGGTCCGCCGGGTACGCGCCGGTCGAGGAGGACGTGGACGGCGTGGTCGTCCTGCCCGACCGGGACCTGATCGAGCTGAACGGGTGCGTCAGCGATCCAGCAGGTCGTTGAGCACGACGGCCAGCCCGTCCGCCTCCACACCGGGAGCCACCTCGTCGGCCGCGGCCAGCACCTGCGGCACCGACTGGCCCATCGCCACGCTGCGCCCCGCCCAGGCGAACATCTCCAGGTCGTTGCGGCCGTCGCCGACCGCGACGGTGGAGGCTGCGGGAATCCCCAACCGCTCGCACACCCACTGCAGCGCACTCGCCTTGCTCACCCCGTCGGGGGCGAGGTCGAGCCAGGCGGTCCAGCCGACGAAGTAGCTCACTCCGTGCATCCCGATCCGCGCCGTCAGCTCCAGGAAGTCCTCCGGAGTGTGGTCGGTGCTGCGGACGATGACGCGGGTGGCCGGGGCGTGCAGCAGCTCCTCGAAGGGCACCACGAACTGCTCACCGGCGAGCTCGCCGGGGGAAAGGGCGCCGTGAGCCGGTAACCCACCCCGACCTCCTCCACCGCGTACAGCGCGGCGGGCAGGTGTTCACGCAGCAGCCGCAGGGCCGGCGCCGGGTCGAAGCGACTCGTCAGGGCCACCTCGTAGCCCTGCCCGATGCCCGGATCCAGCCGCAGCGTGACGGCCCCGTTGCTGCACACCGCGTACCCCGTCCGCAGCCCGAGCCGGTCCAGCACCGGCAGCGTGGAGTAGACGGAGCGGCCGGTGGCCAGCACCACGTGCAGCCCGGCGGCCACAGCGTCGGACACGGCCTGGCGCACCGGCTCGGAGAGCCTGCCGTCGTGGTCGAGCACGGTGCCGTCGATGTCCAGGGCCAGCAACGTCGCAGGGTCGGCACTCACGAGGGCGGCGCGAGCACCTCGAGCCCGCCGAGGTACGGCTGCAGCGCCTTCGGCACCGCGACGCTGCCGTCCGGGCGCTGATGGTTCTCCAGGATCGCCACGATCCAGCGGGTGGTCGCGAGCGTGCCGTTCAGCGTGGCGATCGGCCGGGTGCCGGCTCCGGTGCCCCGGGGACCCGCTCGCGCACGTCGAGGCGGCGCGCCTGGTACGTGGTGCAGTTCGAGGTGGAGGTGAGCTCGCGGTAGCGGCCCTGCGTCGGCACCCAGGCCTCGCAGTCGTACTTGCGGGCCGCGGAGGAGCCGAGGTCGCCCGCCGCCATGTCGATCACCCGGTAGGGCAGCTCGACCTTGGCGAGCATCTCCTCCTCCCAGCCGAGCAGCCGCAGGTGCTCGGCCTCGGCGTCCTCGGGCCGGCAGTAGCTGAACATCTCCACCTTGTGGAACTGGTGCACCCGGATGATCCCGCGGGTGTCCTTGCCGTACGAGCCGGCCTCGCGGCGGTAGCAGGCCGACCATCCGGCGTAGCGGAGCGGCCCCGCCGACAGGTCGAGGATCTCGCCCGAGTGGTACCCGGCGAGCGCCACCTCGCTGGTGCCGACCAGGTACAGGTCGTCGGCATCGAGGTGGTAGATCTCGTCGGAGTGCTCGCCGAGGAATCCGGTGCCCGCCATGACCTCCGGCTTCACCAGGGTCGGCGTGATCATCGGGGTGAAGCCGGCGTCGACGGCCTGGTCGACGGCGCACATCAGCAGCGCGAGCTCCAGCCGCGCGCCGACCCCCGTGAGGAAGTAGAAGCGCGCGCCGGAGACCTTCGCCCCACGCTCGGTGTCGATCGCGCCGAGCAGCTCGCCGAGCTCGAGGTGGTCGCGCGGGGTGAAGCCCTCGGCGGCGAAGTCGCGGGGCTCGCCCACCTCGCGGAGCACCGCGTAGTCGTCCTCGCCGCCGGGCGGGGTCTGCGCGCTGACGAAGTTGTCGATCCGGCCGACGAGGAGCTCGAACTCGGCGCCCGCCGTGTCGGACTCGGCCTGCAGTCCCTTCACCCGCTCGGCCAGCTCGCGGCCGCGGGCGATCAGGTACGGCTTGTCCTCCTTCGCCGCGCCGGCGATCTGCTTGCCGAACCGGTTCTGCTCGGCGCGGGCGCGCTCGAACTCGCCGAGGGCCGCCCGGCGCCGCTCGTCGGCCGCCAGCACGGCGTCGACGAGACCCTCGTCGGCCCCTCGGGCACGCTGGCTCGCTCGTGCGGCCTCGGGGTCGTCTCGCAGCTGTCGCAGGTCGATCACAGCTCCGAGGGTATCGAGGCACCACCGCTCACGCCGCGCGGCGCTCCCACCCGACCCCGGCGAGGACTAGCGTGAGTTTCATGCCGCATGTCCTGCCCTTCGGCGCGGGCCTGACCCAGGGCGTCGTGCTGGTGGCCGTACTCCTGCTGGCACTCGGGCTGTGGGCGATGGTGCGGCGCGAGCGGCGGCCCACCGCGGCCGCGCGGCCGAGCGGCGAGCGGCGCGCGGCGGCGGACGACCTGCCGTGGGTGGCGGTCATCGCCAACCCGACCAAGGTGGACGACGTCGAGGGGCGGAAGGCCTGGATCAAGCGGGTAGGTGCCGAGCACGGGCTCGCCCCACCGCTGTGGCTGCACACCACCGCGGAGGATCCCGGCCCGGGGCAGGCCCGCGCCGCCCTCGCCGCGGGCGCGCACGCGGTGCTGGCGTACGGCGGCGACGGGACGGTGCGGGCGGTGGCCGCCGAACTGGCGGGCACCGACGTCCCGCTCGGGCTGCTCCCGGCGGGCACGGGGAACCTGCTGGCCCGCAACCTCGGCCTGCCGCTCGGTGACCTCGACGCGGCGCTGGACACCGCCCTGGGCGGCGGCGAGCGCCGGATCGATGTGGGCCGCGCCGAACTGGACGTCTCCGGGGAGGACGAGCCCCCCCGGCGGGAGGCCTTCCTGGTGATGGCCGGGCTGGGGTTCGACGCGGAGGTGATGGCCTCGGTCGAGCCGCGGCTGAAGCGGCGGGTGGGGTGGTGGGCCTACGTCGTG
This sequence comes from uncultured Actinomycetota bacterium, assembly GCA_963784535.1. Classification (GTDB taxonomy): domain Bacteria; phylum Actinomycetota; class Actinomycetes; order Actinomycetales; family Kineosporiaceae; genus CAWARR01. Next base: position 697,540 of record CAWARR010000008.1, on the reverse strand, counting down.
ACCGGGGCACGGCTGATCCGCGGCCAGCAGACGAGGGTGACCCTGGTGCTGGACGACGGGCCCGTGCTGCACCGACGCATCCGCACCGTCATCGTGGGCAACTGCGGAGAGCTGACCGGGGGCATCCGGCTGTTCCCGGACGCGCTGGTGGACGACGGCTGGCTGGACGTCGTCGTGGTCTCGCCGCGGGGTGTCGTCGGCTGGGCGGCGGTGACCGCGGCCGTGCTGTCCGGCAGCCGCCGTGGCCACCCGGTGGTGGAGCAGCACCGCTGCCGGCGGGTGGAGATCCGCGCGGAGAAGCCGCTGCAGACGCAGATCGACGGGGACCCGGCGGGCGAGGCCCGGGTGCTGCGGGCCCGGGTGGACCCCCTCTCGCTCGTCGTTCGGGCTGCCGCCCGGCCCTGAGCGCCCGGCGGCACGGAGGGATCCAGCGGCGGCCCTGGGCCGGTGCCCGGCGCCGTTCCGTCCCGTTTTTGGGCATGCCAATTGTCACTCTGGGTAAATGACAAGGCGCCGGTGGCTTGTCATGTAGTGACTGACTAGCCAGTCACAGCGATTGTGACTACAGTGGCGCCCGTGCTCGAGCAGGAGGCCGCCCCTGGCCGCGGATCTCCCGCGTAGAGCACATCAAGTCAGGGGCGGGGAGGCGTCGGGCCATCGTCTCCCCGCCCCTGCACTAGCTGCATCAGTTCAATTCGCTGCAGCAGCCGCTGGCAAGGGTGTTCTGCCCCTGCGGGGCCTGGACCACAGCGACACCGGAGAGCACCAGGCAGGCGACGGCGAGAAGAGCGGCGGACAGACGAGCGGGGGTGCGGGACATGGCGGGTCTCCTTGGTCATCATGGGCATGACAGTTCGTCATCGCCGATCGTGACAGATACTCGATCGCGGGGCATACACCCCTGGCTACAGCTGGCACCCGATAACTCCTGGCGATCGGATGCCTTCGGGGCATCGAAACCTCGTCACGCAACGCACACAGCGCTGGTGCCCGAGCCGACCCGAGCTCCGGAGCCCGGCGCGAGCCCGCACCTGCCGGCCAGCGTTCCGTGGTTGCGTTGATCGCCAATGGCTGAGATCGGAAGCGAGACCGTCGGGGATCGGATCCGCAGGCTCCGTCTGAGTGCGGGACTGTCGCAGGCCCAGCTCGCAGGAGCCGACCTGTCCGCGAGCTACGTGTCGTTGATCGAGTCGGGCCGCCGAGCTCCCGGTGCGGAGGTCGTCAGCACGCTTGCCCGGCGACTGTCGTGCGACGAGAGTCTCCTCACCGAGGGCCGACCGAGCGAGCGGCGTCAGCGAATCGAACTCGAGCTGGCCTACGCGAAGCTGGTACGCCGGCACGGCGAGGCGGACAGCGCGCTCGAGCGCCTGACCCGGCTGCGCGCGGAGGGCGGGCTCGACCCCGCCACCCTCGACGAGCTCGAGTTCGAGCTCGCCGGCGTCCACGAGACGCTGGGAGATCTCGACGCGGCCGTCGACCTCCTGGTGCCCTTGTTCGATCGGGCCATCCGCGGTGTCAGCGCGCTCCCCGTCACACGGACGGGCATCAAGTTGTGCCGATGCTTCTTGGACGCCGGCGACGCGCGGGCTGCCGTGCGATTCGGTGAGCAGGCGCTCGCCGCGGCCGGGGCCCGCGGGCTGGAGGCAACCGAGGAGAACCTGCGGCTCGCTGCCACGGTCATGTACGCCCAGTTCCAAGACGGTGAGCTTCTCGCGTCCGCCGCCAGGGCCCGCCAGCTCGTGGCGCTGGCCGAGGGCTCCGCGGAGCCGGGTGGGCAGGCGGCGCTGCTGTGGAACGCGGCCCTCGTAGCCGAGGCCCGTGGACGCCTGGACGAGGCCGTGACGCTGTCCCGCAAGGCCTTGGCCATGCTGTCCGAACAGGGCAGCGTCCGGGACCTCCCGCGGCTGCAGTACACCGTCGCAGGGCTGCTGCTCAGCGCCGACCCCGCCGAGGTGGGCACCGCCGTGGCGTTGCTCGACAGCGCTCTGCCGGCGCTGCGCGACCTGGGCAGCGCCGTGGATCTCGGCAACTGGGAGATCGAGCGCACCAGGGCGGAGCTCCTGCTCGGCCGGCCGGAGGAGGCTGAGTTGCTCGCCCGGCAGGCAATCGACCACCTGGAGGGTCACCCCATCCCGGAGACCGCCCGCGCGCACATTCTGCTCGGCGACTGCCTGGCCGTGCAGGGCCACTCGGACCAGGCAGTCGCCGAGTACCTGCGGGCCGGCGAGGTGCTGCGGACGATGCCCGGCTCGCGGCACCTCGCGGCGCTGTGGCGCGACCTGGCCGACCGGCACGCCGACAACCACGCCGCAGACACCGCACTCGACGCCTACCGCCGGGCGCTCGACCTTGCCGGGGTGCGCGCCGGGATGCCCCTGACAGGGGCGGTGCACGACCGGTCCGCCGTGCCGCCGACCGCCTTATCGCGCGTCCCTCGCCGCTCCATCGACGCCGTGTGACGCTCGAAGGGCGACATTTCCGGACGAACGCTCACCGCGGGACGAGGAGGGGTGGCGGTGGTCCCAGCCGAGGAGCCCCCCGCGGGCACCAGCCTGGCGCGCCGCATCGACGCCCTGTTCCGCACCGGCCACCGGCACGGCCGCGCCGGGGACTACACCTACGAGCAGGTGTCCACGGCCATCGCCGAGCGTGGGGGGCCCACGATCTCGGCCAGCTACCTGTACATGCTCCGGCGCGGCATCCGCGACAACCCCACCAAGCGCCACCTCGAGGCCCTCGCCGAATTCTTCGACGTCCCGGTGAGCTACTTCTTCGACCCCCCCGCCGGAGCCACCCCGACACCCCCGCCCGACCCGGCCGCCCTCGCCGCGATCACCCGCCCCGACCTCGCCGACCTGGTGGTCCACGCGGCCCGGCTCTCCCCGGAGGCGCTCGCCGCCGTGGGTCAACTGCTCTCCCAGCTGCGCCCCGCTCCCGTCGCACGGGCCGGCCCGCAGTCCGCCGGCCCGCAGTCCGCCGACCCACAGCCGGTTCCCCTCCGACCGGCCCCGCCGCAGCCGGGGCGGGACACCGAGGGCGCCACCGAGCTCGCCTACGCCCGGGTGGCGCTGGCCAACGGTGAGCCGGACAGCGCCCGCAAGCACCTGACGGCGCTGCTCGCCGGGGGTGACCTGCCCCGCCGGCTCACGCACGAGGCGGCCAAGCTGCTGGCCGAGGCCCACGAGCGGCTCAACGACCTCGGGACGGCGATCCGGCTGCTGCAGCCGGTGTATGAGGAATGCCTGGCCGGGCGCTCGCACCTGTCGCTGCCCGCCGTGGCCTACCCGCTGTGCCACTACCACCTGTTGGTGGGCGACCCCGCCACCGCGATCCAGGTCGGGGAGCGCGGCGTACAGGCCAGCGAGGACGCCGGCCTGGCCGGCACCGACGAGCACCTCAAGCTCGAGGCCACGCTGATGGGTGCCTACTACGAGAGCGACGACCTCTCCCGGGCATGGGCACGCTTCGAGCAGATCCTCCAGCGCGCGCAGCGGGCCGGCTCCGCGACCGGGCAGGGCGCCGCGTACTGGAACGCCGCGCTGGTGGCGGAGGCCCGCGGCGACAGCGTGCAGGCGCTGCGGCTGTCCGAACGGGCGCTCGCGCTGTGGTCGGAGGCGGCGGGGGACCGCGACCTCACCCGACTGCAGTACATGGTGGGCTGGTTCATCCTCGTCGCCGACCCGAGCCGGGCCCCCGAGGCGGCCCGCCTGCTCGACCAGGTGGCCGCCGCCGTGCACGCGAACGGCAGCGACGTCGACCGCGCCGAGTGGGAGAGCTATCGCAGCCTGGCCCACCTGCTCAGCGGCGAACTGCCACCGGCGGAGCGCCTGGCCCGCCGGGCGGTGCTCCACCTTCAGCAGTTGGGGGATCACCGCCTGAGTGCGCGAGCACTGATCACCCTCGGCGATGCGCTCCTCGCGCAGGGCCGCAGCGCGGACGGCCTCGCCCGGTACCGGGCAGCCGCCGAGACTCTCGGCTCCGCCCGCCCGCACCGCCGGGTCGCGTCGCTGTACCGCGAGATCGCCCACCGGTTCGCCCTTGCCGGTGAGCAGGGCGCCGCCCTGCACTGCGTCGGGCTCGCCTTCACCGCCGCGCAGGTGCCCTACAACGCCGCGGCAGGCGAACTGGCGTTCGGGCTGCGGGCACCGGCGCAGCGCCGGGGCGCCGCCCCGGCGGGCGACACCGCCCGCACGAAGCCCCTCACCCGGCACCCCGCCGACGCACCCCAGCCCTAGCCGCACCTGCCGCACCCGCAGCCGACCCGACCCGACCCGACCCGTGGGCAGAACGCCCTGGGTGTCGCGCGGGCCATGCGCGGCACCCAGGGGCATGTGTGTGAGTCAGGCTTCTCGCCGTTGAGCATACTGACGTGAAGATTGTCGGCAAACCACACGAAAGGCCCGGCACCGGGGGCGCCGGCCCGGGGGGCATCCGCCGCGCAGCAGCGCCCCCGGACAGCACGGCATACCCACCCTCGCGGTGCGAGGGTGGGGTCACCGATCCCCGAGGCGGCGGGGGGCTACCTTCGCCCCTCGCCGACAGCGAACCCGGCGGTCACTTCATGCAGCAGCCGACCGCCTGGGTCCCGGAGGCAGGGGCGTTTCCGGCCTCGGCCGCGACGATGCCGGCGGTGAGCCCGGACACCAGAAGAGCTGCAGCGAGAACACGGACGGTACGGGCGGCGGCGGAACGCTGAGACATGACGACTCCCAGTGAGGTGTGATTGACTGACTTGTCACGCCGATCGTGACAGAAAGGACCGCACTCTCGTCCACCCACAGTCACCGGCCTCGGCCGAGGTTCCATCGGGGTCGCCGTAAGCGTGTGTGTGCGGTGACCCTTGTGGCACCATCTGTTGCGGGGGCACTGGACGAGACTGCGTTTCACCTGGTCAGCGGCGGGCGCGGATGATGCGGGGAGGTCGACGAACCATGACGAACCTTGGCGAGCGGGTCCGCGTCCACCGACGCCGGGCGGGGCTTTCGCAGACTGACCTGGCCGGCGACGACCTCTCGCCGAGCTATGTCTCGCTGATCGAGGCCGGCAAACGCACCCCGAGCCTCGACGTCCTGCAGATCCTCGCCGGCCGGCTGGGGTGCTCGGTGGCCGACCTCGATCAGGACAGCTCCCCCACCGACACGGCCACGGCCCGGCTCGAGCTCGCCTACTCCAGGCTCGCCCTCGCCAACGGCGAGCCGGACAGCGCCCGCGAACGCCTGGCCCTGCTGCTGGACAAGGGCCCGATCCCGCGCGAACTGGAGCACGAGGCGACGAAGCTGCTCGCCGACGCCCACCAGCGGCTGAACGAGCTCGACGCCGCCATCCGGCTGCTCGACCCGCTCTACCTCGAGTGCCTCGCCGGGCGCTCGCACCTGCCCGTACCGGCCGTCAGCTACCCGCTGTGCCACTACTACCTGCTCGCCGGCGACGTGGGTGCCGCCGTGCGGGTCGGCGAGCGGGGTGTGCAGGCCAGTTACGACGCCGGCCTCGGGGCCACCGAGGATCACCTCAAGCTCGAGTCCACGCTCATGCTGGCCTACTACGAGGCCGACGACCTCACGCTCGCCTGGGCGAAGGCCGAACAGATCATGCGCCGGTCCGAGGACGTCGGGTCCGCGACCGGGCAGGGCGCCGCGTACTGGAACGCGGCGCTGGTGGCCGAGGCCCGCGGGGAGGCCGCGACGGCCCTGCACCTGTCCGAGCGCGCGCTCGCGCTGATGTCCGAGGAGGGCACCAGCCGCATCCTCGCCCAACTGCAGTACATGGTGGCCTGGTTCACCCTCGTCACCGACCCCACCAGGGCGGACGAGGCTGCGCGCATCCTCGACCGGGTGGCCGACCAGTTGCACGATCTCGGCGGCGAGGCCGACCGGGCGGAATGGGAGAGCTACCGCGGGCTCGCCCACCTGCTCAGCGGCGAGCTGTCGCAGGCCGAGCGGCTCACCCGCCGGGCGGTGCTGCACCTGCGGGAGGCAGGGGACCACCGGCAGCTCGCCCAGGCCCTGATCACCCTCGGGGACGCCCTGTTCAGCCGGGGCGACGGGGACGACGGGGTGGCCCGCTACCGCGAGGCCGCGGTGGAACTCGGCCACTGCCACCCCAACCGGAAGGTCGCATCGCTCTACCGGGAGGTCGCCCACCGGCTGACCCTCGCGGGCGAGGTCGCCGCTGCCACCGACTGCCTGCTGCGGGCCCTGGACATCGCCAACGTGCACTGCAACACCGCCGCCGGCGAGATCGCCTTCGGACTCCGCCGGCCAACCTCGCCCGCCGGCCGCGAGCCGTCCCGGGACCCCGCCCTGCACCCCGCATCCACCGCCGCAACCGGCGCCTAGCGCGGGCGCAGCTCAGCGCATGCCCTCCGCCTTGTCGACCAGTTGGTCGTAGGCGGCGGCCGCCACCACCAGGTCCTGCCACGCCTCGCCCACGCTCTTGAACAACCTCGGCCGCAGCGGGTCGACGTAGACGTTCCCGGTGACCAGGTCGCCGAGCTCCCCGTCGACCGAGCTGGGACCGATCTCCAGGTTGCGCAGCGGGATGACGATGTCCCCGGCCTCGCGCAGCGCCGTCTCGCGCGACTCCACCACGATCGTGGCCCGCTGCACCAGCGCCGAGTCGATCTCCCGAGCATCGGGGGTGTGGCTGCCCACCGCGATCACCAGCACGTCGTCCGCCAGCCACTCGGAGTCGAACAGCGGCCAGCGTGACGTGGTCGCGCACACCACCACGTCCGCCGCCCGGATCGGGCCTTCGAGGTCATCCGGCAGGTCGGAGCCGGCGACCACCGCCGCCGGCAGGCCACGCTCGGCCACCCAGACCGCCATCGCCTCCGCCTTCGCCCGGTCCCGCCCGACCACGGTCACGTGGGTCACCGGGCGGATCGCCGACACCGCCTCGACGTGGCCGCGCCCCTGCGGGCCGGTACCGATGACCACCAGCCGCACCGGGCGCTGCGGGGCCAGATGCCGCACCGCCACCGCCGAGACCGCCGGTGTCCGCCACGAGGTGAGCGCGATCCCGTCGACCAGGGCGCGGGGAGTCAGGCTGAGCGCGTCGAACAGCACGTAGACCCCCTGCACCCGGGGCAGTCCGAGGGTGGGGTTGTCGGGGGCCACGCTGGCCAGCTTCACCCCGACGTAGCGGGAGGTCGCCGCCGGCATCATCAGCAGCTCGCCCGACTCGGTGAGGATCGAGGTGCGGGCGGGAGAGCCCTCCGGGGCGCTGCCGTCGTGCAGGGCGGTCTCGATCGCGACCACCGCCGCCGTCATGGGCAGCAGTACCCGCAGGCCGCGGTCGTCGATCACCGGCAGGTCGGACAGGCGCGGTGCGCGGGTCATCGTGGCTCGAACCCTTCGGGCAGCAGAGCTGCCGTATCAAGGACGGACGGCTGGCCCCCCGTGCGGCAGGCGCTGCCCGCGCCCTCCATGACCAGGGCGGATGTCCTGGAGGGCGCGGGTGACCCGGGGACGACGGTACCGGTCGAGAGGCCCCGTGGTCGCCGGTCGGCGCCGCTGTGGCGAACACCGCCGCCGCGCGCCGTCACGTGGCCCTCCTCACGGGTGCGGACTCAGGGTGATCGTTCGGGTGGAGGCGTAGAAGTCAAGGGCCGCGAGTCCCTGCTCGCGCGGCCCGTAGGAGGACCCCCGCTCCCCACCGAACGGTGCCCAGAAGTCGACCCCCGTGGTCGGGGCATTCACCTTCACCAGGCCGGTCCCCACGCCGCGCACCACGGAGAGCACCTCGCCGAGGTCCCGCCCGTGCACGCTGGTCACCGGGCCGTAGCGGACGCCCTCGGCGACCCGCACCGCCTCCTGCGGGTCGGCGGCGGGCAGCACCACCGCGAGCGGACCGAAGGTCTCCTGCTGGGCGAGCGGGTGATCGGCGGGAACCCCTTCGAGCAGGGTCGGCCGGACGAACCAGCCCGCCCCCTCGCCCGCAGCGGCGTCGTCCGCGCCCGCCTCGCCTGCGCCGGCTGCGGGGTCACCGGCGAGCACCCGACCACCCGCCTGAACCGCCGCCCGCGCCCCCGACAGCACCTGGCCGCGGGCCTGCCGGCTGATCACCGGGCCGACCGTCACCCCCGCGACGGACGGGTCCCCGGGCTCCAGCGCCCGCACCGCCGCGGCGAGGGCCTCGCTCACCTCGGCCACCCGGGCCGGCCCGCCGACCACCACCACCCGGCTGGTCGCCGTGCACTTCTGCCCGGCGAACCCCATCGCCGCCGCAGCCACCATCGCCGCGGTCGCTGCCGGGTCCGCGTCGCCGAGCACGATCGCGGCGTTCTGGCCGCCCATCTCGGCCTGCACCGGCACGCCGCGGCCTGCCGCCGCTGCCACCACCTGCGCCCCGACCGCCGCCGAGCCGGTGAAGCTGACCACGTCGGCGGCCTCCAGCACCGCCCGGCCGACCTCCGCGCCTCCCGGGAGCACCTGGAGCAGACCCGGGGGGAGCGCGGCAGCGAGCAGGTCCTGCAGCCACAGCGCGCACCCGGTGGCGGCCGGAGCGGGCTTGAGCAGCACGGCGTTCCCGGCGGCGAGCGCCGGGGCGGCCTTCCACAACGGGATCGCCAGCGGGAAGTTCCACGGGGTCACCAGCGCGGCCACCCCGTGCGGTCGGCGCTCGGTGAACAGCAGCCCGGGCAGGCCGGGGGGCAGGGTCGCGCCGATCGGCGCCAGGCACGCCTGGGCGTAGTAGTCGAGGATGGCCACCGCCCGGGCCACCTCGCCCGCGGCCTCGGCGGCGGGCTTGCCCACCTCGCGGACCACCAGCTCCGCGGCCTGCGCCGAGCGGGCCCGCAGCGCCGCCGCAGCGGCGGACAGCGCTGCCGCCCGCACCGGAGCCGAGGCGTCCCACCAGCCGCGCTGCGCGGCGCGGGCGGCGCCGGCCGCGCGGGCCACCTGCCCCACGTCGGCCTCGGGCACGGCGGAGACGACATCAGCGGGACGTTGCGGCGAACGCGACTCAACCAGCGTGCCCATCAGGTCCTCCTCGGGTCGGCTACCGCGGTCATCGTCGTGGACCCCGGGTCACAGCTCGAACCCCTCCGGGAACGGGTCCTCCGGATCGAGGTGGTACTGGGCCGTCCCGGTCACCCAGGCCCGACCCGTCACGGTCGGCACCACGGCGGGACGCACCGCCTGCGGGGTGCCGGGCGGGCCCGAGCCGACGGTGGTCTCCTCCACCACGCGGGCCACGAAGTGGGTGCCGATGAACGACTCGTTGACGAAGTCGACCCCGAGCTGCAGCTCCCCGCGGGCATGCAGCTGGGCCACCCGCGCGCTGGTCCCCGTCCCGCACGGGGAGCGGTCGAACCAGCCGGGGTGGACCACCATGGCGTGCCGGCTGCGGCGCGCATCCGAGCCGGGGGCGACCAGTTGCACGTGGTGGCAGCTGGTGATCTCCGGGTTGTCGGGGTGCACCGGGCGGCGCTGGGCGTTGACGGCAGCCATCAGCGCCAGCCCCGCGTCGAGCATGCGCTGCTTCGCGGCCCGCTCGAACGGCACCCCGAGCCGCTCGATGGGCAGGATCGCGGAGAAGTTCCCGCCGAAGGCCAGGTCGTAGCGCACCTCCAGGGGGCCACCGCCCGGGCCGATCCCGTCGACGCTGACCGTCGCGTCCAGCTCCAGGCCGAACGAGGGCACGTTCCGGAACGTCACCGCGCGCGCCGCCCCGCCCTCCACCCGGACCTGCGCAACGACCAGCCCCGCGGGAGTGTCGAGCCGGATGGTCGTCACCGGCTCGACGACCTCGACCATGCCGGTCTCGACCAGCACGGTGGCCACCCCGATGGTGGCGTGCCCGCACATCGGCAGGCACCCGGACACCTCGATGAACAGCACCCCGAAATCGGCGTCCGGGCGGGTCGGCGGCTGCAGGATCGCCCCGCTCATCGCCGCGTGCCCGCGCGGCTCGTTCACCAGCAGGCGACGCAGGCCGTCGGAGTTGGCCATGAACCAGCGCCGGCGCTCGAACATGCTCTCGCCGGGGAGGACCCCGACCCCGCCCGTCACCACCCGGGTGGGCATTCCCTCGGTGTGCGACTCCACCGTGTGCAGCACCCGCCGCGACCTCATCGCGGGCCCTCCGCCAGCGCGTGCAGCGTCGCCGTGCGCACGGCGGCGTCCTGCTCGGGCAGCAGCGGCACCCGGGGCGGGCGGCACGGCCCGCCGTAACGCCCGGCGAGATCCATGGACAGCTTGATCGCCTGTACGAACTCCGTGCGGGCATCCCAGCGCAGCAGCGGATGCAGGGTCCGGTACAGCGGCAGCGCGGCGGCGAGGTCGCCCGCGCGTGCCGCCCGCCAGAGCGCTCCGCAGGCCTGCGGCAGGCTGTTGGGGAAGCCGGCGACCCAGCCCACCGCGCCGGCCACGGCCAGCTCGAGCACCACGTCGTCCGAACCCACCAGCAGGTCCAGGCCCGGGGCGAGCTCGGCGAGCTCGTAGGCCCGCCGCACGTCACCGCTGAAGTCCTTCACCGCCGAGATCAGGCCCTCGCCGTGCAGCCGGGCCAGCAGCGCCGGGACGAGGTCGACCTTGGTGTCGTACGGGTTGTTGTACGCCACCACCGGCAACCCGACCCCGGCCACCTCCCGGAAGTGCTCCAGCACGGCCCGCTCGTCGGCGCGGTAGGCGTTGGGGGGCAGCAGCATCACGCAGTCGGCGCCCGCCGCACCCGCCTGCTCGGCCCAACGGGCCGCCTCGGTCGCTCCGTAGGCGGCCACCCCGGGCATCACCGTGAAGCCCGGCGGCGCGGCCTCGACGGCGGCGCGGACCACGGCGGCCCGCTCCTCGCCGGTCAGGGTCTGGTACTCCCCCAGCGACCCGTTGGGCACCACCCCGTCGCAGCCCTGCTCCGCGAGCCAGCGGACGTGTGCCGCGTAGCCGTCGAGATCGGGCTCCGGTCGCCCGCCGGGACCGGGGCGCAGCGGCAGCGCCGTGGCCACCTGGATGCCGTGCCAGGGCCGCGCCGAGGGGTCGCGCCCGGGAGGCCGGGGGGTCGGCGCGGGGGTCGCCTCGGGGGGCGGCGCGGGCTGCGTCATCGCGGGTCTCCTGTCGGGTCGGGGCCGGTCGGGTCGAGGGCCGCGAGCTGGGCCAGGGTGAGCGGCACGGCGAGCGGTCGGGTCAGCGGGGCCTGGTCGGCCGGTGCATCGCCGCGGGCGCAGACCAGCGCGGCGACGGCCTCGGAGCACATCCGCCCCTGGCACCATCCCATGCCGCAGCGGGTGAGCAGCCGAGCGGTGCGGGCGTCGGCGGCGCCGAGGTCGTCCACCGCCGCGTGCAGTTGCGCGACCGCCACCTCCTCGCACCGGCAGATCAGCGTGTCCGGCTGCAGCCAGCTCATCCAGCCCGGCCGCACCGGGTGGGCGGCCTGCATCGTGGCCGCGAAGGCGCCCAGCGCCCGCCGCCGACGCAGCTCGCGCCGCGGCGCCGGACCCGGCTGCCGCCCTGCCGCCACCGCTGCCGCAGCCCGCCCCGCCAGCTCACCCTCCACCCCGGCCAGCAGCGCCCCGCCCACCCCGGTGGGCTCCCCCGCGACCAGGACGCCGGGAACGCTGCTGCGGCCGAGGGCATCGACCACCACCTGTGCCACGCCTCCCGGGCCGGGCCGGGTGGCGCAGCCTGCCTGCAGGGCGAGCTCGAGGCGTGGGCTGAAGCCCCAGCTCACGGCCACGGCATCGCAGCGAACCCGCCGGGCCGTGCCCGCCAGCACCCGCCATGAGGCATCCAGCCGCGCCACCGTGACCGCCTCCACCCGGTCGGTTCCGTGCGCCGCCACGACGGCCGCGCGCAACCGCACCGGCACCCGGTGGCGCGCCAACACCGCCAGGTGGCCGGCCCCCTCGACGAGCGCGCCCGGGTGCCCGGCCACCGCCCGCCAGCCGCGCCGCCAGCCGCGCCCGTCCCCGGCCTCGAACACCCCGAGCACGCGCCCGCCCGCCCCCGCCCGCGACCCCGCCGTCGCCAGGGCCGCGGCGACGGGCAGCAGGAACGGGCCGCTGCCGCCGACCACCACCCGGTGACCGGCGAGCACGCCATGCTCGGACAACAGCGCCTGCGCCGCGCCGGCGGTGAGCACCCCGGGCAGATCCCAGCCGGGGAAGGGCAGCACCAGGTCGTGCGCCCCGGTGGCGAGCACGAGCGCCGCCGCGCTCCGGCTCACCGCCCGCTCCCCGGCGGCATCCCCCGCCGCCGCGGGCCCGTCGAGCACGGCGTGCGCGCTGACCCGCGCCCGACCGTCCAGCCCTGCGCCGACCTCGACCCGCCACACCTGCGCGCCCTGCCGATGCCGGAGCAGGCCCGCCGCGGTGGCCGCCGCCAGCCGGGTGGTCAGCGCCGACCATCGCCGGCGGGCATGGTGGGGGCCACCGGCCCCGTGTCGCCAATACTGCCCGCCCGCCCGCAGGTAGCCGTCGAGCAGCTCCACCCGGGCGCCCGCGTCGACCGCCGCAAGCGCCGCCGCCAACCCGGCCGGGCCCGCGCCCACGACCAGGACATCGCAGTCCCGCGCCGCCGGCCCGCTCACTCCTCCCCCGCCCGGCTGCTGACCTGCATCCCGGCCCGGGCGACCTGCTGGCAGGCCCGCACCTGCTCGCCGTCGCCGAGCACGACCAGGCAGTCGAAGCACACGCCGATGCCGCAGAACAGCCCCCGCGGGCGCGCCCGGCGACGGGTCACCCGCAGGGTGGTCACCCCCGCCGCCCACAGCGCCGCCCCGATGCTCTGCCCGGGGGCGAACGGGATCGCCCGGCCGTCGAAGCTGAACTCCGCCCGCTGCGCCGCAGTGGACCGCCCGGCCGTCACGTCGCCTCCGGCGGTGCGGGCCGGGGGGCGGCGGGCCCGGGGTCGAAAGGGGTGGGCTCGAAACGTCCGGGGTCGAAAGGGGTGAGGTCGAGGTCGGGCGCGGTGCCCGTCAGCAACTGCGCGACCAGGTGGCCGGTGGCTGCGGCGAGCCCGATCCCGGCGCCCTCGTGACCGCAGGCGTGCACCAGTCCCGGCACCCGGGGATCCGCCCCGAGCACCGGCAGGTGGTCCGGGCAGTAGGGGCGGAACCCGGAGTAGGCCCGGATCACCCGGGCCGTGGCCAGCACCGGGAACAGCCGCACCGCCTGCGCCGCCAGCCTGGCCAGCACCGGCACCGGCAGGCCAGGGCTGAAGCCCACGCGCTCGCGACTGGCACCGATCAGCACCGTCCCGGCGGGGGTGCCCTCCACCACCGCGCTGCTGTCCAGGCCCTCCCGCTCGCTGGCCACGTCGGTGACGTAGGCGGCGGTGTAGACCTTGTGCCGCACCAGCGGCGGCAGCGGTTGCGTCACCAGCACCACCCCCCGCCGGGGCAGCACCGGAACCGGGGCGCCGGCCAGCTGCGACACCTGCCCGCCCCAGGTCCCGGCGGCATTGACCACCCAACCGCAGGCCAGCTCCCCGGCGTCGGTGCGCACGGCGACCACGCGCCCGCCGCTGCCGGTCCGCACCCCGGTCATGGCCCGGCCCGCAACCACCGCGGCGCCGAGCCGGCGGGCCGCGGCAAGCATGCCGGCGGTGGCGAGCATCGGCTGCAGCTGGGCGTCCTGCGGGTAGTGGATGCCGCCGGCCAGGCCCGCCGCCAGGTGGGGCTCGTAGCCGGCGAGGTCGTCGGCCGCGACGGCGCGGGCATCCACCCCGGCCGCGGCCTGCCCGGCCGCGAGCACGCGCAGGCCGTCGAGCGCCGCCTGGTCGGCCGCCACCACCAGCCCACCCTTGGGTTCCAGCTCCAGCCCGCCACCCGGCCGGCCGGTCAGCTCCTCGAGGTAGGCGGCGGTCTGCGACCACAGCCGCAGCGACAGCAGAGAAAGCTCGAGCTCGGGCCCCGGTGACTTGTCCGACACCAGCAGGTTGCCCTCGCCGCGCCCTGTCGTGCCCCCGGCGACGGGGCCGCGATCGAGCACCGTCACCGTGAGCCCGGCCCGCGCACAGGCCAGCGCGCAGGCTGCCCCGATGACGCCGGCGCCCACGATCACCACGTCGGGTGCCACCCGCCCCGATCCATCCGCACCGTCCGCGCCGGGCACGCGAGCCACTGTAGGTCCGCGCCCTGCCGACGGGAACAGGCCGGCGCACCGCGGCGGACAGCGGGCACGCGGCGGTGCAAGGATGCGGGGATGCGCGGGATCATCGTCAAGATCGTCGTCAACGCGGTGGCCATCTGGGTGGCGACCCTGTTCGTGCCCGGCGTGGCCATCAACGCGAAGGACACCGCACATACGGTGCTGTCCTTCGCCGTGGTGGGAGCCCTGTTCGGGGTCGTCAACACGATCATCAAACCGATCGTCGTGGTGCTGGCGCTGCCGGCCTACATCCTCACCCTGGGGCTGATGGGCTTCGTGGTGAACGCCCTGATGCTCAAGCTGGTGGACTGGCTGTCCGGCGGGCTGGGGATCTCCTTCGACTCGGGCTCCTTCTTCTGGTCCACCGTCCTCGCCGCCGTGATCGTCACCCTCGTCAGCATGATTCTCAGCGTGGTGGTTCGCGACGCGAAGTGAGGCCGAGCGCGCGGTGGTGGCGCGCAGTTCACAGCGCGAAGCGCACCCTGGGGGGCTGCGGCACGATCGGCGCCGTGGCCTTGCCGAACCGGTTCTGCGCCCAGCGGGCCAGGTCAACGGCGGGCAGCGGGGGCGAGAAGTAGTAGCCCTGCCCCAGCCCGCAGCCGCTGGCCACCACCTCGGCCAGCGTCTCCACGTCCTCGATGCCCTCCGCGACCACGGCCATCCCCAGATCGTGCCCCAGCCCGATCGCGGCCCGCACGATGACGGCGTCCTCCGGGGCGGTGGTCATCGCCTGGACGAAGGCGCGGTCCACCTTCAGCTCGTCGACCGGTAGCTGGCGCAGGTGGGTCATCGAGGAGTAGCCGGTGCCGAAGTCGTCCAGCGACAGCCCGACGCCCATCTCCCGCAACCGCGTCAGCAGCGGCAGGGTGTCCTCCGGATCGGCCAGGATGGCGCTCTCGGTGATCTCCAGACGCAGCAGCTCCGGTGACACCCCGTACTCGGCGAGCGTGTGCAGCACCGTGTCGGCCACGTCCCCGTGCTGCAGCCAGCGCGGCGAGAGGTTGACCGCGATCTGCACCGGCCAGTCGTCGGCTGCCCACTGCGCCGCCTGCGCCAGCGCCGTCGCGAGCACCAGCTTCGACAGCGGGATGATCAGCCCGGTCTGCTCGGCGAGCGGAAGGAACTCCGAAGGCCCGAGCAGCCCGCGCTCGGGGTGCAGCCAGCGCACCAGGGCCTCCACCCCGGCGAGCCTGCCCTCGAGGATGTCGACCACGGGCTGGTAGTAGAGCACCAACTGGCCCTCACTGATCCCGCGCCGCAGCTCGCCGGACAGCTCGAGCCGGGAGCGGTTCTGCCCGGAGTCACGGGCCGGGTCGAAGGTGGCGATAGCGAGGCCGTACTCCTTCGCCCGGTACATGGCGATGTCCGCCTCGCGCAGCAGGGTCTCGACGGTGGCCACCTGGTCGCGGCCCTCGCGGTGCGAGACGGCGATCCCGAGCGAGGCCTCGATGTGCAGCTCCATCCCGTCGATGAGGAACGGGTCGACCAGCTGCAGGGCCAGCCGCTCGGCCACCATCCGGGCGCCCTCCTCACCCGCGCCGGCCAGCAGCACCGCGAACTCGTCGCCACCGAGCCGCGCGATCGTGTCCGCCGGGCGCAGGATCGCCCGCAGCCGCGGCCCCACCTGGGCCAGCAACTGGTCGCCGACCGCGTGCCCAAGGCTGTCGTTGACGTCCTTGAAACGGTCCAGGTCGATCATGATGACCGACACCGGGCGGGTCGGGCCGGCCACCAGCACCTGCTGCTCGGCCAGCTGCAGCAGCGCCTTGCGGTTGGGCAGGCCGGTGAGCACGTCGTGGGTGGCCTGGTGCACCAGCTCGCGTTCGATGGCCACCTGGTCGGTGACGTCCCGCCCGCTCAGCACGGTGGCCCCCAGCCCGCCCGCGGTGTGCACCGACACCCCGACGTCCAGCACCCGCCAGACGCCGTCCCCGGCGCGCAGTTGCAGTCGCTTCCGCTCCACCTCCTCGTGCTGCTGCCCGTGCTCCCCGTCGACGCGGTGGGGCTCGATCATCCCGAGGTAGTTGACCAGGTCGTCCACGTGCACCAGCTCGGCGAAGGGGTGTCCGTGCACCGCCGCGACCGGCCAGCCGAGGATGGTGGTCAGCGACTCCGAGGCGAAGGTCACCAGCCCGTCGGCGTCCAGCACCACGACCAGGTCGCCGGAGGCGTCCACGATGGACCGGAAGGTGCGCTCCACCTCGAGGCGCTCCAGCACGTCGTTGACTGCCGCCGAGACGCGGGCGAACGTGCCGCGGGTGGCCGGAAGGTGCAGGTCGCGCAGCCTGCCGGGTCGCCAGCGGTTGCCGCGCTGGGCCTGATCCAGCAGCGCGGAGGTGGCCTCCAGCCGCCCCGCCAGCCGGGCCGCGTTCCGGTGCACGACCCATCCGGCGAACAGCACCGTGACCAGGCTGGCGAGAAACGCGATCGCCATGCCGACGAGGTACTCCCGGTGGCGGGTCGCGGGCGAGCGCTCCTCCACCCACTCGGCGCTCCCGCCCGCCAGGAACCCGAGCAGCAGGCCCGGCCCGAGGGTGATGGCGGCCCTGGCGAGTAGTCGGGAGGCGGGCACCCGGTGGGGGGGCCGTGCTCGCGTCCGACCTGGCTCCACCCGCTCGTGATCGGCGGGGGCCCGGTCGGACTTGAGGCACCCTCCGGACGCGGTGACCGAAAGCGCGCGAACCCGGGCATCTCCCGTCCCGACCCCGGTCGTGGCAGGATGCCCGCCGAGCGGGGAGGTGATGGCGCGGGTGAGCGAGCAGCCGGGCACGGCACGGGAGCAGCAGCCCATCCGCACCCAGCCGCTACCCGCGGTCCCGGCGGTCTACGAGCCCGCCGCGCCCCGGGAGCAGTCGAGCGAGCGGGTCGGCTACCCAGCGGCCGCGCGGCCCTGGTGGACCGTTCCGCTCCCGGAGCCGGACGCCGCCGCACCCGCCGCACCCGCCGGCGGAGTTCGCGGCCCGGCTCCGGCCGGTGCCCGGCGCACCCTGCGCAGCGCCGCCATGGCCCGGGGCAGGCGCCGGGCCTGGCGGATCCTCCTCCCGTTCGCCGCGGCTCCGCTGCTCGCTGCGGGAGCCGTCGCCGCGCTGCTGCCCGACCCCGCCACCTCGACCCCGCAGGCCGTCGCACCGGCCCGGACCACTCCCGCCGCGGCGTCCCGGGGTACCCGGTCAGCGCCCGCGGCATCCCCGTCGAGCGCCGCCCCGGGTGCGCCCGCCGACCTGGCGCCGCTCAGCTCCGGGCCGGCGTCGGGGTTCTTGTCCCAGGCGGGTGTGGCCGTCGACGGGGAGATCGAGAACGCCTGGACCTGGACCGACACCGCGGGCCGGCACCTGCTGGCGACGATGCGCGCGGCCGGCGGGGACGGCGGCGGCGGGTCACCCGCGTCGGTGACCCTTCGGGTGGCCCTCCTGGATGGGCTCGACTCCACGCCGACGGCCGTGCGCAGGCTGCGCGATCCCGCCCTGCACTGCAGCCAGGGGCAGGCCCTGTCCGCCGACTTCACCACCGCTGCGTTCGCGGTGCGCGACCTCGACGCCGACGGCGTGGACGAGGTGATGGTCGGCTGGACGGCGGCCTGCGCGGGCTCGACGAACGGCACCCGGGTCCGGCTCACGCTGATGTCGGGGAACCAGCTGTTCGTCGTCCGCGGCCAGGCCGGCGGCGACGTCCCCGCGACCGAGCCCGGCGCGGCCGGCGCGGGGAGCGGTTCTGGCACGCTGACGCTCTCGCCCGGGTCGGGGTCGTGGCCGC
Organism: uncultured Actinomycetota bacterium; assembly: GCA_963784535.1. GTDB lineage: Bacteria > Actinomycetota > Actinomycetes > Actinomycetales > Kineosporiaceae > CAWARR01. Next base: position 679,704 of record CAWARR010000008.1, on the reverse strand, counting down.
AGCCCTTCCTCGACAGCGCACTGGCGATCTTCCACCAGCTCTACTTCTGACCACCCAGCTTCTGACCACCCAGCTTCTGACCACCCAGCTTCTGACTACGCAGCTTCTGACTACGCAGCGTGGACAGTGGCGGGACACTCCCCGCTCATGATCGTCCCCCGTGACCGTGCGCCATGATCCGGTACTAGGGTGTGTTCCCGGATTGCTCTCGGTGGCTTGGAGTGCTGATGCGGGCTCGGACCCGGTTGACCGCGGCCGCGGTGACCGTCGCGGCGGTAGGCGCGCTCCCGGCGGCGTTCGCCCCGCCCGCCCAGGCCCGATCGCAGGCGCCGTGCCCCGCGACCACGGGCCGCCCGATCACCGACACCCCGGCGACGTTCCCGCGCACGGTCGCGCTGACGTTCGACGACGGGCCCAACCCCGAGTTCACCCCCGGGGTGCTGGCCGTGCTGCGCAAGCACGGCGTGCACGCCACCTTCTTCGTGGTCGGCACACGGGCCGCCCAACACCCCGCGCTGCTGAAGCAGGTGTCCGCCGACGGGAACGTGATCGGGAACCACACCTGGACCCACCCCACCGCCGGGAACGGCTTCTCCGCCCTCGACCGGCAGCAGGTCGGCGCGGAGATCGGCCGCACCACCCAGCTCATCCAGCACCTCACCAACCGTCGGGTCTGCTTCTTCCGCGCCCCGCAGGGCAAGGACAAGACGGCCCCGGTGCGACAGATCACCGAGAAGCGCGACCTCACCGTGACGAACATGCACAGCGCGCACGACTACCTGCAACCGGCGAAGGTCGACCCCGCGTGGGTGTCGCTGATCACCGACCGGCTGGTGGGTCAGGGCAACCACCCGATCCTGCTGCTGCACGACGGGGGCCGTTACCGGGAGAACTCCGTGCTGGCCCTGGACCGGATCATCACCTGGTACCAGAAGCGCGGCTACGTCTTCACCGATCCCGCGGGGCGACCCTTCCCCGCTGATCTGCCTGCCGGCGGCACGGTGCCCTCGACCGGGTGGGCGCTGCCACCGGACCCGGCGGCACCGGACGGCGGCGCCGGCGCAACCACTGCGACGGACGGCACCGCGGGGGCGCCCGAGCAGCAGCCGGGGACGGTCGGCGCGCAGCGGTCCACCGCCCGGAGCGAGTTCGAGCTCCACCAGGCAGGGATGGCGATCGGCAGCCGGCCCGCCGGCGGCGACGCCGTCCCGATCTGAGCGTCCGTCCCGATCTGAGCGTCCGGTCGGCTCAGGCCGGCGTCCGGCGGCTCAGGCCGGCGTCTGGGCGCGCCCGGCGGCCGAGGTCAGCGGACAGCGCGGGTCGCGCTCCTGCTGCTGCCAGCCGGCCCGGACCCAGGCGTGGGTGGGGTCGTCACAGAAGGCCATCGAGCGGCGCGGGGCGGGCCCGGCGAGCACGTTGAGGTAGTACATCGGGTATCCGGGGGCGGCGACGCAGGGCCCGTGGTAGCCGTGCGGTACCAGCACCACGTCGCAGTCGCGGACCTCCAGCGTGGCGTCGAGCTCTGCCAGCCCGGCTCTGGCGTGCTCGGGGCCGGTGTAGGTGCGGTGCAGCCCGAAGCCCTCCCGGCTGGGGGTCACCTGGTCGGGGCCGGCGACCCGGTAGAAGTAGATCTCCTCGTTGTCCGCCGGGCAGGGATCAGTGGCGTCGTGCTTGTGCGGGGGGTAGCTCGACCAGTTCCCCGGCGGGGTGATCACCTCGCAGGCGATCAGCTTCTCTGCGTGCTCCCACACCCCCGGGGCGGCGAAGTTCGTCACCTGCCGGGTGGCCGGACCCGCACCGCGGACCTCTACCGGCACCTCCTCCGCGGGGCCGTAGCGCGGCGGCAGCCGCTTCTCGCAGCGCGCCGACGGCAGGGCTACCTCCGCGCCGCGGGCACTGATCATCGTCACCACGCTGTCGCGGCCGACGTAGGCGAAATCGGTGACCCGCTCGAACACCGACGCCCGCCCGGTGAGCCCGAACCGCTCACCGGTGGCAGCCATGCCCACCGCGCTGACCTCGATCGTCAGCCCTCCGGACAGCGGGAGCACGAAGATCTCGGCACCGCCCGTGTGCACGGTGCGCATCTCGCCCGGCTCCAGCCGGAGCACCTGCAGCCCGGCGTGCTCCCAACCGGCCCGTTGCGGCGTCAGCAGCACGACGTCGCCGGATTCCGGGCCGGTCGCGCTCAGCCACGGCAGGTGCAGGCTCACGGTCTCCCCCTCCGTCCGTCGGACGTCAGCGAGGGTAGAGCACCACTCAGATCACCGACAGGTAGTGCTCGGCGGTGTCGATGCCCTGGCGGGCCGCGCCGGTCGCGTCGTCCAGGCGCCGCTTCGCCTCGGCGAACGCCCGCAACGCCTCGCCGATCTTGTCGTGGCTGCTGCCCCGTGACGCCTCGCTGACCAGTTGCACCGCCTGTTCCAGCGAGGAGTTGGCGGCGCCGAGCACCTCGGTCGCCTTCTTCGCGGCCTGCACCGCCGCACCGATCTGGGCCTTCACGTCCTCGACGCTCGCCATGGCAGCCTCACTCCCGTCTCACCGATCATGCTCCTCGCGGCGTGCCTGCGCACCGCTCACCGCGCTGCTCACCACCCCGCTCAGTGCCCACCGAACACCCCGCGGAGGATCACCACCAGCAGGCCCAGCGGGAACAGGCCGAAGCAGATCAGCGCCCCCATCCGGGCCGAACGCTCGGGCTTGTGCGCGGACAACCGCACCCGCCCGGCCGCACCGACCGTGAACAGCCCGCCGAGAAAGGTGACCACCGGCACCACGACCAGCGCGGGCAGGGGCGAGGCGTTGCTGTCCTGCACCAGCCCGAGCTGGACCACCACCCCGGCCAACGCCCAGGCCAGGTAGATCACCAGGTTGCGCGCCGCCGGCCGCCAGCCCGGCAGGAAGGCCGCCCGCTGCCCCGCCGCGAGCGCCCGTGCCGCGTCGGCGTCAGCCCGGCGCACAGCCGCGGCCGCCGCCGCGGTCAGTGCGACCGGGTCGAGGTCGGTGTCGGCGGCAGGGGGGCTCGCCGTCAGCCGGGGGCGGCGCAGCCCCAGCCGCACGGCCAGTTCCTGCAGGTCGCCGCCCTGCTCGACGACTTCGGGACCGAGCCGCTCGAGCTCGCCGCCGAGCGAGCGGCCGGCCTCGCGTTGCGCTGCCGTGCGTGCCTCCTCCCCGGCGCGCTCGGCGTCGAGGCGGCGCAGCAGCAGCACGTACTGCTGCCAGGGGGTGAGCTCGGAGGCATCGGGCAGCAGCCCTGCCACCCCACCCACCGGCGACAGGCCCTCGGGTGGGGTGAGGTCGGCGGGAAGCCGGTCCGGCTCCGCGGGGGGCCGCCTCTCGCCGGTCACCGCCGCCCCCCACCGTGCTGCAGATCCCGGACGAACGGCACGATCAGGGCGGAGCGGTCCTCGTGCTGATCGATGAACAGGGCCCGGTTGGCCCGCGGCTGCCATTCGAGCAGGTAGTTGCCCACCACGCTGCCGAGGTCCTTGCCGGGGACGTTGAGCGCCACCAGGCCGGCGATGTCGTCGCGGCCGGAGCTTCCGAGGTCGTCGGCGAAGCGGCGGACCCCCCGCCACCACCCGATCAGGTGCACCGACCGGGCCGGGCCCTCCTGCAGCAGCAGGCGCAGGTCGTCCAGCCCGGTGTTGCCGCTGTCCTGATCGCGGGCCGAGCGCAACGCGGCACCGGCGGCGTCGGCACCCCAGATCACCACGTACGTCGCCTCCGGCGGGGCCGGCTCGTCGCCGGCCGGCCCAGGGCCGCCGCCAGCCCGGCCGGCCCGGCGTCGACCGGATGCGCCAGCCGGGCGAGCGCGTCCCGAAGCCCGGTCAGCTCCACCTCTGAGCAGCGGTGCCCGGCCGCGCGCACCGCCTCGGCGGCCGCATCGGCCGCGTCGTCGGCCGCGGCCACCAGCCCGGCGAGGATGAACTGGGCCGTCCCGGGCTCGTGCTGGCGGGCCAGCCCGAGCACCGCGGCGTGCAGGATGTCGGCGCCGACCTCCGAGGTGCCGAGCACCGCGACGTGCCGGCCCGGCGAGGCGTCGAGGGTGAAGGCAGCGGTGGGCAGCCCGACGTCGACGGTGCGGCCGAGCAGCACCGTCCGCCGCCGTGCCCCGGGGTGCAGGTGGGCCCAGGTGGGGTCGTCGGTGACGTGCTGCTCGGCGTAGCCGGCGAACACCGCGGGCGGCTGGTCGCCCGGCACCCGCTGCTGCCACAACCGGGTCCGCACCCGGCGCACCGCCTCGGGATCGGTGTCGGGGAAGCGGATCGTCCGGTTGGCCGCCGGCACCCCGGCCGCGTCGTTGATGACGGCCGTGCCGACCGGAAGCGCGTCGGCGGCGTCGTTGAGCATCGACAGCACGGCCCGCCCCCCGGCCAGCGCCACCCGTTGCGGGAACTGCCCGAAGATGGCCTCTCCCTTGGCGAACAGCGTCTCGATCCCCGAGGTCGTCTGGCTGGCGAGGATCAGGTGGATGCCGTAGGAGCGGCCCTTGCGTGCGACCTCCTCGAGCAGCTCGCCGGCGCGCCGCGCCACCGCGTCGTTGCCCGCGAACAGGACGTGGAACTCGTCGATCACGGTGACGATCCGGGGCAGCGCCACGTCGGGGCGGGCGGCCCGCAGCTGCGCCAGCTTGGTGGCGCCGACCTGCTTCATCACGGTGGCGCGGCGGGTCATCTCGGCGGCGAGGGCGGCGAGCACGGCTACGCCGTACTCGCGGTCGGATTCGACCCCGACGGTACGGGCGTGCGGAATCCAGGTCGGGTCGACCTCGGTGGGGGTGAACTCGCTGAACGAGACGCCCTCCTTGAAGTCGAGCAGGTACAGGGCCAGCTCGTCGGGGGAGTACCGGGACGCCAGCCCGTAGAGCACGCCGAGCAGGAACACCGTCTTGCCCGACCCGGTCCGGCCCCCGACCAGCCAGTGCGGGGTGGCGTCGTCCAGGGCGAGCCACACCGGGTTGCGACCGGCCCTGCCCACGACGGTGCGCAGCCCGTCGACGGAGGACTCCTCCCAGGCCTGCGTGGCGACCAGTTGGCTGAACCCGACCGACTCCTGCTCCCCCGCGTCCTGGACGAGCCGGCGGCACACCGCCGCCGCCAGGTCGGGCGGTGGGGCCGGGTCGAGCTGCACCGGGCAGTTGAGCCCACGGCCCTGCGCGCCGAACGGCTGGCCCGGGACGTCGCCGACGTGCACGTCCTCGGAGTGGACGGCGATCGGCACGGCGTCCTCGAGCGCCGGGGGAGCGGCCCCGAGCGACCGCGGCGGGTACCCGGCCACCAACAGGTGCAGGCCGGCCCGCCGGCCGGTGCGGGCCAGGGCCGCCAGCCGGGCCAGGTCGTCACCGCTCCAGCCGCTCGGCAGCCCGGCGATCGCGAGGACCAGCTCGCCGCGCTCGTGCTCAGGCACCCGCTGGGCGCGGCGGACGTGCTCCTCCGCGGCCGACAGCGCCCGGCGCAGCCCGTCCAGGTCCGTCGCCGGGGGGTTCATCAGATCGCCCGCGACCAGGTCGAGCAGCGGGGCGAAGGTGGCCCCGAGGGTGGCCGGGTCGACGGCCGCCACCCGCAGCGACCCGGGCGGCGCCGCGGCCAGCACCCGCACCAGGACGTTCTGGAGGAGCGCAGCCACCCGCGGGTCGCGGGCGTCGGAGTCGATGCACAGGTGGCCGACACCGAGGAAGGGCACCAGTACGGGGAAGGAGTCGGTGACCGGGGTGGCCGCGCCCAGCCGGACCAGTGACTGCTGCCCGCGGGGCACACCCTGCCCGAGCGGGGGGCGCGCGCCGGCAGTGAGCCGGTCCCAGCCCGCCGTTCCCCAGCCGGTGGACAGCCCGGCGCTGACCTCGCCCAGCGCCCCGACGAGCTCTGCCTGGCGGACCAGCGAAGGGGCGCTGAAGGCGGGGGCTGCGGCGTCGTCCCCCACGAGCGCCTGGGTCGCCTGCAACAGTCCCAGCGCCTCGCGGTGAGCATTCACCGCCCGCCGGAACGACCCCTTCAGTGTCGCCATGCCACTCCCCACGTCCGCATGCCACTCCCCACGTCCGCGAGCCACTCCTCGACGTCGACGAGCGGGCGGGCCGGCCCCTGCGAACCGTACGGGCCGCACGGTTTGTGTCGCTAAGGTACCTGAGCGCTGCGCGGCCACGACGGGACGTGGGGTGCCGGTGCCCCCCGCACGCCGTGGTCCGGGCGCGCCGATCGACCGGCGTGACAGGGTGGCCGTGGTCGGCGAGGCTGGTTCGTGGATCGCAGTCGCCGGAGCTCGGAGGTGGGCGTGCGTCACGTCACGTCGGGGGACACCGTCGCGGTGGTGGGCACCGGTGCCATGGGTGCCGGCATCGCACAGGTGGCGGCCCGATCCGGGCACCAGGTGCTGCTGCTCGACGCCTCCCCGGCAGCCCTTGCCGCGGGGCTGGAGCGGGTTCGTGCCGGGCTGCGCCGGGACGCCGCCCGCGGCCTGCTCACCGAACGGGCCGCCGCCGAGGCGGCCGCCCGGATCCATCCCGCAACCGGCTATTCCGACCTCGCCGACTGCGGCCTGGTGATCGAGTCGGTGACCGAGGACCTCGGCGCCAAGCGTGAGGTGCTGCGCGCGGTCGAGGCATCCGTCGGCGAGGACGTGATGCTCGCGACGAACACCTCCTCGCTGCCGGTGACCGCCCTCGGATCCGCCCTGTACCGGCCCGAGCGACTGGTGGGCCTGCACTTCTTCAACCCGGCGGCGCGAATGGACCTGGTGGAGGTGGTGCGCGGCGACGCCACCGGCGAGAAGGTGGTGGACGCGGCCGCCGACCTGGCCCGCACCTGGGGGAAGACCCCGGTGGTGTGCGCCTCCACCCCCGGTTTCGTGGTCAACCGGGTGGCCCGCCCCTTCTACGGGGAGGCGCAGCGGCTGGTCGAACTGCGTGCCGCTTCCCCCGCCACCATCGACGCCGTGCTGCGCGAGGCCGGCGGGTTCCCGATGGGCCCGTTCGAGCTGTCCGACCTCGTCGGGCAGGACGTCAACCTCGCGGTGTCGCGCTCGGTGTGGGAGCAGACGTTCCACGACCCGCGCTATGCCCCCACCGCGTGGCAGCAGCGGCTGGTGGACGCCGGGCGGCTGGGCCGCAAGTGCGGCCGCGGCGTGTACGCCTACGGCCGCGACGGTTCCGCCCTCGACCTCGAGCCGCACTCGGCCCCAGCCCGGCGCCCCCCGGCAATGGTCGAGCTGTTCGAGGACGACTTCGGGGTGATGACGCCCTTCCTTGACCGGGTGGCGGCCGGCGGGGTGGAGATCGTCCGGGCGCCGGCCCCGGACTCGGAGGTGCTGGAGGAGCTGCCCGGGCTGCGGCTGCCCGGCAACGGCCTGCTGCGGGTCACCGACGGGAGCACCGCCCGTTCGTGGGCGCTGGAGGCCGAGGGCGGGGTGGTGCTGCTGGACTGGGCGCACGACCCGAGCACGTGCACGCGGGTGGCCCTGATGGCGGCCCGGGACGTCTCGCCCGTGGTCCTCGACGCCGCGGTCGGGCTGTGCCAGGCCGCCGGGGTGGCCGTGAGCGTGATCGGCGACGTAGCCGGCGGCATCGTGGCGCGGACCGTCTCGATGCTGGTCAACGAGGCGGTGGACCTCGTCGCGCGGGGCGAGGCCAGCGCCACCGACGTGGACGTGGCCATGCTGCTCGGCACCGGGTACCCCTCGGGCCCGCTGGAATGGGGCGACCGGGTGAACGCCGCCCGGGTGGGTGCCGTGCTGGGGGAACTGCACGAGGACACCCCCACCGGCCGCTACCGGATCAGCCCCCGCCTCGACGAGGCGATCGCGGCCGAGGAGAACCTGCGCGACCTGTGACGCCAGGCCCGCGGGGTTCGCGCTCATCGCGGCCCACCCCCCGGGTCGCCCGTGCGCAGCTCGCGAACCCCCGAGACCTCGACCGCGGTGGCGGTGGCGCCGGGGCGGTCGAGGAAGGCGCCCAGACCCTCGCGCCAGCGCGCCAGGGACGGGTCGGCGGAGGCATCCACGAGGTGCAGGGTGTGGCGGTAGGCGGTGAGCTCGTGGGTCGCCACCGGATCCGCGGCGGCACCGGGGGCGCTCGCCCTCCTGCTCACCGTCACCCAGCCCGGTCGGTCCGGGTTGGCCCGCCCGTCCAGCCGGGGGACGATGTCGTCCGCGTGCTCGACCGACAGCACCGCCACCCCGTCGGGCACCGGGTAGGACGCCACCGGCGAGCCCAGGGTGAGCACGTGCGTCACCCGGAACCGGGAGCGGAACGCCGGGTCGGCGGCCAGCCCGGCGGCAACCATTCCGCCCTGGCTGTGCCCGGCGAGCAGCACCGGCTCCCCCGGCGGCACCCCGGCGGCCTCCATCGCCGCAACCACCGTGCGGCGGGCCGCGGTGTCGCGCTCGCCGAGCCCCTGGATGTTCCCGGCCAGGTCGAACGGGTTGGGGCCACCCGCCGACCAGGTCTGGGTGCCGGGTACGGCCACCACCCAGGCCCGCCGCCCGTCGGCCCCGGTCACCACCTCCACCCGGACCGTCCCGGGACGGGCACCGGCACCCGGGTAGCACCCGTCGATGCGGTCGGCGAGAGCGGCGAGGTCCCGCGGCGGGTCGACCGGCCGGGGGGCAGCGACCTGCACCTGAACCGGGCTGGGCTCGCGCAGTCCGGGCACCAGCACGGCCAGCGGGCCGGCGAGCGCGGCCGCCCCGGCCATGCTGCGCGGCGGCCAGCCCGTCCCCGCCGCCGCGCCCCACGCCGGGCCCAGCCCCGGCACCTTCGAGACGACCTCCTCCAGCCCGCCCGGCACGGCGTCCACCGCCCGCTCCACCACCCCCGCGTGCCCGGCGAGCTCCCCCGCCAGCCACCCGCCCGCAGACCGGCGCAGCGACGCACTCAGCTCTGCGGGCAGCCCGGGAGCCCCGCCGGTGGCCCGCCACAGCGCCGAGGCCGCCCCGGCTCCCACTTCGGTGGCCGCGCCCGCCACCAGCAGGAACGGTGCGGCGGCGAGCAGCGCGTCGGCGCCGAGCCGGCCCGCGGCACGGTCCGCCTCGTGCCCGGCCGCCAGCGCGGCCCGTTCGGCCAGGGCGTACCCGTGGCCGGCGGCGGCCAAGCCCCCGGAGAGCCCCTCGAGCCGGGCCGCGGCCGCGGCCAGCCCGTGGGGCCCGGCGGTGGCCGCCAGCAGCGCCCCGCCGGCGGCGGCGAAGGTGGGCGGGCAGAGCACGCCGCTGGCGTCCAGGCCCGGGTCGGCCAGCACCCGACCCAACCGGAACGCCACCGCGGCGAGCTGCCCGGCCGCGACCCGCAGCAGCCCGGCGGCGGTGAGCAGGTCCTCCACCCGCGCCGTCACCCCGCCGGCACCGCCGGAGACGGTGAGGCCGTCATCCATGACGAGCCTCGCCGCGGCCGAGCACGCGCTGCAACGCGTGCTCCAGCTGCGCCCGCACCACCGGTGCCGACACCGCCGCGCCGCCCTCACCGGTGGCGCGGTTCGGCGGGTGCGCCCCCACCTGCGGCGGCAGCCGGATCCACCCCGCGGTCTGGTGCTGCCAGGCGTCGAACCAGCGCCACACGGCGTCGTCGGCGGCCACCACCGACACCTGCAGCATGGTGCCCGGGCCGGCGGCGGGAAGGTGCCCGGACGGCGGTGCCCAGCGCAGCACCTCGCCACGGGCACCGGCCGCGGGCAGCAGCGAGACCTCGGCCCAGCCCCGGTCCGGCTGCCCAGGCGCACCCGGGCGGGGCTCCCACCGAGCCAGCCCGGCGGCCAGTTCGGCCAGCACCGAGACGGTTACCCGCAGCGTCCACGCGGGTGCCTCCAGCCGCAGCACCAGGCTCAGCCGCGCGGCGGCGTGCGCCTGCAGGGACACCGACACCGGCACCGGCAGGGTCACCGGCACCGGCAGGGGGGCCCGCGCCGGCACGGCCGGCGGTCCCGCACCGGGGGCCGGTCGCGCGGCCGAAGCCGGGTCAGACGCGGCCGGAGGCAGGGCGAGCCCCGGCAGGGCGTCCACCCAGGCGTCGAACTCCGCCCCGCCCACCCGCCGCCGCATCCGCGGGGCGCTCACCGCACCGCCCGGGAGATGCCGGCGACCACGGCGAGCGCCGCCGGGGCTCCCGGGAGCCCGCCGCCGACCACGTCGAGCGCCGCCGCGTGCCGGGCCAGGCAACGGGCCGCGTGCTCCACCGCCGCGGCCAGCGCCGTCGTGCGCGCAGCCTCTGCCCCGAGCTCGCGGCGGAACCGGTCCGCCGCCACCGACTGCCAGCTCACCCCAGAGGTGGAGGCAACCCTGCCGCCGATCCCGCGCACCTCCCCAGCCATCCCCTGCACCTGCCTGGCCAGCTGGCGCACCCCCTCACCGTCCACATCCGCCCCCCACACCAGTGCCCCCCGCACTGCTGCGACCCACGTCGGTCCCTCCTCCCCGGTGCCCGCGCGGGCACCGACCAGCGGGACGCTAGGCGGCCGGCGGGGCCCGCGGGCGGCGGCGGCACCGGCCCTGTGGACGGTGGGGCGCGGCGCCCGCCGGTGGACACCTCCGGGCCGTGACCACCCCGGCCCCGCGCGTCGCCCGGACCAGGGAGCCTGCCGGCTCTCGCCGCGCACCACCCGGGGCTGCGATCATGGCCGAATGCGCCAGCAGCCCCCCTACCGGATCTGCTTCGTGTGCTCGGGCAACATCTGCAGGTCACCGATGGCGGAGGCGGTGATGCGCCAGCTCGTCGCCGAAGCGGACCTCGCCGACCGCGTCGTGGTCGACTCGGCGGGTACCGGGGACTGGCACATCGGTGAGCTCGCCGACCGCCGGGCCCGCGCGGCCCTGGCCGGCCGGGGCTACCCGCCCGACGGCCACCGGGCCCGCCAGTTCGAGCCCGACTGGTTCGCCTCCCACGAGCTGGTCATCGCCCTCGATCGCGGCCACCTGCGCACGCTGCGCTCCTGGGCCCCCACCGGGGCCGATCGCGAGAAGGTGCACCTGCTGCGCCCCTTCGCCGCCGGGCCAGCGGCGGCGGGCACCAACCTCGACGTCCCCGACCCCTACTACGGAGGGCAGGCACAGTTCGCCGAGGTGCTCGGCCTCGTCGAGGGCGCCTGCCGGGGGCTGCTGGACCAGGTCCGGGCCGCGCTCGAGGCCGGCGGCCACGGCGACCTCACCGGGGTCGCACGGCCCGATCCGACCGGCTGACCGTCCCCGGCACCGTGGCCGACCCGCCCGGCACCTTCAGCAAGCAGCGCCCCGGCGCGCCTGCCGGCTACTTCGGCGTCGAGGCCGCGGGGCTGCGCTGGCTCGCGGCTGCCGAACCCGGCGGCGGGGCCGCGACCGTCCGGGTGCACGCCGTGTCCGAGGACCGGATCGTGCTGCAGCGGTTGCACCCGGTCGCCCCCACGCCCGCCGCCGCGCTGGAGTTCGGGCGGCGACTGGCCCACACCCACGACAGCGGGGCGCCCGGGTTCGGCGCCGCACCGGCGGGTTGGCAGGGCGACGGGTACATCGGGCCGGTCCCGCTGCCGCACGTCCCCGCGGGGGATCCGGCGGCGCAGCGCTGGGGGGAGTTCTACGCGCGGTACCGGCTGCGGCCCTTCGCCCGGGAGGCCGCCGCCCGCGGCGCGCTCACCGCGTCGGACGCCCGGGCGGTGGAGCGGGTCTGCGAACGGCTCGAGGGCGGGCAGCTCGCCGGCCCGGACGAGCCGCCCGCCCGGCTGCACGGCGATCTGTGGGCGGGCAACGTCATCTTCACCGCCACCGGCGCTGTGCTCATCGACCCGGCCGCGCACGGCGGCCACCGCGAGAGCGACCTGGCCATGCTCAGTCTCTTCGGGTTCCCGCACCTGGACCGGACGCTGGCCGGCTACGCCCAGGTGCACCCGCCGGCGCCGGGCTGGCGGCACCGGGTCGCGCTGCACCAGTTGCACCCGCTGCTGGTGCACGCCGTGCTGTTCGGGCCCGGTTACGGCAGCCAGGCGGGCACCGTCGCCCGCGGTTACGGCTGAGCCGGGCGGCGCCGGCGCCATCACGCCCAGCGCTGCTGCGCGGCCACCGCCACCGCCGTCGCCAGCGCCACCGCCACCGCCGCACCGGCGAAGGACGCGGCCGGCCCCGCCACGTCCACCAGCACACCCGCGACCGCGGTCCCGCCGGCGCTGCCCGCGGTGAAGCCCGTGTTCAGCCAGGCCTGGGCCTCCCCCAGCCGGTGCCCGGGCGCCAGCCGGTCGACCAGCGCCTGCTGGATGATCAGGGCCGGGGCGATCCCCAGCCCGGTCAGGAACAGCACCGGCAGCAGCACCGGCAGCAGCAGCGGGCCGTCGGCGCGGCGGAGCAGCGTGAACAGCACCACCGTCAGGCCGAAGGCGAACCCACCCAGCAGCACGGGCAGCCGGCGGCGCTCCGGCCGCCTCCAGGACCGCGCGCCGTACCAGAGCCCACCCGAGGCGCTTCCCCCCGCGATCGCCGCGAACAGCAGCCCCACCCGCCCCGGGTCGTGCAGGGTGAGCCGGGCGGTGGCCGCGATCGACACGTCCACCTGCCCGAAGCCCACCGCCATCGCCAGCGCCACCAGCAGCACCGCCGGCACCCCGGGCGCGCGCAACGGCGAGGTGTCCGCGACCGGCCCCGCGGGGTCGGCGCGCTCGGGCCGCCAACTGCGCGCCGCGGCGCTCAGCCCGTAACCCCAGGAGCCGCACAGCAGCAACGCCGCGGTGACCAGCAGCGGGACCGCGGGCGGGGCGAGCACCAGCAGCGCCGACAACAGCAGCGGCCCGCCGACGAAGATGGACTCCACCGCCACCGCGTCCATGGCGTAGGCGGCGGCCCGGTCGTCCGGCGTGTCGAGCACCACCCGCCAGGCCCCGCGCATCGCCGGGGTGATCGGGGGGAAGGCCAGCCCCGCTCCGGCGGACAGCGCGACGAGCACGAGGTCGCCGCCGCCGCGCACCGTCACCACCGCCAGCGTTGCGAGCAGCAGCGCGGACACCCCGGCCGCGGCGAGGATCACCCGAGGCTGGCCGACCCGGTCCATCGCCCGCCCGAGCAACGGCGCGCTCACCGAGGTGGCGAGCGCGAAGGCAGCGGTGACCGCGGCGGCCGAGGTGTAGGACCCCCGCACCTGCTGCACCAGCAGGACGATGCCGAGCGGCCCCATCGAGATCGGCAGCCGCGCGGCGACCGCGGCAGCGAACGGCATCAGCGCGGCGCGTTGCCGAAGGATGCGCAGGTACCGGGACACGCTGGCACTGTGCCATGGCGCCACGGCCCCACCGCGACGGCCCGGCGCCCGTACGCTGGCGGCGCACCGGTGTGCAGCGGCGCAGCGGCACAGCGGCACAGCGGCACAGCGGCACAGCGGCACAGCGGCACAGCGGCACAGCGCGGGAGCTTGGCCATGGCGGCAGGACGGAGACCCTTTCGATGAAGGCGCTCGATCGCAAGCTCGCCACCATCAAGGAGGGCGGGTACACGCCCGACGACTTCGTGATCGCCGACGCCAAGGACGCCGACATGGCGTTCGGGGTTGCTGCGGCCGGGCCGACGTCGACCGCGGACGCGGGGGGCGAGGACCGGCCCCACTACCGCACCCGGCAGGACTACCTCGCGGCGATGCAGGAGCTGGTGGCCCAGGGCGAGGTGGACATCATGCTCTGCTCCGCCTCCAACGGGGAGGAGCTGTCCCGGCGCGGGGTGCTCGACGCCACCGAGGTGACCCTGGCGGTGCGCGCCAACGACACCACGGACATCTGGAACTCGCGCGGCTCGGTGTACTCGCGGCGGGCGTCGCGGCCGTTCCGCTCGGCGCGGCTGGAGATGGTCCGGCCGTTCTGCGACCTGGTGTTGTACTCGATGACGTTCAACAACGACCTCGACCACGACCACACCACGCTCGAGCGCTACGTGAGCTTCCGGGAGGAGGCGCGCGCCGTGGGGATGCGGCACTTCCTCGAGGTGTTCAACCCGAACGCGCCGTCCGACCTCGAGCACGACATGCTCGGGGCATTCGTCAACGACTCCATCGTCCGGGCGCTGGCCGGGGTGACCAGCATGGAGCGGCCGCTGTTCCTGAAGATGGCCTACAACGGCGCAGACGCGCTGGCCGAACTCACCGGACACGACTCCGGCCTGGTCGTCGGCATCCTCGGCGGGTCGGCCGGGACCACCCGCGACACCTTCGAGCTGCTCCACCAGGCGGAGCAGCACGGGGCCCGGGTGGCCCTGTTCGGCCGCAAGATCCAGCGCGCGGAGTCGCAACTGGACCTGGTCGGGTTGATGCGCCCGGTGCTGCGCGGCGAGCTGTCGCCGGAGGCGGGGGTGCAGGCCTACCACGAGGCGTTGCGCTCGAAGGGGATCGCGCCGGCGCGCAGCCTGGAGGCCGACCAGCGGATCACCGAACCCGTGCTGCGGCACGGCTGACGCGCCACGACGGGCGGACGGTGAAGGGCGGGGGCGGGCGGTGAGCACGGGGGCGGCGCGGCGCGGCGTGGTGTGCGCCGGCAGCATCGTGGTCGACGTGAACGCGACGATCGACCGCTACCCGGCGCGCGAGCGCCTCGCGCTGATCGAGGACGTCGTGCTGGGCACCGGCGGCCCGGCCATGAACATGGCGGTCGACCTGGTCCGGCTCGGGCTGGACGCGCCGGTCGCGCTGGCCGGCGTGGTGGGCGACGACGCCAACGGCGACTTCGTGCGGCAGGAGTGCTCCCGGCTCGGACTCGAGGCCTCCGGGGTGCAGGTGCTGCCGGGCGCCGTCACCTCCTACACCGACGTGATGATCGAGCGGGAGGGCGGCCGGCGGACGTTCTTCCATCACCTCGGCGCGAACGCGCTGCTGCGGCGCGAACACCTCGAGGCCGCCCTGCGCCACCCGGCGGGGCCGAAGATCCTGCACCTCGGAGCGCCCGGGTTGCACCCGCTGCTGGACGCGCCGGGGCCGGGCGGCAACGGATTCGCGGCCGTCCTGGCCGCGGCGCGGCAGGCGGGGCTGCGCACCAACCTCGAGCTGGTGTCGCTCGACCCGCGGCTGGTCGCCGCCGCCGCCGGGCCCTGCCTGCCGCACCTGGACTACCTGGTGATCAACGAGCTCGAGGCCGCCGCGCTGAGCGGGATCGACGTGGAGGTGGGGGCCCCGGACGCGGCGGTCGACTGGGCGGCGCTGCAGGCGTCCGCGGCCCGGCTGGTGGAGCTGGGGGTGGGCAGGCTGGTGGTCATCCACTGCCCGCCCGGCTGTGTCGCCGCGGCCGCCGACGGCGGGGCGTGGCGGCTCGGCTCGGTGCGGGTGCCGCCCGAGCACGTGCGCAGCACCGTCGGTGCCGGCGACGCGTTCGCGGCCGGGGTGGTCTACGGGTTGCACGAGGAGCGTGCCGTGGAGGAGTGCCTGCGGCTCGGTACCTGCTCGGCGGCGGTGAGTCTGGCCGGGCGCAGCACCTCCGACAGCCTGCGCCCGGCGGCCGACTGCCTGGCCTACGGCGAGCGGATGGGCTACCGCGACGCCCGCTGAACCCTGCCCGCTGAACCCTGCCCGCCCGCTGCCGCCGACTGCTGACCGGGCGGCGCGGGTCAGGCCGGCCGTAGCCCGGTCGGGCTGACCACGGCGAAGGCGACGAAGCACACCGGCCCGCACTGCTCGCCGTTCGGGACGATCTTGTGCAGGGTGAACTCGCGCCGGACCTGGACGAGGGTGGCTCCTGCGCGGGTGACCCGGACGGTGGCGATCGCGGAGGCGACCTGGGCGTCGGCGTCGCTCTCGATGAACACCACCGCGGGCTCGTCGGTCACCGCGCGGTCGTGGCAGACACTGCCCAGGCAGGCGTGCACGTCGACGGCGTCGGTGGGCGAGACGTGGAAGCCCTCCACCGTCACCGAGATGCCCGAGGAGCAGCCGATCTGGGTGCAGCTGACCGGGGTACTCGCGCAGGCGGCGAGGGCGAGCGGCAGGCCCACCACGGTCACCGCCCCTCTGACCGACCGGCGGCGGGCGCCCTGCATGCCGTGCCGCATCCCGCTCCGCATCCCGCTCCGCATCCCGTCCCGCATGCCGGACCTCACCGCAGGAATCATGCCCTGGCCCGCTCGCGGGCGGTCACCAGCGCCCGGGCAGCCGCGGCGTCCAGGGCCGCCGCCGCCGCCACCAGCTCCGCCGCCCCGGGGGGCCGGGCCGCGTAGAGCAGCCGCTCGAGCGACCCCAGTGCGAGCACCACCGCAGGATCGACGGCCGGCCTGGCCCCCAGCTCGCCGAGCGTCTCCTCACGACGGCGGGCGGAACCGGTGGCCGCCAGCGCGGCCTCGTAGCGCCCGAACGCGGCGAACAGCTCACCGGCGCCGGCGCGCGGCGGCGGCCCCGGCGGGCGTGGGCCGGACCCCTCGCGGCGGCGCCGACGGCGGGTGCGCACCAGCAGCGCCGCCGCGAGCACCACGAGGGCGCCGAGCGCTGCGAGCCCCCAGCGCGAGGCGAGCGCGGCGGCGATACCGGCCGGCAGCACCGTCGCCAGCCAACGCGCCACGGCGCCGCGGTCGGCGCCGGCCGGCGCGGCCCCGGCCGTCGGGTCGGAGGCGGCCCAGCCGGTGCCGGGGAACCACACCTCCACCCAGGCGTGCGCGTCGCTGCCGCGCACCGTCCGCAGCCCACCGGCGGGCGCGCCGCCGCTGAAGCCGACCGCGAGCCGGGCGGGGATCCCGGCGGCCCGCAGCAGCACCGTCTCGGCCGAGGCGAACTGCTCGCAGAACCCCGTGCCGGAGACGAAGAGGAAGTCGTCCACGGCGTCCTGACCGGGGGCGGGGACCGGGGAGTCGAGCTGGTAGCGCGCGTGCGCCCGCAGGTAGTCCTCCACCCGGCGGACGGCGACGTACCGGCTCGGCGCGCCGGCCGCCAGCTGGATCCCGAGGGCGCGCACCCGCGCCGGGAGCTCGGCGGGCAGCTGGGTCCAGCGCGCCTGCGTCGGGTCGGGGCCGGTGGCCCCGGACAACGCCGCAGCCGCCCCGGGGTCGTCGACCACCTGCCGCGCCGCCGAGACCGCGGTGTAGCCGGTGACGGCCACCTCCGTGGTCGGTTCGACCATGAGCCCGCCGGCGCCCAGCCGCAGCACGTCGGCACTCGCCGGTACCCGCAGCGACTCGACGATTCCGGGGGTGGGGACGACCCGGTAGCCCGGGTCCCCGAGCAGCCGGACCGGCGCCTCGAGGGGGGCGGGAACCGGGCCCGCCGGGAGCGGGTCAGCCGGGTCGGGCCCGAGGTCCACGGTGCCGCCGCCGAGCCGCTGCATGGCGGTGCCCTGCGACACCTCCCACCCTTGCCCGGTGTAGCGGTCGAGCCACCCGCTGCGCCACAGCGTCGGGGAGGTGGCGGGCACCTGCAGGAGAGCCGTGGTGGGCAGCTCGCCGCGGGCCCGCAGGTCCATGCTCTGCCCGGCGTAGGAGCCGAGCGTGCGCCGCCCCGGCGGCCCGGCCCCGTCCCCGCCCCAGTCGGCGGCGAAGCCGCTCCCGCCACCGGCCGGAGGCTGGCCGGGGTGCCCGAGGCGTACCAGCGCGAACACGCCGGCCGAGGCGAGCACGCTGACCAGCAGCGGGACGGCGAGCGCGCGGCGCATCGGCGACCCGCGCCGGGGGCGCGCCACGGCATCGGCGGCCAGGCGCTGCTCCAGCTGGTCGGCGCGGGCCAGCACCACCAGGCCGGCGCCCCAGCCGAGCAGCACCGGCAGGGCGAGCGTGGAACGGGGGGCCACGCCGGCCGCGAGCGTCAGCACCGCCAGCGCGAGCGCGAGGTTGACCAGCATCGAGCGGCGGCTGCCGTCCTGGTCGGCGGCCGTGGCGGCGACGAACCCGGCGATCAGGGTGCCGAGCACCACCGGTGGGTCGCCGTGGACGGGCCCGGCGGCCACGAGCCACACCGTCGCGGCGGCGACCACCATCCATGCCGCCAGCCGCCACGGGCGCGCCCGGGGGTCGCGGGCCGCGAGCCCCGCCAGCGCCGAGCACCCGGCCACCGCGACGGCGTCGAGCACCGCCACCCAGCCGGGGACCAGCGCGGCGGCCGCCAGGGCGGTCACCGCCGCGATCCCGGCGGTCACCGTGGCGGCGCGCAACACCCCGTCGTCGGTGCTGGGCAGTCCACCGCTGCGCCGCGGCGCCAGCCGCGGCAGCACCGGGCGGCTGCGGCGCGAGCCGCCTCCGGCGGGTGGCCGCCGGCCCGGGACGGCGGTCACGGGGGGTCCCGGAGCGGCTCGGGAGGGCCTCCCCCGGTCCAGTGCGGGCGCATCCGGTCGGCGTCGGCCGGCCCGAGGGTGAGCACCCGCCGCGCCGGCACCGCCGGCCGCGCGGCTCCGGCGGTGGAGCGGGGGTCACCGGCGGCCACGGCCGCGGCTGCCGCTCCGGCGGACGCGGCGGGCCCCGCTGCCGCGGCCGCGCGGTCGAGCGCGAACCCCAGGTGTGCCGGCGGTAGCTCGGCGTCCTGCAGCCCGGGCCCGGCGACCACGACGTCAGCGCCGGGGCCGGCCCACTCCAGCGCCGCGCGCAACTCCTGCTCGGCGGGCCGGCGTGAGCCGTCCTGCAGCCCGCTGAACCAGTCCAGGGCCGCCACCGGGTCGCTGGTGCGCAGCCGGTGGCCGGGGCCGCCGGGGGCGGCGAGCAGCGACAGCTCCTCGCCACGGCCGAGCGCGGCGGTCGCGGTCGCCGCCGCCCGGGCCACCAGGGCCTCCCAGCGCGGGTCCCCGGGGGGGCCGCAGATCACCAGCACCATCCGGCCCGCGACGGTGCGCTCCGGCTCGACCACGACCAGCCGGCCGCGCCGGGCGGTGCTGCGCCAGTGCACCTGGCGGGAGGAGTCACCGGGCCGCCATTCGCGGGTGGCGTGCACCTCGTTGCCGCTGCGCGCGGCACGGCCGCCGACCTTGTCCCCGTCCTCGGCGGAGGTGTCGATGCGGGCGGGGTCGGTGCCCGCCGGGTGCACGATCGCCACGGCGGGCAGCTGCACCCCGCGGGTGCGTTCGGCCAGCCCGAAGGGGGCGGTGGTGGTGAGCGTGATCCGCTGCCGGCGGGCGACGGCGCGGGCCAGGGCCAGCCGAGGCACCCGCAGCTCGGCGGCCTCGCCCGGCGGCAGCGCGGTGACGGCGACCACCACCTCGGCGAACCCGGCGAGCTCGTGCCGCAGCAGCAGCGGCGGGCCGGCGCGCCGGCCGTGGTTGGCGACGGTGAACCGGTGCTCGACCACCTCGCCGACGGTGCAGCGGGCGGGGCCCTGCCAGTGCACGTCGATCCCGTCGAGCCGGGTGCGGCCGAGGTAGGAGACGGCCAGCGGGCCGAGCGCGGCGCAGGCCAGCAGCTCGAGCCAGGCGTTCGCCCCACGCAGGCCCAGCCAGCCCAGCAGCACGGCGGCCAGCACCGGGGCGAGCGCCAGCGGACGGAAGGAGACCGGCTCGGCCGCCGCCCGCCCGGGCTGCGCGGACGGGTCACCCCGGGGCGGGAGTTCGGGCACGGTCACTCAGGCGTGCAGCGGGACGGGAAGCGAGCCGGCCAGCTCCGCCACCACGGCCTCGGGTGCGAGCGAGCCGGTGGCGAACCCGTCGGCGGGGGCGGCGAGCACCAGCCGGTGCGCGAGCACGGGCACCGCCAGCGCGCGGATGTCGTCGGGCGCGACATAGTCCCGGCCGGAGACCACCGCGCGGGCCTGGGCGCACCGGACCAGCGTGATCGCCGCCCGGGAGCTGGCGCCGAGCCGCATCCGCGGGTCGTCGCGGGTGCTGCGGACCAGCGCGATCGCGTGCTGGAGCACCGCCTCGGCGACGTGCGTGGCGCGCACCGCACTGCGCGCGGCGCGCAGCTCCTCGGCGTCGACCACGGCCTCGAGGTGTCCACGGTGGGGCCGGCGAGCTGCTCGCGGATCGACCCGCGTTCGGAGCGCGACGTCGAGGCCGCCCAGGCGCAGCCCGACGGCGAAGCGATCGAGCTGGCCCTCGGGCAGCGGGTACGTGCCGTGCTGCTCGAGTCGGGTTCTGGGTGGCCACGACGAAGAACGGGTCGGGCACAGGGTGCCGGATGCCGTCGACGGTGACGGCGCCCTCGTCCATCGCCTCCAGGAAGGCGGACTGGGCGCGCGGCGGCGGCGCGGTTCAGCTCGTCCACGAGCACCACGTGCGCGAACACCGGCCCGGGCACGAAGCTGAACTCCGCCTCTACGGGTCCCACACCGACGGAGCCGGTGATGTCGGCGGGCAGCAGGTCGGCGGTGGCCTGGATGCGCTGGAAGCTGCCTCCGACCGAGCGCGCGACGGCACGCGCCAGGGTGGTCTTGCCCGTTCCCGGCACGTCCTCGACGACGACGTGACCGCCGGCCAGCAGCGCGGTGGTGACGAGCGCGACGGCCCCGCGCGTCCGCGCACGACCTGCTCGACGTTCGCCATGATCCGGGTACCGACGCCGAGGCCCTGCGTCACACTCTCACCCCCTCGCCAGGCGGCCGGGACCCACCGCTGCGGACATCGACGCCGGAGCCCACCTGCTGTAGCCCGGGCACGGACCGTACCGGCGCCGACCCGCGCTGGTTCCGTCAGGCTAACCGAGCGCGGCCGGGTGGGCCCGTCGTTGCCCGATCACCACCGGAGACGGGCTATTGCGACAGATTTGCAAGAGAGTACTGTTCGCGAAAGGAGTGCTCGTCCGGCCCGGCGACGCTCGCAGCGGTGCGCGACGAACCCCGGCTGGAGGCTGGCATGCACATCCCTGACGGCTACCTGAGCTCCGCAGACCTGCGCCGTCGCCTACGCGGTCGCGGTCCCGACCTGGGTGGTCGCCGTCGCGCGGGTGACCGCGGTGGTCAAGACCCGCAACGTGCCGTTGCTGGCGATGTTCGCCGCGGTGAGCTTCCTGGTGATGATGTTCAACGTGCCGATCCCCGACGGCACGACCGCGCATGCGGTCGGCGCGTGTGCTCATCGCGATCGTGCTCGGGCCCGTGGGCGGCGGTGATCGCCGTGTCGGTGGCGCTGCTGTTCCAGGCGCTGCTGTTCGGCGACGGCGGGGTGCTGGCCTACGGGGCGAACGTCCTCAACATGGCGATCATCATGCCGTTCGTCGGGCTACGGGGTGTACCGGCTGATCGCCGGCGCGTGCGCCGCTGACCGCGCGGCGGCGGGCGCTCGCGGCGGCGGTCGGCGGGTACGTCGGGATCAACGCGGCGGCGCTGGCGGCGGCGGTCGAGTTCGGGATGCAGCCGGCGCTCTTCCACACCGCGACCGGGGCCCCGCTGTACTCGCCGTACCACCTGTCGCCAGACCATCCCGGCGATGATGCTGGCCCACCTGACCGTGGCCGGCGCCGCCGAGGCGATCCTCACCGCCGGCGTGCTCGCCTACCTGCGCGCGGGCCGACGTCCGCCGGCTGCGTGCCCAACCACCCGGGCGTCCCGTCACCGCAGACGGCGTCGTGCCGGCCAGCCGCGCCGGCTGCGCCCGGCCGGGTCGCGGTCGGGTTCGTCGCGGCCATGGTCGTGCTCACCCCGCTCGGGCTGCTGGCGCCCGGGCGGCGCGTTCGGCGAGGACGCCCCCGGCGACCTCAACCTGCGGCACGCTACGGGCTGACGGCGGTCCCGGCGGGCTGAACAAGTACAACGGGTTCTGGAGCCACACCCTGCTCGGCGGCTACGGGTTCGCCGGCGGCCAGGACCCGACCCTCGGCTACTTGGTCTCGGCGCGTGGTCGGCATCGCCGTCGTCGGGGCCGCGATCTACCTGGTCGAGCTCGGCCACGATGCGGCCCGCCGCCGGCTCGGCGCCGGCGGCGAGCGCGCCGCGACGGCCGCTGCGGGGGCGAGCGGCCCGCGACGGCAGCTACGGAGCGAGCGCGCCCGTGGACCGGCGACCGGCAGCGGCCTCTGACCGCGATCCCCGGACCGGGCCGGTCCGCGACGCCCGGCGGCACGCCGGACTGGCTGCTGCAGGCCGAGCTCGGGCATGTGCCCGTGCGGGTGCATCGGCAAGCGCAAGAAGGGCTCGTTCGTCGAGAAGACCCTCGACGGCGGCGCCGGGCTGCTGCGGCAGGTGATGTTCAGCGAGGACATCGCGGCAGCCGGCGGGCTGCTGCAGCGCCTCGACCCCCGGGTGAAGCTGGTCGGCCTGCTCGGTCCTGCTGGTCGCGCTCGGGCTGGTGCACCACATCGCCGTGCTGCTGGCCGCCTACGCCGCGACGCCTGGTCCTGGCCGCGCGTCTCGCGGCTGCCGTTCGGCGTTCTTCGTCAAGCGGGTCTGGCTGTTCGTGCCGATCTTCACCGGCGTCGTGGTGCTGCCCGCGACGCTGTCGATCGTCACCCCCGGGCACGTCGTGCTGCACGCTGTGGACCTGGCACGGCCAGCCGCGAGGGCTTCACCGCTGCAGGGGCTGACCAGCGCCGGCCTGGTCGTCACCCGGGTGGCGGCGTCCATCTCCCTGGTCGTGCTGCTCACGCTGACCACGCCGTGGATGCGGCTGCTGGCCGCCCTGCGGCGCACTGGGCGTCCCCCGGATGTTCGTGCTGATCATCGGGATGGCCTACCGGTACATCTTCCTGCTGCTCGGCACCGTCACCGACATGTACACCGCGCGCGCGGCCCGCACCGTCGGCGCTCAGACCCACGACCGGGCCGCCCGCGCGTTCCTCGCCGCCTCGCGCGGGCGCCCTGCTTCGGCAAGGCCCACCACCTGTCCGAAGAGGTCCACCAGGCGATGGTCGCCCGCGGGTACCGCGGCGACGCCCACACCCTGCAGGCCTCCCGGCTCGAACGCGCGGGACTGCCGTCGCCGCGACGGCCGTGCTCGCCGCCGCGGTCGTCATCTACGGAGGGGACCGGATCCTTGGCCGCTGACACCCACACCGCGCCGGCGAGCGTGGCCGAACCCCTCCCTCGCCCCGTCGATACTCCCCGGACGGAGCCGGTGTTCTCCTGCCGCGACCTGCGCTACTCCTACCTTGACCGCTTCCCGGCCCTGTCCGGGGTCGGCTTCGACGTCCCTCGCGGGCAGAGGCTCGCCCTGCTCGGAGCCAACGGCTGCGGCAAGTCCACCCTGCTGAAGGTCCTCGACGGGCTGGTGTTCCCCACCTCCGGCAGCTTCCACGCCTTCGGGCAGCCGGTCACCGAGGACGCCCTGGAGGACGAGCAGTTCTCCGCCGCGTTCCGCTCCCGGGTCGGCTTCGTGTTCCAGAACTCCGACGCCCAGGTCTTCTCCCCGACCGTCCGGGAGGAGGTCGCCTTCGGCTGCCTGCAGCTGGGCATGCCCCGCGACGAGGCCGCGAGCCCGGGTCGGCGACGTGCTGGCCATGCTCGGCATCGGCGACCTCGCCGACCGGGCCCCCTTCCAGCTGTCCGGCGGGCAGAAGAAGCGGGTCGCGATCGCCTCGGTGCTGGTGATGAACCCCGAGGTGCTGCTGTTCGACGAGCCCACCGCCGCCCTCGACCCGCGCACCCAGCAGTGGCTGATCGAGCTCATCGTGGAGCTCAACGGCGCGCGGCAAGACCATCGTGCTGGCCACCCACGACCTGGACGCCTCGATGTCCTCGCCGACCGTGCGCTCGTCTTCGCCGAGGACCACACGCTCGTCGCCGACGCCACCCCCGACGACGTCCTGACCGACCGTGACCTGCTGCTGCGGGTCAACCTCATCCACGAGCGGACCCGGCTGCCCGCGCGCTGAGCGCCCGCGGTGCGCCCGGGGCCCACCGTCGGGCACCATGTCAGGCGTGCCCACCCGGTTGAGCTTCGAAGCGCATCTGGCCGCGTTGCGGGAGGCGGGCGAACTGCTCGCCGCCACCGTCGAGGGGCTGGATCCGGCCACCGCGGTGCCCACCTGCCCCGGCTGGAGCGTCGCGGACCTGCTCGCGCACCAGTCGATGGTTCACCGCTGGGCGACGGCGCACCTGTCCGGCGGTGACCCGGAGGCCGTGCCCGACGAGGCGGCCACCAGGGCGGAGTCCGACCTGCCCGGGTACTACCGGGAGGGGCTGACGGCCTTGCTCGGGGCGTTGGCGGCGGGCGGTCCGGACCGGCAGGCGTTCACGTTCCTGCGCGACGCGCCCGCGCCGGGGCACTTCTGGGCCCGCCGGCAGGCGCACGAGACCACGGTGCACGGGGTGGACGCGCTGGCTGCCCGGCTGGGCCGGCCGCCGCTGGCCGCTCAGACCCCGATCAGCGCCGAGTTCGCCCTCGACGGCATCGACGAGCTGGTCCGGGGGTTCATGCCGCGGGGGCGCTCCCGGATCCGGGTCGAGCGGCCGGTGACGGTGCTGGTGCGCCCGTCCGGAGCCGACGTGGCGTGGCGCGTGCGCATCGCCGAACGGACCGAGACCAGCGTGACCTCGCAGTCCCCCGACGCCCGACGGGCCGCCGAAGCGGGGGGCGACCCCGACGCCCCGGACGCGGTGTTCAGCGGCTCCCCCGTGCAGCTGTACCTGGGGTTGTGGAACCGCGGCGAGGAGGTCACCGCCCGCGGCGACGGCGAGCTGCTGGCCCGCTGGCACGCCCAGCAGCAGGTGAGCTGGAGCTGACCCTCAGCCGTCGCCCCCGGGCGTGCGCCGCTGCTCGGCCTCCCAGTCGCTGAGCTGGTGCTCCATCGCCCGCATGATCTCGAAGACCTGTGACGGGGGAACCCGGATCCTCGCGACCACCTGGGCGTTCATCTCCAGCACCGGTTCGCCGCCCTCCTCGCCGTTCAGCTGCGGAGGCGCGGTCAACGCGCTGAAGTCGAGGGTGAAGATGTCCTTGTTGTGCCAGATCTGGACGAAGTCGGCGTAGACCCCGCCGGTCTGGTCCGGTGGCATCACGATGTTCATCCGCTGCTGGGGCACGAGCCGGCCTCCTCCTGCAGTCGCGCCCACCGCACGGCCGGGTGGGGTCGCAGGGTCATCATCGCCGCCCGGACGCGCCCGTAGCCCGCGCTCCCCGGTTCCCGGGGGCGCGGGCTGCGGCGTCACAGGCCCTTGACCGCGCCCAGCACCTTGGTCAGCGAGTCCTTCGCGTCGCCGAACAGCAGCGACGTCTTGGGGTCGTAGAGCAGCTCGTTCTCGATCCCGGCGAAGCCCGGGGCGCATCGAGCGCTTGAGGAAGATCACCTGCTGGGCGTCGGCGACCTCGAGGATCGGCATCCCGTAGATCGGGTGCCCCCGGGCTGGTCTTCGCGGCCGGGTTCACCACGTCGTTGGCGCCCACCACGAGCACCACGTCGGTGGTCTTGAACTCCGGGTTGACCTCGTCCATCTCCTTCAGCGCCTCGTAGGGCACGTTGGCCTCGGCGAGCAGCACGTTCATGTGCCCGGGCATCCGGCCCGCCACCGGGTGGATGCCGTAGAGCACCTCGATGCCCTTCGCCTCCAGCACCTCGGCGAGCTCGCGCAGGGTGTGCTGCGCCTGGGCGACCGCCAGCCCGTAGCCGGGCACGACGATCACCTTGCGGGCGTAGTCGAGCAGGATCGCGACGTCGTCGGGGGCTGACCGACTTCACCGGCCGGTCCGAGATCTGGGTGGACCCCGCGGTCGAGCCGCCCTTGCAGCGCGCCGAACAGGATGCCGACCACCGAGCGGCCCATCGCCGCGGCCATCAGCCGGGTGAGGATCGTGCCGCTGGCGCCGACCAGCGTGCCCGCGACCAGCAGCAGCGTGTTGCTGAGCACGAAGCCGCCCGCCGCCACCGTCAGTCCGGTGAAGGCGTTCAGCAGCGAGATGACGATCGGCACGTCGGCGCCACCGACCGGCAGCACCAGCAGCACGCCGACGGCGAGGCCGGTGACGGCGAGGATGCTCGCGGCCGCCAGGTTGCCCGAGGCGACGGTGACCACGGCGAGCGTGACGCCCAGCGCGAGCGACCCGATCATCAGCCACCGTGCGCTCGGCAGCACCACCGGGCGGGTGGTCATGATCTCCTGCAGCTTCAGGAAGGTGATCACCGACCCGGCGAAGGAGATGGACCCGACCAGCGCGGTGAAGGCGGTGGCGGTGAGGGAGAACCAGTCGGCCCCGACCCCTGCGGTCTCGCCGAGTTCCATCAGCGCGACCAGCGCGGCCGCCCCGCCGCCGACGCCGTTGAACAGGGCCACCATCTGCGGCATCTGGGTCATCTTCACCATGCGTGCGGCGGGCACGGCGATCGCCGACCCGACCGCGATGGCGAGGAAGATCGGGATGAGGTGGCTGAGGTCGGTGGACAGGAACGCGACCAGCAGGGCGATGGCGGCGCCCCCGGCACCGATGAGGTTGCCGCGGCGGGCGGTCTTCGGTGAGGACAGCCCCTTCAGGGCGAGGATGAAGCAGACGGCGGCGACGAGGTAGCCGACCTCGACCGTGTTGGCGGACAGGGCGCTCACCGGCCCTCACCCTTCCCGGAGCCCGCGGCGCCCCTGGCACCGGGGCGACCCTTGAACATCTCCAGCATCCGGTCGGTCACCACGAACCCGCCGACCAGGTTCGCCGTGGCCAGCACGATCGCCAGCAGCCCGACCACCTCGGTCGGCGCCGAGTGCGGCGTGCCCGGTGACCAGGACAGCACCGACCAGGATGATCCCGTGGATGGCGTTGGCCCCGGACATCAGCGGGGTGTGCAGGGTGGTCGAGACCTTCGAGACCACCTCGAAGCCCACGAACACCGCGAGCACGAAGATCGTCAGCAGTGCGATGCCGGTCATCGGGAACTCCCCTCCGGGCTCGGCGCGGCCTGTTCACCCAGCAGCACCGCCGTGGGCTCGTGCCGGATCCGGCCGTCATGGGTGAGGCAGGCGCCGGCGATGACCTCGTCGTCGAAGTCCGGCACCACTTCAGCGCCCTTGATCATCAGGGCGAGCAGGTTCGTCACGTTCTTGGAGTACAGCCGGGAGGCATCGGCCGGCATCGTGCTCGCCGCGTCCTTCATCCCCAGCAGGTGGGCGGCGCCGCCGTCCAGGGTGGTCACCGCGAGCTCCTCACCGGCCACGGACCCCTCGACGTTGCCGCCGGTCTCGGCGGCCAGGTCGACCACGATGCTGCCGCCCCGCATCTGCCCCACCATCTCGGCGGTGACCAGCATCGGCGCGCGCCGGCCCGGCACCGCGGCGGTGGTGATCAGCACGTCGGACTCGGCGACGTACGGGGTGAGCAGCCGGCGCTGCAGTTCGGCGCGATCCTCGGTCATCTCCTTGGCGTACCCGCCGCTGCCCTCGAGCGACTCCAGATCGAGGTGGACGAAGCTGGCGCCCATCGACTTGCACCTCGTCCGCGCTGGCCGGGCGAACGTCGTAGGCCGACACCACGGCGCCGAGCCGCTTGGCGGTGGCGATCGCCTGCAGCCCGGCGACGCCGGCCCCGAGCACCAGCACCTTGGCGGGCGGCACCGTCCCGGCGGCGGTCATGAACAGCGGGAAGAAGCGGGGCAGCCGCATGGCGGCCTCGAGCACGCAGCGGTACCCCGCCACCAGCGCCTGCGAGGTCAGCGCGTCCATGGACTGGGCGCGGCGTGATCCGCGGCACCAGCTCCATCGCGAACGCGGTGACCCGCGGCGTCCCGCAGCGCCCGGACGGAATCCGGCTCGCTCGACGGCGAGCAGAACCCGAGCGTGATCGTTCCCGGTCTGAGTTTCGCAATGATCGCGGGTGGCAACGGGCGGACGTGCAGCAACACGTCCACCTCGGCGGCGTCGTTGGTGTCGACGACGCGGGCCCCGGCGGCGATGTAGGCGGCGTCCGTGGCCAGGGACGGCGCTCCGGCACCGGTCTGGACGATGACGTCCAGCCCTCCCCGTACCAGCGCCGGGACGGCGTCCGGCATCAACGCCACCCGGCGCTCGCCGCGAATGGTCTCTGCTGCGACGGCTACCTTCACGCCTGGCAACGTACCGGGTGGCCGGGCCCGCGTCGCCAACCGGGCTGCGTGGCGGCCCATGTCACAGATGTCTTGACATCAAGATGCATGCCCGGGCGGGCGCGCAAGGGACATGCGTCCCGGCTCCTGGTGTCGATCGGCCCCGGTGACAGGTGCCCCCGACTCCCGATCACCTACGCTTCCCCCGTGAATTCATCCCATCATCGGGCCGCTCGCCCGGCCTGGTCGGCGACGCCGTGACGACCGGGCAGGCGCGCCCGGAGCTGTTGCCCGGCCCCGGCCCCGGCCTGGGTGCCGCCCCCCGCTCCGCCACGCCACCGCCCGCCACGCCACCGCCCGCCACGCCACCGCCCGCCACGCCACCGCCCGCCACGCCACTGCCCGCTATGGCACCGCCCGCAGTGGCGCCCGCGCACGACTCGCGCTCCCTGCTCGGGGCCGGCTTGGTGCTCACCGCCGCGGCCCTGTTCGCGGTGAACGGCAC
The DNA here is from genome assembly GCA_963784535.1 of uncultured Actinomycetota bacterium. Lineage (GTDB taxonomy): Bacteria > Actinomycetota > Actinomycetes > Actinomycetales > Kineosporiaceae > CAWARR01. The sequence goes on along the minus strand of CAWARR010000008.1, from coordinate 651,455 downwards.
GGTGAGCAAGGTCGTGCTGGAGTCGGGGCTGTCCTCGCTGCGGCTGGTGGAGATCCGCTGCCTGGCCGCCGGCCTGATCTTCGCGCTGATCGCGCTCGCCCGCCGTCCGTCGTCGCTGCGGATCGGCTGGCGCGAGGCCGGCTTCATGGCCGTGTACGGGACGGTGGGGCTGGCGATGGTGCAGTGGCTGTACTTCGTGGCCATCGCCCGGATGCCGGTCAGCATCTCGCTGCTGATCGAGTTCACCGCCCCGCTGATGGTGGCGCTGTGGGTGCGCTACGTGCGGCATGAGCCGGTGCGATCGCGGGTGTGGGCGGCGCTGGGGCTGATCATCGGGGGGCTGGCCCTGGTCGCCCGGGTGTGGGCGGGGCTGACGCTGGACGGGATCGGGCTGCTCGCCGCGGTGCTGGCGGCCGTCTCGCTGGCCGCCTACTACCTGCTCGGGGAGCACGGGCTCGGCGCCCGCGACCCGTTCTCGCTGGCCGCGTGGAGCTTCGGCGCCGCGGCGCTGTTCTGGAGCCTGCTGCTGCCGTGGTGGAGCTACCCGTTCGCGCGGCTCGGGGCCCACGGCACCATCGTCGGCCTGCATCCCCCGTTGTGGGTGCTGGTCGGCTGGGTGGTGGTGCTCGGCAGTGTTGCGCCGTTCGGGCTCGCGCTGAGCGGGCTGCGGCTGATCGGGGCGGCCCGCACCGGGCTGGTCGGGACGGCGGAACCGGTGGTCGCCGGGCTGGTCGCCTGGGTGGCACTGGGGGAGCGGCTGATCGTGGTGCAACTGCTGGGCGCGGCCGTGGTGATGACCGGGATCCTGGTGGCCGAGAGCGCCCGCCCCGCCCACCCCCCAGCGTGATCATGCACGGTGGCGCCACGAGCCCCGGGGACCGGAGCCCTCCGGGGACCAGCCCTCCGGGGACCAGCCCTCCGGGGACCATGGGACGATGACGGCGTGCCGGTGAACCCGACCCCCTCCCCCGCCCTCGGCCCGGACGACCGGCTCGGCGCCCCCCCGCTCGGCCCGCTCGACGGCCGCTACCGCGCCGTCGTCGCGCCGCTCGTCGAGCACCTGTCCGAGCCGGCGCTCAACCGCGACCGGGTGCACGTCGAGGTCGAGTGGCTGATCCACCTCACCAGCCAGGGCGCGGTGCCCGGGGCGCGCCGGCTCGACCGACGCCGAGGCGGCGCGGCTGCGCGGCGTCGTCGACGGCTTCGGCCCGGCACGACGTCGCCGAGCTGGCCGAGATCGAGCGGGTCACCGTGCACGACGTCAAGGCCGTCGAGTACTACCTCAAGCGGCGCATGCATGGCCGGCACCTCCTGGCCGACCGTCGCCGAGCTGGTGCACTTCTGCTGCACCAGCGAGGACGTCAACAACCTCGCCTACGCGCTGATGGTGCGGGGCGCCGTCCAGCGAGGTCTGGCTGCCGGCCGCGCGGCGCTGGCGGACGAGCGTCGCCGCCCTCGCCGCGAGCTGCCGCGAGCTGCCGCATGCTGGCGCACACGCACGGCCAGCCGGCCACGCCGACCACGCTCGGCAAGGAGCTCGCCGTCCTCGCCCACCGGCTGCGCCGCCAGCTGCGCCGGGTCGGCGGCCGCCGAGTACCTCGGCAAGATCAACGGCGCCACCGGCACCTTCGGCGCGCACGTCGCGGCGGTGCCGGGCACCGACTGGGTGGCGGTCTCGCGCACGCTTCGTCGAGGACCTCGGGCTGACCTGGAACCCGCTGACCACCCAGATCGAGTCCCACGACTGGCAGGCCGAGCTCTACGCCGACGTCGCGCGCTTCAACCGGGTGCTGCACAACCTGTGCACCGACGTGTGGACCTACATCTCGCTGGGCTACTTCGCGCAGGTGCGCGGCCAGGGCACCGTCGGGTCCAGTCGACGATGCCGCACAAGGTCAACCCGATCCGCTTCGAGAACGCCGAGGCCAACCTCGAGGTCTCGCAGCGCGCTGCTCGACGTGCTCGGCTCGACCCTGGTCACCTGCCGGCTGCAGCGCGACCTCACCGACTCGTCGATGCAGCGCAACATCGGCACGGCGTTCGGCCACTCGCTGCTCGCGATCGACAACGTGCGGCGCGGGCTGGCCGGGCTCGACGCCGCTCCGGCGGCCATGGCAGCGCGACCTCGACGCCAACTGGGAGGTGCTCGGCGAGGCGGTGCAGTCGGCGATGCGCGCGGCCGGGATCGCCGGCGTGCCCGGCATGGACGAGCCCTACGAGCGGCTGAAGGAGCTCACCCGCGGACGCCGCATCGACGGCCGCCGCGATGCGCGAGTTCGTGCCGCGGTCTGGGCCTGCCCGCCGAGCCGTCGAGCAGCGGCTCGCCGCGCTCACCCCGGCCGGCTACACCGGGCTGCCGCTCGGCCTGGTCGACTTCCTGCGTAGTCGACTTCCTGCAGTAGTCGACTTCCTGCAGTAGTCGACTTCCTGCAGTCGACCCTCCCGCCTCCGCACGGCGTGTTGCTCCCCACCGGGTGCCCCCGCTCCCGGCCGGGACCTCCGGCCCGGGCTAGGCCGAACGGGCCCCGCTTAGCGTCGTAACCCACATCACCGCGGCCACCCCCGGCGATCCCGGAGCGGCCCGATGAGGAGGCTGTCATGGACGACCGGGAGATCCTCGACTGCATCAGGGCGCTCGTGGCCGAGGAGCACTGGCTGCGCCAGCAGCGTGACCGCGGTGAGTTGAGCGAGGACGTCGAGGTGCGCAGGCTGTCCGAGGTGGAGAACAGCCTGGACCAGCTTGGGACCTGCTCCGCCGCCGGCGGGCGATGCGGGCGGCGGGGCTTGACCCGGACGTCGCCGAGGAGCGCCCGCAACTGCCGGTGGAGGCCTACCTGCAGTAGCCCGTCCCGGCTCAGTCGCCCGTCCCGGCTCGGACCGGGTGCCGCCCGTCGGCCGCCCTCCTGCTGCTCCCGGGCCCTACGGCCCCCCTGCTGCTCCCGGGCCCTACGGCCCGCAAAGGGCATACCCTGCCCAGGTACGGTGTTAGTTGACCGATGAACCGGGATCAGGCGGTCAGGAGGCATACTATGGCCGGGCTACACCGGCAGCAAGGACGACTACCTGCGCAGGTTGCGCCGGATCGAGGGCCAGGTCCGCGGGCTGCAGCGCATGGTCGAGGAGGACGCCTACTGCATCGACGTCCTCACCCAGGTGGCCGCCGTCACGAAGGCACTGCAGGCCGTCAGCCTCGGGCTGCTGGAGGACCATGTCGGCCACTGCGTCGTCGAGGCTGCCCGCGAGTCCGACGCCGCGGCGCAGGAGAAGGTCCGCGAGGCCGCCGAGGCGATCAGCCGGCTGGTTCGCAGCTGAGCGGCGCCGGCTCCGCGGTCGCGCCGGGCCGGTTCCACCGGCCGATCCGTCCCCGGGTCCACAGCCACCATCACCACGAGGAGAGTCGAATGAGCGAGACCACCACGCTGCACGTTTCGGGGATGACCTGCGGGCACTGCGTGCACGCCGTCACCCAGGAGCTCTCGGCGCTGGACGGCGTGCACGAGGTCGCGTCGAGCTGGTGCGCGGGGGGCACCTCCACGGTGACCCTGACCAGCGACTGCCGCGCTGGACGGCGAGTCGCTGCGGGCGGCCGTCGACGAGGCGGGTTATGCCCTCGTCGACGGCTGACCCGCAGTCGCTCCCGGGCGAGGCAGGAGGCCGCGCAGCGCCGAGCTCGACCTTCCGGTCGGGGGGATGACCTGCGCGTCCTGCGCGGCCCGGGTTGAGAAGAAGCTCAACCGGCATGGGTGGCGTCGTCGCCACGGTCAACTACGCCACCGAGAGCGCGCACGTGTCCTTCCCGGCCGACCTCGACCCCGGCGAGCTGATCGCGACCATCGAACGCACCGGCTACACCGCCCGGCTGCCCCGCCAGCCCGGGTCGCCGGCGCCGGTGCTCACGCCCGCTCCAGGGACCGCCGGTCCCGCGGCTCCCCATCCCGCGGCCCCCGGTCCCGCGGCGGACGGCACGACCACCGACACTGCCGGCGCCGGGCCCCGGACCACGGCCGGAGCGGCCGCCCGCACCACGGGCGAGCCCCCCTGGGTGCAGGAGGAGGCGGCCGCGCGGCTGCGGGCGCTGCGGCAGCGGCTGGTGGTCAGCAGCCTGCTCGCCACGCCCGTACTGGCGCTGGCGATGATCCCGGCACTGCAGTTCGACAGCTGGCAGTGGCTGCAGCCTCACGCTGGCCTCGCCGGTAGTGATCTGGGGTGCGTGGCCCTTCCACCGCGCCGCGCTGACGACCCTGCGGCACGGCGCGGCCACCATGGACACCCTGGTCGCCTCGGCGTGATCGCCGCGTACCTGCTGGTCGCTGTACGCGCTGTTCCTCACCGGCGCCGGGACCGACCGGGACGCGGATGCCCTTCACCCTGCTTCCGTCGCAGGCGGGTACGGGCGGCACGGGCCGACCTGTACCTCGAGACCGCCGCGGTGGTGACGGTCGTTCCTGCTCGCGGGCCGGTACGCCGAGGCGCCGGGCCAAGCGCCGCTCGGGGGCCGCCCTGCGCGCCCTGCTCGAGCTCGGCGCCAAGGAGGCGACGGTGCTGCGGACGCCCCCGACGGCACGCCGGACCGAGCAGCGCATCCCCGCCGAGCAGTTGCTGGTCGGCGACGCTGTTCGTGGTCCGCCCCGGGGAGAAGATCGCCACCGACGGCGTCGTGGTCGAGGGCACCTCCGCCGTCGACGACGTCACTGCTCACCGGCGAGCCCGTCCCGGTCGACGTCGGCCCGGCGACGCCGGTGACCGGCGCGACCGTGAACACCTCCGGGCGGCTCGTGCTGCGCGCCACCCGGGTCGGGGCCGACACCACGGCTGGCCCAGATCGGCCGGCTGGTCGACCCAGGCGCAGACCGGCAAGGCACCGGTACAGCGCCTCGCCGACCGGATCTCCGCGGTCTTCGTGCCCGTCGTCATCGGCCTCGCGCTGGCCACCCTCGCCGGGTGGCTGCTCGCCGGGGGAGGGGTGGCGGCGGCGTTCACCGCCGCCGTCGCGGTGCTGGTCATCGCCTGCCCCTGCGCCCTCGGCCTGGCCACCCCGACGGCACTGCTCGTCGGCACCGGGCGCGGTGCCCAGCTCGGGCGTGCTCATCAAGGGCCCGCAGGTGCTGGAGCAGACCCGCCGCGTGGACACCATCGTGCTGGACAAGACCGGCACCGTCACCGAGGGCCGGATGCGGCTCGTCGATGTGGTGGCCGCCCCGGGCGCAGGACCCCGAGGAGGTGCTGCGGATCGCGGCGGCGGTCGAGACCGCCAGCGAGCACCCGATCGCCCGCGCCGTCGCCGACGCCGGCCGGCAGCGGTTCGGCGCGTTGCCCGAGGTCGAGTCCTTCGACTCCGCCCAGGGCCGCGGCGTGCAGGGCGTCGTGCCCGGGCTCGAACCGGGGAGCACCCACGCGGTGGTCGTCGGCCGGCGGGAGTGGCTGGCCGACTGGTCACAGCAGCTGCCCGCCGAACTGGAGTTGGCGCTCAGCTCGGCCGAGGACCAGGGCCGCACGGCCGTGCTGGTCGGCTGGGACGGCGAGGCCCGCGGCATGCTCGCGGTCGCCGACACCGTCAAGCCCACCTCGGCCGCCGCGGTTGCCGCGCTGCGCAGCCTCGGACTCACCCCGATCCTGCTCACCGGCGACAATGAGCGCGCCGCCCGCACCGTCGCGGCGCAGGTGGGGATCTCCGGGGTGATCGCCGGGGTGCTGCCCGAGGGCAAGGTCGAGGCCGTCCGCGATCTGCAGCGGCAGGGCAAGGTGGTGGCCATGGTCGGCGACGGCGTGAACGATGCCGCGGCGCTCGCGCAGGCCGACCTGGGCCTGGCGATGGGCAGCGGGACCGACGTCGCGATCGAGGCGAGCGACCTCACCCTGGTGCGCTCCGACCTGCGCTCCGCCGTCGACGCCATCCTGCTGTCGCGGCGCACGCTGGGGACGATCAAGGGGAACCTGTTCTGGGCGTTCGCCTACAACGTCGCGGCGATCCCGTTGGCGGCCTTCGGGCTGCTCAACCCGGTGATCGCCGGTGGCGCGATGGCGTTCAGCTCGGTCTTCGTCGTCACCAACTCGCTGCGGCTGCGCCGGTTCCGCCCCACGCAGGGGTGAGCTGGGCCCTCAGTCGGTGCCGGACTCCATCGCCGCCTCGTCGAGCCGGTCCGTGCCGACGTCGCCGCTGCTGCCGATCCGCGCGATCGAGTTCGCCCCGCCCGGCTCCAGCGAGCCGATCAGCTCGTGCTGGCCCGCGCCGAGCAGCCCGTGACCGGCGTACTGCTCGAGCTTGGCGCGGGAGTCGGCGATGTCGAGGTTGCGCATGGTCAGCTGCCCGATCCGGTCCAGCGGGCCGAAGGCCGCGTCCTCGGTGCGCTCCATGCTGAGCCGCTCCGGGTGGTAGGTCAGCTGCGGCCCGGAGGTCTCGAGCACGGTGTAGTCCTCGCCGCGGCGCAGCCGCAGCCGGACCTCGCCGGTGATGGCGTAGCCGACCCAGCGCTGCAGGCTCTCCCGCAGCATCAGCGCCTGCGGGTCGAGCCAGCGCCCCTCGTACAGCAGCCGGCCCAGCCGCCGGCCGGAGTCGCGGTAGGTCGCGACCGTGTCCTCGTTGTGGATGGCGTTGACCAGCCGCTCGTAACCCAGGTGCAGCAGCGCCATGCCGGGTGCCTCGTAGATGCCGCGGCTCTTCGCCTCGATGATCCGGTTCTCGATCTGGTCGGACATGCCCAGACCGTGCCGGCCGCCGATCCGGTTCGCGGCGTGCACCAGCTCGACCGGCGAGTCGAACTCCTCGCCGTTGACCGCCACCGGCCGCCCTTCGGCGAAGGTCAGGGTGACCTCCTCCGCGGGAACGGCCACCTCCTCGTCCCAGAACCGCACGCCCATGATCGGTTCCACGACGTCCATCGACTCGTCGAGGTGCTCCAGCGTCTTCGCCTCGTGGGTGGCGCCCCAGATGTTCGCGTCGGTGGAGTACGCCTTCTCGGTGCTGGCCCGGTACGGCAGGTCACGCTGGGTCAGCCACGCGGACATCTCGGTCCGCCCCCCGAGCTGCTTGACGAAGGTCGGGTCGAGCCACGGCTTGTAGACGCGCAACTGTGGGTTGGCCAGCAGCCCGTAGCGGTAGAACCGCTCGATGTCGTTGCCCTTGAAGGTGGACCCGTCGCCCCAGATCGACACCCCGTCGGCGCGCATCGCCTGCACCAGCAGGGTTCCGGTGACGGCCCGCCCCAGTGGGGTGGTGTTGAAGTAGGTGCGGCCCCCCGAACGGATGTGGAAGGCCCCGCACATCAGCGCGACCAGGCCCTCCTCGACCAGCCGCTCGCGGCAGTCCACCAGCCGGGCCAGCTCGGCCCCGTACTGCATGGCACGGCCGGGGATGGAGCCGATGTCGTCCTCGTCGTACTGGCCGAGATCGGCGGTGTAGGCGCACGGCACGGCGCCCTGCTCGCGCATCCAGGCGACCGCGACGGAGGTATCGAGCCCACCGGAGAACGCGATGCCGATCCGCTCGCCCACGGGCAGGTTGACCAGGACCTTCGACACGCCAGCAGGCTAGTGCACGCGGCGCAGCAGCCGGGCGGCGGCGTCCACGGCCGCGGCCCGGGCCATGGCACCCGGTGGTGCCGTCGCCATCACCGCGAGGTCCTGCGCCGGTGAGGTGGTCCCGTCGAGGAAGCGGAGGATCCGGGTCGTGGGGTTGCGTTCCAGCAGCCGGACGAGCAGGTCCGGCCCGGCGGTGAATCCGCCGTCGAGGGCGCGCAGCAGTACCGCGTCCATCCAGCGATGCCGGCGCGGGTAGGCCGGCGGGGGCAGCGGGTCACGGCCGGCGACCAGCGCCCCGGCCACCGCCCGGGCCTGCCGCTGCATGGCGGCGAAGGTGTAGCCGGTGGAGCCACGGGTGGCCCCGCCGGCCGTGCCGAGCCGGAACACCCGGCGTCCGGTGCGACGGGGGTAGACGCCGTCGGTCATCGGGATCACCCCGCTCTCGACCGCCTCCACCTGCACCTGCCCGGCGACGTCCGGCCAGCGCAGAGCGAGGTAACCGCGCAGCGCCGCGTCGTAGCCGGGGCCGCTGAGCGGCGCGCGGGAGAACTGGGTGTACTCCACCAGCGCCCGGCGGGCGTCCAGCGGCAGCACGTAGCCGAACCCCAGCCCCGGCCCGGGCACCGGCTGGGTCGCGCGGAAGTCCATCAGCACGGCCCGCCCGGGGGTCTCCCGCTCCGACGGAAAGCGCACCGTCCAGCCACGGAAGTGCTGCACCAGAGCGGTGCGCGGCAGGCGGGCGGGCGGGGCGGGGCGGGAGTCGAACACATAGCGGGCCCGGATCTGCCTCCCGGCGGCGTGCACCACCGCGTACCCGGCCCCGTCCCGGACGTGCTCGGCGCTGGCGGTCACCCGGACGGCGCGCAGGCGCTGCCGGGCCCGCTCGGCCAGGGCGTAGTAGGAGGCGGAGGGGACCATGACGTAGCGCAGCGGGTCGAGGTCGAGCACCCGCACCCGCCCCGATGGGTCGACGACGTCGACCTCACGCCACTCCCGGGTCGCGGCCGGGCGGTCGGCGGGTGCGGCTGCGGTCCAGTAGCACCAGGTGCGGTCGGCTCCGCGACGGTGTTCCGGGTCGATCAGCGCCACCCGTGGTCCCGGGGCTCCGTCCAGCAACCGGTCGAGCTCGACGAGCACGCTCAGCCCTGCGCCGCCGGCGCCGACGAGGGCCACGTCCACGTCGAGGTCGCCGCCCGGGTCCGGCCACACCGCAGTCACCCCTCCACTGTGCCCGGTGGGGCGGGCCACGGCTCAGGGAGCCTCGGCGGCCGCGGCCTGTTCGTGGATCAGTGCGAGCTGGAGGGTTTCGGCGGGCACGGCGACGGGCCGGGCCATGGCCCGTCGCCGTGCCCGCTTGACCGCGTACATCGCGGCGTCGGCACGCCTGACCAGGTGTGGACCATCCTCACCGGGGCGGCTGAGGACGGCTCCGATGCTGGCCCGCACCCGCAGCGCGCGCGACCCGACGGCGAGCGACTCACCCAGCGCGGCCTCGACCCGCCGCCGCACCTCGTGCAGCCCGGCCTCGTCGGCCACATCGCCGGCGAGCACCAGGAACTCGTCGCCGCCGAGTCGGCCCGCGGTGTCACCCGCCCGCAGGACGGCGGTCAGCCGCGCGGCCACCGCGACCAGCAGGTCGTCGCCCACGTCGTGCCCGTGCGTGTCGTTGACCTGCTTGAACCCGTCCAGGTCGAGGAACAGCACGCCCACCGCCAGGCCGCTGTGCCGGGCGCGTTCGAGTGCGCCCTGCAGCCGCTCGGCCAGCAGCGTGCGGTTGGCCAGCCCGGTGAGGCCGTCGTGCAGGGCGAGTCTCAGCAGCCGCTGCTGCTCCAGCCGGCGAGGGGTGGTGTCCTCCAGGTGGGCGAGCAGGAACGCGCGCTCGCCGAGCCCGATCCGCGCCGCCGTCGCCTGCACCCAGCGCACCGGTGCGCCCGGTGGCGCGATCGACAGCTCCACCCTGGCCACCGGCCGGGCCCCGGAGCGCACCGCCGCCAACCCCTCCCGCCAGGCGACGGCCTCGTCGCACCCCTCGGGCACATGCCGGAGCAGGTCGGTGAGGCAGCCGGTGGACGGGTCGATGCTGGTGCCGGCGAGCAGGGCGGCGAAGGCCGTGTTGACGTCGTCGAAGCGGCCGTCGGGGTCGCACAGCGCCACTCCGACGGGTGCGTGCTCGAACAGGGCCCGGAAGCGCTCGTCTCCGTGGTCGTGCCCGGGTGACGGCGCGGACGTGGGCGACGGCGCCGGACCGGTGACCCGCAGGTCTGCCGGGCTCGCCACCGCGGTCACCGCCGTGTCGCCCATAGCCATCCCCCTGGCCGTGTCAAGACTCCAATGAGTGATTGTGCAATTGCGTAGCGTGAAGATTACGCTCCGTCGGGCGAGTCCGCGCGGTGTCGCCGTGCTCCGACCGGGTGAACCCGGCAGGGTCACCCGCCCGCATCCTCGACCTCCACCGGGACGCCCCAGCCGCCGCCACCGGGGGTGTGCAGCGTCACCACCGAGCCCGCCGCCAGCTCACGGGTGACCTTCGCGGGCACCGGCTCGCCGTCCACCTCGTTGCGCCCGGCAGCGCCGGGACCCCCTCCTGCGGCACCCTGCGGCTGGTGCCGGCGTCGGTCGGACAGCACCGACAGCGTCGCCGGCTCGAGCACCCGGATCGAGCGGACCAGCCCCGCGCCACCCCGGTGCAACCCGGCCCCCCGACCGCCCGGCTCGAGCTCGTACCGCTCCACCCGCAGCGGATACTCCAGCTCCAGCGCCTCGATCGGCGTGTTGAGCGTGTTCGTCATCCCGACATGCACCCCGGACGGACCCGGGCCCCGGGCCGATGCGCCCTGGCCGCCGCCGAGGGTCTCGTAGTAGGTCCAGGTCCGGCCCCCGATGACGAGGTTGTTCATGGTGCCCTGCCCCTGTGCGGGCAGCGCCCCGTCCTCGCCGACCGCCTGCACCAGCGCCGCCAGCACCACGTCCGCGATCCGCTGGGAGGTCTCGACGTTGCCCGCCACCACCGCCGAGGGCCGGCGGGCGTCGACGAGCGACCCGGGTTCGGTGACCAGGAGCAGCGGCGCGTAGCTGCCGTCGTTGGCGGGCACGTCATCCGGCAGCAGCACACGCAGCGCGAAGCAGCAGGCCGAACGGGTGACCGCCCGCGGGCAGTTGACGTTGCCGGCAACGGCGGGGGACGTCCCGGTGAAGTCCACCACGAGGTCCTCGCCGCGCACCGTGACCGCGACCCGCACCGGCACGTCGCCCTCCGTGATGCCGTCACCCTCCAGTTGGGTCTCGGCCCGGTAGCACCCGTCGGGCAGCTGGGCGATCCGTGCCCGGCTGCGGCGCTCCCCGTACTCCAGCACCGCCGCGAACGCCGCCCGCAGCACCTCCCGGCCGCGACGGCGTGCCAGTTCGGCGAGCCGCTGCGCCGCGACCTGGTTCGCGGCGACCTGGGAGCGCAGGTCGCCGCGGCGCAACCCCGGCGTCCGGGAGTTGGCACAGATCAGCGCGAGCACGTCGCCGACCCACTGCCCACCGGCCACCAGCCGCACCGGCGGGATCACCAGCCCCTCGGCGAAGACGTCCCGCGACCCGCTCGGCATCGAGCCGGGGTGCATCCCGCCGACGTCGGAGTGGTGGGCCCGCGTCGCCGCGTACCCGACCCGCTCCCCGTCCAGGTCCAGCGGGCTGACCAGGGTCAGGTCGGGGAGGTGGTTCCCGCCGCAGAAGGGGTCGTTGAGCACCCAGACGTCGCCCGGCGCGGGATCGCGGTCGGCCACCTGGCGGACCGACTCGTACATCGCACCGAGATGCACCGGGACGTGCGCCGCCTGCGCGACCATCCGGGCGTCGGGGTCGAACAGCGCGGCCGAGCAGTCCCGGCGCTCCTTGATGTTCGCCGAGAAGGCGCTGCGCACCAGCACGGCGCCCATCTCCTCGGCGATGCCCTCCAGGGCGCCGCCCAGCACCGACAGGGTCACCGGGTCCAGCGGCGGGGGTCCCCCGCCGGCCCCGGTCACGCCCGCTCCAGCACGAGCGTCCCGACCGCGTCGACCCCGGCCCGCCACCCCGGTCGCAGCACGCAGGTCGCCTCCGCGAACTCCACCACCGCGGGCCCGACCAGCCCGTCCCCGGGGCCGAGTGCCGCGCGCGGCACGACCTGCACCCGGCGCGGGCTCCCGTGCACCCACACCAGCCGGGTGTCGCGCCCGGCGGCGGGGTCGCCCGGCGGGGCCAGCACCCGCGGGCGCGGGCCGGGGAGGGTGGCCACCAGCCGTACCGCGGTCAGCTCCACCCCCTGCGCGGGCAACGCGTACCCGTAGCGCCGGGTGTGTTCCGCCTCGAAGCGGGCCCGGGTCGCCTGCGCGCCCTCGCCCGCGGCGACGGTGAGCTCGTGCGACTGCCCCGCATAGCGGCAGTCGACCAGCCGGGTGCAGCTCGCGCCCGGCTGGTCCCGCTCCGCCCGCCCGGCCAGCTCGGCGAAGGCCGGCCCGGGGTCGAGGCTGTCGAGCGGGCCGAGCAGGGCGCGGACGTAGTCCCGCCGGGTGTCCCCGATCGCCAGCCCGAGCGCCGAGAGCACTCCGCAGGCGTGCGGCACGAGGATCCGCGGGATGTCGAGTTCCTCGGCGAGCGCGCAGGCGTGCATCCCGCCGGCACCGCCGAACGCCACCAGGGTGAGCTCGCGCGGGTCGAGCCCGCGCTCGACCGAGACCACCCGCAAGGCCCGGGCCATCTGGGCGTCCGCCACCGCGACCACCCCCTGTGCCGCCTCCTGCACGCCGAGCCCCAACTGGTCGCCGAGTGCCTGCAGGGCCCGCACCGCCGCCGCCCGGGACAGCCGCACCCGGCCCCCGAGCAGCGCACCGTCTCTGAGGTGTCCCAGTACCAGGTCGGCGTCGGTGACGGTCGGGTCGCCGCCGGTCCCGTAGCAGGCGGGGCCGGGGTCGGCACCCGCCGAGACCGGGCCCACCCGCAGCGCGCCGCCGCTGTCGACCCAGGCCAGGGAACCGCCCCCGGCGCTGACCGAGTGCACGTCGACGCTGGGCAGCATGATCGGCACCCCGCCCACCGTCGAGCCGGCGGTGACCTCCGGTGCACCACCGAGCACCGCGGCCACGTCGGTGGAGGTGCCACCCATGTCGAAGGTGAGCAGGTCGTGCACCCCGGACAGGCCGGCCACGTAGGCCGCACCCACCACCCCCGCAGCGGGCCCGGACAGCACGCAGCCCGCGGCCCGGGACGCGGCAGTCGCCAGCTCGGCGACGCCACCGGAGGATTGCATCACCAGCGGTTCCGGCAGGCCCGCCGCCGCCACCCCGGTGCCGAGCCGGTTCAGGTATCCCGCCAGGGCAGGGGCGAGGTAGGCGTCGGCGACGGTGGTCGCGAAGCGCTCGTACTCGCGCAGTTGCGGCAGCACGTCGCTGGAGCACACGACGCTCACCCCGGGCAGGGCGGCCCGCAGGAACCGGACCACCCGGCGCTCGTGCTCGGGGTGGAGGAAGGAGAACAGCAGGCACACCGCGACGGCCTGGAGCCCGTCGAGGGCCGCCAGCCGGCCGGCCAGGTCGCCCAGCTCCGAGTCCTCCAGCGGCACCAGCACCCCCCCGGGCCCGCAGCGTTCACGCACGGTGAAGCGCGCCTGCTCCGGCACCAGCGCCGCGGGCCGGTCGCGGGTCAGGTCGTACAGCGCGGGCCGGTCCTGCCGGCCGATCTCGATCACGTCGCGGAAGCCGTCCGTGGTCACCAGCGCCGTGCGCGCACCGCGCCGCTCGAGCAGAGCGTTGGTGGCGACCGTGGTGCCGTGGGCGAAGCGGGCCACCGCGGCGCCGTCGACCGCGGCGGCCCCGATCGCCGCCAGCACGGCGCGCGACGGGTCGGCCGGCACCGACGGCACCTTGACGAAGCCGAGCGTGCCGTCCTCGGCAGCCGTCACGAGATCGGTGAACGTCCCGCCCACGTCCACGCCGAGCCACACCGTCACCTGGCCAGCGTGGCACGCCCGGCCCGGCGCCGGTCGCCGCCGTCCACAGCCATCCGGAGGCGCCGATGACCATTCGATGACATCATCTGGCCGCTCCACCCCATCGCAGTCCCACCTACCGACAGCGATGTCGGCCCGGGAGGTGCACGTGAGGCGTACGTTCATGCTCCCCATCGCGCACGCCTTCGGCCAGCGCTACGAGTCACCCGTACCGCTGTGGATGTTCCTCGCCGGTGGAGCGGCCGCGGTGCTGGTCTCCTTCGCCCTGGTGTACGGGCGGGAGGTGATGGCCACCGGCACGCACCCACCCGCCGACGTGGTCCCCCCGCGCGGCGGGCGGGCGCCCGCCATCGGCTCGGTCGTGCTGCTCGCCCTGCTCGTGGCCTGCGGGCTCGCCGGCAGCCAGGTGGTGGCGGAGAACCTGCTCCCGACCGCGTTCTGGGTCTTCGGGTGGGTCGCCGCACCGTTGCTCGTCGGGGTGGTGGGCGACTTCACCGGCCCGCTGAACCCGTTCGCGGCGATCGCCCGCGGCGCCGACCGCCCCGGCCTGCGCGCCGCCGTGATCGCGGGGCGGCACCCGGTCCGCTGGCCCGCCGCCGCCGGCTACTGGGTGGCGGCCACGGGCTACCTCGCGGTCGTCGTCGGTGAACTGATCGTCAACGGCACCGCGACCCTGCCCCGGGTCACCGCCGCGGCGCTGGCCGGGTACGCGGTGGTGTGCGCCGCCGGGGGTCTCGTCTTCGGCGCCGACGCCTGGAACACCCGGGCCGAGCTGTTCACGGTGATGTTCGCGACCTGGGGGCGGCTGGGGTACCGGCGCTTCCGCGCCCCCGGGCGACCGGGGTTCGCCGGTGGGTTGGCGGTGCCGTTCGATGCCACCGCCAGTCGGGTGGTCGGGGTGCTGCTGCTACTGGTCTCGGTGACGTTCGACGGGCTGCTGTCCACGCCGCAGTGGCAGCACCTGGTCGCCTGGCTGCCGGCCACGATGGGTGCGGGAACGCGCGGCCTGGAGGCGGTGTCCACGCTGGCACTGCTGGTGCTGACCACGGCGATGCTCGGGATGTTCGGGGCCTTCGCCGCCGCGGCGGCCCGGGCAGGGCGCCACGGTGGCAGCGCGCTGGGTGCGCTCACCGGGCTGCTGCCCTCACTGCTGCCGATCGCCTACGGCTACCTGCTCGCGCACTACGTCCAGTACATCCTCATCAACGGCCAGCTGGCCCTCCCGTTGCTGGGCAACCCGTTGGGGCAGGATCCGCCGCCCGTCGCGCTGCCGTACCCGTTCAACGACTCCTACGAGGTGAACACCTCGATCATGCCCACCGCGGTGGTCTGGTACGTCCAGATCGCGGTGATCATCTCGGCCCACATCATCGCCGTCGTGATCGCGCACCGGCACCTGCACGTCAGCTCCGCCGGGCGCGATCTGGCCCGACGGGCCGAATGGCCATGGCTGGCGGCCATGGTCGGCTACACCATGATCAGCCTGTGGCTGCTCGCCCAGCCGCTGATCGAGCAGCCCGCCCACCCGGCGCCGGCAGCCGGCGCGCAGGTGCCGGGGACGGCGCCCGCCGGGGCCGCCGCTGCGGCCGGGGGATAGCGGTGGGGTTGACCGCGGCCGGGGCCGGGCTGGCCGGACTGGCCGGCTCGTGTTGCCTGCGGCTCGGCGTCGCGGGGTCGGACGGCGTGCGCAGCAGCGGCGCCGCCGCGGTCTTCGCCGTCGCACTGCTCGGCGTGTCCGCGGCGGTTCGGCTGCTGTCCGCAACCGTGCCGTCCGCGGCGGTGGCGCCGCCGCCCGTGGCACCCGCGACGGTGCCGCCCGCAGCCGTTGCCCGCACAACGGTGGCGTCCCTGGCGAGGCTGTCCCGGCCCGGGTGGTGGCTGTGCGGCCTGCTCGGCGCGGCGGCGCTCTGCGCCGTGCCGCTGCTGGTCCACCTGCGCGGCGCCGGGCAGCCGCTGCCCGCGGCGGACTTCCCCGCCTGGGCGCTGGGTGTCACGGCCGTGGCGGTGGCCGAGGAGAGGCTGCTCCGCGGGGCGCTGTGGGAAGCGCTCGCACTCGCCCGCGGCGAGGGCAGCGCGCTCACGGTGACGACGCTCGCGTTCGCCGCCCTGCACGTGCCGTTCTACGGCTGGCAGGCCGTCCCGCTCGACCTGGCGGTGGGACTGCTGCTCGGCGGGCTGCGCCAGGCGTCGGGGTCCTGGCGGGCAGCGGGGGTGGCGCACGCCCTCGCCGACCTGGCGGGCTGGTGGCTGCGGTGATCCCGGCACGGCGCACGCTGCTGCTCGCCGGGCTCGCCCTGCTCGCGGTGCTGGCTGTCCGCCCACCGCACGCGCCGCCGCTGTACGACGGCATCGGCTTCCCGGACGAGCCCTACCGGTGGATCGTCCCCCCGGCCGGAGCGGAACCGACCGCGGCGGCGACCCGGGCGAGCGTCGCGGTGCCCGTGGCCAAGGACGGCACCAGCGCAGCGGCCCGGGCCTTCAGCGCCGAGCAGGGGCCGCAGGTGGCGTTCGCGCTGGCAGCCGGATCGCTGCAGGTTCCCGCGGGCAGCGCGGGGCCGACCCTCACCGCCGCGCCCGTGGCCACCCCTCCCGCCCCCGCCGGGGTCACCGCCGCGAGCAACCTGTACGAACTCACCGCGACGCTGCCCGGTGGGGGGCCGGTCCGGCTGCGGACCGGCCACCAGGTGGTGGTGAACCTGCGCGCGGACAGGGCCACCAGCCAGCAGGTGGTGATCGAGACCTGGGACGGCACCGGTTGGAGCCAGGTCTCGACCGCACAGGTCGGGACGGACATCTACGCGGCCCGGCTGGACCGGCTCCCGGTCGCGTTCGCCGTGGTCAAGCTGGGGCCGGGGGTGGAGGTGACGGTGACGGCTCCGCCGCCGTCCGCGGTCGCCGGCACCACGCCCACCCTCGCCACCCCCGCCCAGGGGCCCTCGGCGGGGCTGTGGATCGGGCTCGGGGCCGCGCTGCTGCTGGTGGTCGGCGGCCTGGTGGCGATCAGGGTGCGCCGCTCCGCCGCTGCCCCCGCCCACCCGGACGGGGGCTGAGGCTGCGGGGTCAGGGCCTCCGGTAGGCCAGCACGTGCTCGGGCGTGGGGGTGCCCGCGGCAAGGTCCGGCGCGGGCTGCGGCGGCCCGAACCCGGTCCGCACCGGGATCACCCCGGCCCAGTGCGGCAGGACGACATCCTCCGGGTCGTCGCCGGGAGGCCCGCTGCGCTGCTTCAGCGAGACCTCCACCAGCGGCACGGCGAGCACCGCCGTCGCCGCCAGTTCGCGCTGGTCGGGAGGGCGGCTGGCCGGGCCGCGCCCGGGCACGACGTGCTCGACGATCGCCGCCAGGGCCAGGAGGCGTTCCTGCGGGTCCTCGACCAGGCGTGCGTGGCCGTGCACGACGACGCTGCGGTAGTTCATCGAGTGGTGGAACTGGCTGCGGCCCAGCACCAGCCCGTCGACCAGGGTGACCGTGAGGCAGACCGGCAGCCCACCCGCGGCCACCGCCCGCGCCAGGCCCGCTCCGGTGGAGGCGTGCAGGTAGAGCGTCTCGCCGTGACGGGTGTGGATGGTCGGCAGTACCACCGGCCGCCCGTCGACGACGAAACCGACATGGCACACCAATGCCTCGTCGAGGACGGCGTGGATCTCCTCGACGCCGTACCCGGCTCGCTCCCGCAACCGGCTGGGCGTGCTTCGCGCAACCGCCTGATACTCCGACACCCCGCACCCCCGGTAGCTCTTCGCTGGTTCGAACTGGTTTCGTATCAGTACGCAATCGTGCTGGGTCAACACCATTTCAGCGGTGCTGACGGACAGAACTGGTACATAGCCGAGGACGCACTTACGTTCTAGAGCGTACTATCTTCATCATGGTACGTAATGCACGGTACCGGATCGGTGGAAGACGGGCGAGCGAGATCGCCGCGTCGGTCGAGGCCCAGATCGCCGCCGGCCGGCTGGCCGAGGGGGCCCGGCTGCCCACCGTGCGGTCCCTGGCCGGCCAACTCGAGGTCAGCCCGGCCACCGTCGCCGCCGCCTACCGGTCACTGGCCGGGCGCGGGCTGGTGGCCGGGAACGGCAGGGCCGGGACCACCGTGCTCGGGCGGCGGTCGGCGTCCGCCCGGCGCACCGCGCTGTCGGTACCGAGCGGGGTCCTCGACCTGGCCACCGGGGGGCCCGACCCGGCGCTGCTGCCCGACCTGCGGCCCTGCCTGGAGGCGCTCGGCGCCGATCTCGCTCCGGCCGCCGGGCGCTCGCGCCCCTACGGGGAACCGGGCGTACTCCCAGAGCTCGGGGAGGCGCTGGCCGGGTGGTTGCGGGCCGACGGTGGCCCGCGGGACGAGGGAACCTCCGGGCAGAGCCTCGGCGTGGTGGGGGGCGTTCTGGACGGGATCGAGCGTGCTCTGGTCGCCCAACTGCACCCCGGTGACGTGGTCGCGGTGGAGGACCCCGCCTACAGCGGCGTGCTCGATCTGCTCGACAGCCTGGCGCTGGTGCCGGAACCCGTGCCGCTGGACGCCGCCGGGATGCTCCCCGACGCGCTGTCCCGGGCCCTTGCCCGCCCCGGCAGCCGGCGGCCGGCCGCCGCCATCCTCACCGTCCGGGCGCACAACCCGACCGGTGCCACCCTGACCGCACGGCGGGCCCGCGACCTGGCGGAGGTGCTGTCCGGGCACCCCGACGTGCTGCTGGTGGAGGACGACCACCTCGGTGCGGCCGCGGGCGCGCCGCTGCACTCCGTCGCCGCGCTCGGGGCCACCCGGTGCTGGGCCCACGTGCAGGGGCTGGCCAAGCTGCTCGGGCCGGACGTGCGGGTGGCGGGGGTCGCCGCCGACCGGCTCACCGCCGCCCGGGTCGCCACCCGCCAGCAGGCCGGGGCGGGCTGGGTGTCCTGGCTGCTGCAGCGGGTGGTGCTGCACCTGCTCACCGACCCCGACCATCCGGCCCGGGTGGTGCGCGCGGCGGCGGCGTACGCGCGGCGGCGGGAGGCGCTCGCGGCGGCGCTCGAGCAGCACGGGGTGGCCACCCCGGCGGGCACCGGGCTGAACGTCTGGGTCCCTGTGCGTCAGGAGGCCACCGTGGCGCAGGCAGCACTCGCGGCGGGCATCGCCGTCCGGCCCGGGGAGTCCTACCGGATCGCCTCCGGCCCCGCGGTGCGGCTGACCACCGCCTGCCTGGATCCGCAGTTGGCCCCCGCGGTGGCGGCGCGGCTCGCGACGGCGCTGCGTGGCGAGGCCGGTGGCCGGGTGGCGGGCCCGCGGCCCTGAGCGCCGTCAGGACGCGCGGCGGGCCACAGCCTGCTCCGGGGCAGCGCCAGCACGGCCATCACCGCGCCAACGGTGTACCCCAGCCGGAGCAGGCCGGCGGTGGACTGGCCGCCGTGCCCCAGCAGCAGCCACAGCCGGGGCAGGTACACCAGGACGACCGCGCCGAGGGTCGCCCACGGCAGCAGCAGCCGGGTGGCGAGCAGGTCGAACGTGACCGCCGCCAGCACCAGGCCGGAGGTGTAGTAGGCGTAGACGCTGGGGTCGAGCATCACCCGGACCGCCACGGCGACCAGCAGCACGGCGGCCGGCCGGTGCCGGCGTACCGCCACCGCCCCTGCCAGCGTGCCGAGCACCAACTGCAGCGGACGGTCCCACAGCGGGGTGCGGGCCGCCGCGACGCCGAGCGCGCGCAGCGCCGAACTCGCCGCGTTCGGGATCGTGAAGCGCGCCGCCAGCAGGGTGTGCGGATCGGCGAGGATGAACGGCCCCCAGGCCACCGCGAGCCCGCCGAGCCAGCAGAGCAGGGCCCGGCGGCGGTGCTCGCGAGGGACGACGAGGAGCACGGCCACGAAGGCCGCCGCCCAGGGCTTGGAGTCGGCGGCCGCCGCCAGCAGGAGGGCGGACAGCTCGTAGCGGCGCCCGGCCATCGCCTGCAGGGCGAGCACGGACAGGCCGAGGGCCAGCACGTCGTCAAGGTGCCCGGTGTGGGTGCCGAGATCGGTCCAGACCGGGACGAGCAGCGCTCCGGCGATGAACGCCCGTCGCCGGGTGCGCCCCCCGGGGGGCAGCATCCGCACCACCGCGGCGAGCGCGAGCGGGCCGACCGCGGTCATCGCCAGCGCGGCGAGGTAGCGCGCCGCCCACGGGGGCAACCCCCCGAAGGGGATCGCCAGCAGGAAGGAGAGCGGCCCGATCTGCAGTTGCGGCTGAGAGGCGTACAGGTGCAGTCCGCCCGCGCGGCCACCGTCGAGGAGCAGCTCGGCGCCCTGTCGCAGGTAGTGCCACGAGCCCGCCACCGAGCCGGACTGGACGAGGGTCCAGGTCACCGTCCACCAGCCGAGGACCCGCCACGGGTGGCGGGCGACGCGGCGCAGCAGCTGCCGTCCCCGGGGTGCCCTCACGCTCCGGAGTATTCGTCACCGGGGGTCGGTGCCCGCCCGCGGCCGGTCGCCGTCGGGTTGACGTCCGGTCGGCCCCGGGTCAACGGCGGTCGAGCGTGCTGCCGCCGAGCTCAGCCCGCCGCGGCGACACTCGCCGTGCGGTTCCCCTCGACCTGCATCACCCGGGCCCCGAGGCTGCGCTCGGTCTCGGTCAGCCGCGCTCCCCGCGCCCCCGCCTCGAGTTGCGGGACCAGCCAGTTGTGGATCTCCGACCAGGCTGACCCGAGCGTCGTCGTCCACTCCGCGGAGTAGGAGTCGCGCACGGCGCGGGCCAGCGACAGCCCGATGAAGGCGTAGTCCTCCTGCCGCAGCCCGACGGCGTGCAGGCGGGCCCCGAGCGAGCGCAGTTGCGCCTCCGCGTCGGCCCCGGGCTCCGGGTCGTGCTCGGCGCCGAGCGCCTCCACCGGGCGCAACACCGCGGTGATGAAGCGCTCCCCGTCGCGCGGGAACAGCCGCCGCAGCACCTCCTCGGCCCGCGGCGTCAGGCACAGCAGCCGGGCGTCGAACCGCTGCGAGAGCATGTCCAGGTCGCCGAGCAGCCAGAAGGACCTGCGCACCTGCGCGATGCTCGCGGCATCCGGGCGCACGGTCCGGGTGTGCAGCCGCAACCGGATGGGTTGGGTGTCGACGTCCCCGGGGGGGCCGGCCGTGGTCAGGGCGACGGGGGGAGTCACCCGGTCGAGGGTAGTCCCGACCCGGCCCTCGTCGGGTGCGCTGCTGGTCACGGCCGCGGCGGGGGCCGCGTCGGCGTGCCGCGCCAGGCGCGGGAGGGGCGGGGCGGGCGGGTAGTGGGTCACGTCAGTCCTCCTGGCTCCCTCCGATGCGGACACGGTACCCGCATGCGGAGGTTAGAGTGCTATCTGTAGCCAATCGGACACTCTCTGTCAACGCGTTTGGCACAATCCTGATGCTGAATCGCCCACCGGTTCGTCGGCTCAGCCGATTGCGTGGCCGGTCACCAGGGCCACCGCCGCCGTCAGGTCAGCGGCCGTCCAGGACGGGTCCGGCGGCGCGGCAAGGTTGCTGCGACCCTCGTCGTTGAGGAAGTGCAGCAGGGTGGTCGGCGGTTGCTGGCCGGCGGTGGACGGCGACCCTGAGGTGAGCCAGCGCTCGTGCCCGCTCGGGTCGATCACGAAGACCACGTCCTGGTGGGTGATGTCGTAGCCGAGCGGTCCGCCGGTGAGCCAGTCCCTCGGCAGCGGCGGCGTGTTCGCCACCTTCGAGTACGACACCCCGAGGGCCTTCCACAGCGCCGCGGTGCCGGCCGTCCCGGCGGTGGCGAAGTCCCAGCCGGGAACCTGCCCGTACAACTGCTGGTAGGCGGCCAGCCGTTCCGGGTCGTCCCGCTCCGGGTCGACCGTCACCTCGAGGAACTCCACCGAGCCCGACAGCCCGGCCGCGGCCACCGCCTTGGCGGCGGTCCGGAAGTCGACGCTGGTCATCGGGCACACCTCCTGGCAGGTGGTGAGGAAGTCGGTGAGCACGACGGTCTTGCCCGCCAGCGACCCCAGGCTGACCACCCGCCCGTGCTCGTCCTTCAGTGGCAGGGCGAGCACCGCGGGATCGAGGGCCTTGTTCACGAGCGTGCCCGCCGCGGGGGCTCCGGCGACCGAGGAACCGAGGGTGACGACCGGCGGCGATGCGGACGGCCCGCCGCAGCCGGCGACCGTCAGGGCCGCCGCGAGGGCCGCCACCCACCCGGCCCGGGCGCGCAGCGGACCCCCGGCCCCGCCTCGACCCGTGAGGCCGTCGGGGCGGTGGGGGCAGGCGGTAGGGCTGGCGGCGGGCATCGGCGGACTCCTCGGGAAGCTGGTGGGACGGGCGAAGCTGCTAGGACGGGCAGAGCTGCTGGGACGGGCAGAGCTGCTGGGACGGGCGAGGGTGCCGTTCTATCTGTCGTAGAAGGGGCTGTCCATCCGGGAACGACGGGCGGGGCAACCGGGTGCCCCCGGCCGGGCCAGGATGGGCGGGTGGACCACGCGGAGCGGGGGGAGCGGTTGCCGCGGCTGCCGGGCAGGCCCCAGCTCCGGCGGCGCGGCCTCGCCGCCGCCGCCGCAGTGGCACGGCGTGCCGGGCTGCCCGCCGGGGACCTGCAGGTGCTCTCCGACCGGGGCAACCTCATCGTGCGGCTCGCCCCGGCCCCGGTCGTGGCCCGGGTGTGCACCCTGACCGCATGGTCGCGCCGTGACCCGCGGGCCTGGATGGCCCGTGAGGTGGCGGTCGCCACCGCGGCCGCGGCCGCCGGCGGCCCCGTCCTGCCGCCCACCCCGCTGGCAGATCCGGGCCCGCACCGGCACGCGGGGCTGTCCCTCACGCTGTGGACCTTCCTGCCCCCGTCGGCGGAGCGCCCCGGCCCGGCCGAGGTTGGTGTGGCACTGGCCGACCTGCACCGGTCACTGGCCGGGTTCGGCGGCCCGCTGCCGTGGCTGGCACCCGTGCACCAGCAGATCCCCGAGGCCCTCGAAGTGCTGGAACGGGCGGGTGCGCTGCCCGCGGACGTGCTGGCGAGGTTGCGCGCGGAACTGGACGCCGTCCGCGCCGGGCTCGCCGTTCCCGCCGGGCGGGAGGCAGCCGACGGGCTCCCGGGCGCGGCGGCGGGTGAGGTGACCGGGGCCGGGGCGCTGCACGGCGACGCCCACCCGGGCAACCTGCTGCGCTCGGGGACCCGCTGGCTGTGGACCGATCTGGAGGAGAGCTGTGCCGGGCCACCGCTGTGGGACCTCGCGGTGCTGGCCGGCACCGGGGATGGTGACGGCGCCGCGGCGGTGCGGGCCTACGCGGCGGCCTCCGGGATGCCCGAGCCGCACCCCGCCGAGCTCGCGCCCTACCGCCGCGCCCGGGCGCTGGAGGGCACGGCGTGGCTGCTGGCTATGGCGCACCAGGACCCGCAGCGCTACGCCGAACCGGCCCGGCGGGCCCTGCACGACGGGTACGCGGGCGGCGGCTCACCCCCGCGCTGAGCCCGGCCCCATCCCGTCCAGCTGGCCGACGGCGCGTCCAGCAGTCCGGCCGGCCGGCGGCGGGCGCGCCCGCGGGCGCGGCAGCCCCGGCGCTTGGGAATCACGAGGCCATGTCGACGAAGCGCGAGTAGTGCCCCTGGAAGGCCACCATGATGGTGTCGGTCGGCCCGTTGCGGTGCTTGGCGACGATGAAGTCGGCCTCGCCGGCGCGGGGGACTCCTTCTCGTAGACGTCCTCGCGGTGCAGCAGGATCACCATGTCGGCGTCCTGCTCGATCGAGCCCGACTCACGCAGGTCGGACATCTGCGGCTTCTTGTCGGTGCGCTGCTCCGGGCCACGGTTGAGCTGCGAGATCGCGATCACCGGCACCTCGAGCTCCTTGGCCAGCAGCTTCAGCGCCCGGGAGAACTCGCTGACCTCCTGCTGGCGGCGACTCGACCCGCTTGCCCGAGGTCATCAGCTGCAGGTAGTCGATGACGACGAGCTTGAGGTCGTGGCGCTGCTTGAGCCGGCGGCACTTGGCCCGGATCTCCATCAGCGACATGTTCGGGCTGTCGTCGATGAACAGCGGCGCTCGGTGATCTCGCCCATCGTCGTGGCGAGCCGCGTCCAGTCCTCCTCGCGCATCGTGCCCTTGCGCATGTTCTGCAGCGGGATGCGCGCCTCGGCGGACAGCAGGCGCATGGTGATCTCGTTGCGTGCTCATCTCCAGGGAGAAGATCACCGTGGCCAGATCGTGCTTGATGGCCGCCGCTGCGGGCGATGTCGAGCCCCAACGTCGACTTGCCCATCGCCGGCCGGGCCGCGATGACGATCATCTGGCCCGGGTGCAGGCCGTTGGTGAGCCGGTCGAGGTCGGCGAAGCCGGTGGGGACGCCGACCATGCCGTCGCCGCGGTGACCGGCGGCCTCGATCTCGTCGATCGTGCCCTCGATGATCGCCGACAGCGGCACGTAGTCCTCGCTGGCCCGGCGCTCGGTGACCGCGTAGACCTCGGCCTGGGCGGCGTTGACCATGTCCTCGACGTCGCCGCCGTCGGGCGCGTAGCCCAGCTGCACGATCCGGGTGCCGGCCTCGACCAGCCGGCGCAGCACCGCCCGCTCCCGGACGATCTGCGCGTAGTAGCCGGCGTTGGCGGCCGTCGGCACCGATGGAGATCAGCGTCGTGCAGGTAGGCGGGCGCCGCCGACCCGCGCCATCTCGCCGCGCTTGGTCAGCTCGTCGGAGACGGTGACGGCGTCGGCCGGCTCGCCGCGGCCGTACAGGTCGAGTGATCGCGTCGAAGACGATCTCGTGCGCGGGGCGGTAGAAGTCGCGCCGAGCGGACCACCTCGACGACGTCGGCGATGGCGTCCTTGGACAGCATCATGCCGCCGAGCACGCTCTGCTCGGCGGCGAGGTCCTGGGGCGGACGCCGACCCAGATCCTCCGACGGGCCTGCCGGAGCTGCCCCAGGTCGACGACGGACACGCCCCACCCTCCCCTGCGCCGCTCCGCCACCCCCCCGGGAGCGGACTCTCACCGCCGGTGGGGTGCCTCCCTCGCCGGGCTCAACCCGGGCCCGCCTGCACACCCGAAGTCCTACCGGCCAGCACCGACAGCTTCGCCCGGCGGACGAAGTGCGGTCCCCGGCGCCGTCGCGCGGCTCCGGAGGTGGCGGGGACACGCTAGGGGTGCCGCAGGCCCGGCTCCAAACCCCGCTTGTGCACCATTCCGGGGAAACCTGTGGATAGTTCGGCCCGGCCCGTGGACGTCTCCCCACAGGTTGTGGACAACCCTGTGGACGAAACGCTGGGGCCACCCGCCGAAGCCGTTCTGACCAGGCTGAATGACATCCACCGGATGTGGACGTGAGGACGTCCGCGTGTTCGCCCCCCCGGCGTGTCGCGCACAGCCTCCCCGGGCTGCGGGTCTCGTCCTTCGGCGGCGGCGCACCAGCGGGCCCGCGCGCGGATACCACGAGCTCGGTGCGGGCCACGCGATGATGGCCCGGGGCCGCCCAGGTCCCTACCCGCCGTCAGCAGGGCCACCCGGCCCGCCGTCAGCAGGGCCACCCGGCCCGCCGTCAGCAGGGCCACCCGGCCCGCCGTCAGCAGGGCCACCCGGCCCGCCGTCGCAGGGCCACCCGGCCCGGCGCAGGAGGTCCAGCGTGCGTGCGCGGTCCGGTTCCGGCGCCGGCGGCGGGCGTGCCCACGACCGGGAGATCCTGGCCCTGGCCGTTCCGGCGCTGGGGGCACTGGTCGCCGAGCCCCTGTTCCTGCTCGCCGACTCCGCGATCGTCGGCCGGCTGGGCACCACCCCGCTGGCCGGTCTCGGCATCGCCGCGGCGGTGCTGTCCACCGCGGTGAACCTGTTCGTCTTCCTCGCCTACGGCACCACCGCCTCGGTGGCACGCAGACTGGGGGCCGGTGAGCGGCGGGCCGCGGTGGCCGAGGGCGTCGACGGCATGTGGCTCGCCGCAGCCCTGGGCAGCACCGTCGCCGTCGCGGGGCGGCCCGCCGTGCCTGCGTTGGTCAGACTCTTCCACGCCTCGGCCGCAGTGGATGCCCAGGCGGTGACGTACCTGCGCTGGGCGCTGCCCGGCATCCCGGCCATGCTCGTGGTGCTTGCCGCGACCGGGGTACTGCGCGGGCTGCAGGACACCCGCACCCCGCTGGCCGTCGCCGGCACCGGCGCGGGCGTCAACGCCGGCCTGAACCTGCTGCTGGTTCACGGGGTGGGCCTCGGCATCGCCGGATCGGCACTGGGAACGTCCCTCACCCAACTCGGGATGGCCGTGGCCACCGGCGGGGTGGTGATCCGCGGGGCCCGCCGGCTCGGGGCGCCGCTGCGCCCGCACCCGGCCGGCGTCAGGGCCTCAGGGCGAGCGGGTGTCCCGCTGCTGGTGCGCACCCTCGCGCTGCGGGCGGCGCTGCTGGTCACCACCTACGCCGCGACCGCGCCAGGGCACGGCCGCGCTCGCCGCGCACCAGGTGGCATCGAACCTCTGGTCGCTGCTTGCGCTGGCCCTGGACGCGCTGGCCATTGCCGGGCAGGCGTTGACCGGGAAGGCTCTCGGCGCGGGCGACCCCGCCGCGGTGCGTGCGGCCACCCGGCGGATGCTCGTCTGGGGGGTCTCGGCGGAGCGGTGCTCGGGGCGCTGCTCCTGGCCGGCGGCCCGTTGCTGGCCCTGGGGTTCAGCGCCGATCCGGCCGTGCGCTCCGCCCTGGTCGCCGCCCTCGTGGTCGCCGCCGTGGCGCAACCACTGTCGGGATACGTCTTCGTCCTCGACGGGGTGCTGATCGGCGCCGGCGACGGGCGCTTCCTGGCCGTAGCCGGGGTGGTCCAGGTGCTGCTGTACGCACCGCTGGCGCTCACCGTGGCCGCACATGGCCCGCACGGCACCGCCGGCCTGGTCTGGCTGTGGGTGGCGTACGCGGGGGGTTACATGCTCAGCCGTGCCGTGTTCCTCGGGCTGCGCGCGCACTCGGACGCCTGGCTGGTCACCGGCGCCTCCCGCTGACCCCCCACCCGCCCGCCCCACCGGCCCCACCGGTGAGCGCGGTGTGACACCGTGCCCAACCGGTGGGCGCGGTGTGACACCGTGCCCAACCGGTGAGCGCGGTGTCACACCGTGCCCGTAGCGGGGTTTCGGGGCGACGGATCAGCCGGCGGCGACCACGTGCAACGCCACCTTGGCCTGCACCTCGGGGTGTAGGCGGACGTGCACGGTGTAGTCGCCGAGGGACTTGATCGCCTGGGGCAGCTCCACCTTGCGCCGGTCGACCTGGGGGCCGCCGACCGCGACGACCGCCTCGGCCACGTCCGCCGGGGTGATCGCCCCGAACAGCCGCCCGTTGGCGCCGGCCCGTGCGGTCAGCCGCACCGGCCGGGCCTGCAGCGCGTCGCGGATGCGCTGGGCCTCCTCGAGGGTCTTGATCTCCCGGGTGGTACGTGCCATGCGGATCGAGGCGACCTGCTTCTCGCCGCCCTTCGTCCACGCCACGGCGAGACCGCGCGGAACCAGGTAGTTGCGGGCGTAGCCGTCCTTGACCTCGACGACGTCACCGGGAGCGCCGAGGCCGGAGACCTCCTGCGTGAGGATCAGCTTCATCGTGTCCCCTCCCTCAGCGGGCCGAGCTGGAGTACGGCAGCAGCGCCATCTCGCGGGCGTTCTTGACCGCCTTGGCGATCTCGCGCTGCTGCTGCACCGTCACTCCGGTGACCCGGCGGGCGCGGATCTTGCCCCGGTCGGAGATGAACTTGCGCAGCAGGGCAGTGTCCTTGTAGTCGACCCGGTCGACCTTGGCGGTCTTGAGCGGGTTCTGCTTCTTCTTCGGCTTGCGAACAGGTGGCTTCGCCATCGTGGTGCTCCTCCTTCGGGGAGCCCGGGCCAGGCCCGGGATGGTCGGTCGGTCGCCCCGTTCCTGGGGCGGATGCCGAGAGCTGGATCAGAGCGGGGCGCCACGGTGCGTGGCCCCCCGGGGGATAGGAGCTGCCCGCCTCAGAAAGGCGGGTCCTCCTGGGAGCCGCCGAAACCGGCGCCCGACGAGCTGGTCGCCCACGGGTCGTCGGCAGGCGCGGACTGGTTGCCGCCGTAGCCGCCGCCACCGCCGGCCCCACCGCCACCGCCACCGAACCCACCGCCACCGCCACCGCCGCCGCCACCGCCGCCGAAGCCCCCGCCCCGGCTGGTCTTGGCGACCTTGGCGGTCGCGTACCGCAGCGAGGGGCCGACCTCGTCGACCTCCATCTCGACCACCGTGCGCTTCTCGCCTTCCTTGGTCTCGTACGACCGGCTGCGCAGCCGGCCGCTGACCACGACGCGAGTACCCCGCTGCAGCGACTCTGCGACGTTCTCCGCCGCGTCGCGCCACACCGAGCAGCGCATGAACAGCGTCTCGCCGTCCTTCCACTCGTTCGCCTGACGGTCGAACGTGCGGGGGGTCGACGCGACGGTGAAGTTGGCCACCGCCGCTCCGGACGGCGTGAACCGCAGTTCCGGGTCGTTGGTGAGGTTGCCGATGATGGTGATGACGGTCTCGCCGGCCATGGAGTCTCCGATCGGAGGGTGGTGAATGTCGGAGGGTGGTGAGGGTGGTGACTGCCGGGGGAACGGCACTGACGGTGACCCCGCACGCGCGCCGGGCGGCGCGGTCAGCGGGTACCGCTGGGGATCAGTGCGCCTCGGGGCGCATGAGCTTCGTCCGCAGCACGGCCTCGTTGAGGTTGAGCTGGCGGTCGAGCTCCTTGGCGACGTCGGGTTCGGTGGTCATGTCGACCACCGCGTAGATCCCCTCGGACTTCTTCTTGATCTCGTAGGCCAGTCGCCGCCGGCCCCAGATGTCCACGTTCTCGATGCTGCCGCCGCCCTTGCGGATGACGTTGAGGAACTTGTCGAGCGACGGGGCGACGGTCCGCTCCTCCAACTCGGGGTCGAGGATGACCATCAGCTCGTAGTGACGCATGCGTGAACCCACCTCCTCTGGTCTTGAGCGGTCACGGTCCGTCCGTGACAGGAGGGCTGTTGCGTCAGCCGGGACACCACTGCGGCGGCAGGTCACCGTGCAGGGCGTCCCGATCGGCGTCCAGGGTATCCGGGTGGGGCGACAGTCCCTAATCCGGCATCCCCCGCGCCGGTCAGGCCAGCCGCAGCGTCAGGGCGTCCTGCACGCCGTCGACGGGACCGCCGAGGGGGTCATCGGCGCCGGCGCCGCCCTCTTCCGGCTCCCGCACCGGATCGCGCACCGGGTCGATGCAGCGCCGGGCGGCCAGCACGGCCAGCCACCCGATCATGGCCAGCCGCCACAGCAGCAGCACGAGGTAGAAGCCCGCAGGCAGCCCCCGATCGGGCACGCTCCCGGCGGCGATGTACAGCCAGGTGCCGACGAAGTAGCTGACCTCGGCGAGCGCCCACATCAGGTGGTCGCGCCAGCGCAGACCGGCAAGGGCCACCAGCGGCAGCAGCACCAGCGAGGCCTGCACCGGCAGCGACTTGGCGACCAGCAGGCAGCCGGCGACCATGAACAGCGCGAGGTGGGCGATCCGCGGCCGGTGCCCGCTGGACAGCGCGAGCAGAACGCCCACCACCAGCACCGCCAGGGTGGCGAGCAGGCTGGCGGCGGTCGTCGCCGACGCGCTGAGCGGCGGGCCGGTGTACCACCACCCCGCCGACCCGGGGCGGCTCTCCGACAGCAGTTGGGGCACCAGCCAGATCGACCCGTACCCGGGGGTGCCGCCCTTCCACACCTGCCACGAGTGCGACAGGCCGACGTTCAGGCCCGGGACGTGCATCAGCCCGGTGAGCAGTTGGGTACCCAGCCAGACCGCCGCGGCGGTGGTTCCCAGCGCGGCACCCACGGGCAGTTGCCGGATCCGCATCGCGACCGTCGCCACCAGCAGCAGCACCCCGACGATGGCCAGCGCCATCACGAACGACAGCCCCGGGAACAGCAGCAGGCGAACCCCGATCCAGGTGGTGAAGGCCGCTCCCACCAGGTCGAGTGCGGGGGCGGTCCGCCCTGCCCGCACCGCCACTGCCACCACCGCCACCGCGACGACGGCGGTCATCGGCCGGGTGTCGACCGCGAGCCCGAGCAGCACCCCCGCCGCGATCGGACGCCGGCGTGACCAGGCGACCAGGGCACCGGCCATCAGGGCCAGCGCGAACAGGTCGTAGGAGAGCAGCGCGGCGGTGGCGATCATCGGTGCCAGCGCGACGTGGGCGGCGTCCCACGGCCGGCGTCCCGAGCCGGCGACCACCAGCAGCACCGTGACGATCAGGGCGCCACCGAGCATGATCGCGGACAGGTCGAAGAAGCGTCGCGGGGCGTGCGCGGCGTCCCCCGAGCTGACCATGGACGACACCGTCCACATCGCTGCAGCCTGCAACGGCGGCCCGAGCGCGCCGGAGTCCACCGCGTCGACGAGCCCCGGTCGGGCCACGCCCCCGAGCCCGACGCTGCCGTACAGCACCGGGATGTCGCTGTAGCAGGCGTGCCAGAACTGGTCGGGGCTGTTCCAGCCCGTGCTGCGGCAGTGCTCCTTCTGGATCACCCCGAACATCAGCACGACAATGCTGAGCAGCACCAGCACCGAGGACGCGCGCCAGAACCCGGACGCCGACGCCAGCCGGCGCCCGGACGGGCCACCGATGAGTTGGCTGGCCGCGCGCGCCACCGGGTCCACCCGTGACGGGGCGACCACGCCGAGCGCGGAGGTGCGGGTCAGCCGCCGGATCGAGCGGGTCGGGGGGGCGTCGTACTCCGGCGCCGGGCCTGCCTGCCCGCCCGGCTGCCCGTCCGGCTGCCCGCCCGGCTGCCCGCCCGGCGACGGCCGCCCGCCGGGCCCCGGGCTCCCTGGTTGGCCCACCGTCACTGAGCGCCTCCCGAGCTGTCCGCCGCACGAGTCCCGTCCACGGCCAGGACGACGATAGGCCCTGGTCCCGGGCCGCGGCGCCCGGCCCCGACGCCCTCGGGCGGGGTCAACCGTTCACCCCGCGGGGCGGTGACCGGCGGCGGCACCGGCCACCCCGGTCACGGGCTCTTCGGCACACCCGGAAGGGTCGGCGTCAGCGAAGGTGACGTGGGCCCCGTCGGCCAGGTCGGCGTCGTCGGGACCGGGTAGGTCGGGGTGGGCGTTGGGATCAGGGTCGACGTCGTCGCGGTGGGCGTCTGCGTCGGCGTCTGGGTCGGCGTCTGGGTCGGCGTCTGCGTCGGCGCGGGGTCGATCACCGTGCCGCCGTAGACCGGTGGCGGGAAGTTCAGCACCGGCTTGTTGCTCAGCGCCTGCGACATGTACTGCGTCCACACCCGCACCGGCAGGCTCCCGCCGGTCATCCCGGCGCTGCTGAAGCCCCCGAATCCCTGCAGCGGCAGGGGACTGAACGTCGGGGCCTTCCCGATCCGGTACATCGCCACGGAGGTCGACAGTTGCGGGCTGAACCCGACGAACCACGCCGACTTGTTCTGGTCGGACGTGCCGGTCTTGCCCGCCAGCGGGCGCGGCAGGCTGCTGGCGTAGGCGCCGGTCCCGTGCTTCACGACCTGCTGCATGGCGTAGGTGGCGTCGGCGATCACGTTGGTGTTGAACACGGGCTTGGCGGCGCTGGCTGGCCGGTAGGTGTAGATCGGCCCGTTGCTGTTGCGTACCTGCTGCACGACGTACCAGGGGTGCTGGATGCCCTGCGCGGCGATGGTCGCGTACGCGTCGGCCATGTCGATGGGGTGCGGAGAGCTGGGGCCGAGAACGTTGGAGAGGGTGTCGGTGAGGCCGGGGGTGGTCTTCGGCAGCCCCGCCCGCACCGCCACGTCCATGGTGTGCGCCGGGCCGATCTGCTTGTTCAGCCCGACATACACGGTGTTCACCGAGTCCTCGGTGGCCTTGATCAGGTCGATGGTCCCCGGCTGCTCGTTACCGAAGTTGCGCACCGGTTGGTCGTAGCCGATGAACTTCTGCGGGCTGCTGCCGTCGTAGCGGCTGCGCAGGTTCACCGGCGGGTGACTCGGGTCGCCCTCGAGTGCGGCGATAAGGGCGAACGGCTTGAACGTCGACCCCGCCTGGGCGCCGTCCTGGGTGGCGGCGTTGCTGGCCCGCACCCCGTCACCGCCGTAGATCGCCACCACCGCGCCGCTGCTGGGATCGATGGACGCGAGCGCCACCTCGGTCCCGTCGGGCCAGGTCTTGCGCGGGGGGAGGGCGGAGTGCACGGCCTTGACCGCGTCGGCGACGAGCGCCTTGCTGAACGTGGTGACGATCCGCAGCCCGGCGCTCGACAACTGCTCCTGGGTGTACAGGTGCTTGTTCTCGACCAGCTCGGTACGCACCATCTGCAGCAGGTAGCCGCGCTGGTCGTCGGCCACCGGCTTGGCGGTGGCCTTCGGGGGTTGCACGGTCGGGAACTTCATCTGCGCCCGCTGCTGGGGGGTGACCCAGCCCATGCTGGCCATCCCGTCGGCCACGAACGTCCACCTTTGCTGCGCCCGGGCCTGCGACTCCGCGCCACTGGAGGGGTCGTAGTAGTTGGGCCCGTTGATGATGCCGGCGAGGAACGCGCCCTCCGAAGGGCTGAGCTTGCTCACGTCCTTGTGGAAGTAGGTCTGCGACGCAGCCTCGATGCCGTAGCAGTTGCGTCCGAAGTAGATGGCGTTCAGGTAGTTCTGCAGGATCGCGTCCTTGGACATCTGCCGGTTGATCTTCAGCGAGATGAAGAACTCGTTGAGCTTGCGCGAGATCGTCCGCTGCTGGTTGGCGAGGATGGCGTTCTTGACGTACTCCTGGGTGATCGTGGAGCCGCCCTGCAGCGCACCGCCGGAACTGTTGTTCCAGGCGGCCCGCAGGATGCCGGTGATGGACACGCCCTTGTTCGTGTAGAACGTGCGGTCCTCCGCGGCGAGCACGGCCTCGCGGACCGACTGCGGCACCTGCTTGAGGTCGACGTTGGTGCGGTTCTCCACCTGGAACCGGCCGATCTCGGTCTTGCCGTCGCTGTAGTAGACGATCGTGGTCTGTGCCTGGGTCGAGTCCACCGGACCGGTCACCTTGGCGTTGGCGTACATCGCCAGGAAGCCGACGGTCAGGGAGCCGAGCCCGAACAGCACCAACGAGCTCACCAGCCGCCACGACGGGATCCAGCGGGTCCACCCACGCCGGGCGGCCCGGGGGTAGTCGATGAACCGCCTGCTCCGGGTTGATGACGGTGCGTATCGGGAGATGCCCTCGTGGCGGGGCGCCACACGCCCTCC
Source organism: uncultured Actinomycetota bacterium (assembly GCA_963784535.1). Taxonomy (GTDB): domain Bacteria; phylum Actinomycetota; class Actinomycetes; order Actinomycetales; family Kineosporiaceae; genus CAWARR01. The sequence goes on along the minus strand of CAWARR010000008.1, from coordinate 618,860 downwards.
GACGGGTCGGACGTTTCGACGTCCCACGATCCTCGTTCCCTCGCCTCGGCTGCTGTTCCTGCGGTGCCCGCCACGGCGTCCAACTCCGGTGCGACCTGGCCGCCGGGTGTCCAGTATGGGCCGCCCCGCCACCCAGCCCCGAAACCTGCTGTTCAGGAGCGGGTAGGACATTCCCGGCGGGCTTGCCGGGGCGGGGGTGGGCCGCGGTCGCAGACCTAACGCCGCGGGCACCCGCTCCGGACGACGACCGGGACGCGGCGGAGGTTCCGCGCTCCCGTCGGGGAGGTGAACGCCACACCGCCGCGCGCCGAACGACAGGCCCTGGGGGGGTTGCGCACCCGACCCCCCACATCTAGTGTCCAGATGTATCGGCCCGATACATCTGGTGGATGTAACGCGGAGTGTTGAAGGGGCTACTCCGCTCGGTTCGGGGTAGTCGGCGGAGTTCGGGGTAAGCGGCGGAGTTCGGGGTAAGCGGCGGAGTTCGACGTGGGCGGAGCGCGGAGGGAGGTCAGCACCGATGAGCAGGCGCGCGGAGGTGCTCGAGCTGGCCGTGCTCGGGCTGCTGCACGAGGCGCCGCTGCACGGGTATGAGTTGCGCAAGCGGCTGAACGGTGTGCTCGGTGCCTTCCGGGCGCTGTCGTACGGCACCCTCTACCCCGCGCTGAAGTCGTTGCTCGCCGAGGGCCTGATCCGCGCGGTCGAGCCCACCGACACCCACCCAGGAGCGCGGCCCGCCAGCAAGCGGGCCCGGATCGCCTACGAACTCACCGCGGACGGCAAGGAGCGCTTCCAGTCGCTGGTCACCCAGTCCGGCCCGGCAGCCTGGGAGGACGAGACCTTCGACGTGCACTTCGCCTTCTTCGCACGCACCGACGCGGCCACCCGGCTGCGCATCCTCGAGGGTCGGCGGATGCGCCTGCAGGAACGGGTCGAGGGCGTGCGGCAGTCGATGTCCCGCACCAGGGAGCGGCTGGACGACTACACCCTCGAGTTGCAGCGGCACGGCCTGGAGTCCGTCGAGCGCGAGGTGCGCTGGCTGACCGAGCTCATCGACAGCGAGCGGGCGAGCAACATGACCCACCTGCGCGACCCGGACGCCCCGGCGCCACCCCCACACCAGCACCCCTGAGAGCAGCACGCACCCGACCCGCACCACCCGATACGCACCACCCGATACGCACCACCCGATACGCACCACCGAACACCCAGCACGGACAGGCAGCCGGATCACAGCGTCGTGGCCGGACACGCGACATCTCACGAGCAGCGAAGGAGAAAGGCATGGGGTCCGTACGCGTCGCCATCGTCGGCGTCGGCAACTGCGCCTCGTCCCTGGTTCAGGGCGTCCACTACTACCGGGACGCCGATGCCGGCAGCACGGTCCCGGGTCTCATGCACGTGCAGTTCGGCGACTACCACGTGCGCGACATCGAGTTCGTCGCCGCGTTCGACATCGACGGCAAGAAGGTCGGCCTCGACCTGTCCGAGGCGATCGGTGCCAGCGAGAACAACACCATCAAGATCTGCGACGTGCCGCCCCTCGGCGTGACCGTGCAGCGCGGCCACACCCTCGACGGCTTGGGCAAGTACTACCGGGAGACCATCACCGAGTCGGACGAGATGCCGGTGGACGTCGTCCGGGCGCTGCGCGACGCCCAGGTCGACGTGCTGATCTCCTACCTACCGGTGGGTTCGGAGGACGCGGACAAGTTCTACGCGCAGTGCGCGCTCGACGCGAAGGTCGCCTTCGTCAACGCGCTGCCGGTGTTCATCGCCTCCGACCCGGAGTGGGCACAGAAGTTCATCGACGCCGGCGTCCCCATCGTCGGTGACGACATCAAGAGCCAGGTCGGCGCGACCATCACCCACCGGGTGCTGGCCAAGCTGTTCGAGGACCGCGGCGTGGTGCTCGACCGCACCTACCAGCTCAATGTCGGCGGCAACATGGACTTCAAGAACATGCTCGAGCGGGAGCGGCTGGAGTCGAAGAAGATCTCCAAGACCCAGGCCGTGACCAGCAACCTCTCCCACGACCTCGGTGCCCGCAACGTGCACATCGGCCCCAGCGACTACGTGCAGTGGCTCGACGACCGGAAGTGGGCCTACGTGCGGTTGGAGGGTCGGGCCTTCGGTGAGGTGCCGCTGAACCTGGAGTACAAGCTCGAGGTCTGGGACTCCCCGAACTCCGCCGGCATCATCATCGACGCGCTGCGGGCGGCGAAGATCGCCAAGGACCGCGGCATCGGCGGGCCGATCCTGTCCGCCGCGTCGTACTTCATGAAGTCCCCTCCGGAGCAGTACGCCGACGACATCGCCCGCACCAAGGTCGAGGCGTTCATCGCCGGCGAGGTGGAGCGCTAGCCCCGCCCGGCCCCACCCGCCGAGGGCCGCCCCCGCCGACACCAGGCTCGGGGCGGCCCTCGCGGCGCTCGCCCGCCGCCGCACCGGCCCGCCCGTAGCCGAGCGCCGTGACCGCGTGCAGCACGGCCAGCCCGACCAGCGCGGCACGGGAGTAGCCGCGCTCCGGCAGCACCGCGGCGGCCACCGCCGCGGCCAGGATGAAGGCGGCGTTGAACAGCACGTCGTAGACCGCGAACACCCGGCCACGGAAGGCGTCGTCCACCCCCGCCTGGACGATCGCATCGACACAGATCTTGCTGCTCTGGGTGAGCAGCCCGAGCAGCACCGCGGCGGCGAGCATCCCCGGCACCGAGATCCCGACCAGCAGGGTGACGTCCAGCAGGGCCATCCCGGCGACACAGACCACCACCCACGACCGAGGACTGAGCCGCTGGGTGACGGCCGGGGTCAGCACCGCAGCCAGCGCGAAGCCCCCGGCGGTGGCGGCGAGCACCAGCGTCAGCAGCCCCAGCCCCGCACCGGTGTGCCCCCGCGGGGTGAGCAGGTTCCGGCACATCAGCAAGGTCATCAGCAGCGCCACGCCGTAGCCGAAGCGCACCGCGACCGTCACCGCCAGGGCGGCGGCCGGCGCCCGCCGGGCGCGCAGGTGCCGCAGCGCACCGGCGAGGTCCCCTCCGACCCCCCGCGCCGCCTCACCCACCCCCGACCAGGGAAGCCGGGACTGCCGCCCGGGGCCCAGCAGGTCCACCCCGATCCGGGCGGCGAGCAGCGCGGCGCCCGCGTAGCCGGTGGCCGCGAGCAGCACGATCAGCCCGTCGGTGACATGACCGGGGCCCGCCAGCGCGCGCACCGAATACCCCAGCACGCCGCCGAGCAGCCCCACCACCGCGCCCGAGGTCGGCGACACCGAGTTCGCCATCACCAACTCCTCGGCCGCCACCACCCGCGGCAGGCTCGCCCCGATCCCGGCCAGGAAGAAGCGGTTCACCGACATCGACACCAGCACGGCGAGGTACAGCGGGGCGCCCACCACGCCGTGCCAGGCGAGCACGGCCGTACCCACCACCACGAGGGCGCGCACCGCGTTCGCCACCACCAGCACCTGGCGGCGGCGCCAGTGGTCGAGCATGACCCCGGTGAAGGGGCCGAGAACGGTGTACGGCGCCAGTGCGACGGTGAACACCATCGCCACCTGCCCGGCGGTGGCCGCCCGCTCGGGGGAGAACAGCACCACCCCGGCGAGCCCCACCTGGAACGCGCCGTCGGCCGCCTGGGAGACCAGCCGGGTGAGGAACAGCCGCCGGAAGTCGCGGCCGCGGAGCACCGTCCGCAGGTCACCGAGGAAGGTCCCGGCGGTCCCCATGCGGTCAGGTTACGGTGCGCCCGGCCGGCCCATCCGCTCCCACCAGGCGAGCAGTTCGCTCCGGGCCTGCTCGGGGTCCAGCGGCCCGCGCTCGAGCCGCAACTCCTTCAGGTACCGCCAGGCGCGACCCACTTCACGTCCGGCCGGGATGCCGAGGATCTCCATGATCGCGTTGCCGTCCAGGTCGGGCCGCACCGCCGACAGCTCCTCCTGCGACTGCAGCCGTTCGATCCGCCGCTCCAGCTCGGTGTAGGCACCGGCCAGCCGCTGGGCCTTGCGCCGGTTCATCGTCGTGCAGTCCGAGCGGGTGAGTCGGTGCAGGCGTTCCAGCAGCGGCCCGGCATCGGTGATGTAGCGGCGCACGGCCGAGTCGGTCCACTCCCCCTCGCCGTAGCCGTGGAAGCGCAGGTGCAGCTGCACCAGCCGCGAGACCTGCCTGGTGGTCTCCTTGTCGAAGCGCAGCGCGCGCATCCGGCGGGTGGTGAGCTTGGCGCCCTCCATCTCGTGGTGGTGGAAGCTCACCCCGCCGTCGGGCAGGAAGCGGCGGGTGGCGGGCTTGCCGATGTCGTGCAGCAGCGCAGCCAGCCGCAGCACCAGGTCCGGGCCGGGTACCGGGCCGTCCGGGCCGTCCTCCAGGGCGATGGCCTGCTCCAACACCGTGATCGAGTGCTCGAAGACGTCCTTGTGCCGGTGGTGCTCGTCGATCTCCAACCGCAGCGCGGGCAGCTCCGGGAGCACATGATCGGCCAGCCCGCTGGAGACGAACAGCGCCAGGCCCTGCCGCGGCCGGGGGGCCAGCAGCAGCTTCTCCAGCTCGACCCGTACCCGCTCGGCGGCGACGATCTCGATCCGCGCCGCCATCTCGTGCATGGCGCCGGCCACCCCGGGGGCAACCTCGAACCCCAACTGGGCGACGAAGCGGGCCGCACGCATCATCCGCAACGGGTCATCACCGAAGGACGCCTGTGGCGTTCCCGGGGTGCGCAGCCTGCGGGCCGCCAGGTCGGCGAGGCCGTCGAAGGGGTCGACGAAGGTGAGTTCCGGCAGCTCGACCGCCATCGCGTTGACGGTGAAGTCGCGCCGCGCCAGGTCCGCCTCGAGGCTGTCCCCGAACGCGACCTCGGGCTTGCGGGAGGAGGGGTCGTAGACGTCGGAGCGGTAGGTGGTGATCTCCACCACGGTGGCGCCGTGGCGGGCACCGATGGTGCCGAACTCCTTGCCGATGTCCCAGTGCGCCTCGCCCCAGCCGCGCAACAGTCCGGCCGTCACCTCCGGACGGGCGTCGGTGGTGAAGTCAAGGTCGGGGGCGGTGCGACCGAGCAGGGCGTCCCGCACCGGACCCCCGACCAGGGCCAGCCGGTAGCCGGCCGCGGCGAAGCGTGCAGCCAGGTCACCCACCGCGGGGTCCAGGTGGACCAGGGTGGAGACCAGCTTCCTGCGGGCATCGGCAAGGGCGTCGGAGCGTGGAGCGGACACGGGCCCCAAGCGTGCCAGATGCAGGTGGTGACCCACCGTCTCGGGCTGCCCACGGACCACGGTCGACTAGTTACAGTGACCGCATGCCCCGTCCTGCTCGGTCACCCCGCGGCCAGCGGCAGGTGCTGCCGACGGTTGAGGAGACCTCGGCGGGAGGGGTGGTCGTGGACCTGCAGGGCGGGCAGCACCGGGTGGCGGTGATCGCCCGGGTCAACCGCGCCGGTCGGGTCGAGTGGTGCCTGCCGAAGGGACACCTGGAGCGCGGGGAGACCCCCGCGGAGGCGGCCGTCCGCGAGATCGCCGAGGAGACCGGGATCCGTGGTCGGGTGGTGGGGACGCTGGGCACCATCGACTACTGGTTCTCCGCCGAGGGCCGCCGGGTGCACAAACTGGTGCACCACTACCTGCTCGAGGCCACCGGCGGGGAGCTGAGCATCGAGGGTGACCCCGACCGGGAGGCCATCGAGGCCGCCTGGGTGCCGCTGACCGAGCTCGCCACCCGGCTGGCCTTCCCCAACGAGCGCAAGATCGCCCGGGAGGCCACCGCCCTCCTGGCGGGCACGGCGTGAGCGGCCGCGTCGGCCCTGCCCGCGCGGGCCGGCTCCCCCACCGCCTCGCGCGCCCGCGCCGCGGCCACCGGGCCCGTCGGCTCGGCTGGCTCCCGGCGGTCGGGCTGGCGATTCCGCTCGGCATGTTCGCGGTGCCCGGCATTGCCGCTCCGGCCGCCCGCGCGGCCACCCTCACCTCACCCGGTGTCGCGGCCGCTCCCGCGGATCAGGCCCAGGTGAGCGTCGACACCCTCACCCCGGCGACGATCACCCCCGGGGCGAGCGTCGAGGTCAGCGGGCACATCCGGAACGTCGGGACGACGACGCTGCGCGGGATGACCGTCGAGCTGCGGTCCCAGTACTGGCCGCTGGCCACCCGCTCCGACGTCGGCGCGTGGGTGGCCGGCCATGACCCGGTGCTGTCCCCGGTGCGCGCGACCCACAAGGTCGAGGTGGCGCTCGCACCGGGCGCCTCCGTCGTCTACCGCCTCACCTTCCCTGCCTCGGCGCTGAACCTGCCCAACCTGTCCACCGCCTTCGGGGCCCGCGGCGCCGCGGTGGAGGTCATCGCCGACGGCACCGGCGGGCCACATCGGGTCGGGGAGCAGCGCACCTTCCTGATCTGGTCGCCCACGGTGCACCCCTCGCCGGTCACCCTGACCCTGCTGGCGCCGATCACCTCCGCCCTTCCGCAGGCGACGTCCTCCCCCCCGAGCGCCGACCTGCTCGCGGCCATGGCCCCCACCGGCCGCCTCACCCGCGTCGTACAGGCAGGGGCCGACCCGGCCTTCTCGTGGGCGCTCGACCCGGCCCTGCTGTCCGCCGCCGACGCGGGGTCCAGGCCGACCGTAACCCCTCCGCCGAGCACCCCCACCGCGACCTCCACGGGTGGGTCGGGGGCCGCTGCCGCGGCGCCCAGCGCCACCCTGCCGGCGACGGGCACCGACGCTGGGGCGACACCCGTCGAGCAGCGGGCCACCGACGCCGGGAGCTGGCTGCACGCCGTCACCGGGGAGTTGCCCGGCCGGTCCGCCGTCGCCCTCCCCTACGGTGACCCCGACCTCAGCGCACTGGCCCGGGGCGGCGCGGGCGGGCTCTACGCGCTGGCCCGCAGCCAGTCGACCGCGGTCACGCGCTCGCTGCTCGGCTCGGCACTGCCCAACGACCTGGCCTGGCCCGCCGGTGGGCTGGCCGACCAGTCGACGCTCGACGTCCTGGCCGCCCGGGGCGCCAAGAATGTCGTCCTCGCCGACACCGCCCAGCCGCCCACCCAGCAGCTGAACTACACCCCCGCCGGCCGGTCCACCGTGCCGGTGAGCGGTTCCGGCACCCCCCTCGGGGGAATGCTGTACGACAGCACACTGTCGAGCGAGCTCGCCGCCACCGGCGGGCCGTCACCCACCCTGGCCACCCAGCAGTTGCTGGCCGACCTGGCGACGATCAGCGCCGAGCGGCCCAGCCAGCCGCGCTCGGTGCTGGCGGTGACCCCGCGGGACTGGAACCCCTCGCCCGCCGGGGTGCAGGCGACCACCCGGGCGCTGCACTCGGCCGCCTGGCTCCAGCTGGGCTCGCTCGCGGCGATGGTCGCGCAGAAGGCCGCGGACCTGCACCGGTCCCACCCGGCGTACCCGGCCTCGGCCCGCGCCGCCGAACTCCCGGTGGCGGAGGTACAGGCGGTGAGCACGGCCTACGCCCAGCTGAAGCAGTTCGCCCCGGCCCTCACCCAACCCCAGTCGGTGGTGCCGGAGCTGGAACTGTCCTGCACGTCGCTGCTCGGGCAGGCCTGGCGCGGCAACTCCGCGGAGGAGTCGATCGCCCGGCAGGACCTCGCCCGACGGGTGGCCTCGCTCTATGCCGGGGTGAACGTTCTCACCGGCAGCGACATCCTCTTCCTCGCCCGCGCCGCGCGGCTTCCGGTGACCCTGGAGAACCAGCTCGACCAACCGGTGCGGCTGATCCTCACGTTGCAGCCGCGCTCGGCGAAGCTGCTGGTCCGCAGCGGCATCGTGGTCACCGTCGAGGCCCATCGCCGCCAGCAGGTCTACGTCCCGGTGCGGGTGCTGGCCAACGGTGACGTCGAGGTCACCGCGGTGCTCTCGGCGCCGGGGGGCCAGCGGCTGAAGAGCTCGGACCCGATCCTGGTCCGGCTGCACAGCGACTGGGAGAACCGGGGGTTGGCGATCGCCGGTGGACTGCTGGGGATCCTCGTGGTGGCAGGGCTGGTCCGGGGGGTGCGGCGCGGCCGCACCCGGATCCCGCCGGAGAGCGTGCCCGACGCCGACGAGGAGGTGGTGGCCCGGGAGAGCAGGCACCGGGCCCCGCCACCGCTGCCCACCCCGGCCCCGCCACCGCTGCCCACCCCGGCCGAGCCACCCCGGCCCGCTGCCGCGCAGCACCCGGACGACGCCGGTGCCGGGCGTCGGCGGGGCGTGCCATGACCGAGCCGCCCGACCGGCCGGGGGGGAACGCCGGACCCGCGGGGAGCGGGGGGAGTGGCCTCGGCCCGCGCCGGCAGCGGATCGCCGGGGAGCGCCGGGCTGCGCTCGGGGTCGAGCCGGCACCGGGCGCAAGTCCGGAGCATCCCTCCGGGCCGTTGCCCGGCCCCTTCTACGGCCCCCCCACCGGGCCGATCTCGCTGCCGGATCTCGACGACCCGGTGATCGCCCGGGCCCGGGCCCGCCACCGCGCCGACCGGGCCGCCGAACGCGCCGCCCGGGTCGGCCGGCCGGTTGACCCGACGACCGACTGGGTGGCGCGCGCCGACCGGGCAGCACCAGCCGACCGGGCAGCACCAGCCGACCGGGCAGCACCAGCCGACCGGGCAGCACCAGCGGACCGGGTGCCGGGTGTGGCCCCCGGGCGCGGCCCTGAGGGCCTGATCCCCGCGCGCCGTTCCCCGGCCGGTGCGCAGCCCCCACCGCCCGCCCCGGGCGTGGAGGTCGGTGCCGACGCCGCCGCCTCGATGATGCGCAGCAGCGGGCTGATGGCCGCCGGAACGGCCGTCTCCCGGGTGCTGGGCCTGGTCCGTACCTCGGCCCTGGCGTGGGCGATCGGGGCCACGGTCTCGGCGAACATCTTCACCACGTCGAACACGCTGCCGAACAGCTTCTTCCTGCTCATCGGGGGCGGGGCGCTGAACGCGGTGCTGGTGCCGCAGATCGTGTCGGCGGCACGCCGCGGCCGGGAGGGCCAGGAGTACATCGACCGGCTGCTCACCGTGTCGCTGACGGTGCTGGTGATTGCCACCCTCGCGCTCACGGCACTGGCGGCACCGCTGTTCCGGATCTACTGGCACGGCACCGCCACCCCTGACGTCTCCGCCCTCGGCACCGCGTTCGCGCTCTGGTGCCTGCCGCAGATGCTCTTCTACGGGCTGTACACCCTGCTCGGGCAGGTGCTCAACGCCCGCGGCAGCTTCGGGCCGTACATGTGGGCCCCCGTGGTGAACAACATCGTGGCGATCCTGGGGATCGTCGCCTTCGTCACCGTGTACGGCTCCGGGGACCGGCCGGCGGGCAGCTGGAGCGGCACCGGCATCGCGCTGTTGGCGGGCACGACCACGCTCGGTGTGGTGGTGCAGGCCCTGGTACTCGTCCCGGTGCTGCGCCGCACCGGGTTCCGCTGGCGGCTGCGGTGGGGGCTGCGCGGAGTGGGGATGCGCTCGGCGGGGCACGTCGCCGGCTGGACCTTCGCGGCGGTGGCCGTCGGTCAGCTCGCCTTCGTCGTCACCTCCCGGGTGGCCAACGCCGGCAGCCAGGAGGCCGGCCGGTTCGTCTATGACAACGCCTACCTGCTGTTCATGCTGCCGCACTCGCTGGTAGCGGTCTCCCTGGTGACCGCCCTGTTCACGCGAATGTCCCGCTCGGCGACGGCGGGCCGGCTGGCCGAGGTCGGCGCCGACCTGTCACTCGGACTGCGCACCACCGGCGCCGCCACCGTCGCCGCCACGGCGGCCTTCCTGGTGCTGGGTCGGGAGGCGTCCACGGTGGTGTTCCTGGGCAACAAGCCCGCGGCGGTCACCGCGCTGTACCTGGTGACGATCGCCATGGCGGTCGGGTTGGTGCCCTTCAGCGCGCAGTACCTGATGCAACGCGTGTTCTACGCCTTCGAGGACGCCCGCACCCCCTTCCTCATCCAGCTCGGGGTCGCCGCCCTGACCGTCGTCGGCGACCTGCTCTGCCTCGGCCTGCCCGCCGCGTGGGTGACGGTGGGTGTCGGCGCGGTGATGAGCGTGGTGAACCTGCTCGGCGCCGGGGTCTCGATGCTCTTGCTGCGGCGGCGCATCGGCGCCTTCGACGGTGCGGCCGTGCTGCGCAGCCACGTGCAGTTCGTCGCGGCGGCGGCCGGAGCCGCGGCCTCCGGGTGGCTGGTGGCCCTGCTGGTGCACGCGGTCGTCGGCAGCGGCCGGCTCGCAGCCCTGGTGGCGCTCTGCCTGGCCGGGGTGACGATGCTCGGGATGTACGGCGGGCTGCTGCGGGCGATGCACGCCGATGAGCTCGACGCCCTGCTCTCGCCGTTCGCCGGGCGGCTGGGCCGGATGGGCCGGATGCGCCCGCTGGGACGCCACGCCTCCCCCTGATCCGATGATCGCCCGGGCTCGTCGCGCGAGCCGGGCCGGGGGCGCGTCGCACCCTGCACGGTCGCCCCGATCCCTGCTCCGCCCCCGCCCGGGCGCCGCCGCCGGCCACCATCGGGCAGGCCATAGCATGGTGCCGCTCGGAAGTTCCGCACACCGGCCCGAGGGGAGGGGACGGCACTGGACGGCGTCGGCCACGGGACCGTGCTCGCGGGGCGGTACCGGCTCGAGGAACGGCTCAGCAGGACCGGTCCCGCGCCGGTCTGGCGTGCCGTGGACGAGATGCTCGAGCAGCCGGTCCAGGTGCAACTGCTGAACGCCGCGCATGACCGGACGGCCGACGCGCTGGACGCCGCCCGGCGGGCCGCCGCGGTCGAGGACCCGCGGCTGGTGCGGGTGCTGGACGTCGGGCGCGCGGGCGAGGTGGTCTTCCTCGTCCGCGAGGTGGCCCCGGGCCGCACGCTCCTCGAGGCACTCGCCGACGGTCCGCTGCCGGCCGAGACGATGCGCCGGCTGATCGGTGAGGCGGCACAGGCGCTGGCCCGCGCCGAGGTGAGTGGGCTGCACCACCAGCGGCTCACTCCGGAGAGCCTGGTGATCGCCGCCGACGGCGCGGTCACGGTGCTCGGCACGGCGGTCGAAGCCGCACTGGCCGGGCGGGAGCCGACAGACGCCGCCGCGGCGAGCACGCTCGACACCGTCGGGCTGGTGGCGGTGCTCTACGCGGGGCTCACCGGGCGCTGGCCCGGCACCGCACCCTCCGCGCTGCCGCCCGCGCCGCTGGTGGGCGGTCGCTGCGTGTCGCCGGTCGACCTCGTGGCGGGCGTGCCCAGCGACCTCGACCACCTCTGCACGACGGTGCTCGGTCCGCACCGCGACGGCCCGCGCTCCCCCGCCGAGCTCGCGGCGATGCTGGCCCCCTGGGCCGGCATCGCGCCGCTGACCAACCCGCGCGGCCTGCACCTGCTGGGGCCGACCCGCCCGGTGCCCGGGCCGGACGACACCGCCTCGGGACTGCCCACGCTGCTGCCCCGCGACGCTTCGGCTCCGGCGGTCCTCACCGCCCTCGAGTCCGCGGTTCCCGCTGCCGTCGGTCCCGGTGCCGGGATTCCGGCCGCCGGGGATGCGCCGGGCAGCATGCCCGCGGCCGCCGCTCCCGCACCCGGCTGGGCTGTGGCCGCCGACGCCCCTGCCGGCGAGCGGGCCAGCGCCGTGCCCGGCAGCACCTCGTTCGACCTGCGTTCGGAGCTGCTGGAGAGCAGTGTCCGTTCCCGCCGGGACGATGCCGGCAACTGGAGCGACCCGAGCGACGGCGGCCGCGCGGAGGGGCCCACCCCGGGCATGTTCGACCCGTGGGCCGACCTGTCCGGGGTCGGCACTCCCGCGCCCGAACGGGACACCCTGCTGCCCTTCGTCGGGCCGGTGCCGGTCGAGCGTCCGCCGGGGGAGCAGTCCCGGCTCATCATCGCCATCCTCGTCGGTTTCGTCGTGCTGGTGCTCCTGGTGGCGGCGTTCTCGTTGCGCGACTTCGGTTCCGGCGGTTCGCTCACGCCGCAGCCGGTGCCCGGCGCGTCCACCCCCGGCGCCACGACCTCCGGTGCCGCCCGCACCTCCACCGCGGGCGCCGCAGGTTCCACCGCGGCGACGTCCAGCGCCGGTTCGTCCACCCCCTCGGCCCTGCCCAGCCCCGACATCGCCGGGATTCAGGCGATCGACCCGCACGGCGACGGCCAGGAGAACGGCGACCAGGCCCGGCGTGCCATCGACGGTGACCCCAAGACGGCCTGGCGCTCCAACTACTACGCCACCGCCCAGTTCGCCGGGCTGAAGGACGGCCTCGGCCTGGTGCTCGATCTCGGCACCGCCGCGCCGGTCCAGCAGGTGATCGTCGACGTGGCCGGCACCGGCGGGAAGGTTGAGCTGCGCACCGCCACCGATCCCGGACTCGACGGATCCACCCTGGTGGCCACGGCGGCCATCGACGGCGGGACGGTCCGGCTCACCCCACCCCACCCGGTGACGACGCAGCGGCTGATCCTGTGGTTCACCACGTTGCCGAAGACGGGTGGTCGTTACCAGCTCATCGTGTCCGAGATCGACGTCCGGTGATCCAGGCGGGCGACCCCGGCGGCCCGGAGCGGGCCCGGCGGGCACGGGAGGACCAAGCGCTGCTCAGCGCCCACGTCGCGGGTGACCCCGGAGCCTTCGGCGAGCTGTTCCGCCGCCACCGCGACCGGTTGTGGGCCGTCGCGATCCGCACTCTGTCCGACCGGGAGGAAGCAGCCGACGCCCTCCAGGACGCGATGATCTCCGCCTTCCGCAACGCCGGGAGCTACCGCGGTGAGGCCGCGGTGACCACCTGGCTGCACCGGATCGTGGTGAACGCCTGCCTCGACCGGATGCGTCGCCGGCGGGCCCGCCCGACCGTCCCCTACGGCGACGTGGAGTACCCGACCCGCGGGGACGAGCACTCCTCCACCGAGACCCGGCTCGACGTGCAGGCGGCCCTCGCCGCCATCGCCGAGGGACAGCGGGCCGCCCTGATCCTCGTCGACATGCAGGACCTTCCGGTGGCTGAGGCGGCCGAGATCCTCGGCGTCGCCGAGGGGACGATCAAGTCCCGCTGCGCCCGCGGCCGGGTGGCGATGGCCCAACTGCTGCGCCAGCAGGTGAGTGCGGCGGGGGCGACGGGCTCCACCGGGGTCGTCGGCGCCGCCGGCGGTGCGGGGAACGACGGCGGGAACCCCCGGCGCCGTCCGCGCGTCGCACCGGCTGAGGCGGCACGAGCTGAGGACGCCGCCGGACCGGCAACCCGTGGAGGCGCGGAATGGTGAGTGGCGCCGCTCCCCTGCATCCCAGTGAGGATCTGCTCGCCGACCTGGTGGCGGATGCGCTGCCGACCGCGGATGCCCGGGCCGTCGAGGCCCATGTCATGGAGTGCGCCCGCTGCAGCGGGCTGCTCGCCGACGCCGAGCACGTGCGCGCGATGCTGGTGCGGCACGACCCGGGGCCGATGCCGGCCGACGTGGTTGCCCGGATCGAGGCGGCCCTGCACGTGGAGGCCACCACGCTGCCAGCCGATCCCGGCTACCCGGAGCCGGCACCACCGACCGCGCCGCAGCCGTTGCAGGCGCCGACGGCCTGGTCGGACACCACCACGATCGAGGCCTTCGAGTCGGTGATGAGCCGGCGGGGCCGGCGGGAGAGCCGGCCACCCGAGCCGCCGCTGCGTGCGCCGACGGGCGACTGGAGCGACACCCCGACCACCGATGCACCGGCTGCCCGCTCCTCCCGGTTCTCGCGCCCCACCCGGGGGTCGTCCCGGTCCCGTCGCGACCTGCGCCAGGAGGTGCGGGAGGTCAAGGCCGGCCGCCGCGGCACGGTGCTGCTCGGCGCCGCGGCGGTGGTGCTGGTGGTGACGTTGGGGGGCTTCGCCGTGCGGGGCTTCGTGACCTCTTCGAGATCCCCCAGCGAGGCTTCCGCGGGCAGCGAGGCGGCGCTCAGCGCCCCCTCCGGGCCTCCGGTGGTGAGTACGGGGACGGACTACACCGACGCGAAGCTCGCCGCGCAGACGCATGCCCTGGTGAACAGGGTCACGACCACCGACAGTGCGCCGGCTGCGCAGGGAGCACAGGCGACGGCGGGGGTCCGCAGCGCGGTATCCCCAGCGGCGACCGCCGCCGCCACGGGCAACCAGGCGCTGCGCAGCCCGAGCGCCCTGCAGGGGTGCCTGAGCGCCCTGCAGGCCCGCAACGAGCAACCGGTGGCCGTCGACCTGTCCACCTACGAGGGTCAGGACGCGGCGGTCATCGTGCTGCTCACCGACAGCGGCGGCTACGAGGTGTGGGTGGTGGCCCGGACCTGCCAGCCCGGGAACGACGGCACCCTGAAGTACCTCCAGTTGCCGTCCTGACGTTCCCGACGGTCGGGGTCCCGGGAACAGGCTGATCGGAGGATCGGTTTCCACGACGGCAGGAGCAAGAGTCCGAAGCAGCACCGCACCGGGTCGTCAGCCCGCGGGAGTCCACCGCTGCAGCCCATGGCGTTCCAGGGAGAGACACGAGTGAGTGACGTCCGTGATGTGATCATCGTCGGTTCAGGTCCGGCCGGCTACACGGCAGCGATCTACGCCGCGCGAGCCGACCTGCGCCCGCTGGTGTTCGAGGGTGCCGTGACCGCGGGTGGGGCGTTGATGAACACCACCGAGGTGGAGAACTTCCCCGGGTTCCCCAAGGGCATCCAGGGGCCGGAGTTGATGGACTCCCTGCGCGTGCAGGCAGAGCGGTTCGGGGCCGAACTGGTCACCGATGACGTGGTTGAGGTCGACCTGCGCGGGGAGATCAAGCAGGTTGTCACCGGCGACACCCAGTACGGCACCCGGGCGGTGCACCGGGCCCGGTCGGTGATCCTGGCGACCGGGTCGGCTTACCGTCGGCTCGGGGTCGCCGGCGAGGACAAGCTGTCGGGGCACGGGGTGTCGTGGTGCGCCACCTGCGACGGCTTCTTCTTCCGCGACCAGGACATCGCCGTGGTCGGTGGCGGGGACTCGGCGGTGGAGGAGGCGACGTTCTTGTCGCGGTTCGCCCGCTCGGTGACGCTGATCCACCGCCGGGACGCGTTGCGTGCCTCGAAGATCATGCAGGCACGGGCGCTCGCCGACCCGAAGCTCTCCTTCGCCTGGAACAGCCAGGTGGTGGAGGTGCTCGGGGACGGCAAGGTCACCGGGGTCCGGCTGCGTGATACGGGCAGCGGCCAGGAGCGGGTGCTGGAGGTCACCGGGCTGTTCATCGCGGTGGGCCACGACCCGCGCAGCGAGCTGGTCGCCGGGCAGGTCGACCTCGACGACGCCGGGTACATCCGGGTCCAGGCGCCGACCACGCGGACGAACCTTCCCGGGGTCTTCGCCTGCGGTGACGTGGTGGACCACACCTACCGGCAGGCCATCACGGCCGCCGGGACGGGCTGCTCGGCCGCCCTGGACGCGGAACGCTACCTCGCCGCCCTGGCGGGGTGAGCCCCGGTCCCGCACCGGCCCACCCGTTGACCCCGTAGACCCGTTGACCCCCGTAGACCCGTGGGGGCCGGCCCCGCTTCCGGGCGGAGGCCGGCCCCCGCTTCCGGGCAGGGGCCGGCCCCCGCGCAACAGACCGACCCCCATTCGTGGCACCATCAGGTGGAGCCAGCGAACCGAGGAGATAGCCGATGAGCGCCAGGGCCGTCACCGACGCCAGTTTCGACGTCGATGTGTTGAAATCGGACAAGCCGGTGGTGGTCGATTTCTGGGCGCCCTGGTGCGGCCCCTGCCGCCAGGTCTCCCCGATCCTCGACGAGATCTCGGTCACCCACGCGGAGAAGATCACGGTCGTGAAGCTCAACGCCGACGACAACCCGGTGGTCACCGCTCGCTACGGGATCACCGCCCTGCCCACGATCGCCGTCTACGCGGGCGGTGAGCTGGTCAAGACGATCATCGGGGCCAAGCCGAAGCCCGCGCTGCTGCGCGAGCTGTCGAACTGGCTCGCCTGATCCGCGGGTGAGCACGGCAGAGTCGATCGCCGCGCCACCCCTGCGCCGCGGTGACCGCGGGCAGCGGGTGCTTGCCCTTCGGGGGTTGCTGGACCTGGCCGACGGCCCGCGCCGTCGCGGCGCCGGGCGGGGGGGCGTCGTGCCGTCACACCTCGAACCCCAGCACCTCGAACCCCAGCACCTCGAACCCCAGCAGCTCGACCGGGAGGACTTCGACCGGCAGCTCGAGGCCCGGGTGCGCGCCTTTCAGCAGCGCCGCGGGCTGGTTGCCGACGGGGTCGTCGGCAGGCAGACGGCGCGGGTGCTCGACGCCGCCCGCTGGAGGCTCGGCGACCGCATCCTCATGTTCACCCCTGGTCATCTCGTCCGCGGGGACGACGTAGCCGAGCTGCAGGAACGGCTCGCGGTGCTGGGGGTGTTGCCGGCCCCGGTCGACGGCATCTTCGGGGTGCAGACCGAGGCCGGGCTGCGCGAGCTGCAACGCGGGCTGGGGGTCGAGCCCGACGGGGTCTGCGGCCCGTCCACCCTGCGGGCCCTGAACACCCTTGCCCGGGCTGTCGGGGGTGGTGATCCCTGGGCGCTGCGGGAGGAGGCACACGTCGCCGGCGCGGGCCCCAGCCTGGCCGGCAAGATCGTGGTGCTCGACCCTGCCCACGGTGCCGGCGATCCCGGCGCGGTCGCCTTCGGCCTCGCCGAGGCGGAGGTCACCCTCGACCTGGCCCGCCGGATCCAGGGGCGGCTGGCCACCACAGCGGTGCAGGCCGTGCTCACCCGCGGCGTAGGAACCTGCCCCACTGACGAGGAGCGCGCAGCCATCGCCGTCGAGGCAGGTGCGGACGTCCTGCTGTCCGTGCACTGTGACGGACATTCCTCGGCGCTGGCGGGCGGCGTTTCGACGTTCTTCTGGGGTGATGCCCGAGTGGGTGCCCGCTCGGCCACCGGTTCCCACTTGGCGGCCCTGGTGCAGCGGGAGGTCGTGGCCCGCACGCCGCTGGTCGACCTGCGCACCCACGCCTGCACCTTCGACATCCTCCGGCTCACCCCGATGCCCGCCGTGCAGCTCGAACTGGGGTACCTCACCAACGAGCACGACGCCCGACTGCTGGCCGACGGTGGTTTCCGCGACGTGGTGGCGGAGGCAGTCGTGGTGGCGATCCAGCGCCTCTACCTCAGCGAGCAGGACGCGGCCACCGGGACGATGCGATTGCGGGACGTGCTGGCTCACGCCGGGCTCGCCTGAGCACCCTCGGCGCCGCCAGGGTCGCTACCGGGTGGAGCGGTGCGTGGTCAGCACCGGGGGGCGGACCGAACCGAGGATCCGCTCCAGCGCCTGTTCCACGTCCTCCCGCCAGGAAAGCGCCGTCTTCAACTCCAGTCGCAGCCGCGGGTAGCGGTGGTGCGGCCGGACCGTCTTGAACCCCACTGCGAGCAGCAGGTCGGCGGGCACGATGCACCCCGAGGCGCCGGGTTCCTCGGCTTCGCCGGGGCCGGCGGTCGCGGACAGCCCGAAGGCCTCCACCGCGCGTACCCCGCGGCGGGTGAGGTCCTTGGCCGCAGCCTGGATCAGCATCCGGGCCAACCCGCCGCCGGTGTAGCGCGGGAGCACTCGCAGCGTCATCAGCAGCACGGCGTCGGCGCTGACCGGAGAGGTCGGGAAGGCCATCGAGCGTGGCACGAACGCGGGCGGGGCATAGAGCACGAAGCCGGCGGGATCATCATCGACGTAGGCCACCCTGCCGCACGATCCCCACTCGAGCAGCGTCGCGGAGACCCAGGCCTCCTTCTCGAACCCGGTATCGCCGCCGGCGACCGCCCGCCGGGCGGCCACCGGGTCCAACTCCCAGGCCACGCAGCGGCGGCAGGGTTCGAGCAGGTCGGGCAGGGTGTCGAGGGTGAGCGCGGCAAGGCGGCGGGCCATCAGACCGCCGCCCCGGGCTGCGCGGCAGGCCGGTCGGGGCCCTGGTCTGCGCCGACCTGGTCTGCGCCGGCTTGGTCTGCGCCGACCTGGTCTGCGCCGACCTGGCCTCCGCCGCCCTGGTCACCTGCGGTCGGATAGAGCCCTGCGTGCGGTGCGCGCGGCCGCAACAGGGCCCAGGCGAAACCGACTGCCGCACCGACGACGAGCCCTGCGGCCATGAACCGGACGAGCCGCATGCAACACTCCCGTGGGCGACGGGTGGAATGACCGGCGGGCCGTGTCCTCGGAGGTGGTCCTTCAAGACGGGCCCGGTGAAATGGTACGCATGAGACACGCACCCGTGAAGCGCACAGAGCGTGTTGCTTGACTACTTATTGCGACTGGAGGGTGGCGCTTGATGGACGCGCTGCACCGCACGGACGGACCGGTTGAGGTGGAAGCTGCCGCTGAGCGGATCACCCCCGAGGTGATCACGGGCCAGGGCTCCCGCCTCGACCGCTGGGTGAACGACTACGCCGGCCGGACCCGGGGCATGACGGTCTCGGAGATCCGGGCGCTGTTCGCCGTCGCCAGCCGCCCCGAGGTGGTCTCGCTCGCCGGGGGGATGCCGTACTTGTCCGCACTCCCCCTCGACGTGGTCGGTGACGCGCTGGCCCGGCTGATCGCCGAGCGCGGGACGGTCGCCCTGCAGTACGGCTCCGGGCAGGGCGACCCGGGGCTGCGGCAGCTGATCCTCTCGGTGATGGCCCCGCAGCAGGTCCAGGCCCACGCCGACGACATCGTCGTGACCACCGGATCCCAGCAGGCTCTCGACCTGGTGACGCGGATCTTCATCGACCCGGGGGACGTCGTCGTGGCCGAGGCGCCCAGCTACGTCGGCGCACTCGGGGTGTTCCGCGCCTACCAGGCCGACGTCGTGCACGTGCCGCTGGACGGGGACGGGTTGATCCCGGCCGCGCTGGAGGAGGCGTTGACCCGGCTGCGGCGCGAGGGTCGACGGGTCAAATTCCTCTATACCATCCCCAACCATCACAATCCTGCCGGAGTGACGCTGTCGGCGGGCCGTCGACCGCAGATCGTCGAGATCGCCCGCCGGCACGGTGTCCTCATCCTCGAGGACGATCCGTACGGCCTGCTCGGCTTCGAGGGCGGGCCGCTGCCCTCGCTGCACTCCCATGACCCCGAGGGGGTCGTGTACCTCGGTTCGTTCTCCAAGACCTTCGCCCCAGGGGTGCGGGTCGGCTGGGCCGTAGCCCCGCATGCCGTTCGGGAGAAGCTGGTACTGGCCAGTGAGGCCGCCATCCTGTGCCCCAGCGCGCTGAGCCAACTCGCGGTGGCCACCTACCTGGAGACCCACGACTGGATGCACCAGGTGGAGATCTTCCGCGGCCTGTACCAGGAGCGTGCGCGGGCCACCCTCGGTGCCCTCGCGGATCTCATCCCCCGGGCCAGCTGGACCACCCCACGCGGCGGCTTCTACGTCTGGGTGAAGCTGCCGGCAGGGCTCGACGCCGGCGCGATGCTTCCGCGCGCGGTGACCGAGCGGGTGGCGTACGTGCCAGGCACCGCCTTCTACGCCGACGGCCAGGGCCGGGACAGCCTGCGGTTGTCGTACTGCTACCCCACCCCGGAGCGGATCCGGGAGGGGGTCCGGCGCCTGGCCACGGTGATCGACGCCGAACTGGAGCTGCTGGAGACCTTCGGGCCGACGTCCGGGACCCCCCGCGACGGGATCGACCGCGCAGGGATCGACTTCCCCGCGCCGGACCTGACGTGAGCGCCGACGAGGGGGCGGCGCACGGCCCGACCGTACTCGTGCTCGCCGGCGGGTTGTCCCACGAGCGGGACGTCTCGCTGCGGTCCGGGCGGAGGGTGGCCCAGGCGTTGCGCGACTCCGGATGCCAGGTCGACGTCCGAGACGTGGACGCGGGTTTGTTGTCGGCACTGGAGCAGGGGAAGCCCGACGTGGTCTGGCCGCTGCTGCACGGCGCGAGCGGGGAGGACGGGGCCGTTCGTGACGTGCTCGAACTGCTCGAGGTCCGTTACGTCGGTTCGGGGCCGCGAGCCTGCAGGGTGGCCTGGGACAAGCCGGTCGCCAAGTCCGTCGCCCAGGCTGCCGGGCTCGCGACGCCCGATTCGGTGGCCCTCCCCCACGGCACCTTCCGTGAACTCGGTGCGCAGGCGGTGCTCGGTGCCATCGTCGATCGGCTCTCCCTGCCGCTGGTGGTCAAGCCGGCGCGCGGGGGGTCGGCTCTCGGGGTCAGCGTGGTGCGCGCGGCGGGCGATCTCCCCCGGGCCATGGTGGACTGCTTCGCCTACGGAGACGTCGCGCTGGTGGAACGCTTCATCGAGGGCGTCGAGGTTGCCGTGAGTGTCGTGGACACCGGCGACGGGCCGCGGGTGCTGCCCAGCGTGGAGATCGTCGCGGACGGCGGTGTCTACGACTACGACGCCCGGTACACGGCGGGGGCGACCGAGTTCTTCTGCCCGGCCCGGCTCGCCGCGGCAGCTACCACCGCGGTGCGCGAGGCGGCGCTCACCGCACACCGTGCCTTCGGGCTGCGCCACCTGTCCCGGACCGACCTGGTGGTGGACCGCTGGGGGCAGCCGTGGTTCCTGGAGGTGAACGTCGCTCCGGGGATGACCGAGACCTCCCTGCTGCCGCAGTCGATCGAGGCCGCGGGCATCGACGCCGGGACGTTGTACCGGCGCCTGGTCGAGGCCGCCCTCGCGCCGCAGGAGTCCGACCCGGCACCGCCCGGCGGACCGGCCCCGGCGTAGCCAGGGGCCGGTCCGGACCCGGCCCGGGTCAGGCCTGGAAGGCCCCCTTCAACTGCGGCGACATCACCCCGACGATCCGGTTGAGATCCTCGACGCTGGCGAAGTCG
This sequence comes from uncultured Actinomycetota bacterium, assembly GCA_963784535.1. Lineage (GTDB taxonomy): Bacteria > Actinomycetota > Actinomycetes > Actinomycetales > Kineosporiaceae > CAWARR01. Next base: position 598,201 of record CAWARR010000008.1, on the reverse strand, counting down.
ATGGTCAGCCGGCCGCGGTTCTTCCCGAGCGCGATGGCCACCCGCGTCTCCAGCCGGTCACCCAGCCGGGAGGCCAGGTCGTCGAGTTCACTGGTGTGCGACCCGGCCCGCGGGCGCCGCTTCACCGGCCGGGCGGTCGGCCCGTCGCCGAGGGCGACGATCTCCTCCACGGCGCGCACGGACAGCCCTTCGGCGACGATGCGCTGGGCGAGCCGCTCCATCGTCGACGGGTCCTCCAGGCCGAGCAGCGCCCGCGCGTGGCCGGCGCTCAGCACGCCGGCGGCCACCCTGCGCTGCACCAACGGCGGCAGTCGCAGCAGCCGCAGCGTGTTGCTGATCTGCGGGCGGGAGCGCCCGATGCGCCCGGCGAGGTCCTCGTGGGTACATCCGAAGTCGTCGAGCAACTGCTGGTAGGCGGCAGCCTCCTCGAGCGGGTTCAGTTGGCTGCGGTGCAGGTTCTCCAACAGCGCGTCACGCAGCAACGCGTCATCCGAGGTCTCCCGGATGATCGCGGGGATGCGGTCGAGCCCGGCGTCACGGGTGGCACGCAGCCGCCGCTCGCCCATGATCAGTTCGAAGCGGGCCTCCCCCGCCGCGTCCTGGATCCGACGCACGACCACTGGTTGCAGGACGCCGACCTCGCGCACCGACAGCACCAGTTCCGCCAGCGCTTCCTCGTCGAAGACCTGCCGGGGTTGGCGGGGATTCGGGAGGATCGACTCGACCGGCAGTTCCGCGAACTCAGCCCCGGGAACGGGCACCAGTTCAGGGCCGGACGACGCCTCGGGACGGGCAGTGCCCGCTGCGCGAGCGGCGCTGGAACGCCCGCTGGGGGCCGCTGGGCCACCGATCGATGCCGGGGAGCCGTCGACGACCGCCAGGCCTTCCACGGCCACCCTGGCCCCATTGGTAGCCCCATTGCTGCCAGCCCGATCGGGGCTGGGTTCACCCGTTCGGGCTACTGGCGCGCCGACCTGGGTGGCCCCGGTGCTGGTGGCGGGGTCTGGCTCATCAGTGGACGCCTGCTGATCCGGGCGCTCCTTGGTCGCGACCGCGGTGGCAGCGCCCGCCTCACTCGCTGCTGAACGCCCGTCGTCGCCGCGCCCGGGGAAGAAGACGTTGTCGACCGGACGCTCTCCGCCCGCCTTCGTGACTGCCGGGGCGGAAGGGATGAGTGCTCCCAGCCCGCGGCCCAGACCCCGTCGCTTCTCGCTCACTGTCGCTCCTCCTGGGTCGTCGTGGTCGGCCACCTGAGCACTTGCTCGGCGAGCTCACGGGCTGCTTCGAGGTAGGAAAGGGCACCGCTGGATGCTGGGTCGTAGGTGATGACCGTCTGGCCATGGCTCGGCGCTTCGGAGATCCGAACCGAACGCGGAACGGTGGTCTTCACCACCTGGTCGGGGAAGTGGGTCCGCACCTCGTCGGCGACCTGCGCGGACAGCCGGGTGCGGCCGTCGTACATGGTGAGCAGGATCGTCGAGACGTGCAGCCGGGGGTTCAGGTGGCCGCGGATCAACTCCACGTGCTTGAGCAGTTGAGACAGACCCTCCAGGGCGTAGTACTCGCACTGGATCGGAATGAACACCTCCTCAGCCGCGACGAAGGCATTCACGGTGAGCAGGCTGAGACTCGGGGGCAGTCGACGATGATGTAGTCGATCTGCGGCAGGTGCGCAGCGGCCCGGTCCTCCAGGAAGGTGTGCAGGGCCTTCTGGAGTCGTGTTTCACGTGCAACCAGGGACACCAGTTCGATCTCGGCGCCGGCCAGGTCGATCGTCGCCGGCGCGCACCAGAGGTTCGGCACGTCCGGGCATTCCTGGATCACCTCCGCCATCGCCCTGCCGTCGACGATGACGTCGTACAGGCTCGGCACTTCGGCGTGGTGGTCGATCCCCAGTGCCGTCGAGGCGTTTCCCTGCGGGTCGATGTCGAGCACCAGCACCGTCATGCCCGACTGCGCGAGAGCGGCGGCGAGATTGACCGCGGTCGTGGTCTTACCCACCCCACCCTTCTGGTTCGCCACGGTGAGGATGCGCGTCTTCGGCGGACGGGGGAACGTGCGCCCCGACAGTGAGATTCGTCGACGCGCGTCCTCGGCGACCTCGAATGCGAGCGGGGTGGACTCGTCCACCAGTGGGAGTGACTCGACCAGGTCGACCCGATGCTCGTCGGGGATGTACGGCATGCGGCCAGGTGGCTGCCAGGTCGTCGCCGGTGAAGCCGAGGTCGGCTCCGTACCGACCCCCGAAGGCGCCCACGGTGCCATGAGCCCCTGTGGGCGGTCGGTGCTGACTTCCTGCATTGCTGCACTCCCGTCGTCTCTTGGTGGTTCCGACTCCGGTGGAGAAGTCTGCCCGGCGGTAGGAGCCGAGTCGGACCCGGGGCGCGCCGCGGATCCGTTCTTGCTCCCCGCTGCGGGTGACGCTACGCCGTCCGTTGTGGAATCCGGTGCAGCCCCGGCCGAGTCTGCAGCAAGTTCGCGCTCCGCGTCGGCCACCGCGTCCGCCGGTGCGGGCGACCATTCACTGTCCGATCCACGTGAAACCGGCGATTCGATGCCAGTCTCAGGTTGCGTCCGCATGACCGCGCCCTGCGCCGTCACGGGGTCCGTTGCCTCCGACGGCGTTTCCCGTGAAACGGCATCGGCCGACTCCTCAGCTCCTGCCGGCCCGCTCTCGGCGTCCACGCCCGCGGGCGGCATCGCGTCCGCACCGGTGCCCATACCTTCGTCCGCCCCCGTGCTCGCCCGCATGCCGGTCGGGTGCGCAACGCTCGCCCCCATCGCGTTCCCGGGGTCGGCCGTCCCGCCTTCTTCCTCTTCGGCTGCGGTCACGTCCTGCGACGCCGGCGACGGTGTTTCACGCGAAACGGACGTCCCCGCCCGCTCAGCCCCTTCCACCTCCGGCACCGTTGCGGCATCGCTCCGCGGCTGCCCGGCTGCCGTCTGGTCACCCGGTCCACCCTCGGGCCCCTGGTCCACCCCAGCGGCGTCCACCTCGGCCCCGTCCCGCCGGCTCAGGCCCGCGGCCGCGTCCGCAGCCTCACTCGCACCGGAGCCATCGACGTCGGCCGGAGCGGGAGCAGCGCCCGGTGTAGCACCGGTCGTCCCTGCGCCCTCGGTCCGAGCGGCGTCGGCGCCCGCGGGGCCGCCGTCATCGTCGCCCCAAGGACCCATTCCCATCCGCCCGCCATCACCATCAGGCGAGGGCCCGCCCTCACCGCCCGACCTCCCGTCGAGCGGTACCTCGCGCAGCACGGTGGTTTCACGCGAAACCACGGGTAGGTCGCGATCGACCCGCGGAGGGCTCAAGATCCCCACCAAGCCGCCCGCAACCACTCCACTCGCCGGCGATGCCGCCAGCGTTGCCAGCTCACCGGAGACGACCCACTGGTCGACGACTCCCGACCCGCCCCCGGCCCGTCCACTCGCTCCGCCCCACCGCGACCATGACTCCTCCGCGAGTGCGACCTCCCGTTCCGTGGTGCTCATGACCCGCGCCGGCACCGGCAGGGCACCGGCCTCAGCCGGCCGCTCGGGCTGTCCCGCCGCACCCCGGTGACCACGGTTCCGCTCCCCGCTGCGGTCCTCGTCCCCGCGCTGCTCCACCTTGCCCGAAGCCGCGGCGATCTCCCCGCGCTCCGCCGGGACCGCCGGCACGCCGGTGGCAGTTGCGGCGTCACTCTCCTCAACAATCCCCAACTCTCGGGTGACTGCACTCCCCGCCACCTCGGGCTGGGTCGGCTCCCGCCGGGGGCCCGGTTCGGTTTCACGGGAAACACGCGTCGCTCCCACCCCATCGCCGCCGACCTCCGGGGAAGCAGGCACCGTCACACCCCCCAGCTCGGCACCGGCCGACCGCGAACCGACCTCCCCCTCGCTCGCACGATCAGCACCTGTCGTCATGGCCGGCCGAGGCAGCACGAGGACCCACTCTTGCGACCCGACCTCCGTCAGTACGGCCGCCTCCTCCACCGACCCGCCCCCGCCACCGGACATCACCGGGGGAGCCATCAGCGGGCGGGGTGGCCCCGCGGGGGCAACCAGCATCCCGCCGGGCAGCATCAGGGGAGCCGCAGCGAGGGCGTTGCCCCACTCGCTCGAAACCGGACGCGGCACGAAGAGGGGTTCTCCGGGTGCCTCCTCGTCCGCCGACCCGGACAACGTCGACCCCTTCGGGTCGGCCTCGGGCACGAACGTGTCGGCCTTCGTTTCACGGGAAACCGCGGCCGGACTCGCGGGTGTGGAGGCCTTCTGCCCATCGACGCCGAGCAAGCTCTCGCCCGTCACCACCCGGAGGACCGCCGATCGCCCGTCACTGTCGACGTCGCCATGCTCGGCGGGCCACCCGAGGCCCTCGCCCACCGCCGCGGCGGCTTGGACGGGCCAACCCAGTCCGGTCACCAGACACTCCTTCGCCTATCCCCGAAACCGATAGTCATCGCTAGGCCAGCGCGGCCGCAGCCGCGAGACCATCCTTGCCCGACGCGATGGGGCAACGTCCAGCCGCCACGACCAAGAACGCCCAATTTGGTCCTCAGACGGCGGAACTCACCCTCTATCGGCAGGTTGAGCCGAAAGGGTGAGCCCTCGGCGACACCGATTTCCGGTCCCGACGCGCGGCACTCCCCCCTCGGGTCACCAGGCGGGCCCTGCGGCGCCCTGCGCCCGATCAGACAAGCTCCGCCGTCAACACCCATGGGCTCTGTTCCCCGTGAAACCAATGCCGACACTGGACCCCACCCCTGGGGCCGTGTCGCCGCATCGCGCGCCCGTCGGCTCCCGCGCGCCCGCCGAGGCCTCACCCGCCGTCTACGTCCGGCGCCCCCTCGGCGTCCGAACAGCACCGCGCTCCTCCGCCCGACTTCCACCGCCGCCGGGCCGGGTCCCGTCAGCCCGCCGCGGCCAGCTGGGCGCCGCCACCCCCCAACACCTCGCCCACTCAGCACCCAGGGAGCAGGTCGCCCAACCCCCGAGGTTCCCCCCTGGAGCGGGCACCTCCCGCCGGACACCCGTGGCCCATCCCGCAGCGGCCCGCCGTGACACCACGCGCCGGGGTGCGGCTGATCCAGGGAGTGCCAGGTCAGGAGCGGGACGTCGGCGCGCCCACGACTGCCGGCAGCCGCTGTGCCCGGGGCTGGGTCTCCTGTGCCCCACGACCGGCAATCCAGCACCTACCCGGGTGGACTCGGAAGGGGCCGGCTACCGCCGTCCGCGGCGACAGCCCGGAACGGTAGGGGCGCCCATTCCGCCCGCACGTTTCACGTGGAACCCCTGTCCCGGTGGGCCCGTCTGGGCCCGACCTGAGCCAGCACCGGGCTTCCGAGGGCCGGGGTTTCCCGTGAAACGGCGTCATCCCCGCGACAGCCGCGGGGTCACCGCCCATCACCCGAACGGCCCAGTCGAGGCCAGGCCGGGGTAGGTGCCGAGCGGGATGGGAATCCCCGTCGGGCCGGCCGAACTGGCCACGGTCAGCTGGCTCGGGGCGCTCATGAGTGCATGGCGGCCCCTCGGGAGCGGGTCTGGTTCGTGACCGCAGCCCCGTCCTCCCAGCCCAGCACGCTCAGTCCGGCATGGGTCGAAGCCAGTTGGTCGGCCACCACCGACCTCCCCGGCTTCGACCGGCCGGACCAGGTTCCCGGTCGACGCCGCCCTCGGACGCTCAGCCGTAGCCCGACGTTCAGGCAGTAGCCGGACGCACCGCTTCCAGGCTCCTCGGAGTCCCTCCACCCAGCCGGAAGACCTCGACGTGGCCGGGCCCTCAGCCCCTGGGAGGGTCGGCCAGCGCCTGCCGCAGCACGGTGGCGTGCTGGACCGTCCAGTGGTGGGCATCCCGGATCGACTGGACGTAGCCGAGGTCGCGCAGGCGCGCCATCGCCGGGTCGCCGGCCTCGGCGGCGCTGGCGATGTCGCGCCGGCCGGATCGGCGAGGCCAGGGCCGAGGTCCACGTACTGCCAGCACACGTGGGCGACGTCCTGGATGCGCGGTCCAGGGGCTGCGATGTCCCAGTCCAGGAAGGCGGTCGGCTGCAGGGCGCCGCCCCGCCGCCGGTAGACGGTGTTCTTCGGGGACAGGTCGTTATGGCAGACCACTTCCTGGTCACCGGCCAGCTCGGTGCCGGCGGTCAGGTCGTGGAACGCGCGTACGAGCGCGGCGACCCGGGCCAGCGCGGGCCGGTCTCGGACCTCGGGTGGCACCGGGCCCGGCTGCCACGGGACGTACCCGTCGAGGTAGCCCAGGATCTCCCGATGCTCATCGTCGACGCCCAGGAACCGCGGTGCGCCCGGCCACCCGGCCGCCTCGAGATGGCCGAGTAGCCGGTGCACGAATGCTGCATTCGGTGCCGGCGACCGGTGCACCGTGTCACCGATCCGGACCACCCGATTGATGAAGCCGCCGGGCAGCACCTGCCCTGCCGCGGCGTCCGCCCAGCCGGGCCGCCCCGGGCCGCCGTCCACCGCCGCACGCTACAGCCCGCACATCATCATCCCGGCCACCTACTCACGAGCCCGCTCCAAGCAGGCGTTCGCCAGCCGGCTCGCCCGCCGGGCCCAGACCCGGCGCGACCGTATCGAGGTGGTCGCGATGGACGGGTTCGCCGGCCTCAAGACCGCCACCACCGAGGAACTGCCCGACGCGGCCCGCGTGATGGATCCGTTCCACGTAGTCCACCTGCCCGGCGATGCCCTGGACCGGACCCCGAAGACCCCTACCTGCGGGGTCGCGGGCGGTGAACCACCCGCGGTCGGCGGGTACCGGCGACGACCTCCACCACTGTGGTCGCCTCCGTCAGGACCGCCTCGCCACAGTGCCGCACCGACCAACGGGTCGCGCCCAGTCGGTGCAGTGCGTCGCTCGCCGCGCTCACCTCTTCGGGTGCGTTCCGCCCCTTGACGGCCAGCAGCAGTCCGCCGGCACGCAGCAGCGGCAGGCACCATCCGGCCAGCACACCGAGCGGAGCGACCGCCCGTGCCGTCACCACGTCCGCCTCCACCCGGCCGGTGAGTTCCTCGGCCCGACCGCGCAGCACCCGGACCGACGACAGCTCGAGCTCGGACACAACCTCCTGCAACCAGGTGACCCGGCGCAGCAGCGGTTCGACCAGGGTCACCTCGAGATCCGGTCTGGCGATCGCCATGGCGATCCCGGGCAGCCCGGCACCTGACCCGACATCGATCACCCGCAGGCCGGGGGACACCAGTTCCACCACCACGGCACTGTTGAGAATGTGCCGGCTCCACAACCGCGGCACCTCGCGCGGCCCGATCAGCCCGCGCTCCACCGCGCTCGTCCCCAGCAGTTCCGCATACCGCCGCGCGGTCTCCACCCGTTCCCCGAACACGGCGATGGCGGCCCCGTCCTCATCGGACGAAGCCGCCATCCCCCTTCGCTGCTCGTTCATTCCGCGCTCAGGATGCCGGGTGCACCACGACGCGCCGCTGCGGCTCTTCCCCCTCGGACTCACTCACCAGGCCGGCCTCTGCAACGACGTCATGCACGACCTTGCGCTCGAAGGCGGTCATCGGCTCGAGCCGGACCCTTTCCCCGCTGCGCTGTACCTCTTGGCAAGCCCGGGCGGCCACGCCCTCGAGCGTCCTCCGTCGCGCCGCGCGGAACCCCGCCACGTCGAGCATCAGCCGGCTACGGTCACCGGTTCGTGCCTGCACGGCAAGCCGGGACAGCTCCTGCAACGCTTCGAGCACCTCGCCCTTACCACCGACGAGCCTGCGCAGGTCGCGTTCCGCGGGCCCCTCGGCGACGATGGCTACCGAGGCCCTGCCGTTCTCCACGTCGATATCGATGTCACCGTCGAGGTCGGCGATGTCCAGCAGTTCCTCGAGGTAGTCGGCTGCAACCTCGCCCTCCTCCTCCAGCCGCCGCAACGACTCCCCGCCCGAACGTGAGCGGTTGCCACGACGTGAACTGCGTTCACCGCCTCCGGTAGAGGACTCCCCGGCGGCGTCGTCGTCGTCAGCGTCGTCCTGGTCGTCAGCGTCGTCCTGGTCGTCAGCGTCCGGTTCGACGACGTCGGTGTCCGGTTCGACGACGTCGGTGTCCGGTTCGACGACGTCGGTGTCCGGTTCGACGACGTCGGTGTCCGGTTCGACGACGTCGGTGTCCGGTTCGACGACGTCGGTGTCGTCCACGCCGAGATCCGCGACCGCGCCGGCCGCGCCTTCCTCAGTGGCCGTCACCACCCCGGATCCGGTGGTGCCATGACCAGCCGGCTGCACGTCGACCACCCCGGACGTCGACTCGCTCACGCTCTCGCCCCCTTGACCAACCCCTGATGCTCCGACCGGTGCGGCCGCATCCGTCTCACTCACGATGCTCCTCTCGAGGTGACAAACCGTGGGCGCCCACAGCGCGCCGTGCGCGCCGCGGAGAGCGCCCTAACGTCCCTTGCCCGAGGGGGCCGGACCGCCGCCAGGCTGGCGCTTCGATCCCGGTGGCCCGCTGCTCGGGGCGCGCTTGCTCCGCGGCTGTCGCTTCGGCTGGCGACGCTGGCCGGCGTTCGGCTCCTCGATCGCGGCCGCCGAACCCGCGCCGTCCACGCCTGCCTCCGCTGCACGCTCGGCCTGCTCGCCCACCGGCCCGCCCTTACGCTTACGGGCCCGCCGCTCGTTCAGCTCCAACTCGGCCGGTGATCCCGGCGCGGGCATCCTGCGGATGACGTAGAACTGCTGTCCCATCGACCACAGGTTCGTGGTCAGCCAGTAGATGAGCACGCCGATCGGGAAGTTGACCCCGGACACGGCGAACACCAGCGGCAGCACGTAGAGCAGCACCTTCTGCTGCTGGGCGAAGGGGTTGTCCAGCGCCGCCGCCGGCATGTTCTTCATCATCAACTGACGCTGCGTCGTGAAGGTCGTCGCGGACATCAACACGATCAGCACGATGGTGAGGATCTGCGTCGACACCGAGTTCGCGCCGATGAACTTCTCCGACAGCGGAGCCCCGAGCAGGGTGGCGCGGTCAGCCTGGTCAGCCAGTGACCGGTTCAGGGCACCGATGGCGGCCGACTTGCCCTGTGCGATGGAGTGGATTCCGTTCAGCACCCGGAACAGCGCGAAGAAGATCGGCGACTGCAGCAGGATCGGCAGGCACGAGGCGAACGGGTTCGTACCCGTCTCCCGGTACAGCGCCATGGTCTCCTGCGTCATGGCCTGGCGCGAAGCCTGGTCGGTCTTCCCTTTGTACTTCGCCTGGATCTTCTTCATCTCCGGCTGGATCAACTGCAGGCCCCGGGACGCCTTGATCTGCTTGACGAACAACGGGATCAGCAGGATCCGGATGACGATCACCAGGCCCACGATCGACAGTGCCCACGTCCATCCCGACGTGGCCGGAAGGCCGATCGTCGTGAGGGCCGCATGGAAGGCGACCATCAGCCACGCGACGACCACCTCAAGCGGGTGTAGCACCGTGTTGATCACCAAGGGCTCCTCAGCCAGTCAGGCGGCGCGCCCACCCGGCGCGACCTCGTCAGCGCGGATGTCGGACTCCCGGGCCACCCTCGACGAGGGGGGAACGAGATCCACACCACCGGGGTTCCACGGGTGGCAGCGGCCGATCCGCCGCAGCGTCATCCAGCCTCCGCGCAGGGCGCCGTGAACACGGACCGCCTCCACGCCGTAGGCCGAGCACGATGGGTAGAACCGGCACGTCTGCCCGTAGGTCGGTGAGGCCAGCAGCTGCCACCCGCGGAAGACGCCCATGAGCAGGTAGGCGGGGGAACGCCAGGCCAGCCGGACGGCGGCCCGCGCGACCGCGCGACCGCGTGCTCGTGCGCCCATCTCAGGCACTCCCCTCGCCAGGTCGGGCCGGCATCCGTGCCTCGCCCTCCCCCGAACGGGTGGCCCCGCTGAACTTCCCCGGGGACAGCAGCCGGTCGAGTGCCTTGTCGAGATCACGGCCGAGTTCTACGGAGCGCGCCCCCCGGGCCGCCGGGTTGAGCCGGACCACCAGAAGCGCCCCTTCCGGCAGTATGTCAAGGCGCTCACGCACCAGCGCCCGCAGCTGCCGCTTCAGCCGGTTGCGGGTGACCGCCCCGCCGACGGCACGGGAGACGACCAGGCCGACCAGCACTTCACCCTCACCGACGGACAGGTGCGCCACCAGGCTCGGCCGCCCGGCGCGCGCGCCCCGTCGCACCGCAAGGGTGAAGTCAGCGCCGCGGCGCATCCGGTGCGAGGAAGCCAGCACGGGCGACCGCCGACGCGGTCGCGTCAGGCGGAAAGCTCTGCGCGGCCCTTGCGCCGGCGCGCACCAAGGATGGCTCGACCGGCCCGGGTGCGCATGCGCAGCCTGAAGCCATGCGTCTTGGCCCGGCGCCGGTTGTTCGGCTGGAAGGTCCGCTTGCTCACCAGTGACTCCACGATCGTGCTGCCAGGGGACTCGGGCATAACCGCGTGCACCGAGGTGCACAGCAGGTATGTCCCAGGGACTCGACCACCGTCCGTCCACCCCGATGGGCAGGCCAGAACAGCCGCTGTCAAGCGTCCACACGGTACGGCGCCCCGGTCGCAGGGTCAAACCGGCGCCTGCGGGCTCCTGCTCGGAGATACGGACGATCGTGCCACCCTCCGATCGCCCGACGCCCGCACTCGCGCGCACGCTCCTACACGAAAGGTAGTCTCTCGGCTCCGGAGAGTAGGGTGAACATCAGGCTCACGAAGCTGTGGGCAACAGGCTATGGTCCTGTGTGCTGGTCCCGGGCACAGCCCGACACGCCGGTACCTTGGCGGATCCGCGATCCGCCAAGGATCGTCTGGGTCGGAATGCCTCCACTCGGCACTGCTCCACCCCGCGCGGGTGGAGTGGATAACGGCGCGCGGGCATGGGTGTTCGTGCACAGGTTGTGGACAAGCATGTGGACCGAGCGGCCCACGTCCGGGGATCAGTAGGGGAGGCTGTGCGACGGTGATCGACCGCCGGCGACCTCCCGCGTCTGGCAACGCGCCCTCGACGCCCTCGATGCCACCGGGGTGACGCCCCAGCACCGAGCCTTCCGTCCGGTTGACCCGACTGGTCGGTCTGCTCGACGGCACCGCACTGCTGGCCGCGCCGAACGAACTCACCAAGGAATTCCTCGAGCAGCGGATGCGTGACACCGTCACGGAGATCCTCGCCGCCGAGCTCGGCCGCCCCCTGCGGCTCGCGGTCACCGTCGACCCGACGCTCGCCGGGATGCCCGACCCCTCCGCCGCCCCGCCCGACCGCGCGGGCCACCAGTTCGACGCCGGCGCCGACGGTGGACCGGACCAGGACCGGCCCGGTGCGCCCGGGCGCGGCGCTGGCACGGGCGGCGGCGAAGTGATCGACATCCGAGCCTTCGAGCGGATCCCCACCCCGGCGGGCGAGGTGTCCCCCCGCCCGGGATCGGAGGACCCCCGCAGTGACGAGCCGGCCTTCGCCTACCCCGAGCTCGCCCACCCCGAACTGGAGGGCGTCCGGCCCGAACTGGCCCGTCCGGGCACCGGCCGACCGGGCCCCCGCTCGGCGGCGGAGCCGGCCAGGCTGAACCCGAAGTACACCTTCGACACCTTCGTCATCGGCGCCAGCAACCGGTTCGCCCACGCGGCCGCCGTCGCGGTGGCCGAGGCCCCGGCCAAGGCCTACAACCCGCTGTTCATCTACGGCGAGTCCGGGCTGGGCAAGACCCACCTGCTGCACGCCATCGGGCACTACGCCCACAGCCTCTACCCGGGCGTCCGGGTGCGGTACGTGAACTCCGAGGAGTTCACCAACGACTTCATCAACTCGCATCCGCGACGACAAGGCCGAGCGCCTTCCAGCGCCGCTACCGCGACGTCGACGTCCTGCTGATCGACGACATCCAGTTCCTGCAGGGCAAGGTGCAGACGCAGGAGGAGTTCTTCCACACCTTCAACACCCTGCACAACGCCAACAAGCAGGTCGTGATCACCTCCGACCTGCCGCCCAAGCAGCTGTCCGGCTTCGAGGAGCGGATGCGCTCCCGGTTCGAGTGGGGCCTGATCACCGACGTCCAGCCGCCCGACCTCGAGACCCGGATCGCGATCCTGCGCAAGAAGGCCATCAGCGAGCGGCTGCAGGCCCGGACGACGTCCTGGAGTACATCGCCACCAAGATCTCCACCAACATCCGTGAGCTCGAGGGCGCCCTGATCCGGGTCACCGCCTTCGCCAGCCTGAACCGCCAGCAGGTCGACCTGGCGCTCGCCGAGATCGTGCTCAAGGACCTGATCCCCGCGGACGACACCCCGGAGATCACCGCGGCGACGATCATGGCGCAGACCGCGAACTACTTCGGGCTGACCATGGAGGACCTCTGCGGGTCCTCCCGCTCACGGGTGCTGGTCACCGCCCGGCAGATCGCCATGTACCTGTGCCGCGAGCTGACCGACCTGTCGCTGCCGAAGATCGGCCAGCAGTTCGGCGGCCGCGACCACACCACGGTGATCCACGCCGACCGCAAGATCCGCGCACCTGATGGCCGAGCGCCGCTCGATCTACAACCAGGTCACCGAGCTCACCAACCGGATCAAGCAGACGTCGCGACCCTGACACGCCCCCCGCCCGCACCTGCTGCGCTGCGTGTTCGCCACCGTCCACAGCCGAGCCGCCGCCCCCCGCGCCGCCGCCCCGGGCAGGCACCCGCCAGCCGGGCGTTTCAGCAGGCGAGGGGCCCGGCTCCGTCGTACACAGTGTGGGGACAACCCTGTGGACAGTCCGCGTCCGACTATCGACGGTGCGTGGCTGCCGGCCGTCCACCGGAACCACCCCCCAGGTTCAGGAACCGGCCTCACGGTCGTCACCGGCCGCACCGGTGTGCATCCATAGAGTTACTCAAGGTCACCGAGCGCGTTCCGTGCCACCCCCGCTGCGCGGCAGGCAGGCACCCTGCGCAGCACCGGAACACCTACCGGGCCCTGCCGTGGCACCCAACTCACAGGGTGTGGACAAGCTGTGGACGGATGGGGAGAACCCGCCCCTGGCTGTGGAGGTGGAGCACCTCAGCCGTGGACAGCTGCACCCGCCCGCGGTGGAGCAGGTGCCGGAGTGCACCCGCTGTCCACGGCCCGGCCCCCGTCCTCTACAGCTCATCGACAGGCCTGCAGGGTCGCCACCAGCGCAGACGCCCGATGTCCACAGTTCCCACAACCGCTATGACAAACCCGATAGCTAACTCTGCAGAGAAATCATCCGCGCACAGTTTCCCCAGCCCCTGCCTACCGGCTGCCTGCCTGCCGAGGGCCCGGCCACCTCCAGCGGTCCGGCGGCGTTCACCACCGTCTGGTTCACCTCTGACGGAGGAGTCGCGTACTGTCGGGCGCGCGCAATCCGACGGCACCCAGGCGGGCAGTGGCGGTTGCACGATCTCGAGTGAGAGGCGGTTCGGCGTGAAGTTCCGGGTCGAGCGTGACGTCCTGGCCGACGCGGTGACCTGGGCGGCGCGTGCACTGCCCAGCCGCCCCCCGGTCCCGGTGCTTGCCGGGCTGTTGTTGCAGGCCGAGGCCGACGGGACGCTGCGGCTGTCCAGCTTCGACTACGAGGTCTCCGCCCGGGTCGATGTCGCGGCCGAGGTCGCCGACCCCGGCACCGTGCTGGTCTCCGGCCGGCTGCTCGCCGACATCTCCAAGTCGCTCCCGGACAAGCCGGTCGACGTCGCCACCGACGGGCTCCCGGGTGTCGCTCACCTGCGGGGCGAGCCGCTTCACCCTGCTGACCATGCCGGTCGAGGAGTATCCCCAACTGCCGGCGATGCCGGACGCCTCCGGCACGGTCGCCGGCGACCTGTTCACCCAGGCCGTCGCCCAGGTGACGATCGCCGCCAGCCGCGACGAGACGCTGCCGATCCTCACCGGTGTCCGGATGGAGATCGAGGGCGAACAGGTCACCCTGATGGCCACCGACCGCTACCGGCTCGCGCTGCGCACCCTCAGCTGGCGTCCGAGCTCGCCGGCCGCCAGCTCCATCGCGCTGGTGCGCGCCCGCACCCTGTCCGAGGTCAGCAAGGCCCTCGGCGCCGCCGGCGAGGTCAGCCTCGCCCTGGCCGAGGGTGGGGGGACGGAGCTCATCGGGTTCGAGGCGGCCGGCCGGCGGACCACCTCGCTGCTGGTGGACGGCGAGTACCCCAAGGTCCGAGCGCTGTTCCCGGCGGAGTCCCCCACCTACGCGGTGGTCAACGCCCACCACCTCATCGAGGCGGTACGCCGGGTGGCACTCGTCGCCGAGCGCAACACCCCGGTCCGGCTCACCTTCACCGACGGCGTGCTGTCGCTCGAGGCGGGCCAGGGCGAGGACGCCCAGGCCTCCGAGGCGATCGAGTGCAGCCTGGACGGCGAGGAGCTGTCCATCGCCTTCAACCCGCAGTTCCTGCTCGACGGCCTGGGCGCGCTGAGCACCCCGTTCGCCCGGTTGTCCTTCACCCAGCCGCAGCAAGCCCGCGGTGATCTCCGGCCAGGCCGAGCCCGAGGGCGAGGACGACGGCAGCTACCGGTACCTGCTGATGCCGGTCCGGCTCGCGGGCTGACCGCGGCCAGGCCGGGCTCGCCGGGTGGGAGGCTGGAAATCGTCCACCAGCGAGCTCGGCGTGAGGAGTTCAGCGTGCACATCGGACTGATCGGCCTGGGCAAGATGGGCGGCAACATGCGCGCCCGGCTGCGCGCCGCGGGGATCGAGGTCACCGGCTACGACCGCAACCCCGACGTCACCGACGTCGCGTCGCTTGCCGGACCTGGTCGCCGCGCTGCCCGCGCCCGCGCGTGGTGTGGGTCATGGTGCCCGCCGGAGCCCCCACGGAGAGCACGGTCGCGGAGCTCGCCGGTCTGCTCGATGCCGGGGACCTCGTCATCGACGGCGGCAACTCCCGGTTCACCGACGACGCGGTGCACGCGGCCGCTGCTCGCCGAGCACGGCATCGGCTTCCTCGACTGCGGCGTCTCCGGCGGCGTCTGGGGCCTGGACAACGGCTACGGCCTGATGGTCGGCGGGGCCGCCGCGACGTCGAGCGGGCGATGCCGGTCTTCGACGCGCTGCGCCCGAGGGCCCGCGCGAGGAGGGCTTCGTGCACGCCGGCGCCGTCGGCGCGGGGCACTACGCGAAGATGGTCCACAACGGCATCGAGTACGGCCTCATGCAGGCCTACGCCGAGGGCTACGAGCTGCTCGAGGCGAAGGACATCGTCAACGACGTGCACGGCTGCTTCAAGGCCTGGACGCGCGGCACGGTCGTGCGCTCCTGGCTGCTCGACCTGCTGGTCAAGGCGCTCGAGGAAGACCCCGAGCTCGGCGCGATCACCGGGCTACGTCGACGACTCCGGCGAGGGCCGCTGGACCGTCGAGGAGGCCATCGCCAACGCCGTTCCCGATGCCGGTGATCTCGGCCGCACTGTTCGCCCGCTTCGCCTCCCGCCAGGACGACTCCGCCGGCGATGAAGGCGGTCGCCGCGCTGCGCAACCAGTTCGGCGGCCACGCCGTGCGGGCGTCCGGCGCCGGCACCGCCGGCTGAGCCCGGCGCGGACTCAGGGGGCGGCGCGTGCACGTCACCCACCTGTCCCTGACCGACTTCCGCTCCTACGCGAGCGCCGAGCTCGACCTCGGCCCGGGGGTGACGGCGCTGGTCGGCCCCAACGGCCAGGGCAAGACCAACCTGGTCGAGGCGGTCGGGTACGTCGCGACCCTGGGCAGCCACCGGGTCGCCACCGACGCCGCCGCTGGTCCGGCACGGCGCCGAGCCGGGCGGTCGTCCGGGCGGCGCGTCGCCCGCGGCCGGCCGGCGACCGCTCGTCGAGCTCGAGATCGTGCCCGGCGCGGCGCGAACCGCGCCCGGGTCAACCGCGCGCCCGTGCCGCGCCCCCGCGAGGTGCTCGGCGCTGCTGCGCACCGTGCTGTTCGCCCCGGAGGACCTCGCCCTGGTCAAGGGCGACCCGGACGGTCGGCGGCGCTTCCTCGACGAGCTGCTGGTGGCCCGCGCCCCGCGCTATCGCCGGCGTCCGGGCCGACTACGAGCGGGTGCTGCGGCAGCGCAACGCGCTGCTGAAGTCCGCCGGGCGCCACGATCCGCGCCGGCAGCGGCGACGTGCGCACCCTCGACGTCTGGGACACCCACCTGGCCACAGTCGGGCGCCGAGCTGCTGGCCGGCCGGCTGCGCGCTGGTGCAGCCTGCTGGCCGCCGCACGTGGCGACCGCCTACGAGCAGGTCAGCCGCCGGTCAGGGCGAGGCCGCACTGGCCTACCGCTGCAGCGCTGCGGCGAGGACGTCGCACGGCCGCCGAGCCGCCGGCGGTCGCGAGCTGCTGCAGGCCGCGGCTGCTGGAGGCGCTGGCCCGGCTGCCGCCAGCCAGGAGCTCGAGCGCGGCGTCAGCCTGGTCGGCCCGCACCGCGACGACCTGGTGCTCACGCTGGGCAGCTGCCGGCCAAGGGCTACGCGAGTCACGGCGAGTCCTGGTCGTTCGCGCTCGCGCTGCGGCTGGCGCAGCTACGAGCTGCTGCGTGCCGACGACCGGCGCCGACGGCGACGGGGAGCCGGTGCTGATCCTCGACGACGTGTTCGCCGAGCTCGACGCCGGCCGCCGCGACCGGCTGGCCGAGCTGGTGGCCGGCGCCGAGCAGGTGCTGGTCACCGCGGCCGTGCCGAGGACGTCCCGGACGCGCTCGAGGGTGCGCGCGTGGACGTGATGGCCGGGGAGGTGCGCGTGTCCGCTGAGGACGACGACGTCCGGCCGGTGACTGCCGCACCGGACGCCCGGCGCCCGAGCCGCGGACGCCCCGGACGCCGGCGTGCCGATGGGGGCACGGGGCCACCGGCGGCGACGCCGTGCGGGCGGCGCTGAACCGGGCCCGTGCCGCGGCGGCGGCACGGGCCTGAAGCCGCGGACCCGCGCCGACCAGGCCCAGCGACGGCGCCGGGTGCGCGGGTGAGCCCGTCCGGCGCTCGGGGCCCGCCCGGACGCCCGCGACCCGCAGCCGTTCGGCGCGAGCATCGACCGGCTGGTCGCCGAGCGCGGCTGGGCCGACGCCGGTCGCCGTCGGCGGGGTGATCGGCCGCTGGCGCGCGTCGTCGGCGCCGAGGTCGCCGCGCACTGCACCCCGGAGTCGTTCGAGGACGGGGTGCTCACCGTGCGGGCCGACTCGACCGCCTGGGCCACCCAGCTGCGCCTGCTGGTGCCCGCCCTGCTGCGCCGGCTGGCCGAGGAGGTCGGCGACGGCACGGTCGACAAGGTGCGTGGTGCGCGGCCCGGCCGCGCCGTCGTGGCGGCGGGGCCCCCGGGGGCGCCGGGTCGCGGGCCCGCGCGACACCTACGGCTGAGGCGCTCACCGGAGGGGGCGACCGGCTAGGCGCTCAGGATGTCGTCTCTACGGCGTCGTCGGACGCCCAGGTACGTGGGGGGAGTCGGCTCCAGCCGGCTGACGCGCGCCACACCGCCGTCCAGGGGCTGTGCAAAGGCGGTGAACACCGCCGGTCACGGGGTAGACTCAGCGGCTGGACCGGCGGCCGCTGTGCACCCGTGCAGCGGGGCCGCCTCGACCGCGCCGGGGGCGGCGGCCTCTGGCCTGCCACCTGACACTCCGGCCCGGACGCCGTGGGCGCACCCCGAACGCACAGGAGCCGATCGACCCGTGAGCGACCAGACGATGACCCAGCCCGGCGGCGACAGCTACGACGCCAGCGCGATCACGGTCCTCGAGGGGCTCGAGGCGGTCCGCAAGCGCCCCGGCATGTACATCGGCTCCACCGGCGAGCGCGGCCTGCACCACCTGGTCTACGAGGTCGTGGACAACTCCGTCGACGAGGCGCTGGCCGGCTACTGCGCCACGATCGAGGTCACCCTGCAGGCGGACGGCGGGGTCCGGGTCGTCGACGACGGCCGCGGCATCCCCGTCGACATGCATGCCCGCCGAGGGCAGGCCCGCCGTCGAGGTGGTGCTGACCGTGCTGCACGCCGGCGGCAAGTTCGGCGGCAGCGGCTACTCGGTCTCCGGCGGCCTGCACGGCGTCGGCGTCTCGGTGGTGAACGCCCTGTCCGCACGGCTCGAGGTCGAGGTCCGCCGGCAGGGCAGCGTCTGCCGACAGAGTTACCGGTACGGCGTCCCGGAGGCGCCGCTGGCCCGCGGCGAGGCCACCGACGACACCGGCACCACGGTCACCTTCTGGCCCAGCCCCGACATCTTCGAGACGACCGTCTTCGACTTCGAGACCCTGCGCGCGCGGTTCCAGCAGTTCGCGTTCCTCAACAAGGGCCTGCAGATCACCCTCGTCGACGAGCGGACCGAGCACGCCGACGACGACGGCACCGCGCCGGCGGCCACCTTCCGCTACGACGGCGGCCTGGTCGACTACGTCAAGCACCTGAACTCCTCGAAGAAGAGCGAGTCGGTGCACCCCGAGGTCATCGACTTCGAGGCGGAGGACACCGAGCGCAGGCTGTCGGTCGAGATCGCGATGCAGTGGACGACCGCGTACTCCGAGAGCGTCCACACCTACGCCAACACGATCAACACCCACGAGGGTGGCACGCACGAGGAGGGCTTCCGCGCGGCGTTGACCACGCTGGTCAACGAGTACGCGCGGGAGAAGGGCATCCTCAAGGAGAAGGACGACAACCTCACCGGCGACGACATCCGCGAAGGCCTCACCGCAGTGGTCTCCATCAAGCTCGCCGAGCCGCAGTTCGAGGGGCAGACCAAGACCAAGCTCGGCAACACCGAGGCCAAGGCGTTCGTGCAGCGGGTCGTGCGCAGCGAGCTCGGCCGACTGGCTCGACCGGCACCCGCGCGAGGCCAAGGACATCATCCGCAAGTCCATCCAGGCCGCGGCGGCCCGGATGGCGGCCCGCAAGGCCCGTGAGGCCACCCGGCGCAAGGGCCTGCTCGGCGGCGGGCGGCCTTCCGGGCAAGCTGTCCGACTGCCAGTCCACCAACCCGGACGAGTGCGAGATCTTCATCGTCGAGGGTGACTCGGCCGGTGGCTCGGCGAAGAGCGGGCGGGACCCGCGAACGCAGGCGATCCTGCCGATCCGGGGCAAGATCCTCAACGTCGAGAAGGCCCGCATCGACAAGGTGCTGGCCAACCAGGAGGTGCAGGCGCTGATCAGTGCCTTCGGCACCGGCGTCGGCGAGGAGTTCGACCTCGACGAAGCTGCGGTACCACAAGATCATCCTGATGGCCGATGCCGACGTCGACGGGCAGCACATCACGACCCTGCTGCTGACCCTGCTGTTCCGCTTCATGCGCCCGCTGGTCGACCACGGCCACGTGTACCTGGCCCAGCCCCCGCTGTACAAGATCAAGTGGAGCAAGGCGGCGCCCGACTATGCCTACTCCGACCGGGAGCGGGACGCGCTGATCGCCGCCGGGCAGGCCCTGGGCAAGAAGCTGCCCAAGGAGGAAGGCATCCAGCGCTACAAGGGCCTCGGCGAGATGAACGCCTCGGAGCTGTCCGAGACCACCATGGACGTCACCAAGCGGGTGCTGCTGCAGGTCACCCTGGAGGACGCCGCCGCCGCCGACGAGATGTTCGCCGTGCTGATGGGCGAGGACGTCGAGAGCCGGCGCAGCTTCATCCAGCGCAACGCCAAGGATGTGCGCTTCCTCGACATCTAACCCCCTGATCGTGATCATGCACGCAGGCGCCACCCCGGCCGTACCTGTCGGGCCAGCCGACGAACGCGAAGGACACCAGTGACCGAGCAGCCGCCGAACGAGCCATTGCAGTCCGGCCGGATCGAGCCCATCGACCTGCAGCTGGAGATGCAGCGGTCCTACCTCGACTACGCGATGAGCGTGATCGTGGCGCGGGCCCTGCCGGATGTGCGCGACGGGCTGAAGCCGGTGCACCGACGGGTGCTGTACGCCATGTACGACGGCGGTTACCGGCCCGACCGCGGCTACTCCAAGTGCTCCCGCGTCGTCGGCGACGTGATGGGCCAGTACCACCCGCACGGCGACTCGGCGATCTACGACACCCTGGTCCGGCTGGCCCAGCCCTGGTCGCTGCGTTACCCGCTGGTCGACGGGCAGGGGAACTTCGGCTCGCCGGGCAACGACCCCGCCGCGGCCATGCGGTACACCGAGTGCCGGATGGCCCCGTTGGCCATGGAGATGGTCCGCGACATCGACAAGGAGACGGTCGACTTCGCGCCGAACTACGACGGGCGCACCGCGGAGCCGACGGTGCTGCCCAGCCGGTTCCCGAACCTGCTGGTCAACGGGTCGTCGGGGATCGCGGTCGGGATGGCCACGAACATCCCCCCGCACAACCTGCGCGAGGTGGCGGCAGGCGTGCAGTGGCTGCTCGAGCACCCGGACGCCGAGGACGACGAGCTGCTCGGACAGCTGCTGCTGTCCGTCAGGGGGCCCGACTTCCCCACCCGCGGCCTGATCATGGGCACCCGCGGGATCGAGGACGCCTACCGCACCGGCCGCGGCCAGATCATCATGCGCGCGGTGGTGGAGGTCGAGGAGATCCAGAGCCGCACCTGCCTGGTGGTCACCGAACTGCCGTACCAGGTGAACCCCGACAACCTGAAGATGAAGATCGCCGAGCTGGTCGACTCCGGCCGGGTGCAGGGCATCGCCGACCTGCGTGACGACACCTCCGGGAAGACCGGGCTGCGGATCGTCGTCGTGCTCAAGCGCGACGCCATCGCCAAGGTGGTGCTGAACAACCTCTACAAGCACACCCAACTGCAGGACACCTTCGGCGCGAACATGCTCGCCCTGGTCGACGGCGTGCCGCGCACCCTCAGCCTGGACAAGTTCGTCCGCTACTGGGTCGACCACCAGATCGAGGTCATCGTCCGCCGGACGCTGTACCTGCTGCGGGAGGCCGAGCGCCAGGCCCACATCTACCGCGGGTACGTCAAGGCGCTCGACGCCCTCGACGAGGTCATCGCCCTGATCCGGCGCTCCCCCTCGGCCGACGAGGCGCGCACCGGCCTGATGGCCCTGCTCGATGTCGACGAGGAGCAGGCGCTGGCCATCCTCAACCTGCAGTTGCGCAGGCTGGCCGCCCTCGAACGCCAGGAGATCATCGCCCGGCTCGCCGACCTCGAGCGCCAGATCGCCGACTACAACGACATCCTTGCCTCCCCCACCCGGCAACGCCGGATCGTCGCCGACGAGCTCGCCGAGATCGTCGACCGCTACGGGGACGAGCGCCGCACCCAGATCCTGCCCTTCGACGGCGACATGGACGCCGAGGACCTCATCCCCGAGGAAGAGGTCGTCGTGACCATCACCCGGGACGGGTACGCCAAGCGCACCCGGTCGGACAACTACCGGGCACAGCGCCGCGGCGGGAAGGGCGTGCGCGGGGCACAGCTGCGCGGTGACGACGTGGTCGAGCACTTCTTCGTCACCACCACCCACCACTGGCTGCTGT
The DNA here is from genome assembly GCA_963784535.1 of uncultured Actinomycetota bacterium. Lineage (GTDB taxonomy): Bacteria > Actinomycetota > Actinomycetes > Actinomycetales > Kineosporiaceae > CAWARR01. Next base: position 576,832 of record CAWARR010000008.1, on the reverse strand, counting down.
TCTTCACCAACCTCGGCCGGGTCTACCGGGCCAAGGCCTACGAGCTGCCCGACGCCGGCCGCGACGCCCGCGGTCAGCACGTGGCGAACCTGCTCGCCTTCCAGCCCGGCGAGCAGATCGCGGAGGTGCTCGACATCCCCGACTACCAGGCTGCCCCGTACCTCGTGCTGGCCACCCGCGACGGCCGGGTGAAGAAGACCCGGCTGGAGGAGTACGACTCGAACCGGTCCGGCGGAGTCATCGCCATCAACCTCATGGGCGAGGACGAGTTGGTCGCCGCCCGGCTCGTCGACGACGGCGCCGACATCCTGCTGGTGTCACGCAAGGGGATGTCGGTGCGCTTCACCGCCGACGACACCGCGCTGCGCCCGATGGGTCGGGCCACCTCCGGGGTCACCGGGATGAAGTTCCGCGCCGGCGACCCCCTGCTGTCCATGGACGTGGTGCGTGACGACGAGGCCTACGTGTTCGTCGTCACCGAGGGGGGCTGGGCGAAGCGGACGTCGCTGGCCGACTACCGCGTCCAGGGCCGCGGCGGCCTCGGGATCAAGGTGGCCAAGCTCAGTGAGGGCCGCGGCGACCTGGTCGGCGCGATGGTCGTGGGCGAGGACGACGAGGTGCTCGTGGTGATGGAGCGCGGCAAGGTGGTCCGCTCGGCCGTCGCGGGCGTTCCGGCGAAGGGTCGCGACACGATGGGAGTGGTGTTCGCCAAGCCGGACAACGGCGACCGGATCATCGCGGTGGCCCGCAACACCGAGCGCAGCCTCGGCAGTGACGATGGCCTCGGCAGTGACGATGGCCTCGGCAGTGACGATGGCCTCGGCAGTGACGATGGCCTCGGCAGTGACGACGGCCTCGGCGACGAAGGGAACGCGGGCGTGCAGGGCGACGACGACGCGCCGTCCGGCGCTGCCGGCGCCGCCCCCGGGCCTACCGGCCAGCCGGTTGCCTTCCCCGACGCAGCGGGCGAGCAGAGCGGCGAGGCCACGGATGACGGCGAGGCCGACTGAGCTGGTCCGGCGCGTGGAACCGCGCAGGGGGACGGGTGCCCCCCGGGGCGGGTAGCATCGACAAGGTCGACGCAGGCTGCGCCATGTCCGATGTGGCCGAATGTTGACTCGTTGGGGGGCTTCGGCGGCGTACCGTCGACCCCGTCCGATGTCCGGAGGTGAGGCGTGAGCCCGTCTGAGCAGGTGTACCAGCCCGCCGCTGCGCCGAGAGTTACCGGCCTGTCCGGCGCCGGAGCGGGTACGGGAGCCGGCGCCAGGACGATGACCGCGCCACCCGCCAGGACCGACGCCGGTCGTCCCCTGGCCGCCGGACCGTCGGGGGTGCCCACGGTCGGCCCGCGGAAGGTGCGGCTGACCATTGCCCGCGTCGACCCGTGGTCGGTGCTCAAGCTGTCCTTCCTGTTGTCGGTGGCGATGGGCATCGGGCTGGTGACGGCGGCGGTCATCCTCTGGGGAGTGATCAACTCCATGGGGGTGTTCGACCAGCTGAACAGCACCTTCCGCGACATCGGTGGCACGAACTCCACCTTCGACATCTACAAGTGGGTGGGCCTGGGCCGGGTGGTGTCGCTGTCCACCTTCATCGGCGTCATCAACATCATCATCATCATGGCGCTGTCCACTCTCGGCGCCTTCCTGTACAACATCGCAGCCACGCTGGTCGGGGGTCTGCACGTGACCCTCACCGACGACTGAGGTGGTGGAACCCGGTTTGGGGTCCCCAGCCTGGCTGGGGTAGCCTCGTCCGGCGCCGTGCGTACGGGCCTATAGCTCAGTCGGTTAGAGCGCTTCCCTGATAAGGAAGAGGTCACTGGTTCAAGTCCAGTTAGGCCCACGTGACAGCGGGGCGGGAGCCGGCGGTTCCCGCCCCTTCGTCTTGGTGGCGAGCTCCGGCCACCGGCGACAAGAGGTCCCCATGGCCGGGGGCCCACGAGGGGAGATGGCCGTGAAGAAACTCTTCGTTCTCCTGCTGCTGGGTGCGGCCGGGTTCGCGATCTGGAAGAAGGTTGAGGCCGGCAAGGCGGAGCAGGCGCTCTGGGCCGAGGTCACCGACCCGGTCACGTAACCTTCACCCTGCACCAACAGCGGGCCCCGCCGTTCTGCGACCGGTGGCCCGACCCGGGGGCGTGGCGCAACTGGCAGCGCACTTGCTTTGCAAGCAAGGGGTTACGGGTTCGAGTCCCGTCGCCTCCACCCCAGGTCAGGGGCCCGTTCGGTGATTCCGACGGGTCCCTGACGTCGCACTGCACGCGAGGCGGAGGGATCGTCCCCGGCGGACCGCGCCGGAGTAGGGGTGGGCGGGGATGAACTCTCCCGCGGGTGAGCCCGACGGCGGCCCGGTTCCCTCGGGCAGCGGCCCCGGCAGCCAGGACGCCCAGCGGTCCCTGCTGATGGCACTGACATTGCCCGTGGTGGTGCTCGCCGCAGCAGTGCTCGGCCCCGTGTTCGGGGTGCGCGGTCACCCCGCGGGTTGGAGTTCCTGGGCCCGGCTGGTGCTGCTCGTCCTGGTCGTGGTGGCGCCCTCAGCCATCGGCGCGCTGCTGGGGCGCCGTGCTGCCCGGCTGGGGTCCACGGCCGGGCGCGCCGGGCTGGCACTCAACCTCGTGCTGGGGCTCCTGCTGGCCGTCGCGACGGCCGGCGGTGTGCTCCTCCAGCCGGGGGGTCCCTGACGGCGCACCTCGGGCGGTGGGATCACTCGGCCGCCGGGTCCTGCCCGTCCTGGGTCGGAGCGTCGGCCCCCGCTTCGTCGCTGCTCTCCGTGGGGAGCGGCTCCCACTCCGGATCGCGGCGGAGGCTGCGCAACCAGGCACCGATCCCGGCGAGCGCCCCGGCCACCACCAGCAGGCTGAGCACCCGCTTGCTCCGGCGTGGCCGCTGACCACCTCCGGCAGCCCCGTGCCCGTCACCCTGCTGCGCTGCGGGCGTCCCTGCTGTGCTGTGCGTCCGGGTGGACCTCACGGCATCTCCCCTCGGCTCGTGCGGGCATCAGCCCCGGCGGGGCGGCGGCACCGCCCGTCCCCACCATCCTCTCGCGAGCCGGCGCACCCGCGAGGTATCGGTTCACGGCCGGCGCGCAGGTCCGAGTGCGCCTACCCCCAGGCCCGCGTGCCAGACTGGGAACTCCTGTCGACATCGACGGCCGAGGCCGTCGCTCTCCCGCCGCCCTCGAGGGTGGCCTGCCGGAAAGGCCGCTGGTGACCGAGCCCCTTCCCTCGTCCTTGTACGCCACCCTGCACACCACGAAGGGTGACGTTCGCCTGCAACTCTTCCCGATGCATGCGCCGAAGACGGTGCGCAACTTCGTGGAGCTCGCCGAGGGGACCCGGGAGTGGAGCGATCCGGCCACCCGTGAGACGCGGACCACTCCGTTCTACGACGGGCTCGCCTTCCACCGGGTGATCCCCCGTTTCATGATCCAGGGCGGGTGCCCGCTGGGCACCGGGACGGGCGGCCCCGGCTACACCTTTGACGACGAGATCCACCCGGAGCTGAGTTTCACCAAGCCCTACCTGCTCGCGATGGCGAACGCGGGCAAGCGGATGGGTAAGGGCACGAACGGCTCCCAGTTCTTCATCACCGTGGCCGCAACCCCGCACCTTCAGGGCCAGCACACCATCTTCGGAGAGGTCGTGGACGCGGAGAGCAGGGCAGTCATCGACGCCATCGTCTCCACGCCCACCGACCGCAGCGACCGCCCGGTCGAGAAGGTCGTGATCGAGCACGTGACGGTCGAGCGGGGGTGAGCCTGCCGCCGGGCCCAGAGGCCGGGCCGCACACCGACGCCGTTCCGGTCTGCCCACGTCACCCGGACCGGGAGTCCTACGTCCGCTGCCAGCGGTGCGAGCGACCGGTGTGCCCGCAGTGCCAGCGGCCCGCGGCGGTGGGTGTGCAGTGCGTCGACTGCGTGCGCGAGGGCGCGCGCTCGACCCGGACGACACGGACGATCTTCGGTGGCCGGGCCACCGGCAGCGCCCAGCCGCGGGTGACGCAGGCGATCATCGCCGCCTGCGTCGCGGTGTTCCTGCTGCAACTCACCCGTGGGGCGTCCTTCACGGCCGAGCTGTCCTTCTACCCGCCGCAGGCGCTCGCCCAGCCGTGGCGCTTCCTCACCTCGGCCTTCCTGCACTCCACCTCGTTCCTGCCGCACATCCTGTTCAACATGTACGCGCTGTGGATCGTCGGCCCCTACCTCGAGGGGCTGCTCGGCCGGGTGCGCTTCGCTCTGCTGTACGTGGTCAGCGCAATCGGCGGATCGGTGGGCTACTTCGCGATAGTCCCGGCGACCGGGTCGGTGTTCACCGCAGGCGCCTGGGAGACCAGTGCCATCGGTGCTTCCGGGGCGGTCTTCGGGCTGTTCGCCGCCCTGCTGGTCGTCAACCGCCGGCTCGGACGCGACACCGCCGGCATCATCGGGTTGATCGCCATCAACGCGGCCCTCGCCTTCGTCGTGCAGGGCATCGCCTGGCAGGCCCACCTCGGAGGTTTCGTCACCGGAGCGGCTGTCGCCGCTGCGCTCACCTTCCCCCCGCGCCGGTACCGGGACGCTGCCCAGGTGCTGGCACTCGCGGTGGTGGTGGCGCTGTTGGTGCTGCTGGTGGCGTGGAAGGCGAGCACCGTTCCGCTCGGCTTGCTGGCCTGAGTTGGCCGGCCGGGATCACCCCGACAGTGCTCTACCGTCCCTGCGGGTTCACGCTTGTCCACAGCTGTGTGCACAGGTTGGGGATGAACGACACCGATGTAATTCCACAGCTGTGAGAAACCCTGTGGGCGAATGTCGCCCTGTGGATAACCCTGTCGAATTGGGGATGACACGGGTGTGAAGGGCTTGTCATGTGCGGAAATGCCCGATCGGCGGGTGTGGATGACCGCATTGAGTGACGGTGACGCGGAACGGCCCGGTACGAAGGACGTACCGGGCCGTTCCGTGTCGCAGCAGTGGGTGATCGACCACGTTGTGGATAGTAGAACTAAGGTGCACCTCAATTACCCATGGTCACATCAGAAACACTGTGTGACCGTGAATCGGGGAGCGACTCACCGCCAGCGGGTGGTCATCCCGAAGCCGGTCAGCAGGATCGCGAAGCCGATGGCGAGGTTCCAGGCGCCGAGGTGGGGTATCGGGTACTGCGACTGCGACACGTAGAACACGACGATCCAGACCAGCCCGCCGACGAGTAACCCGAGCATCAACGGCAGGAACCACCGGGCGTTGGGTTTGCGGCCGGCGCCCTTGGGCGCGGGCGGGGTGAAGGCGGCCTTCTTCCGGACCCTGGACTCGGGCATAACGCTCTCCTTCATGCCGCGCCCACGCGGGCGAGCCTGCCATTCGCCCGGCACCACCAGAAGTGCCAGGGACGTCGTCTAGCGTAGACCGTAGCGACCGCACTGGAGGGACCATGCCGAATGCACCGCACGCCCGCGGGCGGGCCGGCGCGGCCAGGCGCAAGCACGCCCGGGGCCGGATCGGTGCCATCCTCGGGGTCTTCGCGGTCCTGGTCGCCGCCGGGATGCTCTTCGTCACCAGCGCCGAGACCGCCAACGGCACCCAACTGCGCACCGACCCCTCCGACGCGGTGGGCCTGCTGCGGGCCGAGCAGGTCCGCTACGACGAACGTGCGAGCCGGGTGAAGGCCCTGCAGGCCGAGGTCGACTCCCTCACCCAGGCGGAGGCCGCGGACGATTCCCAGGTCGCGGGGCTGCAGGCGTCCTCCGCGAAACTGCTCCAGGCGGTGGGGCTGCAAGCCGTCAACGGTCCCGGCGTGGTGGTGACCCTCAACGACGCTCCTCGCAACGGCCCGATGCCTCCGGGGGTCAAGGCCGATGACCTCGTCGTCCACCAGCAGGACGTCCAGGCGGTGGTGAACGCGCTGTGGGCCGGCGGCGCCGAGGCGCTGCAACTGATGGACCAGCGGGTCATCTCCACCAGCGCCGTCCGGTGTGTGGGAAACACGCTCATCCTGCAGGGCCGGGTGTACTCCCCGCCGTACCGGATCACCGCCATCGGGCCGATCGACCGCATGCTGGCCGCGATCGCAACCTCGCCGGAGATCGACATCTACCAGCAGTACGTACGGGCCCTCGGGCTCGGTTGGGCGCTGCAACAGCAGGGGTCGATCACCCTGCCGGCGTACAGCGGCTCGCTGGAGTTGCGCTACGCCACCGTGGGCGCCGGCTCCGGCGGCACGTCGACAGCCACCCCTGGTGACCGGACCACCCCGCCTGCGACGTCGGGCTCGGGCCGGTCCCGGCCCTCCTCGCCCGCGACCACCCCTGCTCCCTGACCCGCACTCCGCCCACTCGTATCGCGCCCGCCCGCCCACCTCTGTCGCACCCGCCCCGCCCACCCGTGCGACGATCAGGACGGCCCCCGCGTGGTGGCCGGTCGAGGAGACGAGGAGACGGCGATGTCGCGGGTTCTGGTGGTGGACAACTACGACAGCTTCGTCTGGACGATCGTCGGGTACCTCGCCCAACTCGGGGCCGACTGCGTCGTGCACCGCAACGACGCGGTCACCGCCGCGGACGCCGACGGCTACGACGGTGTGCTGCTGTCCCCCGGCCCCGGTACCCCCGCACAGGCGGGGGTCTCCCCCGACATGGTGCGCCGCTGCGCCGTGACCGGCGTGCCCCTGCTCGGGGTCTGCCTGGGGCATCAGGCGCTCGGTGAGGTCTTCGGTGGCACGGTCACCCACGCCCCCGAGCTCATGCACGGCAAGACCAGCCAGGTGCACCACGCCGGCGCCGGCGTGCTCGACGGTCTCCGGCAGCCCTTCACCGCTACCCGGTATCACTCCCTGGCCGTGGTCGCCGACACAGTTCCCGCGGTCCTGGAGGTCACCGGGTGGACCGACAGCGGGGTGGTGATGGCCCTGCAACACCGTGAACTGCCCCTGTTCGGGGTGCAGTTCCACCCCGAGTCGGTGCTCACCGAGGGCGGGCACCGGCTGCTCGCGAACTGGCTGCAGGTCTGCGGTGACGCCACCGCGGTGGAGCGCTCGGCCGGGCTGGCCCCGCTGGTCCGGCGCTGAGCCGCGACCGGTTCACGGCGAACGAACGACGGGGCCCGACCGCAGCGGTCGGGCCCCGTCGTTGCGTCCGTCCGCGTCAACCGCGGCGACGCCCACTCAGGGTGCGGTGGGACTCGTCGTGGGACTCGGCGTCAGGGTCGTCGTGGGACTCGGCGTCAGGGTCGTCGTGGGCGTCGGCGCCCCGCTGGACACCGTCAGGGTGACCGTCGAACCCTGCGCCACCTTGGAGTTCTTCACGTCCTGCCCGATCACCGTGTTCGCCGGCTGGTCGCTGGGCTGGAAGGTGGTCTGCACGTTGAGGTTCTGCGCACGCAGGGCCGACAGGGCGGCGTTGAGGGTCTTCCCGGTCAGGTCCGGCACGGTCACCTCACCGGAGGACAGGTAGATGTCCACGGTCGACCCCTTGTCCACCGTGGTGCCCTTCGGGGGGTTGGTCTTGATGACCTTGTCCTTGGGAACCGTCGGATCGTCCTGGTACATGATGTTCCCGACGACCAGGCCCTCATTGGTGAGGACGTCCCGGGCATCCTGTTGGCTCTGCCCGCTGACATCGGGAACGCTGGTCGTGTTCGCCCCGGTGGACACGGTGAGCGTCACCTTGGAGTTGCTGTCCACCGTCACCCCTTGGGCAGGGTTCTGGTCCATCACGATGCCCTTGTCCACCGTGGCGCTCGGCGCCTGCGTGATCGTCCAGGTGAGACCGCTGGCCTGGAGCTTGTCCTGCGCGGCCTGCTGGGTCAGCCCGCTCACGCTGGGAACCTGCACCTTGGTCGTGGCGGAGCCACCGGAACCCCCCATCACCTTCGCCACCCCGTAGGCGATGAGGCCGAAGACCACGATGACCGCGACGGCGAGTACCGCGTAGCCCGCGGCCGGTGCCCGCTTCTTCTGCGGCCGGTGCTCCCGCCGGGCGCTGTAGCCGCGGTCGGGATCCTCGCCCACCGGGGCGCCGGGCAGCATCGACCCACCCGCGGGCCCGTAGCCTCCGCCCTGCGGCGCCATGGTCCGGGTGCTGGCGGGGGCGGGGGCGAGGTACTCGGTCGCCATCTGGTCCGGGGAGGCCTCGGGCACGAAGGCGGACACCCGCCGGCCGGTGCGGGCCGCCTCGACGTCGTTGCGGAACTCCAGCGCCGACTGGTACCGGTTCTCCCGGTCCTTGCTCAGCGCGTGCATGACCACCCGGTCAACGCTCTCGGGTACCGCGGGGTTGTAGGTGCTCGGCGTCCGGGGCGCCTCACGCACGTGCTGGTAGGCCACCGCGACGGGGGAGTCGGCGACGAACGGCGGTCGGCCGGTGATCAGCTCGAACAGCAGGCAACCCGCGGAGTACAGGTCGCTGCGGGCGTCGACGGTCTCGCCGCGGGCCTGCTCGGGGGACAGGTACTGCGCGGTCCCGATCACGGCCTGGGTCTGCGTCATGGTCGCCGACGCGTCGGCGAGCGCACGGGCGATACCGAAGTCCATCACCTTGATCTCACCGCGCGGGCCGATCATCACGTTGGCCGGCTTGATGTCGCGGTGCACGATGCCGGCGCGGTGGCTGTACTCCAGCGCCGACAGCACCCCGCCGGTGATGTCCAGGGCGTAGCCGATATCGATCGGGCGCCCGTCGATGAGCAGGTCGCGCAGCGTGCGGCCTTCGACGAACTCCATCACGATGTACGGCAGCGCCACCACCGTCCCCATGGAGTCGACGATCTGCTCCTCGCCGGTGTCGTAGACGGCGACGATCGCCGGGTGGTTCAGCGCCGCGGCGGACTGGGCCTCGCGGCGGAAGCGTGCCTGGAAGGTGGGGTCACGGGCCAGGTCGACGCGCAGCAACTTGATCGCAACGGTTCGGCCGAGCCGGGTGTCACGCCCGAGGTGGACCTCGGCCATGCCACCACGGCCGAGGAGGTCTCCGACCTCGTAGCGGTTCCCCAGCACGCGGGGGCTCTCGTTCACCAGATCCATCCCTGAGGTCGTCCGTACCGCCTGGCTAGCGGGTTGTGTGGGCGTTCGCGCGGGTCGCTGGCGCGGGGTCGCCGGGTGTCGTTCACGGGCCTGTCGTCGCAGGCGCGGTAGTGGTGGGGCTCGTCGTCGCGGTCGGGCTGGTGGTGGGGGTCGGCGTCGCGGTCGGGCTGGTGGTGGGGGTCGGCGTCGTGGTCGGGCTGGTGGTGGGGCTCGGTGTCGTGGTCGGGCGGGTCGTGCTCGGGCGGACCGGGGTGAACGGCGTCGGGGTCCTCGTCAGCGGCACCACCACCGGGCTGGGCGGGCGCGACGTCGCCGACGTCGGGACGCTCACCGGCTTGGGGTCGGGCGGCGGGGACTTCTGGCTCCAGGCGTTGATGACCGCCCCCACGGCGATCACCACCAGCAGGCCGACCAGCGCCATCAGCGGCCCGGTGAGGACCCGACGACGACGATGCCCCGCAACTCCATTGTGGCTCCCCGTCCCGTCCTTGGGCGTCGCCGACCCGCCGCGCCGGCCTCCCAGCGGCAGGGGTGCGGTCACAGGGGTCGCACCCGCGGTCCGTGGACCCTCACCTCCGCCCCGGCCACGGCGCCCCGGCCCACCGGCGCGGATCGCGGCGCCCGACCCGCCGCCCAACTCGGCCGGCGGGTTCACCGGGGTGCCGAGGTAGACGTCGGCCGCCGGCGGTTGCCCGGCCAGCAGCCGGTAACGAGCACCTTCGAGGGCAGCGGCGAACGTGTCGGCGCCCTGGAAGCGACGGTTGGGGTCCTTCTCCATCGCGGCCTCGACGATCCGCCGGACCTCGGGGGAGAGCGTCTCCGGCAGTGGCGGCGGCGGCTCCGACAGGTGGGCGGTGGCCACGGCCACCTGGTTGTCACCCTCGAACGGCCGACGCCCCGCCAGGCACTCATAGGCGACCACGCCCAGCGCGTAGACGTCGGACAGCGAGGTGGCCGCCTGGCCCCGGGCCAACTCGGGGGCCAGGTAGTGGGCGGTGCCCATCACCTGGCCGGTGGCGGTGAGCGGCTCGTGGTCCTGCGGGCGGGCGATGCCGAAGTCCGTGATCTTCACCCGGCGGTCGGGGGTGACCATCAGGTTGGCCGGCTTCACGTCGCGGTGCACGACCCCGCGCAGATGCGCGGCGTGCAGGGCGCGGGCCGCCTGCGCCACCAGGTCCAGGGTGCGGTCCGTACCGAGCGCGCCGTCGCGGGACAGCGTCGCCGACAGCGCCTCACCCGGCACCAACTCCATCACCAGGTAGGCGATCTCGTCGAGGTCCTCCGGCGCGGGTGGCGGTGAGCCGTCGGGGACCGGGGGGATGAGGGGGCTCTCGCCGTAGTCGTACACGGCGGCTATCCCTGGGTGCGACAACCCCCGGCAGTGCGCGCCTCCTCCCGGAAGCGACGCCGGAAGGCATTGTCCCCGGCCAGTTCCTGGCGCAGGATCTTGATCGCGATCTGCCGGCCGAGAACCTCGTCGACGCCTTTCCAGACCTCACCCATACCGCCGAAGGCCAACCGCTCGGTGAGCCGATAGCGGCCGCCGAGCCGGGAGTTCGGGCGCGTCGCCGTCACGGTTGCAACACCGCCTGCATGACCTTCTTCGCGATCGGGGCCGCCACCAGTCCACCGAACGCTGCGTCGCCGAGCTTTCCACCGTCCTCGACGATCACGGCCACCGCTACCTGAGGGTTGTCGGCCGGCGCGAACGAGGCGAACCACGCGTTCGGCGGTTGGCCAACCGCCCTGCTGGGCCGTGCCGGTCTTCCCGGCGACCTTCACGCCCGGGATGGCGGCCCGGGTGCCGGTGCCGGAGGTGACGACCGACTCCATCATCGTGGTCAGCTCGGCCGCCGCCTGGGCGGTGAGGCGCTGGGACAGCTGCTCGGGCTGGGTGCGTGAGATCACCTCGAGGTTGGGCCCGTTCACCGTGTCGACCAGGTTCGGCTTCATCAGCACGCCGCCGTTGGCGATCGCCGCCGCCACCATCGCCATCTGCAACGGCGTCACCCGGACGTCGAACTGCCCGATCGACGACTGCGCCAACTGCGCCTGCGACGGGTTCGACGGGAAGACGCTCGGGGTCACCGGCAGCGGGATGTCCAGCGGCTTGCCGAACCAGTACTTGGCCGCCTGCTGCTGCATCGCCTCCGCCCCCAGCGTCATCCCGAGGGAACCGAAGGCGGTGTTGCAGGAGATCCGCAGCGCGTTGAGCAGGCTGATCTGCCCGCTCGGGTCACAGGCCCCGGGGAAGTCGTTCGGCAGCACCGTCTTGGTCTGGGGCAGGTCGAGGGTTGCCGGGCCGGGCAGCAGGGTGTCAGGCGTGTACCCGCCGCTGGACAGCGCCGCCGAGGCGGTGACCAGCTTGAACACCGACCCGGCGGATACAGCTGGCCGGCGATCGCCCGATTGTCCATCGGCCTGCTCGGATCGGCGGTGAGTTCCTTCCACGCCTTGGTCACCGCCGCGAGGTCGTGCGAGGCGAGTCGGTTCGGGTCGTAGGACGGCTTGCTCGACCATCGCCAGGATGTCGCCGGTCCGCGGGTCGATGGCGACCACGGCGCCGCGCTGGTTGCCGAGGGCGTCCCAGGCCGCCTGCTGCGCCTTCGCCGAAGAGCGTGAGCTCCACCGAGGCACCCTGGGGTTGCTGGCCGGTGAGCAGGTCGGCCATCCGCCGGTAGAACAGCTGGTCGGCGGTGCCGGACAGCAACGAACTCGGAGGCGTGCTCCATCCCGGAAGTGCCGTAGATCACCGAGAAGAAGCCGGTCACGGCCGCGTACTCCTGGCCGAGCGGGTAACGGCGCAGGTAGCCGAAGGAGTCGTCGACCTTGACCGATTCGGCGATCGGCTGCATCCCCACCAGGATCGGCCCGCGCTCGCGCGCCGTACTCCTTGTACAGCGCGCGCGAGTTGCCCGGCTTGGCGTTCAGGGTGTCGGCATCGACGAACTGGACGTAGTGGTGCTCGACAGCAGCATCGACGAACAGCATCGCCACGACGACGGCGAGGCGGCGCAGCGGGGTGTTCATGCCGGCACCGCCTCAGCGCCGGGGCGCATCGCGCACGGACGTCGTGTCCGGGCTCGGGCGCGGGTCGGCGGGCGGAGTCGGAGATGCGCAGCAGCAGCGCGACGATCATCCAGTTCGCCAGCAGCGACGATCCGCCGTACGCCAGGAACGGCATGGTCAGACCGGTCAGCGGGATGACCCGGGTCACGCCGCCCACGACGACGAAGCACTGCAGCGCCACCGCGAACGCCATGCCACCGGCGAGCAGCTTGCCGAACCCGTCGCGCACGCCGATCGCGGTGCGCAGGCCACGCTCGACCAGCAGCGCGTAGAGCAGCGAGCAGCGCGAACAGCCCGGTCAGGCCGAGCTCCTCGCCGATCGAGGCGAAGATGAAGTCGCACTCGGCGAACGGGCACCAGGTCGGGGCGGCCCTGGCCCAGGCCGGTGCCGAACAGCCCGCCGCTGGCCATGCCCGAACAGGCCCTGGACCAGCTGGTAGGCCGGCGTCGAGCGTTACGCCGGGGCGAACGGGTGCGAGCCAGATCGTCACCCGCTCCTGCACGTGCGCGAAGAGTGTCCAGGCGACCAGCCGCACCGCCGAGGAACAGGCCGAGGCCGATGATGATCCAGCTGGTGCGCTCGGTGGCCACGTAGAGCATGGCGACGAACAGCCCGAAGAACAGCAGCGAGGTGCCGAGGTCGCGTTCGAAGACCAGCACCGCGAGGCTGGCGAGCCAGGCGACGAGGATCGGCCCGAGGTCGCGGCCCCGCGGCAGCTGCAGCCCCAGCACCTTGCGGCCCGACCAGGGACAGCGTGTCGCGGGCGGTGACCAGGTATCCGGCGAAGAACACCGCGAGCGTCGATCTTGGCCAGCTCGCCGGGCTGGAACGACATCGGCCCGACCCGGATCCAGATCTGCGCACCGTTGATGTTCTGGCCGAGCCCGGGCACCAGCGGCAGCAGCAACAGGACCAGGCCGGCGGCCATCGCGGTGTAGGTGTAGCGGCGCAGGCGTGCGGTGGTCGCGCAGCACGACCAGCACCGCGATCGCGGCGACGATCGCCCACCGCGGTCCAGACCAGCTGGCGGGCGGCCAGCGCCGAGCTGAAGCTGCGGTGCTTGGCCAGGTCGAGCCGGTGGATCATGACCAGCCCGATCCCGTTGAGCGGCCGTCGCGATGGGCAGGATCACCGGGTCGGCGTAGGCGGCGCGCCACCGGATCACGACGTGCAGTGCGAGGGTGAGCAGCACCAGGCCGCCCCCGACGGCGATCAGGTCGCCCGGGACCCGTCCCTCAGCCGCGATCCCGACCAGGGCGTACGCGCCGAGGGCGACCGCGAATGCCAGCACGAGGAGCATCAACTCCACGTTCCGGCGGGTCCGCGGCACCACGGACGTGACCAGTGCCATCACCTGGTTCCGATCACGGCGTCAGCCCGCTCACTGGCCCAGCCCGGCGCAGTCCTGCGGGGCAGGCGCGGCGGCGCTCGATGGCGTGGCGGCACCCGCGACCGCCCCGGTCGGTACGGACGACGGGGTGGTGGCCGGCGCGGTGCCGGCCCCCGCCTTCGGCGTGCCGGCGGTCGCGGTGGGGCCGATGGTCGGGCTGGTGGTCGGGCTCGGGCTGGTGGTCGGGCTGGCCGTGGCGGCCCGGCAGGCGGCGGCCTGGTCGCGCAGAGTCTGCACGATGGACACGGCGTCGCTGCGGGTGTCCGCGACGATGCCACGCGACACCCGGTCCCGGGCGTACGACGGCAGGTCGGTCACCGGCACGTCCGGGGCGAGTTGGTCCAGGGCCGACAGCCGGAGCGGGCCGACGTCCTGCGGCAACCCGCGGAAGATCGCCACCGACCCGCGGTCGCTGCCGACGAAGTACTGCCGCATCACCCAGCTGCCAGGCGGCCACCCCCCCGGCGACGAGCACGGCCACCACGAGTAACCCGCCCAGCAGGCGGCGCAGCAGTCGCCCCCTGCGCGCCGCGGGCGGCGGTTGCTCGCCCGGCTCCTCAGGAAGGCCCGACCCCTCGGGCGGGGTGGTGAGCGCCGCCGCCCGCTCGGCGGACGAGGCGGGCTCCGCACCGGGTGCGGGCCGTCGCCGCTGCTGGCGGAGCGAGGCGGCACCGACCACCGTGGGGGCGGTCTCGGTGCGGCTGCCGGCGTCGACCACGTCGGCGACGATGCAGGTGACGTTGTCCGGAGCGCCGCTGCGGCGGGCCAGCTTGACCAGGAGTTCGGCAACTGGCGGCCGGGTCGGCCCCGCTGTCCAGGGTCTCTCTCAGGGTGTCGTAGCTGACCACGCCGGACAGCCCGTCGGAGCACAGCAGGTACCGGTCGCCCAGCCGCGCCTCGCGCATCGACAGGTCGGGTTCGACGTCGTCCACCACGTCGCTGAGCACCCGCATCAGCACCGACCGCTGCGGGTGCTGCTCGGCCTCGTCGGGGGTGAGCCGGCCCTCGTCGACCAGGGTCTGGACGAAGGTGTGGTCGCGGGTGATCTGGATCAGCTCACCGTCGCGCAGCAGGTAGGCGCGGGAGTCGCCGATGTGGGCGAGGGCGAGTCGCCCGCCGGTGCGCAGCAGCGCCGTCACCGTCGTGCCCATGCCGGTGAGCTGGGGCTCCTCCTGCACCCGGTCGAGCAGTTCGCGGTGGGCGGCCATCACCCCCTCACGCAGGTGCTGCAGGGCGTCGGAGCCGTGGCTCTCGTCGTCCAGCGGGGCGAGTTCGCCGATCGCCAGGGACGAGGCGACATCGCCGCCGGCGTGGCCGCCCATCCCGTCGGCGACGACGAGCAGGTGCGGGCCGGCGTAGGCCGAGTCCTGGTTGTTCTGTCGGACCAGACCGACGTCGGAGCGGGCCGCATACCGCAGCGCGATCGCCAATCCGGCTACCTCCGCAACTCGAGGACGGTCCGGCCGATCCGGACCGGAATGCCGGGCTCGACCGGGGTTGGAGCCTCGACCCGACTGCGTCCGAGGTACGTACCGTTCGTCGAACCGAGATCCTCGACCAACCAGGTCCCCTGGTGGAAGGTGAACCTGGCGTGTCGATTCGATGCGTAGTCATCCTCCAGCACGAGCGTGCACTCCGGACCACGCCCCACGAGGATCGCTGCCTGACCAAGGGCAAGGGTGGTTCCTTGCAGGGAACCTTCCGTGACCACCAGGGTGCGTGCCGTGTCGCGACGGCCGTCGTCAGTGCCGCGCGATCGCCCCGGCCCGGTGCCGCGGGCCAGCGCCCCGGGCGCAGAGCCGGGGTGGCTGACCCGGCGGGTGACCCGGGTGCCGTACAGGTCGCGGCGCATCACCGCGACGATGGCCAACACCAGGATCCACAGCAGCACCAGGTAGCCGAGGCGGAGCAGGGTGAGGGTGAGCTCGCTCATCAGCCGGCGATCACCACTGTCCGGCGTGGAAGACGATCCGCGTGCGCCCGACCGTGATGGTGCTGCCCTGGCCGAGGGCGACGGCATGCACCCGCTCGCCGTCGACGAATGTGCCGTTGGTCGAACCCAGGTCGATCACCCGGGCCCGGCCGTCGAGCACATGCACCTCGGCATGACGGCGGGAGACCCCGGGGTCGTCGAGCACGATGTCGGCGTCGGTTGCCCGCCCGATCACGGTCACCGCGGCAGTGATGCGGTGGATCCGGCCGTCCACATCGAGGGTGGCGTTGAGCTCCTGCGGCTGTTCCGGAGGCACCGCCGCCCAGGTCGGGGCGGCTCCGCCGGGCTGCGCCGGTGGGGGCGGGAGCGGGAGCGGCTCGTAGCCGTGCGGCCCGGCCGGCACCGCGGGGGGAGCCGGGGGCGGTGGGGGCGGCAGCGGCGCGCCGTACCCGGCCGGACCCGACACCTGCGGCGGAGCGCCCGGCGGCAGTTGGGCGCCCGGCGCGCCGGGCCCGGCCAGCGGGAACGGTCCCTGCAGCACGTCAGGCGCCTCGTGCCCTGCTGCCGCGTGGGTGGTGGCGCTGCGCACCCGGAACACCCCGGTGTCGAGGTCCTCGGCCAGCTCGAACGAGACGGTCACCGGCCCCACGAAGGCGTACCGCTGCTGCACGGCGTGCTCCTGGATGGTGCCCGACAACTCCCCGCCGAGCGCATCCTGCCACTCGGCCAGCCGCTCGGCGTCCGCCGGGCCGAGTTCCACCACGAAGGTGTTCGGGACGATCGTCCGGTCCCGCCCCACGATGGCCGCCCGGTCGTCGCACTCCCGGCGCAGCGCGCTGGCGATCTCGACAGGTTGGACCTCGCTGCGGAAGGCCTTGGCGAAGGCGCCGTTGACGGCCCGCTCGATGCCCTTCTCGAAGCGGTCGAGTACTCCCACGGTCGACCTCCCTTCGCCCCGCGTGCGGTGGGCCGGTGCCCGGACGGCTACCCGACCAGCGGATCCGGTGGCGCCGGCGCGACCTCGGATCCTCCGGTGCCCGTCGGTGCCACCTGCCAGCGTAACGGCGAGCCGCCGAACGGTTGAAACGATCCTGCCCATGATCCCGTGCCCGGACCGGCAGACCACCCTCCGCCGGCGCGTTCGGGGGCCGGGGGAATGCCGGTCCGGCGTGCGGCGGACCTCGTGCTAGCCTCGTCTGGCGCTGGCGCGAGTGGCGGAATAGGCAGACGCGCAGGATTCAGGTTCCTGTGTCCGAAAGGACGTGGGGGTTCAACTCCCCCCTCGCGCACCATCATCGATAGTCCTGCGGGGTCCGCCGGCGGATCAGCCGGGGATGCGCCAGCCGTGCGCGAGTGCGAGCGTGGCCAACTGCCAGCCGAAGACTCCGGGCAGGGCGATCCGGCGCACCAGCGCCTCGGTCCAGCCGCCGGTGTCGAGCCCGAGCCCGACGTGCCACCACCACGGCGCCAACGGGATGCCCGGGCCGCGGCCCTGCCGGCGGTTGGGGCGGCCGAAGATGAAGTCGCCGACCAGGTGCGAGGACCAGCCGACGAGCGCCGCCAGCGCGAGCCAGCGCCACGGCTCGGGAACCGCGCGCAGACCGAAGTAGGCAGCCGCGGCGGGCAGCCCCCACCAGTGCGCGAGCCCCCGGTGCCGGAGCGGTCCGCCATGCCCCGCCACCTCATCGGGCAACAGGTCGTCGGCCAGGTGCCAGCCGCTGTGCTGGTCGACGTCCGGTGAGGTCACCCCCGCCGCGGTCACGGCGGCCACGGCGGTGGAGACCGCGAGCCGGGCCGGGCCGGCACCGGTCGCCGCAGCGACGGCGAGACCGGCGGCGGCGCCGGTGAGGCGGTGGGTGAGCGCGAGCATGGGGGGCACGCTAACCCGCTGCGGTGCCCGACCCCGCCCATCCGGGGCGCCGCGGCGCGCCGCGACAGCCGGACCGCCGGCGGGTCACGGGGTGGAGGACTGCGCCCGGTGCCGCCCTCCGGGAGTCGGATGCCCTTCGGCGGCGGGCACCATCAACCGCAGCCCGGCCAGCGGCGCGAACGCCCACCGGGGCAGGTGCAGCGCCGAGTAGAGCAACTCCCGGCACACCTGCTCGGCCTGGAACGCGGGCAGCAGCCGTTCGTCGAGCAGCTCGGACAGGCCGGCGTGCGCCAGTTCGGACCGGTAGGCCTCGAGGAGTTGCAGCCGGGCCCTGGCACTCCAGGCGTCCACGGCGTCGGTCATCCGGAAGCCCGAACGCTTGTCCGCGACCCTGCCCACGTAGTCGATGCTCAGCAGCAGTTGGGCCACGTCGCGCGCCACCGGCTGGGTGATCGGGTTCTCGATCGCGGTGACCTCGTCGGCGCCGAGCAGGGGGTTGCCGTCGAAGTCGACGACGGCCATCCCGCCGGGCCAGCGCAGCAACTGCCCGGCGTGCAGGTCGCCGTGGATGCGCTGGATCGCCAGCCCCGCGCCGGTGGTGGCGGCCTGCTCGTCCTCGGGAAGCAGCTCAGCCAGGGGAGCGAGCTGGTCGATCATGTCCGCCAGGGCGGCGGCCCGCGGTGCCAGCACGTGGGCGGCATCCTCGAGGGTGTCTCCCTCGGCGATCTCCACGGCCTTGGCGAGGCGATCCCGGGCGGCGACGCGCCACTGCCGGACGGTGCCCGCTCCCACCCTGTGCACCGGCTCCGGCAGCAGCCGTGACGGGGTCGCCAGGGCGACGTGCAGCTTCCCGGCCAGCCGTCCGATCCGGGCCGGGAAGTCACCCACCCAGGAGTCGAGGACCGGCATGGACCCGGTGAGCGCCCCCAGTCCGGCGGCGTCCGCGGCACCTCGGCTGGAGCGCATGCCGAGCTGCTGCTCCACCAGGTCGGGGCACCACTGCCAGCCGTCCCGGGCCCGGGGCAGGTACCCGGTCACCACGGCGCAGGGCAGCTCGCGCCCGCTCGGAGCCCGCCAGGTGAGCATCCCGTGGGTGACCGGCACGCCGAGGAAGCGGTTCTCCGCCAGGTGCGCCAGGGTCAGCGGGGCCGGATGGTCCCGGTCGTTCAGCCGTCGCAGCCACTTCACCACCACGCGCTCGCCGACGACCACGGACAGGTTGGTCTGATCGACGTCCACCGCCCGCTCGCCGGTGGCCTCGGGTGGGGGCACCAGGCGCACCACCCGGAAGCCCTCCGCCGGAACGGTCACCGTGTGCCGGAGCACGTCCACGAACGCCTCGGCCGCGCCGTCGCCCTCTTCCACGTCGCGCCAGTCGTCGGCCGCGGTGCTGCGCTGGACGGCGCACGACCAGGCCGGGACGCCCGCCGAGTCCACCGGGGTCACCGTCACGGCCATGTTCAGGCCGAGCGGATACCGGGCGACGGGTACGCCAGACCCCGCCGTCGCAGCCGATCCGCCCATCGAGCCCCTCCTGTGACGTGCGACTGCCGACGCTACCCGGAGGGGCGCGCCAGCCATAGACCGGACAGGGGATTCGCACGGATTGCACCCGGGCGACGGCTCACCTCCCCGCGGGCGGCGCCCCCGCAAGGGTGTCGAGCACCGACACCACCGCCGCCGGGTCGGTGGCGGGATTGACGAACACCAGCCGGAGAACCTGCCTCCCGCGCCAGCGGGTCGGGACGCAGAGCATGGTGCCGGCCAGGGCGTGGCCGCGTGACCAGCGGCGATAGGACTCCTCCTGCCACCCCGACCGCTCGAACAGCAGCACCGACAGCGAGGGCCTGCGGACCAGGCGCAGGAAGGGACGCTCCTCGATCGCGGCCGCCACCGTCCGGGTGGTCTGCAGGCAGCGCTCCACCGCCTCCCGGTACCGATCGGTGCCGTGCGCGGCCAGGCTGAACCACAGCGGCAGGCCGCGCGGCCGGCGGGTGAGGTGGATGGCGAGATCGGCCGGGTTCCACTCGTCGTGGTCGATCTCGTCGAGGTAGACCGCCCGCTGGGTGTGCGCCGCCCGCGCCAGCCCCGGGTCGCGGTACAGCAGCGCGCACGAGTCGTACGGGGCGAACAGCCACTTGTGCGGGTCGACGATGAAGCTGTCGGCGCGCTCGATGCCGTCGAAGAGGTGCCTGACGCTCGGCGCCGTCAGTGCGGCCCCGCCGTAGGCACCGTCCACGTGCATCCACAGCCCGTGCCGCTGGCAGTAGTCCGCCACGCCGGCCAGATCGTCCACCACTCCCGCGTTGGTGGTCCCCGCCGAGGCGACGACGGCGAAGACCGCCCCGCCGGCCGGTTCCAGTGCCGCCTCCAGGGCGGCTCCGGTCAGCCGACCGTCGGCGTCCTCGGGCACGGTGAGCACCCCGACCCCCATCACCCGGGCCGCGGCCCGGACCGAGGAGTGGGCGGCCTCGGTGCAGGCCACCAGCCACCCGCCGGCGGGGCGCCCGCGGGTGCGTTCCGCGGCCTGCCGCGCAGCCACCAGTGCCGACAGGTTGCCGATCGTCCCGCCCGCCACGAAGCACCCGCCGCTGTCGGCCGGCCAGCCGAGCAGTCCGCAGAGCCAGCGGAGCACCTCGTTCTCGGCATGGATCGCGCCGGCACCTGACTCCCACAACCCGGCGAAGATGTTCGCCGCGCTGGTGGCGAAGTCGAAGGCGACGGAAGCCCGGGTCGGTGCCGACGGCACGTAGGCGAGCATCATCGCGTCGTCCTGGGCGCGGGTTGCCGGCACCAGGACCTCGGCGAACAGTTCCAGCGCCCGGCCGGCACCGATGCCGCTCGGGGTGATGGTGGCTCCGGTGGCGGCGGCCAGCTCCGCCGGTGACCGGGCGGTCGCCTTCGGGTCGGAGGGCCGTGCGACGCGCCCCGCCACCCAGGCCAGCACCGAGGCGACCAGGTCGTTCTCATCGCCCCAGGGCGTCGGCAGCGTTGGGGTCGGCGTCATGCCCGCAGCCTGCGCAGCCGGCGGCGAACATGCAAGGCGGGGCACTGCCGGCCCGGTGGTGATGACGCGCGGGCCCCGCGGGCCGCAGGATGACTTCCAGTCATCGCAGTCCACCCGAGACCACCACGCCGACAGGCCGGGCAGCGGTCGTGCCCGGGCCCCATCCTCCGGAGGAAAGTTCCATGGCGGACGAGCAACTCACCGTCCTGTTCATGCCCGAGAGCGCGTACGGGCCCACGAACAACTGCATCGGAATCGGTGACGTCCTGCGACGGCGAGGTCACCGGGTGGTGTTCGCGGCGGAGCGGTCCTGGGAGGGCAAGCTCGCGCCGTTCGGCTTCGAGGAGGACCTCGTCGAGCTGGCACCCCCGCCCGGGCCGGGCCCGGACGGGTTGCCGGTCGAGCAGGACGCGGGCCAGTTCTGGAAGGACTTCGTCCGCGACACCGCCCCCGAATTCCGCAAGCCGACCATCGACCAGCTCGACACCTGGGTGCGGCCGGTGTGGGAGGAGCTCATCGCGGGTGCCCGCCACTGCGAGCCGCAACTGCGGGCCATCCTCGAGCGCACCCGGCCCGACGTCATCGTCGAGGACAACGTGCTGACCTTCCCCGCGCTGCTCACCGCATGGCGCCCCGTTCGTCCGGATCGTGTCGTGCAACCCGCTGGAGATCAAGGGCCCCGACGTCCCGCCGGTCTTCTCCGGCTACCCGATCGACGACCGCGGCGACTGGGAGGGCTTCCGCCGCGAGTACGACCGCACCCACCGCCCGCTGTGGGAGTCGTTCAACGCCTGGGTGCAGGAACAGGGCGCGCCCGCGCTGCCGGACCTGGAGTTCATCCACGCCAGCACAGAGCTCAACCTCTTCGTCTACCCCCAGGTCGCCGACTACCCCCGCCCGAGCGCCCCGCTCGACGGCAGCTGGCACCGGTTGGACTCCTCGGTGCGCACCACCGACACCGCCGTCGAACTGCCGGAGCACATCCGCAGCGGGGACGGTGCGCTGGTGTACTTCAGCCTCGGCTCGCTCGGCAGCGCCGACGTCGAGCTGATGATGCGGGTCATCGGCTGCCTGGCCGACACCCCGCACCGCTATCTGGTGAGCAAGGGTCCGTTGCACGCCGAGATCGACCTCGCCCCGAACATGTGGGGGGCGGAGTTCCTTCCGCAGACCGCGCTGCTGCCCCTGGTGGACCTGGTCATCACCCATGGCGGCAACAACACCACCACCGAGGCCTTCCACTTCGGCAAGCCGATGGTGATGCTGCCGCTGTTCTGGGACCAGTACGACAATGCCCAGCGGGTGCAGGAGACCGGGTACGGCGTCCGGCTCGACACCTACGGCTTCACCGACACCGAACTGCGCGCGGCTATCGATCGACTGCTCGCGGACACCGAGCTGCGGGCCCGGATGGCCGCCCAGGCGGTGGAGATCCGGGCCCGCAAGGGGCTCACCACGGCAGCCGACCTCATCGAGGCGGTGGGGCGGCGGCGGGGCTGAGTCCGCGTCGCCCGGCCGGCGGCGCACCCGTACTGTTGGGCTGTGTCACTGCGCCTGGTCAACGGCAGCTTCCGGGTGGCGGGCTCGGCGCTCGAGGGCGACCGCCTCCGCTTCGCACCGGAGGACCCCGCCGCCCTGCGTGGCCTCGGTCTGCCGGTGCGACTGGGCCCCCGGGGCACGGTGGTGCTGCGGCTGCAGGGGGTGGACACCCTGGAGGGGCACTACCTGCCCCCGGGAGCCCGCACCGCCTGGCGACAGGCGGGTGACCTGGTCACCGCCACCGGCGCCTCGGTGCTGGCCACACTGGGGTTCCGCCGCGCCGAGCAGGATGGCTCCGGGCTGGTGACCGCCAGCGTCCCGGAGCTGGCGGTCGGGTACGTGCTCGCCGGTTCCGTGGACCGCCACGGCCGGCTGGTCGGGTTCGCCTTCCCGGGACGACACCGGGGCCGGGCCCGCGACCTGGCGGCGACGACGCTCGACGTGCGGGGTCTGCGGGACAGCCTCAACTGGGTGCTGCTGCGCCAGGGCCTGGCCTTCCCGGCGTTCTACTCCCTGCTGCGCCCGGACCTGAGGGCCGAACTGGCCGCCGCGGCCGAGCATGCCCGCAGCCGTGACCGCGGGGTCTGGCCGCGGGACCTCACCCACCGGGGGGTGCGGACCGCGGACCACGCGCTGCTGCGGTCCGGGACGGTCATGCACCCCAAGCTGTTCCGCCGGCTGGCCGACTACCTGGAGCTGGACGCGGTGCCCGGGCAGCAGCCCGATGCGGTGAGTCTGGCCGGGTTCGTCGACTACCTGCGCGCGCGTGGCGACGAGGTGCTCACCCTCCCGGAGGGCCGCCGCACCGGGCTGGACACCGTGATGGAGGTGCGGCGGAACGTGCTGCGGGTCACGGTGCCGGTGGAGCGACTGCTGTTCCGCGAGCGTTAGCCCGGCGTCCCGCCGTCCAGCACCACGGTGCTGCCGCTGGGAACCTCGACCCGGCCGCCGGACCCGAGCACCCACACCGACTGTCGACCCAGCACCTGCCAGTGCGCCGTCGCCGCCGTGGCGTCGCCGCCGGGCAGGCCGGTGACGAGTGCCGTGTCCTCGTCGATTCCCACCACCTGCACACCGGGCGGGCTGCCGGTCACCCGGCGCAGCACCAGATCCGGCATCCGGGCGGCCATCCGGTCGAAGTGCGGCAGCACCTCCAGGGTCGGGACCACCCCCAGCCCCTGCAGCGGTGGCCGCCACGGGCGGCGGATGTCGGGGAAGGCGGCAGCAAGGGCCATCGCACCCGCGCTGCAGCCCGCCAGCGCGGCACCGCCCTGCCAGGCGGCCAGGATCGCCGCCCAGACCGCGCTGCCGCGCAGCGTGCGGGTGAGGAAGCCCGGATCGCCTCCCGACAGGTAGACCAGCCCCGCCCCGTCCACCAGCGCGGCCAGCCGCGGGTCGTCGGCGCTGGCCCGATCGACGACCGGGACCACCACCTGCTCCACGCCCAGCCGGCGGGCGGCCTGCCCGCCGAGTTCGTGCCAGCGCTGCAGTGCGGCGGGCCCCTCGGGCGCGGCCGCCGTGGCGAGCTGGACGTACCGGGCGGGGCGCTGCGCGATCAGGGCCCGCTCGAGCGGCGCGAGTACGGGCAGGTACTCCCCCGACCCGACCAGCGCGACGGGCCCGGCGGACGGCGGCGGCGCCGCGGGGCCCGTCACGGAGGGTGGCACGCTCAGACGCCGAACTGGTGCCGCAGCGGGTAGTCCGCCCCGCCGTTGGGGTGCAGGCGGACGGCGAGCACCTGGTGCAGCTCCACCCAGTCCCGTTCGAAGCCGAGCCGGGAACCGGCCATGTACAGCCCCCAGATCTTGGCCGTGGCCTCACCGACCTCGCTGACGCACTCGTCCCAATGGTCGACCAGGTTGGCGCACCACGCCTCCAGCGTGCGGCCGTAGTGCTCGCGCAGGTTCTCCTCGTGGCGCACCTCGAGGCCTGCGTTCTGGATCTCGGTGATGATCCGGCCCGCACCGGTCAGCTCCCCGTCGGGGAAGACGTACCGGTCGATGAACCCGCGCCGCATCCGCGGCGCCTGAAGGTTGTCGGGCCGGGTGATGCAGTGGTTGAGCAGCCGCCCGCCGGGGCGCAGCTTGTCGCGCAGGAAGGAGAAGTACGCCGGGTAGTTGCGCACCCCGATGTGCTCGGTCAACCCGATCGAGCTCACCGCGTCGAACTCGCCCTCGGAGACGTCCCGATAGTCCAGGTGGCGCACCTCGGCGAGGTCCTCGAGCCCCTCACGGTGGATCGCCTCCTGCGCCCAGGCCGCCTGCTCGCGGGAGAGCGTCACCCCCAGCGCCTTCACGCCGTAGTGCCGCGCCGCGAACCGGACCATTCCGCCCCAGCCGCAGCCCACGTCGAGCAGCCGCATCCCCGACTGCAGCCCGAGCTTGCCCGCGACCAGGTCGTACTTGTGGTCCTGGGCCTCCTCAAGGTGCGAGTCGGCCTTCGGGTAGCAGGCGCAGGTGTAGGTCATCGATGGGCCGAGGACGAGCTCGTAGAAGCGGTTCGACACGTCGTAGTGGTGGTGGATCGCCTCGGCGTCCCGGCGGCGGGAGTGCCGCAACCCCTCCAGCGCACGCCGCCAGTCGGGCAGTGCCTCCTGCGGCGGGGGCGGGGGTGGCACCAGCCGCGAGGCTCCCAGCGACCGCATGATCCGGGCCATCGTGACCGTGTCCGGTCGCTGCCACTGGATGTCGCCGAGCATCTGCACGAGCAGCTGGTACGGGTCACCCGGATGCACCCCGGTGACCTCCAGGTCGCCGGTCACGTAGGCGCGGGCCATCCCCAGCGACCCGGGGGACGTGGCCAGGTAGGCCGCCCCCCGCGGGGTGCGCAGGTGCAGCCTCAGCTCGGCGTCCTCCGGCCCCGAGCTGCTGCCGTCGTAGGCGGTGAACCTGACCGGCAGGGGCTGCGCGGCCAGGAGGTTGAGGATGTCGGCCAGGCGCAGCGGTCCGGATCCACCATCGCTGCGCCAGGGACTCAGCGTGCTTGCCATGCCTGCCTCCGCTCAAGCTCGGCCTCCCTGGGGAAGTCACAGGGAGTCGTGATCGGAAATCGTTGCCCGATGCTCAGCAACTTTACGTGGCGGTAGGGGTCGGTGGCAGGCCGACCTGGTGTCCCCGCGGAGGTGGGGCGTGACGTTCTGCGCGGGTGCTGGCGCCCCGTCCGGCGCTCAGGCCTCGCCGGCGGCGCGCGAGGTGCGGTGCGCCCAGGCCAGTGCGGCCAGGTATGCCTGCGCGACCACGGCCTCGTCCAGGCCGGCAGCCCGTACGGCGTCGGCGTCGCGGGCCTGGTACGCCTGCACGGCCTCGAGGGCGGCACGCAGTGGGCCGGCCTGCCCGTGCAGGGCCGCGTCCAGGTCGTCGCCGAGCGGGGGGAGCCCCTGCGCCAGGTCCTCCACCGGACGCCCGAGCGAGGAGGCGATGCCCTGCAGCATGCCCAGGGTGAAGGCCACCTCGGGCAGGCCCTGGCGCTGGTGGCGGGCGATGAGCTCGCAGGTCCGGGCCAGCGCCAGCGCTCCGACGAGGCTCTCGGTGCTGGTGTTCCCGCCGGACAGGCTGATCAGGATCAGCCAGGCCCGCAGCCGGGCCAGGCCGATGATCACCACCGCATCCCGGATCGTCGACACCGGCCGGGTGAGCCCGTTGGCCGCGGAGTTCGCGATCCGCAACAGCCGGTAGGTCAGTGCCGGGTCGGTGCGCATCAGGTCTTCCACCATGCCGGGGCTGACGTCCGGGTGGCCGAGCCGGGCGATCAGTTGCAGGGCGACGGCCTGCCCCGGCGTCAGGCTCTCCGCACTGAGCACCTGCGGGCGGCCGAGGTGATAGCCCTGGAAGTACACGAACCCCGCGTCCTTGCAGCGCTGCAGCATCGCGGCGTCCTCGATGCGTTCGGCGAGCAGCTGCACCTTGTAGGGCCGGCAGTGTTCGGCAACCTCGAGCACCGACTCCCACGGGGGCTCGAGCACGTCGAGCTTCACCACGTCGGCGAGCTCCAGCAGCGGTGAAGCCTCGGCCGACCAGACGAAGTCGTCCATCGCGAGCCGGTAACCGTCCTCGACCAGGCGCCGGGCACCGTGCACCACGTCGTCGTCGATCTCGATCGTCTCCAGGATCTCCAGCACGGCCTGGTCGGGCTCGAAGGGCACCGGGATCTGGCCGACGAGGAAGGCGCGGGTGAGGTTGATGAAGCCGAAGCGGTCACCGAGCAGGTCCTGCAGCCCGAACTCGGAGAAGGCGGACAGGATGGTCTCGGTGGTGGCAGCGTCCCCGTCCCGCTGGTCGACCCCGGAGGCCAGGGCGTCGCTGCCGGGCCGGAACAGCAGTTCGTACCCGTACAGCTGCTCGTCGAGCCCGTAGACGGGCTGGCGTCCGATGTGCACGGTCGTCGACCGTCGCCTCCGGGCGTCGGTTCGGCCGCTGGCCACACTCCACCTCCGCCTCGGCGCCGGTCTTCGACGCCCACCGACTCGACTCTGCGACCGGCGCGGCACCCCTTCCGATCCGGTGATCGAAACGGGTGCCTGTCCTGCCCGAAGTGATCGGTACCGTGAGGCGAGTGCTTGAGCCCCGGACGGTGCGCGTCAGCGCCGGCGGACGGCCTTGGAGTACAGGTCGAGCAGGCGGCCCCCGGGGTCGTAGCGCTGCTTCAACCGGGCGTAGGTCTCGCCGCCGTACAGGTCCGCGAACTCCTCCGGGCCGTAGTAGGCGTCGGAGTACAGCGACTTGTGCCCGCCGAGGTCGGCCACCGCCCGCTCCACCCGGCGGTTGATGTCACCGTCACGGTCGCCGGGGCGGATCGGGGCGGTGCCCCAGAAGCCGACGTTGACGTAGGTCTCACCCGCCCGCAGCGGGTACAGCGGCCACGGTCGGGAGCCGTCGGCGACCTGCCCGAGCGCCCCGCCGCTGCCGCGCACCCGCAGCGGGCACAGCCACACCGGCTCCATCCCGACGTTCCCGCCGAACCAGCGCAGGAACTCCGCCACCCGCCCGACCGGGATCTCCACGTCCTGGACCACCCGTTCGCGGGCCGGCCGCCCCCGCCAGCGGTCGACGCGCGCCGCCACCTGGTAGCGGTTCTCCAGCCCGACCAGCCGGTGGTAGACGTCGCTGCGACGCAGCGTCGCCGGCCACACCCGGCGTACCCGCGGGTCCTGCGCACCGAAGGCCCGCGAGCACCAGAACCAGTCGGTGTCCCAGCGCCAGAGGTAGTCGTGGATGGTCAGGGCGTCCCGGCCGCGGTCGCGCAGGGACTGGTAGTAGATCTTCGCGTCGGTGTAGTCGCTGGCGGCCGGCACCTCGTCGGCCCAGCGGCCGAGCACGAGGTAGGACTCCTGCGCGGAGAACACCACCCCGTCGAGGAAGTCCACCGGCTCGCCCTCCCAGTCGCCGCCGGCGGTGATCGCCGCGATCGCGGCGGCGAGCTGGTCCAGCTCGGTGAAGCGAATGTTGCGCAACGCCACGTAAGGCCGGACCGGGTCCAGTGCGATGCGCAGCCGCACGCTGTAGCCGAGCGTGCCGTAGGAGTTGGGGAACCCGGCGAACAGGTCGGCGTGCGGCCCGTCCGGGGTGGCGGTGACGAGCTCTCCGGCCCCGGTGAGCACGTCGAGTTCCAGCACCGACTCGTGCGGCAGCCCGTTGCGGAACGACGTTGACTCGATGCCGAGCCCGGTGACGGCCCCACCGAGCGTGATCGTCTTCAACTGCGGCACGACGGTGGGCATCAGGCCCTTGGCCAGGGTGGCGGCAACCAGGTTCTCGTAGCTGCACATGCCCTGGACGTCGGCGGTGCGGGCCGCGGTGTCGATGGAGATCACGCCGTTCAGGCCGTCGACGTCCAGCCCGGGGCCGGCCGCGGCGGCCCGCGGCCGGAACAGGTTGGACGTCCGCTTGGACAGCCGCACCGTGGTCCCCTCGGGGATGGCGCGGTAGCTGTCCACCAGCCGCTCGACCGCCCGCCGGTGGGCCACCAGGCCGGTGGGCTGGCAGTGCGCGGGAGCGACGCGTGACGTCGAGACCGGGGCTGGCGGGATGGCGGCGGTAGTCACCGGCCCATCATGCGCCATCACCGCCGGCGCCGTGCGGGGGCCGCTCGGTCGGGCCCGGTGCACCCACCCGCAGCCCGTCCATGAGCAGCCCGACCAGCCGGGAGGCCTGGTCGTCGAAGGTGGCGGAGCCGGCCAGGCAGATCCCGCTGACCGCCCGGAGCAGGTCGGCCGGCTCGATGTCGGCGCGCACCGAACCGTCGGCGATCGCCGCCGACAGCACCTTCTCCACCGAGGCCCGGATGCGAGCGTGGGCGTGGGCGTACAGCTGCGAATCGAGTCCGACGATGGCCTTCACCGCCTCGGCCAGCCCGCGCTTGGCGGCGATGTAGCGGACGAACTCCTGCAACCAACCGGCGAGCGCCTGGTCGGGGGGCAACCGGCGGAGCAGTTCGTCCGCCACCTCGGGAAGGCGCTCCACCTCACGCCGGTAGACGGCCTCGATCAGCGCGTCCCGGGTGGGGAAGTGCCGGTACAGGGTGCCGATGCCGACGCCCGCGGTGCGGGCGACGTCTTCGAGGGAGGCCTCGACGCCCCGGGTGGCGAACGCGGTGGCCGCGGCGCTGAGCAGGGCGTCACGGTTGCGCCGGGCATCCGCCCGCAGCGGGCGGGCGGGCGGCTCGGCCGGCTGCGTTGCGTCCTCGCCACGCACGGCGCACTCCTCGACATCCGGAACCGATTGCCAAACGGAGGCATCCTCCGTATCGTAACCGGAGGGCCCTTCCGCTTAACCCGATCGTACAACCCTGGAGCAGTCTGCCGTGCCTGTCGAGTCCACCACACCTGCCCTCTCCCCGCCCACCCACCTCCCCGGCGCGCCGTCGGGGCGGAGCGCCGACCGCGCCACCCGCCCGGGTGTCGTGCTCGCCGTGCTCCTGGTAAGCCAGCTCATGGTCGTGCTCGACGCCACGATCGTGAACGTCGCCCTGCCACACATCCAACAGAGCCTCGGCTTCTCCGCCACCGGCCTGTCGTGGGTGATCAACGCCTACACGCTCACCTTCGGTGGGCTGATGCTGCTCGGCGCCCGCTCGGGTGACCTGATCGGGCGACGCCGCACCTTCCTCGGCGGCATCACCCTGTTCACCCTCGCCTCCGCCTCCGGCGGCCTCGCCTCCACCTCGGCCGAACTGCTCGCGGCCCGGGCCACGCAGGGGGTCGGCGCCGCCTTCGCCGCCCCCTCGGCCCTGGCGTTGCTGATGATCCTGTACCCCGAGAGCAGGCAGCGGGCCCGGGCGCTCGGCCTGTACACCGCGGTGTCCATCGGCGGCGCCGCGATCGGCCTGGTCGCCGGCGGGATGCTCACCGCCTGGGCGTCCTGGCGCTGGGTGCTGTTCGTGAACGTTCCCGTCGGCCTGGCGCTGCTCGTGGCCGCCGGGCTGGTGGTGGCGGAGACCCCGCGGCAGCGCGGCCGGTTGGATCTTGCCGGCGCGATCACCTCCACCACCGGGATGGCGGCGCTGGTGTACGGGTTCGTCTCCGCCGCGACCGACGGTTGGAAGGACACCCGCACGCTGGGCTCCTTCGCCGCCGGGGGGTGGCTGCTGGTGGCCTTCGTCCTGGTCGAACGCCGGGCCAGCGCCCCGATCACGCCGCTGCACCTGTTCGCCGACCGGCGTCGGGTGACGGCGTACGTGTCCCGGCTGCTGCTGGTGGCGGGGATGATGGGGATGTTCTTCTTCCTCACCCTGTTCCTGCAGGGGGTGCTCGGCTACAGCCCGATCCGGACCGGGCTGGCCTTCCTCCCCATGACGGTCGCGGTCTTCCTGGCCTCCCAGGCCGCCGCCCGGGTGCTGCTCGAGCGGGTCGGCGGCGGGGTGCTCATGGTGGGCGGGATCACCCTGTCCACCGCCGCCGAACTGTGGCTCACCCGACTCTCCCCGGGCAGCGGATACTCCTCCGTGCTCGGGCCGCTGCTGCTGTTCGGCACCGGGAACGGTCTGGCCTTCGTCCCGCTCACCTCGCTGGCCCTGGTCGGCGTCGCCCCCCGCGACGCGGGGGCGGCGTCCGGTCTGGTCAACGTCATGCAGCAGCTGGGTGGGGCGCTCGGGCTCGCCGTCCTGGTCACCGTCTTCGGCACCGCCGGCCGGGACACCGCCGGCCAGCGGCGCGCGGGGGTGGACGCAGCCACAGCCGCCCGGCATGCCTTCGTCGTCGGCGCCGACCGGGCGTTCCTGGCGGCGGCCGTGTTCCTCGCGTCGACGGTGCTGCTGCTGCTCACCACGGGCGTTCGGGCGCGGCGGGCCGCCCCTGCCCTGAGCTGAATCGAGCGGCCCTGAGCTGAACTGCGCAGGGGCGGGCCCGGGTGCCGGCCGGGCTCACCCCTGCGTGCCGTCCAGCGGGAAGAGCAGGCAACTGGAGGTGGCATGGGCCAGCAGCCGCCCCCGCCCGTCGGTGAGCTCCGCCTGGGCGGTCGCGGTGCGCGACCCGCGCTGCAGCAGCGACCCGGTGCAACGGATGCTGCCCTGCCCCGCCTGCACGCTGCGCAGGAAGCGGGTGTGCAGGTCGAGGCTGGTGTACCCGATCCCGGCGGGCAGGCTGAGCTGCACGGCGCAGCCCGCGGCGGTGTCGAGCAGGGCCGCGATCACGCCGCCGTGCACGCTGCCGATGGGGTTGTAGTGGAACTCCTGCGGCGTGAGGGTGACCACGAACCGGTCGCCCTCGATGGCGACCGCATCGAACCCGAGGGTGTGCGCCACCGGCGGGCCGGGGAGGGTGCCCTCGACCATGCGCTGGAGCGTCTCACGCCCGGACAGGGTGGCCAGTTCGGGCAACCAGGCGAACGGATCGGACCAGCTGTGCTCGCGAACTCGGGTGGCGTCCATGGGCACAGGCTCGGGGACATCGCTGAGTCTGTCAAATGGACTCAGATGCTGGGTGAGCCTAGCCTGGGCGGATGACGACGGGCGCGGGCACGGCTGCAGGCACGCCACCGGACGCGGAGGGGGCGCCGCGGCGGCCGGCGGCGCTGGCCTACTCCACGGCGAACTGCACGATCGGGCGCGCGCTCGACATCCTCGCCGACCGGCGCACCTTCCTGGTGCTGCGCGAGGTGTTCCTCGGGGTGCGCCGGTTCGCCGACATCCGTGAGCGCACCGGGATGCCCCGGCAGGTGCTCGCCGACCGGCTCGCGGGCCTGGTGGCCGAGGGACTGCTGCGCCGGCACGCCTATCGCCAGCCGGGCCACCGCGGCCGGGAGGAGTACCGGCTCACCGATCGCGGTCTGCACCTCTACCCGGTGCTGCTCGCGCTGCGCGAGTGGGGGGACCGCTACCTCGCCGACCCGCAGGGGCCGCCGGTGGGGTTCGCGCACGCCGGGTGCGGGGGCGACGTCCGCCTGGTTGCCCGCTGCACGGCCGGCCACGAGCTGACCGACCCGCGCGAGGTCGTCCCGGTGCCCGGTCCGGGGGCGTTGCCGCACTGAGCCCGGCCGGCCCGGTCAGGCCGCCGGTACCGGCCGGATCTCGTGCACGAACAGGCCGCTGCGCAGTTTCGGCTCGAACCACGTCGACTTCGGTGGCATCACCAGGCCCCGGTCGGCGACCTCCAGCAGTTCTCCGGTGGAGGTGGGGTGCAGGCTGAAGGCCACCGCCGCTGCGCCGCCGTCGACCAGCCGCACCAGCTCGCCGTGGCCGCGGATGCCGCCGACGAAGCGCAACCGCGCATCGGTACGCGGATCACCGATGCCCAACAGCGGGCCGAGCACGCGGTCCTGCAGCAGCGACACGTCCAGCCCCGCGATCGGGTCGCTGCCGTCCACCCGCCCGGGTCGGGCCCGCAGTTCGTGCCAGTGCCCGGCGAGGTACATGGCCAGCGTGTGCCGGTGGCTGACCTGGGGCGGCCCCGGCAGTGGTCGCACCGTGAAGTCCCGCCCGAGAGCCTCGAGCAACCGCTCCGCAGAGTGACCCGCCAGGTCGGTCACGGCCCGGTTGTAGGAGAGGATCTGCAACTCCTCGGTGGGGAAGATGACGGCCGGGAAGACGTCGTGGGAGCCGTCGGCGGCGGCGCCCGACAGACTCCGCCGGAGCTGGTGCACGCGGGCCGCTGCGGCGCTGCGGTGGTGCCCGTCGGCGACGTAGAGCCGGGGCAGGTCGGCGAACCCGGCGTGCAGCCCGGAGACGTGCCGTGGCGCGTCGACCACCCAGAAGGTGTGCTCCACCCCGTCGTCGGTGCTGAAGGCGTACTCGGGCACGGTGGCGGTGACCTCGGTGACGACGGCGGCCACCGGCGGACTGGCCGGTGCCATCAGGAACACCGGCTCGTCGTGCGCGTCGAGCACCTCGATGTGCCGAGCCCGATCCCCCTCCTTGTCGGGGCGGGTGAGCTCGTGGGTGCGGATCACCCCGGAGGCGTAGTCGGCGACCGAGACGCAGGCCACCACACCGGTCTGCTCCCGCCCGTCCCGGCGCTGCCGGTACAGGTAGTACGCGGGCTGTGCGTCGCGGGCGAGCAGGCCGCGCCGGACGAGCTCGACCAGCCGGGCGCGCCCCTGGCGGTGCACCTGCTCGGCGTGCGGGTCGACGTCCGCCGGAAGGTCGATCTCGGGCCGCGAGACGTGCAGGAAGGTGTCCGCATCGCCGTCGGCCATCGCCCGGGCCTCCTCGACGTCCATCACGTCGTAGGGCGGGGCAGCCACCCGTCGGGCGCGGTCACGGGGAGGGCGGAGGGCACGAAACGGTCTGACATCGGCCACGACCAGGAAGCCTAGCCGCCCTCCCCATTCCCCCCTCTCCTCGTGATCATGCACGTCGGCGCCACGTCGTGGCGCGAACGCGCATGATCACGAGGAGGGGGGGTGGGTCACGAGGGGGGGTGGGTCAGGCGCCGGGGGCGGCGAGCGCGGCGGAGACCAGCGCCCGGGCGGCGTCCTGCACCTCGGCGAGGTGGTCGGGCCCCTTGAACGACTCCGCGTAGATCTTGTACACGTCCTCGGTACCGGAGGGTCGGGCGGCGAACCAGGCGTGCTCGGTGACCACCTTCAGCCCCCCGATCGGCGCGCCGTTGCCCGGCGCGCTGGTGAGCGTGGCGGTGATCGGCTCACCGGCGAGCTCGGTCGCCTGGACCTGTTCGGCCGACAGCCGGGCCAGCACAGCCTTCTGCTCCCGGTCGGCGGGCGCGTCGACCCGCGCGTAGGCCGGGTCGCCGAAGCGCCCGGTCAGGGCGCGGTAGTGCTCGCTCGGGCTCGAGCCGGTGACGGCCAGGATCTCCGCGGCCAGCAGGGCCAGCAGGATGCCGTCCTTGTCGGTCGTCCAGACGCTGCCGTCCGTGCGCAGGAACGACGCCCCGGCCGATTCCTCACCGCCGAAGCCCACCGACCCGTCGAGCAGCCCCGGGACGAACCACTTGAACCCCACCGGCACTTCGAGCAGCCGCCGCCCGAGCGACCCGGCCACCCGGTCGATCATGGAGGAGGACACCAGGGTCTTGCCCACCGCGGCGTCCGCGCCCCAGCCGGGGCGGTGGCCGAACAGGTACTCGATGGCCACGGCGAGGAAGTGGTTCGGGTTCATCAACCCGGCGTCCGGGGTGACGATGCCGTGCCGGTCGCTGTCCGCGTCGTTGCCGGTGGACAGCTGGAACGCGGACCGGTTGGCGATCAGCGACGCCATCGCGAAGGGGGAGGAGCAGTCCATCCGGATCTTGCCGTCCCAGTCCAGGGTCATGAACCGGAAGGTGGCATCGACGAGCGGGTTGACCACGGTGAGGTCGAGCCGGTGCCGGGTGGCGATCTCGCCCCAGTAGTCCACGCTGGCCCCGCCGAGGGGGTCGGCCCCGATGCGCACACCGGCCCCGCGGATGGCGTCCAGATCGAGCGCGTTCGGCAGGTCGTCCACGTAGCCGGCGAGGAAGTCGTAGCGGGCCGTGGTCGCCGCGGCGAGGGCGCGGGCGAGCGGCACCCGCTTGACCTCACGGAGCGACCCGGCGAGCAGCTCGTTGGCGCGGGTGGCGATCCAACCCGTGGCGTCGGTGTCCGCCGGGCCCCCGTGCGGCGGGTTGTACTTGAACCCGCCGTCGGCCGGCGGGTTGTGCGACGGCGTCACCACGATGCCGTCGCCGCGGGCGGCGTCGGTGGCGGGGCGCCCCTGGTTGTGCCGCAAGATGGCGTGCGACACCGCGGGGGTGGGGGTGTAGCGGTCGCGGCTGTCGATGAGCGCGGTCACGTCGTTGGCGGCGAGCACCTCCAGCGCCGAGACCCAGGCTGGCTCGGACAGGGCGTGGGTGTCGCGGCCGAGGAAGAGCGGACCGGAGATGCCCTCGGCGGCGCGGTAGTCGCAGATCGCCTGTGTGGTGGCGACGATGTGCGCCTCGGTGAACGCGCCGGTGAGGCTCGACCCGCGATGCCCGGAGGTGCCGAACGCCACCCGCTGTGCCGGGTCCTCCAGGTCGGGCCAGGTCGTGTAGTAGGCGGTCACCAGGTGCGCGACGTCGACCAGGTCGCCCGGCTGTGCTGGTTGACCTGCACGTTCATGGTTCATGGCGGTGCCCCTCTCGGTGCCGGGGTGGGCCCGGCACCGGCATCGTCCGGGCGTTCCACCGCTGCACTGATCAGGGTAGCGAGCGGGCCCGGGCGCAGGCTCCGGCGCGGGCGGCACTCCCGGGCGGCGCATGGCCGGTAGTCGTGCGTCAGTGCGACTGCACGCGATCTGAGAGCTGTCAGATTGGCTGCTCGCGCTTCGAGGTATCCGGGCCGATCTTCCTTACACTCGGAACTGTCGATCTTGGGGCTGCAATTACGCCGTGCAGTTCCTGGTTGACCGTCAGCAATTCCGGGATGTTCCACGGGGGAGCGTGCCATGTCCGAACCGGAAAGACCTTCCGAATGGTTCAAGTCGACCCTGAGTGCCACCGGCCAATGCGTCGAGATCCGCCGGACGCGCCGGGGCGTCCAGGTCCGCAACTCCACGGACCCGGACGGACCGGTGCTGGCATTCACCGCCGCCGAGTGGGCCGCTTTCACCGGCGGGGTGCGGCTCGGGGAGTTCGACGTCGAGGGTTAGTCCCGCGGGCACGCCGCCCGGCCGAGCGGGGGCCCCGGTCATGCCGGAGCCCCCGCTCAGGGGTCTAGATTCCCTGTCGTGCTCCGCTCTGTGCGCGTGACCCGGTACGTGACCGCCCTGCGCGAGGGCGGGTCGCTGCCCGGGCTGGTCGAGGCGGACGACGACGGGATGTACGTGGTCAAGTTCCGCGGCGCGGGGCAGGGGGTCGCCGCCCTGGTCGCCGAGGTGGTGGTCGGTGAGCTGGCGCGCCGGTTGGGTATCCGCGTCCCGGAGTTGGTGCTGGCGGACTTCGACCGCGAGATCGCCCGCCGGGAGCCCGACCCGGAGGTTCAGCACCTGCTGTTGAACAGCGTCGGGATGAACCTGGGGCTGGACTTCCTGCCGGGCTCGGTCGGTTACGACGGCGTCGGCTGGAGGCCCGACCCGCAGGAGGCGGCCCGCATCATCTGGCTCGACGCCTTCACCGCCAACGTGGACCGCAGTTGGCGCAACCCCAACCTGCTGGTCTGGCACCGCACGCTGTGGGCGATCGACCACGGGGCCGCGCTGGTCTTCCAGCACGCCTGGCCGCCGGTGGACTCGTGGGCAGGTCGCCGCTACGACCTGTCCGAACATGTGCTGCGGCCGATCGCCGACTCCCTCGACGCGGACGAACTCGTGGCCGTGGACGACCTGATGGCCGCCGCCGTGACCCCGCAGTTGCTCTCCGAGGTGTTGGAGCAGGTGCCCGACGTCTGGCTCGGCACCGACCCCGGGGCGGGGCGGCTGCTCTACGTCCGCTACCTCACGGCGCGGCTGACCACGCCGCGACCGTGGCGGGACGGGCGGGTGGCGTGAAGGACCTCGAGCCTGCGGCGGCCGGGCGGGACGAGGCTGAGCGCAGCCCGTTCGAGTACGCCCTGCTCCGCGCCGTGCCACGGGTCGATCGCGGGGAATGCGTCAACGTCGGAGTGGTCCTGTACTGCCAGGCTGAGGGATACCTCGCTGCCGCGATCCACCTCGACGAGGGCCGGCTGCTGCTCCTCGACCCCGAGGCTGACGTGGATGCGGTGAGGTCGGCCCTGGACGCCGTGGTGGCGGTGTGCGCCGGTGACCCCGCCGCCGGTGCCGCGGCGCAGTTGCCGGTGCGGCAGCGGTTCGGCTGGCTGACCTCGCCCCGCAGCACCGTGGTGCAGCCGGGCCCGGTGCACTGCGGTCTCACCGGGCGCCCCGGCGCCGAGCTTGCCCGGCTGGAGTCCGTGTTGGTGCGCCCGGCGGCGCGAGACGAGTACCGGAATAGTTAAATCATCAACTAGGTTGGTGAGGGCATAGTCCACCCGGCCCATTCCGGAGGCCCCGATGCCCGCCGTCA
This sequence comes from uncultured Actinomycetota bacterium, assembly GCA_963784535.1. Lineage (GTDB taxonomy): Bacteria > Actinomycetota > Actinomycetes > Actinomycetales > Kineosporiaceae > CAWARR01. The sequence continues at coordinate 540,645 of CAWARR010000008.1, read as the reverse complement.
CTGCCGACACCCTCACCCTCGCCCGCCTGCGCGCGCTGCCGGAGCAGGAGACGCCCTGGCGCGACGTCCAGCGGGTGGTCACCGCCCACCGGCAGCTGGAGGGCGAGGGATTCCAGGTCCGCCGACCCTTCCCGGGGATGAACCTCGCGCTCGCCGACCCCTTCCTGCTGCTGGACCACATGGGGGCGGTCGAGTACGCCCCCGGTGAGGCCAAGGGCGCACCGTGGCACCCGCACCGTGGCTTCGAGACCGTCACCTACATGATCGACGGTGCCTTCGAGCACACCGACTCCCACGGCGGCGGCGGCCTCATCACCGACGGCGCGACCCAGTGGATGACCGCCGGGTCGGGAATCATGCACTCCGAGCTGCCGCCGCAGGAGATGATCGCCAAGGGCGGCCTGTTCCACGGCGTCCAGCTGTGGGTGAACCTGCCGGCCCGGCTGAAGTGGTCGCCCCCGCGCTACCAGGACATCGGTGCCCGCGACGTCACCCTGCTGTCCTCCCCCGACGGCGGCGCCCTGGTGCGGGTGATCGCCGGCTCCCTCGACGGCCACCCGGGCCCGGGCGACACCTACACCCCGATCAGCTACCTGCACGCCACCGTCTCCCCCGGTGCGCGGCTCGACCTGCCCTGGCCGGCGGAGTTCAACGCCCTGGTGTACGTGCTGTCGGGCCGCGGCACCGTCGGCCGGGCGGCCGCGCTGGAGGAGGGGCAACTGGCGGTGCTGGGCGCCGGTGGCGCGATCCGCGTGACCGCCGCCGACAGCCAGCCGCCCGACTCCGCACAGGGCTGGGAGGTGCTGGTCCTGGGTGGGCTGCCGCTGCACGAGCCGGTGGCGCGGTACGGGCCGTTCGTGATGAACACCCGCGAGGAGATCATCGAGGCGGTCGAGGACTTCCAGCACGGCACCCTGATCCGCAGCGTCCCCGAGCACCGCGCCCCCGGCGGCGGCGCGCCGGCCCCGGCGCACGGTTCCGGTGACGAGCCCCCCGAGCCGACCCGGGCACACCGCAGCAGTGCCGACGAGGCGCTGTGACCCCGAACGGCCCGGATCGGTAAAGCGGATGTCAAGCCAGCGCTAACCTCCGCCCGCCCCCTAGGCGCGGTGGCCCCGCCCGTGGTGCCCTCGTTGCTGTGGCGTTGCGGCGGCCTCGGCCGGTGCCGCCGCAACGTCCGGGTCCGGTCGTCACCGAGGAGGGCACACCATGCCCAGCCGCGTCCCTGACGCAGCGGCGGGGTTGTCGGGCGTCCCGTGTGCCACCCCGCAACCGCAGCCGTGGCTCACCCCCACCGGCCGGTACTGGGTCGCGGCGCCGCCGGGCCTGTCGGCCGGTCGCGGAGCCCGGGTACTTCACCGTCCGCACGTCAGTGTGGACGTCACCCCCGCGTTCGCGATGGGCGGGGAGCGGGTGGACGTGCTCGCCATGGTGGCCAACGAGCACCCACTGCCGCTGACCGGCCTGTGGCTGGGGCTGGTGCTGCCGCCCGCCGTCGAGGTGGGCGACGTCGTCGCCCCGGCCGGCACCGCCGCCCTCGTCGACCCGTCGGCGGAGCAGGTGGTGGTCCGCTGCCCGCTCGCCGACCTGCAGCCGGCCGAGTGCGTCGGCCTCGAGCTGGAGCTGCTCGCTCCCGTGGTCTCGGGTCGGTTCGTGCTCACCGCGTTCGTCACCGTGGACGTCGACCCCGCGGTGACCGTGACCGCCACCAGGGTGCTGCCGGTGCTGTGATCGAGGCACACTGGTCGACGTGCCGGAACTGCCGGAGGTCGAAGCGCTCGTCACGTTCCTGCGCGAGCGCGCCGTGGGTCGCGTGATCGCCGGGGTCGAGGTCGGCACCGTGAACGTGCTGAAGACCTACGACCCGGCGCCGAGCGTGCTGGGCGGACTGCCGGTGGCCGGCGTCACCCGGCACGGCAAGTTCATCGACCTCGACGTCGAGGGCCTGCACCTGGTCTTTCACCTGGCCCGGGCGGGTTGGCTGCGCTGGTCGGAGGAGATGCCGCACACCGTGATCCGCCCCGGGAAGGGCCCGATCGCTTTGCGGGTCAGGCTGCACGACCTGGACTCCGGCGCGATGCCGGGCTTCGACCTCACCGAGGCCGGCACCAAGAAGCGGTTGGCCGTCTACGTGGTGGCCGACCCGGTGCAGGTACCGGGAATCGTCTCGCTCGGCCCCGACCCGCTCGCGCCGGGCTTCGACCGCGACGCGCTGGCAGCGATCCTGTCCGGTTCTCGGCACCAGGTGAAGGGGTTGCTGCGCGACCAGTCCGTGCTGGCCGGGGTGGGCAACGCCTACAGCGACGAGGTGCTGCACGCCGCCCGGCTGTCCCCGTTCGCGATCGCGGGAAGGCTCGACGCGGCGGAGGTGGACCGGCTCGCCGACGCCCTGCGGGCGGTGCTGAGCTCCGCCGTCGAGGCCGCCCGCGGTCGGCCGGCGAAGGAGCTCAAGGACGCCAAGCGGGCGGGAATGCGGGTGCACGGCCGCACCGGTCAGGCCTGCCCGGTGTGCGGGGACGTCGTGCGCGAGGTCAGCTTCGCCGACTCGGCGCTGCAGTACTGCGCCACCTGTCAGACCGGCGGGAAGGCGCTCGCCGACCGTCGGCTCTCGCGGCTCCTGAAGTGACCTTCAGCCGACGTCGGGGTCACCTGTGGTGACCTGAATGCCCCTTTCGCGACCGACTGTAGTCGTTTCCGTGAACTGCAGACGGCGGGACCATTACCCGTCGTGCCGTAGGGGCGACAACGGGTAGGCCGTGTGCCTAGGGTCTGACACATGCGCCGCGGGGGTGAGGCCATCATGCGTCGGGTCCGGGGATCGTTCCGGTGGCGGTCGACCACGGGGAAGGCACTGGCGCTCGGGCTCCCGCTGGTGATCGCCGGCAGCCTCGACTCCGGCGCCGCGGTGGTCGGGGCGCAGTTCCCGCCGCCTCCCGGCAGCGCCGAGGTGAAGCCTGACCCCGGCTGGTCGCGCTCGCTCACCGGGCCCGTCCGGCTTCCCTCCGGGGCGGCGGTGCCCAGCGACGAGGTGCCCCCCGACACCGCCGTGATCCCGGTCGGCGGTGACCCGCAGGTGCTGGTGCTCGCGCCGGGGGGGTCGTCCGCCGCGGCCAGCCCGGGGCAGGTGGGTGCCGCCGGGGTGGGCGTGACCCGCGGGCTCACCTCCTCGGGGATCCCGGTCCGGTCGCTGCAGGCCTACGTCGGCGCGGCCAGGGTGATGGCGTCCCGAGACTCCGGGTGCCGCCTGAACTGGTCGCTGCTCGCGGGCATCGGTCGGGTGGAGAGCAACCACGGCCGCTACGGGGGAGCGCAGATCGGGCAGGACGGTACGGTGCGCCCCGCGATCCTCGGCCCCCGGCTCGACGGGACGGGCGGGGTCGGGGTGGTGCGCGACACCGACCACGGTCGCTATGACGGCGACCCGCTGTACGACCGGGCGGTCGGGCCGATGCAGTTCATCCCCGGCACGTGGCGGGGCTACGGCGCGGACGGCAACGGGGATGGCGTGGCCGACCCGCAGAACCTCGACGACGCGGCGCTCGCCGCCGCCCGTTACCTGTGTGCGGGGGGCGGCGACCTGTCCACGCAGCTGGGTCGTTGGAACGCCGTCTACCGCTACAACCACTCCGACAGCTACGTCTCGATCGTGCTCGGCCTGGCCGACAGCTACGCCTCGAACGCGCCCGCCACGCTGCCGAGCCCACCGGCGGGCGCACGCACGCCGCAGGGACCCCCCGCGACCGTCGGTCAGCCCCCGGCGGTCACTCCGCCGTCGCCTCCGTCGTTGTCGTCGCCACTGCCCACGCCCACCGTGACGGCCGGCCCGTCAGGGCCGGGCACGCCTGGTCCGGTCCCGACGCCGACGGGCTCGCCGACGCCGACGGGCTCGCCGACGCCGACGGGCTCGCCGACGCCGACGGATTCGCCGACGCCGACGGATTCGCCGACGCCGACGGGCTCGCCGACGCCGACGGATTCGCCGACGCCGACGGGCTCGCCGACGCCGACGGATTCGCCGACGCCGACGGGCTCGCCGACGCCGACGGATTCGCCGACGCCGACGGATTCGCCGACGCCGACGGATTCGCCGACGCCGACGGATTCGCCGACCGGCCCGGCAGCCCCGAGCGCCAGCGCCCCGCCGGCCTGAGCGGGCCGCCCGTCACTGCGGAGGGAACCCGCCCGCGCGGCCCAGCAGGGCGGGCACCTGCCGCCCCAGCAGCTCACCGACCCAGTTCCCGGTGGCCGCCATCGCGGCCAGGTCGATGCCGGTGTCCCAACCCGACCTGTGCAGCAGGTAGACGAGATCCTCGGTGGCGATGTTCCCGGTCGCGTTCGGTGCGAACGGGCAGCCCCCGATGCCGCCCACGCTGGCGTCGAGCACCCGCACCCCGGCCTCGACCGCGGCGAGCGCGTTCGCGTACCCGGTGTTGCGGGTGTTGTGGAAATGCGCCCGCAGCCTGACCACCGGGTCCAGCCCGCGGACGGCTCCGAAGAGATCACGCACCTGCCCCGGAACCCCCACTCCGATGGTGTCGGCGAGGGCGAGTTCGTCGACGCCCGCGTCGAGGCAGCGCCGGACGACGTCCAGCACCCCGGCCCGTCCCACCTCCCCCTCGAAGGGGCACCCGAAGGCCGTCGACACGGTGACCCCCACTCCCAGCCCGGCAGCCCGGGCGGAGGCCGCGATACCGGCGACCGAGCCCACCACCTCGGCGATGCCCGCACCCTGGTTGCGGCGGGAGAACTCCTCGCTGGCCGCCACCACGACGTTCACCTCGTCCACGCCCGCCGCGACCGCCCGCTCCAGCCCGCGCCGGTTCAGCACCAGCCCGATCAGCCGCACCTGCTGCCCGGGGTGCGGGCCGGATGCCGGTGCCGCGGCCCGGACGGCGGCCAGCACCGCCTCGGCATCGGCCATCTGCGGGACCAGCCTCGGGTTGACGAAGCTCGCGGCCTCCACCCGGCGCACCCCAGCCGCCACGGCGCGGCGCACCAGCGTCACCTTGTCGGCGGTGGGGAGCACCGTCGCCTCGTTCTGCAGGCCGTCGCGTGGCCCGACCTCGACGATCTCGACCCGTTCCGGGGCGTCGCTGACCACCATGGGCCCACTATCTCCCCACCGCAGCGGCGACCGCCACGGCGGGCCGGGCGGCGGCTCCGGCGATCCGGCGCGCGCGGGTCAGCCGAGGCGCTCGCGGATCAGTTGCAGCGAGAACTCCACGTGGCGGCGGGCGGCCTGCTCGGCGGCGTCCGGGTCGCGGGCCGTGATCGCCGCCAGGATGACGGCGTGCTGGCCGTTCGACTCCTCCACGTCGCGGGAGTCGTAGTGCTGCGCCAGTTGGTTGTTGAAGGTGTAGAAGCGGTTGCTGTCCGCCAGCCGCTGGAAGTACGGGTTGTTCGCCGCCTCGGTGATCAGCTCGTGGAACAGGGTGTTGAAGTCGGGGAACTGGGGCACCCGCTCGGCCGCCTGGGGGCGGGCGTCGAACGCCTCCTGCAGGGTGGAGATCTGCTCGTCGGTGGCGCGCTGGCAGGCCAGCCGGGCGGCGAATCCCTCCATCGCCATCCGCACCTCGTAGATGTCGGCGATCTCCTCGAGGGTGTGCTCGTAGACCACCCAGCGCCGCCGGTGTGACACGATCAACCCGTCGGCCGCCAGCCGCTGCAGGCTCTCCCGGATGGGTGTCCGGCTGACCTTGAGCCGCTCCGCGAGGTCGACCTCCACCAGGAGGTCACGCGGACGCAGCCGGCCCAGCAGGATGTCGGCCCGCAGTTGGCGGTAGACGTCATCGGCGAGCCGCACGGGCGGCGGCACCCGGTCCTTGGCCACCTCCGCCAAACCCATCCCCTCCCGCCCGGTCGGTCAGCCCCGCCGCCGGAAACGCCGAGCGAGAAGTCGAGAATCCCATGCCCGTGGGCGGCAGTGGGTCGCCACCGGTCTCGGATCGGTTACATCCCGCTGATCGGTTGCATCACACCTCGGCCCGGGCCGCGCGGGAGCGTCCCACCGCCGGAGCGGGGTTCGGCACCGGGGCGGCACGCCCGAGGCCCCCCTGTCGAGGGGTACCTCCCGGCGCGCGCCGGCCAGGGCTGGAAGGATGGGGCCGTCCGGCAGCCCGACCCGGAGGTCCATCGTCATGTACCCCCCACCCGTCCCGTCCACGACGGTCACCGAGCTTCCCCCCGCCGCCGCGCTGCTCGATGTCCGCGAGTCGCAGGAGTGGCTGGCCGGGCACATCGACGGAGCCGTGCACATCCCCCTCGGCGAACTGCCCGCACGCGTCGGCGAGGTGCCGCCGGGCGGACCGCTGGTGGTGATATGCCGGTCGGGCAACCGTTCGGCCCGGGCGGTGGCCTGGCTGAACGAGAACGGCTTCGACTCGCTCAACCTGATCGGGGGAATGCAGGCCTGGGACGGTGAGGGCCGCCCCATGGTGAGCGAGCTGGGCACCGTGCCGTTCGTGCGCTGAACGGCCGGGCCGTGGCGCGCACGGATCGAAAGGACGCCCGCGCAGGGGGCGGGCCCCCACCCGCATCGAGGTCAGGCAGGCGAGAACCGGCATGGGTCATCGAGGATGGATCCCCGAGGTGAGGGCCGTCCCTGCCGTCGACCTCGTGGGGGGCGGGCCGGGGGAGGAGCTGGTCGGCCACCTCGGGGCCGTCCTGGACGGGTTGGAGCGGGGCCCCGCAGCCGCGCCCACGCTGTCCGCCGAGGACGAGCTGGCGCTGATCAGGCTGCTCGAGGCGGAGATGGCCAGCCGCTGGCTGGACGTGGCGGCCCGTCGGATGCGGGCACGCAAGCTCGGCTTCTACACCATCGGTTCGGCCGGGCACGAGGCCAACGCGGCCGTGGCGCTCGCCACCCGGATCGCCGACCCGGCCCTGCTGCACTACCGGTCCGGTGCGTTCTACCTCGCCCGGGCGGCCCTCGCCGGCAACGGCGGGGCCCTGCTCGACGTGGCCCTCGGGCTCGCCGGGAGCGTGGACGAGCCCATTGCCGGCGGCCGGCACAAGGTGTTCGGCCACCCCGACCTCGCCGTGATCCCGCAGACCTCGACGATCGCGAGCCACCTTCCCCGCGCGCTGGGCGTCGCGTGGGCGATCGGCCGGCAGGGGGGGTTGCCGGCCCGGCTGCGGCGGCCGTTGCGCTGGCGCGACGACGCGCTCGTGGTCGCCAGCTTCGGCGACGCCTCGGCGAACCACTCGACCGCCACGGGCGCGATCAACGCCGCCTGCTGGGCCTCCCGGCAGGGGATCCCGCTGCCGCTGCTGCTGGTGTGCGAGGACAACGGCCTCGGGATCTCGGTACGCACCCCCGAGGGGTGGGTGCAGGCAATGTTCGAGGGTCGCGCGGGTCTGGAGTATCGCTTCGCCGACTCCTACGACCCGGTGTCGGTGCTGGTCGCGGCCCGGGAGGCGGCCGAGACCGCCCGCACCCGGCAGGTACCTGTGCTGTTGCACCTGGCCACCGTGCGGCTCGGCGGGCACGCCGGCTCCGACCTCGAGCTCGGCTACCGCAGCCCGGTCGAGATCGCCTCCGACCTCGACCGGGATCCGCTCGCCGCGGCCATGCGCGCGGTGGTGACCGCCGGCGTGCTGACTCCCGCGGACGTCCGCTCGCGCTGGACGCAGACCCGGGAGGCGGTCGGCCGGGCGGTGGGCGAGGCGGTGAACCGGCCCCGGTTGTCCAGCCCCGAGCAGGTGATGGCGCCGCTGGCGCCGAGCCACCCCGGCCCCGTCAGCGACCGGGCGTGCGCCGCCGACGAGGCGGAGCGGGCGAGGGTCTTCGCCGACCGGCTGCCGGAGACCGAGGGCCCGCTGACCCTCGCGCAGGCGATCAACCGGACGCTGCTCGACGCCGGGGCGGCGATGCCGCAACTGCTGGTGCTCGGCGAGGACGTGGCCCGCAAGGGCGGGGTCTACGGGGTGACCCGCTCGCTGCAGCGCCGGCTCGGCGCCTCCCGGGTGGTGGACACCGTGCTCGACGAGCAGACCGTGCTCGGCATGGCGCTCGGCGCCGGCCTGGCCGGGCTGCTGCCCGTCCCCGAGATCCAGTACCTGGCATACCTGCACAACGCGGCGGACCAACTGCGCGGGGAGGCTGCGAGCCTGCAGTTCTTCTCCCAGGGCGCCTACCGCAACCCGCTCGTGGTCCGCGTCGCCGGGCTGGCCTACCAGAAGGGGTTCGGCGGGCACTTCCACAACGACAACGCGCTCGCGGCCCTGCGGGACATCCCCGGCCTGGTGGTGGCCTGCCTGGCACACCCCTCGGACGCTCCGGCGGTGGTGCGCACCTGCCTGGCGGCGGCCGAGGTGGACGGCACCGTCTCGGTGATCGTGGAGCCGATCGCGCTCTACCACGAGCGGGACATGCTCACCGCGGGCGACGGTGCCTGGCGGGCTCCCTACCCGGAGCCGTCGACCTGGCCGATGGCGCACGTGCCGGTCGGCCGGGCCTCGACCTGGGGAACCGGCAACGACCTGACCATCGCGACGTTCGGCAACGGGTTGCGGATGTCCTTGCGGGCCGCGGCCCGGTTGGAGGCGGAGGGTATCGGCTGCCGCGTGGTGGACCTGCGCTGGTTGCGCCCGCTGCCGACGCAGGACGTGCTGCGTGAGGCCCGCGCCACCGGCAGGCTGCTGCTCGTGGACGAGACCCGGCGCACCGGAGGCGTCTCCGAGGGCCTGATCACCGAGCTGCTCGAGGCCGGCTACACCGGACGGCTGGCCCGGCTGGCGGCCGAGGACAGCTTCGTCCCGCTCGGCGACGCAGCCTCCCTGGTGCTCGTGGCCGAGCAGGACGTGCTCGAGGGGGCCCGCGCGCTGCTCGGCTGAACCCGGCGTCGTCGACCCGGCCCGGTCAGACGATGGCGTGCTCGGGGCGGGCGGCTCCGGCCCCGAAGCGGCCCGCCGACAGCGGGTGCACGTCGATCATCGGCTCGCGACCCAGCACCAGGTCGCGCATCACCTCGCCGATGGCCGGGCCCTGCAGGAACCCGTGCCCGGAGAAGCCGGTGGCGTAGAGGAATCGCGACACCTCCGCGGCCTCGCCCACCAGGGCGTTGTGGTCGGGGGTCTGCTCGTACAACCCGGCCCAACCGTGCGCCACCCCGACGTCGAGCAGGGCGGGAGCGCGGCGCTCGATGGCGGCGGTGAGGTCGGGCATCCAGGCGTCGTCCAGGCCGTGCCGGAAGCCCGGCTGCTCGCCCTGGTAGGACATCCCGAGCAGCATCCCCGGCCCCTCCGGGTGCACGTAGAACGAGGTGGCGAAGTCGATGGTCATCGGCATCGTCGCCGGAGCCAGCGGGCGCAACGCCTGCGGCAGCGGTTCGGTGACGAGGATCTGCCGGCGCAGCGGGGTGACCGGCAGCTGCACCCCCGCCATCGCACCGACCTGCTGCGACCAGGGCCCGGCGGCGCAGATCACGGTGTCGGTCGCCACCGTGCCGGCGGCGGTGCGCACCCCGGTGATCCGGGCCGCCCGCCCGCCCGCCGCGGGATCGACGTCGATGCCCTGGACGTCCACCCCGGTGAGCACCCGGGCGCCGTGGCGGCGGGCGCCCCCGGCGTAGCCGAGCACCACGGACTCTGGTGAGCAGTACCCGTCCCCGGGGTGGTAGGCGGCCGCCAGCACGCCGTCCATGCTCAGCAGCGGGACGAGCGGGGCGGCTTCGCGCGCGTCGAGCAGCCGGCTGGCGACGCCCAGGGAGTTCTGCAGGGTCACCGCGGTCTCGAAGGAGGCGACGTCGGCAGGCTGGGTGAGCAGGAACAGGTATCCCACCGTGTGCAGGTCGATCTGCTGCCCGGGCCGCTCGGGGAAGCGGGCGAACGCCTCCAGGCTGCGGGCGCCCAGGGTGATGTTGAGCGCGTCCGAGAACTGGGCCCGCACCCCGCCCGCCGCCCGGGAGGTCGAGCCGGAGGCGAGCGCCCCACGCTCGAGCACGAGCACGTCACCCACACCGGCCTCGGCGAGGTGGAAGGCGATCGAGGTGCCCATCACCCCGCCCCCGACGATCACCACCGACGCCCGCGCCGGGAGCACGCCGGAGGGGGCCCTCCGCGCAGGGTTCGCGTCCGATTCCATCCGGCACCCCTTCACGACAACCTCACGCCATCCAGCCGTGTCATCATCCCAGGCCGTTGCCTCAGCGGCTCCGGCCTGAGAGTCTCGTTCCTGCGCACCCGACTCGGCACGAGCAGCCCAACGGTCGCCGTCGGGAACACGGGTCCAGGCCAGGCAGGGGGTCGAGCATGGGGCTAGGGTCTCGGCGCCCGGTGGCCGTATCCCCGACCGCTGACGCCCTTCCCGCCCTGTTGCACCCCGCCGGGGGGACCGGGCCCGTCGAGGTCGTGCCGCCCGGTGACCTCCCGGCCGAGGCGGCTGGCGAGCAGCGCCAGGCGGTGGCCCGCCCGGACGCCCGGGGTGGTGGCAGGGCCGCCACCCGGGTGCGGGAGCGCCTCGCCGGCGAACTGGACGATCTCGAGCTGCACCGCTCCGTCGACGTGAAGGACCGGCTGGCCTCGGCGGTGCGGGTCGAGCGCGCCGCCAGGTCGGCGCGGCTGACCGACCTGGAGATGCGGGCCCGGCTGGTCCGGGCCGACATGCTGCACCGGACCGGTGACACCGCCGACGGCGTCCAGCTGGCGATCGAGGTCCAGCGCTGGGCCGAGGCCCACGGCCCACGCTCGCTGCTCGCCCGCAGCCATCTGATCCTGTCGACCAGCTTCGAGATCATCGGCGACACCGCGTCGTGCCTGGACCACGCGCTGCTAGCCGTCGAGCTGCTCGAGGCGTCGACCTCGATCCGCACCCGCGGCAACTTCGTGATGCGGCTCGCCGACGCGCTGGCGATGGTCCACTCCTACGACGCGGCCCGGCAGCGGTATGCCGAGGCCGCCCGGATCTTCATCGCCATCCGCGACGAGGAGCGCCACCTCAGCCTGCTGAACAACCTCGCCTACGCCGAGCACGAGGCGGGCGAGCACCAGGCCGCCTGGCGCACCGCGGAACAGATGCGGATGATCGCGGACAGGTCGGGAATCCCGCTCAACCCCGAGTTCCTGGACACGTTGGCCCGCACCCAACTCGCCATGGGCAAGTACATCCTCGCCGAGAATGCCCTGCTCGCGGCCATGGACATGCTCGATGAGCAGGGCGACATCCAACCCCTGACCCCCGCCCAGTTGCTGCTCAGCCTGGCGGAGGTGCAGCGCAGGCAGGGCCGGCTGGCTGCCGCCCAGGACACCCTCGACCGCTGCCTGGCGATCTGCGTGGAACGGGAGCTGGCCAGGGTCCGGGTGGATGCCCTGCGCGAGCAGGCGGAGTTGCACGCCGCCAACGGGCGCTACCAGCTGGCCTACCGGCTGCACAAGAACTACCACGACGAGGCGGTGAGCCTGAGCACCAGGCAGCAGGAGGCGATGGCCCGCACCCAGCAGGCGATGTTCGAGACCGCCGAGGCGCGCATCCAGGCCCGCCGCTTCTGGGAGCAGGCCCGCACCGACCCGCTCACCGGGCTGAAGAACCGGCGGTTCGTCGACGAGGAGCTGCCCCGGGCCCTGCTCGAGCACGTCCACAGCGGCCGCCCGCTGAGCGTGGCGATCATCGACGCCGACCACTTCAAGCGGATCAACGACACCCTCTCGCACGACGTCGGAGACCAGGTGATCCGGATGGTGGCGCAGTTGCTGCGCGCGGGAGTGGTCGACGCACCCGTCTCCGAGAGCCCCGCCGACCTGGGGTTCGTGGCCCGGCTGGGGGGCGAGGAGTTCGTCCTCGTGCTCACCGGCGTGGACCTCGACGGCGCCACCCCACTGCTGGACGCGTTGCGCCGGTGCGTCGCCGACCACGAGTGGGGACCACTCACGGGGCAACTGCCGGTCACCGTCAGCGTCGGGGTCACCATGGCGGCCCCGGGTGACACCCAGGCCAGCGTGCTCCGCCGCGCCGACCGCGGCCTGTACGCGGCCAAGGCCAGGGGGCGCAACCGCGTGGTCGCCGTGGGTCAGCCCGAGGACGAGGCCTGGGACGTGCTGGGTCTGCCCGCCGGTGGTGCGGCGGACGAGGAGCCGCCCGCGCTGCCCGCTGACGGCGGGGCCGGCGCGATGGTCGAGATCCTGCACACGGGCAGTGACACGGGCAGTGACACGGGCGGCCGGGCGGACGGCACGGCTCGGCGGGTCGCCACCGGCAGGGACGGCACCGACGCCACCATCACGCTGTGGCCCCGCCCCGACCGGGTGCAGTCGCGCAGCCGCTGAACCCGCTGACCGGCGGGCCGCCCAGGGCCACCCTCGCGGTGACCCTGGTCGTGGACGTCGCCAACGTGATGGGTTCGCGACCGGACGGGTGGTGGCGCGACCGGGCGGGTGCCGCGACCCGGCTGCTGGCCGAGCTGGACGCCCTGGTCGGCCGGGAGGTCGCCGGTCCCGACGGCGCCGTGCTGGTGGTGGCCGAGCTGGTGGCGGTCATCGAGGGGGCGGCGCGGGCGGCGGCGGATCCGGCACCGGCGCGGTTGCGGGTGGCCAGGGCGGCTGCGGACGGTGACTCGACCGTGGTCGAGGAGGCAGTGACGGCCGCCGCCGCCGGCCGCAGCGCCGTGGTGGTCAGCGCGGACCGCGGGCTGCGGGCGCGGCTGCCGGCCTCGGTCCGGGCGGCGGGCCCGCGCTGGGTGCTGGGGCTGCTCGGCTGAGCGGCCCCCCGTGCCCGCTCAGATCCGGAAGCCGGTGTCCGGCGCCGGGACCTCCACGTCCATCTGGGCCTTCTGCAACCGCCCGGAGTAGTCCCAGTTCATCGCCTGCCAGCGGGTGAACTCCTCCAGCACCCACATCCCCGACTGGCGTGACCCGTTGCCCGACTTCCCGTTGCCGCCGAACGGCAGGTGCGCCTCGGCTCCCGAGGTCGAGTTGTTGATGCTGACCATGCCGGCGCCGATGCCCTCCCGGAAGCGGAAGGCCGAGGTCGGGTTGGTGGTGTAGATCGACGAGGAGAGTCCGTAACCGGGCAGGTTCGCCAGCTCGATCGCCTCCTCCAGGGTGCGGTAGGTGCTGACCCCGACGATCGGCCCGAAGGTCTCGGTGCGGAACAACTCGTCGTCCGGGCGGACCCCGTCGACGATCACCGGGTGGTAGTACAGGCCGCCGGCGGGGTCGCCGACGAAGCCTTCCCGCGGGTTGTCGGCGGTGATCCGGCCGGTCCCGGTCGAGCCGTGCACGGTGTGGTGGGCGCCGATCCAGTCGAGATAGGTCTCGTAGCGGGTGGCGAAGTGCTCCGCGAGCAACGGCCCCATCACCACGTCCTGGGTGGGGTCGCCGACGGCCGCCGCCCGCACCCGGGCGTCGAAGGCGTCCAGGAACTGCTGGTGCACGCTCGCGTCCACCAGCACGGTGCCCAGGCTGGTGCAGCGCTGCCCGGCGGTGCCGAAGCCGGAGAACAAGGCCCCCTCGACGGCGAGGTCCAGGTCGGCGTCGGCGGTGACCACCATCGGGTTCTTCCCGCCCAGTTCCAGGCAGGGTGCCTGCAGGTGCCGCCCGCACAGCTCCCCGATCCGGATGCCCACCTCGGTCGAGCCGGTGAAGCCCACCTTGCCGACCAGCCCCGCCGTGAGCGCCTGCTCCAGGCCGGCGAAGGTGGACGCCCCGTCGGCGTTGACGACGGTGAGCAGGCCCGCGGGCAGGCCCGCGGCGACGAAGATCCGGGCCATCGCCTCGGCGCTGGCGGCCGCGTACTCCGCCGGCTTCCACACCACCGCGTTACCGGTGAGCAGCGCGGGGACGAGGTACCACGAGGGCACCGCCACCGGGAAGTTGCCCGCGGTGATGATCACCGCCGTGCCGACCGGGGTGCGGAAGGTGAACAGCTGCTTGTCGGGCATCTCGCTGGGCACCGTCTGCCCGTACAGCCGCCGCCCCTCGCCGAGGAAGAAGTCGCAGGTGTCGATGATCTCCTGGACCTCGCCGCGGGCCTCGGCGATCGGCTTGCCCACCTCGCGGGTCACCAGGGTGGCCAGGGCCTCGGCGTTCGCCTCGACCAGCCGGCCGATGGCAGCGATCACCCGGCCGCGCACCGGCGCCGGCACCCGGGCCCAGGCGCGCTGCGCCACCCCCGCCGTCCGGCACGCCTCGACCAGGGCCGAGGGCGGGGCCAGCTCGAAGGCGGCGACGACGTCGGTGGTGTCCGCCGGGTTGATGGAGGAGTACTTCCGCTGGGTGTCGGTCACGCCAGGACGGTAGCGCGCCCGCCGACCGGCGTGCCCGACGCCCTAGTTTGGGCTCATGACCGACCATGACCTCGTCCCCCGCTCGGTGCTGTTCGGCAATCCGGAGCGGGTCTCGCCGCGGCTGTCCCCCGACGGGAGCAGGCTCGCGTGGATCGCCCCCGATGCCGGGGTGCTGAACGTGTGGGTCCGTGACCTCGACGGTGGTGAGCCCCGGGTGATCACCGCCGACCGGGACCGCGGGGTGCGCAGCTTCCTCTGGGCGCCGGACGACACCGGCATCCTGTACATCCAGGACCGCGGCGGTGACGAGAACTGGCGACTGTTCCTGGTGGACACGCGCAGCGGCGTGACCCGCGACCTCACCCCCTACGACGGTGTCCAGGCCCAGCTCGTCGGCGTCGACCTGGACGTGCGCGACCGGGTGCTGGTCGGGCTGAACCGGGAGAACCCCCAGCTGCACGACGTGTACAGCGTCGACCTCGCCTCCGGAACGGTGGAGAAGGTGCTGGCCAACCCCGGCTTCGTCGGCCTCACGGCGGACCGGCAGTTGCGCGTGCGGGCGGCGCTGGCGCCGAAGCCGGACGGGGGGATGACCGTCATGGTCCGGGGGGGCGAGCAGGAGGAGTGGCGTGAACTGCTCGCGGTACCGCACGAGGATGCCCTGAGCGTCGGCCTGCTCGGCTTCGACGCCACCGGGGGCCGGCTGCTGATGACCTCGTCGGTGGGCGCCAACGCGGCCCGCCTGGTGTGGGTGGACCTCGCCACCGGCGCCGTGGAGGTGGTCGCGGAGGACCCCCGCTACGACGTCTCCGACGTGGTGCTGCAGCGCCGCACCGGCACGCCGGTGATGGTGGCCTTCGAGCGGGATCGGCTGCAGTGGCAGGCGCTGGACCCCTCCGTGGAGGCCGACCTGGCGGCGCTGCAGGCACTCGACTCCGGTGATCTCAGCGTGCTCGGGCGTGACCGCGAGGACAGCCGCTGGGTGGTCGCCTCCGACCGCGCCGACGGCCCGACCCGCTTCTCGGTCTACGACCGGGCCACCCGCAGCGCGGAGTTCCTCTTCGAGAGCCGCCCCGACCTGGGCGCCTACCGGCTGGCCCCGATGGAGCCGTTCGCCTTCCGCTCGCGTGACGGGCTGGAGGTGCACGGGTACCTCACCTTCCCGCCGGGGGTGCCCCGTGAGGGGCTGGCAGCCGTCCTCACCGTGCACGGGGGTCCCTGGCACCGGGACACCTGGGGGTTCGACCCCGAGGCGCAGTGGCTGGCCGATCGCGGCTACCTGTGCATCCAGGTGAACTTCCGCGGGTCGACCGGCTACGGCAAGGACTTCGTCAACGCCGGTGACCGCGAGTGGGGCGCCCGGATGCACGACGACCTCGTGGACGCGGTGCAGTGGGTGGTGGGCAAGGGGTACGCCGACCCGGCCCGGGTGGGCATCTACGGCGGCTCCTACGGCGGCTACGCGGCCCTTGTCGGCGCCAGCTTCACCCCGGAGCTGTTCCGCTGCGCGGTGGACATCGTCGGCCCCTCGAACCTGGCCACCCTGATCGAGTCGATCCCGCCGTACTGGGCGCCGCTGGTGGCCCAGTTCCACCAGCGGGTGGGCAACCCCGCGACAGAGCCCGACTTCATGTGGTCGCGCTCGCCACTGTCGCGGGCAGCGGCGATCACCATCCCGCTGCTCATCGCCCAGGGCGCCAACGACCCGCGGGTGAAGCAGGCGGAGAGCGAGCAGATCGTGGCCGCGCTGCGCGAGAAGGGGATCCCGCACGAGTACCTGCTCTACCCGGACGAGGGTCACGGGTTCGCCAAGCCGGCCAACCGGCTGCACTTCTACCGGGCGGCGGAGCGGTTCCTCGCCGAGCACCTCGGGGGCAGGTTCGAGCCCTGACCGGCCCACCCTGACCGGCCCACCCTGACCGGCCCACCCTGACCGACGCTGGCCCGTGCCCGGCCGTCGATCGGCGTTTCTGGGGCTATCTAGCCCTGGACGGTAGAGAGTTCGATACGGTCCGATCGTGGATCCGGTGCGCAACCCCTACGCCCCGGGAGCGGGGCAGCGTCCGCCCGAACTGGCGGGGCGCGATACGGAGCTGGCCGCCTTCGACGTGGTGCTGGAGCGGGTGTCCCGGGGCAGGCCCGAGCGGAGCCTGGTACTCACGGGGCTGCGCGGGGTGGGCAAGACCGTCCTGCTCAACGCCATGCGCTCGGCGGCGGTGCGCCGGGGCTGGGGCACCGGCAAGCTCGAGGCGCGGCCGGACACGGCGCTGCGCCGCCCGCTGGCCGCTGCCCTGCACCTGGCGGTGCGCGAGCTCGCCAGCTCCGACCGGGACGGCGCGGCACACGTGCTGGGGGCGCTGAAGTCCTTCGCGCTGAAGAGCGAGCCGGGACGGGCCGGCGGCGGGAACGGCCCCCGGCTGCGCGACCGCTGGCAGCCCGGCATCGACGTCCCCGCGGTCCCCGGGCGGGCGGACTCCGGCGACATCGAGATCGACCTGGTCGAGCTGCTCGCCGACGTCGGCGGGCTGGCCGGCGACACCGGCCGCGGCGTCGCGGTGTTCATCGACGAGATGCAGGACCTGGAGGGCCAGGACGTGTCCGCGCTCTGTGCCGCGGTGCACGAGATCAGCCAGACCGGCCTCCCGTTCGTCGTGGTCGGCGCGGGGCTGCCGCACCTCCCGGCGGTGCTGTCGGCGAGCAAGTCGTACTCGGAGCGGCTGTTCAGGTACTCGCGCATCGACCGGCTCGACCGCGCCGCGGCGGACCACGCGTTGCGGGCCCCGGCTCAGGACGAGGGCGCCGACTTCACCGCGGGCGCGCTGGAGCGGATGTACGCGGCCACCACCGGCTACCCGTACTTCGTGCAGGCCTACGGCAAGGTGGTCTGGGACGTGGCGCCGCGCACCCCGATCACCGCCGACGACGTGCTGGTCGCCGCGCCGGAGGCGGAGGCGGAGCTCGCGGTGGGCTTCTTCGGCTCGCGGTACGAGCGGGCCACCCCCGCCGAGCGGGAGTACCTGCGGGCGATGGCCGACCTGGGGGCCGACCCGGGCGAGCCCGGCGATCCCGGCGGAACGGCGGCCGGGGTGCCGCCGGTGGGCAGCGACGGCGCCGTTCCCACCGCGGCGATCGCCCAGCACCTGCGACGTAAGCCGCAGTCACTGTCACCGGCCCGCGACGCGCTGATCAAGAAGGGGCTGGTGTACAGCGGCGAACGGGGGCGGATCGCGTTCACCGTCCCGCACTTCGGCCGCTACCTGCGCCGGCACGCCGGCGACTGAGGGGCGCCCATCAGGGTGACCTGGAGACCCCGTGCCCGGAGTTAGGTTGAGCTTTCAAGAAATAAGGTTTAGAGTTCAATCAAGAACCGGAGTCCGCCGACGCACCCCGAAGGCCGCCGGACGGGCTGCATCCCACCCCGACACCTGGAGATACCGCATGTCTGCTTTCCCCGCCGACCTCACCGGCACGTGGGAGATCGACCCCGCCCACACGACCGTCGGCTTCGCCGTCCGGCACGCCATGGTCTCGACGGTGCGTGGCCACTTCGCCTCCTTCTCCGGTGGCGCGACGATCGATGCCGCCGCCCCGGAGCAGTCCACCGCCTGGCTGGACATCGACCCGACGAGCATCACCACCAACAACGAGATGCGCGACGGCCACCTGAAGAGCGGTGACTTCTTCGAGGTCGACAAGCACGCGAAGATCACCTTCCGCAGCACCGGAGCCAAGCTCGACGGCGACCAGCTCGTCCTCACCGGCGACCTCACCATCCGTGGGATCACCCAGGCCATCGACCTGGTCTGGGAGTTCGGCGGCATCGCCAAGGACCCGTACGGCGTCATCAAGGCGGGCTTCGAGGGCTCGGCGTCCATCAGCCGCAAGGACTGGGGACTCACCTACAACGCGGCCCTGGAGACCGGCGGCGTGGTGATCGCCGACAAGGTCAAGCTGGTGCTCGAGGTCGAGGCGGCGAAGAAGGTCGACGCCGAGGTCTGAGTGCCACCACCAGCTCCGCCGGCACGACCGGGGGCGCGGGGGCGCCGCCGGGCACGTCAGCCCGGTCCGGCGCCCCGCCGCTCCAGGTCCAGCAGCAACTGCTTGGCCGCCGCGCCTCCCGCGTACCCGCTCAGCGCCCCGGTGGAGCTGAGCACCCGATGGCAGGGCAGCACGATGCACAGCGGGTTGGCCCCGAGTGCCGCGCCGACCGCCCGCGCCGCCCGCGGCCGCCCCGCGGCCGCGGCCAGGGCGCCGTAGCTGGTGGTGGCGCCGTAGCCGACGTCGGCGCCCAGCCGGCCCAGCACGCTGCGCTGGAAGGCGCTGGCCAGGGCCTGATCGATGGCGAGGTCGAAGTCATGGCGGCGGCCGGCCAGGTAGTCCTCGAGCTGGCGGTGCACGCGATCCGGACCGCGCCCGCCGCGCAGCACCCGCGGAGACACGTGCCGCGCGACCCGCTGCAGCAGGGAGTCCTCGTGCGCCTCGTCCGGCGCGTAGCCGCTGAGCAGCAGCGCTCCGTCGCCGCGGGTGGCCAGCAGCATCCGGCCCACCGGCAGGTCGTCGGCGATCGCGTAGGTCACGTCGCCGCCGACCAGCACCGGCGGCCTGATCCCCGGGTCGTGGCCACGCAGTGCCAGCGCCACGGGGTCGATGCGCTCGTCCCGGTTCATGACTCCTCCTCGGGGGCGACGGCGGCGCACAGCTGACCGCGCAGGGTGACCAGCCCGTCGGACACCAGCCGCCGCGTCGCGGTGCGGGTGGTGGCGAGGGCGCGGGCGATCTGGTCGTGGTCGAGGTCGGCGACGTAGCGCAGGGTCAGGGCGGCGCGCTGGCGTTCGGGCAGCCCGCGCAGCGCCGCCCAGACCGCACCGTCGCTCAGCCCGTCCGCGGGATCGCCACCGGGAGCGCCGTCGCGTTCGGGCACGTCGCTCACCTCCCCGACGGGGACTGCCCGGCGGGCGCGGGCGCGGTGGGCGTCCATCGCGCAGCGGGTGGTGATGGTGAGCAACCAGCCGCGCAGGTTCTGCGCGCTGCGCAGCCGGGGGTACGCCTGCAGGGCCTGGGTCCATGCCTGCTGGGCCACGTCGTCACCGTCCACCGGACCGGCGAGGGCGTGGGCCACCCGGGCCACGTCACGCCAGTGCTCGTCCACGAGGCGTTGGAAGGGCGGGAGGTTCACACCACTCCAACGCTGCGGGAGCACCGGTCGTGACCCCCGGCCCGCGGTGAACGGGGGGCGGACCTGGGCCGAACCGGGGACGAAGGGCACTGGACGAACACCCCCCAGGCTAGCCGTTCGCGCGTCCGCGCACTCACCGTGTGCGACGATCGTGAGGTGAGGACGGCGTGACCCCGGTACCGCAGCTGCGGCCGGGCCGGCCGGGCGGCGAGCCTGCCGGCCCACAGGTGGCAGCCCACCGTGGAGCCAGCGAGGAGGAGCCCGAGCACACGCTGGCGGCCTACCGCCGGGCGATCGAGCTGGGTGCCGGCGCGCTCGAGTGCGACGTCCGGTTGACCGCCGACGGCCACCTGGTGTGCGTCCACGACCGCCGGGTGGATCGCACCTCCAACGGCGTCGGCCTGGTCTCGACGCTGGAGCTGACCCACCTCGAGGGGTTGGACTGGGGGTCCTGGAAGGCGCTGAACCTGGCCGCCCGGCCCGGCCCGGTGCACGAGCCCGGTGACTGGGAGGAGCCCGACGTGATGGAGCCGGGCGAGCGTGCCCGGCTGCTCACCCTCCGCCGG
The DNA here is from genome assembly GCA_963784535.1 of uncultured Actinomycetota bacterium. Taxonomy (GTDB): domain Bacteria; phylum Actinomycetota; class Actinomycetes; order Actinomycetales; family Kineosporiaceae; genus CAWARR01. The sequence goes on along the minus strand of CAWARR010000008.1, from coordinate 520,684 downwards.
CTGCTCGACCTGGTGGCCTCCGCCGAGCGCCGGGTGGAGCTGGCCATCGAGACCAAGCACCCCAACAGGTACGGCGGGCTGCTCGAGCGGCGGCTGGTGGAGGTGCTCGAGGAGTACGGCTGGGCGCACCCGGCAGCCGGCACGGCGTCGCCGGTGCGGGTGATGAGCTTCTCGCTGCTGGCGCTGCGGCGGATGCGCCAGCTGGCCCCGGCACTGCCGCTGGTGTACCTGATGGAGCGGCTGCCGCCCCCTTTCCACGACGGCAGCCTGCCGCGCGGGGTGTCGGCCGCGGGGATCGGGGTGCACCTGCTGCGCACCCACCCCGCGCTGGTGCAGCGGCTGCACGGGCGCGGCCATGAGGTGCACGTGTGGACCGTCGACGCGCCGGAGGACGTTCAGCTGTGCCTGCAGCTCGGGGTCGACGTGGTGATCACGAACCGCCCGCGGTCGGTGCTCGCCCAGATGCCCGCGCGGGTGCCGACGAGCCGGTCCGTGTAGTTACACTCTGCTTAACGTTCAGCACCTACAGTGTTCATCCTGAGGTTTCGCCGGCTGTCGGCCTGGGTACTTCCAGAACAGGTCGGTACGGCGCGGTGAAGGGGGTGCGGGCATGGACCTTCGGGCCACCGAACCGGCCCGCCAGGCAGACGGCGCGGCTGCCTCCCACGTCATCCGGCTCCGGCACACCCCGATGGAGGTCGGGGTCGCCCGGCGGCGGATGCGGAGCGAGCTGGCGGTCGCCGGCGTCGCACCGCCGCTGCTGGACGATGTCGAAGTCGTCGTCTCCGAACTGCTCGGCAATGCCGTGTTGCACGCCAACCCGATCGGCGGCGGGATGCTGGTTGCCAGCTGGCTGCTGGAGGACGCCACCCTCACCGTGCGGGTCACCGACGGCGGATCGCTGCACCGGGTGGAGCCCGTCGACGGCACACCCTTGGCCGAGTCGGGCCGCGGGCTGCGCATCGTCGACCGGCTGGCCGCCGACTGGGGCGTCATCGACCACTCCGGCGGGACGCGGACGGTGTGGGCCAGCTTCCCCACCGGGGCGCGCAAGCGCGGGCTGCGGCTGGTGCGCTGAGCCGGGAGATAGGCTGACCCGCCCGTCCACCGAGCCCGGAAGGTTCCCGTTCATGGGCAAGCAGTCGCGCCGCCCCACCCCGCACCGCGCCGCCGGGCCGGAGCCGGACGCAGCCCCGGTGCCGGTGGTCGGCGGCCGGGAGCCGTGCCCCTGCGGTTCGGGCCGGCGCTACAAGGCCTGCCATGGCCGGGCCGCCCTGGCCGAGGCCGTGCGGCTGGTCCCGCGCCCGTTCGAGGGCCTGCCCGGGGAGTGCGACTGGGTGGCGCTGCGCGAGATCGTGCCCTCCGCCACTCTGGGCGTGCGTACCACCGCCGAGCACGGCGGAGCCGGAGTCGTCGTGGTCACCGTGCTGCCGATGGCCTGGCCCGCCCTGCACCGCGCCGACGGCACCGTGATGGCCGGACTGCAGACCCGCGGCGGCTCGGGAGACGCCAGCCGGGACGTCGCGTACGCACTGCTGCAGGCGTTGCAGGCCGAGCCCGGCAGCGCGGTCGAGGAGGGGCCGCTGCCGCCTCCCGGGCCCCGGCTGCAGGACGTGCTCGACCTGTCGGTACCGCCCGAGATCACCGTCTACGACGGCTTCGACTTCTGGCTCGACGACAGCCAGGAGCTCACCGCCGAGGTGCGCGACTCGCTCGAGCGGGCCAACTCCGCGGTGGTGCCGACCCGGCGGCTGGCCTCGGTCGAGGCCGCCTACTGGTGCCAGATCGGCGAGCGCCGGCACCTGCGCTGGGTGCTCCCGTACCCCGAGAACGTGCTGCTCGACGCCCTGGCCCGGCTGCACACCGCCGGCGAGTCCGGCCTGCTGGAGGGATCGCGCTACATCGGCTCGTTCCGCGCCCACGGCCTGGTGGTGCCGGTCTGGGACGTGCCACCCGACACCGAGGCGGCCGACCTGGAGGGCCCGGCCACCGCCTTCGCCGGGCGGCTGAACGCGGCGATGGCGGTCACCACGCCGTTGACCGCCCGGGAACGCGGAGCCCGCTCGGGCCTGTCCTCCCGCCAGCTAACCCTGCGCTGAACCCGACCGGCGGGAGCAGCTCGCGGGCGGACCTCACGGGTCCAGCGCGAGGGTGAACCGGGTGACCGTCGGGTCGAGCGGGGAGCGCACGGCCAGCGCCAGCGCCAGCGCCGCGCGCTGTCCGCGGAGCCGGTAGCCGGCCTCCCCCGCGCCGTCCCCGCCGGTCGGCTCGGCCAGCTCGCAGGCACCCGCCCATTCGGCCCCGAGCCGGAGCAGCCGGGTCAGCGCGCTGCGGTCCAGGTCCGCCCCGGTCGCCACCCCCTCCGGCCAGTGCGGCAGAGGCGCGGCGAGCGCCGCCACCACCTGCTCGACCACGGCCTGCACCGCCGGGGGCGTGTCGGGCAGGGCGACCAGGGTGAGCGTCTGCACCAGGGGCGGATGCTGCGGGGTGAGCAGGATCTCGGCCCGCAGCCGCCCGCGCTCCCCGACCAGCCACCAGCGGCAGTGGGCCGGGGACGCGTGTTCCGCCGGGCGGGTGAGGTCGGGGCGCAGGGCCCCGAGGCTGGCCCGGATCCGCTCCACCTGGGCCCGCCGTCGCGGCAGCGGGTCGTCCAGCTCGACGTTGGGGGCGAACAGCCGGGCCGCGACCTGCTCGTCCCAGCGGGCCAGCAGCCCGTCCACGTCGGCGCGGGCGGCCAGCGTCTGCGCCCAGGCCTGCTCGCCACGGGGCGCAGCGGGCCCGGCGGTGCCGGCATACCGGCGGCGGTGCGGCCCCCCCGCGGCGTCGAGCAGCAGGGCGAGCGCGGACGTCGCCACCCGGTGGGCGCCCGCGTAGGTGCTGTTGGCCAGCACCACCACCCCGAGCCCGCTGTGCGGGTGCCAGCGCATGTGCGAGCCGAACCCCGGGTACCCCCCGCTGTGGCTGACGATCGTCCCGTGGCGCCGGTCCAGCTCGCACACCAGGCCGAAGCCGTACGCGGTGGCCCGCGCCCGGGGCACCGCGTCGAGCTGCGGCCACACCAGCTCGGCGGCGATGGTGCGGTGCGGCTGCTGCATCTCGCGGCGGCTGGCCCGCTGCAGCGGGTGCAGCCCCGGCGGGTCGTCCCGCGGCGGGAACGCATCGGTGAACCCCGCGACCCAGCGGGCCAGGTCGCGCACCGACCCGAACAGGCCGCCCATCGGCGCGAACGCGCCGTACCCGTCCGCCGGCACCTCCTGCCACCCGCCGTCGACCAGCGTGTGGCCGGTGGCCAGGCGGCGCGGATCCACCTCGGAGGACTCGAACGCGGCCGAGCGCAGGCCCAGCGGGGCGAGCAGCCGGTCGGTGAGCTGGCGGCGGTAGGGACCACCGCCGGCCGCCTCGATCACCCGGCCGAGCACCGCGTAACCGAGGTTGGAGTACTCGAACGCGGACCCGGGGGCCCAGGCGAAGCTCAGGCCGCCGCGGAGCAGCTCGCTGAACTCCTCGGCGGGCAGGGCCTGCTGCCGGTCTCCCCACGGATCGTCGGTGGGCAGCCCCGCGGTCATGGTGAGCAGTGACCGGATGGTCGGCGGTGGCGAGTCGGCGGTCGGGCCGCTCACCCCGGCCAGCTCGGGCACGTGCCGGTGGACCGGGTCGTCCAGCCCGAGCGCCCCGCGGTCACGCAGCAGCAGTACCAGGGCGGCGGTGAAACTCTTGGTCATCGAGGCGATGCGGAAGACGGTGTCGGCGTCGGGGGCCTGGCCCCGGCCGCACCTGCGCTCACCGAATCCGCCGCTGGTGACCAGCCGCCCGGAGGCCACGACGCCGTAGGCCAGCCCCGGCTGCCCGCCCAGGGAGTGGAACCGCGCGACCTCGGCATCCAGCTGTGCCAGCGTCGACGGCTGGGGGTCGGGCATGCTCGCTCCTTCGTGCCCGCGGTAGATCACCCGCCTGGCAAGTGCGGGACGGAGGGCGCCCCCCGGAGGACAGGGTGTAACCGTCACCGCACAGCCAACCAGACTCCGCCCACCCCGGTGGGGCGCTTGCTGCCGCCGCCGGGCAGTGGTGGCGCGGCGGGCGAGCCGGGCGGGGTCAGGCCTTAGGCTCGGGCCGTGGCGGAGGTGAGACCGCAGAGTGGGGCGGTACCCGAGCGGGCGGCCGGCGAGGTGCCCGACCGGCTGGCTGTGGTGATCCCGGCCCGGGACGAGGCGCCCGCCATCGCCGAGACGGTGGCGGCGGCGCGGGCCATCCCCGGGGTCGATGTGGTGGTCGTCGTCGACGACGGTTCGCGGGACGGCACGGCCGACGTCGCGAAGCAGGCGGGCGCGCTGGTGCTGCGGCACCCCCGCAACCATGGCAAGGCCGCGGCGATGGAGTCGGGGGCGCAGCGCGTGGCCATCCTCGACGCCGAGCGGGCCACCCCGGCGGGCCGCCCCCGGGCCCTGCTCTTCGTGGACGCCGACCTGCGCTCGACCGCCGCCGCCACGGCCGCGCTGGCCGCCCCGGTCCTCGCCGGGGAGGCCGACTTCACCATCGCGGTGCTGCCGCAGCAGTCGGTGCCCGGCGGCGGCCGCGGGCTGGTGGTGAACCTGGCGCGCAAGGGCATCGTCGACTGCACCGGCTGGTCCCCGGCCCAGCCGCTGTCGGGCATGCGCTGCCTGACCCGGGGGGCCTTCGCGGCGGCCCGGCCGCTGGCCCGCGGCTGGGGGGTGGAGACGGCGATGACGATCGACCTGCTCACCGCGGGCTACCGGGTGCGCGAGGTGCCGTGCGAGCTGCAGCACCGGGTGACCGGCGCCGACTGGCGCGGGCAGCTGCACCGGGCCGCGCAGTACCGCGACGTGGCGTTGGCGCTTGCCGTGCGCAGGGTGCGGCGGGCGACGCCGTTGCGGCTGCTGGCACTGGTGCCCCGGCGCCGGCCTTGAACCCCGGTGCTGCGGCGCCCGACGGGGGCGGGCGCCCCAGTAGTACGGCGCCCGACGGGGGCGGGCGCTCCGGTAGTACGGCGCCCGACGGGGGCGGGCGCCCCAGTAGTACGGCGCCCGACGGGGGCGGGCGCCCCAGTAGTACGGCGCCCGACGGGGGCGGGCGCCGGCTCGGGCGCTGGGCCGCGGGGTGCGGCGCTACCGCAGTGCTGCTGCTGGCCGGGGTGTCGTGGCTCGGGCCCTCGGCAGCAGTGCCCGGGCTCGGGCCTTCCACCCTGCTGCCCCCGTGGGATCTCGGCGCCGGCCCGTCGTCGGGCGCGGTGACGGTGGCACTGGTGGTCGCCTACGCGCTGGGCGCCGCGACGGTCGGGCTCGCCCTGGTGGCGCTGCGCCGCGGCGCGGTGCTCGCACCGCGGGTGGCGCTGCTCGCGGGTGCCGCGGCGGTGGCGCTGCTGGTGGTGGTGCCGCCGTCCGGCTCCGCCGACCACCTGTCGTACGTCGCCTACGGCCGCATCGCCGCTGCCGGGGACGACCCGTACGCCGTGCCCCCGGTCGACTGGCGGGGCGGCACCGACCCGGTGGCGGGGGCGGTGCAGCCGCCCTGGCAGCACACCCCGAGCGTGTACGGGCCGGTGGCGACGGCCGTGCAGGCCCTCGTCGCCGCGGCCGGCGGCGGTTCGCTCCGGCTCACGGTGTGGCTGTGGCAGCTGGTCTGCGGTGGAGCCTTCCTCGGCGTCGGGGCGGTGCTGGGCCGGCTCACCCGGCACGATCCGGCCGCCCGCAGCCGGGCGTGGGTGCTGTGGACGCTCAACCCGCTGCTGCTCGGCCAGTTGGTGCTCGGCGCTCACGTCGACGTGCTCGCCGCGGTGTTGGCGCTGGCGGGGGTGGCGCTCGCAGCCCGGCACCCGCTGCCGGCGGGGGTGCTGCTCGGGGCGGCGGCCGGCACCAAGCTGCCGTACGCCCTGGCCGGGCTGGCGGCCTGCTGGGAGCTGCGGCAGCTGCCCCGCCCGGTGCAGGCCCGCACCCTGGCAGCGGGCGCGCTGGGCGCCCTCGCCGTGCTGGTGCCGGCGTACCGGTGGGCCGGGCCACACGCGTTCGACCAGCTCGGCGCGGCCAGCCGGATGGTGTCGCTGGCAACCCCGTGGCGGGCGCTGGCCGGCGGGGTGGATCTGGTGTTCGGCCCGGGCACCGGCCGGGCGGTGGCCGCGCCGGTGGCCCTGCTGCTGGCGGCGGTGCTGGCGCTGCTGCTGCACCGCCGGCTCGCGGCCGTCCCGTCGGCTCCGGGCTCGGCCGGTACCGCGGCCGCGACCCGGGTGCTGCTGGTGCTCGCCGCCGGCTGGGTACTCACCGCCCCGTACGCGCTGCCCTGGTACGACGCGATGGTGTGGGCGCCGCTGGCGCTGGCCGGACCGTCGGTGCTGGACGGGGCCCTGCTGGCCCGGTTGGTGGTGCTCTGCCTGGCGTACGTGCCGGGCCGGGTGGTCGGGATGTCCGCCGTGGTCGAGTCGCTGACCCTCGGGGCCCGCCGGTTCGTGGCCCCGGTGCTGGTCCTCGCGGTGCTGGTCGTGGTGGTCGGCTGGGCGACCGGTCCGCGGGGGCGTGGAGCCATCGCGGACAATGGGGCGGTGGCAACCCCTTCGAGCCCGTGCCCGCCCCGGTGAGGGGCCGCCGGCAGGGGCTGTGGCTCCTGGCCGGCGTCCTGGTCTTCGCCGTGGTCGGCATGGACATCTTCTGGCGCTACCTGGTCAGCTGGCCCGACGAGATCTGGCAGGTGGACCTCGAGGTCTACCGGGAGGGTGCCCGCAGCCTGCTGATCGGCCGGCCGGTGTACGACTACCTCACCGGCGGGCCGCAGTGGCTGCCCTTCACCTATCCCCCGTTCGGCGCCGTGCTCGGCCTGCCGCTGGCCCTGATGCCGTTCCGCGCCGCCGCCTGGGTGTGGCAACTGGCCATGCTCAGCCTGCTCTGGGTGGCGGTGGGGGTGGCCTTCCGCCCGTTCCTGCGCCGCTTCGGCCGCTACGCCCCGCTGGTGCAGGGCGGCCTCGCGGGCCTGGCCGTGCACCTGCTGCCGCTGTCCGACGGGATCCGTTTCGGCCAGGTGAACTCGTTGATCGTCACCCTGTGCCTGGTCGACCTGACCCGGCGGCACGAGGGCCGCACCCCGCGCGGGGCGCTGGTGGCGGTGGCTGCCGCGATCAAGCTCACCCCCGGGGTCTTCTGGGTGCACTGGGCGGTCACCCGGCGCTGGCGCCCGCTGGCCACCTCGGTGCTCACGGCAGCGGCGGTCACCGGGCTCACCGCCCTGGTCGTGCCCTCGGCATCGGCGGAGTTCTGGACCAGCGCGCTGCTGGATCCGGGGCGGCTCGGCCCGAACGCGGGCGCCTCGAACCAGTCGCTGCGCGGGGTGCTGCTGCGCATCGGCCCCCCGCAGGGGGCGGCGTTGACGCTGACGTGGCTGGCGCTGGTGGCGGTGGTGGCGGTGGCCGGGTTCACGCTGTCCGCCCGGCTGCACCGCCTGGACGACCAGGTGGCGGTGGTGGCGGTGGTCGGCATGATCGCGGTGCTGGTCTCGCCGGTGTCGTGGGTGCACCACCTGCAGTGGGGGGTGGTGGTGATCGGGGCGCTGCTCGGCGACGCCCGCCAGCTGCGCCGGGTGGTGGCGGCGCTCGTGGCGGGCGCCTGGCTGTACCTGCACATGCCCTGGTGGGGCGACAACATGGTGCGGGAGGGGGTCGGCCCGCAGTGGGCGGCGCGGCTGCTGCAGAACAGCTACACGCTGTTCGCGCTGGTAGCCCTGGTGGCGCTGTGGTGGTTCCTGGCCCGGGGGCGGCGGCCGGAGTCGCAGCCGTCGGGCGACCCGGATCCGGTGGCCGCGGCCGGCGCGAGCAGCGGCGCCTCCAGGGCGCTGACCTCCAGCCGCTGAGGGTTCAGCAGGTCCGGGCCAGCCGCTCCAGCGCCTCGATGCCGCCGGCGATCTGGCGGGCCTGGCCCGCAGTGCCGTCGACGCTGCCGGCCACCTGGTGCACCGCCACCGACTGCTCCTCGATCGCCGCCGCCAGAGCGCTGTTGTAGTCCGCCAGCTGGGTCATGCCGGCAACGACGTCGTCCACCCCGGCGACCGCCTGGCCGATGTGCTGCTGGACCTCGGTCAGCGTGACGGCGATGGTGCCCGCGTTCTCGGCGCTCTGCCGGGCCAGCTCCTTGACCTCGTCCGCGACGACGGCGAACCCGCGCCCCGCCTCGCCGGCCCGCGCCGACTCGATGGTGGCGTTCAGCGCGAGCAGGTTGGTCTGCTCGGCGACGGCGCGGATGACATCGCTGGCGGCGGTGATCCGGGCGCTGGTCGAGTCCAGCTGCCCGATGACCTCGCTGGCGTGCCGGGCCTTGGCCGAGACCGCCGCGGTGATCGCGTCACAGGCCTGCGCGGTACGGGTGAGCTCGTCCAGCGCGCCGGACATCTCCCCGGCGGTGCCGGCGGCCACCGCGGACTGCCGGCTGACCTCGTCGGCCGCGCCGGCCAGCGTGGCCGTCTGCTCCGCGATGTGTGCGGCGAGCTGGGCGCGCCGGGCCAGTTCGGCGGCGGACGCCTCGGCGCCGGCGCGGTCGCGCTGCTCGCGCTCGGCGCCGATCAGTAGCTCCTGCTCGGCGACGCTCGCCTGCGCCCGCAGCGCCGCGTCGCGGTCGGCGTCCATGAGCCCGCGCAGCCAGTGCAGCGCCGACCCGAGCGCGGTGGTGGTGACCAGCGTCCCGAGCAGCTGCCAGCGCTGGGCGCCGGTGGGGTGGTGGGCCAGCGTGGTAGCGGCCAGGGCGAGGCTTCCGAGCACGGCGGCGACGACGAAGGGGGTCCGGCTGAAGGCCACCCCGCAGTACATGACCACCAGACCGAGCAGGATCGCGGCGGGCCCCTGGGCGTGCGGGGCGGCGGTTCCCACGGTGGCCACGACGATCCCGCCGACGTAGGGCAGCGCCCCGACCATCCAGCCGGGCAGTGCGGCCCAGTCCAGCCGCCAGGTGGCGATCCCGACCAGCACGCAGGCCAGCGCGAACCCGAGCAGGACGCCGCGGGCCGTCCCCACCCCGTCGCCGGAGGTGGTGGCGAACAGGGCGCCCACCACGAGGAACAGCGGGGCGATCAGCCGGGCAGCGGGGCCGAGCGGGCGACGTTCCGGCGCTGCGTGAGGGACCACAGCCACCATGTCGGCCGGGGGCGCCGCCGGCTTGACCCGCCGCTGCCGGGCCGGTGGGGTCCGAGGGCTTGCACAGGCACCTAGAGTGCGGGGATGTGCGCTGACATGTCCGCAGATGTGTCCGCCGCCTCCAGCCCCGCGGGAGCGGACGCCGGGCGCCCGCTGCCGCGGCTGCGACCCGGCCTGGACGCCATCCCCAGCTACGTCCCCGGTGCGCCGCCACCCGCCGACCCCGGCGTGACCAGCTACAAGATCGCCTCGAACGAGAACCCGTACCCGCCGCTGCCCAGCGTGCTGGCGGCGGTGGCCGAGGCCGCCGCCGGGCTGAACCGTTACCCCGACCTGTCCAGCACCCGTCTGGTGGAGGCGCTGTCGGAGTTCCTCGACGTTCCGGCGGCGCACCTCGTGCCCGGGACGGGCAGTGTCGGCGTGCTCGGGCACCTGGTGCAGGCGTGCGCCGGGCCGGGGGACGAGGTGGTGTTCGGCTGGCGGGCCTTCGAGTCCTACCCGATCGTCACCCGGGTGAGCGGCGCCACCCCGGTCCCGGTCCCGCTGGCCGCCGGCGCCCGGCACGACCTGGAGGCGATGGCCGCGGCGGTCACTCCGCGCACCAGGGCGGTGCTGATCTGCAGCCCGAACAACCCGACCGGACCGGCGGTGCACCGGGAGGAGCTGGAGCGCTTCCTGGCCCGGGTTCCGGCCGAGGTGCTGGTGGTCGTGGACGAGGCGTACCGGGAGTTCGTCCGCGACGCGCGGGTCCCGGATGCGCTGGAGGTCTACCGGGACCGCCCGAACGTTGCCGTGCTGCGCACCTTCTCGAAGGCGTACGGACTCGCGGGGCTGAGGGTGGGCTACGCGGTGGCCCACCCGCCGGTGGCCCGGGCGCTGCGCCGCACCTCTGTGCCGTTCGGGGTCTCCGTGGTGGCCCAGCAGGCGGCGATCGCGTCGTTGCGGGCCAGCGCCGAACTGCTGCAGCGGGTGGACGCGTTGGTCGCCGAACGCAGCCGGGTGCTCGCGGGGCTGCGGGAACAGGGCTGGTCGGTGCCGGACAGCGAGGGGAACTTCGTCTGGCTGGCGCTCGGGGAGGACACCCTGGCGTTCGCGCAGACCTGCGCCCGGGCCGGTCTCGCGGTGCGGCCCTTCGGCGGCGAGGGGGCGCGGTGCACCGTCGCCGAGCCGGAGGCGAACGATCGACTGCTGGAGGTCTGTGCCCGGTTCGGCCCTCGCTGAACGGCGCCGGGGTTCTCGTTGTAGCCATTTTCTGTGAACATGGTGACCCGACGCTCATGAGTGCCTACGCTCTGAATACGTCGCTTCGGGTGAGAGCGCGGGCCCGCATCGTTCGGCCTATCACCCGACACGGCTGGTAGGAACCCCGGCACCCGGCGGCCCCGCACGGGACCGAACGCAACCGCACCCTGCGAGGACCTGATGCGCCGCACCATCGCCCCGCCGCGCGAGGCGGTGGGCCGCGCCCTCGGCGTCGTGGTTCCGACGGTGCTGTCCGCCCTGGTTGTGGGCGGGGCAGTGATCGCACTGGCAATGTCCGGCTCGGCGGTGGTCAGTGGCGCCGCGCACCCCTTCGCGGCAGCGCCGCCCGTGGTGCGCTGGCCAGGCGCGCTGATCGCGCCGCATACCCCGCAGCCGCCGCCGGCGGTCGTGCCGTCCACTCCCACCCCCACCGCGCCGGTGACGCCCGCGGCGGCCCCGGTCGCGGCGCCGCCGGTGGGCAGCGCCGCCACCCCCGCCGGCGCGTACGGCGTCGAGGGCGGCACTCCTGGCGGGCAGCGCGGGCAGGGCCCGCGCCGGCCGGTCCCCACCGGCCCTGGTAGCGGCTCCGGCGGCAGCGGGGGTGGCGACGGAGGCTCCGGTGGCGGTGGCTCCGGTGGCGGTGGTTCCGGCGGTGGTGGCTCCGGTGGCGGTGGTTCCGGAGGCGGTGGCTCCGGCGATGGTGGTTCCGGAGGCGGTGGCTCCGGCGATGGTGGTTCCGGTGGCGGTCGGGGCGACTGCCCGGACCGCTGACGCGCCGCACGAGCGGCACGCGCTGCTGCCGCCGAAGGTACGCGCCCGCGCCGGGCACCACCGGGCCCCCACCGTGACCTACCGGCCGGGCCCCGCCCCGGACCGCGTGCATCATCGCCGGGTGGTGTCCGGCCGGGCTGCGGGCGAGCCCGCGGCATCCCATCCCGCCAACCTCGGCGTCGTCGCCCACCACGACGGCGGACACCGCCTGGCTCATTCGGTACAGCGGCACGGCTCCCCGTCCGGCACCGGACTGCGGCGCCCCGGGCGCGGCGCGTAGGCCCTCCAGCACCGCGGGTCCGTGCCACCGCCGTGCGCCCGAGCGCCCGGTCCGCAACCGGGGAGCGGGCGGTCCCTGTGGCCCATGCGCCCGCGGCCTGCGGGCAGGTAAGTTGTCCGTGGGGCTGTGAGCACCGACACAGTCACCGGCGTCCGGCTGCCACACCCCGGTGGGCGGCGTCGTCCCGGCCGCGCCGGCGACGGCGAACCCGTCTCCGGTCGACGAAGGAGTGCCCGTGACCAACCCAGTCGCAGGCGCCCTCCCCGGTGTGCGGGAAGGGCAGCCACCGCTCGTCCAGCTGCTCACCCCCGAGGGCGAGCGCGTCGAGCACCCCGACTACTCGCATCGACGCTGGGCGCCGAGGAGCTCGCGGCCTCTACCGCGACCTGGTGCTCGTCCGCCGCGTCGACGCCGAGGCCACCGCGCTGCAGCGCCAGGGCGAGCTCGGCCTCTGGGCCAGCCTGCTCGGGCCAGGAGGCCGCGCAGATCGGCTCCGGCCGGGCGCTGGCCGCCGCAGGACTACGTCTTCCCCACCTACCGCGAGCACGGCGTCGCCTGGTGCCGCGGGGTGCGACCCGCTCAACCTGCTCGGCCTGTTCCGCGGGGTCGACCACGGCGGCTGGGACCCGACGAGCACAACTTCCACCTCTACACGATCGTCATCGGCGCCCAGACGCTGCACGCCACCGGCTACGCGATGGGCATCCAGCGCGACGGCGCCGTCGGCACCGGCGACCCCGGGCGCGACGCCGCCGTGATCGCCTACTTCGGCGACGGCGCCACGTCGCAGGGCGACGTCAACGAGGCGTTCGTCTTCGCCGCGTGTTCAACGCGCCGGTCGTGTTCTTCTGCCAGAACAACCAGTGGGCCATCTCGCGAGCCGAACGAGCGGCAGACCCGCATCCCGCTGTACCAGCGCGCGGCCGGGCTTCGGCTTCCCCGGCGTCCGGGTCGACGGCAACGACGTGCTCGCCGTGCTACGCCGTCACCAGGGCGGCGCTCGACCGCGCCCGCCGCGGCGAGGGCCCGACGTTCATCGAGGCCTTCACCTACCGGATGGGCGCGCACACCACCTCCGACGACCCGACCCGCTACCGCGTCGCGGCCGAGGTCGAGGAGTGGAAGCGAAGCGACCCGATCGACCGGCTCAAGGCGCACCTGGCCCGCGACCGGCTGGCCGACGACGACTTCTTCACCGCGGTCGAGGCCGAGGCCGACGAGCTCGCGGCGCACCTGCGCGCACGGCTGCCTGGCGATGCCCGACCCGGGCCGCTGGTCGATGTTCGACCACGTCTACGCCGAGGAGCACCCGCTGGTCGACGAGGAGCGCGCGTGGTTCGAGGACTATCACCGAGCCTTCGTTCCGAGCCGACGGGGCCGGCGATGGCGAGGCCACCGCGAGGACGCCCGCGCCGCAGCGCGGACGATGACCCTGGCCAAGGCGCATCAACGCACGGCCTGCGCAGGCGCATGGAGCGACGACCCGAAGGTGCTCGCTGATGGGCGAGGACATCGGCAAGCTCGGCGGCGTCTTCCGCGTCACCGACGGGCTGCAGAAGGACTTCGGCGAGGACCGCGTGATCGACACCCCGCTGGCCGAGTCCGGCATCTCGGCACCGCGATCGGGCTGGCCCTGCGCGGCTACCGGCCGGTGTGCGAGATCCAGTTCGACGGGTTCGTCTACCCGGCCTTCGACCAGATCGTCACCCAGCTGGCCAAGATGCACTCCCGCTCGGCCGGCACGGTGCACGTTGCCGGTCGTCATCCGCATGCCCGTTCGGCGGCGGCATCGGCGCGGTCGAGCACCACAGCGAGTCGCCCGAGGCCTACTTCGCGCACACCGCGGGCCTGCGGGTGGTCTCCTGCGCGAACCCGCAGGACGCCTACTGGATGATCCAGCAGGCCGATCGCCAGCGACGACCCGGTGATCTTCTTCGAGCCCAAGCGGCGCTACTGGGAGAAGGGCGAGGTGGACACCGACCGCCGTCGCCGCCGCCGCTGGACACCGCGCCGGGTGCTGCGCGCCGGCACGGACGTCACCGTGGCCGCCTACGGGCCGATGGTCACGACCTGCGCTCGACGGCCGCCGAGGCCGCCAGGCCGAGGGCCGCAGCCTCGAGGTGATCGACCTGCGCTCGCTCTCCCCGCTCGACATCGACGCCGTGGTCGGCGTCGGTGGAACGCACCGGCCGGCTGGTCGTCGTGCACGAGGCGCCGATGTTCCTCGGCATCGGGGCGGAGATCGCGGCGCGGGTCACCGAGCGCTGCTTCTACCACCTCGAGGCGCCGGTGCTGCGGGTCGGCGGTTTCGACATCCCCTACCCGCCCAGCCGGTTGGAGGAGGAGTACCTGCCCGACCTCGACCGGGTGCTCGACGCCGTCGACCGCGTGCTCGCCTTCTGACAGCACGGCCGTACCTGCTGGCAGTGACGTGGGACTTCTGACTTTGGAGTGGGCATGGGATCGATCAAGCAGTTCCGGCTGCCCGATGCCGGCGAAGGCCTCACGAGGCCGAGATCGTCGCCTGGCGGGTGCGGCCGGGCGACACGGTCGAAGGTCAACGACATCCTCGTCGAGATCGAGACCGCCAAGTCGCTCGTCGAGCTGCCCAGCCCGTTCGCCGGCGTGGTCACCGAGCTGCTCGTGGCCGAGGGCGAGACGGTCGACGGTCGGCACCCCGATCATCGCGGTCGACACCGGTCCGGGCGGGACGCCGCACCGCCGCGCCGGCGGAGCCGCGCCGTCGACCGGCGGAGGAGGCCGTCGAGCCGGGGCTGATCGGCGGCGCCGGCCCCCGGTGGGCGGACGTCCGTGCTGGTGGGCTACGGACCGCGGACCGCGGCCGCCACGCCGGCGCCCGCGAGGCCCGCCGCCGCTGCCGCTGAGCCGGCGCGTCGCCGCCGAACCGGCGGCTCGAGCGGGTGCGTGCCGGCACGAACCGGCGGCCGAGCCGGCGCGTGCCGCCGAGCCGGCGGCACGGCCGCGGGTCGCCGGGGCGCGCGGGCCCGCCGCGCCGCGGCGGTGCACGGTGCTGGCCAAGCCGCCGGTCCGCAAGCTCGCCCGCGACCTCGGCGTCGACCTCACCGCGGTGTCCCCCACCGGCCGCGCGGCGTGATCACCCGGGCCGACGTCGAGCCACGCCGTCCCGGCCGCCGCCGTGCCGACCGCCTGCCACCACGCCAGCATCGCCGGCGGCGGACCCGGCGGCGGGCGCGCCCGGCCGCGCGCGAGACCCGCGTCCCGGTGCAAGGGGTGCGCAAGCGCACCGCCCAGGCGATGGTGACCAGCGCCTTCACCGCGCCGCACGTCACCGAGTGGCTCACCGTCGACGTCACCCGGACGATGAAGCTCGTCGAGCAGGCTGCGGGCGGACCGCGAGTTCGCCGGCGTGCAGGTCTCGCCCGCTGCTGCTGGTGGCCAAGGCGCTGCTGGTCGCCGCCCGGCGCAACCCCGAGCATCAACGCCGGCTGGGACGAGGCGCGCCAGGAGATCGTGCTCAAGCACTACGTCAACCTCGGCATCGCCGCCGCGACCCCGCGCGGGCTGATGGTGCCGAACATCAAGGACGCCCACGCGGCTGTCGCTGCGCGAGCTCGCCGATGCCCTGGCCGACCTCACCGCCACGGCCCGGGACGGGCGCACCCGCCGCTGCCGACATGTCCGGCGGCACCATCACGATCACCAACGTCGGCGTGTTCGGCGTCGACACCGGGAACCCCGATCCTCAACCCGGGCGAGGCCGCGATCCTCGCCTTCGGCGCAGGTGCGCAAGCTGCCCTGGGTGCACCGGGGCAAGGTCCGGCCGCGCTGGGTCACGCAGCTGGCGGTCAGCTTCGACCACCGGCTGGTCGACGGCGACCTGGGCAGCCGCTTCCTCGCCGATATCGGTGCGGCGCTGGAGGACCCGGCCCTGCTGCTGGCCTGGGCGGGCTGACCCGGCGCCGGTGGACCTGCCGGGCGGGCCGGCCGGTGGGCGCGCCCGCGGCCCTGCCGGGCGGCCGGTTGCCCCGGCGGAGAGACTGCCGGTGCGCGGCAGTGGTAGGCATTGCGCCATGACGATCCCGTTGCGGCCCTGGGACGCTCCTGAGCTCACCTCCTGGCGCCGGTTGCCGATGCACGCGCTCGACCACAGCCGCGGCTGCACGGGGGTGGAGTGCATCGAGCTCGACGGGACGTGGCGGTTCGAGCTGTTCCCGACCCCGGACCCCGCCGTCGCGGCCCCGGCGGGGCAGTTGCGCGCCGCCGTGGAGGTTCCCGGCTGCTGGACGATGCAGCAGTTCGACGACGTCCATCAGGTCGGTGACCACCCGCACTACACCAACGTGCAGATGCCCTGGCCCGACCTGCCACCGCACCCACCGGCGGACAACCCGACAGGGGTGTACGAGCGCGACGTCGAGCTGCCCGCGGGGTGGGCCGGCCGCCGGGTGGTGCTGCACGTGGGCGCGGCCGAGAGCGTGCTGCTAGCCCAGGTCAACGGAATCGACGTGGGGATCAGCAAGGACTCCCACCTGGCCGCGGAGTTCGACGTCACCGCGGCCGTCCGCCCGGGCGCGGCGAACACGCTGCGGCTGGTGGTGGTGAAGTGGTCGGACGCCTCGTTCATCGAGGACCAGGACCAGTGGTGGCACGGCGGGATCACCCGGTCGGTGCGGCTGTACGCCACCGGGCCGGTGTACCTCGCCGACGTCCGGGCCAGCGCCCTCCTGCAGCCCGGCGGGCTCACCGGCCGACTGCGGCTCGACGTGGACGTCGCCACCGCGGGCACCCCGCTGCCCGCGGGCTGGTCGGTCTCGGTGCACCCCGCGGCCGGCGGCCCGTTGCCCGACCTGGTGGTCGCGGTCCCCGCCTCCGCGGCGGCCGGCCCCGAGGTCGACGAGGCCGGCCCGCCCGAGCTGGTGCTCGGCGGAATGCTGCGGCACCGACTCGCGGCCGGGATGTCGCTGCCCGCCGACCAGGTGGAGATCGCCGGTGCGGAGCGCGAGCGGCAGGGCCCGCACCCGACGGGGCGGGTGGTGCTCGACGCCAGCGTGCCGGGGGTGCTCGCGTGGACCGCGGAGACCCCGCAGCTGTACCCGCTCACCGTCCGCCTCACCGACCCCGACTCCACCGTGGTCGAGGAGGCCACCCTGCGGGTCGGGTTCCGCAGCGTGGAGATCGCCGGCCGCGACCTGCTCGTCAATGGGGTCAGGGTCTTCCTGCGTGGGGTGAACCGGCACGATGTGGACGCCCGCACCGGGAGGGTGGTCACCGCTGCCGGCATCCGCGCCGACCTCGAGCTGGTGAAGAGGTTCGGGTTCAACGCGGTGCGGACCTCGCACTACCCCAACGACCCCGTCCTGCTCGACCTCGCCGACGAGCTCGGCGTCTACGTCGTGGCCGAGGCCGACATCGAGTGCCACGCCTACCCCCACCTCGCCGACGAGCCCGCCTACCTCGGTGCCTTCGTCGACCGGGTGTCCAGGATGGTGCTGCGCGACGCCGGGCACCCCAGCGTGATCATCTGGTCACTGGGCAACGAGAGCGGGTACGGGGCCAACCACGACGCCGCCGCAGGGTGGGTGCGCCGCCACGACCCGAGCCGACCGCTGCAGTACGAGGGGGCGATCAAGGACGACTGGTGTACCCCGCAGCCGGCCAGCGACGTCGTCTGCCCGATGTACGCGCCGATCGATGCGATCCTCGCGCACGCGACCTCGGGTCGGCAGACCCGCCCGCTGATCCTCTGCGAGTACTCCCACGCCATGGGCAACAGCAACGGCACCCTCGCGGAGTACTGGGAGGCCATCGAGTCCACCCCCGGCCTGCAGGGCGGGTTCATCTGGGAGCTGCGCGACCACGGGTTGCGGCAGCGGCTGCCCGACGGGCGGGTGCGCTGGGCCTACGGCGGTGACTTCGGCGACGAACCCAACGACGGCACCTTCGTCACGGACGGCCTGCTGTTCTCCGACGGGTCGCCCAAGCCCGCCCTGTGGGAGCACGCGCGGCTGGCCTCGCCGGTGCGGATCGGTGTGCTGACCGCCAGCCTCAGCACCGGGGTGGTCGAGGTGGCGGTGCGCAACCGGCAGGACTTCCGGGACCTGTCCGGCTACCGCCTGGGGTGGCGGCTGACCGTGCACGGGGATGCCGACGGCAAGGACGTGACCCGCGAGGCCGAGGTGCAGTCGGTGGACGTGCCCGCCCGCGGTGCGGTGACGGTGACGCTGCCCGGGGACCTCGTCGACGGCCTGCCCGCGGGCGGCGAGGCCTGGCTGACGCTCACCGTGGCCCGGGCGGACACCGGGCAGCGGGACACAGGGCAGCGGGACACAGGGCAGCGGGACACAGGGCAGCGGGGCACCGGGCGGCGGGGCACCGGGCGGCGGGACACAGGGTCGGGGGACACCGACGTCGTGGCCTGGGACCAGGTGCAGTTGCGTGCCGACCCGCGCAGCCTGCGGGCCCGGGCCGGCGCCTCCCGCGGCGACGGGCCGCCCGCGGCCACCCTGGCCGACGCCGGGGTGGGCGTGGACGAGGCGGGTCTGCTCACCCACCCCCTGCTGGTGGCGGCGCCGCGGTTGGCGCTGTGGCGGGCACCGACCGACAACGACGTGCTGGGCGGGATGGCCCGCAGCTGGGCGGAGCGCGGGCTCGACCGGCTGACGCGTTCGCTGCTGGGCCTGGAGCGTGACGGCGAGCAGGTGGAGGTGAGCAGTGAGTTCCGCACCGGTGACGGCACCGCCGTCCGGCACCGGCAGCGGCTGACCCCGGTGCGGGCCGCCGGCGGGCGGGTCGCGGTGCTGGTGGAGGAGGAGGCCGAGGTGCCCGGCACGCTCACCGACCTCGCCCGGGTCGGGACCCGGTTCGAGGTCGCCCCCGGGGTGGACCGGGTGACCTGGCTGGGTGAGGTCAGGTACGAGACCTATCCCGACCGCCGGTTCGGCGCCGCGGTGGAGCGGCTCGACGCGGACGTGGCCGACCTGTTCACCCCGTACCTGCGCCCGCAGGAGAGTGGTGGCCGGCACGGGGTCCGCTGGTTCACCCTCGCCGGTGCGGACGGCGCGGGGCCCGCGCTCACCGTGCATCTCGACCGGCCGCGCCAGGTGAACCTGGCGCACTACCGGCCGGAGGACCTCGCGGCCGCCACCCACCACGACGAACTGGTGCCCCGGCCCGAGGTGGTGGTGCACCTCGATGCCGCCCACCGCGGGGTGGGGACGGCGTCCTGCGGGCCGGACACGTTGTCCGGGTACCTCGTCGGGGCGGGTACCTACCGTTGGTCGTGGGTGTTGCAGCCGGTCGGGTAGCGGGCGCCGGGGTCAGCGCCGGGTCAGCGCCCGCGTAGCCGGCCGCGCCGCGGCGTGATCGTCATCGCCACCGGGTGCACGGGGCGGCCGGAGAACGCGCCGGCGTGCACCTGTTCGCGCCCTCGGACCGGGTCGGGCGGGTTGTCCTCGGCCCACGCCCCGGGCTCAGCCCCGGGCTCGGCCCCGGGCGCGGATTCGGGCTCGGGCTCGGTCCCGGACGCGGATTCGTTCTCGGCCTCCGACCCGGGCTCCGGCAGAACCCCGGGGTCGGGCAGAGCCTCAGGGTCGGGCAGAACCTCAGGGTCGGGCAGAACCTCGGGGTCGGGCAGAGCCTCGGGGTCGGGCAGAGCCTCGGGGTCGGGCAGGACCTCGGGGTCGGGCAGGACCTCGGGGTCGGGCAGGGCCTCGGGTTCGGGGTCGTGCACGGTGACCACGGGCCGCGCGGCTGGGCGCCGCCCGGTGCGGCGTCGGCCGAACCTGCGCCGTCGGGGCGGCAGCACATCGGCGGCCTCGGCGATCGCGGTCTGCCCGCCTCCCGCCCGCGGCGCGGGCAGCTCGACAGCCGCTTCCTCGGGCCCGGACCCCTGCGTCCCGGCCTCGGGCAGGTGTGGTTCGGGCAGGTGTGGTTCGGGCAGGTGTGGCTCGGGCAGGTGTGGTTCGGGCAGCTGTGGCTCGGGCAGCCGTGGCTCGGCCCGCTGGGGGCTGTCGGCCGCGGCCACGGCGGCGTCCGCCGTCCGGGCCCGCCGCTGCGTGGCCCGCCGGTTGCGGGCGCCCCGCCGCTCGCTTCCCGCGCCCGCCTTCGCGACCTGAGCCGCGCGGGCCGCGCGGCGCTCGGACTCCCGCCGCTCGCCCTGACGCCGCTCCGGTTCGCCGCCCGGGCGGGTGGGTTCGGCACAGTGCCGGCCGCCCCGGCCGTGCCCGTGGGCCCTGGCGTCCCACCCCGGGGTCAGCCAGGTGCCGCAGATCCGGTAGCTGGTGTACGCCGCGCCGAGGACGATGAGCACGTCGCCGACGCTGAAGACGTTGGCCAGCGGCCACGAGGCCGGGATCGCGAAGACGTCACCGAGGAAGGCCAGCCGCGGGTGCGCGACGACGGCGGAGTTCACGAACTGGGTGGACGGCGCGATGCCCGCTGCCCGCAGGGCGGCCTCCCGGGCCGGCAGCACCCCGTCGTTGAGCAGGATGGTCACCCCGTTCGAGGCCGCCCCGAGGGCGATCACGAGTAGTCCGGGGATGCGCCGGTTGAGCCACAGGAAGGCGGCAGCGGCGAGGTAGGTGAGCACGTGCAGGGCCCGCCGCGACCAGTCGGGGCCGGCGGGAAGCTCGATGATCACGACCTGGACCGCCAGCGCCGTTGCCACCAGGAAGACCCCGCGCAGGCGCAACTCCGCCAGCCGGCGCAGGTTCCCGCCGGCGAGCACGACGCTGAGCACCGCCACCGCGGCGGCGATCGGGACGATCATGCCCGCACCTGCCTCACCCATGCCCGCCCGGTCGGGTGGCCGTCCTGCCCCGACACCGCCGCGGCGTCCAGCCAGGCCTTCAGCGCGTTGCCCGTCAACGGTCGGGCGACGTGGTAGCCCTGGATCCGGTCACACCCGAGGGAGGCCAGGGCGTCGTACGTCTCGGCATCCTCGACCCCCTCTGCGACCACGGACAGCCCCAGTCCGTGGCCCAGTTCGATGGTCGAGCGCACGATGACGGCGGAGTTCTCGTCGGTGCGCAGCTGGGTCACGAACGACTTATCGACCTTGAGCTCGTCCGGCTGGAGCCGTCTCAGGTAGCTCAGCGAGGAGTACCCGGTACCGAAGTCGTCGATGGCCAGCCGGACCCCGAGCTCGCGCAGGTCGTGCAGCACCTGCATGGCTCGCTTCGGGTCCGCGGTGATGGTGCTCTCGGTCACCTCGATGGTCAGCCGCGAGGAGGGGATCGAGGTGTTCATCAGGGCCTGCCCGATCCAGCGCGGCAGCTCCAGGTCCGACAGCAGCCGGGCGGAGACGTTCACCGCCATCGACACGTCGTGGCCCGAGCCGCGGATCTGCCCGAGCATCGCCAGCGAGGACTCCACCGCGGTGCGCGACATCGGGCCGATCAGACCGGTGCTCTCCGCCAGCGGGATGAACACGTCGGGCCGCACCATCCCGTGGACCGGGTGCTGCCAGCGCATGAGGGCCTCGATCGCGACCGGGTTGCCGGAGCGGGCGTCCACCTGCGGCTGGTAGTGCATCTCGAACTCGTCGTTGTCCACGGCGGCGTGCAGATCGCCGAGCAGGCTCAGCCGGAGCACGGTGTGCTGGTCGATCTCGGGCCGGTAGACCTGCGTCTCGCCGCGGTTGTCCTTGGCCCGGTACAGGGCGATGTCGGCCCGCTGCAGCAGCATGTCCACGCTGTCCGCGTGGTCGGGGAAGACGGCCACCCCGATGCTGCCCTGCACCCCGAGCCTGACCCCGTCGGCGACCACCGGCTCACGCAGCTGGTCCGCGATGGCCTTCGCGAGCCGGAGCACCGCCGGCAGGTCGGGGGCCGCGGGCATGAGCACGGCGAACTCGTCGCCGCCGAGCCGGGCGACGGTCACGTCGGGGGGGACGGCCATGGAGATCCGCTCGGCGACCTTGCGCAGCAGGCCGTCGCCGACGTGGTGGCCGAGGGTGTCGTTGACCTCCTTGAAATGGTCGAGGTCGAGCAACATCACCGCAGCGCAGTGCCGCGCCCCCCGGGCGGCGTTGAGGGCGCGCTCGGCCCGCAGCCGGAACAGCTCACGGTTGGGCAGCGCGGTGAGCCCGTCGTGCAGCGCCTCGTGCTGGCGGCTGGCGGCGATCCAGGCGTTGCGCTGCACCCCGGTCAGCGGCAGCACGAGCAGCGGCACCATCAGCAGGGTGAACTCGGCGATCACCACGGCCACCGGGGCGAGCCCGAGCAGGATCGCCGAGGTGAGGGCCTGCGCCCGCAGGTCCTGGACGAGGACGCGGAGCGGATCCAGTCCCTGGTCGAGCGCGACCACCAGGGCGACCAGGCCGTTGTTGGCGAGCAGGAAGGTCACCGCGGCCAGCACCGCCGGCAACAGGTCGTGGGGGAGGAAGGGGGTGCTGGTGGCGAGGATGGGGTGGCCGGCGGCGAGGGCGAACACGATCCGGGTCGCGACGAGGGTGATCATGTACTGGCCGACGTTGAACGCAGCCCGCAGCGGGGAGCGGCGCCGACCGACGTCGTCGATGGTCACGGCGAGGGCCTGCGCGAGCATCGCCACGCTGAGCGGGCCCACCAGCACCAGGGCCAGGGCGAAGGTGGTCGAGACGGTGAGCGGTTCGCTGCTGCCGTCGCGGCGCAGGACCAGCAGCGGGCGCAACTCGCCGAGGACCAGCAGGACGGTGAGGGACAGCCAGGTCAGTGCCGGGGCCGAACTCCAGGCGATCCGGGGGAGTTGCAGTGCCAGCACGCCGCCGAGCAGCAGCGCGGACAGGACGAGCACGCCGGTGACGAACCCGGTGACCGCGAGAGAGCGGGTGGAGCCGTCGTCCGGCTCCACCCGCTCCGTCGGGGTCAGGACCATCTAGTCCCCACTCCTCACCACCACTTCGTCCCGGCGCCGACGACGGCCGCGAGGGCGATGACAGTTCCAATGGCGCTCACCGAACGCAGAGCGAGAATCCGGGTCATGGGGTTCCTTCCCTTGCACGGCCGACGGGGTGGGCAGCGCTCCCACATCCATCATCACCAATTGTGGCGACAGCGCTACCTTCCGTAGCGCTGACCACTCTGTCGGCCATTGCGTTGGGCGGAACCGGTGAACCCGCCATGGCCGGCGGGGTCGCCCACCCCGCCGGACACGGCGTGTCCGAGCTGTGCTTGCAGAGTGTGGTTTCGGTTGTCCACAAGCACTTCTTGAGCTTTGGACGCGAAACTGACCGGGCGCAGGGGGTGCGCGTCCGGGTGAGCCCGTCCGGGTGACCCCTCCGGCGTGTCGGTAACCGACAGTGCCTGCCGAGCGTCGATCCACCCGTCCGACGGAAGATCGTCGGGGCCTCGGGCCACCCCCGGAGTTCCGGCGGCGCCGGGGTGGTGAGGCCACCCCGGCGCCGCCGGCCGTACCGCGATCCTGACCGTTCTACTCCCCGGGCCCCCCGGAGGCGGGCACCGGCTCGTCCCGCTGCGACGCCGCGGTCGTCAGCAGGTCCCCGGCAGCGCCCTCGCCGAGGGCGGCCGCAGCGGCGACCTCCTGCGCCTGCCGGGCCTCGATCCCGGACTGCGTGCGCAGTTTCTCCTCCGGCAGGAACCAGACGATCGCCAGGGCCACCACCAGCACCACCGCGCCGAGCAGGAAGACCAGGTCGATCGACTGCGCGAAGCCGACCAGGAAGGGTCGCGCCAGCCGCGGGTCGAGGTGGTTGATGAACGAGGAGTCGTTCAGCGCGTCGGCGCTCGCGACCGAGGTCCCGCCCGACTGCGCGCCCTTCAGCGCCTGCAGCACCACCGAGTTCGCCGGGTTCGCGATCACTGCGGGGTCGTGCACGGCGGTCTGGAACTGCGCCGTCGGGACCGCGGCCGCGAACGCCTTCGTGATCTTGTCGGGCAGGCTGCTGAACAGCGCGGACAGGAACACCGCGGTGCCCAGCGTGCCGCCCATCTGCCGGAAGAAGGTCGCCGACGAGGTCGCCACCCCCATGTCCTGCGGCGGGACGGCGTTCTGGATGGCCAGCACCAGGGTCTGCATGTTGAAGCCGAGGCCCAGCCCGAAGATCAGCGCGTACACGTCGATGGCCACCAGTCGAACTGTCCACGCTCACCCGGCTGAGCAGCAGCGCACCGCCCACCAACAGGAAGAGCCCCATGACCGGGAAGATCTTGTACCGGCCGGTGCGGGCGATGAACTGCCCGGAGGCCACCGATCCGGTCATGATCCCGATCACCAGCGGCAGCAGCAGCAGGCCCGCCATGGTCGGGGAGTTGCCCTTGACGATCTGCAGGTACAGCGGGAGGGCGGCGAGCACGCCGAACATGCCCATCCCGACGATCAGGTTGAGCACCGAGCTGATCGCGAAGGTCCTGCCCTGGAACAGCCGCAGCGGCAGCAGGGCCTCGTCGCCGATCATCCGCTCCGCCACGACGAACAGCACGACCCCGAGCGCCCCGATGCCGTACATGGCCAGCGACCGGCCGCTGCCCCAGCCCCAGCTGCGACCCTGCTCGGCCACGATCAGCAGCGGCACCAGGGCGATGATCAGCGCCACCGCGCCGCGGCCAGTCGATCCGGTGGTCACGCCGCACGTGCGGCAGGTGCAGCACCTTCGTGACCAGGACCAGCGACGATCGCCCCGATCGGCAGGTTGACCAGGAAGACCCAGCGCCACCCGGTGATGCCGAGCAGGGTGGTCTGTCCGGCGAAGAACCCGCCGACCACCGGCCCGAGCACGCTCGAGGTGCCGAAGACGGCGAGGAAGTAGCCCTGGTACCGGGCCCGCTCCCGGGGCGGCACGATGTCGCCGATGATCGCCAGCGCCAGGGAGAACAGCCCGCCGGCGCCGATGCCCTGGATTCGCCCGGTAGACCGCCAGCTGGTACATGGACTGCGACAGCCCGGACAGCGCCGAGCCGACGAGGAAGATCGAGATCGCGAACAGGAAGAACTGGCGCCGCCCGTAGAGGTCGGACAGCTTGCCGTACAGCGGGGTGGCGATCGTCGAGGTGATCAGGTAGGCCGTGGTGACCCACGCCTGCAGGCTGAGGCCGTGCAGGTCGTCGGCGATGGTGCGGATGGACGTCGCGACGATCGTCTGGTCGAGGGCGGCAAGGAACATCCCGGACATCAGCCCGGCCAGGATGACCAGGATCTGCCGATGGCTGAAGCCGCCGGTGGCGGACGGTGGACTGGCTGTCGTGGCGGAGGACATCAACGCTCCTGAGGATCGGTCGGCTGTGCGTTCGGGCCGGTGGCGGCGGGGCGGGGCAGGGTGACCCGGAGGGCCTCCATGTCGTTGTTGAAGCGGCCGAGCAGGTCGGTGAGCCGGGTGACGTCCTGCGGGTCCCAGTCGCACAGGGCCCGGTGGAGCAGGTCGTCGCGGCTGGCGGCGACGCGCTGCTGGGCGGCGTGGCCGGCGGCGGTGGCCACGAGCTGAACGGCCCGCCCGTCCTCGGGGTCGGGGCGCCGCTCGACCAGCCCCTCCCGGACCAGGTGCGCGACGTACCTGCTCACCGTGGAGGGGTCGAGCATCGCCGTGTCGGCCAGCTCGCCCTGCCGCCTGGGGCCGCAGCGGACGAGGTGCACCAGCAGCGCCGAGGCGGCCCAGTCCAATCCCTGCGGAGTGTGGGGGGACAGATGCGCCTTCAGCAGGTGAAGCATCCGGCCGTACCGCCCGAGCTCGGTGCTGAGCCCGGCTATGGCCGGGCCGGGGACGCCGGTGGCACCGCGCGGTTGCTCGCTCATGACCCTCCTCAGGCTCCTGATGTGGCGGGGCCGCCGCCCGGGAATGCGGGGGCGCACCACGCCGTGGCGACGGGATGATCCGATCGGCCCGCTGCGCCGGTCGGCTGCGGCTGCTGCGGTCCGTCCCCCGGGGCCGCCGGCTCGCGGTGCCCCTGGACGGCGCTCCCCCGCGCCGCCCAGGTAGTTGTAGCACACAACAAGTTGCATCGCACATTCATTTCTCCGGGTCCGCCGGTGGAGCACACCGGCCGTCCGTGGGTTCGGGTGACCCGTCGGGGGGTACAGCAGCGCCTGTGGCCTGCCGACATCTGGCTATGACTCCGCCGTGCACACGGTCAGTCACGCTAAGGCATGACACCCTTGACCCCACGACCGCCGTCGCTGTCACGGGGCAGGGCAGGACGGCACCCCACTCACGATCGGCAGGACGGCCCAGATGACCCGCGGCACGCGCTCCGCTCCGCCGGCGGCCGCCGATGCCATGCTCACCTCGACCGAGATCCTGGCCGCCCTGGAGCGGGGTGCGCTGGAGGTGCACTACCAGCCGGTGGTGCTGCTCCCGGCGCGGCACGTCGTCGGCTTCGAGGCCCTCGCGCGGCTGCGCGCGCCTGACGGCCAGGTGGTGCCCCCGGCCAGATTCATCCCCGAGGCCGAGCGCAGCGGGGTGATCGTCCCGCTCGGGCACGCCGTGCTCGAGCAGGCCGTCGCCGAGGCGGCCCGCTGGCGGGCGGGCCCGAGCCTGCTGTCGACGGCGACGGTGAGCGTGAACGTCGCCCCGGCCCAACTCGAGGACCGGGGCTTCGTGACGGTGGTCCGAAACCTGCTCGACGCCAGGGGTGTGCCCGGGTCGGCGATCATCCTGGAGATCACCGAGTCGGCGGCCACCTCCCCGGCCGTGCGGCCACTGCTGGAGCGGCTGTCGGCGCTCGGGGTGCGGATCGCCCTGGACGACTTCGGCACCGGGTTCGCCACCCTCGACAACCTCCGCCGGCTCCCCGTCCAGGTACTCAAGCTCGACCGGTCCTTCGTCGCCGGTGTCACCCGCGCGGGCGCCGACCGGGCCATCGTCCGGGTCACGATCGACCTCGCCGAGAGCCTGGGCCTTTCGGTGATCGCCGAAGGGGTGGAGACCGAGCAGCAGGCCGACGCCCTGGTCCGGCTCGGTTGTCATGCCGTGCAGGGCTTCCTGCTCGCCCGGCCCGACCCGCAGCCCGAACGTGCGGCCGCGGCCGTGGCCCGCTCCCGGGTTCCGGAGGCGACCGCTGTGCGCGGCCAGGACGAGCGCTGGGACGCCGACGTCGACGCCGCGGTGCTCGCCGCGGCCCGGCTGCTGGCCCTTCCCGGCGACCGCGAGCGGGCCGCGCTGCACACCCTCGTCTGCTGGCTGGCGGGGCGACTCGGTTGGCCCGAGGTGGTGGTGCGCACCGCCGGCCGGCTGGCCCTCGTGCACGACCTGCATCGGCTCACCGTCGACGGGGTGCTGCCGCTGGGACTGCGGGGCGCACCGCTGCTCGCCCGGCTGGCGGCCGAGCTCGGCCCACCGGCGCGGGCCGAGCAGGAGCCGGAGCTGGCCCTGGTCCACTGGACGCTGGAGGTGGTGCGCGCGGCTGCCGGCACCGACCCCGCGCTCGGCCCCGACGCCATCTCCGTCGCCCTGCGCGACAGGCTGCGGCGGCGTGCGCCGCAGGCGGCCCCGGGGGTGGACGCCGCGGCGGCCGTCGCGACGCTCGCGGCCCAGCCGCCCGAGCTGCCCGCGCTGGACGTGCTGCTCAGCGACCTCGACCAGCGGCGCAGCGGGCGGCGCGGGATGGAGGAGCGGCTGCGCTCGCTGGTCGGCATCACCCGGGTGCTGTCGAGTTCCCGCGACACCCGTGAACTGCTGCGGGTGGCACTGGAGGAGGTGCGGCGCATCGTGGGGGCCGCATCCGGCTCGCTGGAGCGCTGGGAACGCGAGTCCGGCCGGCTGCGCTGCCTGGTCAACGTCGGCCGCCTCGGCCCCGACGAGCAGACCTTCCCCACCGACGAGCTCTACGCGATCGCGGACTACCCGCAGGCTCGCCGCCTGATGCTGTCCGGGGTGCCCTCCCTCTACACGGTCGACGACGAGGAGGCCGACGCGGAGGAGATCGCGCTGCTGCGCCGCCTGCACAAGTACTCCTCGGCGGCGATCCCGGTGTATCTCGAAGGCCGCCTCTGGGGGCAGATCTGGCTCACCACCGGGGTCGGGGAGCCCCCCTTCGTGGCGGGTGACATCGAGTTGCTCACCTCGGTGGCGACCCTGGTGGCCGGAGTGGTGGTGCAGGCCGAGAACCTCGAGCGGGTCTCCCGCACCGCGTTCGAGGACCCGCTGACCCGGGTGGGCAACCGCCGCGCCCTGGACGACGCACTCGAGACCCTCTCGGCGGCGGGAGAGCCGGTCGTGGTGGCGCTGCTCGACGTCGACCTGCTCAAGCAGCTCAACGACACCGCCGGTCACGACCGCGGGGACCAGGCTCTGATCGACGTCGCCGACCTGCTCAGCCACCTCGCGCTGTCGTGGACGGGCGCCACCGTGGGCCGGCTCGGCGGCGACGAGTTCGCCGTGGTGCTCCCGCGTGAGCGCAAGGACCGGGTGTTGACCGCGATCCGCAGGTCGCTGGCGCGGCTGGAGACCGACGGAGGCCCCGGCGTCTCCGTCGGCGCGGTCTCGGCGCACGCGCCGTGGACCCCGCGTGCCGTGCTGGCCGCCGCCGACGAGCAGCTCTTCGCCGCGAAGGCACGCTCCCGCACCCGCCGCCCCTGACTCCCGTCCACGCCGGTCCCGACCGGCCCGCTGCGGGCCTCGGAGCAGGCCGGGAGGCAGGCGTTACCCTCACAGCGGGGTCCGGGTGCTGCACCCGGGCCGGCGCGGAGGGAGCCAGGATGCAGGTCCACGTGCTCCAGGTGGGCTACGGCGACGACGAACCGGTGGCGGAGCGGGTGGCCCGGGTGGCCGACCTGGTGCGCGCCCAGCGCGGAGCGGACCTGGTGGTGCTGCCCGAACTGTGGGCCGCGGGAGGCTTCTCCTACCGCAGCTGGGAGGAGCGCGCCGAGCAGCTCGACGGGCCGACGGTGACCGCGATCGCCGCGGCCGCGCGCGAACTCGGCGCGGTCGTGCACGCCGGGAGCATCGTCGAACGTGCCCCCGAGGGGGCCGCCGCCCACGAGCGCGGGCCGGGCGGACGGGGGCGCTGGAACACCTCGGTGCTGCTCGGCCCCGACGGCGGGGTGCTGGCCACCTACCGCAAGATCCATCGCTTCGGCTTCGGTGCGGGGGAGCCGGCCCTGATGGAAGCGGGCGAACAGGTGGTGACCGTCCCGCTGCCGGGCCGGGACGGGAGCGAGGGACCCGTGGTCGGCCTGGCCACCTGCTACGACCTGCGCTTCCCCGAACTGTTCCGGCGGCTGCTCGACGCCGGCGCCGAACTGGTCGTGCTGCCCGCGGCCTGGCCTGCGCCCCGGGTGGAGCACTGGCGCCTGCTCGGCCGGGCGCGGGCGGTGGAGAACCAGCAGGTGCTGCTGGCCTGCAACACCGCCGGCACCCACGCCGGGGTGCGGATGGGCGGACACAGCCAGGTGGTGGACGCCACCGGCACCGTGCTCGCCGAGGCCGGCGAGGGCGAGGAGGTCCTCGTGGTCGACCTCGACCCCGGCGCGGTGGCGGACTGGCGGGCGCGCTTCCCCGTGCTGGCCGACCGGAGGCTGTGATGGTCGAGACGTCCGCCCGCGCGCATTCGACGACCCCGCGGGGGGGCTGGCGGCCGCGACTGCACCTGACCCCGCGCCCGGGCCCGGATGGACGACCCGAACGGGCTGATCTGGCACGGTGGCCGGTACCACCTCTTCTTCCAGTACCACCCGGAGGGTTCCGCCGGGGGACCGGTGTCCTGGGGGCACGCGACCAGCTCCGACCTCGTGCACTGGTCGGAGCAGTCGGTGGCGATCCCGGCCATCGGGCCCGAGCAGGTCCTGTCCGGCAGCGTGGTGCTCGACAAGGCGGACTCCGCCGGCCTGGGCGAGGGTGGGCCGGCCCCGCTGGTGGCCGTCTACACGACCAGCGACCCGAGCAGCGGTCGCCGGGCGCAGGCGCTGGCCAGCTCCGTCGACGGCGGCTACTCGTGGCGGCGGTACGCGGGCAGCCCGGCTGCCGGCGTCGGTCCGGGCGAGTTCGGCGACCCGAAGGTGTTCCGGCACGAGCCGAGCCGGGCGTGGGTGATGGTGGTCGCCGGTCCCGATGGGCGCAGCGTGCAGATCTGGAACTCCCCCGACCTGCGCAGCTGGGTGCGGACCGGGCAGGTCGGTCCGCACGGCCCGGCGGACGGCGGCGGCTGGGAGGTGCCCGACCTGGTCGAGGTGCCGATCGTGCCGCCCCGGCAGGGGCAGGCGGCAGGGTGGCCCGCCTCGCGCTGGGTGCTGTCGGTGAGCGTGAACGCGGGCGGCCCGGCGGGCGGTTCCGGGATGGTCTACGCCGTGGGCGACTTCGACGGCCGCGAGTTCACCCCGCTGCAGGACGGCGACGCGTTCGGCCCGTTCTCGTGGGTCGAGCACGGCCCCGACTTCTACGCCGCCACGAGCTGCACCGAGCTTCCCGCCGGGCCCGACGGCGACGCGGCGCCGGTGTGGATGGGCTGGCTGGGCAACTGGGGCTATGCCGACGTCACCCCGACCTCGCCGTGGCGCGGCACCCAGAGCCTGCCCCGACGGCTGCACCTGCGTCCGGACGGCGAGCGGCTGCTGCTCGCCCAGTCTCCGGTGGCCCAACTGCTCGCCGCCCGCCAGGGGGCGGGGACCCGGCTGCTGCACGTGGAGCTTCCCGCCCTCCCGCTGCCCGGCACCGTCGCGGCGACGGCGGGCGCGGGGCTCGCCGCCCGGCCCCCGGCCCCGGCGTCCGCACTGGTACGCCGGGTGGTGCCCGGTGCGGGCGGGTGCACGCTGGAGCTGCGCCTGGACGTCGAGGTGGGCCCGGGTTCCGCCGCCGGGGTCGAGGTGCTGGCCAGTGCCGACGGGCGGGAGCGCACCCGGATCTGCTTCGACGAACCGTCGGGGCAGCTGCTGCTGGACCGGCGGGCCTCGGGGACCGCCGGGTTCCACCCCGCGTTCGCCGCCGTCTGCGGGGAGGCGCTGGACGGCGAGCCGGTGACGTCGGGCCCGGCCGCCGGGGGGCGCAGGGTCCGCTTCGCGGTGTGGGTGGACGCCTGCTGCGTGGAGGTGTTCGGGGGCGAGGGCGAGGTGGTGCTCAGCGCGCAGGCCTTCGCCGGCCCCGAGTCGGTCAGCGTGGCGCTGTTCGCCGAGAACGGCCCCGCACTGGTCCGCGAGCTGCTGGTGTGGCCGCTGGACCCTCCCGCCGGCAGGGACGATGGTGGCCCTGGACGGTGCGGCGGCGTGCCCGGGTAGGCAGCCACCGTGGCCGGAGGGGCGGACGTGAGTACAGCCATCGGGTCCGGGGCGGGCCGCCGGCTCGCCCCGGCACTGCTCGTCGCCGGGGGGATCGCCCTCGCCTGCGCGGCGACCGCCGCCGGGGTGGGACTGACCGGCGCCGCGGCGCCGTCGGTGCTCGTCGACCCCGGGGCGGTGGTGCGCTGGGGGCTGCCCCTGGTGCGCGCCCTCGGTGACCTCGCCGCGGCGCTGACCATCGGACTGCTCGCCCTGACCTGCGTGGCACTGCCGGTCGCCGGGCGGCGCCTGGCCTACCAGCCCGCCCTGCTGTCGGCCTCCGCGGCGGCCGGGGTGTGGGCGGTGAGCACGCTGGCGACCGCAGTGCTCACCTACGCCGACGTGTCGGGCATGTCGATGGGCGACCCCACCTACGGCCAGCAGCTGAGCTCGTTCCTGTTCGACATCGATCTCGGCCGGGGGCTGGCGGTGACCGCGCTCGCCGCGGCGATCGTCGCCACCTTCGCCGCCGGGGTCCGCACGCTCGGGTCGGCCGGCCTGCTGCTGCTGGTGGCTTTGGCGGGGCTGATCCCGCCGGCGCTGTCCGGGCACGCCGCGGGCGCGTCCGACCACGAGACGGCGGTGACGGCGCTCGGCCTGCACCTGCTCGGCGTCTGCGTATGGGTCGGCGGGTTGGCCGGGCTGGTGCTGCTGCGCAGGGGGTTGTCGGGTCCGGCGCTGGCGGTCGCCGCCGGGCGCTTCTCCACCCTCGCGACCTGGTGCTTCGCCACGGTCGCGCTCTCGGGCGTGGTCAACGCCTGGATCCGGGTCGGCTCGCCCGCCGGGATGCGCACCCGCTACGGGGTGCTGGTGGTGGCGAAGGTCGTCGGGCTGGTGGTGCTGGGGGCGTTCGGTCTGCGGCACCGCCGGCGGACGCTGCCGCAGCTCGCGGCAGGGCGGTCCGGGGCCTTCGCCCGGCTGGCCGTGGTGGAGGCGGCGGTGATGGCGGTGGCCGTCGGGGTCGCCGTCGCGTTGGCGCGCAGCGCGCCCCCGGTGCCGAACGTGCCGCCCGCCCGCCCGTCCCTGGCGCAGGCGCTCACCGGGTACCCGATGCCGCCGCCCCCGACGCCGCTGCGCTGGCTCACGCAATGGCAGCCCGACCTGCTCTGGGTGGTGCTGATCGGGCTCGCGCTGGTGCTGTACCCGCTCGGCGTGCACCGCCTGCACGCCCGCGGCGACCGCTGGTCCCCGCTGCGTACCACGTCGTGGCTGTCCGGGGTGGTGGTGCTGACCTGGGTGACCTGCGGGCCGCCCGCGGTCTACGGCCGGGTGCTGTTCAGCGCCCACATGATCGGACACATGACGCTGAGCATGGCCGTCCCGCTGCTGCTCACCCTCGGGGCGCCGGTCACCCTGCTGGCGCGGGCGGCGACGCCACGGCACGACGGCTCGCGGGGTGCCCGCGAGTGGGTGCTCGCGGTGGTCGAGAGCCGGTACATGCGGGTGCTCACCCACCCGGTGGTGGTGTCGGCGCTGTTCGCGTTCAGCTTGATCTTCTTCTACTTCTCCAACCTGTTCGTGCTGGCCCTGACCACCCATGTGGGCCACGAGCTGATGCACGTGCACTTCCTGTTCGCGGGGTACCTGCTCGCCTGGGTGATGGTCGGCATCGACCCCGGGCCCCGGCGTCCGTCGCCGCTGATGCGGCTGGTGCTGCTGTTCGTGACGATGGGCTTCCATTCCTTCTTCGGGATCGCGCTGATCATGGGGCGCAGCGTGCTGGCCGCGCACTACTTCGGGGGGCTCGGTCGCACCTGGGGGGCGGGGCTGCTGGCCGACCAGCAGTACGGCGGCGGCATCGCCTGGGGGATCGGTGAGATCCCGACCCTCGCGCTGGCGCTGATCATGGCGATCCAGTGGACCCAGTCCGATGGGCGGGAGGCCCGCCGCCTCGACCGCGCCGCGGACCGTGACGGCGACGCCGAGCTGAAGGAGTACAACGCGATGTTGGCCCGGCTGGCCGAGGCGGACACCAACCAGCCGGAGCGATGAGCGACCACCCCGAGCAGGTGGTGGCCGGGGCCGCTACCCGGCGTCCTGGGGCAGTTCGATCACCACGGGCTGCTGCGCCGACTCCCTGACCAGGGCCTGCAGCGCGCCGGGTCCGGCGGCCCGGCGCAGGATGCGCAGCGCCGCTGCCACCCAGAACCCCCGGGCCGTCGCCGGCGCCTCGCCGGCGACGAGCTCCTCCCGGTAGCGGCAGAAGCAGTCCTCGACCCGGGCGACCGCGTGCCTGACGTCCGGGTGCAGCGGGTCGGGCCACTGCGCGCCCGGGCCCGGGTCCGGGCGGTAACGGATGGCCAGCTCCATGATGATCCGCGACTCGAGCCGGTCGGGCGCCAGCGTCACCGGCAGTTGCCGCAGCGCGTGTGCCACCTCCGCCACGATGGCGTCGGGCGCCTCCCGGGCCGGCTCGGGCGTGCCGGCCCGGTCGGCCGCACGCTGCGGCGATCTCATCGCGCTCCGTAGCGGATCTGGGTGTCGGGGCCGGCGTCGGCGCCGGAGGGTCGGTGCGGGTGGGCCACCACGAGCTTCCCGGTGACCAGGCTGGTGAGGGCGGCCCGCAGTTCGCGCCGCGGCAGGGTGGTGGCCGAGGCGACGTCAACGGCGTCGAGCAGGGCCGGCCGGACGGCTTCCAGCAGGGACAGCACCTCCCGTGCCACCAGGGACAGCGCCGCCGCCGCGGTGCCGGGTCCCGGTCCGGCGACGGCGGCGCCGGGCACCGCCGGCGTGGCGGGGGTGGCGGGCGTGACAGCGCCGGCCGGGCCACCGCCATGGCGCAGCTGGCGC
This sequence comes from uncultured Actinomycetota bacterium, assembly GCA_963784535.1. Classification (GTDB taxonomy): domain Bacteria; phylum Actinomycetota; class Actinomycetes; order Actinomycetales; family Kineosporiaceae; genus CAWARR01. The sequence continues at coordinate 487,322 of CAWARR010000008.1, read as the reverse complement.
CGGCTCGGGAACGCGGTCGGGCCGGCCGCGGGTTCTGCCGGTGTGCTGGTGGTCGCCGGCGGGAGGCCCACCGGGCCAGGTGCCGAGCGCGGTGCCAAGACCGGTGCGGGTGCGGCGACCGGTGCGGGTGCGGCGACCGGTGCGGGTGCGGCGATGGGTGTGGGTGCGGCGACCGGTGCGGGTGCGGCGATGGGTGTGGGTGCGGCGACCGGTGCGGGTGCGGCGATGGGTGTGGGTGCGGCGACCGGTGCGGGTGCCGAGAACGGTGCGGGTGCGGCGACCGGCGCGACGGCCCCTCCCGCGAAGGGGCCGCTCGTCCTCTCGGCTGCGATCGTCCCGGACAGCTTGGAGCCGGCCGGGACCGTGAGCACCCCCGCGGCCGCAGCCGCGGCCGGTCGGGTGTCCTGCTCGGGTCGGGTGTCCTGCTCGGGTCGGGTGTCCTGCTCACCGCCGGCGGCACCGACCAGCTGCCGCCCTCCGACCAGCTGCCGCCCACCGGCCTGCTCCGGGCCACGGGGCAGGCCGGTGGGCAGGGCGCTTCCCGTCGCCGTGACCACATCCTCGGTGGTCGGGCCGCCGGACGCTGCTCCCGACGGGCCGGCCATCAGCGCCGCCTCCGAGAGAGTCCCTACCGACAGTGACTCATCCACCACAATATGTAAGCATAGGGCCTCGCCGTGCCGCCACCGTGCTCCCGGGCGGCGGCGCGCGGCCGTGTCGCCGGGCCCGTGCGCTCGACCGGTCCTTCCCCCGCGCCCGTGCTACGAATGGGGACGTGACCGACACCTCGACCGCCGCCGCCGCCGGCCCTGCTCCCGGGCCCGGCGCCACGCCCTTCCATGACCTCGACAGTTACGTGGCGCTGCCCCGGCTGTCCGGCCTTGCCCTGTCCCCGGACGGCAGCCGGCTGGTGACCTCCCTGTCCACGCTCGATCCGGAGCAGACCCGGTACATCAGCGCCCTGTGGGAGGTGGACCCGTCCGGCGCGCGCCCCGCCCGGCGACTGACCCGCAGCGCGAAGGGTGAGTCCGGCGCGGCCTTCCTGCCCGACGGATCGCTGCTGTTCGTCTCCGCGCGCCCCGACCCGGACACGAAGCCGGCGGCTGACGACGCCCAGGTCGCCGCGCTGTGGCAGCTGCCCGCCGGTGGCGGCGAGGCGCGCGTGGTGGCCACCCGCCCGGGCGGCATCTCCGGGGTGGTCACCGCGCGCACGACCGGCCGGGTGCTGGTCAGCTCGGCGACCCTGCCCGGGGCCGTCACCGCGGAGGACGACGAGAAGCGGCGCAAGCAGCGCAAGGAGCGCAAGGTCGCGGCGATCCTGCACGAGAGCTACCCGGTGCGGTACTGGGACCACGACCTCGGGCCCGACCAGGCCCGGCTGCTCGCGGGTGACCTCGGCGGCGGCACCGCGCCGGAGCGGGTCGAGCTCACCGACCTCACCCCCTCCCCGGGCCGCAGCCTGGACGAGGCCGGCTATGACCTCACCCCGGACGGCAGCACGGTGGTCACGGTCTGGCAGCAGCCCGAGCGCGGGGGCCGGCGTGCCTCGCTGGCCGCGATCGACGTCGCGACCGGGGCGCGGAGGATGCTGCTCGACGACCCCGAGCTCGAGGTCGAGAGCCTGGTGCGGATCTCCCCCGACGGTTCCCGGGTGGCCGTCGCGCTGTTCCGTCGCCCCACCGCGACGGAGCCGCCCGACGTCCAGCTCGCGGTCGTCGACCTGTCCACCTCGGCGGTCGAGGTGGTGGCCGGTGGCTGGGACGCCTGGCCCGCGGAGGCCCGCTGGACCCCGGACGGTGCCGCCCTGATCGTCGTCGCGGACGCCGCCGGCGCTGCGCCGGTGTTCCGCCTCGAGCTGGCCTCGGGCGAGGTCACCCGGCTCACCGGCGACCACGGCGCCTACTCCGACCTGCAGGTCTCCCCGGACGGCAGCACGGTCTTCGCGCTCCGCGCCGCCGTCGACGCCGCACCGGCTCCGGTCCGGCTGGCGGCCGGCACGCCCGGCCAGCAGCCGGTGCCGCTGCAGTCCCCGGCAGCGCAACCGGTGCTGCCCGGGACGCTCACCGAGGTGCACGCCACCGCTGCCGACGGATCCGCGCTGCGGGCGTGGCTGGTGCTGCCCGACGGCAGCGGTCCCACGGCCCCCGCCCCGCTGCTGCTGTGGATCCATGGCGGGCCGCTCGGGTCGTGGAACGCCTGGTCGTGGCGCTGGAACCCGTGGCTGATGGCCGCCCAGGGGTACGCCGTGCTGCTGCCCGACCCCGCGCTGTCCACCGGCTACGGCCGTGAGTTCATCCGCCGCGGTTGGGGCCGGTGGGGCCTGGAGCCGTTCACCGACCTGATGACGATCACCGACGCGGCGCTGCAGCGGGACGACCTCGACGCCGCGCGGACGGCCGCGATGGGCGGCTCGTTCGGCGGCTACATGGCCAACTGGGTCGCGGGGCACACCGACCGCTTCCGCGGCGATCGTCACCCACGCCAGCCTGTGGGCGCTGGACCAGTTCGGCCCGACGACGGACGCTACGACTACTGGCGGCGGGAGATGTCCGAGGACATGGTGCGGGACAACAGCCCGCACCGGTTCGTCGCCCAGATCCGGACGCCGATGCTGGTGATCCACGGCGACCGCGACTACCGGGTGCCGATCGGGGAGGGGCTGCGGCTGTGGTCCGAACTGGCCGAGCACCACGCCGCTCCCGACGGCTCGATGCCGCACCAGTTCCTGTACTTCCCCGACGAGAACCACTGGGTGCTCAGCCCTCAGCATGCGAAGGTCTGGTATTCCACCGTGCTGGCCTTCCTCGCCAGCACCGTCCACGGGCAACCCTGGGAGGTGCCGGACATCCTGCGCTGAGGCGCTCCCATCCCCCAGCGGCGGGCGGCGGGCCCATCGGCCGGCGCGATCGTCGTGCGTTGTGACCCGGTTCCCGCCCGCCACCGGGATACGGTGCCGGTACGGTGCGTGGGCAGCGAGCCACCGATCGCAACGACCGTGCCGCTCGCCGACGGTTGCGGGCCTTTCGTCCGCAGGAGGAGGGGGTCGGGCACGGAATCGTTGAGGTGCCCGCAGGGGCCCGGTATGGGCGAGCGGGTGAAGACCCGACGCCGGCGAGGAGACAGGCGTGGACCGCACCATCGATGTCACGGAACTGGCCCTGCGTGATGCCCACCAGAGCCTGATGGCCACCCGGATGGCTCTCGAGGACATGACCCCCGCCTGCGCCGACATCGACGCCGCGGGCTACTGGAGCGCCGAGTGCTGGGGCGGCGCGACCTTCGACTCCTGCATCCGGTTCCTCAACGAGGACCCGTGGGAGCGGCTGCGGACCTTCCGCCGGCTGCTGCCGAACACGCGCACCCAGATGCTGCTGCGCGGGCAGAACCTGCTCGGGTACCGGCACTACGGCGACGATGTCGTCGACCGGTTCGTGGCCAAGGCCGCGGACAACGGGATGGACGTCTTCCGCGTCTTCGACGCGCTCAACGACGTCCGGAACGTGGAGCGGGCGATCGCCGCCGTGAAGCGGGCGGGCAAGCACGCGCAGGGAACCATCTGCTACACGGTGAGCCCGCTGCACACCGTCGCAGGGGTACGTCGACCAGGCCCGCGACCTGCTCGCGCTGGGCTGCGACTCGCTGTGCATCAAGGACATGGCCGCTCTGCTGAAGCCGCAGCCCGCCTACGACATCGTCCGGGCGATCAAGACCTCCCTCGGGGAGGACGTGCGCGTCCACGTGCACTGCCACGCCACCACCGGGGTCACGCTGGTGTCGCTGATGAAGGCGATCGAGGCCGGCGCGGAGAGTGTCGACACCGCGATCAGCGCGCTGTCGCTGGGCCCGGGGCACAACCCGACCGAGAGCCTGGTCGAGATGCTCGAGGGCACGGGCTACACCACCGGGCTCGACATGGACCGGCTGATCGCACTGAAGGACTACTTCGCCGGGGTGCGCCCGCGCTACGCCGAGTTCTTCTCCGGGATCACCGGGGTGGAGACCGAGATCTTCGCCAGCCAGATCCCCGGCGGAATGATCTCGAACATGGAGAGCCAACTGAAGCAGCAGGGTGCCGGGGAGAAGCTGAAGGAGGTGCTGGCCGAGGTGCCCCGGGTGCGTGAGGACGCCGGGTTCCCGCCGCTGGTGACGCCGTCGAGCCAGATCGTCGGCACGCAGGCCGTCTTCAACGTGCTGATGGGCCGCTACAAGGTGATGACCGCCGAGTTCGCCGACCTGATGCTCGGCTACTACGGCCGCTGCATCGGCGAGGCCAACCCGGAGGTGGCAACGCAGGCGGAGGCCCAGGCCCACAAGCCCCGCATCACCGACCGCCCTGCCGACCTGATCGCGCCGGAGTGGGACGAGCTGCGGGCGCAGGCCGAGGCGCTGCCGGGCTTCGACGGCAGCGACGAGGACGTGCTCACCTACGCGATGTTCCCCAAAGTCGCCCCGGCCTTCTTCGGCACCCGGTCGGACGGCCCGAAGAACGTCGGCCGCGATCCGGAACCGTCCGCATCGGCGGGGGGCGCCGGGTCGAACGCCGTCAATACCCCGATCACCTACTCCGTGACCGTCAACGGCATGCAGCACACCGTGTCGGTCGCACCCGCGTGAGGACACCGTGAGTACACCAGAGACCGGAACCACCACCCCCGCAGCGGGCGCACCGGCCCCGGAGCCCCGGCCGGTGACGATGCAGGAGCGGATCACCGAACTGGACGAGCGACGGGCGGCGGTCGCCGCGGGCGGCGGTCAGCAGCGGGTCGAACGCCAGCACGCGCAGGGCAAGCTCACCGCCCGGGAGCGCATCGAGGAGTTGTGCGACCCGGGCAGCTTCGCCGAGATCGGCATGTTCGCCACCCACCGCGCCACCCTGTTCGGGATGGCCGGGGCGAGCATGCCGGCCGACGGCGTCATCACCGGGTCGGCCACCGTGCTCGGCCGCCTCGTCCACCTGGCCAGCCAGGACTTCACCGTGGCCGGGGGGTCGGCCGGCGAGGTGCACTCCGACAAGGTCGCGGCGGTGATGCAGTCGTCGCTGAAGACCGGGACCCCCTTCGTCTTCATCAACGACTCCGGCGGGGCCCGGGTACAGGAGGGGATCGACTCCCTCGCCGGCTACGGGCGGGTCTTCTACAGCAACGTCCAGCTCAGCGGGCTGGTCCCGCAGATCTCGGTGATCGCCGGGCCGTGCGCCGGCGGCGCGGCGTACTCGCCGGCGCTGACGGACTTCATCATCCAGACCCGGGCCGCGCGGATGTTCATCACCGGGCCGGGGGTGATCCAGCAGGTCACCGGTGAGCAGGTCACCGACGAGGAGCTCGGCGGCGCCGACGCGCACATGTCCGCCTCAGGGGTCTCGCACTTCGTCGCCGAGGACGACCAGCAGGCGATGCTGATCGTGAAGAAGCTGCTCAGCTTCCTGCCCGGCAACAACAGCGAGGATCCGCCGGAGCTGCCGAGCGACGGCAACGTCGAGCCGAACCCGGCGCTGGACGCGATCGTCCCGACCGACCCGAAGAAGCCCTACGACGTGCGCGAGGTGATCGCCAACCTCGTCGACTCGGGTGACTTCCTCGAGGTGCAGGCCGGCTACGCGCAGAACCTGGTGGTCGGCTTCGGCCGGATGATCGGCCGCACCATCGGGGTGGTGGCCAACCAGCCGCGGGCCTTCTCCGGGGTGCTCGACATCAACGCCTCCAACAAGGGATCGCGCTTCGTGCGCTTCTGCAACGCCTTCAACATCCCCCTGGTCACGCTGGTGGACGTTCCCGGCTTCCTCCCGGGGGTGCGCCAGGAGCACGACGGGATCATCCGGCACGGGGCGAAGATGCTGTTCGCCTACGCGGCGGCCACCGTCCCGAAGGTGACGGTGGTGCTGCGCAAGGCCTACGGCGGCGCCTACCTGGCGATGTGCAGCAAGGACCTCGGGGCCGACCGGGTCTTCGCCTGGCCGACCGCCGAGATCGCGGTGATGGGCGCCGAGGGTGCCGCCGAGATCGTCTTCCGGCGCGAGATCCAGGCGGCGCAGGACCAGGCGGCCAAGCGTGCCGAGCTGATCCACACCTACCGCGAGGCGTTCGCCTCCCCCTACGTGGCCGCCGGCCGCCAACTCGTCGACGATGTCATCGCGCCGTCCGACACCCGGAGGGCGCTGGCACAGGCGCTGGAGGCGCTGCACACCAAGCGGGATCTGCGCCCGCCCAAGAAGCACGGGCTGATCCCGCTGTGACCGGCGCCGAGCCCGAGGGCGTGCCGGGCACCGCGGAGCTGCTCGGCCGGATCGAGGAACTCACCCGCCGGGTGGAGTGGCTGGAGACGATGCTCGTCGAGGGCCCGCCGGCGCCGACCACGGTGCCGCCCGATGTGGTGCTGGCGATCTCGGCGGCGGTGGCCGCGTTCCTCGGCAAGCGGGCGACGATCCGGCAGGTGCACCTGAGCGGGTCGACGAGTTGGGCACAGCAGGGGCGGACAGCGGTGATGACGTCGCACGGTGTCCCGCACGGCGGGCGCTGACGACCGGCCACGAGCGAGCGAGTGGGGTTTACAGATGAAGCTCAAGGTCACCGTCAACGGGACGGTGTACGACGTCAGCGTCGACGTGGAGGAGGAGCCGCCGCCGACGCTGGGGATGATCGCGTTCGGGCCGGCTCCCACCCTGCCGGTATCCACCCCGAGCGCGCCCTCGCACCTGAGCGCGCCCGCCAGCGAGGAGAAGGTGCTGCGGGCGCCGATCTCCGGCACGGTCACCCGGGTGCTCGCCGAGCCGGGTGCGCCGGTGGAAGCGGGGGACGTTCTGGTGGTGCTCGAGGCGATGAAGATGGAGACCGAGATCACCGCCCCGGCCGGCGGGGTGGTGGCCGAGGTGGGGGTCGCGCCCGGGGAGGCCGTCGCGGGCGGCCAGATCCTGCTCACCTGGGCGTGATCGCTCAGACCCTCGTGATCGCTAAGACCCTCGTGATCGCTCAGACCCTCGTGATCGCTCAGACCCTGCTGCTCGCTCAGACCCTGACGCGTTCCGCCGTGGGGTCGTAGAGCGGACGCAGCGACGTGATCGCCGGGTGCCGCCGCCCGGCGATCTCCACCTCCCAGCTGCCGGCGTCCAGCCACGCCTGGGTGATGCCGCCCGGCGGTGGCTCGGGCGGCTCGACCATGGCCAGCCCGACCGCCCCGCCGAGGGTGAACCCGTACGAGGCCGCCCGCAGGTAGCCCATCGCCGTGCCGTCACGGTGCAGCACCTCGGCGTGGAACATCAGCGGTTCCGGATCCCGCAGCAGCACCTGCACCAGCCGGCGCCGCAGCGGCCCGGCCGCCCGCTGCGCGAGCACCGCGTCGCGGCCCACGAAGCCACCCGGCTTGTCCAGGTCGACGGCGAAGCCGAGACCCGCCTCGAGCACCGAGTCGGTGTTGTCGATGTCGTGGCCGTAGTCCCGGTACCCCTTCTCCAGCCGCAGGCTTGACAGCGCCTTCAGCCCCGCGTGCCGCAGCCCGTGCTGCCGCCCGGCGTCGACCAGCAGGTCGTACACGTGCACCGCCTGCTCGGCGGGGACGTACAGCTCGTAGCCCAGCTCGCCCAGATACGTGATCCGCACGCACAGCACCCGGGCGAACCCCAGGTCGATCTCGCGGGCGGTGCGGTAACCGAACGCCGCGGTGGACAGATCCACCGAGGTCAGCCCCTGCAGCAGCGCGCGCGACCGCGGGCCCTGCACGTTGAGCTGCGCGTACCCGGAGGTGACGTCGGTGACGGTGGCGTGGGCGGCGCCGAACCCGCGCCGCATCAGCGCCTCCACGTGCCGGCGGGCGGTGTCGGAGGCAACCACCCAGTACCGCCCGTCCTCGAGGGTGGTCACGGTGACGTCGGCCTCGATCCCCCCGCCCGGGTTGAGCCACTGGGTGTAGGTGATCACCCCCGGCCCGGCGTCGATCCGGTTCGCGGACAGGCGCTCCAGCGCGGGCCCCGCCTCGCGCCCCTGGACCAGGAACGTGGCCATGAACGACATGTCCATGAGGACGACCTGCTCGCGGGCGGCCCGGTGCTCGGCCTCCCAGTGCCGGTACCAGGGCTGGCGACCCCACGACAGCTCGGGCTCCACCGGGGTGGTCCCCGCGCCCGCATACCAGTCGGGGCTCTCCCAGCCGCTCACCTCGCGGAAGTGGGCGCCGGCGGCGGCGAGCCGTTCGTGCAGCGGTGAGCGCCGCGCACCGCGGGCGGTGCGCATCGCCCGCCCCGGGTAGTGGCACTGGTAGACCATGCCCAGTGACTCAGCCGTGCGGGTCCGCCGGTAGTCGGGGTTGGCCTGGTAGGTCTGCAGCCGGTCCACGGCGAAGCCGGTCACGTCGGCGTCGGGATGCCCCTCGACGATCCAGTGCGCGAGCAGGCGCCCCACCCCGCCCCCGGTGAGGATCCCGATCGAGTTCAGCCCCGCGGCGAGGAAGTAGTTGCGCACCTCGGGGGCCTCGCCGAGGATCGGCTGCAGGTCGGGGGTGAAGCTCTCAGGCCCGCAGAAGAACGTGCGGATCCCGGCGTCGAGGGTGACCGGTACCCGGCTCATGGCGGCCTCGACGTAGCGCCCCATCCGGTCCCAGTCCGGGGGGATCCGGCCGAAGGAGAACGTCTCCGGCACCGCGGTGACCTGCCACGGAGCGCACTCGGGCTCGAAGAGCCCGACCATCAGCCCACCGCTCTCCTCGCGGATGTAGCCGAAGGACGCCGGGTCCTCCAGTACCGGCAGGCCCGCCGGGAGCCCGTCGATCGCTTCGGTGATCAGGTAGTAGTGCTCGGCGGCCTGCAGCGGGACGCTCACCCCGGCCGTCGCGGACAGCTGGCGGGCCCACATCCCCGTGCAGTTGACGACGTACTCGCAGTCGATGTCGCCGCTCGCGGTGCGCACCCCGTGCACCTCGCGGCCGCCGGCAGCGGCACGGGTGAGGAAGCCGGTCGCCGCAACCCCCTCGATGATCCGCACACCCTGCGCGCGGGCACCCCTGGCCAGTGCCATGGTCACGTCGACCGGGTTGGCCCGCCCGTCGTCGGGGACGTAGAACCCCGCCAGCACGTCGTCGGTCCGGGCGGGCGGGAAGAGCGCCGCGACCTCGGCGGAGGAGATCTCGTGCACGTCCACGCCCAGGTAGCGGTTGAACGCGGCCACCCGGCGGTACTCCTCCAGCCGGCCGGGGTCGGTGGCGAGCTCGATGAATCCGACCGGCGCGAACCCGGTCGACTGGCCGGTCTCGGCCTCCAGCCGGGAGTACAGGTCACGCGTGTACTGCCGCATCCGGGTGGAGGTCTCGGAGGTGGACCCGAAGGTCACCATCAGCCCGGCGGCGTGCCAGGTGGTTCCGCTGGTCAGCCGGTCGCGTTCGAGCAGCACCACGTCGCGCCAGCCCGCGTGGGCGAGATGGTAGGCGACGGAGGTCCCGATCACGCCGCCACCGACGACGACGACGCGGGCCCGCTCGGGCAGCATGGCAACCATGCCCGGAGCCTAGGCGGGCCCGCGTCGCGCGTGGGGTCAGCTGCGGACCGGCGCTCCGGTCGGCAGCACGATGGGCAGCCGGCTCGGCGGGACCACCGGCTTGCCGGTGACCGGCGGCAGCACGGGGTGCGGGGGCCTCACGGGCGTCGCGGTGGGTGCGCCGGCGCGCTTGGGGGCGAGGCAGTGGAACGTGTACGGGCGGCCGGCGTACGTGGTGGAGGCGGTGTCGGGCCAAGCGTGGTCGGTGCACCACTGCTGCACCAGCTGCTCGCAGTGGGCCGCCACCCTGGCGGTGCCGCCCGCGGTGGCGGCCAGCTCCTGGAACGCGGTGGACTTCGCCATCGGCTCGCTGGTCCGCCGGCTCGACTCGGCCCAGGCGCGGCACAGGCCGAGGTAGGCCACGGCCTCGCGGTGTCGCGCCGGGTCGCTCGGCCTTGCGGTCGGTGCCGCCTTCCGGGTGGCGTCCTTGGCGGTGCCGGGGGTCCCGGTGGGGGTCACCGAGGGGTGAGCCGCCGCGGCCGTGGCCGACAGGCTCGGGACCGCGGGGAAGTGGCCGGTCGCGGCCACGGCGACGCCGCCGAAGGCGACCGCCGCCGTCGTCGTCGCGAGCACCTTGATGACGAGGCTGCGGCGCAGGGACAGGGTTCGCACAGGTTGGCTCCGGGTGTCGGGGTCGGGGGAGGTGACAGCGGACCGCCGGTAGGCCAGCAGCACGGCGGCCTCGCCGGGAAGCTCGCCGGCCGCGGGGGCGCGACCGGCGGTGGACAGCAGTCGGGCGAGGTCGTCCGCCCCGTCGAGGTGGTCGAGCAGCTGCTCGCTCTGCCTGCGGGTGAGCCGGGGGCGTCGTGGGGTGCGCATGTCACCCCGTCCAGCGCCGTCCCCCGCCGGATCGTTACGCCGGTCCGTCATCGTCCCTCCGGCGGATCGGGCAGGGCCGCGTTCCTGCTCCGGTGCAGCTGCTCGGCGAGCCGCTTCAAGCCCCGGTGGGCGGCCACCCGCACGGTGGCGGGGCGCTTGCCGAGCACTGCGGCAGTGCTGGCGACGTCGAGCCCCACCACGGCCCGCAGCAGCACCGCTTCGGCCATCTCCCGCGGCAGCCCGGCCACCAGCGCGATCGCCTGCGCGGTGTGCAGCCGTTCGACAGCCTCTCGGGCGGTGTCGTCCGTGGCCGGGCGGTCGCTGAGCGCCACCAGGTCGTCGAGGACCACCGGCCGCCGGGTGCGGGCCCGCAGCTGGTCCAGTGCCCGGTGCCGGGCGATGGTGGCCACCCAGCCGCGGAAGCCGTCACTGTCCCCGCGGAAGGTGTGCAGGTCGCGGACGGCCTGCAGCCAGGCCTCGGCGGCGACGTCCTCGGCCTCGGGCCCGACCAGCGCGGCGACGTAGCGGACGATTCCGGGGTGCATGGCCCGGTAGAGCAGCGCGAAACCGCCCTCGTCACCGCTCAGGGCCCGGTCCAGCGCGTCGTCGAGCTGCGCGGACCGCTGATCGGGCGGCGTCACTGCCCCACCCTCGTGCACCGCACTCCTCACCCCTGCTCGTCCGGGCCTGCGAGGTGCGGGCCGAGGCTTCCGATCCGACAGCGGCGCGGGGGGGCGGCGCGTTACGCGACCTTTAAGCCTGTGCAAGGGTTCGGCGGTGGCGGTGCGGCCCGCGCCGCGGGGGTCGGAGGATGACGTTTCGCCCGGAACGTTCCGGTAGGGCCGGGCGCTCGCGTCGCCGCTTCGTCACGGTCCGTTCCGATGACGGCGAACATGGGCCGTTCGGCTGACTCTGAGCCGCACCCGCGGTAATACTCCACCCGATGAGCCACTGTCGAGGTAACTGGGTGCGATGGCCAGGACTCCGCCCAGGGCAGTGACCGCAGCGAGACCGGGGAGACGACACATGCGCTTCAGTCGCCAACCCTCGTCCGGATCCACGGAGCCGGAATCCGCCGCCGACGTGGCCGACCGGCTGCTGCGCCACTTCACGGAGGCGGAGCCCGGCGCGGACGACGCCACGGGGCGGCAGCCTTACCCTGCCGCCGCGAGCGGGCAACAACCGGCCCCGGCGGCTGCCGGGCCACGCTCTGCCAGTGCCTCGGCTGGCCCGTGGCGGTTGGGCACCCAGCCGGAACTGGCGCAGCGCACCGACCTGCTCGGCGGGTCCGGCGACGCGTTGGGCGGGCAGTCCCTGTTCACACCCGCGGTGGCGGTCTCACCTCCCGCAGGGCTTGCGGTGACACCCGCGCCCGTACGCCAGCCGGTGGCACGGGCGGCCCCGCTGCCGTCGTTCACGCCGCCGGCCCCGGCCGTGCCTACCGCCCCGCCGGTGCCTGCCGCCTCCTCGGTGCCCGCCGCCTCCTCGGTGCCCGCCGCACCGCCGGTGCCTGCCGCTCCATCGGTGCCGGTCGCCCCTTCGGTGCCGGTCGCCCCGCAGCCGCCGGTGACCCCCTCCGGCGGGACCCGCCGGAGCGAGATCCGGCTCGGTGAGCTGCTGATCCGCAACGACGCGCTGACCCCCTCGCAGCTGGCGGAGACGCTGCTGCGGCAGTCGGGGACGGGCAGGCGGCTCGGTGAGCTGCTGGTGGAGCTCGGCCTGGTCAACGAGAGCGACCTGTCCCACGCCCTGGCCGATCAGCTCGGCCTGCCGGTCGCCGACCTCAGCCGGCGCTCCCCCGACACCGGAGCCCGCGAGCTGATCGACGAGAGCGTCGCCCGCGGCCTCGGCGTGGTACCGCTGGCGCGCTCGGAGGACGGCACCGTCCACCTCGCCGTCAGCGACCCGGCGGAGTCGGTGCAGGAGGAGATCCGCCGCGCCGTGGGACGGCCGGTCCAGCTCTACGTGGCGACCCCGTCGCAGACCCGGCAGGCCATCAACGCCATGTACCGGGCGCTGTCGGGGGTCGAGGAGCAGGTAGCGGTCTTCTCCTCGGTGATCTCCACCCGGGCCGGGGTGAAGCGGATCCAGGTGGACGCCGGTGGCGGGGACGACGCCCCCGTCGTGCGGGTCGTGAACATGATGATGACGCAGGCGCTGCGCGACCGGGCCTCCGACGTGCACGTGGAACCGCAGGACGGCCGGGTGCGGGTGCGCTACCGGATCGACGGCGCGCTGCACGACGTGCTCACCCTGCCCGCCGAGATGGGCGCGGCGATCGCCAGCCGGATCAAGATCATGGGCGGGATGAACATCGTCGAGCGGCGCCGCCCGCAGGACGGGCAGATCGCCACCACCATCGACGAGCGGGCGGTGGACATCCGGGTGTCGACGATGGGCACCGTGTACGGCGAGAAGGTCGTGCTGCGGATCCTGGACAAGTCCCGCCCGCTGTACCGGCTGCAGGATCTCGGCATGCCCCCGGTCATGCACGACGCCTACGCGCGGATGATCCGCTCCCCGTACGGCATGGTCATCTGTGCCGGCCCCACCGGCAGCGGGAAGACCACCACCTTGTACGCGTCGATGACCGAGATCAACGGCGTCGACAAGAACATCACCACCATCGAGGACCCGGTCGAGTACGTCTTCCCCTCGATCAACCAGATCCAGATCAACGAAGCGGCGGGGATCACCTTCGCCTCGGGGTTGAAGTCGATCCTGCGCCAGGACCCGGACATGATCCTCGTCGGCGAGATGCGCGACGTGGAGACCTCGCGCATCGCCGTGCAGTCGGCGCTCACCGGGCACTTCGTGCTCTCCTCGCTGCACGCGACCGACGCGGTCTCGGCGCTGTACCGGTTCCTGGACATGGGGATCGAGTCGTTCCTGGTGGCCTCCTCGGTGATCGGCGTGGTCGGGCAGCGGCTGGTGCGGCGGATGTGCCAGTACTGCCGGGTTCCCTACCAGCCGTCGGCGGAGGAGGAGGCCTTCTACCGGGAGGCCGGGGGAGCCGCGAAGAGCGACTTCTGGACCGGGGAGGGCTGCAACTACTGCGCCGGCACCGGGTACTCCGAGCGCATCGGCGTGTACGAGCTGCTCCCGGTGACCGAGGAGCTGCGCGAGGTGCTGGTGCACGACCAGCCCTCGCACGAGGAGATGCGCCGGCTCGCCGCCCGCCAGGGGCTGGTGCCGTTGCGTTCCGAGGGCGCCCGGCTGGTCGACCGAGGACGTCACGACCATCGCGGAGATCCTCCGCAGCATCTACACCCTGTAGCCCGGGAGGCTTGCGTGCCGAAGTTCGCCTTCGTGGCCGTCACCGCGGACGGCAGCACGGCCCGAGGGGTCCAGCAAGCCGAGTCGCTGGCGGCCGCCCGGCTGGCCCTGGTGCGGCAGAACCTGCGGGTGACCGAGCTGACCCCGCGCACCCGCTGGACGCAGATCGAGCTGACCCCGAGCCGGGTGAAGCCGAGCGAGCTGATGCACATCAGCCGCCAGCTCGCGGCGTTCCTGCGGGCCGGCATCCCGATCCTCGACGCGATCGCCGTGCTCGGGGAGGAGTCGGACCGCACCGCGGTGCGGCGCGTGCTCGAGCAGATCGGCGCCGACCTGCGCGCCGGCGCGACCTTGGCCGACGCCGTCGAGCGTCACCCGCACGACTTCCCCGAGTACTACCGCGGCATCCTGCGCTCGGCGGAGCTGACCGGCAGCCTCGACACGGTGCTCGACCAGCTGTCCTCCTACCTGGAGCGTGACCTCGAAGCGCGCCGGAAGATCAAGGCGGCGTTGATCTACCCGGCTCTCGTGGCGGCGATGTCCGCGGTCACCGTGGTGGTGCTGAGCGTCTTCGTGCTGCCGAAGTTCGAGTCCTTCTTCGCCAGCCTCGACGCGCAGCTCCCGCTGCCCACCCGGATCCTGTTGACCACCACCCGGTTCCTCGCCGCCTGGTGGTGGCTGATCATCACGGTCGGCGCCGTGGTCACGGGGCTGAGCATGCTCTGGGCCCGTACCCGCACCGGCCGTCACCTCTGGCACCGGCTGCTGCTGCGCGTGCCGGTGGCCGGGGAGACGTTGCGGTACGCCATCATCGAGCGCTTCACCCGCGTCCTCGCCTCGATGGTCAGTGCCGGGGTGCCGCTGCCGACCGCGATGACCGTGGCCACGAACAGCCTGCGCAACTCCGTGTTCGAGCGCGCGCTGGGGGGAGTGCGCGCGTCGATGATGCAGGGTGCCGGGCTGGCCCAGCCGATCTCGGCGACGCGGCTGTTCCCCGGGGTGGCCGCGCAGATGATCCGGGTGGGCGAGGACACCGGCACGCTCGACACCCAGCTCGAGGTCGCCGCCCAGTTCTACGAGCAGGAGCTGGACTACAAGGTGAAGAAGCTCACCGCGACGATCGAGCCGGTCGTGATCATGGTCATGGGCGCCATCGTCGGCTTCGTGGCGATCGCGCTGGTGTCGGCGATGTACGGCATCTTCCGAACGGCACACCTGCAATGACGACGCGGGGACCGGTCGGGCCGCGGCGGCGGGGCGCGGTGCGCCGCCGCTGCAGGGCGGTTGAGCGGGACGAGCGCGGCGAGACCCTGATCGAACTGCTGATCACCATCGCGATCATGGGGATCGGGCTGGCGGCGGTCATCGGGGCGGTGCTGGCCGCGGTCGACGCCTCGTCGCTGCACCGCAACCAGGTGACGGCCATCAACGACCTGCGCACCGCCGCCGAGCTGGTCACCCGGGCGGCACCCAGCGACTGCTCCGGCCCTGGGCAGGTCGCCTCGGTCGTGACGCTGCCCCCCCGGGTGAGCGTCACCGCGGTGCAGTACTGGAACGGGAGCGCGTTCGTCGGTGCCTGCGGGCACCACGGTCTGCAGCGGATCACCCTGCAGGTGAGCGTGCCGAGCGACCTGACGCCGGGCTTCACCCAGACCCTCGACGTGGTGGTGCGTAACCCGTGAGAACGCTTCGGGACGTCAGGCCGGCGAGTCCCCCGGACGAGGGCGGGGCAGCGGGGTTCACCCTGGTCGAGCTGGTGATCGCGATCTCCATCCTCGGCGTCGTGATGGCGGCGCTCACCGCGGCGATGCTCGTCGCGATGACCGGGAACTCCCAGTCCGGCGAGCGGTTGGGGGAGTCCGCCGATGTCGCCTTCGCCGCGTCCTACTTCGCCGACGACGCCGCGGGGGCGCAGACCGTAACCGCCGGCGGCGCGACGCGCTGCGGCACCGCGGGCAAGGCGGTGGTGGAGTTCCAAGGCACCACCTTCGCCACGGGAAACCTCCCGCAGGTCACCGTGGTCAGCTACCTGCTGGAGACGGTCGGGTCCGGCACCACGGCGAGCCGCCAACTGCACCGGTCCGCGTGCATCGGCCCGAGCCTGGCCGCGCTCGGCGTCCAGTCCCAGAACACGGTGGCGCGGCAGCTGTCCACCGCCACGGACCCGACGCTGACCTGCCAGTCACCGACGGGTGCGGGGGTCGCCTGCTCGGCAGCCACCTCGGTGCAGCTGCAACTGCACGAGTCCAGTGGCTTCACCTTCACCCTCGTCGGCACGCGGAGGACGTCGTGAACGGCACCCGGAGGACCTCGTGAGCCGGCTGCGCCCCCGGCGCGGTGACGACACCGGGGCCTCGCTGATCCTCGCGCTGGCCTTCATGATCGGTATCGGGTTGGTCTCCGGCGGGTTGCTCACCTACGCCAGCACCAGCTTCCGCGCGGCGCTGGCGGTCCAGAGCCGGGCGAAGCTCAGCTACGACGCGGAGGGTGCGCTGCAGGCGGCCATCGCGCAGACGACCGCCAGCAGCTACGACAACGCGCCGGGTGAGAACTGCCTGAGCAACGGGTTCATGACCTTCACCGGCCCGAACGGCAACACCATGGCGGTCTCCTGCGCCCCCGGGGTCGACACCGGGGCGGCCAGCGGCCGGGTGCCCATCAACGACCACAACCGGCCCGACGCGGCCCTGCTCACCCTGGGTACCAGCGGGTCGGAGCCGGGGCTCGACCTGGGGTCCAACAACATCCTGTTCGTCCATGGCGGGGTGGCGGTGAACTCCGGCATCACCGCGGGGGGCCATCCGTGTGCGGGATCCCCACAGCCGCCGACGGGGAACTGCTCGGAGCTGTACGACGACTCCGCGCAGGTGCTGGCCCGGGGTTCCTGCCCGGGCGTGAGCATCTTCAGCACCCCAGCCGCGGTCTGCAACACCCACACCGCCTACGCCGACCCGGACTACGCGGCGCCGGCGACGGGAACCTCCGCGCTGGTGTACCGGTCCGTCCCGCCGAGCTGCCCCGCGGGCGCGGTGGTGACCTTCGAGCCCGGGTACTACGACGACGGCGCGGCGCTCAACCAACTGTTCGACTCGTGCGGCGCGAGGACGTTCTGGTTCAAGCCCGGCACGTACTTCTTCGACTTCCACAACGACGGCTCCGGCCTGTGGTCGGGCAGCTCGCACGACTGGGCGATCTCCAACCCCGGGGCGCGCGTGGTGGGGGGGACCCCGTCCGGCTGGAACCCCGCCGGCGGTGGGGCGCCCAGCATCCCCGGTGCCTGCCTCAGCCCGCTCGACTCGACCGCCAACGGCGGCGTGGAGTTCGTCTTCGGCGGTGACAGCCGGTTGAGCATCACCAACGCGAAGGTCGAGCTGTGCGGGCGCTACTCGAGCGACGCTCCGCCGATCGCGGTGTACGGAGCGAAGTCCGGGTCCGACCCGGCACCGTCCAGTGCCACGCTGGTGACCGACGGCAGCGGCACCGGGTACGGGCACAACATCACCTTCGCCCACCCGGAGTACATCACCGACACCGGCCAGACCCCGGTGCGCGCGGCCACCGCCGTGATCACAGCCCCCGGCGGCGGCCGTGGTGGCCGGCCGGCCGCCACGGCCAGCGTGGTGGTGACGGGGTTCGGCCCGCCGGCGCAGATCCCGGCCGGCTCGGTGCTGACCTCCGCCACGCTGCTGGTCAGCCACCGTGACGAGAACCTGTCCACCGGCGACAGCCTGAACTCGCTGCGGGTCACCGAGACCCCCGACCGCAGCGGCGCGTCCGCTCACACCGTGGCGGTTCCCACCTACCAGGACCGCAACCACAGCGGGTACCACGCAGACACCATCGATCTGACCTCGCAGCTGCAGGACGAGGTGCACAGCTACGGGTTCACCGGGATGTCGCTGCGCTACGACGCCTCCGTCGCGGCCGGCAACAGCGTCACCGAGTACCTCGACACCCTCCAACTCCAGCTCACGTACGTGCTGCCGGCGGTGCGGGCCGAGGGCGGGTGCGTCGGTGCGGCGCCGTACCCCTCGGGGGGGAGCTGCGCGCTGGTCACCACCCGGGGCGCGCAGACCGCCTTCTACGTCGCGGGGACGACCTACGTGCCGCGCGCCGCGCTCGACATCCAGCTCACAAACGCCTCGGGCCAGGTGTTCCGCGCCGGGCTCATCGCGCGCACCCTGCGGATCCAGGTCACCGCGAGCTCGAGCTACCCCGGGCCGGTGCTCGACGTCCCGTCGAACTCCAGCGGGCCGACGCCGCTACAGGTCTTCTTCACCGCCTACACCTGCCCGCAGGGCAGCTCGTGCAACCCCGCGGACCTGCCCAACGCCCCGTGGCAGAAGGTGGCGCTGGCGCAGGCCGCCTTCACCGATCCCAGCGGGTCCCCGGTGCCGGGCAGCAGGACCGTCCACGTCGGGTCGTGGCAGCTGCTGCGCTGAGCGAGCGGGCCGGCACGGTCACCGGATCACGAGTTGGGGCACCGGATCGCGGTCGCGCAGGGTGACGGTGAGTGGCCCAGCAGAGCGAACCTCGGGCAGATGGTGACGATCTGCTCATCCGTTCGGGTGGTTACGCCGGGGGATTCACGCATTGCGCCACGCAGGGTCGCCTAACCGGGTCATCCTGAGGACCGGTCGCCCCCCGCCGGGGCGGCGCCGAAGTCATCATCAGCAGGCGCGCAGACTGCGCCGGGGAAAGGCCAGGGGAACCCCCATGACCAAGCAGATCCGTGAGGCCCGTGACGAGGGCTTCACCCTCATCGAGCTCCTCATCGTCATCGTCGTGCTCGGCATCCTCGCCGGCATCGTCGTCTTCGGTGTCGCCACCTTCCGCGGTGACGCCAACACGGCGGCGTGCAAGGCCGATCTGAAGACCGTGCAGGTCGCCTCGGACGCGTACTTCGCGAAGGTCGGCAGCTACGCGAGCGCCATCGGCGCGACCGGTAGCACCAACACCACCCAGCTCACGGGTGCGGGCTACCTGAAGCAGGCGCCGCTGCCGGCGGACAACATCACCTACAGCGCCTCGACCGGCGTGGCCTCGTCCTCGAATGGGGGATGCACGAACTGAGGCCCGGCCCGACAGGCGGACATGGTGAGGGGCCCGGCGAGGTGACGGCCGGGCCCCTCACCACATCCACGGCTGCGGCCGGCCCGAGGGGCGGCCCGCGGAGGGCGTGCGGCGGTTGCGGGATCAGCGTGCGGCGATGGCCTGCTCGACCTGCTCGACGCTGACCTCCTGGGTGCTGAAGAACCAGTCGACCACCGTGACGCCCTCGCCGGGCTCGGCGACCCGGTCGCGCGCGGTGCCGCAGGAGCCGGGCGGCGGGACGATCACCGGGTCGCCGGGGCGCCAGTCGGCCGGGGTGGCCACCCCGAGCGCGTCGGCCGTCTGCAGGGCGACGACGACCCGGCGCAGCTCGTCGAAGTTGCGGCCCAGGCTCAGCGGGTAGTAGATGATCGTGCGGATGACGCCGTTCGGGTCGACGACGAAGACGGCGCGGACGGCCTTCGTCGTGTCCTCGCCGGGCATGATCATGCCGTACTTGCGGGCGATCTCCATGGTGATGTCGTCGATGAGGGGGAAGTTCACCTCGACGCCCGACATGCCCTTGAACTCGATCTTGTCCTTGATCGTGCGCAGCCAGGCGATGTGGCTGTAGAGGCCGTCGACCGACAGCCCGACGAGCTTGGTGTTCAGCCGGGCGAACTCCTCCTCCAGCGAGGCGAAGGTCATGAACTCGGTGGTGCACACGGGCGTGAAGTCGGCGGGGTGGCTGAAGAAGATCACCCAGCTCCCGGCGAAGTCGGCCGGGAAGGTGATGTCGCCCTGCGTGGTGCTCGCGGTGAAGGCGGGCGCCGGGTCACCGATACGCGGCATCGCCGCCAGGGCCGGCGCGGTGGCCGTGGTGGGGTCGGTCGGGACTGCGGACTGCTCGCTCATCGGGCGCTCCTGGAGAGTCATCGGGTGATACCCCTAGGAGTATAGAGTGTTTTCTGGATCGAATCAATTCTTTGATGCGATCGACCATTGCCGCGGTCGCCGCGGACGGGTCAGAACGCCGCCTCCGGCACGTCCATGAGGTCGTTGTCGGTGGCCTCGACGACCTGTCGCTCCGCCGACAGCCGGGGCAGCACCTGCCGGGCGAAGAACCGGGCCGCCGCGACCTTGCCCTGGTAGAAGCTGCGGTCGCCGTCCGGAAGGTCGGTTCCGGACGCGGCGGCCTCGAGCCTGGCCGAGGCGATCTCGGCCTGGCGCAGCAGCAGCCACCCGGTCACCAGGTCCCCGCCGGCGAGCAGCAGCCGGGTGGTGTTCTGGCCCACCTTGTAGACGTTGCGCACGTCGCCGCCGTCGGCCCGCGGGTCGGCGGACATCAGGGCCCCGACCATCGCCCCGACCATGGCCTGCACGTCGTCCAGGGCCTGGCCGAGCAGCTCCCGCTCGCGCGCCAGCCGGCCGTCACCGGGCTCGCTCTTGGCGAACTCGCCGATCTGCTGCGCCAGGTGTCCGAGCGCCTGCCCTCTGTCCCGGACGATCTTGCGGAAGAAGAAGTCGAGGCCCTGGATCGCGGTCGTGCCCTCGTAGAGGGTGTCGATCTTCGCGTCGCGGACGTACTGCTCCAGCGGGTAGTCCTGCAGGAACCCCGAGCCGCCGAACGTCTGCAGGCTCTCCGTGCCCAGCAGCACCCAGGAACGCTCCGAGCCGTATCCCTTCACCACCGGCAGCAGCAGGTCGTTGAGCCGCTCGGCCGCCTCGTCCTGCTCGCCGCGGGCCTCGGCGATGGCGACCGCGTCCTGCTGGCTGGCGGTGAACAGCACCAGCGCGCGCAGCCCCTCGGCGTAGGCCTTCTGCAGCATCAGCGAGCGGCGCACGTCCGGGTGGTGGGTGATGGTGACCCGGGGGGCGGCCTTGTCGCCGGTCCGGGTCAGGTCCGCGCCCTGCACCCGCGACTTCGCGTACTCCAGCGCGTTGAGGTACCCGGTGGACAGCGTGGCGATCGCCTTCGTGCCGACCATCATCCGGGCGGCCTCGATGATGTGGAACATCTGGGCGATGCCGTCGTGCACGTCGCCGAGCAGGGTGCCCACCGCGGGGATGCCGTCGACCTCACCGAAGCGCAGCTCGCAGGTGGTCGACACCTTCAGGCCCATCTTGTGCTCGACATTGGTGACGAACACCCCGTTGCGCTCGCCGCCCGCGCCGGTGGCGAGGTCCACCTGGTACTTCGGCACCACGAACAGGGACAGCCCCTTCGTCCCCGGCCCGTGCCCCTCGGGGCGGGCCAGGACGAGGTGGACGATGTTGTCGAAGATGTCCGCCTCGCCGGAGGTGATGAACCGCTTCACTCCGGTGATCTCCCATCGGCCGTCGGCGCGCTGCACGGCCTTGGCGCGCCCCGCGCCCACGTCGGAACCGGCGTCCGGCTCGGTGAGCACCATGGTGGAGCCCCAGTGCTGCTCGACCATGTGCCGTGCGAGCACCTTCTGCTCCTCGGTCCCGAGCAGGTAGAGCACCTTGGCGAACGCGTGACCGGAGGCGAACATGTGCACCGCGGGGTTGGCGCCGAGCACGAGTTCGGCGATGGCCCAGCGCAGCGTCGGCGGGACGGGAGTCCCCCGAGCTCGGCGGGCACGTCGGTGCGCCACCACTCGCCGTCGAGGTAGGCCTGGTAGGAGCGCTTGAACTCCTCCGGCAGGGTGGCGGAGTAGGTGTCGGGGTCGAAGGTCGGCGGGTTCCGGTCCGAGCTCTGCAACGAGGGGGCCAGGTCCTCCACGGCGAGCCGGGCCACCTCGGCGAGCATCTCGCGGGCGGTGTCGGCGTCGAGGTCGGCATACTCCCCGCGGCCGAGCACCTGGTCGCGCCCGAGCACGTCGAAGAGGTTGAACTCGATGTCCCGCAGGTTCGGCTTGTAGTGGCTCATGGTGACTGGCCCTCCGTCAGGTGCGGACGCCTCAGGCGCGGCAGGGATGCCCGGGCGCGCATCCCGGGCGCCACGGCCGGGCGGGGGTTACTCGCCGGTAACTCAAGATGCTACCCGCTGGTAACCCCTGACCGCCACAGCGCGGGACCAAGGTCGCGACCCTGTCGCCGGGGTGGCCGTTAGCGTCCGCACCGTGCGGCCCGCGTCTGCGGGCCCGCGGGCGTGGTGCGGAGGTGGACGTGGCCGGGGGCGCTGTCGCCATCGTGGACGGATCGGACGCTGCGACGCTCGCGGTCGTGGACGCGCTGCACCGGGCCGCCGCAGCGGTCCGCCATCACGTCGAGCTGGCCGTGTTGCGTCGCGCCGACCTGAGCTGGACCGGGTACTCGGTGCTCTCGTTGGTGTGCGACCAGCGGTCGATCGAAACCCGCGCGGCGGCGGCCACGGTAGGGATCTCCCGCGGCACCCTCACCGGAGTGGTCCGCACGCTGGAGGGCAAGGACCTGGTCAGGCGGGTGCCGCACAGCTCCGACGGCCGGCTGGTGCTGCTCGAGCCGACCGCGGCCGGCAGGCGGGTGGCCCGCCGACTGCGCCCCCGCGTCCGGGACGCCGAGAACTACGCCGTCTCGTGCCTGCAGGGTCCGGAGCGCGAGGCGCTCACCGGGCTGCTGCAGCGGGTGACGGCCGATCTGGGTGCGGAGACGGCGTCCGAGGCGCTCGCCGCCGCCATCTGAACCGCCGCCAGCTGAACCGCCGCCAGCTGCGCGGCGCAGGGACGCGGTCAGGAACCACGGCGAGCGTTCCGCCGACCCCGGTGCGTGCTGCGGGTCAGCCCTCGCGGCCGGTGAGGTAGAACCCCGCGCCGGAATCGGTGACCTGCGCGTCGAGGGTCTGCTCGGACAGCAACTGAGCGGTCTCCGGCTCGATGAAGACGCGCACGCCCTCGCCGTCGATGACCGCGTCACCCGGTGCAGGGGCCGAGACGAGCGCCAGTTGCAGCTCGCCGGCCCCCTCGGGTGCGGGGGAGATGCGCAGCCCCGAGCCCTCGGGCAGTTCGGGCTGCATGGTCAGGTCGCGGATGACGGACTGGGCGTTCTCCGTGAGGGCAAGCACGGCGCTCCCATCGATGATCGGTGCGGACGGTCGGGTGCAAATAGCCCGGAACAGGATACTTCCGGCAGGTGCTGCTCCATCCACCGTCGCCGAATCCCGGACAGAGGTCAAGTTCGGAACATTCCCGGCGGACGCCTGTGCAGGTCGCCGCGCGCGACGCACCCGGGCGTGTTGGTGCCGCCCGGTCCCGGCTCCTGGATGCTGGGGCGGCCCGGGCCGCGGTCACCGGCCGGGGGCTGGACGGGCGGCGGAGGGGAGCGTGGGTGTCGCGGCGGGGTTGGGTCCTGTTCGGGGTGCTGTCCGTGCTGTGGGGCGTGCCGTACCTGTTCATCAAGGTTGCCGTCGAGCACCTCTCGCCCGCGATGGTCGTGTTCGCCCGGGTCGCTCTCGCCGCGGCGCTGCTGCTGCCGGCGGCGGCGGCGCGCGGCCAGTTGCGGCCGGTGCTGCGGCGCTGGCGCTGGGTGCTGGCCTTCTCGGCGCTGGAGATCGCGCTCCCGTTCGCCATGCTCGGCATCGCCGAGCAGCGCATCACCTCCTCCCTCGCGGGGTTGCTGATCGCCTCGGTGCCGCTGATCGGTGCCGTGGTGGCGGCGGTCGGCAGGCTGGACGACCGGCTCGACCGCGGCCGGCTGGTCGGGCTGTTGGTCGGCGTCGCCGGCGTCGCGGCAGTCGTCGGCATCGACGTCCGCGGCGGCGACCTGCTCTCGGTGGCGGCGGTGGGGCTGGCGGCCGCGGGCTATGCGTTCGGGCCGGTGATCGCCTCCACCCGGCTGGCCGGGCTGCCCGGTCTGGGGATCACCGCGGTGGCGTTGAGCGTGAACGCCATCGGGTACGCGCCCTTCGCCTGGCTCACCCGGCCCACCGCCGCGGTGGGGGTCCGGCCGTGGGTGGCCGTCGGCGTGCTCGGGGTGGTCTGCAGCGCGCTGGCCTTCCTGGTGTTCTTCGCCCTGGTCGCCGAGGTCGGGCCGGCGCGCACCACGGTGATCACGTACGTCAATCCCGCGGTCGCGGTGACCCTCGGGGTGCTGGTGCTGGGCGAGCCGGTCACCACCGGGCTGCTGCTGGGCTTCCCGCTGGTGCTGCTCGGCTCCTACCTGGCCACGCGGCGCCCCGCCGGCTACACCAGCGCCGCGTAGATCATCTGTCGCAGCACGGTACGCAGCGGGAGGGTGTTGCTCGGCATCAGTTGGGTCATGAACACGGCGCTGAGCCGCTCGGCCGGGTCGACCCAGAACGCGGTGCTCGCCGCCCCGCCCCAGTTCACCTCGCCGACGCTCACCGGCGTCCGGTAGGCCACCGGGTCCTGGATGACGGCGAAGCCGAGCCCGAACCCCACCCCGTGCTGCGGCGACTCGGCGTGCACGGGCCGCCCGAACGTGGCCAGGTCGCTCCCGCCGGGCAGGTGGTTGCGCATCATGAATGCCAGCGTCCGCGGGCCCAGCAGCCGTACCCCGTCGAGTTCGCCGCCGCCGAGCACGAATCGGGTGAAGCGGTGGTAGTCGGCGGCCGTCGACACCAGCCCACCCCCGCCGGACAGCATGGGGGCCTGCTCGTGCCGCCGGCGCCGAGCGCGTCCAGCGGGGTGATCCCGCCACCCGGCACCGCCGCGTACAGCCGGGCCAGCCGCCGGACCTGCTGTGCCGCCGACCGTGAACCCGGTGTCCACCATGCCGAGCGGCCGGAAGATCCGCTGCTCGAAGAAGTCGTCCAGGCGCATTCCCGGAGACCACTTCGACCAGCCGGCCGAGGACGTCGGTGGCCAGCGAGTAGTTCCACTCCGCACCGGGCTGGAACAGCAGGGGCAGCTGCGCCCACTCGTCCACCACCGCCGCCAGGTCCTTGCCCGCGGGGCGGTCCACTCGTACCCGCGGGCGCGCTAGCATGGCGTCGACGGGGTGCACCCGGTGGAAGCCGTAGGTGAGGCCGGCGGTGTGCGTGAGCAGGTGCCAGATCCGCACCGGCTCGGTGGCGGGCACCGTCACCGGCTTGAGGTCGGACCCGCCGGCGTAGACCCGCGCGTCCGCGAAGGAGGGGATGAACCGCGACACCGGGTCGGTGAGCTCGAAGGCGCCCTGCTCGTAGAGCATCATCGTGGCCACCGAGGTGATCGGCTTGGTCATCGAGTAGATCCGCCACAGCGTGTCCGCCTCGACCGGCAGGCCGTCCTCGACGTGCCGGCGGCCCGAGGTCGCCAGGTGCACGACGGCGCCGTCACGGCTGACCACCAGCAGCCAGCCCGGCAGCCGACCGGCCTCCACGTAGCGGTCCAGGACGCCGTTCACCCGCGCCAGCCGGGCCGGGTCGAAGCCCGCCTCGGCGGGGTCGACCTCGACGCTCAGCTCACCCATGTCGCCCTCCATCGCCGCGTTCGGCGGAACGGTATCCCGCGCCCCGCGGGCTGGCGACGGTCGGGGTGGTGTGCCGGAGAGCCTGCGCCCGCCGACCGCGGCCGGATACCCTGCGACGACCGCTGGGCAGCGGGCGTCCGTGACCGGGGTCGGAGGGTGGCGTGGTCGTGGACAATGCGAGCATGGGCGGGAACCGCTTGCGCGCGGGGTACATCGAGGCGCTGCTGACGCAGGTGTGGATCGCGCACGCCACGGATCTCATGCTCACCCCCGGCGTCCCGCCCGTGCTGCGGGTGGCCGGCGAGGTGCGTACGGTCGCCGACACCCGGCCGCTGTCGGCCGTGGAGACCGCGGACCTGATCGAGGAGATCCTCTCCCCCTCCCAGCGGCAGGTGTTCACCGCCACCGGGCAGGTCGACTTCTCGCTCAGCTGGCGCGACGAGGCCCGGGTCCGGGGCAACGTCTTCCGCCAGCGGGGGCAGGTCGCGATCGCGCTGCGGGTGATTCCGCGACAGATCCCGACGATGGCCGAGCTGGGGCTTCCGTCGGTGCTGCAGACCCTGATCGGCAAGCACCAGGGTCTGGTCCTCGCCACCGGCCCGACCGGTTCGGGGAAGTCGACGACGCTGGCGGCCATGCTCGACTGGATCAACAACAACCGGGCCTGTCACATCCTCACCATCGAGGACCCGATCGAGTACCTGCACGACCACAAGCGCTCGGTGGTGAACCAGCGTGAGGTCGGCACCGACGTGGAGGACTTCGGCTCGGCGCTGCGCTCGGCCCTGCGCGAGGATCCCGACGTGCTGCTGGTCGGTGAGATGCGCGATCTGGACTCGATCCAGTTCGCGCTCACCATCGCGGAGACCGGCCACCTGGTGCTGGCCAGCCTGCACACCAACGACACCACCCAGGCGCTCGCCCGGATCGTCGACGTCTTCCCGGCCGAGCGGCAGAGCCAGATCCGGGTGCAGCTGGCGGCGGCCCTGAGCGGCATCGTCTACCAGCGGCTGCTTCCCCGCGCCGATGGCGGCCTGGTCGCCGCGCACGAGGTGCTCGTGGCCAGCCCGGCGGTGCGGAACCTGATCAAGGAGGGCAAGGTGGCGCAGTTGCGCAACGCCCTCGTCACCGGGCAGAAGGACGGCATGGTGACCCTGGAGCAGTCGCTGTCCGTGCTGGTCGCGCAGGGGCACATCCGTTACGAGGAGGCGGTGGCCCGCAGCCTCTACCCGGGCGAGATCGTGCTGCCGGTCGGCGGTTTCGCCTGACCTGCGGGTGGCTCCCGGAGCTGCCGGGAGGTTGCGGCGTGCGGGCCCGGGGACCAACGCCCTCGGCGGGCCGCGGGCGGGGTCGCTAGCGTGATGCGGGTCCGCTGCCCCGGGGGGAAGCCATGACCCGATCCCGCAAGATCCTCACCCTGACCCTCGCCGGTGTGCTCGTGCTGGCGCTGGCGGGATGCGCCGCGGGGGCGAACGACGTCGCCCGCGTGCACGCGCAGCATCTGGCCGGTTTCTGGCTCGGCCTGTGGCAGGGCCTGATCTGCCCGGTCACTTTCGTCATCTCGCTGTTCACCGACCGGGTGAGCGTGTACGAGGTGCACAACAACGGCAACTGGTACGACTTCGGCTTCGTGCTCGGGGTCAGCACCATCTTCGGTGGCTCGCGCGGCCGGGGGGTGGCCCGGCGGCGGCGGCGGAAGGCTGCTGCGTGACGCTCGGCGGGGCACCGGGCCGCAGGTCCTCCTGGCGGGCACCGGGGGAGCGCCGGCGCTGACCAGCGGCCGGGTCACCCGGCCTCCCGCGGGTGATCCCTACGATGGCCGCATGGAGCAGCGGGTTCTCGGTCGGACAGGCCGACAGGTGGCAGTGGTGGGCCTCGGCGCGTGGCAGCTCGGCGCGGACTGGGGGCAGGTGGGCGAGGACGACGCGCTGGCCACCCTCGGCGCGGCGGTCGACGCGGGCGTGAACTTCATCGACACCGCGGACGTGTACGGCGACGGCCGCAGCGAGCGGCTGGTGGGGGCCTTCCTGCGCTCCCGCGGCGGGTCGGCCGCGGCCGAGCTGACGGTCGCGACGAAGATGGGCCGCCGGGCCGAGCCGCACGAGCCGTCCGCCTACACGCTGGACGCCTTCCGGGCCTGGACCGATCGCTCCCGCGAGAACCTCGGCGTGCAGACCCTCGACCTGGTGCAGCTGCACTGCCCGCCGACCCCGTGTACGGGGACGACGCGGTGTTCGACGCTCTCGACACCCTGGTCGAGGAGAGGCGCATCGCCGCCTACGGGGTGAGCGTGGAGACCTGCGACGAGGCTCTGGCCGCGATCACCCGCCCCGGGCGTGGCAAGCGTGCAGATCATCCTCAACTGCTTCCGGCTCGGCCGCTCGCCCGGGTGTTGCCGGTGGCCCGGGCGGCGGGCGTGGGCATCATCGCCCGGGTGCCGCTGGCGAGCGGCCTGCTGTCCGGGCGGTACGACGAGACCACCACCTTCGCAGCGGACGACCACCGCACCTACAACCGCCACGGTGAGGCGTTCGACGTCGGCGAGACGTTCTCGGGGGTGGACTTCGCGGTGGGACTGGCGGCGGTGCGCAGGCTGGCCCCGTTGCTGCCGGAGGGGGCGACGATGGCCCAGTTCGCGCTGCGCTGGATCGTCGACCAGCCCGGGCGTGAGCGTGGTGATCCCGGGGGCGCGCAACCCCGACCAGGCCCGCGCCAACGCCGCCGCCGGCGCGCTGGCGACGCTGCCGGTGGCGACCCGGGCGGCGGTGCGGCAGGTGTACGACGAGCTCATCGCCCCGCAGGTGGCCGACCGCTGGTGAGGGGCGGGCCGGTGCGGCGACGCCGGGATACCGGGCCTGCCGGACCACTCCGGGCCGGCTGGGTGGACGTCGGAGCCGGGGTCGGCGTGGTGATGGCGGCGCTCACGGCCGGTTGCGGGGCTGCGGCCCCGCCGAGCGCGCAGGCTCCCACCGGAACCGTCTCCGGGGCCTGCCCCGCGGCGGGCGTGGTGTTGACGGCGGGCCCTCCGGACGGCGCGTCCGGGCTCAGAGCCGTCCCGCTGGTGCTGGTCAACTGCGGCACGCGCGCCCTCCGGGTTGAGGGGTACCCGCAGTTGCGCATCCTCGACGCGGCGCGCTCGCCCGTCACGGTGCGGGTGCACCGCGGGTCGTCGGTGTCCAGCGCCGTGGTCGACCCTGAGGCCCGGCCGTTGGTGCTGCAGCCCGGACAGGGGGCTGCCGCCTCGCTCGTGTGGCGGAACACGCTGCTGGCCGGTGAGACGTCGGTGACCGGGGAGTTCGTGCTGGTCACGCCCCCAGGGGGTGGCGCCGGGCAGGACGTGCCGGTGCACCTGGACCTCGGCGGAACCGGTGTCGTGGACGTGCTGGCCTGGGCGCCGTACCAGGCGGAGGTTGCGCAGGGGGTGGAACGCCCGGCGCCCACCCCCCGGGGCCGGTGAGGGCTCCTGGCCCGAGGACAGGGTTCAGAGTGCGAGCATCTTCTGGATCGCCTGCCGGCTGACCCCCAGCTCGCGGGCCACATCGGACTGGGAGAACCCCTCGCCGATGAGCTGCTCGATCAGGACGCGACGTTCGCCCGCCAGTTCACGCGCCCGCCTGGCGTGGTCGAGGGCTTCGGCCCTGACCTCGGTCAGGCGGCGGAACGTCTCGCGATGGGCGGGTTCCTCGGGGGTCTTCGGCATGCCCGACAGTATGACAACCCCAGGTTGTCACGTCAACGTGGGGTTGTCGATCATGGCCGGTGCCGGGGTTGCATCAGGATCCGGGCTTGGACGGGTGGCGGGCAGGGTGAACACCGATTCCGGCCGCCCGCCACCCGGTACCTCTATTGCGCCTCAGAACGATCAGATGCGCCACTCAGGAACTCTGTCGAATGGTGGCGAGTACACATTGATGCCGGCGTGAGCAGCGGGCCCGGTCAACTGACCCGGCTCCGGCTGACGAGGGCCGCGATCATCGTGGCGACGAGACTCAGGAGGGAGATGACGAACAGCCCGACCGCGCCGACCCCGTTGATGATCAGAGCGGTGTCGACGACGGTGCCGACGGACACCGCGGCCCCGGGAGGAGCGTTCCCGCTCACGTCGATGGTGTAGTCGCCGGCGGTGGGGGCGTCGAACGTGGCCATGGTGACGACGACCCGACCGTCATGGGTGAAGCGCAGGTCCCGCCCGTAGGGCGTGGTGGGGGTCGATCGACCCGCCGGACCGGTGACGGTGATCTCGACGGGCGAGGTCGTCAGCGTGCTGGTACCGGCGGCGCGGACCACGAAGCGGCCGGAGGCGGTGGGGTCCTCGTAGTAGATGGTCAGCGTCTGCGGCCCAGCGGTTTCGACCGTGACCTGGCCCGGTACCGCGGTCCGGGACAGGGAGCCCAGGCGATCCTGGAGCATCTGGTACCCGAAGAACGCCCACACCATCGATCCGATCACGCCGACCAGCACCAACCAGCGCACTGCGGTGCGTCCTCTGCCCATGGTTCGCGCCTCCCTGCCATGGCCCTGAATCGTTGGAGCGCCACTGCTGTCGGAGCGCAAGCAACTCACCGGGTGAATCCCAGGAGCAAGGTCAGAGCCGACGGGCGTTGCGTCCGGTTCGTCCACCGTAATTTCCTGCGCGGGGCGGGATTCGGCACGAAGGTCCCACGCGATCGGCTCCTCCACGGGCACGACGGGGTGCGCGATTGCCGCGCCTGCGCTCGTGACCGGACGGGAGCATCTGGTCGATGGTTGCTCGACCCTGTGCTCGGCTTCACCTACCTGCGGGCAGGACCACGATGAGTACGGTGGCAAGCGGTCCGAGAAGGAGGGAGACGAGCCCCCACAAGAGCCCGCTGCGATGCTTCCCTTGGGCCAAGCCCGCGTTGATGAACACGAGCGTTCCCCATCCGATCGCGTAGCCGTTCGTTCCACCGCTCAAGCTCCAACGCCCCGTTCTGCCCGCAGCCCGGCCCGTAGCCACATCCTCGTGCCTGGATCACGCGATGAGACCTGATCGGCGGTCGTCCGGTCAAGTGGACCCCGGCCCGCCGGCTCGCGCCCTTCGTCGTTGCCGGGGAGGGTTGTCCGCCCTGGGGGCCGGACGTAGCCTCGGCCGATGAGGGCTGCCGTCCTGGCCCCGTTGGCCATGCTGATCCTGGCAGGGTGCACACCGAGTCAGTCGGAGTCGCAGCCGCCCGCGCACACTTCTGCCGGGTCGAGCGCCACAGCAGTGCCGAGTGCGACCGCGAGCGGTGCGTGTCAGTCGGACTACACCCCCGCCAGCCTGCCGACCTGGGCGCGGGCCGGGTTCAACCCACCGACCCAACCCATGCCTTACGTCGTGGGTGACAGCGGTGACATCGTCGCGATCCTCTGGGCCGGGCACGACCCGCTGCAGGCACCGCCGGCGGCCGACCGGAACAACAAGATCCTGTGGGTCTCCCGAGTCGGAGGAGGTGACCTGAACATCCGCGCCACCCTGGAGTCGTCGGGCCAGACCGCGACCCGCTCGGTACCGGGCGGGCCGGGGCCTTCGATCATCGACCTGCCCGCACCCGGGTGCTGGTCGCTTGACCTGACGTGGGGCAGCACGCACGACCACATGCAACTGGAGTACGCCTCGAGCCTCTGACCTGCGCAAACATTGGAGCGGGTGACGGGAATCGAACCCGCACTGTCAGCTTGGGAAGCTGATGTTCTACCATTGAACTACACCCGCAGCGACCGCCTCGCGGAGGCGCGCACGCGTACCTTACCAAGACTGCGGGCCCCTCCCGCCAGCCGATACCGGACCCTCGTGCCCACCGGGGTGCGGCCCGCGCGGACACGTGGAGTCTTCCGGCGAGGACGTCCGGTGACCGTCCAGGTCCACGGCGGCGCGACCGGGGAGCGGGGCTCCGCAGCGGGCGGCGATCCCGCTAACGTGGCCACCGTGCTGCTCTCCGATCGGGACATCCGCGCCGAGTTGAACACCGGGCGCGTCGTCCTCGAGCCGTACGACGCCGGCATGGTGCAGCCCTCCAGCGTCGACGTGCGGATCGACCGGTACTTCCGGTTGTTCGACAACCACAAGTACCCGGTGATCGACCCGGCGCAGGAGCAGCCGGAGCTGACCCGGCTGGTCGAGGTCGCGCCCACGGAGGCCTTCGTCCTGCACCCGGGGGAGTTCGTGCTGGCCTCCACCTACGAGCTCGTCACCCTCCCGGACGACGTCGCCGCCCGGTTGGAGGGCAAGTCGAGCCTCGGCAGGCTGGGGTTGCTCACCCACTCGACGGCGGGGTTCATCGACCCCGGCTTCTCCGGGCACGTGACCCTGGAACTGAGCAATGTGGCCACGCTGCCGATCAAGTTGTGGCCAGGGATGAAGATCGGCCAGCTGTGCTTCTTCCGGCTGTCCAGCCCCGCCGAGCACCCCTACGGCAGCCAGGCCTCCGGCTCGCGGTACCAGGGCCAGCGCGGGCCCACCGCCAGCCGGTCCCACCTGTCCTTCCATCGCACCGCGGTCTGACCGGGAGCCGTCGTCATGGCAGCACGCTCCCGCTGGTTCGGCCGCGGCGTCGACGGTTCCGGCGCGGACGCCCTCGACGCAGGCACGCTGCAGCAGTTGCGCGACCACCACCTGCTGCTGGTGCCGAGCACGGTCCCCTCCGAGGAGGTGGCGTGGCTGGTGCGCTCCCGGGTGCCGCGGGGCGACCTGGCCCTGGACGGCGAGGTGCCGCTCGGACGCCACAGCCGGATCATCGGACCGTTCGAGCTGGCCATGGAAGAGGCGGTCGACGCCGCCGTGCCGATGCCCTGGACGGTCGTGTACGCCCTTGAGGCACCCATCGAGCGGGAGGACCCGCCGTTCCCGGGCCTCGACGACCGGGACGGGTTCGCCCAGACGTTCCCGCGCGGGCTGCCCTGGCGGGAGGAGGGGCGCGGCCTGCACCTGCTGGTGGCCATGGCCCGGCGCCTGCACGGCGCGGTGCGGGTCACCGGGGGCGAGCTGATCCAGCCCGACCCGAGCCGCGCGGTCGACTACGTCGTCCGCTCCCCGTACTGGCTCGAGCCCGAGATGTTGCGCGGCATCGTCTCGCGCGAGCTGCCCGCGGCCCGGCTCGCCCTCGACCGCTTCTCCTGGGCCGGCCCCGCGGAGGACACCTACACCGGCCTGTCCTTCCGGGCCGAGACCGCGGGTGACCCGCTCTCCCGCGAGGAGCTGGACTTCCTGCACGCCCACGCCGACGCCTACGACCTTGAGGTGCTGGCCGGCGACGAGGCGATCGACGCCTTCGCCGTGGTCGGGCCGATCGGGACCGGCGCGGACGGCGTGATCGAGGTCCGCGTGCACGTGGCCCCCGCACCCGAGCCGGCCGTCCTCGACGAGGAGTGGGCCGATGGGCCCTACGTGGTGTACGAGGTCCGCTGGGTGTGCCCCGACCCCGCGGAGCGCGAGCGCCGCCTCCCGCCCGCCCACTTCCTCGCCGCCCGGGCCCGGGCGGTCCCGGTGGCGCTGGCCGTCACCCGCATCCTGGTCGAGGCCACCTCGGGAGTGGTCACCGACGAGGACGGGTTCTGGGTGGACCGCTACCTGCTCTGACCTGCCCGCCGGCGGCTGCGGCCCGTTCCTCCCCGCCGGCGCGCACGTGGTCACCGCTGCGGCTCAAGTTGATCCGTGGCGCGCCGATGCATACCTCGTCCCATCTGACGCGTGATCCGTCACAGCGCGGGGCCCGGTGGCTAGGAGGAGCGAGGGATGGAAGCGATCGACGAGATCGTGGCCGAATTCCTGGTCGAGTCGCACGAGAACCTCGACCAGCTCGACCGCGATCTCCTGGCGCTGGAGCAGAACCCCAACTCGAGGGACCTGCTGGCCAGCGTCTTCCGGACCATCCACACGATCAAGGGGACCAGCGGGTTCCTGGCCTTCCATCGGCTCGAGAAGCTGACGCACGTCGGCGAGAGCCTGCTCAGCAAGCTCCGGGACGGGCACATCGCCCTGACCGACGATCGCGCCACCGCTCTGCTGAAGATGGTGGACTCCGTGCGCGGGCTTCTGCAGGCCATCGAGCAGAGCGGCACCGAGGGCGACGGCGACGACTCGGAGCTGATCGCCGTGCTCTCCTCGCTGCGCGAAGACGCACCCGCTGCCGCCCCCGCGCCCGTCGCGGAGCCGGCTCCCGAGGCTGCCACCGAGCCGGCCGCGGAGGTCGTCGCCGAGCCCGCCGCCCAGCCTGCAGGCGATCCGGCCGCCGAGGTCGCCGCCGAGCCGGCCGCCGACGTCGCCGCGGAGCCTGCCGGCGAACCGGCCCCGGCGCCCGCCCCCAAGCGCACCACCAAGCGCCGCGCCCCCGCGGCGTCCGAGGCTGCCGGCCCCGCCGCGGCGGCGCCCGCCCCTGCCGCCCCGATCGGAGAGGTCCTCGTCCACGCGGGTGCCACCACCCCCGACGCTGTGGAGATCGCGCGCATGGAGCAGTCGCTGGGCGACCAGCGCCCGCTGGGGAGCATCCTCGTCGACCACGGGTCGACGACCCCGGCGGCGGTGGAGACCGCCCTGGAGACGCAGGACGCCCGCCGCTCGGTGGTCGACAGCTCGATCCGGGTGGACGTCGAGCTGCTCGACTCGCTGATGCGGCTGGTCGGCGAACTGGTGCTGGCCCGCAACCAGCTCGTCTCCCGCCTGGACGAGGCAGAAGGACGCCTCGAGGACTCCTCCCGGCCCGCTCGGCGCAGCGTCTCAGCCTGATCACCAGCGAGCTGCAGGAGCAGCGTCATGAAGACGCGGATGCAGCCGGTCGACGCAGTCTGGTCGCAAGCTGCCCCGCGTCGTCCGCGACCTGGCGAAGCAGTGCGGCAGCAAGGTCCGGCTGGAGATGGAGGGCCGCGAGACCGAGCTCGACCGCTCCGTGCTGGAGGCGATCAAGGACCCGCTGACCCACCTGGTGCGCAACGCCGTCGACCACGGCATCGAGCTCGCCGAGGTGCGCGCGTGCGGCCGGCAAGCCCGCCGAGGGCGTGCTCCGGCTGCGGGCCTACCACGAGGCCGGCCAGGTGCATCTGGAGATCATCGACGACGGCGCCGGCATCGACCCCAGCGGATCGCCGCCAAGGCCATCGAGCGCGGCCTGGTGTCGCAGGCCCAGCTCGCCACGATGACACCGCGGGAGATCCTGCACCTGATCTTCCTGCCCGGCTTCTCACTGGCGGAGAAGGTCACCAACGTGTCCGGCCGCGGCGTCGGCATGGACGTGGTCAAGACCAACATCGAGGGAATCGGCGGCTCCGTCGACGTCGACCAGCAAGGTCGGCATCGGCACCACCTGCCGGCTGACGATCCCGCTCACGCTGGCGATCATCCCGGCGCTGACGATCGGCTGCGCCGGGCGGCGCTACGCCATCCCCCAGGTCAGCGTGCACGAGCTGGTGCGGCTGTCGGGCGAGCACGCCCGCGGCGGCATCGAGCTGATCTCCGGCGCCCCGGTCTACCGGCTGCGCGACATGCTGCTGCCGCTGGTCCGCCTGGACGAGCAGCTCGGGCTCGTGGTCGCCGAGCCCACCGACGTGGTGAACCACGGCGACGAGCGCGGCGGCTTCATCGTCGTGCTGCATGCCGAGCAGCAGCGCTTCGGCCTGGTGGTCGACGACGTGCTCGACACCCAGGAGATCGTCGTCAAGCCGCTCGGGCGCCACCTCAAGGGCATCCCGGTGTATGCCGGCGCCACGATCCTCGGTGACGGCACCGTGGTGCTGATCCTGGACGCGGCGACCCTCGCCCGCCGCTCCAACGTGCTGGCCAACATCACCGGAGTCGCCGCCGAGGACGACGCCGCCGGCGTCGAGATGGTCGACCCGGTGCTCGTGGTCGAGGTGGCCGAGGCCCGGCGGGCGGCGATCCCGCTGGAGATGGTGACCCGGCTGGAGGAGATCGACGTCTCCTCGGTCGAGCACGTCGGCGGCCGTGAGGTGGTCCAGTACCGCGGCCACATCATGCCGCTGGTACGCCTGTCGACCCTGCTCGGCTGCTACTCCGAGCAGGCCACCGAGGGCGGGATCCAGCTGGTCGTGTACACCCGCGGCGAGCGCAGCGTCGGCTTCGTCGTCGATCGCATCCTCGACATCGCCACCGAGCGCGTCGGCACCCGCAGCGACATCGACGACCACGCCCTCGTCGGCAGCGTCGTGGTCGGCGACAAGGTCGTCGAGCTGCTCGACGTGCAGAGCGCGGTGATGTCCGCCGACCCGAACTTCTACAACGGCGCTCCGCTGGATGACGCAGCCGCTTACGAGGAGGCCCTGGCATGAGCCAGCTGTCCACGTTCTACGTCGGCAAGTACCTGTTCGGCGTCGACGTCTCGCTGGTGCAGGAGATCGTGCGCCTGCAGCAGATGCACTCCCGTGCCGCTCGCGTCCGGCGAGATCGCCGGGCTGATCAACCTGCGCGGCGAGGTCCTCACGGCGATCGACCTGCGCGCCCGGCTCGGCCTGCCGTCGGCAGATCCGGAGCGGGAACCGGTGAACGTCGTGGTCCGGGTCGACGACGAGCCGGTCAGCCTGCTCGTCGACGAGATCGGCGGGGTGCTCGAGGTCTCCCAGGTGCCCTTCGAGCAGACGCCCAGCACGGTGGGCGACAGGGTGCGTGACCTGCTCCTCGGGGCGTACACCCTGCCCGACCGGCTGCTGCTCGCCCTGAACGCCCAGCGCGTCCTCGACGTCGTCTCCGACGCCCGGGCCGGCTGAGCACCCGGCGCAGCGACACCGCACGGCAGCGACACCGCACGGCAGCGACACCGCACGGCAGCGACACCGCACGGCAGCGACACCGCACGGCAGCGACACCGCACGGCAGCGACACCGCACGGCACCACCGCCCGGGCCACCGCCCGGTCCGGACAACGGCCACCGGCCCCACACCACGTGACACAAGGAGTTCCGATGCTGGCACTGGTCGTCGACGACTCGCGCGCGATGCGGTCGATCCTGACCCGGCTCCTGAGCGGCCTCGGATTCGACGTGGCTCAGGCCGGCGACGGGGCGGAGGCCCTTGCCGTGCTCGACGCCGGAACCCGGCCCGAGGTGATCCTCGTCGACTGGAACATGCCGGTCATGGACGGGCTGACCTTCATCAAGAACGTCCGCGCCCGCGACGACCTGCGCGACATCTCGCTGATGATGGTCACCACCGAGAGCGAGCAGGGCCAGATCGTGCGGGCGCTCGCCGCGGGGGCGCACGAGTACGTCATCAAGCCGTTCACCGACGAGGTCATCGCCGAGAAGTTGGCGCTGCTGGGCCTGGTGGCCGCATGAACAGCACCCCCGGGCGCATCCGGGTGCTGGTTGTCGACGACTCGGTGGTGATCCGCCGGCTCGTCACCGAGGCGCTGGCCGCAGATCCCGAGATCGAGGTCGTGGGGATCGCCCAGAACGGCCAGATCGCGCTGGACAAGGTGGCCGAGCTCAAGCCCGACGCCGTCACCATGGACATCGAGATGCCCGATCATGAACGGCATCGACGCCGTGCGCGCCCTGCGCCGCAGCAACCCCCGGCTGCCGGTCGTGATGTTCTCCACGCTCACCGAGCGGGGCGCGTCGGCCACCCTGGACGCGCTCGCCGCCGGCGCCAGCGACTACGTCACCAAGCCGTCGAACGTCGGCAGCTTCGCCGAGAGCCAGGCGAACATCCGCGAGCAGCTGATCCCGAAGCTCAAGGCGCTGGCAGGGGCCCGCCGGGTGGTCGGCCCCGCACCGGGCGCCGCCGCCGACCACGCACCGGGCCACAGCAGCGCACCGGCCCGTTCTCCGTGCTGGCGATCGGCTCGTCGACGGGCGGGCCCGACGCGCTGGCCGCCGTGCTGCCGGCGCTGCCGGCGGACCTGCCCGTCCCGGTGCTGGTCGTGCAGCACATGCCGCCGGTGTTCACCCGCCTGCTCGCCGAGCGGCTCGACGCGCTCCGC
The DNA here is from genome assembly GCA_963784535.1 of uncultured Actinomycetota bacterium. GTDB lineage: Bacteria > Actinomycetota > Actinomycetes > Actinomycetales > Kineosporiaceae > CAWARR01. Next base: position 450,394 of record CAWARR010000008.1, on the reverse strand, counting down.
ACCGTTGCGCGTCGTGCGAGGCGATCGACGGCGAGCCCGCTCGTGCCCGGCACGGTGCTCATCGCGCCCGGCGACCACCACCTCGGCTTCGAGCGCACGAGCGGCGGCCGTCGACCGTGCGCCTCAACCGAGGGCCCGCCGGAGAACTTCTGCCGGCCCTCCGTGGACGTGATGTTCCGCCGCCGCCGCCGACCGCCTTCGCCGGGCGCGTGCTCGCCGTCGTCCTCACCGGGATGGGCCACGACGGCCGCGACGGCGTCGCGCGGCGATCCGCGAGGTCGGCGGCGACGGTGGTCGCCCAGGACGAGGCGACGAGCGTGGTCTGGGGAATGCCCGGCGCGGTCGGTCACGGCCGGCCTCGCCGACAAGGTGCTCCCGCTCGATGCGATCGCCCGGCCACATCACGCCGAGCCGTCGGCGCCCGAGCCGTACCGGTGGCGTCGGTGAGCCTGAGCTCACCGGCGGACTTCCAGTTCGACCTCGTCCGCCACCTCGTGCGCCAGCGACAGCGCCGATCGTCCTCGACGCCGGCAAGGAGTACCTCGTCGAGATCCGGCTGGCGCCGATCGCCCGGCGCGATGGGCTTGGCCGTCGGTGGCCGCGCTGGTCCAGCGGCTGTCTGCGCCGCGCTGCGCGGCTCTCGGCGCAGCCGAGGTCGTGGACGCGCTGACGACGAACGAGACGTCGTTGTTCCGCGACGTGCACCCGTTCGCAGCGCTCACCCAGCAGCTCCTGCCGGACCTGTTCGCCGCGCCGGGCCGCGACGCGCACGCTCACCATCTGGTCGGCGGCCTGCTCGAGCGGGCAGGAGCCGTACTCGCTGGCGATGCTGCTCGCTCGACGACTTCCCGCCCAGCTCCGGTCGTGGCGGTCGCAGATCCTCGCGCACCGACGTCTGCGCGAAGATGGTCGAGCGCGCCCGCGCCGGCCGGTTCAGCCAGCTCGAGGTCAACCGCGGCCTGCCCGCCCAGTACCTGGTGAAGTACTTCGAGCAGATGGGGCGGGAGTGGCGCTGCGCCCGCAGGTTCGCGCCCTCGCCCGGTTCGAGCGCGGCAACCTCGCGCTGCCCCCGACCGGGGTCCCGACCTGCGACATCGTCTTCCTGCGGAACGTACTCATCTACTTCGACATGGAGACCAAGCGCACGGTGCTCGGCCACATTCGCCGGGTGCTGCGCCCTGGTGGGTACCTCGTTCTCGGCGGAGCCGAGAGCACTCTCAACCTCGACGGATCCTTCCAGCGCATGGAGCTGGGCAGGGCCGTCGTGTTCCGTCACACCGGAGGTGGCGCGTGACGACGATCGACGACCTCGAGGACGCCCGTCAGGATCTGGAGACCCTGCTCACGGACGTGCTCTACTCGGTGCTGGGGGAGGAGGCCTATCCGTCCCTGGATCCGATTCCTCCCGGGCCTGTCGCGACGTCCAGGCTTGCGGCTCATGACGAGCTGACGGACAGCTACCTCGGCATCGAGGTGCGGGTGGGCGCGGTGCTCGCCCGGCTGCTCGCCAGCCGGATGATGGCCGTCGGGGATCCCTCGCCGGACGACCTGATCGACACGGTCGGCGAGCTGGGGAACATCATCGGCGGCAACGTCAAGACCCTGCTCTTCCACACGGCGCGGTTGTCCCTGCCGGTGGCGGAGCTGGCGGGTTCGCTGCATGACCCCGCCGGCGCAACGGTCTGCGTCAGGGCGAGCGTGTTCGGCCAGGTGGCCGAGATGCAGTTGGTCCCAGACTCGGCCGCGGACGGCCTGTACTGGCCCCCGTCGGCCGTCCTCGACGAAGTTGTGGAGAGCTAGCCATGAAAATCCTGATCGCCGATGACTCCCGGGCGATGCGGATGATCGTCACCCGGACCATGCGCCAGGCCGGTTTCAGCGGCCACGAGATCATCGAGGCCGAGAACGGCCGCGAGGCGCTGGAACTGGCCGAGGCGAAGTCGCCGGACCTGGTGCTGTCCGACTGGAACATGCCCGAGATGACGGGCCTGGACCTGCTCAAGGGTCTGCGGGCCCGCGGGATCGCCACGCCGTTCTGCTTCGTCACCTCCGAGGGTTCCGCGGAGATGCGGGAGCAGGCGGCCACCGCGGGCGCCATGGGCCTGATCGCCAAACCCTTCACGGCAGAGGCCTTCGCCGATGCCCTCTCCTCGGTGGTGACAGCATGAACATGATGGTGGAACAGTCCCCGCTGCCCAGCAGGCACGCGGTCCGCTCGCTGGTCGAGGACCTCGTCGGGCGCACGGTGGAGATCACCGACGGCGACGCGGTCCCGGTGAAGACGACCAACGTCGTCGCGGTGTACGTCAACGACAAGCTCAACCTGTCGGCGGCGATCGTGTGCAACATCGAGTGCGCCGCCCGGCTCGGTGGCGCGTTGGGCATGCTCCCCCGGAGGGGTGGAGGACGCCATCGAGGAGCACGACCTGCCGCCGCTGATCCGGGACAACTGCTACGAGGTGCTCAACGTCCTGGCCGCGGTGTTCAACGCCGAGAACGCCCCGCACGTGCGGCTGTACGAGATGTACGGGCCGAACCAGGCCGCGCCCGCGGACGTGGCCGCTCTCGTCGGCGCGGCCGGCGGGCGGATGGACGTCGTGCTGAACATCGCCGGTTACGGCGTCGGGCTGCTGTCCATCGTGGTCCGCTGAGAAGGTGACCATGTCCGCGCAGAACGTCGACGCGACGACCCCCGGCCCCACCGCCGAGGGGTACGAGCGGAGCAGCCGCGCGGGCATGGTCCGTTCGGTGCGGATCGGTCGCCAGGCGATCTACGACGCGCAGCGCCAGCCGGTCTCCTACGAGCTGCTCTTCAGGTCCGGCGACGACGGTCGCACCGGCGAGGTCGCCGGTGAGCAGGCCACCTCGCAGGTGATCGCCTCGACCTTCGGCACCTTCGGGCTGGAGGCGATCTCCGACGGGCGACCGGTGTTCATCAACTTCACCAGGGCCTTCCTCACCGGAGTCATCCCCATCCCGGTGGAACCCGGCAACGTCATCATCGAGATCACCGACCAGATCGACGTCGACCACGAGCTGCTGCTCGGCCTCGCCGAGCTGCGTGCCGGCGGTTACCGGCTTGCGGTCGACAACTACCGGGGTGACCTCAAGCGCGGAGCGTTGGTCGAGATCGCCGACTTCATCAAGATCAACGTCAACGCGATGCCGACGATGGTGGTGCCGGGCCTGGTGCTGCAGTGCCGCAGCACCGGGGCCACCCTGCTCGCCACCTCCGTCGAGGACGCGGAACTGTTCCAGCGCTGCGTCGACTTCGGGTTCGAGCTGTTCCAAGGGTCCTACCTGCAGCGGCCCACCATGCTGGAACAACGCACGCTGTCCCCCAGCCAGCTGATCTGCATCCGGTTGCTGAACGACCTCGCCGACCCGCGGGTGCCGATCACGCGGATCGAGCAGATGGTGGGAAGCGACCCCGGGCTCACGCTGCGGCTGCTGCGCACGGCGAACTCCGCCGCGGCCGGCGCCGGGCGCCAGGTCACCTCGCTGCGCCAGGCGCTGGTGCTGATCGGCCCGCGGATGCTGCGGTCCTGGGTGGTGCTGACCCTGCTCGAGGGTGCGACCGTGCGGGACGCGTCCGACGACCTTTGGACCGTGCTCGCCCGGGCGCACGCCTGCCAGCGGCTGGCGGTGCACCAGGCCGACATGGCCTTCACCATCGGTCTGCTGTCCGGTGCGGCCGACCTGCTCGGCAGCGCACCCGCCGAAGTCGCCGAGGGCTCCGGGGTCGGCTACGAGGCGAAGTCGGCGCTGCTGGAGGGCAGCGGGGAGGCCGGGCGGGTGCTCATCGCCGTGCTCGCCCACGAGCGCGACGACCCGGATGGCGTGGAGGCCACCGGGCTCACCCCGTTCGACGTCTCGCGGGCCTACCTGGAGTCGCTGTCGGAGTCGCTCAAGCTCGTGCACGAACTCATCGACCCCGAACAGGACTCCCCGACCGACCTGTGACCCTGACCCGCGGGTTCACGACGGCAGTCCGGCGCGGCCCAGGCCGCGCCGGACGGCCTCGACCAGTTCGGGCCGCAGCCGTGAGGGCGGGATCACCGCGTCCACCGAGCCGACCTTGACCGCCCGGTCGATCGAGTGCACCCCGTCGAACTCCGCTGCGACCTCGCCGAGCTTCTCCGACCGCACGGCCGCCCGCAGGTCGGCCAGCTCCGCGCGCAGCCGGGCCCGCTCCAGGTCGCCCGCCTCCGCCAGCCTGCGCTCCAGCTCCTGCACCCGCGGGTCGGCCGTGGTGCGGGCGTTGACCTCACCGGAGAACACCACCGCGGCCGCGGGCGCCCCACCGATCACGGACGCGTAGGAACCCTCGACCGCCAGCACCTCCATGTTGTCGTGCAGCGTCTTGGAGAACACCACGAAGGCGCCGCCGTGGTAGCGGGAGACCACGCAGAACACGATCGGGCCGACGAAGTTCACCACCGCGCGCCCGATCTCGGCGCCGTACTCCAGCTGCAGCCTGCGCATCGACTCCGGCGACCCGTCGAAGCCCGACAGGTTGGCCAGCACCACCAGGGGCCGGCTGCCGCTCGCCGCGTTGATCGCCCGGGCCGTCTTCTTCGACGAGCGCGGGAAGAGCGTTCCCGCGGTCCACGAGTCCGGACCGTCGCTGGGCGGGAAGCCGCGGCGCTGGATCGGGCGCGACTCGATGCCCAGCAGGCACACCGGGTGCCCGCCGAGGTGGGCGTCGAGCACCACCGAGGTGTCCGCGTCGGCCATCCCCGCCCAGCGCTCCAGGGTGGGGTGGTCCTGGTCGGAGACCGCACGCATCAGGGTGCGGATGTCGAACGGCTTCTTCCGCTCCGGGTTGGTGGCCAGCGAGAAGATGTCCCCCACGGTGCGGAAGTCGCTGTCAGCCGCCGAGTGCGGATAGTCGAGCACGTCGCGATCCACCGGGTCGGTGGTCGGCGCCGGCCGCGGGAAGGACTCGCCGGGGGCGACGTACGCGTGCGCGTAGTGCTGGTTCAGCACCCCCACCGCCGAGACCAGGTCCGGTGCCCAGTACTGCGCCTGCCCGTTCGGCCCCATCACCCGGTCATAGCCGCCGATGCCGAAGTTGTCCTCGGCCGAGACGCCACCGGAGTAGTCCAGCGACTGCTTCCCGGTGAGCACCATGGCGCTGTCCGGGGTCATCACCAGGATTCCCTTGGTGTGCATGAGCATCGTCGCCTCGGCGTTCCAGTACGGCTGGGCGCCGACGTTGATCCCGGTGACGACGACGTTGATCTCGCCGCCGGCCTGGGTGAAGGTGATGATCCGGCGCAGGGCCCGGGCCACCCAGTCCATGTTCTCGGTGCCGTTCGACATCGAGATCCGGGCGCCGGAGGACAGCGCGAACCACTCCACCGGGGCGTGCAGCGCCTCCGCGAGGTCGAGCGCGGCGACGATCCGCGCGCACTCCGCCTCCGCCACCGCGCCGAGCGCCTTCGTCGGGTCGCCGAGCAGCGCCACCCGGGTCATCCCCTCGGGGTAGCGGGCCGTCGGGGTGCGCACCACCCCGGCCACGATCCCTGCCCGGTTGCCGCCCGGTGCGCGGGTGACCGGCACCAGCCGGCCCGAGGCGTCCAGGTCGTGCTCGACGAACTCCCCGTCCTGCCCGGCCAGCAGCGGCAGCAGCTCGTACGGGTACACGGTGCCGCGCTGGCGGGAGCGCAGAACCTTCTGGGCGTAGTCGTCCAGCGGCTGCAGCCGGTCGGTCGGCGGCCCGCTCACCGAGGTGACGACGCCGCTGCCCTGCTGGTAGGAGAAGCGCGCGGCGACGGCGACCGGCGAGCGGCCGTGCTGGGCGACCACACCCTGGGCCACCACTTCCTGCAGCCCCGCCCCGGAGGTGATCGGGGCGATGGTGCGGCGCAGCGCCGTGAGCTCCTCCACCGGCGCCTCGATCATCGGCCAGATGTACAGCCAGACGTGGTTGGAGTCCATCCGCTGCCCGCGCCCGGCGGCACGGGCCTTGCGGATGGCGTCCAGGCAGCCCGCGATCGCGCGCTCCGCCTGCGGCAGCGAGGTGATGTGCCCGGCGCTGTCACGGACGATGGACAGCTCGCGGACCTGGGCCAGGGCCACCAGCCGGACGTCGGCCTCGTTCTCCGGCGCGACGCAGCGGTAGAGCAGGACGTCGTCCCCCGAGTCCAGCCTGGTGATCCGGAAGTCGCGCAGTCGCCACAGGTCCAGCCGCCGGCCCACCATCGGGTGCAGGCCGCGGACCAGCTCGTCCTCGACCACCGCGCCGTCCGGACCGGGCCGGAAGGTGAACTGCTGCAGCACGTCACCGTCGCCGGCGCTGACGGCGACCGCCACCCTGCGCACCCGGGCGGCGAACGGCAGGGCCGCGAAGGTCTGCTGCAGCAGGGCCAGCGACGCCTCCACGGCGGTGGGCGCGTCGGCCCAGGCCAGGTACAGGTCGACCACCCCCTGGTGGCCCTCCGGCGCGGTGGCCAGCGCGGTCTCGATCGCGGCCGCGGCCGCGGGCAGGTCGGTCATCGACGCGATGGTGCTGACCAGGTGCGTCGGCCGCTCGTCCAGGGTGTAGTCGGCGGTCACCATCGGGCGCCGCCCGAGGGTGAACGAGCGCAGGTCGTGCAGCGTGTACTCGCGGTAGTGCCGGCGGGCCAGCACCTCGAGCAGCGGCTCCCGCTCGGGCAGCTCCCCGGAGATCCGCTCGGCCAGGAAGCGCACCACCGGTTCGGGGCTGGCCACCAGCGACTCGATCCGGTTGTCGTAGTCGGGCGCCTCCGGGTGTGCCGCCAGGTAGCGCAGCTGCTCGCGGACCGCCGTGTAGGCGGCGTTGCGGGCGGCCTCCACCACCGGCGCCTCGAACCAGCGGTAGCGGGCGCTGCGGGCCAGGTCGCCGATCACCGGGTAGCGCAGCTGGGTGGCCAGCACCAGCCGGTCGAGCACCTCGTAGGCGCGCTGCGCCAGCGCCGAGCGCGGCGGGGCGGCACCCAGCCAGCGTTCCAGCAGCGCCGCCACGACCGGCAGCTGGGCGGTGCCGCGCTGCTGGGACAGGAAGACCCGGAAGACACCCTCCTCCAGTGCGGTGGTGCGCTCCAGCCCGCCGATGTCGTAGTGGGCCAGGGTGCGCGCCAGCTTGTCCTTGAAGTCCTGCGGCAGGTGCTCCCGATCGACGTCGAGGGAGTGCAGGTAGACGTGGAAGAACTCGCGCGGGCTGTGCACCCGGTCGTCGGCGCGCTCCTCGGCCAGCGGGCGGTTGCGGGTCAGCTCGCACACATCGGCGAACACCGTGAGCACGGCGAGCTCCGCGCGCAGCAGCTCGGGATCGTGGTCGGGCAGGACCGCGCACGCCTGCTGGTAGTGGGTGACGCAGCGCCGCCCGTCCTCCGGGGTCAGGTCGTAGCCGAGCAGCAGGCTGCGCAGGTCGTCGAGGCAGCGCAGCGCCCGCGCGGACGGCGCGGTGGCGGCGACCGGCTCGGGCAGCTCGACCGGCTCCGCCCGGCGCCCGTCCGCGGGGGCCGTGGTGCCGTTCCCGAGCGGTTCCAGCCGCAGCAGTGGCTGCCCGGCGCCGACCTGGTCGTTGGCGCTCACCAGCAGTTCGCGCATCCGCCCCGCGAAGGGAGCCGGCACCACCGTCTCCATCTTCATGCTCTCCAGCACCGCCACCGGGGTGCCCGCCGCGACCTCCTGCCCGGCCGGGACCGGCAGCGCCACCACCAGGGCCGGTGCGGGGGCCCGCACCACGCCGCCCTCGTCCTGGGAGATCCGGTGCACGGTGCCGTCCACCTCCACCAGGTGGGCGGCGGTGTGCGTCGCGGTGACCACCCGGAAGGCGCGGCCCTCCACGCTGAGCCGGGCGGTGAAGTCGCCGAGGTCCTCCCGCTCGACGTGCACGAAGACGCCGTCGACGCCCACCCTGAACCGGTACGGCCCGACCTGGGTGACGTCGACGTGGTAGGCGGTTCCGCGCAGCTTCAGGTCGAAGCCGCGCCCGACCTCGTGGCGGGCCTGCGGGCGGCCACCGTGGGCGGTCTGCAGGAAGCGCAGCCGTTCCAGCGACTCCTCCGCGTCGTAGGCATCGATCCCGGCCGCCAGCAGGGCGATCCCCGCGTTGCGGTGGTTGACCAGGCCTCCGGTGGTGCGCACCCGGTCGATCCAGCCGGTGTCGGCGGTGCCGGCGGTGACCTCACCGGCGTCGAGCAGGCCGAGCAGGAACGCCTTGTTGGTGGTCCCGCCCTCGACCACGACGGTGGTGTCGGCCAGGGCGCGCCGCAGCCGGGCCAGTGCCTCCTCGCGGGTGCCCCCGTAGCCGATGACCTTGGCGATCATGGAGTCGAAGTCGGGGGGGACCACGTCGCCCTCGGTGACCCCGGTGTCCACCCGCACGCCCGGGCCGGTGGGCAGCCGCAGCAGGGCGATCCTGCCGGGCGCGGGGGCGAAGTCGCGGTCGGGGTCCTCGGCGTTGAGCCGGGCCTCCACCGCGTAGCCGCTCTCCGCCGGCGGCCCGGGCGGCAGCGGCAGTCCGGCAGCGACCAGCAGTTGCAGCCGCACCAGGTCGGTGCCGGTGGTGAGCTCGGTGACGGGGTGCTCGACCTGCAGCCGGGTGTTCACCTCGAGGAAGGCGAAGGAGCGGTCCTCGGGGGAGAAGAGGAACTCCGCGGTACCCGCGCCCTGGTAGCCGACCTCCAGCGCCAGCCGGGTGGCGGACTCCTTGATCCGTGCGGCCTCCTCGGCGGTCAGCGCCGGCGAGGCCGACTCCTCGAGGAGCTTCTGGTTGCGGCGCTGCACCGAACAGTCCCGCACCCCGAGCGCCCAGGCGCTGCCGTGGGCGTCGCAGATCAGCTGCACCTCGACGTGCCGGGCACCCGTGACCAGCCGCTCGAGGAACACCACGTCGCTGCCGAAGGCGCGGGCGGCCTCCTCCCGGGTGCGGGCGAAGACGGCGGTCAGCTCCTGCTCCGAGGTGACCACCCGGATCCCGCGCCCCCCGCCGCCGGCGGCGGCCTTCAGCATCAGCGGGTAGCCGATCCGGGCGGCGTGCTCCAGGGCGTGCGGCAGGTCCTCGACCGGGCCGTCGCTCCAGGCCGCGACCGGGACGCCGACCTTCTCGGCGAGCCGCTTGGCCCCGATCTTGTCGCCGAGGGCGCGCATCGCAGCGGCGGACGGGCCGACGAAGGTCACCCCGAGCCGCCCGCACAGCTCGGCGAAGGCCGGGTCCTCCGCGACGAAGCCCCAGCCCACCCAGGCGGTGTCCACGCCGGTCTCCCGCAGTGCCCGCTCGAGCACGGTGTGGTCGAGGTACGGGCGGGCCGAGGCGGGGCCGAGGTTGTAGGCACTGTCCGCCTCGCGGACGAACATCGCGTGCCGCTCGCCGTCCGTGTGCAGGGCGACCGTCCGGATCGCGTGCCCCTCCCGCCCGTTCAACTCCCGAACGGCGTGGATGAGCCGCATGGCCGCTTCGCCCCGGTTCACGATCGCGATTCGCCGCTGCATCGCCACCGGCCACCTCCGTTCACCGCCGTCTGGGTCAGGCACACCCTAAGAGCGACTCCGGAGTAGGGATACCTCGCGGTACCCGGCGGACCCCTCGCGGGGGTGATCGTGCCTGGTGGGAGGGCGGTTGGCTACGGATTGGCCGCCGGGCCGGGACCGGCCGGCAACTCGGGGCGGCCGGCGGCGGGCCCACGGGACGGGATCGGCTGGCCCTCGTGCACGCCCTCGTCGAGCGCGGCGAGCGCCTTCTTGATCCGGCGGGCCCGGGCCTGGTCGACGGCGAACCCCTGGACCAGCCGGTTGATGCCCACGACACCGAAGGCGCAGCCTGCGGCCACCAGCCCGGCCCGCAGCAGGGCGCCCTCGGTGGAGATATCACCGGACTGCACCAGCGACCACAGCTGCGGCCCCGCCACCACGGCGGCGAGCCCCACCCCGGCCTTCAGCGGGTCCACGGGGTCATCGCCACCCACCGGTGGGTGGCACGGGGCCGGTGGGTGTGACGGGGCCGGTGGGTGTGACGGGGCCGGTGGGCGTCACCGGGCGGGGTCCGCCACCTCGAGCTGGGCACACAGCACCGCCGCCCAGGTCACCCGGTCGATCGGGATCCCGTCGAGGCGGACGACGGGAACCCCCAGCTGCAGCGGCGCCGCGGTCTCCGCGGATGCGGCGCTGTTGTCGACCGTGATGGCGTCGACCTGGCCGAGGGCGTCGAGCCAGCGCTGCGAGGCGTCGGTCGGCTGCGCGGCATCGATCAGGGCGATCACCGCGGCGGCGCCGACGGACTGCAGCGTCTCCACCACCGCGTCGTCGCAGTCGTACCCGTCGGTCTCGACCGCCACCACGCAGCAGCCGAGCCGGTGCGAGCGGGCGATCGCCGGGCCGCGGCTGCGCCGGTCGCGGGGGACCACGACCACCGGGCGGGGGCGCTCGTCCAGCGGCAGGTCGAGGGCGGTCCGGTGAGCCTCCAGTTGCACCACCCCGGCGGGGCCGACCACGGCGACGACCAGGGACTCCGGGTCGATGTCGACGTCGGGCATGCGCTCCAGCATCCGCAGCACCGCGGCGAACCGGTCACCACCGCGCAGCCGGCGGGTCCAGGCGGCGGGTACCCCGAGCCCGCGCAGGGTGCGCCGGTCGCTGATCAGCCGCTGGTCCTGGGCGCGGGCGGCCGGGCGGTCCTGCGACCCGTCGTCGAGGTCCTCCGGCAGCGGCTGTCCGTAGGCGTGCTGGCTGTCGCGCAGCTGCTGGCCGCGGGGTGCCCCGTGAGCGCCGGGCGGCTGGGGGGCGGGCTCGCGGGCGGCGCCCGAGGGCTGTGCCGGGCCTGCGTCGCCGTACATCCGCTCGGCGCGGGCCTGCCGGGGGTCGGGATCGGGTCGGACCGATCCGCCGGACCGGGCCTCGAAGGGCTGCCCGGCGTCGTACCGCTGGTCGTAGGGGCGCTGGTCGTAGGGGTGCTGGTCGTAGCCCGGCAGCTGCTGCGGTTGGCGCGGGCGGGGTGGCAGCGTGCCGGCCCGCAGCTGGTCGAGCAGCGCGGTGAACTCGGGGCGGGTGGTGGACGGGCGGACGGTGGCGACCGGAGGCTCGTGCGGCACCGCCCAGCCCGGTAGCGGGCCGTCGGCCCAGCCCGGCAGCGTGCCGTCGACGTCGTCCTCCGCCTCCGGGTGGCCGTCACCGGTGCGGCCGGGCCCGCCGCCGCGACCGCCGAGCGGTGGCACCGGGCGCCGGGTGGAGCCGCCGGAGCGGCCGCCGCGTGCAGCGCTTGGCCCGGCGGTGCCGGCCACCGACCCTCCGGGCCCCACCGGGCCGGGGGCACGCCCGGTGCCGCCGCGGCGCGGGGCCCCGGCGGCCATGGCGGCCGGCACGCGCTCGTCGACCAGGGTGAGGGCCGGGCCGTCGCCGGGGTAGCTGCCCGGGCCGCAGCCGTAGCCCGCTGCCGCGCCCACCCCGACGCCGGCGCCGACTCCCGCGCCGATCAGGGTGCGGGAGGCCGCGGAGGCTGCCGCCCGGGCGGCGGCGCGTTCCGCCGCGCTCACCCGGTCGGCGAGGTCGAGCAGGCCGTCGGCGGCCAGCCGGGCGGGTTCGGGCGGTTCTCCGGCCAGGGCCGCGATCAGCCGGGCGACCACGGCGTCCTCGTCCTCCCCGGAACCGGGCGCGGTACCGGCCCCGGAACCGGGTGCGTAGCCGGGCCGGGGTGCCGACGGGTGCGGGCCCGCTGTGACCGGACCCGCTGCGGCCGGACCCGCTGCGGCCGGACCCGCTGCGGCCGGACCCGCTGTGACGGGCACGGCGGCGTCGGCCTGCGCCGGGATCTCCACGGCGACCTCGAAGCTCTCCCGGGCGAAGAAGCCGAGCATCCCGCCGTGCCTGACCTTCTCGGCCCGCACGATCCGGGCGTTCACCCCGCCTTCGGCGTGGGCGCGGATGAGTAACGCCTCGAGGTCGTCGCCCTCAAGCAGCAAATTCGTGGCCACGGCTCACCTGTCCGACGGTTTCGATGGAGTGCGCCCCGGTGGTCTCGGCGAAGCCGACGACCGGGAGCTGGGGGAGGCTGCCGCGCAGCAGGCGGCGCAGTGGCAGCCGGAGCGGGGCGGCGGCGAGCAGCACGGGGGTGTGCCCCTCGTTCTCCGCCGCCCGGACGAATTCCGAGACGTCATGCACGAGCCGGGCGGCGCTGACCGGGTCCATCGCCAGCACGACACCCTGCTCGCTGGCCCGCAAGCCCTCGGCGACCTCCTGCTCGGTGGCCGGATCGAGGGTCACCGCATGGAGCACCCCGTCGGTCAGGTACGGGGTGGTGAGGGCGGGGCCGAGAGCGGCCCGGGCGGCCTCGAGCAGCGCGTCCGGGTCGGTGGTGGAGCGGGCGCGCTGCCCGACGCCTTCGAGCACCCGCCCCAGGTCACGGATCGAGACCTGCTCGTCGAGCAGCCCCTGCAGCACCCGTTGCACGGCGGACAGCGGCAGCAGCGCCGGGACCAGCTCCTCGACGGTGGCGGGCCGGTCCGCCTTCAGCACGTCGAGCAGCTCGCGGACGTCGTCCAGCGACAGCAGTCGCGAGGCGTGCCGGCGGACCATCTCGGCCAGGTGCGTGGTGACCACGGCGGGGCGCTCCACGATCGTCGCCCCCACCAGCTCGGCGGTGGCCCGGTGCTCCAGCGGCACCCAGACGGCGGGAAGGCCGAAGACCGGCTCGGTGGTGCGCCGCCCCGGCAGCATGTCGGGCGCGTCGCCGATGGCCAGCAGGTAGCCGGGCGGTGCCTCGCCGGTGGCGGCCGTCACGCCGCCGATGCGGATCTCGTAGGCCCCCGGTGCGAGGGTCGCGCCGTCCCGGGTGCGTACGGGGGGCAGCACGATGCCGAGGTCGAGGGCGGTCTTGCGGCGCAGCGCGCGGACCCGGTCGAGCAGGTCCCCGCCGCGGGCCGGGTCGACCAGGTCGACCAGGTCGGGGGCCAGCAGCAGCTCCAGCGGGTCGACCCGGAGCGAGTCGGTGATCTGGTGGTTCTCCACCTCGGCGGGCGCCGAGCCGGCCGGCAGCGCGGCCTGCGCCCCGGGTGCGGGCAGTGCCGGCCGGCCGGGCTGCTCGCGGCCGCGGTTGCGCATCGAGGAGCCCAGCAGCAGGGCGCCGACGAGCAGGAACGGCAGCTTCGGCATCCCGGGGACCAGGCTCAGCACGACCAGCGCGCCGCCGCCGATCCGCAGCGCCTCGGTGTGCTGGGACAACTGCCCGACCAGGTCGTTGCCGACGTCGCCCTCGCTGGTGGAGCGGGTGACGATGACGCCGGTGGCGACCGACATCAGCAGCGCCGGGACCTGCGAGACCAGGCCGTCGCCCACCGACAGCAGGCTGTAGGTGTTGATGGCGTCGCCGGGGCTCATTCCCTTCTGCACCATGCCGACGGCGAACCCGCCGACCAGGTTGACCAGGGTGATGATCACCGCGGCCATGGCGTCGCCCTTGACGAACTTGGTGCCACCGTCCATGGCGCCGTAGAAGTCGGCTTCGGCGGCGACCTCGCGGCGGCGGCGGCGGGCCTCGTCCTCGTCGATGAGCCCGGCGTTGAGGTCGGCGTCGATGGCCATCTGCTTGCCGGGCATGGCGTCGAGGGTGAACCGGGCCCCGACCTCGGCCACCCGGGCGGCGCCGTTGGTGACCACGGTGAGCTGGATCACCACGAGGATCGCGAACACCACCAGGCCGATCACCAGCGATCCGCCGATGACGATGTGCCCGAAGGCGTCGATCACGTGCCCGGCGTACCCGTCGCGCAGCACCAGCCGGGTGGAGGAGACGTTCAGCGCCAGCCGCAGGATCGTGCCGACCAGGACCACGGTGGGGAAGACCGCGAACTCCAGCGGCTTGCGCACCTGCATGGCCACCAGCAGCACCACCAGCGCGGAGGCGATGTTCGCGGCGATCAGGACGTCCAGGACGGCCGCGGGCAGCGGCACGACCATCATCACCACGACGAGGACCACGAGGATCGGCACGGCGAGACGGGCCAGCCGGCTGGACGGCATGGAACCTCCGGGAGAGGGCGCGCTCGGGGTCCGTGCGCGGGTGTGGCGCCGTCCGTGGCACTCCTGGTCTTCGACTCCGGCCGGCGTGACCTTGAGCCGCCCGGCCGGGTGACGTCCGGTCGGGGGGAGGTAACGCCGGGTGGTGTCGCGGCGCTGTACGAGCGGACGGGCCATCGGCAACCCCGGTAAGGGCCGACCGTGCGCAGGCGTCAAGCCGTGGCCGCTGCGCTCCGATACCTAGCCTCGATTACCTAGCCTCGATCCGTTCCGAGGACAGCACCCGGCAGGGGTGAGGTCCGGGCGTGATCCGGTCCGAGAGAGGGCAGGAGGTGCCGGCCGTGGCATTCCTCGTCGCCCTCCTCGCGCTGCCCGCCATCGCGCTGCTGCTGGCCATGGCCGCCAGGGTCGAGCACCTGCTCGACGACCCGCCGCGCGCGCCGCAGCGCTGAGCGGGCTCGGCCCTCCGGCGGGGGGTCGCCCCGCGGAGGCGGGCCTCAGCGGCCGCGGGACCAGCGCCGCGCCTCGCGCGACTGGCGCGAGCGGCGCGCCCGCAGCGCCGACTTCGACGGCAGTTCGGGCAGGCCGCCGGTGGCGCCCGGCGCCCGGCTGGCACCGGCCTTCGTGCTCGGTCGGCCGGCGGCCATCACGAACGCCAGGATCCGGGCCACGGCGAGGTAGAGCTCCGTGGGGATCTCCTCACCCACCTCGCACACCCGGTAGAGGGTGCGTGCCAGCGGCTTGTCCTCCACCACCGGCACCCGGTGGGCGCGGGCCCGCTCGCGGATCTTCAGCGCCAGCGCACCGGCCCCCCGGGCCACCACCCGCGGCGCGCCCCGGGCGGCCTCGTACTTCAGGGCCACCGCGTAGTGCGTCGGGTTGACCAGTACCACGTCGGCGTTACTCACCGCGGTCAGCATCCGGTTGCGGCTGATCGCCAACTGGCGGGACCGGATCGCCCCCTTCAGCTGCGGGTCGCCCTCGGTCTGCTTGGACTCGTCCTTGATCTCGCGCGGGGTCATCCGCAGCTGCTTCATCACCGTGCGGCGCTGGTAGGCGTAGTCGGCCAGCGCCAGCACCAGCCCCGTCACCGCCGCGGCCCACACCAGGGTCTGCAGCCCGGTCCGGGTCCGGGCGATCACCGCGCTCACCGACATCGGCCCGCCGAGCAGGCTGGGGATCAGCGACTTCGCCAGCGAGGCCACCACGATGGCGATGATCGCCACCTTGGTCAGGCTCTTCAGCCCCTCCCACGCGGCGCGGGTGCCGAACATCCGCTTCAGGCCGTTCTTCGGGTTGAGCCGGTTGAACTTCAGCGTCAGTGTCTTGGTCGTCGGGTGCACGCCCTGCACGGCGGTGGCGAGCACCGCGGCCCCGACCGCCGCCAGGCACACCGGCCCGGCCGCCCACAGCACGTCCTGCGGCACCGACGCGAGCATCTTCAGCGCGACCGCCGGGCTGGGGTCCGCCGCGACGTCGGGCAGCCGCCGCAGGCCGGTGCGCACCTCGTCGCTGAGCACTCCCGCCGCGTGCGGGAACATCGCCGTCCCGGCGAGGATGGCCGTCCAGGTCGCGGCGTCCTGCGTGCGGGCGAACTGCCCCTCCTTGCGGGCCATCCGCAGCCGGCGCGGGGTCGGCTTCTCGGTCTTGTCCTTGTCGTCGGGCATCGCGGGTCACCCCCCGCCGTACAGCTGCCAGCCGGTCAGCACGGCGTGGCTGATCACGGTGGACAGCACTCCGGGCAGGCGGGAGATGACCAGGCCGGCCAGCATCAGGCTGAACAGCAGCTTCAGCGGGAACCCCAGGGCGAAGGCGTTCAGCGCCGGCGCGACCCGGGTCAGCAGGCCGAGGGCGACGTCCGCCAGCAGCATCGCCGCCATCACCGGTGCGGCGACCTGGATCGCGCCGAGCATCACCCCGCCGGCCGCCGCGGTGACTGCCCGCGCCACGTCGTCCCAGGACATCGCCGGGATGGGCATCGCCTGCGCGCTGCGGGACAGGCCCTGCAACACCATCAGGTGGCCGTCGGTGCCGAACAGCAGCGTCACGGCGAGCATCTGGTGCAGCCGGCCCATCACGGAGGTCTGCACCAGGCTCAACGGGTCCATGGCCATCGACATCTGGAAGCCGCCGACCATGTCGACGATGTCGCCGATGGACTGGATGGTCGCCACGGCGGCGAGCACCAGGTAGCCCAGCGTCAACCCCATCACCAGCTGGGCCAGCAGTTGCAGCGGCAGCCACGTCGAGGTGAGCTGCGGCTGGGTGGCCGCCATCGGGGTGGTCAGCGGGATGGCCAGCACCACGGCGACCCCCGAGCGGATCTGCCCCGGGACGGCCTTGGTGTTGAACGGCGGCGCGACCATGACGAAGCCCGCGGTGCGGGCGAGCGCGAGCAGGTACGCGGCGAGCGTCGACTCGCCGATCGCCAACTGCAGCCCGTTCATGTCCGCCCAGCCGTCGTGAACCCAGCCGTCGTGAACCCAGCCATCGTCGGCACGGTGGTCAGGAGTTGAGCAGGGCGGGGATCATCGCGAACACCTGGTGGGTGAACCCCTCCAGCACCCGCAGCGTCCACGCCCCGGTGAGCACCAGCACGACCGCGGCGACGGCGAGCTTCGGCAGGAACGTCAGGGTCGACTCCTGCACCTGGGTGGCGGACTGCACGATCGACAGCAGCAGGCCCACCGCCAGCGTCCCGATCAGCACCGGGCCGGCGATCTTGGTGGCGGTCAGCAGGGCCGAGGCCACGATCTGGATGACGTTGTCTTCCACGGGTCCTCCTGCGGGCGCTCAGCGGTAGCTGCCGATGAGGGTGGTGACGATGAGCGTCCAGCCGTCGACGAGCACGAACAGCAGGAGCTTGAACGGCAGCGAGACCAGCGAGGGCGGCAGCATCACCATGCCCAGCGACATCAGGATGGCGCTGACCACGATGTCGACCACCAGGAACGGCACGAAGACGACGAAGCCGATGATGAACGCGCCGCGCAGTTCGCTGAGCACGAACGCGGGGATCAGCGTGCGCAGGTCGACCTGGGTGCGATCCTTCGGCAGCGGGCGGCCCGCCGCCTTCGTCATCAGCGCCAGTTCCTCGTCGCGGGTGTGGTCGAGCATGAACTCCCGCAGCGGGACGCTGGCGTCGTGGTAGGCCTGGCTGGAGGTCTTCGTGCCGTCCAGGTAGGGCTTGAGCCCCTGTGACTGCATCGAGTCCAGCGTCGGGCCCATCACGAACAGCGACAGGAACAGCGCCAGTCCCACCAGCACCTGGTTCGGGGGCACGCTCTGGGTCCCGATCGCGCTGCGGGCCAGCGAGAGCACCACCACGATCTTCGTGAACGAGGTGCACAGCAACAGGATCGCCGGGGCGACCCCGAGCACTGTGACCAGCACGATCACGGTGACGACGCTGCTGGGCTGGCCGGGCAGGCTCACGCTGATGGTCGGGTCGGCCGGAGCGGTGGGCCCGGTCGGGCCGCTCGGCCCGGTGGCTGCCAGCGCCGCGGACGGCGGGGCCAGCACGAGGAAGGCCAGCCCGGCGAGCACGGCCACGGTGCGGGCGACCCAGCGGCGCGCCGACCTGCGGGCCGTGGTGCCGGAGGAGCCCGTCGGCGGGTCCTTGCGCAGGGTCGCCCGGAGGCGCGGGAGGGCAGTCACGGCCGGCTAC
Organism: uncultured Actinomycetota bacterium; assembly: GCA_963784535.1. GTDB lineage: Bacteria > Actinomycetota > Actinomycetes > Actinomycetales > Kineosporiaceae > CAWARR01. The sequence continues at coordinate 432,747 of CAWARR010000008.1, read as the reverse complement.
CTCCGTCGCGCGGTGAGATCGCGCAGCGACTCCACGCCCTGCCGCCAGGTGCGCGGGTCGAGCACCGAGCCGGTGCCCGCCGCGGGTGGGCGCCCGGTTCCGGGGGGCACCAGCCGCGCCAGCGTGCCCGCGCCGCCCTCGGGCAGCCGGCGCACACTCACCCCGGCCACCGCCGGGCCGCCGTCCGCGTCCACGGGCTGCTCGCCCTCGTGGCCGGGCAGGGAGTCCGGTTGCTGCAGGGCCAGCTCGGTGACCATGGTGACGCCGTGGGGGGTGACCCCCAGCACCAGCCCGCGCCCGCCGACCTCGACCACCGCCAGCGCCGCCTCCCGGCTCAGCGCCAGCCGCTCCAGCACCCGCATGCTCCGGGTGCCCGCCCGCAGCGACGCCCGCCGCGCCACCCGGGCGGCGAGCAGGGCGAGCGCGACGACAGCCAGCAGCGACGCCACCACGCGCGCCACCGTCAGCAGGTCGCCGGCTGCGGTCATGAAGCGTCCCGGGTCACGATCTCGGTGATCCGCAGGCCGAAGCTCTCGTCCACGACCACGACCTCGCCGCGGGCCAGCAGGGTTCCGTTCACCAGCAGGTCGGCGGGCGAGCCGGCGACCCGGTCCAGCTCGACCACGTCGCCGGGGGCGAGCGCGAGCAGCTGCCGCACCGTCATCCGGGTGCGCCCGAGCTCACAGGTCACCTCCATCTCGACGTCCCGGAGCATGTCGATGCCCCAGGCCCGCCCGCCGCTGCCGGTGCCCTGCGCGGGAGCGGACGCCGTGCCCCCGCCGCCCGCCGCGCCGCCCCCCGGTTCAGGGTCGGAGGACGACAGCGTCACCCCGATCACCGCCTGCACCTTCTCGTCGACCAGCAACGGGACGACCACGGTGAGGTCGCCGGTGAGCACGTCGAGGCAGCCCTCGACCGCGATCGCGGTGGGGGCCCCGTCGAGCCGGCCGCCCAGCTTCTCGGCCACCGTGTCGAGGGCCGGCCGCAGCGCCTGCGCGGGTTCCAGCGCCCCGAAGGGGGTGTTCGCCAGCGCGTCCACCAGCTCCTGGCCGACGACCAGCAGCACCTTTCCCTCGACGCCGGCGCCGAGGTAGCCGGTCACCGCCGTGCCGGGGGGGTCGGGCAGGGCGACCCGGGCGAGATCGCCGGACGGCGCGTCCGGCAGCAGCGGCTCGCTGCTGGGGATCTGCGCCAGCGCCTCGCCGACCGCGGCCAGCACCAGCTGGGCGGCGTGCCGCCAGGCGTCGGGATCACCGGCCTCCTGGCCGGGCACCAGCGGGGATGCGGAGAAGCTCATCGGGATCCCTCCACGAGACGTGCGGTGGGCGGGGCGGGCGTGCGGGCGGTCATCGCGGCGGCCGCCCCTGCGGTGCCCGGACGATCAGGACCGCGAGCTTGTGCCCGGAGGAACCGGGCACCGCCCGCGCGAAGGTGGTCGCCGCGGAGGTCACCGACAGCGGAGCCGTGGTCCGGTGGTTCAGCGTGAGGACGTCGCCGACCTGCAGGTCGGCGATCGCCCGCGAGGTCAGCACCAGCGGGTCGAAACGCACCGAGACGTCCACCAGGACGTCGGTCAGGCGTTGCTTGGTGCGCTGCGCCGCCTCGGCCCTGACCCGGGCCTTCTCACCGCTGTCCCCGCTCGCCGACAGTTGCTCCAGCGCCGGGGAGATCATCGCGTACGGCAGGCACAGGCCCACCGTGCTCTCCCGGCTGCCGACCGCGATGTCCATCCGGGCGACGACCACCGGGTCGGTGAGCGCGGCCGCCTGCACGAACCGGGCGTCGCTCTCCAGCGCCACCAGGTTCGGGTGCACGCTGGCGATGGGTTCCATGGCGTAGCTGAGCTCGCGCAGCATCCGGGTGAGCAGCTGGCGCATCAGCGCCTGCTCGATGTCGGTCAGCGGGCGGTCGGGCTGCTCCCCACCCGGCCCGCCGAGCTGGTGGTCGAGCATGGACAGCACCGTGGGCAGGTCGAAGGCGAGCAGCGCCTTGCCCTCCCAGGGCTCGAGCGTGAGCACCGCGCAGACGGTCTGCTCGGGCAGCCCGGACAGGAACTCGTCGTAGCTCAGCTCCTCGATCTTCACCCCGCCCAGCGAGCTGATCACGCGCAGCGTCGTGGTGAGCACCGTGGTGGCCTGCCGGGTGAACGTCTGCATCGACATCCGGATGAGGTGCGCGTGCTCGCGGGCGAGCCGCACCGGGCGGCGGAAGTCGTAGCTGCGTGCCTCACCGCGCCGGCGACGGTGCAACGAGGTCGCCTGATCGGAGTAGCCCACGATCCAGGCATCGGGTCGCGCCGGGCGATTCTTGAGCGTCTCCGCCGCCGCGGGTGCTCCCCTCACGCCCCCCTGCCGGGGGCCGGAGTCACTGGTAGACGAACTCCGTGAAATACACGTCGTACACCTTCTTCTCGTACAGCTCGTACACCTGCTTGACCAGCTCGGCCTTCGTCGTGTCGCGCCCCTGCTTGGTGGCCAGGTCGGTGATCGTCATCCCGCTGTAGATCTCGATCGCCGCGTCCAGCGCCTTGGAGCCGTCGGGCGCCTCGGCGAGGGTGGTGTCCGCCTGCAGCGCCAGGCCGAGCTTGAGGAAGTGGCCGCCGGCCAGGTTGATGGTGATCGGGTCGACGATGGTGACCAGCCCGGGGGTCGGCTTGACCGGCCCCTTCGGCGCACCCGAGGGCTTGAGGAAGAGGAACCACCCCGCAGCCGCCACGATCAGCACCACCGGCAGCACGATGATGATCAGCTTCTTCTTGCCGCCCTTGGCCTCGGTCTGCTCCTCGTCCTTGGCGGCCTCTTTCGCCTTGCGGGCCATCTTCCTCTTCCCCCCCTCGGCGAGTCCTCGCCGTTGGCGCTGTTTGGTCGCGGTACTCGCGGGCTCTGGTTCCTGCTCGACGAGCTGCTCACTCACCTGCCATCACTGCCCCCCGCTGACGCCGCCCGTCGCCGCCGGCGAGGTGGAGTTGCCGGCGTTGGCCACCGCCCGCCCCGCGGAGTTGTCCACCGCGGCGATGACGACGATCTCCACCCGCCGGTTCACCACCACCGAGCGCGGGTCGCTGGACGGCAGCACCGGGCGGGTGTCGGCGTACCCCGTGGCCGACATCCGCGACACCGGGAGGTGACGGCTGGAGGCGAGGTAGCGCAGCACCCCGGTGGCCCGGTCGGTGGACAGCTCCCAGTTGGACGGGAACTGGGCGGTGTGGATGGGGATCGAGTTGGTGTGCCCGTCGATGCTGAGCTGGTTCGGCAGCGAGCGCAGGGTGGGTGCGAGCGCGTCGAGGATCCGCCGGCCCTGCGCGCTCAACGCGGCGCTGCCGTTGGCGAACAGCACCTTGTCGGTCGCGATGCTCACCACCAGGCCGCGCTCGTCGTAGCGGAAGGTCGCTCCGTTCTTCACCCCGGCCGCGGCGAGGGCCTTCTGCAGGGCCTGGCGGGCCTGTTCGAGCTTGGCGACCTCCTTCGCGACGGCCGCCTTCTCGGTGGCCGTGGCGAGCTGGGAGACCGCGGTGGGGTTGACCGCGGAGGTGTTCGAGGCCGCCCCGTTGCCGCTGGCCTGCCCCGCGAGGTTCACCGTGTCCGGGGCGATGGCGCCGCCGACGTCGAGCAGCCCGCTGGCGCCGGGCAGCATCGCCACCGGCGCGCCGAACCCGGCAGCGAGGCCGGTCTTCAACGCCATGAACTTCTTCTGGTCCACCTGGCTCATCGCGAACATGACGATGAACAGCACCATCAGCAGGGTGATCATGTCGGCGTAGGTGAGCAGCCAGCGTTCCTCGTTCTCGTGCTCGGCGTGCTCCTCCTCGTGCCCGCCGCGACGGCGCGCCCCGTGGCCGCCCCCGTGCCCCCCGCCGCTCACCGCGGCCCCACCGCCCCGCTCATGCCGCGTCCTTGGCGGCGGTCGGGCCGGGCGCGGGCATCCGCGACTTCAGCTTGGTGGCCACCACCCGCGGGTTCGAGCCGGCCTGGATCGCGAGCACGCCCTCGATGATGATCTCCATCCGGGCGGCCTCGTTGGACCCGACGGCGTTGATCCGCTTGCCCAGCGGGAGGAAGAGCACGTTGGCCGACATGACGCCCCACAGCGTGGCGACGAACGCGCCGGCGATCAGCTCGCCGAGCTTGCTCGGCTGGGCGAGGTTCGACAGCACGTGCACCAGGCCCATGACGGTGCCGATGATGCCCAGCGTCGGGGCGTACCCGCCGGCGTCGGCGAAGAACTTCGCCCCGGTCGCGGCCGAGGTCTTCTTCGCCTTCACCTCGGCGGAGAGGATCTCGAACAGGTCGTCGGGGTCGGTGCCGTCGACGGCCATCTGCAACCCCTTCTTCATGAAGGGGTCGTCGATGTTCTCCATCTCCGACTCCAGCGCGAGCAGGCCCTCGCGGCGGGCCCGCTCGGCCATCTTCACCAGCGGCTCGACCACCGAGTCGAGGTCGGCCTTCTTGGCGGTCAGCGAGTAGATCATCCACTTGATCCCGCCGAGCATGCCCGGCAGCGTCCCAGAGGCCAGCGCGACCGCCGGGGTGCCGATGAAGATCAGGAACATCGGGGCCGGCAGCATCAGCGAGGAGGGGTTCCCGCCCTCCATCACCATGGAGCCGAAGATCGCGACGAACGCCACCAGAATGCCGACGATGCTTGCGGGGTCCATGGATCAGTCCTCCCGGGGCGGCATGCGCAGAACCCGGGCGAGCGTGCTGCCCAGCGTGGAATGGGCGGTGACGTCCTCGGTCATGGACTGGTCGGGGTCAGCCGGGGCGTCCCCGTCCTGCTCCGCCTCGGCGGCGATCTCCTGGGCCAGCGAGTAGGCCTGCGCAGCCACCGAGGCGCGCCAGACCCGCACCCGGCGGACGACCTCGTCCACCGACTCGGAGACGATGATCTTGTGCCCGTCGACCATCGTGATGACGGTGTCGGGTGTCGGCTCCGCCCTCTCGATGAGGTCGGGGTTGAGGGCCATCTCGTGGCCGCCCAAGCGGGTAAGGATGATCACGTCGTCCGTCCTTGGATCTTCGTCGAACCGGTCCGTGGTTCACGTGTCTCGTCGGCAGCGGCCCCGGTGCCTTGAGTGGTTCCGGGGTGGGTGCCCCCCGATGGCCGCCCCCCGCCGGGGCGAGGGGCGGCCCGGGTCGCCGTGGGGGTGGCTGCGCACCGCAGCGGTCGGTGCGGGATGGGCCCGCCCGGGGGATGCTCCGCCCGGGTGGGTGGCCGCATGCGGTGACGACCACCCGCCGGGCGGAGCGACGGTCATGCCGGGGGCAGGACCGCCGCACCCGCTCCGGCCGGTACGTGCGCACCGGTCATCGCTTGATGTCCACCAGGTCCTGCAGCATCTGGTCGCTGGTGGTGATCACCCGGGAGTTCGCCTGGAAGCCACGCTGGGCGATGATCAGGTTGGTGAACTCCTGGGCCAGGTCGACGTTGCTCATCTCCAGCGCGCCGCCCAGCAGGCTGCCGCGACCTCCGCTGCTCGGCGTCCCGACCTGGGCGATGCCCGAGTTCGTCGTCGCCCGGTAGGCGGTGCCGCCGATCTTCTCCAGACCCATCGGGTTGTTGAAGTTCGCCAGCGCGATCTTCGCCATGGTCAGCTTCTGGCCGTTGCTGAACACCCCGATGACGCTGCCGTCCTGGGAGATCTGGAACTGCTGCAGGCTGCCGGCCGCGGCACCGTCGGCGGCCGTCACCGATAGCGACTTCGGCCCGCCGTACTGGGTGATCCCGGACAGGCCGATGGTCACGGACGTCCCGTCGGCCAGGGTGACGGTGGGGTTGACGGAGTCACCGGAGGTGGAGTCGAAGGAGCCGTCGGTGTTGAATGCCACCGCCCCGGCGGTGATGGTCGACCCGGTGGGGTCGGTGGTGTCGCTGACGGCGACGTCGAAGCCGCTCACCGTGCTGCTGGGCGACAGCACCATGGACAGGTTGTGCGCCGTGCCCGCCGAGTCGTACACGGTCTGGCTGAGCGTCAGGCTGGTGGTGGTGCCGGCGCTGATGTTGCCGCTCAGGGTGACGTTGCTGGACGGGATCGGCGGAACGATCGTGCCCGCGGGGAGCACGATGTCCTGCAGCGAGCCGTCGGTGTTCACCGCCCCGTTGGTGCCCAGCCACCCCTGTACGGTCATCCCCTCGGAGTTGACCAGCCGGCCGTCGGTGTCGAAGGTGAACGCCCCGGCGCGCGTGTAGGCGGTGTCGTTGCCGTTGCGGACGACGAAGAAGCCGTCGCCCTGGATCATCAGGTCGGTCGACTTGCCGGTGTTCTGCGCGGAGCCCTGGGTGAAGTTGGACGAGATGGACCCGAGCTGGACGCCCAGCCCGACCTGTGCCGGGTTGATGCCGCCGAGCCCGTTGCCGGGCGAGGCCGGGGAACGCAGCAGTTGGCTCAGGGTGTCCTCGAAGGTCACGGAGCTGGCCTTGAAGCCGGTGGTGTTGACGTTGGCGATGTTGTTGGACACCACGTCCATCAGCGTCTGGTGCTGACGCAGACCGGTGATGCCGGAGAACAGCGAGCGGAGCACGGATCCTCCTGGTGTAGCGGTGCGGTCGGCATCCGTGCCGGTGGGCCGCCGGCTTCGTGCCGGTCGGGGTCCTGAAGTGAGCCCGGTGGTGCTGGGCCGGGTGCTGCGGTCAGCCCGTCGAGCTGGTGCCCGTCGAGCTGGTCCCGGTCGAGCTGGTGCCGGTCGGGGTGGCGGTCACCGAGGTGATCGAGTCGACCGGGACCGCCGTGCCCCCCACCGTCACCGACGGCGAGGCGCCGAGGGTGGCCGCGGTGACCACCCCGCTCTGGGCGGTGCCGCTGGAGTCGGTCCACGACACCGTCCTGCCGACCAGCGAGGCCGCGGTCTGCGACTGCGTCTCGGTGACCATCTGCTGGTTGATCGTCGCCAGCGAGCTGAGCTTCTCGACCATGGCGAACTGGGCGGTCTGGGACATGAACTGGGTGGCGTCGGCCGGGTTCTCCGGGTCCTGGTACTGCAGCTGGGCGACGAGCAGCTTGAGGAACGTGTTCTCGTCGAACTGGTCGGCGCTGCTGGTGGACGACGTGCCGGAGGTGGAGCCGGTCTGGTTGGTGGTGGTGCCGGTGACGCCGCTGACGGTGGTCACGGGCGCTCCTTCCGTGGTCGGGGTGGGGCGGCCGGGTGGCCGGCCGGTGTCTGTGGGCCCGGGTCAGACCCGGATGTCGAGGCCGACGGCGGCCGACCCGCGGGAGCGGGCGGCGGCGGCGGGGACTGCCTGGCCGGGCCCGGCGGCCGCGCCATCACCCCCCCTGCCCGGGCCGCGCCTGCCGGTGCCGCCTCCGGCGGTGTCGCCCGGGCCGGGGGCCCAGCCCGGCGGCGACCCGTTGCCCGTCGAGGCTCCCCCCGAGTCCTGGCGCAGGGTGACGTCGGCCAGGTTCAGCCCGGCCTGCTGCAGCCCGGCCTTCAGTTCCGGCAGGTCCTTGCGCAGTGCCGCCAGCGCGGCGTCGCCCGCGGCCAGGCCGAGCCTGACCTGCCCCGCCTGGACGTCCACCGTCACCCGGACCTGGCCCAGGTGCTCCGGCGACAGGTTCAGCACCGTGTGCTGGGTGCCGTCGCGCAGCGTGCGGGCGATCAGCAGGTGCCGGGTCACCTGGTCGACCAGGCCGTCAGGGGTCGCCGCCGGTGCCGCCGGCGCCGGGGCTGCCGGGCTGCCGGCAGCCTCCGCCCGCGCCGCTCCCCCGCCCGCAGCCGTGAGCCCGGCAGCGGCGAGCCCGGCCTCGGGCGCGGTGCCCGCGGAGGCGGTGCCCGCGGAGCTGCTGCCCGCTGCGCCGACGGTCGTGCCGTGACCGGCACCGCCGGTGCCGGACCCGCCCGGGGTGGCGAACTGCCCGCCGAGGCCGGCGGCCTGCGCGGTGGTGGCCTGCGCGGTGGTGGCCTGCGCGGTGGTGGCCTGCGCGGTGGGAGTGGGAGCCGCCGGGCCGGGCCGGGCGGCGCCGTCCGGCACCGTGCCCCCACCGGCGGTGGACGCATCGGCCGCGCCCCCGGTGCCGGCAGCCTGCGCGGGCTGTCCCGGCGCCGCGCCGCCCGGGGCCGCGGGACTGCCCGTTGCCGGCTGCCCGGTGGTCGCCGTGCCGTTCGACGCTGTGCCGTTCGACGCTGTGCCGTTCGACGCTGTGCCGTTCGACGCTGTGCCGTTCGACGCTGTGCCGTTCGATGCTGTGCCGTTCGATGCTGTGCCGTTCGATGCTGTGCCGTTGGCCGCTGTGCCGTTGGCTGCGGCAGGCGCCGCGGCCGGGAGTCCGGCAGCAGCGCTGCCAGCCCCGCCGCCGGCTGTCGCTCCGCCGCTGGCAGTGCCGCCGGTGGCAGTGCCGCCGCTGGCAGTGCCGTCCAGGGCCGGGCCACCGGCCTTCCCGGCGGCCGGCGCCGCAGCTGCCGCGCCCCCCGGGCTTGCGGTCACCGAGCTGGCGCCGGCCGCGGAGCCCGCTGCTGCTGCTGCCGCCTGCCCGCCGGCCCCGGCCGCCGAGCCTGCCACCGCGCCACCCGTGCCCGCCCCCGCCGTGCCGGCGATCGCGTCGGCACCCGGTGTCGACCCACCGCCGGGGATGGGCATTGCGCCGGCGCAGCCGGGTTGCCCCGCGGTCGCCGCCGCTGCGGCGCCGGTCGCCGCCGCGGTGCTCGCCAGCGCCGCCGTGGTGCCGGCCGTCGCGGTGGCGACGCCGTCGGTGGCACGCTCGGCCCGCGACCGGCCGCCACGCGCGGCCGACGGGCGTCGGGGCCGCCCTGCCGCCGGGGTGTCGGCCGCGGCCCGGTCCGCCCCGTCGGCCCGTGCGCCGTCGGGCTCGGCCGCCCTGCGGCGCGACTCCCGGGAGCTGTCGACGGACTGCCGGTCGGCGTCGCGGCCCGCCCGGGTGGCGGGAGCCTGCGGGCCGTCCTCACCGTCGCGCTCCCGCCCGGCCGTGCGCGGCGCCGCCGGTTCGGGCTCGGCCGCCGCGGCGGGCAGCGCCGCGGGCGGGTGGCCGCCGGCGGAGGCGCGGGCGAGGAACTGCCCGAAGTCGGCCGCGACCGGGGCGCTGGCGCAGGGGCCGGCGCCCGGCTGCCGGCGTAGCCCGAGCAGGCTCGTTGGCGTGACGGTCATCGCAGGGCCTCCCAGTTGCTCATCACGGTGCGGACGTAGTTCTGCGTCTCGGTGTACGGGGGGACGCCGCCGTAACGGTTGACCGCGCCGGCGCCGGCGTTGTAGGCCGCCAGCGCCAGGTCCACCCGGCCCGAGTAGGTCGACAGGTTCTGCGCGAGCAGCCGGGCGGCGCCGTTCACCGCCTGCTGCGGCGAGAACGGGTCCACCCCCAGCGAGCCGGCGGTTCCAGGCATCAGCTGCATCAGTCCCTGCGCCCCGGCGGGGCTGACCGCCCGCGGGTCGTAGCCGCTCTCGGCCTTGGCGACGGCGGACAGCAGCGCCGGGTCGACGCCGTACTGCCGGCCGGCGGCGGTGAACAGGGCCGCGTAGGGTCCCGACAGCCCCGAGCCTCCGGAGGCGCTCGACAGGGCGGACAGGCCGGACAGGCCCGCCGCCCCGCTGAGCGCGGAGGAGGTCGAGCCGGTGGTCGGGACCACCCTGCGGATGTGGGACGGCGTGCCGTACAGCGCGTGCACCCCGACGCTGCTACCGGTGTGCGGGGCGTCGATCATCTTCCCGTCGCCGACGTAGATGCCCACGTGATGGGCCGGCTCGCCGAAGAACACCAGGTCGCCGGGCTGCGCGGCGTCGAGCGAGGCCACCTCGGTGCCGGAGTGCTGCTGCTGCTGGCTGGTCCGCGGCAGCTGCACGCCGAGTCGGGAGTAGACCAGCTGCACCAGGCCGGAGCAGTCGAGCCCGCTGGCGGGGTCGGTGCCCCCCCACTTGTAGGGGACGCCGATGTAGGAGCCGGCCAGCGAGACCGCGGCCGAGCCGAGGTCGGCGCCGGAACCCGAACCCGCCAGCGCCGACGACAGGGCCCCGGCGAAGCTCGCGCCACCCGCGCCACCCGTGCCGGACGTGGCCTGCGGCGTGCCGCCGAAGAACGTCTGCAACTGCTGCATCCGGGCCTGCACGGCGGTGATGCCCCCGCCCCCCTGGTCGAGGCCGACGCTCACGCCGCATCACCGCCGAACCCGCTGCTGCCGCGGTCGCCACCGCGATCGCCACCGCGATCGCCACGGCCACCGGAGCCCGCGGCGGACGCCGGCCCCCCGGGCCCGCGCCGCCGCCCGCTGACCAGGTCGTCCAGCTCGCGCTGCTCGCGGCGGTCCTGCTCGTGCCGCACCGCCTCGCGGTAGCGCTCGTGCAGCATCTCCACCGCCCGCAGGTCGGCGCGCGCCCGTAGCCAGTGCACCCGGGCCAGCTCCGCCTGCGAGCGCAGCTCCTCCAACCGGGCGTCGCTACCGGTGATCCGTTCGCGCAGCAGGTCGCGCCGCTGCCCGGCGATCAGCACCCCCTCGGGGGAGGCCTGCGTCCCCGGCACGCACCCCAGCAGGCGCTCGTGCAGGGCAGCACGGTGGGCGGCCTCCTCGGCCAGCGCCCGTCGGGCCCGGGCGAGGGCGTGCCCGCTCTCGCCCAGCCGGGCCGCCCGCAGCCGCTCCACCACTGCGAGCCGGAAGCCCCGCCCGCTCACCGGGACTCACCCCGGAGCACGGCCGCGAGCATCGACCAGGACGCCGCCGCGGGCACGACCTCGTCGGGAGGCTGGCAGAGGAAGGCGGTGATCGCCGGTCGCAACCGCAGCGCGAGATCGGCGTCGGGGTCGCTGCCGGCGGCGTAGGCGCCGACCTCGACGAGCTCGCGGACGTCGCGCCAGGCCGCCAGCAGCCGCCGCGTGGTGGCCGCCAGCTCCAGCCGCTGCGGGGCGAGGATGGCCCGCTCGACCCGGGAGATCGACTCCAGCACGTCGATGCTGGGGAAGTGGCCCGAGGTGGCCAGCTGGCGGGATAGCACGACGTGCCCGTCGAGGATGCCGCGCACCGCGTCGCCGATCGGGTCCTGCAGGTCATCGCCCTCCACGAGCACCGTGTACAGGGCGGTGATGCTGCCGTCGGCGCCCGGGCCGGAGCGTTCCAGCAGCCGCGGCAGCATCGCGAACACGCTCGCCGGGTACCCGCGCGTCGCCGGGGCCTCACCGGCGGCCAGCGACACCTCGCGCTGTGCCATCGCCACCCGCGTCACCGAGTCGACCACCAGCAGCACGTCGTGGCCGGCGTCACGGAACCACTCGGCGATCCGGGTGGCGGTGAACGCCGCGGTGAGCCGGAGCATCGGAGGGTCGTCGGCGGTGGCCACCACCACCACGGTGTTCGCGCGCGCGGCCGGATCGAGGATGTCCTCGAGGAACTCGCGCACCTCGCGACCGCGCTCGCCGACCAGGGCGACCACCCGCACCGGCGCCGACGTGCCGCGCACGGCCATCCCGAGCAGGGTGGACTTGCCCACCCCGGAGCCGGCCATGATCCCTACCCGCTGCCCGGTTCCGACCGGGACCAGGGTGTCCAGCACCCGCACCCCGGTCTGCAGCGCGGTGTCGACCCGGCGACGGTGCAGCGGGTTCGGCGCGCTGGCCTCCAGCGGCACCTCCTCCACCCCCTCGCCGAGGTCGGGGCCGGAGTCGAGCGGGCGGCCGAGGGCGTCGACGATCCGGCCGAGCAGGCCCGGGCCGGCGGGAACGCGCACGGCATCGCCGCTGGAGACGACCGGGTCGCCGGCCGCCACCCCCGCGGTCGAGCCGAGCGGCATGCAGGTGGCCCCCCCGGGGTGGACGGCGACCACCTGCGCCGGGAGCGGGCCGGCGGCGGTCTGCACGGTCACCAGCCCGCCGATGCTGGCCCGCAGGCCCTGCACGACGATGCCGAGCCCGACCACGGCGGCCACCGACCCCTCCAGCGGTGGCCTGGCTGCGGCCCGGGCCAGCGCCAGCCGTTCGCGCAGCAGCTCGCCGAGGCCCGCGACGGCCAGCTGCGGGGCCATCGCGGTGCCCGCGGCGCGCTGCGCCTCCCCGGCCCCGGTGGTGGTGATCGCGTTCATGACCGCAGCACCTCCTCGGCCCGGCGGACGGCGGCGGGCAGGTCGCGGCGCACCCGCTGCACCGGCCCGGCGGCCAGCACCGCTCCCGGTGCCAGGTCGGGGTCGGCCACCAGCCGGACGCCGTCGGGCAGCTCCCCGGCCACCAGCTCGCCGAGCAGCGCCAGGTCCTGCGGGTTGACGTGGACGGTCACCTCGGGTGAGTCGGACAGGGCCCGGACGGCGACCCGGACGGCGTCGGCCGTCTCGGAGTCGACGGCCTCCAGCTCGCGCCCGAGGGCGGCCCGGGCGATGGCCAGCGCGCCGTCGGCGATCACGTCGGCCACCTCCGCCCAGGCGGGCATCGTCGCCTGCCGGACCTGCCGGGCGGCGCTGTCGAGGGCGCGCAGCAGGTCCTGTGCCCGTTGCACGTGCTGGGCCAGCGCGGTGGCCGACTGCCGCTGCCGCTCGGCCCGCTCGGCGCTCTCGCGCTCGGCCGCCGCCCGCCGGCCCTGCGCCCAGCCGGCCGCGTAGCCGAGGCTGCGGGCCTGTTCCTCGGCCCGGGTGGCGGCCGCGGCGATGCGCTGCTCCACGGCGGGGTCGGCCCAGCCCAGGGCGTCCCCGCCGAGCGGGCGGTCGAAGTTCACCGCCCGCACCTCGCCCGCGGCCGTGATCGCGCCGCCTGCGGCCCGCGGCTCAGTCGACGAAGGTCTCATCGCCGCCCCGCATGATGACGATCTGCCCGGCCTGCTCGAGCGCGCGGATCTCGGTGACGACCTTGGCCTGCGCCTCCTCGACCTCCGAGAGCCGCTTCGGGCCGAGCAACTCGATCTCCTCGGCCAGGTTCTCGGCGGCACGGGTGGACAGGTTGCGCATGATCTTCTCCCGCACCGCCGCGCTGACACCCTTCAGCGCCAGGGCCAGGTCGCCGCTCTCGACGCTGCGCAGCACCAGCTGGATCGCCTTGTCGTCCAGGGTGGTGATGTCCTCGAAGATGAACATCTGGGCCCTGACCTGCTCGGCGAGCTCGGGGCTGACCGTCTCCAGCCCCTCCAGGATCATCCGTTCCGTGGACCGGTCGGCGCGGTTGATGATCGCCACCAGCGGTGCCACCCCGCCCACCGTGGACAGCTCCTGCGGGCCGAGCACGGTGGACATCCGCCGGTCGAGTTCGCGCTCCACGGTGCGGATGACGTCGGGGCTGGCCCGCTCCATCAGGGCGATGCGGTGCGCGATGGATGCCTGCAGCTTCTGGTCGAATCCGGACAGCACGATCGCCGACTGCTGCGGCGACAGGTGGGCGAGCACCAGGGCGATGGTCTGCGGGTGCTCGTCGGACAGGAAGGTGAGCAGCTGGCGGGCATCGGCCCGGCGCAGGCTCTCGAACGGCATCTCGGCCAGCGTGGCGCCGAGCCGCTCCATGATCTCGTCCGCGCGGTCGGTCCCGAGGCTCTCGACCAGCAACTGCTTGGCCAGGTCGAGCCCGCCGCGTCCCAGCCCCCCGGAGGTGACGATGTTGGAGCGCGCCTCCTCCAGCACCGAGTCGGCGTCACCGGCGGAGACGTCACGCAGCCGGACGATCTCCGCGGTGAGGTCCTCGACCATCTGGTCGGGCAGCCGGGACATCACCGCGGCTGCGCGTTCCCGGCCGAGCTGCACCAGCAGGATCGCAGCCTTGCGCATCCCGGTGAGGGTGCCGAGGGCGGCGGCGACCACGGATCAGCCCTTCCGCTGGGCGAGCCAGCCCTGGATGACCTGAGCGACGTCCTCGGGCTGGTTCTCCACGAGCTTGGAGACCTCGTCGCGCAGCCGTTCCCGGTTGGCCGCCGCCTCGGCGGCCAGCACCGCGCCGTCGGGGCCGTGCATCATCAGCGCGGGGTTCGTCGGGCCGGAGGACAGCGCCGGTGGCAGCCCGGAGACGAGCAGGCCGCCGTCCTCGGGCAGGTCGGAGGCGTAGGCGGTGACGCTGGGCCGCCCCTTGCCCTGCCGGCGCACGAGCAGGAACGCGACCACCAGGGCGGCGAGCACCAGCCCGGCCTTCTTGCCCAGGTCGATGTACTGCGCGGTCTTGGCCGCCGACTGTGCCGCGCCGATCTCCTTGGCCGCGGCCTTCGCCGCGGTGGTGTCGAACGGCAGCGAGCTGACGTCCACGGCGTCGCCGCGCTTGGGGTCGAGGCCGACCGCGTTGCTGACCATGGAGGTGACCTTCGCGGTGTCCACCGACCCCGCGGTGGCCGAGTCGAGCACCACCGCCACGGTGAGCCGCTCCACCGAGCCGGGGGCGGCCTGCGCGCTCTCCACCACGCTGCCCACGGCGTTGTCCACGGTGCGCTGCTGGTTGTCGTAGGTGCCACCGCCGCTGGAACCGATCCCCGGGGTCAGGGTGGGGTAGGTCTGCCCGAGCGCGCCACCGGCGCCCGCCGCAGCCCCGGAGTAGGTCTCGTGGGAGGTGGCCTCCGACAGCGGCGGGATGCCGGTGGCGCTGAGGTACTGCTGGCTGGTCGTGCTGCGGGTGTCGTAGTTGAGCTGGGCGTTCACCCGCACCACGGCGTGTCCGGGCCCGAGCACGCGGTCGAGCATCGCCTGCACGGTGCCGGTGAGCCGGTCCTCGTACTGGGCGGTCTGCGCGTCGGCCTGCCCGGCGGCCGCCACCGACCCGTCGGCACCGTCGTCCTTGGTCGACAGCAGTTGCCCCTGGGAGTTGGTCACGGTGACGTTGCCGGGGTCGAGGCCGGGGATGCTCCCCGCGACCAGGTGGGTGACCGCCCGCACCTCCCCGGTGGACAGCGAGGTACCCGGCTGCAGGGCGAGCAGCACCGAGGCGGTGGTGGCGTCCTGGGCGCTGGCGAAGACGTCCTTCTGCGGCATCGCGACGTGCACGATCGCCGTCTGCACCCCGCTGATGGCCTGCAGCGTCTTGTCCAGTTCGGACTCCAGCGCGCGCTGGTAGGCGACGTTCTGCTGGAAGTCGGTGGCGGTCAGGCCCTGCTGGTCGAGGATGGAGTAGCTGTTCCCGTCGGAGGCGGGCAGCCCCTTGCCGGCCATCTCGACCCGCAGGTTGTACACCTGGGCCTGTGGCACGAGCACGGTGCCTCCGCCGTCGGCGAGCTCGTACTGCACGTTGTCGGTGCGCAACTGCTCGACGATCGTGTTCGCGTCGGCCCCCGACAGGTTGCTGAACAGCGGGGTCCAGGTCGGCTGCGCCGCCCACCGGGTGAGCCCGACCGCCCCGAGCACCAGGGCCAGCCCGGCGATCACGATCACCCCGAGCTGCCCGGGCGTGAAGCCCTTCAGCAGCCCGCGGGCGTGGCCCAGCGTCTGGGTCATCCTGGCGGTCACAGCGGCATCCTCATGATCTCGTTGAAGGCGTCGACGGCCTTGTTCCGGACGGTCGTCGTCAGCTCGGTCGCGACCTGGGCCTGGTTGGCCGCGATCACGTAGTCCTGGATGTCGTTGAGGTCACCGGTCGCGGCCTTCACGGCCAGCCCCTGGGCCTTGGTGTCCAGCCCCTCGAGGTTGGACAGGCTGTTGCCGATCGCGGAGGCGAAGTCGGCGCTCCGGGCGGCGGTGGCGGGGTCGGTGGAGGCTGCGGCGACGGCTCCCGTCGCGCCCGTCCCGGCGGTCGCCGCGCCGGAGAGCACCTGCTGGCTGTAGGCCTGGAAGAGCTGGCTGACCGCAGCGGAACCACCGACGGCGGACACGCTCATCAGGAGCGACCCATCTGGATGGCCGCCTGGTAGGTCTCGCGCACCCGGTCGAGGTTCGACGCGCTCGCCTGGTAGCCGCGCTCGGCCATGATCATCGCCGTCATCTGCTCGCCGAGGTCGATGTCGGGCAGGCGCACGTTGCCGTCGGCGTCGGCCTGCGGGTTGCTCGGGTCGTGGACGAGGCGGCCGGTGGCGCTGCCGAGCTGCACCCCGCTGACGGCCACGCCGGCCCCGGTCGATCCGTTCTCCACCGACTGGGCGACGATGTAGCGGGCCTGGAACGCCGGCTCACCGGTGGAGCGCACCGTGTTGATGTTGGCGATGTTGTCGGAGATGGCGTCCATCCAGCTCTGGTGGACGTGCATCGCCGATCCGCTGATGCTCAGCGCCTCGAACATGATCACGACCCCCGAGCCGCGGTGCGCAGCAGGGTGAACCGGTCACCCGTGGCCCGCAGCGCCAGGTCGTACTTCATCTGCGTCTCGACGCTCTGCACCGTCTGGAAGTTCAGGTCCACGTTGTTGCCGTTGAGGTTGGCGGCATCGGTGGTGTACCCGACCTGGGGGGTGACGGACAGCGGGTTGTCCCCGTCGCTCAGCGCCTGTTTCAGCCCGCTCTCGAAGGAGACGCTGCGGGCGGTGAAGTAGGGCGTGTTCGCGTTCGCGATGTTGTCGCTGATCGCCTGTTGGCGGGCGGACAATCCCCGCATGGCAGCCTGCAAGGCGGTGATCGAGATGTCCTCGAGCATGCCGGACCCCCACTTCGGCACCGCGCGCGGCGGTGCGGCCGACCCGGGGCACCGGGGGCGGGGTACGACCTCGGCGATCCGGGACTGAACGCCGATCCCTGGCGCATCCGAGCGGTCCGTGCTCCCCCCTGGCTTCGGAGCCCGCACGGATTCCCTTGAGCCCGACATGCCTTGCGGCCCTTGGCGTTCCGTCGATCGGCCCAATCGCGGGGCGCCCACGTCGGCAGCGGGTGGCCACGGTTGCCCACTCTGGTCGGGCGCGGTCGGCGAACGGGTGACGAGCACCCGGTCCGGCTACCGGCAGTGCGCCCCCGTCCTCGGACGGGTCAAGCCGGGGGGCTAAGCCCTGCCCCGCGGCTGCCGACACACGGTGCATGCCCCTTCCGCCGCTGACCGCCGTCGTGCTGGCCCGGGACGAGGCGGCCAACCTGCCGCGTTGCCTCGCCGCGCTGCGCGGGCTGGTGGCGCAGGTGCTGGTGGTGGACACCGGTTCGGTCGACGCCAGTGTCGAGCTGGCCCGTGCGGCCGGGGCCCGGGTGCTGCGGCGGCGCTGGGAGGGTGACTTCGCCCGGGCCCGGAACGCGGCACTGGAGCACGTGGCGACCCCGTGGGCGCTGTCCGTCGACGCCGACGAGGAGGCGGTCGGTGACCCCGCCGAGCTGGCCGGGCTGCTCGCGGCCGGGGAGGGCGTGGACGCGCTGGCCGTGGACGTGGCCAACCCCTACCCGGGGACCAGCGGCGAGCAGGCCCACGTGCACAGCCCGGTGCGGCTGTTCCGGCCCGGTGCCGCCCGCTGGGAGGCGGCGGTGCACGAACAGCTGCGCGGGCCCGGCGGCACTCCGCTGGCGCTCGGGCACTGCCCGCGCTCCGCGCTGTCGCTGCGGCACAGCGGGTACGGCGACCCTGCGCAGGTGCGGGCCAAGGCGGCCCGCAACGCCGCCCTGGCCCGGGCCACCCTGGAGCAGCTCGCCGGGGCGGGGGCGCCGGCCGCACCGCGGCGCGCCCGGGCCCTGTTCGACCTCGGCCGCAGCCTGCTCGCCGCGGACGATCCGGGCGGGGCCGTGCAGGCGCTGCGGGCAGCACGGGAGGAGGAGCCCGGCGGCTGGACCGCCGTGCAGGCGCTGGACTTCCTCGCCCGCGCCGAGCTGTCCGTGGCGAGCTGGCCGGGCGCGGCCGGGTGGGTGGAGCAGCTGCGCGCCGCGGGAGCCCCGCCCGGCTACTGCGACTGGCTGCAGGCACGGGTGCTGATCGGGGTGGGGCGGCCGGGCCCCGCGCTGGAGCTGCTGCGGGGGGTTGACGGGCTGGTCGACACCCTCGGCTGCGACCTGGGCGTCGGCCTGGTGGTCGAACTCCGCGCGCAGGCGGCCGCGCTGGCCGGGCAGGTGTCGGAGGCGATCGCCTGCCTGCTGCTGGCGATGCTGGTGCACGGGCGGGTCGCCGGGCGCGGCCCCGACCTGCTCCGGCTGTGGGGGGAGCGGCCGGCACCCGCGCTGGTGGAACTGATCCGCTCTGCCGGTGCCGCCCCGGCAGCGTTCGACGCGGTCGTCGCCGAGCTGCGCGGCAGCCCCGAACCGGGCCCGCTGGTGGCGGCCGCGCTCGGGCGATGCTGACCGATCCGCGTCGATCCCCGTCGATCCCCGCCGATCACGCAGGATCCGGCGCCGGCTGCCGACGGGGGTGACATGTCCGGACCGAGCCTTGCCGCCGCGCTGATCGTGCGTGACGAGGCGCGCTACCTGCCCGGATGCCTGCAGGCCGCGGCGGCCCTGGTCGACGAGATCGTGGTCTACGACACCGGCTCGAGGGACGACAGCGTGGCCGTCGCGCGGGCCCACGGGGCGCGGGTGGCGCTGGGCTACTGGGACGGGGACTTCGCCCGGGCCCGGAACGAGGCGATGGCGCTGACCCGGGCCGGCTGGGTGCTGTCGGTGGACGCCGACGAGCTCGTGGTTGCCGATCCGGCGGCCCTGCGGGGGCTGCTGTCGGCCCAGGCGCAGGTGGAGGCGTTCGGGGTCAGGATCGACAACCTCGGCCCGCACGGGCAGGTGGTGGACGGGCACGTGGCGCTGCGGCTGCTCCGCCGGGACGCGGTGAGCTGGGCCAACCGGGTGCACGAGCGTCCGGTGCGGCGCCGGGGTCGGGGGCGTGGCCGGAACCCGGGCCGCGCGTCCCGCGGCGGGGGGCAGCTTCGACCGCCCGGCCCGGGCGTGGCGTTGCCGGTGGACCGGCAGGCCCCCGCGCAGGTGCTGCGGCTGGATCACCTCGGCTATGCCGGGGCGGCCGAGCTGGCCCGCAAGACGGCCCGCAACGCCGAGATCGCCCAGCAGGAGGTCGACGCGCTGGCCGCGGACCCGGGGGCCGAGCCGGGGCTGTTCGCCTACGCCCTGCTCAGCCTCGGCCGCTCCTGCGCCGGACTGGGCGACGCACAGCGGGCCACCGAGGCGCTGTCCCGGCTGCGGGCGGACTTCCCCGACAGCCCTGAGGCGACCATCGGCACCGACGTGCTCGCCGACCTGCTCCTGGCGGCCGGCGCGGCCGAGCAGGTACCCGGGCTGGTGGCGGACCTGCGCGCGGCGGGGGTGGACCCCCGCTACTGCGCCTGGCTGCAGGCCCGCGCCCTGATCGCGCTCGACCGGCCGCTGGAGGCGTTGCGGGCGCTGGACCTGCGGGGCGCACCCGGCGCCGGGTTGCGGGACGCGGCCGGCCGGGAGCGCAGCGGGGTCGAGCTGCTCGAGGTGCGGCTGCGCGCGCTGGTGCGTTCGGGGCAGCGTGACGACGCGGTGGCCTGCCTGGTCGAGCTGGCGCTGCGGCACGGCCGCTACCTGGGGCGCGCCGGGATCCTGCTGCGGCTTTGGGGTGCGCGACCGATCGGGGGCCTGGTGGAGCTGCTGCGGGCGACCGGTGGCGAGCACCTGCCGGGGCTGCTGGCCGAGTTGCGGGCCTGCCCGGACCCCGGTCCGGACGTGGCCGCCGCGGCCGGCCCCGGCGGCGGGCCCGGGTTCAGCCCGGGACCGCAGCTGCCGACAACCGCGGCATGCCAGCCCTGAGGATCGCCGCCGCCCTGATCGTGAAGGACGAGCAGGCCAACCTGCCCGGCTGCCTGGAGTCGTTGCAGGGGCTGGTGGACGAGGTGGTGGTCTACGACACCGGGTCCAGCGACGACACCGTGGAGATCGCGCTGCGGGCTGGTGCGCGGGTGGAGCGCGGGCACTGGGACGGGGACTTCGCCCGGGCCCGGAACGCGGCGCTGGCGATGACCTCGGCGGCGTGGGTGCTGTCCATCGACGCCGATGAGCGGGCGGTGGCCGACCCGGGGCGCTGCACGCCCTGCTCCACGGTGCGGGCGGCCCTGCCGGCCCGGACGTGGTGGCGGTGCGGATCCGGAACGAAGCCCCGGCCGAGCTCGGTGGGACGTTCCTCACCACCGCGGCGCGGCTGCTCCGCCGCGCGGCCGTGAGCTGGGCCGGGCCCGTGCACGAGCAGCCGCTGCGGCGGGAGGGCGGGAGCGCCCGGGCGGCGACCTGCGGGCCGGAGCAGGTGCTGCTGGTGCACACCGGCTACGCCGACGCCGCGGTGCTGCGGGCGAAGTCGGAGCGCAACGCGGAGCTGGGGCACCGTGAGCTGGACCGGCTGCTGGAGCAGCGCCCCGGCGACGCCGCCCGGATCGCGGCGGTGCTGCTGGACCTCGGGCGCAGCCTGGTGGGATCGGGCCGCCGCCAGCAGGCGGTCGACACGTTCGAGGCGTTGCGCGAGCTCGCCCCCGGCAGCCCGGAGGCCGTCCAGGGCACCGACGTGCTGGCCACGCTGCTGCTCGGGGCCGGGCACGACGAGGTGGTCCTGGCGCTGGCCGGTGAGTTACGCCGGGCCGAGGTCGACCCGCGGTACTGCGCCTGGCTGGAGGCTCAGGCCCTCGCCCAGCTCGGTCGTGCCGGGGAGGCGCTCGAGCTGCTGCGGGGGGTGGACGCGCTGGTCGACGCCACCGGCAGGCAGCTCGACCTGGGCCCCGTGCTGGAGGCCCGGGCGCTGGTCGCCGGCCTGGCCGGCGAGGCGGAGGAGGCCGCCGACTGCCTGCTGCGCGCCATGGCCGGGCACGGCCGGGTGCGCGGCCGCGGGGCGTTGCTGGCCTCGCTGTGGGCCGCCCGCCCGGCGGAGGAGCTGGCCGGCGCGCTGGGGCGGGGCGGGCTGGTCCCCGGTCCGGCGCGGCTGGCCGAGCTCGCCGCGGAACTGGCCGTCGCCCCCGCACCCGGTCCGGAGCTGGCCCGGGTGCTGGTGGGCGCGGCACCTGCCGGCTGAGGGGTTGACCCGGCGCGCGTCGGTGCCGATAGCAGCCCCATGCGCAAAGTGACCCTCGCCGCCGCCCTGATCGTGAAGGACGAGCAGGCCAACCTGCCCGGCTGCCTGGAGTCGTTGCAGGGGCTGGTGGACGAGGTGGTGGTCTACGACACCGGGTCCAGCGACGACACCGTGGAGATCGCGCTGCGGGCTGGTGCGCGGGTGGAGCGCGGGCACTGGGACGGGGACTTCGCCCGGGCCCGGAACGCGGCGCTGGCGATGACCTCGGCGGCGTGGGTGCTGTCCATCGACGCCGATGAGCGGGCGGTGGCCGACCCGGGGGCGCTGCGCGCCCTGCTCGCCCGCTCCGAGCGGGTCGACATGTACGGGGTGCGGATCAACAACGTCGGGGTCGCCGGCGGGCAGGGAGGTCACGACCATCCCGCGCCGCGGCTGCTGCGGCGCAGCCTGGTGCGCTGGACGGCCCGCCTGCACGAGCACCCGGTGCGCCGCGACCGCGCCACGCTGCGCAAGGAGGGCTGCCCGCGCGAGGTGCTCCGGCTGGACCACCTCGGCTACTCCGACGCCGAGACGGTGGCGGCGAAGATCCGCCGCAACCAGGAGATCGCGCAGGCCCAACTGGACAGCGTGGTGGCCAGCGGTGAGGTCGACCCCGAGCTGCTGCCGCGGGTGCTGGTCAACCTCGGCCGCAGCCATGTGGCCGCGGGTGAGCTGCAACGGGCGGTCGACGCCCTGGAGACGATGCGCGACCTGTTCCACTCGGGCCCGCAGTACGTCGAGGGGACCACGGTGCTGGCCGAACTGCTCGCCGCGAGCGGCCCGTTCGAGGCCGCGTTCGTGCTCGCCGACGAGCTGCAGGGGCTGGGTGCGGACTCCCGCTTCTGCGACTGGTTGCGGGCGCAGGCACTGCTCGGGCTCGGCCGCTCGGCGGAGGCGCTGCCGCTGCTGCTGGGCATCGACGAGCTCCTCGACCCGGTGGGGCGGGTCCGCAGCCTGGAGCCGGTGATCTGGTTGCAGGCCGGCGCGGCGGAGCTGGCGGGGGACAACGACACCGCGGTCGCGGCGCTGATCGTCGCGATGGTGAAGTTCGGGCGGGTGCAGGGGCAGGGGGTGCGGCTGCTGCGGCTGTGGGGCCCGCGGCCGGCGGAGTGGCTCGCCGACCTCATCCTCGCCGTCAACCACCACGAGCACCTCGACGCGATCCTCGCCGAGCTGCGTGGGTGCCCCGGGAGCGGCCCGCGGGTCGCCGCCGCGGTGGCGACCCGATCCGGGCACCCGTCGGTCGAACCTGCGACCACTTGAACCCGCCCTGACCCCGAAGGAGTTGTCCCCGATGGCCGGCAGCCCGTTCCTGGTGTTCGCCTGGAAGCATCACCTGCGCGCGATCGAGAACGTCGCCGACGCCATGGTGGCGGGGCTGCGCACGGTGGGGGTGGATGCGCGGACCGTCGTCCTGCCCGACGGCCTGGACGAGGTCAAGGAGCTGCTGGTGCAGCCGCTGGCGGGAGTGCTGGCGCTGACCACGATGCCGCTCACGGTGGAGATCAACGGCACCCCGCTGCACCGGATGGTGAACAGCCCGGTGTGGGTCTACTTCCTCGACGCCCCCATCTACGACCTGGCCCGCGTCGCGCCGGCCCGGGTGTTCTGCACCGACGCCCAGACCGATCCGCGGCTGGTCCCGGTCTCGCCGGAGGCGGGGTACCTCCGGCTGCTCGGCACGGTGGGCACGGGCGGGTTCTGGGGCTCCCAGGCCCGGCACCTGCCCTTCGCGAGCTTCCCCCGGCTGCCCGTCGGTGGGCAGCTGCCCGTACCGCAGCGGAGGATCTGCGTCATCGGCACGATCGGCAAGGAGCTCGGCGGCGGGACGGCGGGCGAGACGCTGCGCGCGGTGCTCGACCGCACCGCCCCGGCGTCGGTCGCCCCCTCCGCCCTCGACGACGTCGCCGATCTGCTCGCCGGCGCGCAGGCGCCGGCGATGCCCGCGGAGGCGATCGCGAAGCTGCTCGGCTGGGGTCCGAAGGAGCTGGTCGACCCCGAGCACCTGCCCCTGGTGTGCGGCGTCGACTCGTGGGTGCGACGGGAGCGGCGGCTGCTGGCGGTGCGCAGCCTGATCGGGCAGCCGGTGGACTTCTTCGGCTTCGGGTGGCAGGAGCTGCTCGGTGAGGTGGCGGGCTTCCGGCACATCGGGAAGATCGCCCACGAGGACGTCGCCCTGGTCATGACCCGGTACCGCGCCGTGCTGAACTTCGACCCGAACTGGGCCGAGGGCGTGCACGACCGGGTGTACACGGCAGCGGCGATGGGGGTCCCGGTGCTGACCCCGCACAACGCGGCGCTGGCCGGCGCGGGGCTGCCGGCGGACCTGGTGCACCGCTACGACGCGAACGGGCCCGAGCTCGGCGGGCTGGTCGAGCAGCTGCTCGCCGGCCGGGGTGCGCCGGCGCAGCCACGGATGGACGTCATCGTCCGGCACAGCTGGACCGCGCGGATGGCGGAGCTGCTCGCCGGCTGACTCCTGCTGCCGCGACCCTCAGCCGGTGACGTCGAGGCTGGTCCCCAGCAGGCCCGCTGCGGGCTGCCGGGGCCGGGCGGCGACCAGTGCGGACAGCTCCCGGCCGATGGCGTCGTGGCGGGCCTGGCCCGCCTCCAGCAGGGTCGCCATCCGCGCGTGCAGCCGGCGTGCCCGCTCCAGCTGGGCGGGGGTGGGCGTGGCCTGCGGCAGCGCGAGGTCGGGCCAGCTGAAGGCGTCACCGGCGGCCAGCGCGCCCTCCGCGTCGTGGGCGCACCCTTCGATCCGGTCCAGGTAGCCGTCCCAGGCGGGCGCCGGCGTGGCGGGTGTCCAGGCGGGGCCGGGCAGCGGCGCCCGGGTCCCGCTCACCGCAGCACCCCGGCCCTGGCCGGCACCGGTGCCTCGGCCGCGGGCTGCGCGGGCCGCAGCGCGGCCATCGGCAGCGGGCCTGCGGGCCGCCCGGACGCGGCCTGGTGCCAGGCCTCACGCAGCGGCTCGAGCAGCAGGCGGCACTGGGCCACCCGGTCGGGGTCGGCGGCCATCCGGGCCCGCATCAGCTCGGCGATGATCCACAGGTAGAGCTGGTCAAGGGCCTCGCCGGCCGACCAGGCGCTGGTGTCGAGGGTGGCGTGCAGCTCCAGCAGGATCGCCTGGGCGCTGCCCAACCGATCGCCGGTGACCTGGTGCCGCCCCTGCTGCATGGCCTCCTCCGCCTGCAACAGGTCCGACACCAGCCGGTCGTAGAGCATGATCAGCAACCGGGAGGCGGAGACCGTCTCGGTGGCGTCGCTGGTGTAGCGAGCCTTGGCGAGTCCGTACGACATGGTCGCTCCTGCCGGGATCGGGTCGTCTGCGGTAGCGGGCGGGTCAGCCGGTGGTGCTGCTGGTTCCGAGCGAGGACGTCAGGCCGCTGAGCGCGGTCATCGACGTCTTCAGCGTGTTGATCGAGGTCTCCATGGCGGTGAACTGGCTGACCAGCCGGGCGCGGTAGTCACTCAGCCGCTGGGTCCAGGCGTCGATCTGGTCCTGCAGGCTCTTCACCTGGGCGGCGGCGCTGTTCTTGGCCGAGGTCAGCGTGCCGGTGCTGGAGTCGGTCGCGGTCGTCACCAGCTGCTGCAGCTGGCGGGCCAGGCCGGAGGAGAACTTGGCCGTACCGATGGCCCCGCCGGTGGCGCTGATGTCGGCGGCGGTGGTGTCGACCACCAGGGCGAGCCCGACGGCCCCTCCGGTGCCCGTCGCCAGCGACAGCACGTTCCCGCTGCCGCTCGCGGCCTGCCCGTCGATGGTGCCGGCGACGTCCTGCCCGGCCGTCAGCTGGGTGGCGGCGGCGCCGTCGAGGGTGGTGGTGAAGGCGCGCGCGCTGCCGGGGCTGGCGGCGGTGAGGGTGATGGTGTTGCCCGACTGGGCGGCGATGATGCCGAGCCCGGCGTTGGCCAGCTGGGTGTTGATCGTCGCCACCGAGGTGGCCAGGTCCTCGCCGCTGGGCGCCGTGTACGACACGGTGGTGCCGCCGCGGGTGACCGCGACCGTCTGCCCGGCGATGCTCCCGCTGCTCGCGTCGACGCTCCACTGCTCGCGGGCCGCGGCCTGGGTGACGGTGACGGCGTACGAGCCGCTCCTGGTCGTGGTGGTGGCGCTGGAGAAGGCGACGCTGCTGTTCGCGGCGGCGGGGGAGGCGGTGAACTTCGCCGAGGCGCCGAACTGGGAGGCGACCTTCGCCGGATCGGCGTTGAAGGCGGTGACGAAGTCGGACTGGTTGAAGCTCAGCGTGCCCGTGTTCGTCAGGCTGACCCCGCTCGCCCCGGCCGAGCTGATCATGCTGAGGATGTTCTGCTGCAGCTGGCGCACCGAGGACTCGCCGTTGAGCGGGGAGGCGGTCTTGGTGGTGGAGTCCCAGTTGGTCGCCGAGTCGATGTAGGCCAGCACGTTGTTCGCGGCGTCCACCATCGCGGAGACGTTCTTCGCGACGCCGGTGCCGTCCACGGTCGAGGCGATGGTGACGCCGGACTCGACCTTGCCGACGGTGAAGGACAGCCCGGAGACCAGGTTGGAGAACGTGTTGGTGGTGGAGGTGGCGTCGTAGCCGGTGGTCTGGTCGCCAACGTGGATGCTCGCGTCGGCACCGGTGGTGAGCACGTTCATGGCGGAGAAGCCGTCGAGCCCGCTGAGGGAGAACTGCGAGCTCGCGCCGGTGGTCTTCGCGGCGACCTGCAACCGGTAGCTGCCGGCGGAGACCTGCACGGCGGAGGCGACCAGCCCGGTGTCGGAGCCGTTGATCGCCGAGATGACCTCGCTGAGGGTTCCGGTGCCGACGCTGAGGGCGGTCTGGGAGCCGTCCGAGGCGGTGACCGAGATGCTCCCGCTGCTGGCCACCACGTCGCTGGTGGAGGTGGCCGCGGTGGCGGAGATCAGCGTGTGGGCGGCGGCGAGATGGGTGACGTCGAAGGTCAGCGACGCCCCGGTGGTGCCCGACGCGGTGGCGGTGACGTTCGCCGAGGAGGACGTCGCGGTGGTCCCCACCCAGCTCGGGGTGTCCGCCACGGTGGCCGCGGCCGAGGAGAGGCTGTTGAGCTTCGTGACCAGCGCGGTGTAGGCGTTGACCGTCTGCTGGCTCGTGCTCTGCTGGTTCTTCAGCAGGGTCTGCTGCGCGGACTCCACGGACACCAGCGCGCTGATGATGCTCTGGGTGTCGATTCCCGACGACATCCCGGAGAACGAGATCGTCATGGTTGACCTCTCAGGCGCTGGAACTGGTGGGTGGTTGGTTCACGCGGGCCGCTGGTTCACGCCGGCGGTTGGTTCAAGAACGGGGAACATCCGGTGGCGGCCCGGAGGGCCGCCACCGGATGGTGGGTCACTGCAGGAGCTTCAGGACCGTCTGCGGGGCCTGGTTCGCCTGCGCCAGCATCGCTGTGCCGGCTTGGGACAGGATCTGTTCCTTGGTGAAGTTGACCATCTCCGAGGCCATGTCGGTGTCTCGGATCCGGCTGTTGGAGGCGGTCATGTTCTCGATCGCCACGTTCAGGTTGTTGATCTTGTGGTCGAGCCGGTTCTGGTAGGCACCCAGAGTGGCTCGGGCGCTGGAGACCGTCTCGATGGCCGCGTCGATGGAGTCGATGAAGCCGGCCGCCGTGGTCGAGTCCAGGGCCGAGGTCATCCCGACCAGCGTGGAGTCCATGGCGGTGGAGATGGAGACCGTCAGCGAGTCGCCGTTGTTCGCGCCGACCTGGAAGGTCCCGGTGTAGGAGCTGTCGAGCAGGGTCACGCCGTTGAACTGGGTGCTGTTCGCGATGTCGTCGAGCTCACTCGCGAGCTGCTGGAACTCGGTGTTCAGGTCGCTGATGCTGGTGTCGTTCTGGGCGCCGGTGTTGCTGGCCTCCACCGACAGGTCCCGCATGCGCTGCAGGATCGCGGTGGTCTCGTTGAGCGCACCTTCAGCGGTCTGCACGACGCTGACGCCGTCCTGGGCGTTGCGCACCGCAACGGTCAGACCACCGATCTGGGACTTCAGGCTCTCCGAGATCGCCAGCCCGGCCGCGTCGTCCGCCGCCTTGTTGATCCGGTAGCCGCTGGACAACTTCTCCAGCGAGCTGTTCATCGCGTCCGAGGTCACGGACAGGTTCCGGTAGGCGTTGAACGCCGAGGTGTTGGTGTTGATCCGAAGGCTCATCTGGTCCTCCTTGGCTGGTCTTCGGCACCGGTCCATCCGTGGGCCGGCTTGAGGTACCTATCGGCGGCCGGCGGGCGATGCTGAGGCCTTCGCGTGCGCCGAACGGGTGAAACCCTTCGCGAGCAGGCAGAACGCGGACGGTGACCGACGCCGTTGTGGCGCCGGTCACCGTCCGCGTCATCCGCCGGCGACCTTGTGGGTCACCGCCGGCCGGTGGGTCACTGCAGGAGCTTGAGGACCGTCTGCGGGGCCTGGTTCGCCTGCGCCAGCATCGCTGTGCCGGCTTGGGACAGGATCTGTTCCTTGGTGAAGTTGACCATCTCCGAGGCCATGTCGGTGTCTCGGATCCGGCTGTTGGAGGCGGTCATGTTCTCGATCGCCACGTTCAGGTTGTTGATCTTGTGGTCGAGCCGGTTCTGGTAGGCACCCAGAGTGGCTCGGGTGCTGGAGACCGTCTCGATGGCCGCGTCGATGGAGTCGATGAGCCCCGAGGCCGTGGTCGAGCTCAGCGTCACGGTGGCCACACCCGAACCGAGCAGCAGCGTGGAGTCCATGGCGGTGGAGATGGAGACCGACAGCTGGTCGCCGCTGTTCGCGCCGACCTGGAAGGTCCCGGTGTAGGAGTTGTCGAGCAGGGTCACGCCGTTGAACTGGGTGCTGTTCGCGATGTCGTCGAGCTCGTTCGCGAGCTGCTGGAACTCGGTGTTCAGGTCGCTGATGCTGGTGTCGTTCTGGGCGCCGGTGTTGCTGGCCTCCACCGACAGGTCCCGCATGCGCTGCAGGATCGCGGTGGTCTCGTTGAGCGCACCTTCAGCGGTCTGCACGACGCTGACGCCGTCCTGGGCGTTGCGCACCGCAACGGTCAGACCACCGATCTGGGACTTCAGGCTCTCCGAGATCGCCAGCCCGGCCGCGTCGTCCGCCGCCTTGTTGATCCGGTAGCCGCTGGACAACTTCTCCAGCGAGCTGTTCATCGCGTCCGAGGTCACGGACAGGTTCCGGTAGGCGTTGAACGCCGAGGTGTTGGTGTTGATCCGAAGGCTCATCTGGTCCTCCTTGGCTGGTCTTCGGCACCGGTCCATCCGTGGGCCGGCTTGAGGTACCTATCGGCGGCCGGCGGGCGATGCTGAGGCCTTCGCGTGCGCCGAACGGGTGAAACCCTTCGCGGACTGCGCGGCGGAGCGCCCTCAGGCGGTCCGGCCACCCGTTCCACCCGTTCCGCCCGCTCCGCCCGAACCGGCGGAACCGGCGGAACCGGCGGAACCGGGGGTGGGGGGCGCGGGTGCGCCGCCGGCCCCGATCAGGGCGGCGCCGCGCAGGTAGGCCTGGACGTTGGCCCGGTCACGGATCGTCGAGCGCTTCGCCACCGCCACCACGTACGCCTCCCTGCGCCGGGCCCGCACCCCGTCCGTACCGCCGTCGTCGGTCCCGGGGCGGGGCCCCTCCTGCAGCAGCGCGGAGAGCGCCTCGCGGAGCAGAGCCAGACCCTCGGCGCGCAGCTGCGAGGCGCGAGACTGGGTGACGCCGAGCTCCTCGGCGATCTCGGTGAGCGGGCGGTGCTCGAGGTAGTACCCGACCACGACCGTGCGGGTGCGCTCGGGCAGCTCGGCCATGGCGTCCCGCAGGTAGCCGATCCGCTCCGCGGCCACCAGCACCTCGTCCGGGCGGGGGGCGGCGTCCTGCAGCGAGGTCGCCGCCGCGCCGTCGTCGCCGCCGAGCGGATCGAGGCTGAGCAGCACCGCCCGGTCGGTGCCCTCCCGGATGGCGCGCACCTCCTCGACCGACATGCCGCCGGCGGCCGCCAGCTCGGCGTCGGTGGGGGTGCGCTGCAGGGCCGCGGTCAGGGTCTCGGCGGCGCGGTCCAGCGCGCGGGCGCGCGAGCGCACCGACCGGGTGGCCCAGTCGCGCTGGCGCATCTGGTCGATCATCGCGCCGCGGATGCGGGTGCTGGCGAAGCGGGCGAACGGGACCCCGAACGAGGGGTCGAAGGCGTGTGCGGCCTGGACCAGGGCGAGCGCGCCGGCCCCGGTCAGGTCGTCCGTGTCGAGGTGGCGGGGCAGCCGGGACGAAGCCTCGCGGGCGATGTGTCCGACCAGCGCGAGGTGTCCGCCGATCAGTTCCTCGACTGCAGCGGGGGAGGCGGTGGGGACGGGCACGGTCCCTCATCGGCCACGCCCCGGCCCGGCTTTCGAGGTCGACGCCGGCCCGGCGGGCGCCGCCAGGGGGAATCACCCGTCCGGCGCAACCCCGTGGCCCGCAAACCCCTCAGGTTGACCCCGGCACTGCCGAAAGGACATTCCGAGGGTCGATCTCGACCCGGCCGTCGACGTCAGGAGCCGACTGTGAGCCTGCCGGACCTCGCCGCGATCCTGTGGCGGCAGCGCGAGCTGCTCGAGCGCCTGGTGTACCGCCTGGAGTGCGAGCAGCTGCTGCTGGCCGCCGGGCGGACCCGCTGGCTGGCGGCCGCCACCGGAGAGGTCGAGGGGCTGCTCGCCGAGCTGGCGGTGGTGGAGGTGCAGCGGGCGGCCGTCGCCGACGCCGCCTGCGCCGAACTCGGCGTCGCCGCCGGCTCGACGCTGGAGGTCCTCGCGGCCGCCGCGCAGCCGCCCTGGACCGGGGTGCTGATCGACCACCGGCAGGTGCTGCTCACCCTCACCAGCGAGCTGTCCGCGCTCGCCGAGACCAACAAGCACCTGATGTCGGCGGGGATGAAGGCGGTCGAATCGACCCTGCTCCAGCTCGGGTACCGCACCGACGCCTCCACCGGCGGCTACGACGCCCAGGGCCGCCGCGGCGCCCCCGCGGCGAACACGTGGGCCACCGTGGACCGGACGCTGTGAGCCCCGGATGAGCGGATTCTCGACCCTCAACACCGGCGTCAGCGGGCTCTCGGCGGCGCAGCGGGCGATGGACATCGCCGGCCAGAACGTCGTCAACGCCAACACCGACGGATACTCCCGGCAGCGGGTCGACCTGGCCACGGCCGGCACCACGGTCTCGGCCACCTTCTTCACCGGCAACCAGCCCGTCCTCAGCGGCGTCTCGGTGGAGGCGATCACCCGCATCCGGGACACCTTCCTGGAGTCGATGCGGGCGAGCGCCGGCGGGCGGCAGTCGGCGCTCACGGCGGAGACCAGCACCCTCACGGCGGCCCAGCAGCTGCTGTCCGAGCCGACCGGCACCGGCCTGCAGAGCACCCTCGACGCGTTCTACTCCTCCTGGCACGACCTGGCGCTGACGCCGACCGACAACGCCGCCGGGGCGGTGGTCCTGCAGCGCGGGGTCGCCGTCACCGACCAGCTGCACTCCCTCACCTCGAACCTGTCGGCCGAGTGGACGACGGCGCACACGGCGCTGGCGAACGTGGTCTCGCAGGCCAACCAGGCGGCCTCCGACCTGGCCACCCTGAACGCGCAGATCCACGCCAGCTCGGTCAGCGGGCAGAGCGCCAACGACCTGCTCGACCGCCGCGACACCCTGGTGCGCCAGCTGGCGTCGCTGGTCGGGGCCCAGTCGCAACCGGCGGACGACGGCCAGGTGTCGGTGAGCGTGGGCGGGGTGACCATCGTCGCCGGCTCCGAGGCGCAGCAGCTCACCCTGGCCGGGGCGCCCGACATCGCCAGCGCGGCCACCGACCCGCCGACGCTGATGTGGGGCTCGACGCCGGTCCCGGTGGACTCCGGATCGGCCGCCGGGTACCTGGCCGCGGTGAAGACCGACCTGCCCGCGATGAAGGGGCAGATCGACGCCGTCGCCGTGGCGTTGCGGGACGCGGTGAACAGCGTCCACCAGACCGGGTACACGTCCGCGGGCACCACCAACACCGACTTCTTCTCCGGCACGGACGCCGCCACCCTGCAGGTGGTCCCGACCGCGCCCGGGGACCTCGCCGTCGCCGCCGCCGCCGGAGTGGTCGACGGTTCGGTGGCCGCCTCGATCGGCGACCTGGCCAGCGACTCCACCTCCTCGGCGGCGCTCGGCGGCTCGCCCGGGGCGTCGGAGCAGTGGCGCCAGCTCACCACGGCGCTCGGCGTGCAGGTGCAGAGCCTGCAGTCGGCCTCCTCGGTGCAGGACTCGGTGGTGGCGGCCGCGGACGACGCGGTGCAGTCCAGCGCCGGGGTGAACCTCGACGAGGAGATGACCAACATGCTGCTCTACCAGCGTGCCTACGAGGCGTCGGCCCGGGTCATCACCGCCGTCGACGGAATGCTCGACACCCTGATCAACAAGACCGGTCTGGTAGGTAGGTGACGCTGATGTCCGTCGGCCGGATCACCCAGCGCAGCCTCAGCGACACCACGTTGCGGGGTCTGCAGGACGAACCTCACCTCGCTGCAGCGGCTGCAGAACGAGCTGTCCAGCGGCCACCGGATCAGCGTGCCGAGCGACGATCCCTCGGGCACCGCCTCGGCCATGCTGCTGTCGTCGCAGCAGGCCGCGGACGACCCAGTACCTGCGCAACATCGGGTTCGTGCAGAGCCGGTTGCAGGTCACCGACAGCACCCTGCAGTCGCTGTCCGACCAGCTGCAGTCGGCCCGCAACCTGCTGCTGCAGTCGCGCAACGCCTCGCTGAACACCACCAGCATGAGCGCGATCTCCCAGCAGGTCAGCCAGATCCGCTCCGAGGTCATCGACCTGTACAACACCCGGTACCTGGACCGGCCGATCTTCGGCGGGACGGTGGCGGGCAGCTACGCGGTCGACCCCACCACCGGTGCCTACACGGGCAACGACCAGGCGGTGTCCACCCGGATCTCCAGTGACTCGACGATCCGGATGGACGTGAAGGGCAGCGACGTCGGCGCCGACACCGTGCCGGGGGTGCTGGCACAGCTGGCCACCGACATCTCCGGGACCGGGGCCACGGACGCCGACCTCAACGCGCTGGACAGCGCGCTGTCCTCGGTGTCACAGGCGCTCGGCGACATCGGCGCCCGCGAGACGCGGGTCACCAACGCGCAGACGGTGGTCACCTCCCACCAGGCGGACCTGACCGACCGGATCAGCCAGAACGTCGACATCGACCTCCCGCAGACGATCATGAACCTGCAGACCCAACAGGTTGCCTACCAGTCCGCGCTCGGTGCGGCGTCGAGGATCCTGCAGAAGTCGCTGGTGGACTTCCTGTCATGACCGGCCCGCGCAGGGTGGCCCCGAACCCGGAGAGTGACCGGTAATGTTGGACCGGTCCTGGACGGCGGCCGCGCCCGGCCGGGCGTCGGCGGCCCCCGGTCGTTCCGGCGAGAATGGACCCGTGGGAGGTGCACCGGTGGTCGAGGACATACCGGTGATCAAGCTCGTCACCCCGTTGCCCGGCTTCCCGGGTCTGGACGGGTTCCTGCTCGTCCGGCTCGGTGCTCCGGCGGCGGGCGAGCAGGGCGGCGACGACCCGACGGCCGACACGCTGCTGTACGAGCTGCGCAGCGTGCAGCAGCCCGAGGTCCGCTTCCTGGTGGCGGTGCCGACCGTCTTCTTCCCCGACTACGCCGTGGACCTCGACGAGGCCGCGTGTACGGAGCTGGGGCTCGAGGCCGCCGACGACGCGCTGGTGCTGGTGATTCTCACCGTCGGCGTCGATCCGGACCCCACGACCGCTAACCTCATGGCACCGGTCGTCATCAACGCCCGGACCAGGGCGGCGACCCAGGTCATCCTGTCCGGGACGGACTGGCCGGTACGGGCCACAGTCGCCTAGCGACCCGGACGCGGGGTCCTGGCTGTGGTGAGGGATCCACGGAGGGAGCCCGCCAGTGCTTGTGCTGACCCGGCGCGCAGGGGAGAGCATCGTCATCGGTGACGAGGTCCGAGTCGTCGTGCTCGAGGTCCGCGGTGACACCGTCAGGTTGGGGATCGAGGCGCCGCGCAGCGTCCAGGTGCACCGTGCCGAGGTCTACGCCGAGGTGCAGGCCGCGAACGCCGCCGCCGTCAGCCGGGTGGACAACCTCGAGTCGGTAGCGAACCGGTTGCAGCGGTTGGCGCGCCCGCGGCAGCAGGCCGGCCGGGACGCGCAGCCGCAGCCGCGGGCCCCGCAGAGTTCGCCCGCGCAGGGTTCGCCCGCGCAGGGTTCGCCCGCGCAGGGTTCGCCCGCGCAGGGTTCGCCAGCGCAGGGGGACGAGCAACCCGCGGGCCCGGCGAGCTAGACCCGTCGCGGCCTCCCCGGGCACCGACCCGGGGCCGGCCGGGTACCGGACCGGTGGCGCCGGCCGTCAGCCGATGGTGAGCAGGCCGAGGTCCTCGCTCGAGGCCCGGGCCAGGGTGATGTCGAGCAGCGTGCACGCCACCTTCACCAGCACCACGCGCAGCCGGACGGCGTCCTGCGCCCGGCACGGGGTCGCGTGCGCGTCGAGGGCTCCGGCGTGCCGGACGGAGAAGCGGTGCTCCAACCAGCCGCTCAGCCAGAACTGCCGGGTGAACGGGTCGAGCGCCTCCAGCCCGCTGCTGGCCGGCCAGTCGAGCACCACGACGCCGTCCTCCGCGAGCAGTTGCAGGCAGGCGTCGAGGGCCGCCGCGGTGGCGGGGGAGGCCGGGTCGAGGGGGCCGAGGTCGACCTGGGCGGCGGTCCCGGCGGCCAGCGTCAGCCGCCCCCAGCGGGTGGTGTCCAGCTCCACCGGCAGCTGCACCCCGCGGCCCAGGTCGTGCTGCCAGTCCGGCACCAGGTGCGCCGACGGGTCGACGTTGAGCCAGCCCGGGCGGTACCCGGCGGTGCCCATCGTCGCGTTGACGCGCAACGGCCGCCGCGCGGCGGGCGGTGAGGGGGCGGTGGCCTCCACGGCGTACTCCCACACGTCCTTGACGGACTCGAGGGCGTCGTGGGTGGCGAAGCGGGCCAGCAGCTCCCGGGAGGTCCCGGCGAACCCCGGGTCGGTCAGCGTGCCGGCGAAGAACTCCTCCAGCCGGCGCGGGTCGAACCAGTGCACGCAGTCGCGGAAGGCCTCCTCCCCGGGTGCCTTGAGCGTGTACCGCTCGGACACCAGCGGCGTTCCCTGCGACAGCACCAGGAACGCCCGCACCTGCTCGAAGCGGGCCATCGAGTAGTGGGCGAGGTTCAGCACCGCCTTGGACTGGCGGACGAGCGCGTCCCGCTCGGGTCCGAACACGGGAGTGTCGGGGATGGCGACCTCCACCCCGGACTTCTCGATCCGCTGGATGAGTGCCTCGCGCCGCTCGTTCATGCTGCCCACGAACAGCAGGTCGATCGGGCGCTGCTCGATCGGGATCAGCTCGGGGCCGGGGTGCAGGTACTCCGCGACGCCGAAGCCGAGCAGTGGCACGTCGTCGGTGCGCTCGCGGTAGGCGCGCACGTTGTCGGGGTGGTAGTCGATGGTGGGGGTGGTGCGCAGCAGCTGCGGGTACCCCAGCGGGACCCGTGCGTCCTCGCCGAGCTGCTCGAGGTTCACCAGCACGCAGCGGAACTCCTGCGCCCAGGCGGGGTCGAAGCCGAGGTGGGCACCGAACACCAGGTTCACCGCATCGCCGCGCACCCGGTTCTTCGCCAGCGTGGTCTCCACCCCGAGCCGGGTGAGCTGGGCGGCGAGGTAGCGCGCCGGGTCGAGCAGGCCGAGGGCGTGCACGCCGCCGGGCGGGACGATCAGGCAGATGTGGGCGCGGTTCATGATGATCTCCCGGTGGCCGGTGCTCAGCTGCTCAGGCGCTCAGACGGTTGGTCCGGCGCTGGTGGTTCTCGACCCCCGTCAGCAGCGCGAAGACCTCGTTGGTGAAGCGCTGCTCCTGGCCCTCGACCCAGTCGCGGTAGGCGGTGAACCGCGGGGTGTGCGCGTCGAAGTCCGCCAGCACGCTCGTGATCCGTTCGAGCACGGCCGCCGGTGCGGCGGGGTCGGCGTCGTCGAAGCGGTAGCCGGCAGGCAGCGGCAGGTCGCTCTCGTGGCCCGCGCTGCCCTTGGACCCCGTGATCACGCAGCACCCGCACAGCGCCGCCTCGCGCGGGATCCGGTCGCGGCCGGGGTGGTTGCCGAAGTCGACGTACACCTTGGCCCGGCCCAGCAGCCGGCTCACCTCGTCGGGCGCCAGGCCCTCCAGCGGCACCCACTGCAGCGTCTGCGGGGCCTCGGCCATCAGCCGCCGGGTGAAGTCCATGCCCTTCTTCGGGTTGTAGACGACGATGTCGTCCTTCGGCCCGTGGCGGACCTGCTGGGACTGCTCGACGATCTCGGTGCGGATGTAGTCGGTGAGCATCGTGCTGCTCATCCCGCGTCCGGCCACGAACGTGCGGGCGTAGTCCGACTGCGACAGGTGCAGGAAGCGGCTGGCGGCGTCGAAGACGAGGTCCAGCGGCGGTTCGGGGGCGCCCAGCTGGGACTGCAGCCGCCGGTTGCGGGTGACGAAGTTGTCAACGCTCAGCCACCACAGGCCGCGCTGGGCGAGGCCGACCTTCAGCAGCTCGGGCACCTCGGTCTCGGGGGCCACCACGAAGGAGTCCTTGGCGTCCACCACGGCGGGCGCGACGGGGGCGTGGTACCGGCGGAAGGGCTCGGCCACGGGGTCCGGGTCGCCGGCCGGCAGGTACACCACCGCAGCGTCGTAGCCGAGGACCGTGGCCTTGTGCACCAGCTGGTGCAGCGCCTCGGGGCCGCCGGTGACGAACCGGGCGGGAGTCAGGACGAAGAGCCTCACGGTACTGTCTCGGCAGGTTGGGCCGAAGGGATGAGCCGCGCGCCGAGGGCGAGGGCGGAGGCCACGACCTGGTCCATGTTGAGGTAGCGGTACTCCGCCAGCCGGCCCACGAAGCTGGTCCGGGGCTGTGCCTGCGCCAGCTCCTGGTAGCGCCGGTACAGCCGCTGGTTCTCCGGCCGCGGCACCGGGTAGTACGGGTCGGCGCCCTCGGTGGGGAACTCCCGCACCAGCGAGGTGCCGCGGTGGTGCTGCCCGGTGAGGTGGCGGAACTCGGTGATGCGGGTCCACGCGACGTCCTGCTGCGGGTAGTTCACGGTGCCGACGGGCTGGTAGCGCTGCACGTCCGGCAGGTGCAGGTGCTCGAAGCGCAGCGAACGGTAGGGCAGCCGGCCGAGCCGGTGGTCGAAGAACTCGTCCACCGGGCCGGTGAAGACGAGATGGTCGTGCGGCCAGCCGCGCACCGCCTCGCGGTGATCGCAGCCGGTGCGGACCTCGATGCCGGGGTGGTCGAGCATCCGCTCGAACATCCGGGTGTAGCCCTCGGCCGGCATCGCCTGGTAGGTGTCGGTGAAGTAGCGGTCGTCGGTGCCGGTGCGCACCGGGATCCGCGCCGCCACCGACGGACCGAGCTCGGACAGGTCCAGCCCCCACTGCTTGCGGGTGTAGCCGCGGAAGAACCGCTCGCACAGGTCGCGCCCCACGGCGGACAGCACCACGTCCTCGCTGGTCTCGCGCACGGGCCGGCCACGGGCGTCGGTGCGGACCTCCCGCACCCGTTCCAGGTGGGCGGCGACGCCGGCCTCGTCCAACTGCAGCCCGTACAGGGAGTTGATCGTGGTGAGGTTGACCGGCACCGGGTACAGCGCCCCGTCGAGGCGGGCGAGCACGCGGTGCTCGTAGGGCCGCCAGGCGGTGAACCGGGAGAGCCAGCCGTGCACCTTCGCGCTGTTGGTGTGGAAGATGTGCGGCCCGTACCGGTGCACCAGCACGCCGTGGGCGTCGGTGGTGTCGTAGGCGTTGCCGCCGATGTGGTCGCGGCGGTCGACGACCAGGACCCGATGCCCGGCGTCGGCCAGTTCGCGGGCGACCACGCTGCCGGCGAAGCCGGCCCCGGCCACGAGTACCCTCATGGCCCCTTGTCTCGGCGCCGGGCGGGCCGAGCCTGAGCCCCGCCGCCGGGGTGCTCGGGCCGGTGCGCCCGGGCGCCGGCGGGTCAGGCCGGAAGCATCCCGCGCAGCAGCAGCCAGCACCCGGCCACCAGCGCGCCCAGCGTGACCACGAGGAACAGCGTCACCCAGACCAGGCCCGGCACTGCGGTGAGCCGGGCGAGGTGGTCCGCGTCGGAGATCTCCACGCCCCCCCGGCGGCGCTTGCGCTGCAGCTCCAGCACCGGCCGCGGGGCGCCCAGCAGCAGGAACCAGGCCAACAGGTAGCCGAAGGCACCCTGCCCGGTGGGTGGCGCCCACACCGCGACACCCACCAGCACCGCCCCGGTGCCCAGCACCGACACCGCGCCGAACACGTTGCGGATCGTCAGCAGCAGGGCAGCCAGCAGCAGCAGGAACGCCCACAGCGTGGCGAGCAGGTACCCGGCCGACAACGCGAGCGCGGCGAGCAGCCCGAGCACCGCGGGGGCGGGGTAGCCGGCCGCCGCGGTGGCGATCATCCCCGGCCCCGTGGGGCGGCCCGCGGACAGGGTGAGGCCGGAGGTGTCCGAGTGCAGCCGCACCCCGCGCAGGCGGCGCCCGCTGAGCACCGCGACGGCCGCGTGCCCGCCCTCGTGCGCGATCGTCACCACGTGCCGCAGCCGCAACCAGGTACTCGTGTCGGCGACGGCGACCAGCGCCACCGCTGCGGTGCCGAGCACCACCCAGGCGGGCGGCGCCGGCCGAACGGCGGTGAGGGCGTCCACGACCGTGCCGGCCGCGGCGATGAGCTGGGCCACGGGCCCATGCCTACCATGCCCGGCTGGGCAGCGGCCGCACTGGTGGGTCCAGCCGTTGCGGGGTGGGTTCAGCCGGCGTCGCCGCGGCGGACGGCGGCGAGCAGCAGTTGGGCGACGTCGGCCACCTCGACGCTCTCGCGGCGCCGTGCCCTCGGCCTGCGCGGTGGTCAGTCCGTCGGTGAGCATCACCCGGCAGAACGGGCAGCCGACGGCGATGCGTGTCGGCGCCGGTGGCGACCGCCTCCGCGGTCCGGTTCAGGTTGATCCGGGTGCCGAGCTTCTCCTCCATCCACATCCGCGCTCCGCCGGCGCCGCAGCAGAACGAGCGCGCGCCGTGCCGCGGCATCTCGGTGAACGTGACCCCGGGCAGCGCGCCGAGCAGCTCCCGCGGCGGGGAGTAGACCCCGTTGTGCCGGCCGAGGTAGCAGGGGTCGTGGTAGGTGACGGTGCCGGCGACGGCCGCATTGGCGGGCACGGCTTCGCCCGAGGCGGGCGCGACCGGGACCAGCCTGCCGTCGCGCACCAGCCGGTTCAGCAGCTGGGTGTGGTGCACGACCTCGTAGTTGCCGCCGAGCTGGGGGTACTCGTTCGCCAGCGTGTTGAAGCAGTGCGCGCAGGTGACGACGATCTTGGTCGCGCCGGCCTCGTTGAGCGCCTCGACGTTCTGCCGGCGCCAGCATCTGGAAGAGGAACTCGTTGCCCGCCCGCCGGGCCGGGTCGCCGGTGCACGACTCGCCGTCGCCGAGCACCGCGAACGACACCCCGGCCAGGTGCAGCAGTTCGGCGACGGCCCGGGTGGTCTTCTGCGCGCGGTCCTCCAGAGCGCCGGCGCAGCCGACCCAGAACAGGTAGTCGACGCGCGCCGAGGTCCTCGACGTCGGTGCCCGACCTGCGGCACCTCGAAGGGCAGGCCCTTCGCCCAGTCCATCCGTGCCCGCGGCGCTCATCCCCCACGGGTTGGCGTTGCGCTCGAGGTTCTTGAACAGCCCGCCCAGCTCGCTGGGGAAGGCCGACTCGATGAGCACCTGGTAGCGGCGCATGTCGACGATGTGGTCGACGTGCTCGATGTCCACCGGGCACTGCTCCACGCAGGCCCCGCAGGTGGTGCACGACCACAGCACGTCCGGGTCGATCACGCCCGCCGGCCGAGCAGCGTCCGTCGGTGCTCGACCGGGGGCGACCAGGGTGCGCACGCCCTCGGCGCTGCTCCGGCCGGCGACCAGCTCGGCGCCGCTCGGCGCCTCGTCGGCGGCCATGCAGCCAGGGCGCCTTGCCGTGGGCGTGGTCGCGCAGGGCGAGCGACGAGCAGCTTCGGGGACAGCGGCTTGTCGGTGTTCCAGGCGGGGCACTGCGACTGGCAGCGCCCGCACTCGGTGCAGGTGGTGAAGTCGAGCAGGCCCTTCCAGGTGAAGTCCTCGACCTTGCCGACGCCGAGCGCGGCGTCCTCGTCGAGCTCCTCGACGCGCCTCGAAGTCGAGCGGCTCGCCGTCGACCCGGATCGGCTGCAGCGCGCCCAGGCTCGGGGTGAGCCCGCGGCCCGGCCTGCGCCGGGGTACCGCTTGAACCAGATGTTGACGAAGGCGAGGAAGCGGTGCCAGGCGACCCCCATGGTGGGTTGCAGCGCGATGGTGATGAACCACGCCATCGAGACGATGATCTTGGTGGCGGCCACGGCGATGACGGCGTTGCCCAGCCCCTGCGCGGACGGCCCGGCGAAGGCCCGGCCGAGCCAGGCCGTGGTCGGGTAGTGCGACCGTCGCGGGTGCCGGCGCCGAGCGCGGCCGCGTGCGCGTACTCCAGCCCGCGCAGCGCCAGCACGCACAGCGCCACCGCGAGGATGGTGAGCTCGACGTAGTACGCCTGCCAGAAGCTGGAGCCGAAGAAGCGGGAGCGGCGGCCCTGTGACGAGGCGTACCGGCGCGGGTGGCGGGCCTGCCGCACCGCCATCAGCCCGAGGATCGCCACCAGCGTGAGCCAGCCGATCACCTCGGTGACCCACTCGTAGACCACCCAGTGCCCGATCAGCGGCAACGCGAACGACGGGTCGAACAGCTGGCCGTAAGCGGTGAGGAGGGTGAAGAAGAGGGCCCCGAACCCGACGAACACCAGCCAGTGCATTGCCCCGATCAGCGGCCAGCGGCCCAGCCTGGCGTGGCCGAGCGACTCGGCGAACAGGCTGTAGGCGCGGGCCGGCAACTGCCCGCCGCGGGTGCTGTCGGGTTTTCCGAGCCGGACCACGCGGGCCAGGTGGCTCACGGTGCGGGCGAAGAGCGCGACGCCGATCACCGAGAGCACCGCGATCGCGGTGACGATGGCGGTCTGCAGGCCCGACCAGTGGGAGGCCGCCGCGCCGGTGCTCGCCGCGTCGCGGGCCGCTGCCGCCGCCGCCCGGGCGGCGGTGGGCAGGCTGGTGAAGTGCATGGGGGTGACTCTCCCGTCCGCTGATGCGGTGCGTCTGCGCGTGCTGAGGTAATGCCCGTCACATTAGGCGACGACCTCGCGGCGCCGGCCCTACCGGTGAGTAACTTACCGCCCCGGATTCCGCCCCGGATGCCGCCCCCGTGGTGACACCGTGCCCACTCGGGCCGCGGTGGCTAGGGTGACCGGACCGGCTCCGCTCCGTCCGGGAGCCCCGGACCGGAGGTGGGCGCGGGTGGGCGTGACGGCCGAGGGTGGCGAACCCCGGACGACCGGGCATCCCGCCGCTCCCCCCGCGCGGGGCGCTCCCTCCGGCCGCGACCTGATCGGGAGGCTCGCGCGGCCGGTGGTGGGGATCCCGGCGCCCGTCGCGCTCGCCCTGCTGCTCGCCACCGCCGCCGTGGTCGCCGTGGGCCTGCAACTCGCCGAGCCCTACCCCGGCCACGACGAGAGCGTGTACGCGGCACGGGCGCGGAACTGGGTCACCGGCGCACCCACCGCGGCCTGGGCGTTGTACCGGCCGGTGGGGATGCCGTTGCTGGGCGCCGCCGCGCTCGAGCTCACCCGCGGCCTTGCCTCCCCGCTGTGGGCGTTGCGCTCCGTCGCCCTGGTGCTCGCGCTGCTCACCCTCGCCACCGTGTACGCCGCCACCCGCCGGCTGGCCGGCTCCGCGGCGGCGCTCGTCGCGGTGGCGGTGGCGCTCGGCGGGGTCACCTTCGCCCGCCGGTTGCCGGAGTTCCTCGACGACATCCCCTCCGCCGGCCTGCTGCTGGCCGCGGCGCACCTCGTCACCCGGGCGCAGCGGCCAGGGCACAGCCGGTGGACGCTGCCCGCGGCGGCGGCGCTGGCGGTGGCCGCGTGCACGATCCGCTACGGCGCGACCTCCGGGGTGCTCGCCATCGGGGCGGCCGCCGTGGCCGGCTACGGCCCGCGGTCCTGGCTGCGCGCCTGGCGGGAGGGCCTCGGTGCGGCCCTCGTGCTCGGGCTGGGCGCCGGGGTGCTGGCCGTCGCGGGGGTGCGTGGCACCGGCAACCCGATCGGCATTCTCACCCTCGCCGCGGCGGTGGCGCACCGCAGCTACCTCGGTGCCGGGCTGGTCTTCTACGCCCGCGCCTTCCCGCTCAGCCTGGCCGGACCGCTCGGGGCCGCGGTGATGGTGGCCGGCGCGGCCGGCGCGCTGGTCGCCGGGCGGGCGCTGCTCGCCGCCCGGCGGGCCGGAGCACCCCCCGACGGCAGCCGGGAGGCCGACCGCGACCGGGTGTTCCTCGGCCTGGCGGCAGCGGTGCAGGTGCTCCTGCTCGGGCTGCTCGCGCACGGCGAGCCGCGCTTCGTGCTCTTCCCGATGCTGGCGCTGACCGTCCTCGGCGCGGACGCCCTCGCCCGGCTGCGCGGCCCACGCACCCGTCACCTGCTCGCCCTCACCGCGGTCGCGGCGGTGCCCGCGCTGGCGCTGTCACTGCTGGTGGTCGGGCGCGGGATGGCCCAGGTGCGCAGCGCCCGCGCGCCGATCGTGGCGGCGGTGCGGGCCGCCCGTCCCGCCGCACCGTGCCTGGTCGTCTCGTCGGCCACCCCGGAGGCGGGATGGGCCAGCGGGTGTTCCGTCAGTGACGGCACGGACCTGCCCGCCGTGCCCGGCAGCACCGCCGTCTACGTCATCGACGTGGTCGGGCGCGCCGGTGAGCCGACGCTGGCCCGGGTGCAGCGGATGCTGCCGGGCCGGGCCTGGGTGCTGCACCGCCTCGCCCCCCCGGGCCGGGGCGAGGCCGCCGCGGTGCTCGCCGTGTCACTGCCGACGACCCGCTGAACGGCCCCGCTCCGGGACGGGGTCACCGCGCGGGCGGCCGGTACCCGGTCGGCTCGCCGGCCCCGAGGTCGACGATCGCCGCCACCGGGCCACCGCCGTCCGGGCCCTGGTGCGCGGCGGACACCGAGACGAAGACCGCCGGGTCTCCGGTCACCGACGCCGTCACCCCGCCCACGCACGACTT
Source organism: uncultured Actinomycetota bacterium (assembly GCA_963784535.1). Classification (GTDB taxonomy): domain Bacteria; phylum Actinomycetota; class Actinomycetes; order Actinomycetales; family Kineosporiaceae; genus CAWARR01. Next base: position 390,852 of record CAWARR010000008.1, on the reverse strand, counting down.
GATCTGGCGGTGCCAGTGCACGTCGGAGTCGTCCAGCATGGCGTTGCGCCGCCCGCGGACGACGCCGTCCTGGCTGACCTCGCACTTGAGGAAGACGTTGACCAGCCGGCCATCGAGGTCGCTGTGGTGCGGCCGGTCGGGCAGCTCGAGCCCGGCGCTGCGGATCGCCGCCCAGATGCCGTCGGCGTCGAGCGCGTCGCGCATCACCGAGTGCCCGATCCGGTACCGGCCACCGACCCCGCGGGCGTTGCCGACCACCACCACCTGGGCCTGGTCGAGCTCGACCCCGGAGGAGCAGGAGGCGACGGAGGAGTACAGCGAGCGGTCGTGCATGACGTCCGCGTCGGAGGGCGGCTCGATCTCGCCCAGGGCCACCGCGATGCCCAGCGCCGTCGTCCCGTTGGACAGGTCCATCGACTCGTGCGTGTGCTCGGTCCAGACCGTCTTGCCGCGGCTCTTCGCGTCGCGGATGGTGTGGATGGTCAGCAGCGGGGTCTTGGTCTGCACGTAGTGCACGTCGGCCGGGTCGCCGATCCCGGCCCGCTCCATCGCCACCCGGACCGCGGCTGCCACCTTCTCGACCATCGGGAGCCGCCCGATGTCCTCGGGCAACAGCTGCTCGCTCATCGCGAAGCCGACGGTCAGCCGCGGCTCGTCGAGGCCGGCGGCGGCGTCGGGGTGGCCGGGCGGCAGGGTGGCGAAGACGCTGGCGTGGGGCGAGATCACCCCGTCGGTGCCGCCGGACCACACGATCGGCACCTGCATCACCTGCTCGTGGCTGCGGGTGCCCTTGCTCATCAGCACCTCCCGGAAGGCGCGGTCGGCGATGATGCGGGTGTAGTCGTTCACCCCGCCGTTGCCCTCGGTCTTGCCGATGACGGCGATGACGCGGTCGGCCTCGACCACGCCGGCGTCGATCAGCTCGGCCAGGCCGGAGGCATCGCTGACATGCTGGATCGGGACCTTGCGCACCTCGATCGCGTCGGGCACCTGTCCACCTCTCGGGTCGTCCGGATTCGGATTCGGGTTCGGTCCTGCGGTTGGGGTCAGCGCGTCGCCGCCGCGCTCGGGGCGGGCCGGACCAGGGTGCCGGCGCGGCCGGCGACCGCCTCGGCGATGCGGCCCAGCGAGGTCACCGCCGCCCGCCGGCCGGTGGCCTCGACGAACCGGCACACCGCCTCGACCTTCGGCCCCATGCTGCCACCGGCGAACTCCCCCGCGGCGGCGAGCCCGCGCAGCTCGGCCGGGGTGACCGTGCCCAGCGGCCGGGCCCGGTCGGTGCCGAAGCCCACCATGGCGTGGTCCACGTCGGTGGCGATCACCAGCGCGTCGGCGTCCAGGGCCCGGGCCAGCGCCGCGGCGGTGAGGTCCTTGTCGATGACCGCCTGCACGCCGCGCAGTCGCACGCTGCCGTCGGGCTGGGGCTCGCGCACGGTCGGGATCCCCCCGCCCCCGGCGCAGACCACGACGAACCCCGCCGCGAGCAGGGCCGCGGCCGCGGCCGCGTCGAGCACCTCCAGTGGCTCGGGGCTGGCCACCACCCGCCGCCAGCCGCGCCCGCCGCGGTCGGCCCAGACCTGGCCGTGGGCCACGAGGACCGCCGCCTGGTCGGCCGGCAGGTAGCGCCCGATCGGCTTGGTCGGGGTGGTGAAGCCGGGGTCGTCGCCGTCCACGAGCACCCGGGTGACCAGCGCGGCGACCCCGCGGGTGGACCGGAGGGCGGCGAGCTCGGCATCGAGGGCGTCCAGCAGCAGCGTGCCGATGGTGCCCTGGGTCTGGGCACCGCACCAGTCCAGCGGGACCGGGGGGACCACCGTGGCCGCCAGCTCGTTCTTCACCAGCAGGTTGCCGACCTGGGGCCCGTTGCCGTGGGTGATCACCAGCTCGTGCCCCGCGGCGGCGAGCCCGGCCAGGGCGGGCGCCGCACTCTCCACCGCCTCCCGCTGGGCCAGCGGGGTGGCGCTGCCGTCCGGGCCGGTCATGGCGTTGCCACCGAGGGCGATCACGACCCGCATGGCCGCGAGCCTAGGCCCGGGCCCCGGGCCCGGCACGGTCAGAACCTGCCCGCCGCGGGGGGTGTGGCTTGGCAACCGGCGCCCACCGGCCGCCACCCGCCGGCCCCGAACGTGCGGGCCACGTGGGCCGGTGGCGGCCCGGATCGCAGCCGCCCGGGCCGCTGCTCACACCGCCCGCCAGCGCAGCCGGTGGTCGCTGCGCAGCACCGTGCAGCGCACGACGGCCCCGTTCGGGGCGTGCCCGTAGCGGCCGCGCACGCTCGCCCGGCAGCCCGAGCCGGGCCGGACGGTCCCGCGGACGAACACGTTCGGGCTGGTGAACGGCCCCGCGTGGCTCCAGCGACTGGCCCGCCCGGTGCGGTCGACGGCACGCACGTGCAGGTACCACCGGCCGGGGGAGAGCCGCGGGGAGACCGTCACCGGTGCGGTCGAGGCGATCGCATGCCCGGCGGCGCTGGTGGGCCTGTGGTTCCACACGATCACGTACCCGCGGACTCCCGCCCCGGCGTCCGTGGCCGTCGGCCTGACCGCGAACCGGGTCGGCGCCGCGACGCTGACCCGCAGCCGGCTCACCACCGGCGGGCTGACGTCGACCACCACGGTGGCGGAGGTGCGCGGCTGCGACCAGTTGCCGGCCCGGTCGACGGCGCGCACCGCCAGCCGCCACCTGCCCTCCGCCAGCGTGGTGGTGAGCTGCCCGTCGAGGCTGGAGACCCGCACTCCGGCGCTGGCGGCGGGCGCCGTCGCGCCGACCCGGCTCCAGACCAGGGAGAAGCCCTTGACGCCCGAGCCGGTGTCCGCGGCCAGCACCCGGGTGCGGGCGGTGCGCCCGCTCACCGAGACGCCCACCGCGGTGACGGTGGGTGCCGTGCGGTCGGCGGCCAGGGCGGGGTCGACCGGTGCCCGCAGCAGCCGGTCGGGGTCGCCCGGCAGCAGCCCGCCGAGCACCCCCCGCTGCCCGGCGTCCACGAGCAGGTCGCGCACCAGCGCGGGGGAGGCGCCCGGGTGCGCCGCGGCGAGCAGCGCGGCGACCCCGCTGGTGTACGCCGTGGCCATCGACGTCCCGTCGAGCGAGGCGGTGGCGGTGTCGGAGGTGTACCAGTCCGAGGTGATCCCCGAGCCGGGGGCGTAGACGTCCAGGCAGGAGCCGAAGTCGGAGTACGGTGCGGCACGGTCGGTGGCGTCGCTGGCCCCGACGGTGATCGCCGTCGGCAGGTCCGCGGGGGACTGCGCGCAGGCGTCGGTGCCCGAGTTCCCGGCGGCGACCACCGCGGTGACCCCCGAGCTGACGGCCGCCGCGAGGGCGGCGTCGAGGGCCGCGTTCTGCCCGCCGCCGAGGCTCAGGTTCGCCACCGACGGGCCGGTGTGGTGGGCGCTCACCCAGTCGATCCCGGCGATCACGTCGGACAGCAGCCCGCTGCCGTCGCAGCCGAGCACCCTGACCGGGACGATCGTGACCTTCTTGGCCACCCCGTAGCGCCCGCCGCCGATCGACCCGGCGACGTGGGTGCCGTGGCCGTTGCAGTCGGAGCTGGCGGCAGGGTCGAGGGTTCCGGAGGCGGAGCGGACGAAGTTCACCCCCGGCGCCACCCGGCCGCCGAAGTCGGTGTGGCTCGCCCGTACCCCGGTGTCGAGGACGTACACGTGCACCCCGGAGCCGTCGCCGGACGGGGTGTAGGTGTTGTCCAGCGGCAGCGTGGGCTGGTCGAGCCGGTCCAGGCCCCACGGCGGTGCCAGCTGCGTGCCGGAGGCCACCGAGACCAGCTCGTCCGGGACGACGTAGGCAACCGCGGGATCCCTGCTGACCGCCGCCAACTGTCGCGCGGTGAGCCGGGCGGAGTAGCCGTGCAGGGCCCGGCCGAAGGAGCGGTCCGGGTGGACGCCGGGAGTTGTCGCGGCGCCGGCGGGCGAGCCGCGGCCGCCGCGGTACACGACGACGTAGTGGCCGGGGACCACGCGCCTGGCGGGCGGGGTGGTGCCGGTGCGCCGCCCGGGGGCCCCGGGTGGGGTGGTGGTGGCGGAAGCGCCGGGGGCGCGCGCAGCCCTACCGGCGGTGGAACCGGCCGCGGGGGCGGCGGGGGCGGCGGCGAGCAGTGCAAGCAGGGCCGGCAGGGTGGCCCGGGTGAGGCGTCGCGCTGGGCTGACGAGCATCCCTTAGCACCGTTCCGTAGTCGTTCATCCACTGTAAGTGATGAACATTACGGTACGAGCCACCCCGGTGCCGGAGCCGCCAGCGCGCACGATGTGGGCGGGAGTGTCGCCCGGCAGGTCAACCCGGCAGGTCAACCCGGCAGGCCGAGCCGCCGGTAGCGCTCGAGCCGGGCCGCCAGCCGCGCACCGGGCTCCGCGGCGAGCAGCCGGCGCAGCTCCTCCTCCAGCACCGCCCCCACCCGGTGCAGGAACGCCTCCGGCTCCTCCCGGGCGTCGGGAAGCTCCGGGATGACGCGGTCGACGATGCCGTGCCGGAGCAGGTCGGCCGACTGGACCTGCTGCCACTGCGCGACCTCGGCCGCCCGCTCGGTGGTGCGGTGGAGGATCACCGCCGCGCCCTCCGGGGGCAGTGGGGACAGCCAGCCGTGCTGCGCCGCCAGCACCCGGTCCGCCGGCAGCAGCGCCAGCGCACCGCCCCCGGCCCCCTGGCCGAGGATCAGGCAGAGCGTCGGCGCGCCGAGGGTGGTGAGGTCGGCCAGGCTGCGGGCGATCTCGCCGGCCAACCCGCCCTCCTCGGCCGCGCGGCTGAGCGCCGCGCCGGCGGTGTCGATGACGCTGACCAGCGGCAACCCGATCTGGGCGGCCAGTTGCATTCCCCGCCGGGCGGCCCGCAGCCCGCCGGGGCCGAGCGGGAGGGTGGCGCCGGTGCGGCGGCGGTCGTGGCCGAGCACCACGCACGGTGCGGAGCCGAAGCTGGCCAGCGAGAGCAGCAGCCCCGGGTCGTTCTCGCCCTGCCCGGTGCCGTGCAGCGGCACCACCGAGTGCGCGGCGATCTTCAGCAGCGCGCGCACTCCCGGGCGGTCGGGGTGGCGGGAGCGCCGGATCGACTCCCAGGCGGCGACGCCGGGCTCCGCGGCCGCCGCCGGCCGCGGTCCCGGCCCCACGCCGGCGGCCGGCCACGGCCCGGGGCCCGCCGCGGCCGCGGGGTCCGGGTGGCGGGTGGCGGCAGCGGGTGGCTGCGGGCTGAGCTCGGCCGGGGCCCGCAGGATCGCGAAGGCCCGCACCGCGATCTCGCGCAGGTCCTCGGGGGAGACCACGGCGTCGATGATGCCGTGGGCGTGGAGGTTCTCGGCGACCTGCACTCCGGGCGGGAACGGCTCGCCGTACAGCGCCTGGAACACCCTGGGGCCGAGGAACCCGATCAGCGCGCCCGGCTCGGCCGCCGTGACGTGCGCCAGCGACCCGAACGAGGCGAGCACCCCGCCGGTGGTGGGGTGGCGCAGGTACACCACGTAGGGCAGGCCCGCCGCCCGGTGCCGGGCGATCGCCGCCGAGATCTTCACCATCTGCAGGAAGGCCACGGTGCCCTCCTGCATCCGGGTACCGCCGGAGGTCGGCGAGGCCACCACCGGCAGCCGCTCGGCGGTGGCGCGTTCCATCGCCTGCACGAAGCGCTCCGCGGCCGCCACCCCGATGGAGCCGGCGAGGAACCGGAACTCGGAGGCGATGACGGCGACCCGGTGACCGTCGAGCAGGCCCTCTCCGGTGACGACCGACTCGTCCAGGCCGGTGTGCGCGGCCGCGGCGGCCAGCTCGGCGGCGTACCCCGGGCCCTCGGCGCCGCCGGGAGGGCCGAGGTCGGTGCGTTGCAGGGCGCTCACGTCGCCGTCCCAGCGGCACCAGCTGCCGGGGTCGAGCACCCGCTCGATCAGCTCCAGTGCCCCCGGGCTGCGACGCCGGGTCGGGGCGTCGTCGGCCATGTGTTCGAGCCTACCGACGCCGTCGCGGATGCCCCGGGGCGGCCGACCCCGGGGTCACCGCGCGTCGTCGTCGGTGGCCGCGGGCAGGCCGAGCCAGCGTCGGATGCTCCCCCCGTGCTGGTCCAGCACCGGCGGCGCCAGGTGGTCGGCGCCGGGTGACCTCGTCCTCGCCGCCGCCGGTCGCCGCCGTGGTGAAGAAGCGCAGCGGCGGGCCCGGCACCTGCAGCGGCCCGAGGGTGGCGTGCTCGACGCCGACCACCAGTCCCTGCGCGCGGGTCTGCTCCCAGTCGTAGACCTCGTCCAGCGTCCGCACCCGGCCCGCCGGGACCCCCAGCTCGGCCAGCCGCGGCAGCAGCTCGGCCGCGTCGTAGCCGGCGAAGGCCCCCTCGACGAGGTCGATCACCTGCTGGCGGTTGCCCACCCGCTCGGCGTTCGTGGCCATCCCCCGGGTCTGCGGATCGAGCCCGAACCCGGCGCAGAAGCGCTGCCACAGGCCCTGCGAGCCGACGGAGATCTGCACCGCGGCAGTCACGGCAGCGGAAGAGCCCGTACGGGCAGATGGACGGGTGGTGGTTGCCCTGGGCCGTCCCGACCTCCCCGGCGACGGTGTACCGGGTGCCCTGGAAGGCGTGCACCCCGACCATGGCGGCGAGCAGGCTGGTCCGCACCAGCTGGCCGCGCCCGGTGCGCTCCCGCTCCAGCAGCGCGGCCAGCACCCCGTAGGCGCCGTACATGCCCGCCAGCAGGTCCCCGATCGGGACGCCGACCCGCTGCGGGTCGTGCGGGCCCGCCCCGGTGAGCGACATCAGCCCGCCCTCACCCTGCGCGATCTGGTCGTACCCCGGGCGCCCGCCCTCGGGGCCGTCGTGCCCGAAGCCGCTGATGCTCAGCACCACCAGCCGCGGGTTGAGGTCGTGCAGCACGGCCAGCGGGAAGCCGAGCCGGTCGAGCACCCCCGGGCGGAAGTTCTCCAGCAGGACGTCGGCCCGGGCCACCAGCGCCCCGAGCACCTCGCGCCCGTCGTCGGACTTCAGGTCCAGCGCGATGGACTCCTTGTTCCGGTTGCAGGACAGGAAGTACGTCGACTCCTGGCCGGCGCCGGGCGCGCCGGCCGGGTCGGGGCTGACGAACGGTGGGCCCCAGCCGCGCGTGTCGTCGCCGGATCCGGGGGTCTCCACCTTGATCACCCGGGCGCCGAGGTCGCCGAGCATCATGCCCGGCGTGCGGCCCGGCGAGCGCCCGGGTCAGGTCGACGACGACGAGCCCGGCCAGCGGCCCGCCGGCCGGGTCGGGCGGTGTCGCGGGGGCCGTCGCGGGCGCGGGGGCCGGCGCTGCGGCGCGGGGTCGAGCGGGGGGCGTGGGGGCGGGCTGCACCATGGGCGCCACCTTAGGGGGGCCGATCCAGACCCCAGGGGGCCCATCCGGGCCGCCGCGCGGCCGGGGCGGACGCGGATCACCGAGTGCTCAGGTAATGGGCCGAACGTGTCGAAGAGTTCGTGTCGGTCCCCGAACCCCGCGCGTGACCCCGGCCCCCGTGGCCCCGGCTCAGGAGAACCAGCATGAGTAGCTCCGTGTCCTCGCCCCTGCGCTACGTGCTCTCCACCACCATGCTCACCGTGCAGGCGTCGCTGCGGCTCGCGGTCGTCGCGGACGCCAAGGGCGGGCACCTGGAGCCCGAGGTGATCGTCAGCCTCGCCTCGCGCACCCGGCCGGTGCCCGCGGTGTCAGGGCGGCGCACGGCCGTGCAGGCCGGCGGGCCGGGCTGGGCGGCGGACGGGAGCCTGCGCCGGGCCTTCGACAAGGCGCACCCCCGGACGACGGCGCTCGCCGCAGACCTGGCGTCCCGGGCCGAGCAGTACCTCGCCGGCCTGCGGATGGGCGAGAACCCCAGCGAGGTGGTGACCTTCGGCCGCGCGCTGGAGGTGGTGCACCGTGAGCTGGCGGCCGCCGACCGGATGCGCCGGGAGTGGATCGCCGGTCAGGGCCGGGAGATCAGCGCCGCCATCTGGGACCTGTGCCCCGAGGACCTGTTGCGGGTCGAGGGCGCGCCGCGCGTGCTGCCGGCCGACCTGGAGCTGCCGAGCGAGACCGCCGCCGACCTTGCCGCCGGCTTCGGGGTGCTGGTCGCGGTGCTGGAGAGCGACGCCGACAGCCGTACGGGCGCCGCCTCGACCATCGCCGTGTACCGCCGCCCGCCGGCCGAGCTGCCCGACGGCATCGTGGCCGCCGAGGACCGCAGCTGGCACCGCGACGACCTGCTCGCGCACCTGCACCTCACCGACGAGCAGGTGAGCGATGTCCCGATGCCCGCGCCCCGGGTGCCCAACCAGCGTGGCGGGCAGGACCCGTGGGCCGCGGTATCCGCCCCCCCGGTGCCGGCCCACCCGGAGGCGGGGCTCGACGCGGTCGCGCTGGCGCGCTGCCAGCTCGAGTTGCTGCAGGGTTCGGACGAGTACGCGCGGCTCGCGGCCACGCACGCGCGCACCGAGGAGCTGCTCGCGCTCGAGCACGAGGCCCGGCTGGCCGGCGGGCTCGCCCGGCGCGCCTGAGCGAGCCACCCGGGGTTGCGCGCCGACCCCGCCCGGGGTGCCCGGCGACCGCGCCCGCGGTGCCCGCAGACCCCACCTGATGTGACCTTGGGGCCGGCCCGCAAGACTGCCCCTACGTCCACCAAGGGGAGGTCCGCATCATGGATGCGCAACTGGACAGCTCGCCGCCGACGGTTCGCGCCGGTGGCCCGAAGGTCTACGTCATGATCAGCCGCGCCACCCTGGCGCTCATCGGCCTGCAGTTCGGGTTCGCGGGCCTGGGCGCCTTCGCCGCACTCGGCGGCGGAGACGTGAAGGACACCTGGTGGGCGCCGCACTCCATGGTCGGCTACCTGATCGCGCTGCTGCTGGTGGTGCTCGCGGTGCTGGCGCCCGTGCAGCGGCTCGCCCCGTCGGCGGTGCGCTGGACGGCGGTCGCCGCCGGGCTGGCCGTGGTGGGGCAGCCGCTGCTCGCCGTGCTGGGTACCCACGCCGGGGCCTGGTTCGGGTTCCTGCACGCCCTGGACGGCGTCGTCATCGCGGCCGTCCTCGGCATCGTCTCGGCCCGCGTCTCCCGGGCCGGCGCCCCGGCCGCCTGACCCGCACGACCGGTCAGAGCCGGTCGTACGGGCTCGCCACGGCGCCGCCGGACAGCCGCGCGTAGCCCGGGCCGCGGTCGAAGAACGGCTGGTCCGCCGGGCGCTGCGCCCGCAGCCGGGCGCGCAGCCGCTCGGAGGCGGCGACGTCGACGACGAGGTGGTCCCCCCCGCCGGGGGCCGGCTGCGGGGAGGCCACCACGCCGTAGTCCCGTTCCGCCCCCGCCGGGGACACCTTGCCCCAGCGCAGGTCCTGCTCCACCTCGGCGCACGGGCGCTCCAGCGGGTCGCCCCAGCCGCCGCCGCCGGTGGTGCGGATCCGGATCACCTCACCGGCCCGCACCGGCTCGGAGTCGGTGAGGGCGTCCACCTCCCGCTCGTTCGGGCCGCCCGGGTCGATGGTGACCTGGAACGGGCGCCCGGCGAGACCGCCGCGCACCCCCCAGCAGGCGAGGATGGAGCGGTCGGCGATGGACATGAACGAGGCGTCGCGCAGCATCCGGATCTGCTTCTCGTATCCCAGCCCGCCGCGGTGACGGCCGGGACCGCCCGAGTCGACGGCCAGCCCGAGCCGCTCGACCAGCAACGGGAACCGGGACTCGCTGAACTCGGTGGGGATGTTGCGTGAGTCCGGCACCACGTGGATGGTGTCCTCGCCGTCGGCGTACCAGCGCCCGCCGGAGCCGCCCCCGAGCACCTCGCGCATCAGGTAGTGGCGGCCCTCGGCGTCGTACCCGTGCACGCCGGTGTACCGGATGGTCTCCTGGTCGGCGGGCATCCGGCCGCCGGTCGCCTTCGCCAGCACACCGGCGAGCACTCCGAGCAGCCGCAGGATGACGAAGGTGCGGGCGTTCGTCGGGGCGGGGAAGACGGGGGTGAGCAGAGTGCCCTTGGGCGGGAAGCGCATCTCGATCAGCGGCACCACGCCCTCGTTGACGTCGAGCTGGGCCATCCGCTCGGGGGTGTCGGCCAGGTTGCGCAGGATCGGGGCCAGCCACTTCTTCAGGAAGTTGCCGTCGGCGTAGTCGCCGCAGTGGTTGATCGGCCCCTTCGCCTGCGGGGCGGTCCCGGTGAAGTCGATGACCAGCTTCGGGCCCCCACCCTCGACGGCCGGGTCGGGCCCGCCGGTCGAGGTCTTGGTGAGCGTGATCCGCTGGGTGTGCAGCCGTGGCGGCTCGACCCCGTCGTGCTCCGCGTAGTCCTCCCAGACGTAGCTGCCGTCGGGGATCTTCGCCAGGATCTCGCGCTGGTAGGTCTGCGTGGTCTTGTCCAGGATCGCCTGGAAGCACCCCTCGACGGCGGCGCGCCCGTACCGGTCGAACAGTTCCGACAGCCGGCGCGAGCCCATCAGGCAGGCGGAGCACTCGGCGTCCAGGTCGGCGGCCAGGGAGTCGGGCATCCGCGAGTTGCGGGTCATGATCCGCAGCGCCGCCTGGTTCGGCACGCCCTGGTCCCACAGCCGGATCGGGGGGACCATGAGGCCCTCCTCGAACACCGTGGTGGCGCCGCTGGGCATCGAGCCGGGGCAGGCCCCGCCGATGTCGTCGTGGTGGCCGAACGCCTGCACGAAGGCGACCACCTGCGGGCCCGTCGGGGTGCCCGCCCGCGGAGTGCCGTCGGGCCCGGGGGGCGTGTCGGCGGGGTGCAGGCTGCCGTCGTCGTGGAACACCGGCACGGTGACGCACAGGTCGGGCAGGTGGCCGATACCCCCCTCGGACTCGTACACGTCGTTGTGGAAGAACACGTCCCCGGGGCGCATCGTCGGCAGCGGGAAGTCGCGGGCGACCGGGTGCACGAGCGCGGAGTACGACCGGCCGGTGAGTTTGCGCAGCTGCCGGTCGTGGATGCCGGCCCGGAAGTCGTGGGCGTCGCGGATCATCGGGCTGCGCGAGGTCCGGCCGATCGCCGTCTCCACCTCGCGCTCGACGCTGGCCAGGGTGCCCTCGACGATCTCGACGAGCACCGGGTCGACCGCCGCCCGCTCGGCGGGCACGCCCTGACCCGCCGCCCGCTCCTCGGCGTCGGCTGCGATCCGGGCCCGGGTCACGACGAGGTTGCCGTAGCCGTCGACCCGCGCGCTGAAGCCGGGGTGCAGCGGCACCGTCGAGCCGAACTCCTCGATCACGGCGGGACCGTGGACGAGGTCGCCGGGTTGCAGGAGCTCGCGCCAGTACACCGGTGCCTGCTCGTGCACCTGCTCGAACACCACCCGGCGGGTGCCGGTGCGGGCCCGGCCGGGGTCGCCGTCACCGTCGGGGGCAGGGTGCAGCTGGGGCCGGCGGATCGGCCCGACCCCGGTGACGCGCAGGTTGACCCATTCCACCCGCTGGTCGGAGCGCCCGGCGAAGGAGTACCCGTACAACCGCTCGTGGGCCGCGTGGAAGGCGGCGGCCACGGCGTCGGCCAGCGTGGTGTCCACGCTCCCCGCCGGTGCCTCGACCCGCACCTCGTAGGCCTGCCCGGCGTAGCGCAGGTCGGCGCTGCGGATGAGGCGCTGCCCGGCCGGGTCGAAGCCCTCCAGCTGGAGGGCGTGGGTGGCCTGGGCCTCGAGGTCGGCGTAGACGCCGGCGACGCGGTCGAGGTCGAGCCCGTCGTGCGGCTGCACCGCGGTCTGCACGTGGTCGGTGCGCACGTCGACGGTGAGCAGCCCGAAGGCGGACACGTTGCCGGGGTTGGGCGGCACCACCACCCCGGCCAGCCCGACGATGTCGGCGAGCCGGCAGGCCAGCAGCGACCCCGAGCCGCCGAAGGTGGTCATCACGAAGTCGCGGACGTCCAGCCCGCGCTTGACACTGACCTGGCGCAGGGCGTTCGCCTGGTTCCAGGCGGAGATCTCGAGGATGCCGCGGGCGCACGCCTCGACGGACAGCCCGAGCTTGCCGGCCAGTGCCGCCAGGCCCTCCCGGGCGGCGTCCAGGTCGAGCGGGATCTCCCCGCCGAGCAGGTGCGGGGGGATCCGGCCGAGGACGAGGTGGGCGTCGGTGATGGTCGGCTCGCTGCCGCCCCGGCGGTAGCACAGCGGCCCGGGGTCGGCGCCGGCGCTGCGCGGGCCGACCTTGAGCGTGCCCTCGGGGGAGACCCAGGCGATCGACCCGCCGCCGGCTCCCACCGTGACGATGTCGATCATCGGGATGCGGCTCGGGTACGCGCCGATCGAGCCCTCGGTGGTGATCGTCGGTTCGCCGCCGAGCACCACCGACACGTCGGTGGAGGTGCCGCCCCCGTCGAGGGTGAGCACCTTGTCGAACCCGGCGGTGCGGGCCACCAGGGCGGCTCCGAGCGCGCCCGCGGCCGGCCCGGACAGCACCGTGGTGATCGGTTGGTTGACGATCTCGTCCGCGGACAGCACCCCGCCGTTGGACTTCATGATCGTGAACGGCACGGCGGCCCCCGCCCGGCCGGCGTCCGCGGCGTCCGGCTCGGCGCCGCCCAGCTCGTGCAGCCGCTCGGCGATGGTGGCGACGTAGTTGGCCACCCGGGGCTTGACCGCGGCGTCGACGAGCGTGGTCATGCTCCGCTCGTACTCGCGGTACTCGCGCAGCACCTCGCTGCTGATGGACACCACCGCGTCCGGGTGCTCGGTGGCCAACACCGAGCGCATCGCCAGCTCGTGCGCCGGGTTGGCGTAGGAGTGCAGGAAGCACACTCCGACGGTGGCCACGCCCCGCTCGCGCAGCGTCCGGGCCGCGCGCACCGCGGCGTCCCGGTCGAACGGGCGCAGCTCGGCGCCGGTGACGTCGAGCCGCCCGCCGACGGTGAGCACCAGGTCGGCGGGGACGATCCGCGGCGGCTTCACCCAGAAGTAGCTGTTGCCGTAGCCGTCGGGCACCGACTGCCGGGCGATCTCGAGGATGAACTCATACCCCTCGGTGGTGATGAACCCGAGCCGCTCGACCTTGCCCTCGAGCAGGTGGTTCGTCGCGACCGTGGTGCCGTGCGCCACCGCGGTGACGTCGGCGCCGGAGGCTCCCATCGCCGCGAGCACCTTGGCGATGCCGGCCATGAACCCCTGCGAGGGGTCCGCCGGGGTGGAGGGGGTCTTGGTGCTCAGCAGCTGCCCGCTGCTCTCGTCCAGGGCGACGACGTCGGTGAAGGTGCCGCCGGTGTCGACGCCGAGGCGGATCCGCCGGGCCCGGCGCGGCGCGGTGGCCTGCTCGCTGGGGCGGTGGGGTGCCGGCGCGCGATGCGAGGAGGTCATCCCGCCATTGAAACGGCGCAAGTAACCAACCTCGCCGTCAAGTTCTGCCAACCTGCGGCCGGGACGCCCGGCATGTCCATCCAGCCCGGCCCGCCGCCGGCCCGCCGGCCCGGCCCGGACGCGCCCGGACGGCGCCACCAGGGATGTCGGTGACGCCGTCCAGGCTGGTGCAGGTGCGGCTTACGCGCCCGCGACCGGGGTGAGCACCGGGGCCGGCTCGTCGGTGAACTCGAGGTCGGGCAGCTCGCGCTGCAGGGTCTGGATGCCGCCGGACAGCGACGCGACCTGCTCCCAGCCGTTCTGCTGCAGCACCCGGGCCGCCAGGTAGGAGCGGAACCCGGACAGGCAGTACACGTACACCGGGCGCCCGCTGGGCACCTCCGCCAGCCGCTCCCGGATCCGGGTGTTCGGGATGCTCAGCGCGCCGGGCAGGTGCCCCGAGGCGTACTCCCGGGAGGAGCGGGTGTCGATCAGCACGGCGTCCTCGGGCAGCGAGGCGAGGTCGGTGCCGTGCCAGACGGTCAGGTCGCCGAGCACGATGTTGCTGGCCATGAACCCGGCCATGTTCACCGGGTCCTTCGCCGACCCGAACGGCGGGGCGTAGGAGAGCTCGAGGTCGGCGAGGTCGAACACGCTCATCCCGGCGCGGATCGCGGTGGCGATCACGTCGATGCGCTTGTCGACCCCGTCGGTGCCGACGGCCTGGGCGCCGAGCACCTGGCCCTCGGGGGAGAAGAGCAGCTTGAGGTGCATCGCCATACCCCCGGGGTAGTAGCCGGCGTGGCTGCCCGGGTGCAGGTGCACCGCGTGGAACGGGATGCCGGCCGCCCGCAGCGCCTTCTCACTGCGACCGGTGGTGGCGGCGACGATGTCGAACACCCGCACGATGGCCGTGCCGAGCACCGGCGAGCGCCGCCCGGGCCGGCCGAACAGGTGGTCGGCGGCGGCGCGGCCCTGCCGGTTCGCCGGGCCGGCGAGCGGCACCATGGCCGGTGCGCCGGTGACCGCGTCGACCACCTCGATCGCGTCGCCGACGGCGTAGACGGACGGGTCGCTGGTGCGCAGGTTCTCGTCGACGAGCACGCCGCCGCGGGCGTTGAGGTCCAGCCCGGCGGCGCGGGCCAGCCCCGACTCGGGCCGGACCCCGACCGCGAGCAGCACCACGTCCGCCGGTACCGCGCTGCCGTCGGACAGGTCCACCAGCACCGCCGAGCCGTCGGCGGCGGGGTCGTCCGCGGTGGCGGTGCGGATCCCGGCGAGCGAGGTCCCGGTGCGCACGTCGACGTCGTTCAACCGCAACTCGAGCGCGACGTCGCGGGCCATCTCGGGGTCGAGCGGGGCGAGCACCTGGTCGGCGAGCTCGACGATGGTGACCTCGAGCCCGCGGTGCCGGAATGCCTCCGCGACCTCCAGGCCGATGAACCCGGCCCCGATCACGACGGCGCGCCGGGCGCCGGTGCCGACGAGGGCGTTCAGGCCGTCCACGTCCGGGATGTTGCGCAGCACCCGCACCTGGGGCAGGTCGACCCCCGGCAGCGGGGGGACCACGGGGCTCGCGCCGGTGGACAGCACGAGGGTGTCGTAGGCCTCCTCGTACTCCCGCCCGGTCGCGCGCTCGAGCACCCGCACGGTCTTGGCCGCGGTGTCGACGCGGAGCACCTCGTGGCCGGTACGCACGTCCAGCGCCAGCGAGCCGGCCAGCGACTTCGGGGTCTGCAGCAGCAGGGACTCCCGGTCGGGGATCTCCCCGCCGAGGTGGTACGGAAGCCCGCAGTTGGCGAAGGACACGTAGGGATCGCGTTCCAGCACGACGATCTCCGCCTGCTCCGCGAGCCTGCGCGCGCGGGCGGCGAAACTCATGCCCCCCGCGACGCCCCCGACCACGACCAGCTTCATGACCCCTCCGTCTCTCGGCGACTTACTCCTGGCAGCCTACGACTGCAATACTCCCAGGGGTATCCGAGCGAGCCCGGGCCGTTGGTCCTCCCCCCTTCCGCTGGTGATCTGCGTCACACGCCCGGGCCGGGGTCCTCCGCGGGTTCCAGCGCCTCCAGCCCGGGGGGCAGGCCGCGGCTGTGCAGCACCGTCAGCCGCTCGGTCGGGCGGGTGAGCGCCACGTACAGATCGCTCACCCCGCGGGCGGACTCGGCCAGGATCGTGAGCGGCTCGACCACGGTCACGGCGTCGAACTCCAAACCCTTCACGGCGTCCACGACGAGCACGTCCACCCGGTCGGCGACCGGCGTGCCGGCCAGCGCCGCAGCCACCCCGGAGGCGACCTCGGCGTGCAGCCCGCGCGGCACCACCAGCGCCAGCCGCCCGCCGTGCAACTCGGCCTCGTCGGTGAGCAGCACCTCCACCGCCGACTTGCCGATCGTCGCCGCGTCAC
Organism: uncultured Actinomycetota bacterium; assembly: GCA_963784535.1. Classification (GTDB taxonomy): domain Bacteria; phylum Actinomycetota; class Actinomycetes; order Actinomycetales; family Kineosporiaceae; genus CAWARR01. The sequence continues at coordinate 375,215 of CAWARR010000008.1, read as the reverse complement.
CCGCCGGCAGCCGTACCGCGCGCGGCGCCCAGCGCCCGTCGCGGGCCGAGTTCGGCGGCCGGGCGTCGATGCCGTGCGCCGCCAGCACCGCCCCGGCGAGCTCCATCACCGCGCTGGGGGTGCGGTAGTTGACGGTGAGCTCCTCGATCCGCCACCGCCCGGCGGCGTGCGGCTCCAGTGCCCGCGACCACGAACTGGTCCCCGCCGCGGACCCGGTCTGCGCAACGTCCCCCACCACGGTGAGCGAGCGGGAGGGCACCCGGCGGATGATCGTGCGCCACTGCATCGGGGACAGCTCCTGCGCCTCGTCGACCACCGCGTGCCCGAACGCCCAGCTGCGGTCGGTCCGGGCCCGCTCGGCGAGCGCCAGCGACGGGCCCGACTCGGCGAACCGGTTGGCGAGCATCTCCGGGGTCATCATCGCCGCGGCCTCCCCCGCGGAGCCCAACACCCGGCGGGCGAACTCCACCGTCTCGGCGCGCTCGGCGGCGGCGCGCGCGGCGGCGGCGCGGGCCGCGGCGTCCTCCGCCGCGTCGGCCCCGATCAGCTCGGCGGCCTCGTCGAGCAGCGGCACGTCGGCCACCGTCCACGGCCGGCCCGGTGCGCGCAGCAGCCGCGCCTGCTCGGCGGGCGTGAGGATGCCGTCGGCGGCCTCCGCCAGCCGGTCGGCGCGGGTCAGCAGGCCCGCCACGAGGTTCTGCGCTGTCAGCGGCATCCAGAGCAGGTTGATCTCGCGGCGCACCGCGACGGTGGCCCGCAGCTCGGCGAGCAGGTCCTCGCGCTCCCCCTGCTCGTCGGCCACCCCCCGCACCTCCGCGAGCCGGTCGGCGAGGTCGCCCAGCACGTGCCGGACGAACGTCACCCGGGCCTCGTTGTGCGGCCGGGCGGCCTGGCGTGCCCGCGCCCGGGCATCGAGGGCTACCCGCGGCTGCAGCTCGACGGCGTCGCCGCCGACCTCCAGCGCCACCGCGCCCGGCAGTCGGCGCTGCCGGGCCCGCACCGCTGCCCGCACCACCTCCGCCATCCGGATGTCCCCCTTGAGCACCGCCACCTCGTCCCGGTCCTGCTCGGCGGTCTCCAGGCCGGGCACCAGCTGCCCGGGGGTGAGCAGCACGACCCCGGTCTCGCCGAGGCTGGGCAGCACCTGTTCGATGTAGCGCAGGAACACCGGGCTCGGGCCCACCACCAGCACCCCGCTGGAGGCGATCCGGTCGCGGTGGGTGTAGAGCAGGTAGGCGGCCCGGTGCAGCGCGACGGCCGTCTTGCCGGTCCCCGGGCCGCCCTGGACCACCAGCACCCCGGCCAGCGGCGCCCGCACGATCCGGTCCTGCTCGGCCTGCAGGGTGGCCACGATGTCGCGCATCCGCCCGGTGCGCCGGGCGGTCAGCGCACTCATCAGCGCCCCCTCGCCGGCCACCGTCGCCAGCCGGCGCGGGTCCGACTCCAGCGCGTCGGCGTCGAGCACCTCGTCGTCCAGGCCGGTGACGGCACGCCCGCGCAGGGACAGGTGCCGGCGGCGCACCACCCCGCCGGGGGCGGCCGCGGTGGCCTGGTAGAAGGCGGACGCGGCCGGCGCCCGCCAGTCGAGCAGCAGCTGGGCCTGGTCGTCGTCCGACATCCCGATCCGGCCGATGTAGCGGGTCTGCCCCCCGGCCAGGTCCAGTCGCCCGAAGGCCAGCCGCTCCTCCACCGCGGACAGCTGGCGCAGCCGCTCGCTGTGCAGCGCGTCGAAGGCGTCCCGGTCGGTACGCCCGCCGGGGGTGGGCACGAACGGCGCCCGCCGCACCTGCTCCAGGGCGCGGCCCGCCCGCGCGCGCAAGGCGTCCAGGTGGGCGTACAGCCGGTCGACGTACCCCTGCTCGGCGGCGATCTCTCCGCGGAGGTCGGCGGTGTCCAGTGCCACTCCTCCCGGCCTCGAACCACGGCGCGCTCCACGGGGTGCCGTGGCCGGCACCCCCGCGCGCAGGGACCTACCAGTATGCGAGCGCCGGGGCCCGGGCACGACACCGGGTCGCCGGAAGGCTCACATCCTGCCACCGGATGCCGAAGGAAGGAGTAAGCCCACGGGGGTGGTGCCCGACCCGATCCCGCCGGTCCACCCGGCCGACACGGAAGGACAGATACCCCATGTTCCGTGCCGCCGCCGAGGAGCGCGTCCGCGGAGGCGTCCTGCCGGGGGTGAACACCCTCGTCCGGATCACGCTGAGCAGCTCCGGCGACCCCGACAGCCCGGTCGTGGCCCGCGAGGTGGCCTCGCGGGTGGAGGACGTGCTCGCCGGGCCCGCCGCTCGTGCCGCCGGGCACGCCCGCGACCTGGTCTGGGTCGCGCTGCCGCGCTACGACGGTGATGTCGAGGTGCCCGAGCGCGGTGCGGCCTGCCGGGTCTCCTGGCCCACCCCGGTGGGGCTCTTCGAGCTCCCCACCGACTTCGACGGCCGCGAGCGGGTCGGCCCCGTGGTCCGCGCCTGGCGGCTGCGGGTGCGCGGCCCGGCGCTGCGCGCGCAGCGCCGGCGGTATGTCCGGGTCCCGTGGACGGGCCCGGTCACGGTCGAGCTGCCCGGCTCCGTGTCCGCTCCGGAGCCGGGCGGCTGCAACGTCCCGCCGGCACAGCTGCCGCCCGAGTCCGGCGACCCGCCCGAGGACGGTGAGGCCGCCGCACCGCGGGCCCTCGCCGGGACCATGGTCGACCTCAGCGAGGGGGGTATCCGCTGCCTGCTGCCGCCCCCCGCGCTGGCGGCCGGCACCCGGATCCGGGTGGTACTGGCTGTCGCCGGGCAGGTGCTCGCCCCCGCCGCCGAGGTGGTCTGGACCCGGGCGGCCACCACGGGCATCGGCTCGTTCGCCGAGACCGGGGTGTCCTTCGAGAATCCGGAGGAGCACGGGGACCTGCTGCGCCGCGTCGTGTTCACCGAGCAGCTGCGCACCCGGCGTGCAGGTCTTGCGTGAGGGGTGCGGCGGTGCGTGAGCGCGTCAAGGGCGATGCCCTGCCGGACGTCAACACCCTGGTGCGGGTCACCATCGGCTCGTCGCCCGACCCCGAGGACCCGCCCGTCGCCCGCGACGTGCCCTCCCGGGTGGAGGACGTCGCTGCGGGCAGGCCGGGCACGAAGCGGCCCATGCCGACGATCATCTACATCGCCGTGCCGAGCTACTCCGGTGACATCCACGTGCCGGTCGAGGGGACGGCCTGCGACCTCGCCTGGCTGACCCCGATCGGGGTGTTCGAGCTTCCCACCGCGTTCCACGGCCGCGAGAAGGTGGGCCCGGTGGTGCGGGCCTGGCGGCTGGCCGTAACGGGGGGAGCGGTGCGGGCGCAACGCCGCCGCTTCGTGCGGGCCGCCTGGTCGGGCCCGGTCCGGATCGAGGGCGTGACCGGCGACGAGACGGTGGAGCTGGCCCTGGCCGGGCAGGGCATCGACCTCAGCGAGGGCGGGGTGCGCTGCCTGCTCCCCCCGCCGCAGCTGCTGATCGGGCACGACGTCCGCGTGGTGCTGACCCACCCGCAACAGGAGATGGCCCTCCCGGCGCGGGTGGTCCGCGCCGAACCGACCACGACGCCCGCGGGGCGCATGATCGTGACCAGCCTGGCGTTCAACGACCCCGACGCCTACGGCGACGCCCTGCGCCGGCTGGTGTTCACCCAGCAGCTGCGCGCCCGGCGGGCAGGGCTGGCCTGACCCATGGGCGGCGGGCCGGTGCGGGAAGGCGCTCAGGCGTACGTGTCGAAACCACTCCCCTGCGCCTGCCGGGCCGCCGCGGCCCTGGCCGCTTCGGTGGGCGAGACCGGGTGCATGCCCATCAGCATCAGCATCTCGGACATGCTCAGCCCCTTCAGCGGGGGCACCTTCTCGCCGGACTGCGCCTGCTGGGCCTGCTGGGCCTGCTCGGCCTTGACCTGCTCCGCGGACTTCTGCGCCTCGGCCTGTGCCTGCGCCGTAGCCGCAGTCCGTGCCTCTGACTTCGCCGCAGCATCCCGTGCCGCCTCTGACGGCGCCCGATCCATGGGCACCGGGGCGGGCACGGCAACGGCTGCGGGACCACCCACAACATTGACGCTCATGATCGCCCTCCCTTGTCGGGGCGGGGTCACCGGGTTCCTTCCCGACTCCGGCTAGTCCGCCTCGATCACGACATCGGTACCGGCCGATGGTCACTTGATCCGCCGTCCGGGGGAGGGCGCCGGTCCTTCTCGCCCCGCACCGGCGCTCAGTGCGGGAAGGAGGTCTTCGCCGGGGCGGCCAGGTCGTCGGCGTAGCGCCGGATCAGGTCGAGGTTGCGGTCGGCGAGGTGGTCGAACACCTGCGGCACGCTGGAGCCGGGGGTGAGCGCGGACAGGGCCGTGGCGGGGTCGATCCGGGCGCTCACCCAGCACTCGTGCGAGGCGGCCCGGGCGGTCACCTCCGCCACCGGCGTCACCACCATCGAGTTGCCGAAGTAGAGCACGCCGGCCGGGTCGGTCCCGGTCGCGTTGGCAGCCACCACGTACACGTGGTTGTCGTAGGCGCGGGCCCGGTTGGTCAGCTCCCAGATGTCGGCCGAGCGCAGCAGCGCCGAGGGACGGGCGATGATCTGCGCGCCGCGGACGGCGGTGATCCTGCTCAGCTCGGGGTAGTCGCCGTCGAAGCAGATGATCATCCCGATCCGGCCGAGCGGGGTCTGCACCACGCAGACCTCGTCCCCGGGGGTGACCCAGCCGCCGCGGGAGCGCAGCTCGGTGCAGAACGGGTGGGTCTTGCGGTAGACGCCGAGGATGTCGCCGCCGGGGCCGATCAGCACCGCGCTGTTGTAGACGACGCCGCGCTCCGGGCCGCGCTCGTAGGTCCCCCACACCACGTGCACGCCGAGCTCGCGGGCGGCCTGCTGGAGGGGTTCGGTCACCGGCCCCGGGAGCTCGCTGACCAGGTCCCACAGCTGTTCCGGGCCAAGCCCGGGGGTGAAGCCGGTGGAGGCCGTCTCGGGGAGCACGACGAGTTCCGCGCCGCTGCCCTCGACGCAGCGGTGCAGCCACTGCGCGCCCCGGGCGCAGTTCGCGGCGATCGACTCGCGCGTCAGCGGGCCCGGCAGCGGCGCCAGCTGGACGGCGGCGGTGATGAACGGTCGCATGACGGCCAGCCTAGGTGGGTGCCGCCAGCCCGGACAGGGTCACCCCGGGCACGAGCAGGTCGGGGTCGGTGCGCACGACCAGCACCCGCGGCCGCTCGAACCCGGCAGCCGCGGCGAGCGCGTCATCCAGTTGGTCGGGCGCGGTGATCGTGTCGGCGTCGGCGCCGAGCGCGCGGGCGTACCCGGCGATGTCGACGGCGCCGATGGCCGTCCCCGCCAGCCGCCCGAGCCGGCGCTGCTGATGCATCGCGATTGTCCCGTACATCCCGTTCTGGAACACCACCGACAGCACCGGTGCCCCGACCCGGACGGCGGTCTCCAGCTCCTGCCCGGTCATCAGGAACCCGCCGTCGCCGGCGAGCGCCACCACGGGGCGCCCGGGCGCAGCCAGCGCCGCGCCGATCGCGGCGGGCAGCCCGTAGCCCATCGCGCCGGAGACCGGCCCGAGCTGGGTGCGGGGGTGGTCGAAGCGCCAGTAGCGGTGGCAGAAGACCGAGAAGTTGCCGGCGTCGTTGGCGAGCACGGTGTCGGCGGGCAGCTGCCGGGCCATCGCCGCCAGCACCTCGGCCGGGTGCACCCCGCCGCCGGGGCCGGGGTGCGATCCCGGGTGCGGGCCGGAGGCCTGCGACATCCGCAGGTAGGCACGGTGCTCGCGCGACCACTGCCGGCCGGCGCGCTCGCCGCCGTGGGCGAGCAGCGCCGCGGCGAACGCCGCGACGTCGGCGCGCACCGACCAGGCGACGGTGACGGGCGCCCGCAGCGTCCGCGGGTCGAGGTCGACGTGCACGACCTGGGCGCGGGGGGTGGGCAGCCGGAACCCCTGGGTGGTGGTGTCGCCGAGGCGGGTGCCGAGGGCGAGCACCACGTCGGCCTCGGCCAGCGCGGTGGTGAGGTCGGCGGCGGTCCCGAGGGTGAGGTGCCCCAGGTAGTTCGGGTGGCTGTTGGGGAAGGCGTCCTGGCGCCGGAAGGCGGTGTAGACGCCGAGGCCGAACTGCTCGGCCAGGGCGATGACCTGCGCGCGGGCCGGTTGCGCGCCGGAGCCGAGGATGGCGACCGGGCGCTGCGCGGCGTCGAGCATCGCGGCGATGGCGTCCACGGCCTCCTGGTCGGGCTGCACGGCGGCGATCCGGCCGGGCAGGAGTTCGGGGGAGCCGGCGGGGCACTCCTGGCCGAGCAGGTCGGCGGGCAGCGCGACCACCGCCGGGCCGGGGCGGGCGGTGGTGGCCGCCCAGTGGGCGCGGGCGGCGACCTCGGCGGCCCGTTCCGGCTGGTGCAGGGTCTCGGCGTGCACGCTGGTCTCGGCGAAGAATGCCGGCAGGTCCACCTCCTGGAAGGCGCCGCGCCCGAGCGCCGCGGAATCGACCTGACCGAGCAGCACCAGCAGCGGGGTGGAGTCCTCGAAGGCGGTCTGCACGCCGATGGCGAGGTTCGCCGCGCCGACCGCACGGGTGGCCATGGCCACCGCGGGACGGCCGGTGAGCTTCCCCTCGGCCTCGGCCATGAAGGCGGCGCCGGACTCGTGCCGGCAGGAGATCAGCTGCAGGCCCGGGGCCCGCTCGACGGCGTCCAGCACTTCGAGGAAGCTCTCGCCCGGGACGGTGTAGAAGCGCCGCACGCCGCGCGCGGCGAGCACGTCGACGATGGCCTCGCCCGCGGACCGGTGCATGCGGCGCAGGATCTCACAGCGCGACCGGGTTCAGCCTCGGGTGCGCCTGGCCATCCGCCACCCGAGGCAGACCCCGGCGAGGGCGATGGCGGCCCCGACGGCCGCGGCGAACAGCTGCTCCCGGCCCGCCCCCCGCCGGCGGGCGCCGCCGGCCGGGTGTACACCGTGCCTGCGGGGGCTGCGGCTGCCGGCGCCGGGCCGGGGCCGTGGGCGTGGGCGGGAACGGGGGCATAGGCGGGGGCGGGGGCGGGAACCGAGGCGGCGGGGGCGGCCAGCAGTGCGTCGACGGCGTGGAAGAACTCCCCGGCCGTCTTCTTCGCCACCCCGCTGAGCACGCGCTGGCCGACACCGCCGATCGCACCGCCGACGACCGCGTCGGCGTCGTAGCGCAGCAGCGTGGTGCCGTCGCCGCCGTCCGCGAGGGTGACCTTCACGTCCGCGCTGACCGTTCCCGGCGCGCCGGAGCCGGAGGCGCGCAACGTGAACGCGCCCGGTGGCTGCTGGTCGGCCAGTTCGACGTCGCCGAGGTAGGTGCCCTTGATCGAGGCGACCCCGGCGGTGATGGTCATCCGGTACCGGTCGGCGGCCACCGCCTCGAGCTGCTCGCACCCCGGAATGGTCGCCACCAGCACCCCCGGGTCGTTCAGCGCCGCCCAGACCCGGGCCGCGTCGGCGTTCAGCGTGGCGTTGCCCTGGATCCTCATGAGTCCGCCTTCCTGCGCTGCAACGAGGGGATGCGCCCGGCGGCATGCTCGCCGCGCAGGTGGAACAGCTCCGAGGGGGAGATCGGCATCCGGGTGATCGGGAAGCCCTCGGCGTCCTCGATGGCGGCCGCGAACACCGCCATCCCCGGGATCACCCCCGCCTCGCCCGCGCCCTTGATCCCCAACGGGTTCAGCGGCGACGGCGTCTGCAGGTGGTCGGTCTCCACCACCGGTACCTCGGTGACGTAGGGCATCAGGAAGTCCATGAAAGAGGCGTTGAGCAGCTGCCCGTTCTCGTCGTAGACCATGCGCTCGTACAGTGCGCCGCCGACGCCCTGCGCCACCCCGCCGTGGATCTGCCCCTCGACGATCATCGGGTTCACCAGCGTCCCGCAGTCGTGCACGACGCAGTAGCGCAGCACCCGGATCTCCGCCGTCCGCGGGTCGGTCTCCACGATCGCCGCGTGCATGCCCGCCGCGAAGGTGGAACGCACCGGGGAGTAGTAGTCGGTGCCCTCCAGCCCGGGCTCCTCGCCCTCCGCCACCGGTGGGCGGTCGCTGGCGGAGCTACCGGCGAACTGGGTGGCCGCGGCCGCCGAGGCGTCGAAGGCGTAGCGCAGCGGGTTCGACAGCACGGCCACCGTGCCGAGCGGGATGCTCGTGTCCGCAGCGCCCGCGACCCGCACCTGCCCGTCGACGATCTCCAGGTCGCCGGCATCCACCTCGAGCGCGTCCGCCGCGATCCGCAGCGCCTTCGCCCGGACCTTGCGGGCGGCCAGCGCCACCGCGTTGCCGCTCATCACCGCCGCCCGCGAGGCGAAGGTGCCCACCGCGTACCCGAAGCGGCGGGTGTCGCCCGAGGTGACGTGCACGTCCTCCAGCGCCACCCCGAGGACGTCCGCGGTGATCTGGGCGAACGCGGTCTCGTGCCCCTGGCCCTGCGTGGTCAGCCCGATCGCGACGTTCACCCGCCCCGAGGTCTCGACCTGCACGTGCGCGCCCTCGTACGGGCCGACGCCGGTGCCCTCCACGTAGCAGGCCAGCCCGATCCCGACCCGGCGGCCCTGCTCCCGGGCGGCCTCGCGGTAGGCGGCGAAGCCCTCCCAGTCGACCAGCGCCCGCAGCTTGTCCAGCAGCGCCGGGTAGTCGCCCGAGTCGTACATCAGCGGCCGGCCGTCCTGGAACACCAGCCCGTGGTCGTAGGGCATCTCCGCGGGGAGGATGAAGTTCACCGACCGCACCTGCGCGCGGTCCAGGCCGAGGTGGTCGGCGATCGCGTCCATCGTCCGCTCCATCGCGAAGACGCCCTGCGGGCGGCCGGCGCCGCGGTAGGGGGTGACGATCACCGTGTTCGTGTACAGCGAGAAGAACTCCGCCCGGTAGGCACCCGGCTTGTACGGCCCGAGCAGTTGCGTGGTGGAGATGATCGGCACGATCAACCCGTACGGGGTGTACGCGCCGTTGTCGTGCCAGATGGTCACGTCGAGGCCCAGCACGCGGCCGGTGTCGTCGAAGCCGACCCGCACGTGTTGCAGCTGCTGGCGCTCGTGCGCGCTGGAGATGAAGTGCTCGCGGCGGTCCTCGACCCACTTCACCGGCCGGCCCAGCTCGCGCGCCGCCCAGGGCACGAGCACCTCCTCCGGCCAGGGGTGCACGATCTTCACCCCGAAGCCGCCGCCGACGTCCGGTGCGGTGCACTGCACGTTCGCCAGCGGCAGCGCGAGCTTGGCCGCCACCGCGGCCCGCAGCCCCGTCGAGGTCTGCGTCGAGGACCAGATCCGCAGCGATCCCTCGTCGGCGTCCCAGCGGGCCAGCACCCCCTTGCCCTCCAGCGGCATCGAAGCGCTGCGCTCGACGTCGAGGTCGAGCTCGAGCACGTGCGGAGCGGCGGCGATGGCGGCGCGGGCGTCGCCCGATTCCTGCACCAGGTCGGCCGCGATGTTGCCGGGGACGTCCTCGTGCACCAGCCTCAGGCCCTCGCGGGCCTGCGCGACGCCCACCACCGGTCGCAACAGGTCGTAGTCGACCCGCACCCGCTCGGCCGCGTCCTCGGCGAGATACCGGTCGCGGGCCAGGACCATGACGACCGCCTCGCCGACGTGGTTGACCTCCTCGCGGGCCAGCGCGTACCCGGTGCGGCCGTGGGTCAGCGCGGGGTGCGGGATGAGCAGCGGCAGCGGCTCCGACACCCTGGTACCGGCCCGGGCGTCGGCCGCGGCGAGGTCGTCCCAGGTGTAGATCGCAACCAGGCCCTCGACGTCGAGCGCGGCGGTGACGTCGATGTCGGTGATCCGGGCGTGCGCGTGCGGGCTGCGCACGAAGGCCACCGCGAGCGCATCGTGCCCGAGGTCGTCGAGGTAGCGGCCCTGCCCGGTGAGCAGCCGCAGGTCCTCGCGGCGGACCACCCGGGAGCCGACCAGCGACGAGCCCCCGGCGCTCACGAGCGCACCTGCCCGTCGGCTGCGCGGTCCGGATCGAGCGGCTCGGCGCTGCGGCCCGACTCGAGCAGGTCGGCCGCGCGCAGTACCGCGCTGACGATGTTCTGGTACCCGGTGCAGCGGCACAGGTTTCCGGCGATGGCCTCGCGGGCCTGCTCCGGGGTGGGGTGCGGCACCTCGGCGAGGAAGGCGGTCACGGTGGTGAGGAAGCCGGGGGTGCAGAACCCGCACTGCAGCGCGTGGGACTCGCGGAAGGCTTGCTGGACGGCCGACAGCCCGCCATCGGACGGGCCGAGGCCCTCGACGGTGGTGATCTCATGGCCCTCCGCCCCTGCGGCCAGCAGCAGGCAGGAGCGCACCGGCTCACCGTCGAGCAGCACCGTGCAGGCGCCGCAGACGCCGTGCTCGCAGCCCACATGGGTGCCGGTGAGCCGCAGGTCGTGGCGGAGCACGTCGGACAGCAGCCGCCTGCTCGGCACCCGGATCCGGTAGGGGATCCCGTTCACGGACAGGCTGAGGTCGAGCTGCTGCTCGGTCACCGGGCCTCCGTACGCTCGTCGCGGGCGCGCCCCGCCGCGGCCGCCAGTGCCCGCGCGGTGAGCACGCGGGCCAGTTGGGTGCGGTACTCGGCGCTGGCGTGGATGTCGGGTTCGGGCTCCAGGGCGGCGGCGGCCCGCTCGCCGGCGGCCTGCCACGCCTCGGGATCGGGAGCGCCGGCGGCGGGTCCGGGCTCGAGGTCCGGAGCGAGGTCCGGGGCGAAGGTGGTGAGGTCGAGCACCACCGGGGTGGGGCTCATCGAGACGTAGGCGGCGCGGGCGGAGGCCACCCGCCCCCCGTCGAGGCGGACCGCGGCGGCGACGCCGCACACCGCGTAGTCGCCGTGCCGCCGGGAGACCTCGACGAACGCCGTGCCGGTGCCCGCGGGGAAGGCGGGGAAGAAGGCCTCCACGGCCAGCTCGCCGGGCCCGACCGCCGACTCCAGCGGGCCGAGGAAGAAGTCCGTGGCGGCGACGGTCCGCCGGCCGGCGAGCGAGGCGAGGGTGACCTGCCCGCCGGTGAGGGCGAGCACGGCGGTGAGCTCCCCGGCCGGGTCGGCGTGGGCGAGCGAGCCGACGCAGGTGCCGCGGTTGCGGATGGTGGGGTGGGCGACCAGGGCCAGCGCCTGCCGCAGCAGCGGTTGGGCGGCCGCCGCGGCCGGGTCACGCTCCACGGCCGCGTGCCGCGCGAGGGCGCCCACCCGCACCCCGTCCGGGCCGGTGCGGACGTGGTCGAGGTCGGGCAGCCGGTTGATGTCGACCAGGTGGGCGGGGGCGGCCAGGCGCATGGACAGGATCGGCAGCAGGCTCTGGCCCCCGGCGAGCACCTTGGCGTCGCGGCCCAGGTCGGCCAGCATCGACAGGGCCTGCTCGAGGGTGTCCGGGCGGTGGTAGGTGAACGGGGAGGGCTTCACCTCGCAAGGCTCCTCATCTGCGCCATCCTGTCATCCGCCTCGTCATCACGCTTCCTCGTGATCATGCACGCCCGCGCCGACCGGGCCGGGCCAGGTGGCGCGGGCGTGCATGATCACCGAGGGGGTGGGTCAGGGTTCGCGGGGCTGCTCGTCGGGGTAGGGGTTGGGTTCGACGTAGGCGTGCGGGGTGTCCACCACGATCCCCGCGCCCCCCGGCATCGCCGCGGTACGCAGGTGCTCCGGTGCGAGCACGCGCGCCAGGTGCCAGCCGACCACGGCGACGATGGTGCCGAGCGCGATCCCGCCGAGGGTGAAGTTGTCGGTGAACTTGATGCTGGTGTCACCGATCGCGATCACGATGCCGGCGGCCAGCGGCACCAGGTTGATCGGGTTGCCGAAGTCGACGTTGTTCTCGCGCCAGATCTTGGCCCCGAGCAGGCCGATCATGCCGTAGAGGATGACCGTGATCCCGCCGAGCACGCCGCCGGGGGTGGAGGCGACGAGCGCGCCGAACTTCGGCGACAGGCCGAACAGGATCGCCACGATCGCGGCCACGTAGTAGGCGGCGGTGGAGTAGACCCGGGTCGCCGCCATGACCCCGATGTTCTCGGCGTAGGTGGTGGTGGGGGAGCCGCCGACGAGCGAGGCGAGGGTGGTGCCGACACCGTCGGCCGCGATGGCCCGGCCCATCACCGGGTCGAGGTCGGTGCCGGTCATCTCGGCGACCGCCTTGACGTGCCCGGTGTTCTCGGCGACCAGCGCGATCACGGCCGGCAGCACCAGCAGGATGAACGCCACCGAGAACGACGGGAAGTGCCAGCCGACGACCTCCTTGCCGTCCGCGATCAGCGTCTTGTGCGGGAAGCCGATCCAGTCCGCGGCCTTGACCGCGTCGAAGTTCAGCCGGAAGTGGGTGGTGATCTTCCCGGCGCCGGCGTCGTAGGCGGTGATCTGGCCCCAGATCTTGTCCGCCGCCCAGGAGAGCAGGTAGCCGAAGATGAGCCCCAGGAAGATGGCGATGCGGCCGAGGAAGCCGCGCGAGGCCAGGCTGACGACGATCACGAAGACCATCACCGCCAGCGCCACCCACTGGTCCTGCGGCCAGTAGATGTTCGCCACCACCGGCGCCAGGTTGAAGCCGATGAGCATGACCACCGCACCGGTCACGGCCGGCGGCAGCACCGCGTAGACGACGCGGGAGCCGAGGTAGTGGATGATCACGCCGACGATGGCGAGCACCACGCCCGCGACCAGGATGGCCCCGGTGACGTGCGCGCTGTCACCGCCCTGCGCGCGGATCGCGGCGACGCCGCCGACGAAGGAGGCACTGGTGCCCAGGTAGCTGGGCACCCTGCCGTTGACGATGAGCAGGAAGCAGATCGTGGCGATCCCGCTCATCATGATCGCCAGCTGCGGGTTCAGACCCATCACCAGCGGGAAGACGAAGGTGGCACCGAACATCGCGACCACGTGCTGGGCGCCGAGCCCGACCGTGCGGCCCCAGCTGAGCCGTTCGTCGGGCCTGACGACTTCTCCGGGTGCGAGGGTCTTGCCGTCGCCGTGCAACTGCCAACCGATGGCCATGGGCCCTCCCGGGGGGGCTGACGGCCGGCAGTCGCGCGCAGCACCTGTCTGCACCGCCGCCGGCGGCGGTCGAGATCCCCGCAACCTAGGGCCGGGGCTTCGGGCCAGCACTGGCGAGTATTGCCAGATCCGGACGGCTGCCCTTATGCGGATAGCACAAGGACGTGCCCGACGCGGTGGGGCTCCGCACGCGGGTACGGCCGACTGGTGAGAAGCGCCGCGCCCAGCCCACGGCCGTCTGTAGCCTAAAGTGATTAAGCAAGTACTCAGAGCGATGATTCGCTGTGTCGCGGGTGGACCCGGCGGGGCGGTGGATCTGCCGAGGTGGGTCGTGGCGGTCTTGGTCACCGGTGGCGCCGGGTTCATCGGCAGCGCGGTGACGCACGCCCTGGCGGACGCCGGCCTCGACCCGGTGGTGTTGGATGATCTGTCCGCGGGTTCACCCGACGCGGTGGCGGGGTTTCCGCTCTATGTGGGCGATTTCGCCGACGCGCAGGTCCTGGACGAGGTGTTCGCCGCGGACCCCGTTGTGGCGACGATCCACTGCGCGGCACGCAAGTCCGTGCCGGAGTCGGTGGCGCAGCCGTTGGTCTACTACCGCGAGAACGTGGCGAAGACCCTGGCCCTCGTCGAGCACCTGCTCCGGCATCGCTGCCACCGCCTGGTGTTCAGCTCATCGGCGTCCGTGTACGCCGACCGCGCCGGGGGCGGGGTGCGCGAGGAGGATCCCACCCGCGGGTCCAGCCCGTACGCCCGCACGAAGCTCATGGTCGAGCAGATCCTCTCCGACATTGCGACGGCCACCGACCTGCGGGTGGTGGCGCTGAGGTACTTCAATCCGATCGGCGCCGACCCGCGCCGGCGTACCGGTCCCTCCGATCTCGGTCCGACCGCTCTCGGCGCGCTCATCCGCGCCGTGCGCGACGGCGTGCCCTTCGAGCTGATGGGCACGGACTGGCCCACGCCGGACGGCACGGCGGTGCGCGACTACGTCCATGTCTGGGACGTGGCCCGGGCTCACGTCGCCGCCGTCGTCGGGTGGGACGCGGTGTTCGCCCGAGCCGGGCAGCCGGATCTCCAGGTCCTCAACGTGGGCAGTGGGCGAGGGACATCGCTGCGGGAGCTGGTGGCTGCGTTCGGGGCCTGCGTCCCGACCCGCATCGGCGTGGTCGAGACGGGCCGCCGTCCCGGGGACGTTGCCGGGGGGTACGCCGTGATCGACCGCGCGGTCGAGGTGTTGCGCTGGCGGCCGGAGCGAACGATCGAGGACGGGATCCGGGACGCGCTCGCCTGGGAATGGGGTGCGCAGGCTGCGGTTCCGGCCTCTTCCCCGAGGCACGTGGGCTACAGTTCGTAGTCGTTACGTCACCCTATGCGCGCATGTTCGGTGTGGCCAGGGGAGCGGCGCACAGCCCGGACGACCCGAAGGCGAGGAGAATGTCCAGACCCGTAGCGCTCATCACGGGGATCACCGGCCAGGACGGTTCCTACCTGGCTGAGCTGCTGCTCGCCAAGGGCTACGAGGTGCACGGAGTGGTCCGGCGCTCCTCGACCTTCAACACGGCGCGGATCGAGCACCTGTACCGGGACCCGCACGATCCGCAGGCCCGGCTGTTCCTGCACTACGGCGACCTCACCGACGGCTCCCGGCTGGTGACCCTGCTCGAGCGGGTGCAGCCGGCCGAGGTCTACAACCTCGCCGCTCAAAGCCACGTCCGAGTCTCCTTCGACGAGCCCGAGTTCACCGGGATGACCACGGGGATGGGCAGCACCCGCCTGCTCGAAGCGATCCGGATGGTCGGCCTGCAGTGCCGCTACTACCAGGCCAGTTCCTCGGAGATGTTCGGGGCCACCCCGCCGCCGCAGGACGAGGACACCCCCTTCTGGCCCCGCAGCCCCTACGGCGCGGCCAAGGTCTACGCCTACTGGATGACCCGCAACTACCGCGAGGCCTACGGGATGTTCGCGGTGAACGGGATCCTGTTCAACCACGAGTCGCCCCGCCGCGGCGCGACGTTCGTCACCCGCAAGATCAGCATGGCCGTCGCAGCGATCGCGGCCGGGCGCCAGGAGCATCTCTACCTGGGCAACCTCGACGCCGTGCGCGACTGGGGCTACGCCCCGGAGTACGTCGACGCGATGTGGCGGATGCTGCAGGTCGACGACCCGCCGACTACGTCGTGGCCACCGGCACCGCCCACACGGTGCGCGACTTCCTCGGTTTCGCCTTCGAGCACGTCGGGCTCGACTGGCAGAGAGACGTGCGGTTCGACGACCGCTACGTGCGCCCCAGCGAGGTCGATGCGCTGGTGGGCAATCCGTTCCGGGCTGATCAGATTCTGGGCTGGAGACCGCGAGTTCTCACTCCGGACCTGGCCCGGATCATGGTGGACGCCGAGGGCTCCGCGGCGGATGGGGGCGGCGCCGGGGAGCCGCCCCTGCAGCCGCATCGCCTCACGCTCCCCGGGCGCCGGGCGGCCACCGCGGTGGAGGCGTCCTGAACGTGGGCCGCGGTGCTGCCGTCAGGGGTGCCCGGGCGGACCTTCCCGGGCAGGCCCCCCCGGAGGCTGCCGACGGGCGGATGGATGTCGGACCCTATGTCGTGCTGACCAACTTCGTGGCCCCCTACCGCAAGCCCGTGTTCGCACTGGTGCAGGAACTGCTGCCAGGGACGCAGATCTGGGTGTCCGCGATGTCGGAGTCCGATCGAGGTTGGAGCAGGGATGAGCTGGAGGGCCATCAGCTCCTGCGTCAGCGTTCGCTCACCTGGCGCCGGCGGCGACGTCACGGTGCGGGGCGGGATCTCCACATCCCTCTGGATACCCTGCCCCGGCTGCTCGCCCGCCACCCGAAGGCGGTTCTGGCCGGGGAGATGGGCGCGAGAACGATGTTCTGCGCCGCCTACAAGGTGCTGCTGGCAAACCCGCCTGGTCATCTGGGCCACGGTCTCGGAACGCACGGAAAGGGGTCGGGGGCGCGTTCGTCGGTCGATCCGGCGGCGGTTGTTGCAGATCGCGGACGCGGTGGTGGTGAACGGGGAGAGCGGGCGGCGATACATCAGCGGGCTCACAACCACGCCGGTGCACGTCGTCGCGCAGGCAGTCCCGGGAGAGGCCGTCGCGGCTGATCCGGCGGTCGGTGCGGACCCGGACACCCTGTCCCTTCTGTACGTCGGCAACCTGGTCCCGGAGAAGGGGTTGCAGCCGTGCATCGCGGGGCTGCATGCGTGGGCGGCCCGTACGGGTATCGACGTGAGCTTGACGCTCGTCGGACAGGGGCCGGAGCGCGCCGTCCTGGAGACGCTGGCCGGCGAGCGGCTCGCCCTGCACTTTGCCGGCCATCTGCCCTACCACGAGGCCAGACTCGCCTACAGCCGCCACGAGGCCCTGGTGTTCCCTACCCTCGGCGATGAGTGGGGGCTCGTCGTCAACGAATCACTCCAGTCCGGCTGTCCCGTTATCGGAAGCATTCACAGCCAAGCGGTCGAGTCACTGGTCGAGCCTGGGTACAACGGCTTCCACTTCGACCCCGAGGCGGAGGGGTCGCTGGAGGCCGCGCTCGACGCCTTCGTCGCCGCCCGCAAGGGATCCCCTGCGGCCCAACGCGCAGCAGCCAGGGACTCCATCGCCTGGTGCACCCCGCACCTGATGGCCGCGGGACTGGTCGCCGCCCTGCGCGGCGGTCCGCCGGCGGGCGGAGCCGTCTCGTGACCGCGCTGCCCGAGTGGAGGGCCAGGGCAGCACACGTGCGCGAGGGGCGGGTGGTCGGGCTGCCGCAGTGGCTGGCGACCCTCGCCGTCGCCTTCCTGGTGTTCGGTGACCTGCCGATCCGGCTCCGGCTGGGCGGCGTGTCCCTCAACGCACTGACCGTGGGGATCTTCGGCCTGTTGACGCTCAGCGCCACCCTCCGGCTGGCCTGGGGTCACCTGCACGGGCCCGATGCGCGCTCCGGCCGCGTCGCCCTGCGGAACTTCCTGCGCTGGCCGGTGGCCCCCTTCGTGGGGTTCGTGGCGTGGGCCGGCGTCGCCCTGGTGAGAAGCCACTTCGATCCCTTCGGGGTGCAGCAGTTCGCCATCTACCTGCTGTTCGTCGGGACGATCATCGTCGGCGGGTGGAGCGATCCGGCGGTGGACGAGCGCCAGCTGCTGCAGGCGCTGATCATCGGGTCCTGGGTCGGGGCGGCGGCGTACTCGTTCAGCTTGGCGCTGTGGGGGTTGAACTCGAACGGGGCCTACTCCGCACGGAGCTTCGGGCTGATGGCCGTGCTGATGGTGGCGATCACGCTGGCCCGGCCCGGCCGGCCGGGCCGGTCGGCACACGCCCTCCTGCCCTACCTTCTGTTCGGCCTGGTCGTGCTGAGCCTGTCGCGGACGGCCATGGTGGTGATCGAAGTCCTGATCGTGCTCTGGTGGGGCACCCGCCGTCGTGGGTGGGCCGGCGTCCGGGCGGGCTGCGTGGCAGCGGCCGTCGCAGCCGGCGTGGGCTACGTGCTGGTGGAGGGCTTCGCGCCGTTGCGGGCGCGGTTCTTCACCGGCGACGTCCACGCACTGACGACCGTCCCGACCACGTCGGGAGGTCTCCAGGCCAGCGGTGCCTCTGTCGCCGACAGCACCCGGATCGCACTCCCGGCGGTGAACCTCCAGGGCCGGGGGCACATGTGGGAGGTGGTGTGGCAGTCGGCGCGACACGACCTGTGGCTGGGCAGAGGGCTGGGCACGGCGTCCGAGGCGATTCGGGGTCGCTACCCCGGGCTGACGCAGCCCCACGACGACTTCCTGCGCTTCCTGCACGACACCGGCGCGATCGGGCTGTCGCTGTGGCTGCTCGGTACTGCCGCCGTCGCCGGTCAACTTTGGAAGGTCGTCCGGCGTTCGCCTCAGCCGCGGGCGCGAGGAAGCGCTTGGGCCGCCCTGGCCGGCCTGGCCGGACTCAGCGCCACGATGCTCACCGACAACACCGCGATCTACTCCTTCGTGATGGTCCCGCTGGCCGTACTGATCGGGGTCGCGATGCGCCAGGCCAGGGTGGCGGGGGGTCGGGTGGTCGGGGCGAGCCGCTCGGCCACGCCCGTGGACCCAGGCTGATGCCCGCCCTGGTCCAGGTCAGGGCGCGGGCGGCCCCGGCACTGCTGGCCGTTGCGGATCAGGGCATGTTCGCCCTCGCCGGATTCGCCGTGACCATCGTCGCGGGCCGGGCGTTGTCGACGGCAGACGTGGGGCTGTACGCGGTGCTGCAGTCCTGCGCCCTGCTGTTGGCGACGGTCCACTCCGCCGCTCTGCTCGAGCCCGGCATCGTCCTGATCTGCGGTTACCCGACCTCGCGCGCGGCGCAACTTCGCCAGCTGATCCGCTGGCACGGGCTGGCCCTCGGTGGCATGCTCCTGGCGGGCGCCGTGGCGGCCGTCGCCGACCGCCGGATCGCGGTGCAGGTGCTGACCGTCGCGATACTGGCCGCCGGGCTCTCGTCGCTGCTCATGGTCCGGCGGCTCGCCCACGCCGTCGGCATCGGGTGGATCGCTGCCGGAGCCAGTTCGCTGTCGACGATCACCGTTGTCTCCCTGGTGGTGTCGGGCTCAGTTCCCGCCGGGCCCAGCCCCTACCTGCTCACCTACGGCGGCGTGAGCCTGGCGGTTGCCGCCGCGGGAATGGCCGTGCTGCGGCGCAGTCTGCGAGGCCGAGCCGGCGTCGGTGCGGACGAGCCCTACAGCCTGGGAGACAAGCACTGGCGCTTCGCGCGGTGGTCGGTCGCGAGCAGCATCGTGTACTGGGTGCTCACCACGTCGCTGCCGATCCTCGTCACGGCCGTGTCGGGGCGAACCACTGCCGGCGTCTACGCGCGGGCCGCCGCCCTGGTCGGGCCACTGGGCCAGCTCCTCGCCGCGGCGAGCCTGGTGGCACTGCCGGCCGTGTCGCGGCGGCGCGGGGGCGTGCGGTTCGGGCGGACGGTGGACCGGTACTCGGCCATGCTCGGCATCGGTGTGGCCGTGCTTGCAGCGCCGCTGCTGCTGGCGCCGGCGACGGTGCTCTCCTTCGCCTACTCGGGGGCGGGGGGAGCAAGTGCCGGGGTGCTGCAGCTGCTCGCTGTCGCAGCGATTCTCGACGCGTTCAGGCAGGGGTGGGTATTGGGCCTCACCGCGCTGGAGCGGGCGAGTTCGGTGTTCGTCGCCAGGCTCGTCACGCTCGCCGCGGTCGCACTTCCCCTGCCGCTGCTACTGATGACGCTCGGCGCGAGCGGCGCCGCCTGGTCGCTCGTGCTCGGCAACGGGCTCACCGGGCTGTCGGCGCGTCGTCAACTGGCCAGGGCGGCGCTCCCATGAGGCTCGCCCTTCTCCCGCCGGTCGCCGCCGGACTGCCGGCAGGACTCCTGGCCGACGGGAACGCGCTGACTGACGGGTGGGACATCGAGACGTCGGATCGGGAGGCGTTCCTGACTCTCAGCCAGTCGCACGGGCGGAAACCCACGCTGACGGCGGCAACCGCCCTGTCGGCCCGCTACGAGGCGGAGATGCCCGAGGGGCGGTGGCAGCTGGAGCTGGCCACCCAGGTCGAGGAGGACGGGGTTCGCAGGTCGCAGACGCTCAGCGCGAGCACGCCGCTGCTCATGCAGGACTTCGTGTGCCGGTACCGCTTTCCGAAGGCGTTGTTTCCTGCAGCCCGGATCGCGGGCCACACCCTCACCCACTCCGGCGCCAATGTCTGGCACCAGTACCCGGTGTCTCGACTGGAACTCCTCGGCCCGGCCTGGGTGGTGCACCTGTCCGCCTCGAGCACCGTGATCGGTGACGCCCGCTTCCGCCTCGACCACTACGTCCGCGACGAGCCGGGCCCGGACTGGGTGGTGCACGCCAGGATGATGCCGTCGCCGGAGGACCAGAGGTGGCTGCGCTGGGAGACCCGCTGGGGAAGGATTCTCGACGTCCGCAGCGGCCCGGCACTGCGGGTGCTGTCGGCACTGGGGCTGGACCGCCCCCTGTGGTACTTGGCCGAGAGACGGGGGGGAAGGCCGAACATCGCACTGATCGGCCTCGCCCGGCTCGGTGCCGGTGCCGAGCTGAGCCTGGTCTCGGAGCTGAGGGTCATCCCGGCCCGCGAGGCAGCCGATGCCGGCGGGGCGGGAGCGAGGTGAGGACCGCCGTGTCGGCGCCGGCGCTGGCGGCCGGCTGCCGGGCCTCGGCCGGCGCTCTCCTGGCGCACCTGGGCAGCGAGGTCGTGCGTGAGGGGCAGGTGCAGGGCCGCGACTTCTACGGCGCCGCGTTCGGCCTGTGGCTGTCCAGCATCCTGGACCAGCCGGACCGGCTTCCGGGACTGGAGGACACGGTGCGGGCGGCAGTGCCGCCGGAGGGTGGGCGCTACCACACCGAGTTCGTGCTCTTCGCGCTGGGAATGCGGATGGCGCACAGCGGTCGCCCCGAGCACGCCGAGACCTTCCGCATGGTGGCGGCCCGGCAGCCCTTCGCCCGGGGGCGTGCCGCGAACTGGAGGCTGCTGCGGGCCTCGGTCCGCAGGATGCTCGGGGGGCGGGTCAACTCGGGCCTGGCAGCCGTCGAGGTCGCCAGCGTCCTCGCGGCGAACACGGGGCGGGAGGGGTTCATCAGCGATCAGCGCGGCCGGCCCTCCACCCAGTACCACGCCTTCTCGTGCTTCCTCCTGGGCCATCTGGCCGAGCAGGGCGTGCCAGGGTGTCGCGCCGCCTTCCGCCGCAGCGTGCATGCCCTGCGCGATCTCGCCCTGCCCTCCGGGGAGGTCAACTACCTCGGGCGCGGGGCGTTGCAGTCCTTCGGGTACGCGTCCGCGGTCGCGGCCCTGAGCCTGGACTACCGCTTGTTCGAGGAGGAGCGGTCGCTCGCCGTGGCGACCGCCGTCCTGGACAGGCTGGTGTCGTTCCAGCAGGCCGGCGGCCGCATCCCCCTGGTCTGCTCCCCCCATCCCGGTGCGTTGGACGGTGAGGAGCCGGGCTGGTGGTCGTACAACAACCACTCGGACTACGCGGCCTTCAGCGGCGCCCTGCTCGCCCACGCCGCGCAGCTGCTGAGTCGCTCGCCACTGCGCCCGAACGCGGGCGCGGGAAGCGATCCCCCGAGCAGGCGGCGGGGGCCGGTGATCCCCGGCACGTCGATGGTGCAGGCGGGGCGGGGTGTCGCCGTCATGGGGCCGCCACGCCCCGGGGTCGCGGGCGGTCAGCCCTTCCCGTTCGTCGAGATCGGTGGGGAGCATCCGCTCCCCGTCTTCGGGGGCGAGCAGGACACCAGCACGCGGTACGCAGCCACCACTGTGCCGCTGCCCCTGCTCCGTCGGGACGGCCGGCTGCACAGCCTGGGCACGGAGCTGAGGTGGCGCTGGAAGGGGCCCGAGCTGCGAGGAGTCGGCCGGCTCGTGCGCATGGCCCGTCGCTTCGAGCCGCGGCCCGATGGGATCTCGGTGATCGACGACCTTTGGGCGCTGAACGACGTCGAGGCCCTCGTGCCGCTCCAACTCAGCCTCTATCGGGCGACCGCCGCCCTGCGGAGCGAGTTCGAGGTGGTGGTGGGGGAACGCGTCCTGCTGCGCTGCAACGTCCCGCTGACGTGGATGCCCGACCGGGGCCTGTCACCGGGAGGGGAGCTGTGCTTCCTTCGGGCTGCTCAGCAGCGGATGCGCGCCGGCGAGCAGTTGCGCATCAGGACGGACATCGTGCTGAGGTGAGGCGACCATGTGCATGATCTCGGGACTCATGGCTGTGCGAAACCTGGAGGGGGTGGTCGCCCAGACCATCGAGTCCGTCCTCGGGCAGACACGTGACGACTGGGAACTGGTCATTGTCGATGACGCCTCGACCGATGGCACGGTCGAGGTCATCCGCTCCTACGACGACCCCAGAATCCACCTCGTCGAACTGACCGAGTGGGTGGGGCGGGCCCGGGCGAGGAACGCCGCCGCGGGTCGGGCCACGGGTGAGTTCCTTGCCGTCGTCGACGGGGACGACGTCTGCGAGCCACGCCGTTTCGAGATCTGCGCCGCCTATCTGCAGGAACACCAGGAGTGTGCGGTGGTGTCCGGCCAGGTGCGCCACCTGTTCGCGGACGGCAGCCTTCGGCGGCTGGTGGCCTACCCCACCGATCCCGGCGAGATCACGGCCCGATTCGATCGCGGCTCCATGGGTGTCTCCCATGCCGCCTGCATGATCCGGCGGGTCGCCTTCGAGAGCTACGGCGGCTATCACGCGGGGTCGTTGCGGGCCCAGGACCTCGAGTTGTTCCTGCGCATGTATCGGCGGGAGGGGTTCGCGAACCTGCCCGACACCCTCCTGCAGTACCGCAACACCCCTTCCGCGGCCGGCTTGGCCTTCTGGCTCGAGCTGCACCGGTATCACGAGTACGGGCGCTATCGCAGTGCCCTGACCAGCGCCGCGGTCAACCCTGCGGGTGTGCTGGACTTCGCGGAGTGGAGACGCGGAGTGTGGCGCAGTCGACGGGTATACACCCGTCACCTGCTGCGCTTCGTGAAGAATCGGTTCCTGGTGAGCACCCGCCGCGTCTCTCCGCTGGCGCCGCCCGCAGCGGCCGCAGGCACGGAGCTGGCCAGTCCGGAGACGACGCCTCCGGGGCGGCAACGGGGCAGGCGGTGAAGCCGGCGGCGCGGGCGTTAGGTCCGAGGACCCTCACCTATGAGCTCCCGGTAGACGGCGAGCAGGGTGTTCACGCTGTGCCGTGGCTCGAGTTCGCGCTCGAACCGGGTGCGTGCGGCAGCTCCCCACCGGCGCAGGTGGTTGTCGTCGAGACCGGTCAGGACGGCCGCGAGACTGCCTGCGTGCGGGTCGAAGAGCGCACCCACCGACTCGTCGATGATGCGCGAGAGACCCCCGATGCGGCTTGCCAGCACCGCCCGGCCATGTGCCATGGCCTCCGCCACCGCCCGCGGAAACCCCTCATAGCACTGTGAGGGAACGACCAGGGCTCCGGCGGCGTCCAGGTCGGCCGCAGCCTCCGCGGGGGTGCGGCGCCCCAGCACGACGACGGAGGCGTCCTGTGCCGCTGCGCGGTGCACGAGATCGGCATCCGGCCCGGCCCCGGCAATGAGCAGGCGGCGGCCGAGTGGGCCCGCCGTGTGCCAGCCCTCCAGCAGCAGGCGCAGACCCTTCTCGGCCGTCCAGCGGCCGAGGAAGAGCACGTCGCGCCCGGGTGGCGTGACGGAGCCGGGGTCGCCCGCAGTGGTCGGGCGGATGACGATCCGTTCCGGGGGGATGCCCAGGCGCCGCTGCAGGTATTCGGCATGGAAGTCCGTGAGGACGAGGAAGCGGTCGACGGACCGCCAGGTGTCGGCGTGCAGAACTCGCCCCATGGCCATCGCCAGGGTCTGCGGCCGCGATCCGCGGTAGCACGCGTGGTGGATCGCAGGCAGGGCGAGCCGGGTCGATGCGCACTGCGTGCAGGGCGCGCCGTCGCGGAAATACGTTCCCGAAACACAGTCGTGACGGAAGTTGTGCACCGTCTGCACGACGGGGACTCCGGCCGCCTTCGCAGCCCGCACCGCCCAAGGGGACAGCAGCGGGTACACGTTGTGCAGGTGGACGACGTCCACCTGCCGTCGGCGCACGGCCTCGCGGACCATGCGCACTCCCTGCGGATGGTAGACCGGGCCGAGTGCTGTGAGGGCCTTGCCCAGAGGTGCCATGTCGGCGATGGCATCGCTGGAGGTGAGGATGGACCGGACGGACACGCCCGCAGCGCGCAGCGCATCGATCTCGTCAGTGACGACGAGGTTCTCACCGGAGGGATGCGCCGACCGGTAGAGGTTGTGGGCCACCAGCACGCGCAGGCCCTCCACCGGCGGCCCGCCGGTGGGCAAGGACGGTCGTCGGGCCTGCGGGAGGTTCATCCAGGTGGTCATCGGCGTCCGCGGCGCGCCACCGCCCAGACGAACCGGGCGTTGCCGAACAGGTAGCGCCGCCACAGCCGGCGAGGTTCGCTGAGCAGCCGGAAGAGCCACTCCAGGCCGTGCTCCCGCATCCACCGCGGGGCCTGCCGCTTGGTGCCGGCGACGAAGTCGAACGCCGCTCCGACCGCGACGTGCACGGCGGCCACCTCCGCGGCCAACCGGGTCACCTCGTGGTCCTGCTTCGGCGTGCCCAGCCCCACCCAGACCACGTCGGCACCGGTGGCGGCGATGCGGTCGGCCTGGGCCCGTCGCTCCTG
Organism: uncultured Actinomycetota bacterium; assembly: GCA_963784535.1. Taxonomy (GTDB): domain Bacteria; phylum Actinomycetota; class Actinomycetes; order Actinomycetales; family Kineosporiaceae; genus CAWARR01. Next base: position 351,101 of record CAWARR010000008.1, on the reverse strand, counting down.
CGGCTCCAGTTCACGGAACGGTGGGCTGTCGACCCCGACGACGAGCGCCCGCGGAAACCGTTCGCGCAGCTGCGCAGCCAGCGCCGTGACCACGTCCGGGGTGGAGCCCAGCAGGTAGTGCCGCAGGCCGGCGTCCTGGCCGAGGTCGATGACGTCGAGGAACAGGTCGGGCCCGTAGACGCGGTTGGAGGGCAGGTGCCCCCGCGGGTGCAGTGCCCGGATGGCCCACACCACGGCCTTCCCGTCGGGGAAGTTCAGCGCCGGGGGGGTGAGCCCGGCGCGCAGCCCGGGGTCACGGTCGGCGAGCGCGAGCGTGTACGCGTTGCACAGGTGCACCGCGACGGCCCGGCGGGGGCGCATGCCGGCCAGTCGCACCACCTCGCGGGCTGCGGCCTGCCTACTGCCGCAGGTGATCGGGACCCCGGTGCAACCGACTCGTCGCAGCGGTGCGGCCTGGGCGGCGGGAGCCGTCCGGGACTCAGGTGCCGCCCCCCCGCCCGCCGTCGCGGTCAGCGGCCCGGACGGCCCGTGCCCGGTGCGGGCCCGGCCTGCGGCCATCGTGCCTCCGTCGTCGCTCGGTGCCGGGTGGCTCCGTGTCGGGAGGCGGTTCCAGCCACGACGGGAGCGCATCTGTGCTAGATGTATGTAACCAAATGTAGTTGTAACACTACCTAATGTATCCGTCATGGGCGTCCGCCGTGGCGTTTCGCGACGCCCCGTCCCGCGTGGTGCGCAGGCACGGCGCGCAGGAGGAGGCAGGTGCAGCCCAACAACGTCCCCACCGGGCCGGCGGAGCACGGCCGTCGCTGCAGCAGCCGACACAGCCGCCGCCCGCCGCGGGCACGGGCGTGGCCGGTGGCCGCCGCGGTGGTCGCGGTCCTCGCCGTGGTGGTCGCCGGGCTGGTCGCCCTGCACGGCCCCGGCGGCGGCTCCCGGGGCACCGTCGTCGCCGCGCACCCCCCGGCCTCGGCGCCACCCCCGCGGCCGGCAGCCACGACGGTCACGCCGTCGGCACCGGCCACCGGCGTGTTCGCCCTGCCGCTGGCCGGCCCGGCGCAGACGATCACCCCGCAGTTCTTCGGGATGACCAGCCAGTCCACCCTCGACCCGCCGATTCCCTTCGGCGCCGAGCGGCTCTGGGACACCGGCACCACCTGGGCCCAGCTCGAACCGGCCCGGCAGCAGTTCTCCTTCACCACCCTGGACGCCCGCGTGAACGCGGCCCAGGGCCGCCACGCCGGGGTGCTGCTCACCCTCGCCGGCACCCCCGCCTGGGCATCGTCGCGGCCGACCGAGCAGACCGCCTACGGGCCGGGGGCCAGCTCGCCGCCGCGCAACCTCGACGACTGGCGCACCTTCGTGCGCACCCTCGCGACGCGCTACCGGGGCCGCATCTCCGGTTACGAGGTGTGGAACGAGCCGAGCGACTCCATCTTCTGGCACGGCACCGGGGCCCAGCTGGAGCAGCTGACCGCGGTGGCCTGGGAGGAGATCCACCGCATCGACCCGAAGGCCCTGGTGCTCATGGCCGGGATGAACCTGTCGATGACCGATGCGACCGCGACCATGGCCGAGGACTTCCTCGCCGCGGGCGGCGGCCGCAACATCAACGGTGTGTGCGTTCACCTCTACCCGCGCAACGGTTCGAGCGTCGCCGCGAACGCCGCGCTGATCGACCGCATGCGCAGCGTGCTGGCGCGCTGGAAGCTCAGCCGGCTGCCGGTGTGGATCTGCGAGACCGGGTACGGGCGGGCCGCCCAGAACGTCTACTACACCGGTGAGCAGGCGCGGGCGCTGGTCGCCCGGAACAGCATCGAGGCGGCCTACGTGGGGATGGCCGGCACCTACTGGTACGCCTACGACACCCGAGGATTCGTCGGCCTGTATCTGGTGGGCCCCGACCGGAAGACCCCGACCGACGCGGCGACGGCCTACGCGAGCACCTACCGCTGGATGGTCGGCGCCCGCTTCCTGGGGTGCGCCGTCGACTCCTCCACCCGTGGGACCCAGGTGTGGGCGTGCAAGCTCCAGCGCGGGGCGGGTGTGGCGTGGGCGGTGTGGCGGGTGGGCGGGGCGGCAACCGTCCTCGCCCCGCCAGGAACCGGCCGCAGCGAGGACCTGCTCGGCGCCGTGCACGAGGTCCGGGCCGGCACCAGGATCGCGGTCGGCCAGGCGCCGCTGCTGCTCACCCCGGCGGGCTGGACGTCCTGACCCCGCCGCCCCGCCCCGGCTGCCCTGATCGTTGCGCCTCCCGGCACGCTCAGCCGGCGGCGGCGTCGACCCGCAGCGTGCCACTGCCGGCCAGCGGCACGCTCTCCGTCAGCGTGTCACCCACCCGCTGCCAGCCGCGCCCGCTGAGCCGGACCCCCGGGCCCGGCCTGACCCGCACGGTGAGCGTCGGGGTGATCGTCGTCGGCTGGCCGTCGTAGCTGAGGGTGTAGGCATGCCCGCCCCCGACCGGTGCGGGCAGCCGGTAGGTCAGCTGCACGGTCATACCGGTGCCCGGCTCCAGGGTGCGGTCGAACTGCAGGTAGACCCTGCCCTTGTCCTCGGTGCGGCGGGGCTGTGCCACCGCGCTGCCGTCGGCCGAGAGCGACACGTCGGTCGCCCGGGCCGGCAGCGCCACCAGCACGCTCGGGTGGGAGACGCACGACAGGTACCCGCTGACCGGCGCCGTCGGACCGGTGGGGCAGGTCCGTTGCGGCGCGTTCCGGATGACCACGGTGCGGGTCACCCGGGCCGAGCCGTCGGCGTCCAGCTGGACGTCCTGGGTGATCGCGCGCTGCTGGAAGACGTCGACCTTGCTCGCGTTGGTGTTCATCGTGTACACGCCCAGCGCGTCGTCGCCGAACGGCGTGAGCGCGTGGCTGCTGCCGGTGCGCTCGAGCACGGCCTGCAGGGCCGGGTCGCGGAAGTACAGCTGGATGTGCCCGGCGCTGATGCTGTGCAGCACCGCCGACACGCCCGCGCCGGAGGGCTTCGCGCGCAGCAGCGCCGTGAACACGGCGTCGATGACGAGGTTGTTCGCCTCGTGCCGCTGGTCGACCTTGCCGTTGTAGTCGGAGTAGGCCTCGACGAGGGTCTTGCGCACCACGTTGGCGGACGTGAGCTGCCCGTATCCGGGCACCGTCACCGGTCCCGACAGGGCCAGCACGGCGCTGAACGCGGGGCCGTCGAGCGCGATCACGCCGGTGGCACCCGTACCGAACTGGGCCTGGTACAGCCGCAGGATCTCCTCACCGGTGGTGGGGAAGTCCGGTGACAGCGGTGCCTTCGCCAGCCGCTGCTCGGTGAACCCCCGCTGCCACGGATCGGAGGGCAGCGGCGTCCAGGCCACCGGCTGGTTGAGGTTGCTCACCTCGCTGACCTGGGCCCGCGACACGATCTGGATGCGGCCCTGGTCGATCCGCACCAGGGCGACCGCGAGCAGGGCGCCACCGGAGGGGTACAGCTCGCCGGAGTTCAGCGTGGCCACGACGTAGTTGCGGGGGGCCTCGGCACCCAGCGCCGCGGGCAGCGCCGACACGGTCTCGTCCACGACGGCGAGGTCGGCGACGGCCCTGTCGGCGTCGCGCAGCCCGGCGTCGCGCAGCCCGGACACCCCCGGCGCCCAGCCGCCGCGGACCTGCGCCAGCTGGCTGCGCGCCCGGGTGAGCTGCGCGCCGAGCTGTTCGGTGCCGGCCGGCAGCTGGCGCAGCACCCCGAGATCGACACCCCCGTCGTGGACCAGCTGACCGTGCCCGACCTGCGCGTACAGGTCGAGCCCGGTGGCAGCCGCGTCGACCCCGGCGGAGGCCGCCGCGCTCACGTGGGTGAGGTCGCGCACCGGCCGCCCGATCCCCGGGGCGGCGGCCAGCGGCCGGGCCGCGTCCATCGCCCAGCCGATCAGCCGGACGTCGGCGCGCAGGCCGGCCAGGTGCGAGCGGGCCGCGCCGACATCGCCACCCCGGACGGCCGCCGTCATCGCGTCGAGGTGGTACCAGGCCGACAGCGCGACCACCGCGATCGCGGTGACGACGGCGCTGACCAGCACCCCGGCGGCCAGCGCGAACCGGCGCCGCCAGCTGCGCCGCCGCGACCCGTTCCCATGCCGGCCGAGGGCCGCGGCCCCGGCCGCCGCCTGCGGGCTCCCCGCCCGCCGTGGCCAGGGCTGGAGGCGGCGGGCCGGGCGGGGGAGCGGGCGGGCGTGCCGGCCGTGGGGCGGGCGCGGGTCGGGGCCGTGCGGGGCGGGGCTGCGGCCCCGGCTCGCGCGACCGGCCGGGCGCGGCACCCGGCCCACCGTCACGCCCGCGGGTGTCGGTGCAGCGGGGGCGGCGGGGCCGCCGCCCGGCCCGCCGGCGGGGACGGTGCCAGTGGGGACGGTGCCAGTGGGGACGGTGCCGGGGGGGACGGTGCCGGGGGGGACGGCCCGCCTGCCCGCTGCCCGCCGCCGGGTGGGTGGGGTGATCGTGCCCGCCACCCGGTGGACCTGCTCGGCGTCCTGCACTGACCTCGGCTCCCCTGGGGACACGACCGTGGAGCGCACTTCACCCAGCGCACTCGCGTAGCCACTCAGGGTAGGCGATGGGAGGCGGCCGTGCCGCGGGTTGTCAGACCCCGCGCATGTGCAGCACCTGCAGCGCCAGATGCAGCGAGAGCCGCAGGTGCGGGTCGCGGGTGAAGGGGCCGAGCATCCGTTCGAGCTTGGCGATCCGGTACCGCAGCGTGTTGTAGTGGAAGTGCAGCGCCCGCGCCGTCTCGGCCACGTTGAGATTGCAGTCGAGCAGAACCTCCAGCGTGCGGCGCAGGTCGGCCGTCTCGTCGTCGTCCAGCCGGGCCAGCTCACCGAGGGTCTCCTCGGCGAAGGAGCGCAGCTCGCTCTGCCCCTCCACCAGCGACAGCACCCGGAACACCCCGAGCCCGTCGAAGTGCGCCACGGATCCGGGGCCCTGCATCCGCCGGCCCACCCGCACGGCGGTGCGGGCCTGCTCGTAGGCGGCGGCGATGTCCGCGGGGGAGGAGGCCACCCGGCTCACCCCGGTGCTGAACGAGCGCCGCCCCCCGCCGCCGTCCCCGGACACCTCCCGCACCAGGTCGCGGACCAGCCGGTCGACGGTGCCCTTCGCCGGCACCCCGAGCACGGCGACCACTTCGCGGTTGAAGCCGGCGACGGGCGCATGCGCGTCGCGCGGACGCACCACCGTCTGCCAGGCGGCGGCGAAGCGCTCCAGGGCGGACCGGGCCACGATGGTGGGTGCGGCGTCCTCGCGCCGGTCCTCCGCCGGCGGATCGAGCTCGGCGGCCACCACGACGACCGGCCGGTCGACGTCCCAGCCGAGCGTCGCCGAGTGGGTCACTGCCTGGTCCGGGCCGACCTCACCGGTGATCAGGTCACGGAGGAAGTCGGCCTGGTACTTGCTCTCCACCGCGCGCACGGCGAGCTGCTTGGTCACCGCGAGCGCCGCGACCGTGGCGGCGCTCTCGAGCACCAGCACGTCCTCCGCGGTGAGCTGCCCGGCCAGGGAGAAGGCCGCGATCCGGCCGTGATCGACCCGGCCGGCGACCACCGGGACGATGATCCGGTTCCCGGGCAGCCCCTCCACCGTGCCGAGGCCGGTACCGACAGCCTCGATGCGCAACCGGCCGGACCGGTCGAAGCAGACCGCGCCGTACATCGCGGCCACCTCGGAGGTGTCCCCGCCGTCGGTGAGCACCCGGCCGTCCGGGGTGGTGATCACCACGGCCGAGGACAGCAACGTCACCAGCCGGGCCGCCACCTCGGGCAGCCCGCCCCCGTCGAGCACGATCTGCACCAGCGCCCGGTGCACCTCGTCACTGCGCGACAGCGCCGACGCCTGCCGGTCGAGCAGGTCGGTGAGCACCTGCTCGAGGATGTCGTCGAACGCCACGTCGTCGGGCAGCCGGATCACCGGGAAGCCGCGCCGGTCGGCCTCGGCCAGCATCTGCTCGGGCAGCGCGTGCAGGTAGCGGCCGAGCTTGATGCCGAGCGCGGCCAGCCCGCGCCGGTCCAGGTCGGCCACCAGCGAGGCGAGTGCCGCCGGGTCGTCCCGCAGCGGGTAACCGGTGGTGAGCAGCAGCTCGTGCGGCTTCACCCAGGGCAGGATGTCCGGCACCTCCATCACGTTCAGCCGCTCCACCGGCCGGCCCAGGCCCGCCGCACCTGCCAGCACCGTCGACCCGCGCAGTGCCGCCGCCCGCAACACCTCGGACACGCTCAGCCCGCGGGCCAGCCGGGCGGCGGCGGCCTGGCGCCGGTCGGGTTGGTCCGGCGCCCGCACCGTCCCGGGGTCGGTTGGCAACTCCTGGGGTGCTGGGACGGAGCGGTTGGCAGGTGTGGACATGCCCCGACGGTAGCCGCCGGTCGGGTGCCGCACATCCGCTGACCCGGGCGCGGCCCGCCCCGCCGCTCCGGGGCGCTGCCCGCAGCCGGGACCCGCTGTCATGAGGTGCCCCCCCGGTGATCGTCTGTTGGCAGGATTCGCCGTACGGCAGGCCCCCGACACCCGGTTACCGTCGCGGCAGGATCGGACTGCGGCCGCACCGGCGGTCGGGCCGGTCAGGAGGCGGGATGGGTGCAGCGAGCAGCGCGATCCGCAGCGTCCTGCTCGCCGCGCCGGCGCCGGCGGTCGTGCTTGCGGCCGTGCCCGCCGCCGTCTACCTCCAGGTCGGCACCGGGCGGGCCGACCACTGCGGGCCGGTCGACCACTGGGGGCCCGTCGACGACTGTGGGCTCGTCGACGACTGTGGGCTCGTCGACCACTGTGGGCTCGTCGACCACTGCGGCCCAGCCGGTCGCGGACCGGCGGAGGCTTCGGTGGTGATCGCGGTGCTCGCCGCCGACGCCGTCCGGCTGCCGCTCGGCCTCGTCCTGCCCGCCCCCGCTGCCGCCGCCCCCTTCGCCGGGATCGCCCCGGGCCAGCCGGCGCTGGTCGGCGGCGGGGTGGTCAGCTGCGCCGGGCGGAGCTGGCGGGCGCTGCGCTGGTGGGACCCGACGCTCCGCCCGGCCGGCAGCCCCGGTCGGTCACCCGCGCCAGGGGCACCCGGGGCAGGGGCACCCGGGGCAGGGGCACCTGCAGCAGGGTCGCTGCCGCGGGTGGCGGTGCCCGACCCGGCTCTCGACCTGCCGGGCCGCGCCCTTGCCGTCGCGCTGGCGGGCGTGCCGGAGGACGTGCCGGCGCTCGAGGTCGCCGTGCGCGGGCTGGTCGGGCTCGGCCCCGGGCTCACCCCGGCCGGCGACGACCTGCTGTGCGGCGCGCTGGTGGGGCTCGCCGCAGCCGGTGACCGGCGGCGCCGCGCTGCCCTCGCGGCCGCGGTGACCGGCGGCGCCGGCCGCACCACCGTCATCTCGGCGGCCCTGCTGCGTAGCGCCTGTGCGGGGGCGGCGATCCCCCAGCTGGCGGCCTTCGTCGCCGCGCTGCTCGGCGGCGCGGCGCCGGAGCGGGTGGCCGCCCTGACCGCCAGGCTGATCGCGGTGGGGCACACCTCCGGGGCCGCGCTGGCCCACGGGGCGCTGCTCGGCCTGCACGCGGCCGGTGCAGGGGCGGCGGGTACGGCAGCGGCGACGGGTACGGCAGCGGCGACGGGTACGGCAGCGGCGACGGGTACGGCAGCGGCGACGGGTACGGCAGCGGCGACGGGTACGGCAGCGGCGAGAACGGGCGCGGCCACCACGGCCGCCGGACAGGAGGCGGCGTGACAGGCGACGGCACCGCGGCGGGCGGCGGGGCGGTGGAGCTGCTCGACGTGCGCTCCGGCAGTTACCACGACTCGGTCACCCTGATGCAGGTCAGCAAGGCGGTGGCGGGGGTCGACGGGGTGCTGGCCGCCCAGGTCGCGATGGGCACCGAGCTGAACCTCGACCTGATCGCCGGGATGGGCTTCACCCTGCCTCCCGGGGTGGGGCCCAGCGAGCTGGTGGTGGCGATCCGGGCCGCCGACGATGCCGCGCTGGCGGCGGCGCGGGCCGCGATGGCGCTGGCGCTCGCCCCGCGCCGCGGCGGGCACGGGTGCGGCCGGGGGGATGGGCGCCGTGGCCCCCGCGCGCACGGTCCGGGCGGCCGCCCGCACCGGTGGCGCCGATCTGGCGCTGGTGTCGGTTCCCGGCCCGCATGCCTTCACCGAGGCGATGGATGCCCTCGACGCCGGGCTCGACGTGATGGTGTTCAGCGACAACGTCCCGGTCGAGCAGGAGGTGCGGCTGAAGGAGGCCGCCGCCCGCGCCGGCCGGCTGGTGATGGGCCCCGACTGCGGCACCGCGGTGATCGCGGGCGTCGGGCTGGGGTTCGCCAACGTCGTGCGCCCGGGGCCGGTCGGCCTGGTCGCGGCCTCGGGCACCGGCGCCCAGCAGGTGATGAGCCTGCTCGACGCCGCCGGCGTCGGGGTGCGGCACTGCCTCGGGGTCGGCGGGCGCGACCTGTCCGCGGCCGTCGGGGGGCGCTCCACCCTGCAGGCGCTCGCGCTGCTGGACGCCGACCCTGCGGTGGAGCTCATCGTGGTCGTGTCCAAGCCCCCGGCGGCCGAGGTCGGGGCCGTGGTCCGCGCCGCCGCCGCGGCGCTCGCCACCCCGGTCCGGCTGGCCTTGCTGGGGCCCGGGGAGCCCGACCTGACCGCCGCCACCGCGGGCGCCGTCCGTGCCCTCGGCCGGCCCTGGGCCGAACCGGAGCACTGGCCCGCAGCAGCCGGGCCCGTCGGGGCGGGCGCCGCCGCCGTTGCGGGTGGGCTGCTGCGCGGGGCCTTCGCCGGCGGAACGCTGTGCGACGAGGCGATGCTGATCGCCGCCGAGGCGCTCGGGCCGATCGGCTCGAACATCCCGCTGCCGGGCGCGCCCAGAATCGGCGCCGACCTGCGGGCGGCGGTCGCCTCCCCCGGGCACGTGATGGTCGACTTCGGCGACGACGAGCTGACCCGCGGCCGGCCGCACCCGATGATCGACCGGTCGTTGCGCAACGACTGGTTGGTCGAGGCCGCGGCCACCCCGGGCGTACGGGTGCTGCTGATGGACGTGGTGCTCGGCCACGGTGCCCACCCCGACCCCGGGGCGGAGCTGGCCGCGGCGATCACCAGGGCCAGGGACGCGGCGCGCGCCGTCGGCAACGACCCGGCCGTCGTGGTGTCGCTGTGCGGCACCGAGGGCGACCCGCAGGGGGTGGGCCGGCAGGCGGCGGCGCTGGTCGCGGCGGGCGCCTCGGTGTACCGCTCGAACGCGGCGGCGGCGCGGGCGGCCGTCCGGATGCTGGTCGGGAACGAGAGCGGAGGGGCACGCTGATGGATGGTGGGCTGCTGGCAGGCGAGCCGCGGGTGGTCACGGCCGGTGCGTCGCTGTTCGCCGACGCGCTGGCCGCGCAGGCGGTGACGACGCTCGAGGTGGACTGGCGCCCCCCCGAGCCGGACCCGGACGGCCGGGTGGCGGCCGACCTCGCCCGGGTGATGGGTGACCCGCGTCGGGCCGCGGCGAACGCGCTCGCCGCCGAGCGGATGCTGGCCGCCGGCGCCCGGCTCGTGGACGTCCGCCCGGCGGGCGAGGCGCTGGGGCTCCAGGCGGGCACCTTCCTGCATGCCGGCCCCCCGCTGAGCTGGGAGAACGCCTCCGGACCGATGCGCGGGGCGCTGCTGGGGGCGATGGTCTTCGAGGGTCTGGCCGCCACCCCGGAGGAGGCTGAGGCCGCGCTTGCGGGCTCCGCCGGTCCGCCCGGGTCGGGGGCGGCGATCACGCTCGACCCCTGCCACCACCACCGTGCCGTCGGACCGATGGCGGGGGTCATCTCGCCGTCGATGTGGGTGTTCGAGCTCGAGGATCCCGCCACCGGGGGCCGGGCCTGGTGCTCGCTGAACGAGGGGCTGGGCAAGGTGCTGCGCTACGGCGCCTACTGGCCGAGGTGATCGAGCGGTTGCACTGGATGAGCGCCGTGCTCGGGCCGCTGCTGCAGCACGCGGTGCGCACCGTGCGCGACACCACGGGCCCCGTCGACGTCAAGGCGATCATCGCGCAGATGCTGCAGATGGGCGACGAGGGCCACAACCGCAACCGGGCCGGCACGCTGATGCTGCTGCGCGAGCTGCTGCCGGCGCTGATCGAGGCCCCGGACCGGATGCCGGCGGTGACGGCCGCGGACGTCGCCCGGGCGGTGGCGTTCGTCGCCGGCAACGACCACTTCTTCCTCAACCTGGTGATGCCGGCCTGCAAGCTCGCCACCGACGCGGCCCGGGACATCCCCGGTTCGACGGTGGTGGTGGCGATGGCGCGCAACGGCACCGACTTCGGCATCCAGGTGTCCGGTACGGCGGACCGCTGGTTCACCGCGCCGGCGAACACCCCGGAGGGCCTCTACCTCGGCGACTTCGGCCCGCAGGACGCCAACCCCGACATCGGCGACTCGGCGATCACCGAGACCGCCGGGATCGGCGGCTTCGCGATGGCGGCGGCCCCGGCGATCGTCCGCTTCGTCGGTGGTGACGTCCCGTTCGCGCTGGCCACCAGCCGGCGGATGTACGAGATCACGCTGGCGGAGAACCCCGCCTTCGCCATCCCGGTGCTGGAGTTCCGCGGCACGCCGACGGCGATCGACGTCACCGCCGTGCTGCGCACGGGGATCCTGCCGCAGATCAACACCGGAATGGCCGGGCGGGTGGCCGGCACCGGGCAGGTGGGCGCCGGGCTGGTCACCCCGCCGGCGGTGGTGTTCCCGGCAGCGCTGCGGGCCCTCGCGCAGGCGGCGCCGGCGCTGGACGCCCAGGGGTGAACCGGCGGGGAGCCCGCCTCGGGGCGGGGGGAGTCCGGGGGCGTGACGACGCTCGCACCGGACATTGCACGTCTTAGAGTAATCGCCCGACAACTGATAGTAGTCTCCCCCTGTCGGAGCACGGAGCCGCTCGTCACCTGGTCGGCCCGAACGCTCAACGGCGGGGCGATTCGTGTCGAAGCTTCAGCGTTCGGCTGCCCCGAACGGGCGCACGGGTTCCCGCGCGCCAGCGCTGAGGGAAGGGCACGACAGGCATGACGACCGCCGACCAGACGCTGCGCGCCGCGTCGGGGCGGGCCCACCCCGGCTTCGGCCGCGGGACGACGCTCCCGCGGCCCACCCGCGAGCCGGCCCCCGCCCCGGTCGGGCTGACGGCTCCGCCCGTCCCCCGGGCCCTATCCCCGGTCGGCGCCGCCACCGGCGGCTCGGACACCTGGTGGCCGCTGGTACGGGCGATGCTCGTGGCGACCGACCTCGCGGCGCTCAGCCTGGCGCTGCTGGCAGCGTCGGTGGCCCGCGCCGGGCTGCTCGCCGACTGGCGCGGACCCACCCCGTCGGTACGCGAGCTGGCCATCCTGGTGGCCGCCTGGCTGTGGGCGATGGCGTCCGCGGGGGCCTACACGGCACGGGTGCTCGGCACCGGGGCCGAGGAGTACAAGCGCGTCGTGCAGGGCACGCTGCGGGCATTCGGGGCCGTCGCCGTCCTCAGCTACGCCCTCGACCTGCAGCCCAGCCGGGCCCTGATGGCGGCCGCGCTGCCGGTGGGACTGCTGGTGGTGCCCGCGGGCCGCTACCTGGCCCGCCGGGCCGTGGTCGGCGCCCGCGGCCGCGGCCAGTGGGCGCACCGCGTGGTCATCGTCGGTGACCGTGCGCCGGTCGAGCAGCTGGTCACCCGCCTGCGGGAGGAGCCGTTCGCCGGGTTCGCCCCCGTCGGCGCCTGCCTCGGTGACGGCAGCAGCAGGCGGCTGGCACCGGGCGTCCCGGTGCTCGGCTCGTGGGCCCAGGTCGCCGAGATCGTCGGCCGCGTCGGGGCCGACGTGGTGATGGTCGCGGGCGGGCCGTCGGCCACCGCGGACCGGATCCGGGAGATGGCCTGGAGCCTGGAGGCCACCGGGGCCGACCTCGTCGTCTCGACCAGCCTCACCGACGTCACCGGGCCCCGCATCAGCGTCCGGCCGGTGGCCGGGCTGCCCCTGCTCTATGTCGACCAGCCCCGGCTGACGGGCCTGCGGCGGGTGGTGAAGGCCGCGCTCGACGTGGTCGGCGCCGGGCTGGGGCTCACCCTGCTGTCTCCGCTGCTGCTGGTCACCGCCGCAGCGGTGCGGCTGACCAGCCCGGGGCCGGCGATCTTCCGGCAGACCCGGATCGGGATGGACGGCCGGGAGTTCCGGGTCTACAAGTTCCGCACCATGTACGCCGATGCCGAGGAGCGGCTGGCGGGGCTGGTCGCGCAGAACGAGTCCGACGGGCTGCTGTTCAAGATCCGGGACGACCCGCGGGTCACCCCGATCGGGCGGGTGCTGCGGGCGACGTCGCTCGACGAGCTGCCGCAGCTGGTCAACGTGTTGCGCGGGCAGATGTCCCTGGTCGGCCCGCGGCCGCTGCCGGTGAAGGACTCCGACTTCCGCGGCGCCGTCCGCCGCCGGCTGCTGGTGCGGCCCGGGATCACCGGGCTCTGGCAGGTCAGCGGGCGCTCGGACATCGCCTGGGAGGAGTCGGTGCGGCTCGACCTGAACTACGTGGAGAACTGGTCGCTGAGCCTCGACCTGCTCATCCTCGCGCGCACCCTGGCGGCGATCGTGCGCCGCCAGGGCGCCTACTGATCGGGGCCGGTGTCAGCTCGCGCCGATCCGATAGATCGCCGCGCGGGGCAGCCGCACCACGAGGTCGAACATCAGCGCCGGGTCGCCGCTGCCCTGGTCGGCCAGCTGGACGTAGTACCCGAAAGGCCGGTCCGCCGGGTGGGCAGGGGTGACGACGACGAAGTGGATGTGCCGCCCCTCGTACCCGGACAGGGCCAGGATCTGCTCCAGCCGGGGTGCTGCCTCGTACCCGTTCACCCCGATCACGGTGCCGGCCGGAAGTTGCTCGGCGAACGACACGACGCCCGCGACGCTGCTGTCGCGTTGAACCTGCCGGTGCAGCGCGACCCGCAGCGTGGGTACGGCGAACTGGTAGCCGATGACCATGACCGCCGCGAGGGCCGCCGTGACCCGGCGGATTCCGGCGGGGCGTTGCGTCCGCGTCGATTCGGCGGCGGCGAGGATCCCGGCCACCGCGAGCAGCCAGACCGGTGCCACGGCGTAGTAGGCCCCGGCCTTCCACACCAGCAGGTTGGCTAGGTAGAGCAGTCCGCCGGCAGCGACGAGACCGGGTCTGCCGCGCGGCGGAAGCACCGCGTTCAGGTCGATCCCGAGCAGGAACGCCCCGATGACCAGTGCGGCAAGGGTCGGCCACAGGCTGTTCCAGGCGACCTGGGCCTGGAGCAGGATCGCGTGCGGGTGGAAACCCAGCGCCTGCGTGTAGAGCCCGTGCCGGGCGAAGGCTCCGGCGGCGAGAAGCGTCGCCACTCCGATTCCCAGCGCGGCCGCCGCGGTACCTCGGCGACCTTGCCGCCAGAGCACGACCGCCCACGCGCACAGCAGCCAGGCGAACGGAGCCTTGAACCACGCAGCGCCGGTCCACGTCAGCAGTCGCGCCGAGGAGCGCCGGCTGCCGAGCCCCACGGCGACCAGGGCAATCCCGGGCAGTTCCTGCAGCGAGGCCCAGGACAGGTTGTCCCAGAGCCAGCTGTTGCAGGCCAGCACGGCGCCGGCCCACACCAGGACGGCCAGCCGGTAGGGACGGGACCCGCCCGTATGACGGTAGGCGAGGCCGAGCGGGACGAGGAGGGCGATGCCGAGCAGGAACCCCCGGACCGCCCGCGCGGCGGTGGCGCTGAGCAGGTAGAAGGTCGACTGGTAGACCCAGTAGCCGGGGCGGAAGAGCCCCCAGTGCCAGTCGGCCCGCGCAGCTTCGACGAGCCGGACGAGCACTCCGGCCGGAGTGCCGTGGAGATCGGTCTGCCGGCGCAGCTGCAGCACCTGGAGCGGATCGTCGATCAACGACCACTGCCAGGGATGGTGAGCGATGACGGCGAGGGCTCCCGCGGCGGCGGACAGCCCCAGCACGATCAGGAAGGGTCCGCGGGCGCGCACCGCCGCGGCGAGGGTCATGAGGGCGCCGTGGGACGGGGCCGCGCCGGGGCGAGGGACCCGGCCCGGGGGCGTGGCCTCGCGGCGGGGTGGAGAGGCGATGGTCACTCAGAGCAGATTACTCGTTACCTAACGTATGTCCGCCGTGGGCGATCGTGCGCCGCCGGCGTGCCTACTGACGCCCGCCGCCGATCCGCCGGGTGAGCTCGGTCGTGGCCGCGAGCACGGCGGACACGATCGCCTCCACCCAGGCCGGTGGCGCACCCCAGTCCACCACCGCTCCGGCGGGCTGCTGCGGGAGCTTGCCGGTGGCGGTGAAGGTGACCGCCACACCGGCCACCGGGTGCCCGGTGTGGTCACGGGCGGCGGCGGCCACCGAGGCGAACCCCGGGGTCACCTCGCCGTCCTCGGTCGCGTACCCGCGGTGGCGGACGTCCGCGAGCACGCGGCGCAACCCGGCCAGGCCGTCCGGCCCGGTGCCGGTCCGCCGGGCGAAGGCGGTGCGGTCCGGGAACAGCGCCCTGACCTGTGCAGCGGGGAGCCCGGCGAGCATCGCCCGGCCGCTGGCGGTGAGCTGGGCGGGCAACCGCACCCCGACGTCGGTGACCAGCGACGGGCGGCCGGGCGCGCGCTCCTCGACCAGGTAGAGCACCTCCCGCCCGTGCAGCACCGCGAGGTGGGCGGAGTGGCCGACCCGGTCGACGAGCCGGGCCAGCACCGGGCGCGCCAGCCGGGTCAGCGGTGCCTGCCGCGAGTACGCGGAGCCGAGTTCGAAGGCGGCGACCCCCACCCCGTAGCGGTGCTCCTCCGGCAGGTGCACCACGAAACCCTGCTCGACCAGCACCGCGAGCAGGTGGTAGGTGCTCGAGCGGGGCAGGCCCACGTCCCGGGCGACGGCGGCGGCCGGCACCGGGCCGGCCTGGCGGGCGAGGTGGCGGAGCACGGCCAGCGCGTGCTCGGCGGCGGGGACCCTGCTCGGCACCGGGATCAGCGCAGCCGTGGCGCGGGCGGGGAGGCGTCCATGCCCGCAGGCTAGGCCCCGGGCAGGGGCCGCGCATGCTGTCTGGGATCCCAGACGGAAGCCGGCGTGCCGGGCTGGTTACCGCCCCGTCGCGGGTGTGCCCTGGAGGGGTGGCCGCCCTCACCTCCCCGCAGCTGTCCGCCCCCGCGCCCGTCGCCCTGGGGCCCGCCCCGCTGGAGCCCGCCGAGGTGGTGGCGGTCGCCCGGGACGGCGCGCCCGTCACGCTCGGCGCCGAGGCGCTGGACGCGCTGCAGGCGGCGCGCACCGCCGTCGAGCTGCTGGCGGGGCAGGACCGCCCGGTCTACGGGGTGTCGACCGGGTTCGGGGCGCTGGCCACCCGGCACATCGCGGCGCCGGACCGCGAGCGGCTGCAGCACAGTGTGGTGCGCTCGCACGCCGCGGGGGCCGGCCCGGAGGTGGAGCGCGAGGTGGTGCGCGCGCTGATGCTGCTGCGCCTGCACACCATGGCCACCGGGCGCACCGGCGTCCGGCCCGGGACCGCCCGCGGGTACGCGGCGATGCTGAATGCCGGCATCACCCCGGTGGTGCACGAGTACGGGTCGCTCGGATGTTCGGGTGACCTGGCCCCGCTGGCCGCGGTGCGCGCTCGCGCTGACCGGCGAGGGCGAGGTGCACGACGCGGCCGGGGTACGGATGCCCGCCGCCGCGGCGCTGCGGGCCGCCGGGATCGTGCCGGTCACCCTCGCCGCCAAGGAGGGGCTGGCCCTGATCAACGGGACCGACGGCATGCTGGGGATGCTGCTGCTGGCACTCGCGGACCTGCGGCTGCTGCTGGCCACCGCCGACATCGCCGCCGCGATGAGTGTCGAGGCGCTGCTGGGCACCGACCGGGCCTTCGCCGCGGACCTGATGGCGCTGCGTCCCCACCCCGGGCAGCAGGCCAGCGCGGCGAACCTGCGCGCGCTGCTCGCCGGCTCGGGGGTGGTGGCCAGCCACCGCACCCCGGACTGCACCCGGGTGCAGGACGCCTACTCGCTGCGCTGCTCCCCGCAGGTGCACGGCGCAGCCCGCGACACCGTGGAGCATGCCGCCACGGTGGCCGCCCGCGAGCTGGCCGCGGCGATCGACAACCCGGTGGTCACCACCGACGGGCGGGTGGAGTCGAACGGCAACTTCCACGGCGCACCGGTCGGCTACGTGCTCGACTTCCTGGCCATCGCCGTGGCCGACGTCGCGGGGATCAGCGAGCGGCGCACCGACCGGCTGCTGGACGCCTCGCGCAGCAACGGGCTGCCGCCCTTCCTCGCGGCCGACCCGGGCGTGGACTCGGGGCTGATGATCGCGCAGTACACCGCGGCCGGGGTGACCAGCGAGCTGAAGCGGCTGGCCGTGCCGGCGTCGGTGGACTCGATCCCGTCCTCGGCGATGCAGGAGGACCACGTCTCGATGGGCTGGCACGCGGCCCGCAAGCTGCGCCGCGGGGTCGACGGGCTGGCCACGGTGCTGGCGTGTCGAGGTGCTCGCGGCGGCCCGGGCGCTGCAGCTGCGGGCGCCGCTGGAGCCGGCGGGCGCGACCGCCGCGGTGGTGGCCGAGCTGGCCGCGGCGGGCGTCGGCGGGCCCGGCCCTGACCGGCACCTGGCCCCCGAGCTGGCGACGGCGGCGCGGTTGGTGCGCTCCGGGGCGGTGCGCGCCGCAGCCCAGCGGCAGCTGCCCGAGGCGCTGCGCTGACGGGCCGCGTGGCGCCGCTTCGAAGGCAGTCGGGAGTGCGGCCGGCAGGCCGGGAACGAGGAGGAACGACGATGACGACGAGCACCGGAGCACCCAGCGCAGCCCGCGAGGTGCGGGCGGCGCGCGGCACCCTGCTGACGGCCCGGTCGCTGGCAGACCGAGGCCCCGCTGCGGATGCTGATGAACAACCTCGACCCCGACGTCGCCGAGCGGCCCGACGACCTCGTCGTCTACGGCGGCACCGGCCGGGCCGCCCGCGACTGGGCCAGCTTCGACGCGATCGTGCGCACCCTGACGACGCTCGAGGTGCGACGAGACGCTGCTGGTCCAGTCCGGTCGCCCGGTCGGCGTGATGCGCACCCACGAGTGGGCGCCGCGGGTGCTGATCGCCAACTCCAACCTCGTCGGCGACTGGGCGACCTGGCCGGAGTTCCGCCGGCTGGAGCACCTCGGCCTGACCATGTACGGCCAGATGACCGCCGGCTCCTGGATCTACATCGGCACCCAGGGCATCCTGCAGGGCACCTACGAGACCTTCGCCGCCGTCGCCGCCAAGCGGTTCGGCGGCACCCTCGCCGGCACGCTGACCGTCACCGGCGGGCTGCGGCGGGATGGGCGGCGCCCAGCCGCTCGCCGTCACCCTCAACGGCGGCGTCTGCCTCGTCGTCGACGTCGACCCGCACCGGCTGCACCGGCGCGCCGAGCACCGGCTACCTCGACGAGGTCGCCGCCGGCCTGGACGACGCCCTGCGCGGGTGCTGGCGGCCAAGGCCGAGCGGCGGGCGCTGTCCGTCGGGCTGGTCGGCAACTGCGCCGAGCGTGCTGCCCGAGCTGCTGCGCCGCGGCGTGCGCCGTCGACATCGTCACCGACCAGACCTCCGCCCACGACCCGCTGAGCTACCTGCCCGAGGGCGTGGAGCTGGAGGACTGGCACCGGCTACGCCGAGGCCGAGCCCGGAGGAGTTCACCGCCCGGGCGCGGGCCTCGATGGCGCGCCACGTCGAGGCCATGGTCGGCTTCCTGGACGCCGGCGCCGAGGTGTTCGACTACGGCAACTCCATCCGCGACGAGGCCCGGCAGGGCGGCTACGAGCGGGCGTTCGACTTCCCCGGCTTCGTGCCGGCCTACATCCGCCCGCTGTTCTGCGAGGGCAAGGGCCCGTTCCGCTGGGCGGCGCTGTCCGGCGACCCGCGGGACATCGCAGGTCACCGACCGCGCCGTGCTCGAACTGTTCCCCGACGACGAGCACCTGCACCGCTGGATCGCGGGCCGCCAGCGAGCGGGTCGCCTTCCAGGGCCTGCCCGCCCGGATCTGCTGGCTCGGGTACGGCGAGCGCGACGCGCGCCGGGCTGCGCTTCAACGAGTTGGTCGCCTCCGGGCGAGGTCAGCCGCCCCGATCGTGATCGGCCGCGACCACCTCGACTGCGGCTCGGTCGCCTCGCCGTACCGCGAGACCGAGGGCATGCCGACGGCTCCGACGCGATCGCCGACTGGCCGCTGCTGAACGCGCTGGTCAACACCGCCTCCGGGCGCCACCTGGGTGTCCATCCACCACGGCGGCGGGGTCGGCATCGGCCGCTCGATCCACGCCGGGCAGGTGTCGGTGGCCGACGGCACCGCGCTCGCCGCCGCAGAAGCTCGAGCGGGTGCTGACCAACGACCCGGGCATGGGCGTGATCCGGCACGTCGACGCCGGGTACGAGCGGGCGGTGGAGGTGGCCGCGGAGCGCGGGGTCCGGGTGCCGATGAGCGAGCAGGGATGACCCGGCCGGGGGCAGCCGCCGGGTCGGTCACCGCCCTGCTCGACCGAGATCGCGCAGATCGGGCGGGACCCCGGGACCGGCGGCTACCGGCGGGCCGCCTTCACGGCGGAGGACGCCGCGCTTGGCGACTGGTTCGCGGCCGCCTGCGCCGGCAGGGGGCTCGACGTGAGCACCGACCGCTGTGGCAACCAGTGGGCGTGGTGGGGTGACCCCGATGCCGCGCTGGCGGCCGGTGCGCCCGGCGTGGTCACCGGCAGCCACCTCGACTCCGTTCCGGACGGCGGTGCCTTCGACGGCCCGCTGGGAGTGGCCTCGGCGCTGGCGGCGGTGGACCTGCTGCGCGCGGGCGGGGCGCGTCCGCGGCGGCCGCTGGGGCTGGTCCGCTTCGTCGACGAGGAGGGTGCCCGGTTCGGGCTGGCCTGCTCCGGGTCGCGGCTGCTCACCGGGGCGGCGGATGCCGCCACGCGTGCTCGCACTGCGCGACGCGGCGGGGACCAGCTACGCGCAGGCGATGACCGCGGCGGGGCTCGACCCGCGCGCGGCCGGCCCCGACCCGCAGCTGCTGCGCCGGGTGGGGGCCTTCGTTGAGCTGCACGTCGAGCAGGGCCGGGGGCTGGTCGACCTCGGGGCGCCGGTCGGGGTGGCGACGGCCATCCGGCCGCACGGGCGCTGGCGGATCGACCTCGCCGGGCGGGCGGACCACGCCGGCACCACCCTGCTCGCCGACCGGGCCGACCCGATGCTCGAGCTGGCCCGGCTGCTGCTCGCCGTGCGGGAGGCCGCAGCCCGCGCCGATGCGCTGGCCACGGTGGGGAAGGTGGACGTGCACCCGAACGCCGTCAACGCCATCCCCTCGCGGGTCAGCGCCTGGCTGGACGTGCGCGCCGACACCGCCGAGCAGGTGCGTGCCGTGCTGGCCGAGCTCGCGGGGCATCGGCTTCGCCGCCACGCCGGAGTCGTGGACCGAGGCCACGCCGTTCGACCGGCAGCTGTCCGCCCGGGTCGCCCGCGCCGCCGCCGGGCCAGGGATCGCTGCGGCCGGGCGGCAGTCGGTCCCGGCGCTGGCCACCGGAGCCGGCCACGACGCGGGCATCCTGGCCCGCGCCGGGATCCCCGCCGCGATGCTCTTCGTGCGCAACCCCACGGGCGTCTCGCACGCCCCGCGACGAGCGTGCCGAACCCGCCGACTGCGGGCCGGCGTGATCGCGCTGGCGCGGGTGCTCGCCGACCTGGGTGACGCCTCGGGGTGGCAGGATCAGCCCGTCGTGACGACGTGGTGGTGCGAGCACGCCTGGCTCGACGCACGGCCCGGCCGACCGGGTGCGGGTGGAGGTTGGGGCCGGCGGCCGGATCACCGCCGTCACCGTGGGCGTCGAGCCCGGCGGGCAGGACGAGCGGCTGGCCGGGCTGGTCGTGCCGGGTTTCGCCAACGTCCACTCGCACGCCTTCCACCGTGCCCTGCGCGGGCGCACCCACGGTGTCGGGGGCACCTTCTGGACCTGGCGGGACCGGATGTACGCGCTCGCCGACCGGCTCGACCCGGACACCTACCGCCGGCTCGCCACCGCCGTCTTCGCCGAGATGGCACTGGCCGGGATCAGCTGCGTCGGGGAGTTCCACTACCTCCACCACGGCCCGGGCGGCGCCCGCTACGGCGACCCGAACGCCATGGGTGAGGCGCTGCGCGACGCCGCGCACGCCGCGGGCATCCGGCTCACCCTGCTCGACACCTGCTACCTGACCGGCGGCATCGACGTGCCGCTGGAGGGGGTCCAGCGCCGCTTCGACGACGGCGACGTCGAGGGCTGGGTGGACCGGGTGAGCATGCTCTGCGACGACGACTTCTTCCGCGTCGCGGCGGCGGTGCACTCGGTGCGGGCCGTGCCGGCCAGTGCGTTCGACGTGATCGTGGAGGCGGCCGTCGGGGATGACGGGCCGCGGCCGCTGCACGTCCACCTGTCCGAACAGCCCGCCGAGAACCGTGCCTGCCTGGACGCCTACGGGGTCACCCCCACGCGGCTGCTCGCAGACCACGGGGTGCTCGGCGAGGCCACCACCGCCGTGCACGCCACCCATCTGACCGCCGAGGACATCGCCCTGCTCGGCGGCTCGCGCACCACCGTGTGCGTGTGCCCGACCACCGAGCGGGACCTCGGGGACGGCATCGGCCCGGCACGGGAGCTCGCCGATGCGGGCAGCCCGCTGACGCTGGGCACCGACCAGCAGGTGTTCGTCGACCTGCTGGCCGAGAGCCGGGCGCTGGAGATGAACGAGCGGGTGCAGTCGGGCCGACGCGGCCGGTTCTCCATCGCGGCGCTGGCCGACGCGCTGGGGCCGGCCGGGCACGCGGCGCTGGGCTGGCCCGGCGCCGGACGGATCGCCCCGGGCGCGCCCGCCGACCTGGTCGCCATCCGCCTCGACACGCTGCGCACCGCGGGGGCCCTGCCGGCGGAGGTGTTGCTGGTGGCGGCGGCCGGCGACATCGACACCGTGGTGGTGTCGGGGCGGACGGTGGTGAGCCGCGGCAGGCACGTGCTGCTCGAGGCCGATGGCGCGCCGCCCGTGCCGCTGCTGATCGCCGGGGCGGTCGCCGCGGCCTGGGGTGAGGGGTGACGGCGCCTCGACGCGCGGACTGTACCGTCCGGACGGTATAGTCATCCCGTGACCCCGACCGCCCCCGGCGCCGACACGGCCCGCCGCCCTACCCGTGAGCGGATCCTCGCCGCCGCGGAGGACGTCGTGCTCACCGACGGGGTCGCGCGGCTGACCCTGGAGAAGGCGGCCGCCCGCGCCGGGGTGAGCAAGGGCGGGGTGCTCTACCACTTCCCCAGCCGCACGGCGCTGGTGTCGGCGATGGTCGGCCGGCTCGCCGAGCAGTTCGACGCCGGCCTGCAGTCGCACCTGTCCGACACCGGGCCGGGGGCGCGGGTGCGGGCGTACGTCCGCGAGTGCTTCTCCGCCCCGCAGGGGGAGGACGAGCAGCGCAGCGAGCAGTTGGGGGCGGCCGTGGTCGCAGCCATGGCCTCCGAGCCCCAGTTGCTCCAGCCGTTGCGCGACGCCTTCGCCGGCTGGCAGCGGCAGATCGCCGACGACGGCATCGACCCGGTGCGGGCCACCGTCGCCCGGCTCGCCGCGGACGGGCTGTGGCTGTGCGAGCTGTTCGGGTTCGACGCGCTCACCCCGCAGCTGCGCGAGCAGGTCCGCATCGAGCTCGAGCGGCTCGCCAGCCCCCCCTCCTGAGCGGGGGCACCGCCCGGCGGCGGCCACCCTCGCCCCGCCCGCTGCGCCCGGCACCCCTGCGGTGACCCGCCTGCGCACTCCCCAACCCCAGCACCCCTGACCCCGGCACCCCTGACCCCGGCACCGCTGACCCCGGCACCGCTGACCCGGAATGCCGGCAGCCTGAAAGGAAACGGACGTGGCCATGCTCGACGAGCGCCGGACCGAGGCGGCAACCCCGGTACTGCGGCAGGCGGGACGCCCCGCCTACCTGCCGCTGATCGGCGCGCTCTCGGTGGCCACCTTCCTGCAGTGGATCGGCTCCAGCGCGGTGCTCCCGCTGCTGCCGATCTACCTGCAGCGCAAGGGGAGTTCGGACGCCATGGTGGGCGCCGTGATGGCCTCGTTCTTCGCCGCCGGGGTCATCGCGCAGTACCTGTCCGGCCGCCTCGGCGACCGGATCGGGCACCGTGCGGTGCTGCTGCTCGGCCTGCTCGGGTACGCGGTGGCGAGCCTGGGCTTCCTGCTCGAGCTCGGTGGCGCGGGCTACGTGGTGCTGCGCGCCGCGCAGGGTGCGGCCGCGGGGGCCGCGCAGGTGGCGATGCTCGCGCTGGTCACCCGGGCGGTGCCGCTGGCCGTCCGCGGGCGGGCGGTCTCGGCGGTGTACGGCGCGGAGCTGGCCGGGATCGCCATCGGCCCGCTTGTCGGCAGCGCGCTGGGGGTCTCCCGGATGGGGCTGCTGTTCGTGGTGGCTTCGGTCGCGGCGCTGCTGGCGGGGATCCCGGTGCTGGTGTCACGGCTGGTGAGTACCCCGGCCGTTGCGGCCGGTGCCGCGCCGGCGGGGCGCCCTGTCGGCGGGCGCGGGCTCAGCGCGCTGCTGGGGCGGCTCGGGATCCCGGTGGCCGGCCCGGCCGGACGCGTGCTCGCGGGGGTGGTGGTGTCCGCGGTCACCGGTGGCCTGCTGACCGGGGTGTACGAGGCCTGCTGGACCCTGCTGCTGGACCGGCGGGGGGCGACGGCCTGGCAGATCGGCCTGTCGTGGACGCTCTTCGCCGTCCCGTTCGTGATCGTCTCGCCGGTGGCCGGCTGGGTGGCCGACCACCGCGACCGGCGCCGGGTCGTGGTCGCCGCGCTGCTGACCTCCGTGGGGTTCGCCCTGCTCTACCCGTGGGTCGGTGACATCGCCTGGCTGGTCGGGCTGGGCGTGGTGGAGTCGGCCGGGGTGGCCTTCGCCTACCCGGCGGCCCAGTCACTGCTCGGGCAGGCGGCGCCGGCGGAGGCGATCGGGCGCGCCCAGGGCCTGGTGGCGAGCGCGCAGACCGCCGCGATCGCGGTGGCGGCAGGGGTGTCGGGCGGGCTGTTCGCGCTCGGTCCCTGGGTGCCGTTCACGGTGGTGTCGGTGCTGGCGCTGGCGCTCACCGCCACGCTCCCGCTGGTGTGGCGGGGCATCCCCGGCCGGGTCGGGCACAGCTGAGGCTCAGCCGAGGGCCAGTGCCCGGGCGATCGCGGCGATCTGCTCCGGCCCGACCCGGCAGCAGCCCCCCACCAGCCGCGCGCCGGCGTCCACCCAGCCGGCCACGTCGTCGTCGGTGAAGTCGGGCTCGCCGAGCCAGCTGCGGGCCCGTGCGTCCCAGGACTCGCCGCTGTTGGGGTAGACCACGACGGGCTTGCCGGAGGCTGCTGCCGCGACCCGCACCGCGGCGGGGACGCCCAGCGGGTCGGTGCAGTTGATCCCCACGGCGATGATCTCATCGACCCCCTTGACCAGCCCGAATGCCTCCGTGGCGTCCTCGCCGCGGCGGGTGCGCACGATCCCGTCGCCCCCGGTCACGGTGGTCAGCGAGATCCAGGCCGGAACACCGAGCTGCTGCACCTCGGCGACCAGCGCCTCGACCTCGGCGAGGGCGGGCAGCGTCTCGCAGGCGAGCACGTCGGGGCCCGCCTCGGCGAGCGCCTGCAGCCGGGGGCGGTGGAAGGCGCGCAGCTGCGCCACGTCGAGCCCACCGCTGCTGCTGCCCCGCCACTGCGGGTCGACGTAGGCGCCGGTGTACTCCTCGCCGCCGGCGAGCGCGGCACCGTAGGGGCCCACCGAGGCAGCCACCCAGGAGGATCCGGCCAGGTCGGCGCGGGCTGCGGCCTCGCGGGCCAGCGTGACCGAGCTGCGCATCAGTGCGGCTGCCTCGGTGCGCTCGATGCCGGTCGCGGCGAACCCCTGGAACGAGGCCTGGTAGCTGGCGGTCGTCGCCACCCGCGCCCCCGCCGCGAAGAACGCGAGGTGGGCGGCGATGACCGCCTCCGGATCCTCGCGCAGCAGTGCGGCCGACCACAGCTGCCCCGAGACGTCGTGCCCCGCCCGTTCCAGCTCCGTGGACAGTCCCCCGTCGAGCACCACCGCCGCGGCGGCGAGGGCCTCGGCCAGCGGCGCATGCGCGCGCGGCCGGGACGGCTGCGCTCCCCCTGCATTGATCGTCACGCCGGGCATTCTGCCGCCAGCCACCGACCCCCGGCGGACCGGGCGGGGCGGCCGGGGCCACGGCCGACACCCCGTGACGCGACGGGCACTCAGCGCTGCCGGGACGGCCTGTCCCTGACCGTCCGCCCTGGGGGAGGGTGTTCGGGCTGCCTGGCCGGGCTGCCTGGCCGGGCTGCCTGGCCGGGCTGCGTGGCCGGGCTGCCTGGCCGGGGTGTCTGGCCGGGGTGGCGCCCGGGCCGCTGGCGGTGCCGCCCGGCGGCGGCGATGCTGGGGCCGTGCCCGGTGACGCCGTCCCGCCGACCGGCCCGGCGCTGCCCGCGTGGTTGCAGCGGGAGGTCGCCGCCGCCCTCCCCGCCGGCCGCGGTCTGGTGGACCTGCACGTGCACTTCATGCCCGAGCCGGTGCTGACCAAGGTGTGGGCGTACTTCGACCGTGCCGGGGAGCACTACGGGCGGGAGTGGCCGATCCACTACCGGCTCTCCCAGCCGGACCGCGTGCGGGTGCTGCGCCGGTTCGGGGTGGAGCGTTTCGCCCCGCTGGTGTACGCACACCGGCCGGGCATGGCGGGCTGGCTCAACGACTGGGTAGCCGACTTCGCGGCCGCCGTGCCCGAGGCCGTGCCGACCGCGACCTTCTTCCCCGAGCCGGGCGTCGAGAGGTATCTGGAGGCGGCCGTGCGCGGCGGCGCCCGGTGCGCCAAGCTGCACGTGCAGGTGGGCGGGTTCGACCCGCGGGACCAGCTGCTCGACGGGGCCTGGGGCCTGCTCGCGGACGCCGCCCTCCCGGTCGTGGTGCACTGCGGTGACGGTCCGGTCCGCGGTCGCTTCACCGGGCTCGGCGTGTTCGAGCAGGTGCTGGCCCGCCACCCGGGCCTGATCGTGGTGCTGGCCCACGCCGGGCTCCCGGACTACGCCGGGGCGCTCGACCTCGCCGCCCGGTATCCCGGGGTTCACCTCGACACCACCATGGTGGGCACCGCGTTCACGCAGGCGTTCGCCCCGCTGCCCGCCGACTGGCCGGCCCGGCTGGTGGAGGTCGCCGACCGGGTGGTGCTCGGCACGGACTTCCCGAACATCCCCTACCCCTACGCGGAGCAGTTGGCGGCGGTCGTCGGCTGGGCGCGGGCCGACGACCGGCTCGGTGACGCCTTCCTCGCTTCGGTGCTGCACGGGGCGGCGCAGCGGCTGCTCGCCGGGCCCGGGCAGGTGGGCACGGTGTGACGTCGTGCCCGTCAGGTGGGCACGGTGTGACGTCGTGCCCGTCAGGCGGGCACGGGGCAGGGCCGCACGGGGCAGGGCGGCGGGGTTACGGTGGCGGCCGTGCCGTCGACACTGCTGACCGGGATCGGGGAGCTGGTCACCAACGACCCGCAGCCGGGTGACGGGCCGCTCGGACTCCTGCGGGACGCGGCAGTCGTGCTTGCCGGAGGCCGGGTCGCCTGGGTGGGGCCGGCCGCGTCCGCGCCGCCCGCCGACCATATGGTCGAGGTCGCCGGGCGCTGCGTGGTGCCCGGCTTCGTCGACTCCCACGCCCATCTCGTGTTCGCCGGGGACCGCGGCGCGGAGTTCGCCGCCCGGATGGCCGGGCAGCCGTACGCCGCCGGGGGGATCCGCACCACGGTGGCCGCCACCCGGGCGGCGACGGACGAAGAACTGCTCGCGCGGGCCCGGGCCCTGGTCGAGGAGATGCTGCGGCAGGGCACGACCAGCGTGGAGATCAAGTCCGGCTACGGGCTGACGGTTCACGACGAGGCCCGCTCGCTGGCGGTGGCCGCCACCCTCACCCGCGAGACCACGTTCCTCGGCGCGCACGTCGTGCCCCCCGAGCACGCCGCCGACCCGGCGGCCTACCTCGAGCTGCTCACCGGGCCGATGCTGCGGGCGTGCGCTCCGCACGCCCGATGGGTGGACGCGTTCTGCGAGCGCGGGGCCTTCGACGCCGACGCCGCCCGGGCGGTGCTGCGGGCGGGCCAGGCGGCAGGGCTCGGCGCGCGGGTGCACGCCAACCAGCTCGGCCCGGGTCCCGGCGCCCGGCTCGCCGCGGAGGTGGGGGCCGCCTCGGCCGACCACTGCACCCACCTCGACGCCGCCGACGTGGCCGCGCTGGCGGACGCCCGGGTGGTCGCCACGTTGCTGCCCGCGGCGGAGTTCTGCACCCGCTCCCCCTACCCGGACGCGGGCCGGCTGCTGGCCGCGGGTGTCACGGTCGCGCTGGCGACGGACTGCAACCCCGGCTCGGCCTACACCACGTCCATGCCGTTCTGCATCGCGCTGGCGGTGCGCGAGCTGGGCATGACACCGGAGCAGGCGGTCTGGTCGGCGACCGCGGGGGTGCCGCCGCGCTGCAGCGGGACGACGTCGGGGCGCTGCGGGTGGGAGCCCGGGCAGACCTGGCCGTGCTCGACGCCCCGTCCTACGCTGCACCTGGCCTACCGGCCGGGCGTCCCGTTGGTGACGGCGGTGTGGAAGGACGGCCGGCGGGCCGGCGCGCCCGTGGACCGGGACTGACGGGTCCGGGCGCCCCGGCTCAGCGCAGCGCCTTCGGGAGCTCTCCGGTGGAGCGGCGGTAGTAGGCGGCGGCCCGGCGGGTGACCGCGAGACGGGCCAGGGCGACGGCCGCGCCCGACAGCAGCGCCCAGGCCACGGCCTCCCCCCAGTCGGTGTCAGGGTTCTCGGGCACGTCCGGCGGCTCGCTCCCGGTGCTCGCCCGCCAAGCGGCGCGCACGCCCTTCTCGGCCAGCGTTGCGGCCAGCACCGCCGATCCCGTTCCCAGCACCCGCCAGGCCAGCTTGCCCATCAGCGCTCCCTCGTTCGGCTCCTGCCCGGCACTTCCCGTCCCCGCCCGTGCACCCGTCAGCTCAGATCAGGGACAGCACCCAGCGCAGCACGGGCACCAGCACCGACCCGCCGGCCGCGACGAGCCCGACCACGATGAGCAGGGCCACCAGCCGCGTCCCGGGCGCCGGACGGCCCGTCCCCGGCTCGCGGAAGAGACGCAACACCCCCCAAGGCTCTCACTCCCGCCGCCGCCGCGCGCCACCCCGCCACGCGCGCCACCCCGCCACGCGCGCCACCCCGCCACGCGCGCCACCCCGCCACGCGCGCCACCCCGCCACGCGCGCCACCCCGCCACGCGCGCCACCCGGCGGGTGTCCACCTGGTGATGCACGGGCGTCCACGAGGTGGACGGCCCGCGTGGCCCGGCGCTGTGCCGGGGTGTACCGTCGCAACTGCGACAGGGGAGCGCCACCGTGGCGCTGAGAGTGCGGGCAACCGCAGACCCTCGAACCTGATCCGGGTCATGCCGGCGAAGGGAGTCGGGCCTCCTCAGCCACCGGGTCGAGCGTGTGCGACCAGGGTCGTGGCCCTCACCGGCCGGCACGACCCGGGCGCACCGGGCGGCCGGGTCGGTTCCCCTCCTGAGCTCCTCGGGAGGACTGCATGAGCACCACCCACGACACCTCGTCCACCCTGCCTGCGGGCGCCGCGTCCGTCCGGCCGTCCTCGGGTCTGCTCGCCCTGGTGGCCGCCGGTCTGGCCGCCGGGGCCGCCGTCTGGGCGGTGGGCCTGCCGTCCTCGGTGTCGCTGTTCGGCACCACGCTGGCGGACCTCACCGTCCCCGCCGCCCTGCTGGTCGCCTTCGCGGCGATCATCGCGGCCGGTGCCATCTCTGCCCGAGCCACCTGGCCGGTGGTGGACATCGTGGTGGCCGGCGTGCTGGGTGTCGCCGGCGGCTTCTTCTTCTGGGGCGTCGCCGCCGTCTGGGAGCCGGTGACCAAGCCGCTGGCCTTCTACCCGCCGCTGGCGGCGGTGCTGGCGGGGCTGTGGCTGGTGCCGGGAGTGCTCGGCGGGCTGGTGCTGCGCCGCCCCGGCGCCGCCGTCTTCGCCGAGCTCGTGGCTGCCGTGCTGGAGGCGCTGCTGGGCAACCAGTGGGGCTTCTCCACCGTCTGGTACGGGCTGCTCGAGGGGCTCGGCGCCGAGATGGTGCTGGCGCTGCTGCTGTACCGGGCCTGGGGCCTGGTCGCCGCGCTGCTGGCCGGCGCCGGGGCGGGCGTGACCGTGGGCCTGATGGACTCCTTCGTCTACTACCCGACGTTCTCCTCCGCCTACAAGAGCGCCTACATCGGGCTGGCGGTGGCCTCGGGGGCGATCATCGCCGGGCTCGGGTCGTGGGCCCTGACCCGAGCCCTCGCCACCACCGGGGCACTTGCGCCGCTGGCCTCCGGGCGCGCGGCGGAGCGGGTCTGAGCCGTGCCGGTGGGTATCGTCGCCCGCGGCTGGGGGTGGCGCCATCCGGGCCGCCGCGCCTGGGCGCTGCGGGGCGTGGACCTGCAGGTGGGGCCGGGAGAGCGGGTTCTGCTGCTCGGGCCGAGCGGCTCGGGCAAGTCGACGCTGCTCGCCGGGCTCGCCGGGTTGCTCAACCCCGGCGAGGGCTCCGCCGCGGGCCCGCGTGCGCCCCGGGGCGGGGTCGCGCAGGGCGCGGGGCAGGGCAACGGCGAGCAGGAGGGCGAGCTGCTGCTCGACGGGGTTCCCGCGGCGCTGGCCCGACGGCAGGGGGTGCGTGCGGGGCTGGCCCGGACCGGCCTGTTGCTGCAGGACCCGCTCGCCCAGACCGTGCTGGCCCGGTGCGGTGACGACGTCGCCTTCGGGCTGGAGAACCACGCGGTGCCCCGGGAACAGATCTGGCCGCGGGTGGAGGCGGCGCTGCGCGGGGTGGCCTTCCCGTACGGCCTGCGGCATTCGACGTCGCGGCTGTCCGGCGGCGAGCGCCAGCGGCTGGCACTGGCCGGCGTGCTGGCGCTGCGACCCGGGCTGCTGCTGCTCGACGAGCCGACCGCGATGCTCGACCCCGACGGTGCGGCGCTGCTGCGCGAGCAGGTGGCAGCGGTGGTCGGTGCCGCCGGCGCGAGCTGCGTGCTGGTGGAGCACCGGGTCGAGCCGTGGCTGCCGATGGTGGACCGGGTGGTGGTGCTGCAGCCGGGCGGCGGCGTGGTGGCCGACGGCCCGCCGGCCGCCGTGTTCGCCGCGCATGCCGACCGGCTCGCCGCCGACGGGGTCTGGGTGCCGGGGCTGGCCCCCCGCGCCGCCGCGCCGGCCGCCCGGGACGCGGTGCCGCCACCGGCCTGCCCGCCGTCCGGTGAGCTGCTGCTGCGGTTGCGCGGCGTGGCCGCGGCCCGCCCCGGTTCGGCCCGCCCCGGTTCGGCCCGCCCCGGTTCGGGTGGCCCCGGTTCGGGTGGCCCCGGTTCGGGTGGCCCCGCTGCCTCCCGCGCGGGCGCCGCTCCCGTCGTGCGCGGGGTCGACCTCGACGTGTTCGCCGGGCGGGCGCGCTGCGTGATCGGGCCGAACGGTGCCGGCAAGTCGACCCTGGCGCTGGCCCTGGCGGGGTTGGTGGCGCCGGCGGCGGGGGAGCTGGTGGCCACCCCGGCGTTGGCGGCGGGGGTGGGGCCGCGGCCGCATCGCTGGCGGGCCCGCGAACTGGTGACCAGGATCGGCACCGTCTTCCAGGAGCCCCAGCACCAGTTCGTCGCCGCCACCGTGGCCGACGAGCTGGCGGTCGGCCCGCGGGTGCTCGGCCTGCCCGCGACGGCCGTGCGGGCCCGCGTCGAGGAGCTGCTCGAGCGGCTGCGGCTGACGGGGCTGGCCCGCGCCAACCCCTTCACGCTGTCCGGCGGGGAGCAGCGCCGGCTGTCGGTCGCGACCGTGCTGGCCACCCGGCCGCGGCTGCTCGTGCTCGACGAACCCACGTTCGGGCAGGACTCGCGGACCTGGGCCGAGCTGGTGGCGCTGCTGCTGGAACTGCTGGACGACGGGGCGGCGGTGGTCGCCGCCACGCACGACGGCGCGCTGGTGCGGGCCCTGTCGGCGGACGTGCTCGCGCTGCGCGACGGGATGGTCGAGGCGCCCGCGGTGCCGCAGCCCGAGCGGGCCGGGTGAGCGCCCGGTGAGCGCCGTGGACGTGCTGGAGGTTACGGCGGGGGTCGACCCACGGGCGGCGCTGGCGCGGGCGAACCCGGTGGCCAAGCTGGCCGTCGCGCTCGCGGTGTCGCTGGCGCTGCTGCTCACCGTTGACCCCGTGACGGCGGGTGCGGCGCTGGTGTTGGAGCTGCTGGCGCTGCCCTGGTGCGGGCTCGGGCCGCGCGCGCTGCTGCGGCGGGGCTGGGTGGTGCTGGCCGGCGCGGTGCCGGCCGGGGTGGCGACCGCCCTGTTCGGCACCGGGTCGGCACCCCTTCCCGCCTGGCTCGGGGCGCTCGGGCCCGGCTGGGGGCCGGAGCTGGCGGGTGCGGCGATCACCCTCCGGGTGCTGGCGATCGGCCTGCCCGGGGTGGTGCTGCTCGCGACCACCGACCCCACCGATCTCGCCGACGCGCTGGCCCAGCTGCTCCGGCTGCCGCCGCGCTTCGTGCTCTCGGCACTGGCCTCGATGCGCCTGTTCGGGGTGCTGGCCGAGGAGTGGCAGGCCCTGACGCTGGCCCGCCGCGCCCGCGGGCTCGGCGACGGCGGGCCGCTCGGCGGGGTGTCGCGGCTGGCCGGGCAGGTGTTCGCGCTGCCTGGTGCTCGCGGTCCGGCGGGCCACCGTGCTGGCGACGACGATGGAGGCGCGCGGGTTCGGCGTCGACCGCACCCGCACCTGGGCGCGGCCCAGCCGCTTCACCTGGCACGACACCGCGGTGGTGGCGGCCGGGGTGGCGCTGGCCGGGTCGGCCACCCTGGCCGGGGTGGCGGCGGGCACCTGGCGGCTGCTGCTCAGCTGAGCGTGCGTTCGCTCCCGGCCCGCCCGCTCCGGACGGGCGGGGCTGAGTCGGTGCGGACGGGCCGGGCTGCGTCAGTGCGGGTCGACCAGCCGGAGCGCGAGCGTGGGGCAGGAGGCGACCGCCCGGCGGGCGTCCTCCAGCAGGTGCGGCGGGAGCGGCTGGTTGGCGATCACCGGGAACCCCCACTCGTCCAGCCGGACGGCCTCGGGCAGCAGCTCGTGGCAGAGCGCGTGGCCCTTGCAGTTCGGCCAGTCGACCCGCAGCTTGGGCCCCTTCACCGCCGGGACGGGCGCGCCCTGGCCTCCGGCGCGGCCGACCACGGACCAGCCGCTCCGCTCGGGCAACGGCTCCTGCTCGCGGCGGCTGCGCAGCGGCGGGGGTGGGGCGTAGCGGGTGAGGTCGGCCTCCGCCGCGGCGTCGGCACGCAGGTCCTCCTCCCAGGGGGCGACCTGGGTGCGCGGATCGGCGTCCCGCTGCCCGCCGCGCCCGGCGGGGGCGGCCGTACCCGTTCGGCTCCGGACGGCGCTGCGGCCCGGGCTCGGCGCGCCGCGACGGCTGCGGCTGGCGCGGGCTGAACAGGACGTCGTCCCAGTCGCGGTCGGAGGTGTCGCTCATCGGACCATCACCCCCGCCGCGGCGCGGCATTGCCGGTTCTCGTGGGAGCGGACCTCGTCGGGGAAGGCCCGCAGCAGCGAGCGCACCAGCCGCACCGTCCCGTCGGGGTGGGCGCAGGCCCCGCGCCCGGTGACGATGTCGGCGAGGGCGGTCATCCTGCCGGTCGCGGAGGCGACCCCGCGGTCGGCCAGCAACGCCGTGGCCTGGGCGAGCGCCGGGAGCCCGTTGCGGCAGGGCCCACACCGCCGGGCGCTCTGCCCGGCGAGGTACTCCACGATCCGGGCGGTGAGCACCACCGGGCACGAGCCCCGGTCGAGCGGCAGCACCACGCCGGCGCCGAGCGCGGCACCGGCGGCGGTCATGTCGGCGCGGGTGACCCGGCGGGCGGCGACCTCGTGCGGTGGGAGCCAGGCACCGTGGTAGCCGCCCATCAGCACGGTGGTGTCGGGGTCGTACCCGCACAGCCGCAGCACGTCGGCCAGCGGGGTGCCGAGCTCGACCTCGAGCACCACCCCGTTGGGGCCGTCACCTGCCACGGTGAGCAGGGTGGTGCCGGGTTCGTCGCGGGTGCCGGCCTCGGCGTAGCGGCCCGGTCCCATCGCGGCGAGCGCCGCCACCTGCGCGTACGTCTCGGCGTTGGACAGCAGCGTCGGCCGCCCGCGCAGCCCCTTGACGGCGTCGGGCTGCCAGCCGGTGACCGGCAGGTTCTCGCGGCCCTCGATGAGCTCGACCACGGCCCGCGCCTGGCCCCCGACGAAGCCGCCCTCGGTGGCGTAGACGTCGTAGCGGATGTCGGGGTCGCGCTCGACGATGGCGTTCTGCATCGCCGGCAGGATCGCCCTGCGCTCGCCCGGCACCACGACGTTGATCTCGCGCACCCCGAGGGCGCGGGCGACGAACTCGGCGCCGTCCAGGATCAGGTGCGGCGTCGTGGTGACCAGGGCGGAGTCCTTGGCGCTGCCCGGCTCGCCCTCGGAGCAGTTCACCACCAGGGCCCGCCGCTTGCCGGAGTCGACCACCGTCTGGACCTTGCGGGCGAACGGGAAGGCTGCCCCGCCGCGGCCGCGGATGTCGGTGTGGTGCAGCAGGTCGAGCAACTGCTTGCCGTGGATGCGCGGCAGTTGCGGCCAGACCCGCCGGTGCTGGGCGAGCATCGGCCCCTGGCCGATCCCGGACAGCAGCCGCGGCCCGACCACGACCGCGACGTCGGCCGCGAACCCGGCGGGGGCGACCACGTAGCCGGTCATGCCAGGCTCCGCTCGTGGCTGAGCGTCGCCAGCCGGATCACCCCGACGGCGGCTACCACCCCCACGCTGGCCACGGTCACGCCCATTCCCCAGGCGGTGCTGGAGTCGGTGCCGATGCCGATGCCGTGCAGCACGCCGACGCCCCAGGAGAGGTAGGCCAGCAGGTGGATGCCTCGCCAGGTGCGGTGGGACAGCCGGTGGCGGATCAGGCTGGTGACCACGATGGCGACCATCACGTCGCAGCCCAGGGTGCCGAGCCACAGCCAGATGCCCTTGTAGGCGCCCAGCCGCGGCAGGAACGCCTCGTACCAGCGGATGTCCACGAAGTTGTCGGCCACGGCGGTGGAGATGTGTACGGCGAGCAGCGCGAGGGTCAGCAGCGACACGTTGCGGTGCAGGGCCTGGGTGGCGAAACGGGGCCAGGTCGCGCTACCCGCCCGCGCGGTGGAGATCACCCCCATCGCCGTGGACAGGGTGAGCAGTGCCAGCAGCACCACCCCCGTCCCGCGGTTGGCGAACCAGAGAAACTGGCCGTGCAGCAGGCCCACGTCATTCACCTTCCTCGGGCCAGCCGGACAACCGGAGGACCTGACCCTGTGTCGAGACCAAACGGGCCGGCAACTGCCGGTCGGTCAGCCACTGTGCTGCCTGTTCCCCGAGGACTATCGCCGCGGTGCTCGCGGTGTTGGCCATGGTGCAGCTTGCGGCGGCGACGCTCACCGTTCGCCAGCTGCGCTCGACCGGCCGGCCGGTGCGCGGGTCGAGCAGGTGGTGCACGGTCTGCCCGCCCTGCTTCCAGCGCCGGTTGAGCACGCCGGAGGTGGCCAGCCCTCCACGTTCGAGTATCACTGTCTGTTCGGCATCGGTGTCAGGCAGCTCCGCGATGGCGATCTGCCACGGATGCGGTGCAGCGTCCTCATCGACCACCCCGACGGCGACGTCGCCGCCCACGCTGATGATCAGGTCGGTTCCCACCTGCGCGGACACCTCCTGGGCGATGAGGTCCGAGGCGAACGCCTTGCCGGTCGCCCCCAGGTCGAGGGCGACCCCTTCCGGAACCAGGATGGCACCGTCCAGGTCAACGCCGACCTGCCGCCAGGCATCCTGAACCGCCGGAAGCGGCACGGGGATCGCGGTCGGCCCGGTCCCGGCCCGGACCAGATCGAGATCGCGGTCGTAGCCGACCGCCTCGAGGCTGAGCCCGAGGGTCGGGTCGACCAGGCCGCCGGTGTCCTCGGCCGCCTGCAGGGCCACCTGCACCGCGACCGCCAGCAGCGGGCTCACCGGTACCCAGTGCCCGGCGCCCCGGTTGGCGGCGACGAGGTCGGAGTCGTCGCGGAACCGGCTGCAGGCGAGGTCGACTGCCTGCAGCAGCCGGACGGCCTCGGCCTGCGCGGCGGGCAGCAGGGCCGCGTCGGCGACCACGAGCCGCACGTAGGTACCCAGGGCACGCCACGCGGCGACCGCGTAGTCCGGCTCGGGAGCCGGCGCGGTCGCCGCGTGTACGGGGGCTGACCTCACGGTATGGGGTGCCATGGCCTTTCGCTGGTCGAGGTCGCCCGAACCTGGGTCAGGACGAGGACGAGGGAACGGGCTTGGGCGCCTTGCTGGTACTCGGGGCGGGAGCGGGGGCGGGGGCGGAGGTCTTGGAGGTGGAGGGAGCGGGCTTGACGGTGGTCGACTTCGCTGCCGAGCTGCTCGCCTTCGGTGCGGTGGTGGACGAGGGCTTGGGGGCGGTGGTGGAACCGGAGGTCGCGCGGGCCTTGGCGGCGGACGAGGAGGCACCCGCGGCGGAGGAGCTGTAGGCGTGGGTGCTGCTGCTCGCGCCGGGAGTGGCGCCCGCGGCCGAACTCGAGCCGGCGGCGGTGTCGGATCCGGCCGCCGAGCTGCCCGCACCCGAGCCCATGGCGGCGTCGGCCTGTACCTGCACCTTCGCGGCGGTCTGGGCCTCGGTGGCGCGTTGTGCCAGGGCGGTGGCGACTCCGGTGGCGGCCAAGGCCCCCGCAGTGATGCTCCCGGTGAGCACAGAGAGCACACGCATTGCACGGTCACGGTCGCTGGGAGTAACTCGCTTCATGTTGCAAGCATCTTCGCGCCGACGTGAAGGGGCAGTCAGAGGTGGGTCAAGGTGAGGTCAAGATTCGCTGTGAACGGCGGCGCCGCAGCCCCGGCCACGCCCCCTGAAAGTGCCTCCGGCCTGCAGCTTTGCCAATATCCTTAGCGCTCCCTTGACCCCGCCACGACGTGCTGATGATGCTCGTCCGGGCACAGTGACGCGGGTCACCGGGCGATTCCTGCCCGAGACGATTCAGTATTACGGCCGATCGTCACCGAGACGGTCGACCACCCCGCAGGGGGTCGGCCACCGTCGCGGTGGGCCGACCGTAACGGAGGTAGTGGTGACTTTCCGCCCGAATCTGTCCGTGGTCATCGGTGCGGTGGTGGGACTCGCGCTCGCCGTGGGCGCCTTCCTCGGTCTGTCCGGTGCCTTCGGCTCCTCCGACCCCACGACCCAGGTCGCGCAGTCCGTGGCCCCGCCGGTCAGCGCCGAGGCCAGCGAGACGACGCCGGAGGCGAGCGAGACCACGAGCGACGAGCCGGCCAGCACCACCACCCATGCGCCGGCCCCGCGGCCCGTGACCACCACGAGCTCCAGGGCCGCGCGGACCACCACGCCGAGCACCAGCCGGACCACGCGCCCGTCGCCGACGAGCACCTCGCCGTCCTGGACGCGCAGCCCGACGTCCTCGTCGTCGAGCCCGACGTCGTCGCCGACCCGCACCCACACCGACGACTGAGCCCGGCCGCCACCATGACAGGAATCGGGCCGGGCGGCGGGTCGGGAATCGGCGGGTCAGGAATCGGCAGGTCAGGAATCGGCAGGTCAGGAATCGGCGGGTCCGAGCAGCACCCGCACCAGTGCCCCCCCGAGCCGGGAGCGGCCCAGTTCCAGGCTGCCCCCCGAGGCCAGCGCGGCCCGGCGGGCGATGTCCAGGCCGAGACCGGTCGAGCCCGCACCGGAGCGCCCGCGCGAGACGATGTCGCCGGGGGGAAGGCCGGGCCCGCCGTCCTCGACCGAGAGCACGATCATGCCGTCGGCGCGGCGAACCACCCAGACCTCGATCGGCACCCCTTCGTCGGTGTGGGCGAAGGCGTTGTCGATGAGCACGTCGAGCACGTCGGCGAGGTCGGCGGCCTCCAGCCGGGCGTACAGCGGCCGGTCGGGCAGGGCCAGCCGCAGCACCCGCCCCTGGTCATCGGCCAGCGCCGACCAGAACGACACCCGCTCGCCGACCACCCGGCCGGCGTCGCACCAGGCGGCCATGCCGCTGTGGTGGGGCGCCGGGCGTCGTGGACGATCGCGTCCACGGTGCGCTCGAGCTGCTCCACGTGCTCCCGGATGCGCTCGGCGGTCTCCGCGTCGGCGATGCTCTCGCTGTCCAGCCGCAGCGCGGTGACCGGGGTGCGCAGCCGGTGCGACAGGTCGGCGACCGAGTCCCGTTCCGCCGCCAGCAGCTGCTCGATCCGCCCCGCCAGCCGGTTCAGCGCGCCGGCCATGGCCACCACCTCGGGCGGGCCGCGCTCCGGGACGCGGGTGTGCAGCCGGCCGGCCCGCAGTGCGTCGGCGGCCGCTGCGACGTCGCGGATCGGGCCGATCGCGCGGCGGGCGATGCGGTCGGCCGCCACCATCGCGGCGAGCAGCAGCATCAGCCCCAGCACCCCGAGCGTCGCGGTGGCACCCATCACGCCCTGGTGCAGCTGGCTGTCCGGGACCACGGTGCGGACCACCACCGTCCCCGAGGGGCCGATCACCGAGACGTAGAGGATCGCCTCGTGGGCGAGCATCCGGGTGCTGGAGCTGCCCTGCAGGGCGGCGGCCAGGTACGGGTCGGAGCTCGGCACGGGTGGGCCGATCGTGGTCCGGTCGGGCAGCACCAGGCTGGTGGTGCCGGTCGGGCGCGCGCCGACCTGGGTGGACACGTAGCGGGTGAGCTGGCCGCGGTCGGCGATCTTGAGCGCGATGCTGCCGAGGGACTCCGCGGCGATCTTGGCCCCGGTGATCGCCCGGTCCTCGGCCAGGTTGCGCACCAGGAACGCGAAGGGGATCAGGAATGCCAGCACGACGGCTGAGGTCGTGGTCGCGACCAGGAAGGACAGGCGCCTGCGCATCGCGCCCGCCCTCAGTCGGTCTCGGGTGCGGCCAACCGGATCCCGACCCCGCGCGAGCTGTGCAGGTAGCGCGGATCGGCGGCGGTCTCGCCGAGCTTGCGGCGCAGCCAGGACAGGTGCACGTCGACGGTGCTGGTCGCCCCCGCCGTAGGGCTGGCGCCAGACCTCGGCGAGCAGGTCGCGCTTGCTCACCACCTCACCGGCGCGCTGCGCCAGGGCCAGCAGCAGGTCGAACTCCTTGCGGGACAGTTCCAGGCTGCGCCCGTCGAGGTTGGCCGAGCGGGTGCGCGGGTCGACGACGAGGCCGCCGACCGTGATCGGGCCGTCGCTGCGTTGGGCCCCGCTGCGGCGCAGCACCGCCCGGATCCGCGCGTCCAGGTGGTCGGCGCCGAAGGGCTTGACCACGAAGTCGTCCGCCCCGGCATCGAGGGCCTTGACCACCTCGGCGTCGTCGTCGCGGGCGGTGATGACGATCACCGCCACCTCGCTCACCGAGCGGAGCATCGACAGCACCTGCAGGCCGTCCACGTCCGGCAGGCCGAGATCCAGCAGCACGACGTCGGGCCGGTCGTCGATCACCGACTGCAGTCCCGGCAGGCCCGCGGGCTGCCACGTGACGGCGTGGCCGCGCTCGGTCAGCGCCCGGCTCAGTGCCGAGCGGATTCCGGCGTCGTCCTCCACCAGCAGGATCACGGCCACCAGCGGAAGGTACGCCTGTCTGCCGGTGGGTGCGCAAGGGCGGTCGCCGCGGGTGTGGAAAGGTGCAGGTGAGGTGATGATGCGACGAGCGCTGCGGGCCCTGGGGGCTGCGCTGATCTGGGTCTGCTGCGTGGCCGGGGTGGCCACCGCGGCCTCCTTCGCGATCAACTCCGCCGGCCGGCAGGTGAGCCTGCCCGTGGTCGACTCCGGTGGCGTCCCCGTGCCGCCGGCGACGTCGGGGACGAGCACGCCGACCCCCACCGGCACCGGTCAGGGCACCGGTCCCGGTACCGCCGTCGCGTCCTCGACCCAGGCCCCCGACCCCACCCCCACCAGCGGCGGGGGGTCGACCTCGCCGCGGCGCACGAGCAGCCCGAGCTCCACCAGCGCCCCCGCCCCCAGCCCCACCTCGGCGAGCCCCTCCTCCCCCCAGCCGAACCCGATCTCGGATGTCGTGCAGACCGCCGGGGGCACGGTGGAACTGGAGTGCATCGGCACCCGGGCGACGGACTACTTCTCCGCCCAGTCGGCCGACGGCTGGTCCGGCTCGGTGCAGCGCGACTCCTCCAGCCTGATCACCGCGGTGTTCAAGCGGCACAGCACGACGATCACCGTGCGGGCCTCGTGCAGCAGCGGCCGGCCGAAGTTCTCCGTCTCCACCCACAGCGACGACTGACCGATCCCGCCGGGAATCGTCGCGAAGGATCCAGAGTTGAGTTCATCAGACTCAGTTTTCGTCAGCGACCATTTGACAATGGACCCGAGCTGCCGACAACCTGAGTGCAGGTAACTCAACCCGGCCCGGTCACGGGCGGGTCCACAGGTGGAAAGGACAGCCAGAGATGGCACGAGCAGTCGGCATCGACCTCGGCACCACCAACTCCGTCGTCGCCGTCCTCGAAGGTGGCGAGCCCACCGTCATCGCCAACGCCGAGGGCTTCCGCACCACCCCGTCGGTCGTCGCCTTCACCAAGGACGGCGAGGTGCTGGTCGGCGAGACCGCCAAGCGCCAGGCCGTCACCAACGTCGACCGCACCATCGCGTCGGTCAAGCGCCACATGGGCACCGACTGGACCGTCGACGATCGACGGCAAGAAGTACACCGCCGCAGGAGATCTCCGCCCGCATCCTCGGCAAGCTCAAGCGCGACGCCGAGCAGTACCTGGGCGAGACGGTCACCGACGCCGTCATCACCGTCCCGGCGTACTTCAACGACGCCGAGCGCCAGGCCACCAAGGAGGCCGGCGAGATCGCCGGCCTCAACGTGCTGCGCATCATCAACGAGCCGACCGCCGCCGCGCTCGCCTACGGCCTCGACAAGGGCAAGGAGGACGAGCTCATCCTCGTCTTCGACCTCGGTGGCGGCACCTTCGACGTCTCCCTGCTCGAGGTGGGCAAGGACGAGGACGACTTCTCCACCATCCAGGTGCGCGCCACCTCCGGTGACAACCGCCTCGGCGGCGACGACTGGGACCAGCGGATCGTCGACCACCTGATCAAGCAGTTCAAGAACACCACCGGCGTCGACCTGTCCAAGGACAAGATCGCCATGCAGCGCCTGCAGGAGGCGGCCGAGCAGGCCAAGAAGGAGCTGTCCAGCTCCACCAGCACCAACATCTCGCTGCAGTACCTCTCGCTGACCGAGAACGGCCCGGTCCACCTCGACGAGACGCTCACCCGCGCGCAGTTCGAGCAGATGACCAGCGACCTGCTCGAGCGCACCAAGAAGCCGTTCCAGCGACGTCATCAAGGACGCCGGCATCAAGGTCGCCGACATCGCCCACGTCGTGCTCGTCGGCGGCTCGACCCGCATGCCCGCCGTCGCCGAGCTCGTCAAGAAGCTCACCGGCGGCAAGGAGCCCAACAAGGGCGTCAACCCGGACGAGGTCGTCGCCGTCGGCGCCGCCCTGCAGGCCGGCGTGCTCAAGGGCGAGCGCAAGGACGTGCTGCTCATCGACGTCACCCCGCTGTCCCTCGGCATCGAGACCAAGGGCGGCATCATGACCAAGCTCATCGAGCGCAACACGGCCATCCCGACCAAGCGCAGCGAGATCTTCACCACGGCCGACGACAACCAGCCGTCCGTGCGCGATCCAGGTGTTCCAGGGCGAGCGCGAGTTCACCCGCGACAACAAGCCGCTGGGCACCTTCGAGCTGACCGGCATCGCGCCGGCCCCGCGCGGCGTGCCGCAGGTCGAGGTCACCTTCGACATCGACGCCAACGGCATCGTGCACGTGTCCGCGAAGGACAAGGGCACCGGCAAGGAGCAGTCGATGACCATCACCGGCGGCTAGCGCGCTGCCGAAGGACGACATCGAGCGCATGGTCCGCGAGGCCGAGGAGCACGCCGCGGAGGACAAGCCAGCGCGCGAGGAGGCCGAGACCCGCAACAACGCCGAGCAGCTCGCCTACTCGACCGAGAAGCTCCTCAAGGACAACGACGACAAGCTCCCGGCCGACGTCAAGGAGGAGGTCCAGGCCGCCGTCGACGCGCTGAAGCAGGCGCTGGCGGGCACCGATGTCGACGCGGTGAAGGCCAAGCACGAGGAGCTCGCCAAGGCCAGTCAGGAGCTCGGGGCCGCGCTCTACGCGCAGGCGGCCGAGGGCGAGGCCGCCGGTGCCGGCGCCGGTGCGGGCAGCAGCCCGACCGATGGCGGCGAGGGCGACGAGGACGTCGTCGACGCCGAGATCGTGGACGAGGGCAAGTGAAGGATGGGGCGACCACGGGCGGACCGGGAGTCCGGCCCGGCCCCCGGGCGCGGAGGGCGGGGACGGCGACGGCCCGGTGATCCGCGACAAGCGGCGGCTCGACCCGGAGACCGGCCGGGTGCGCAGGCGTACGCCGATGTGTCCGAGCCGGCCGCCCCCGCCGGAGCCGAGCAGGCCTCGGCGGCGCAGCCGGCCGCCGGCCCGACCGAGGAGGAACCGGGCGAGGACCGGCTGGCGGACGAGCTGGCCACCGACCTGGCGGACGCCCGCGCCGCGGCCGAGGAGCGGCTCGCGGACCTGCAGCGGCTGCAGGCGGAGTACGTCAACTACCGGCAAGCCGCGTCGAGCGCGACCGGGACGTGGCCCGCGACGTCGGCCGTCGCGACGGTGCTGGAGGCGCTGCTGCCGGTGCTGGACGACGTCCACCTCGCCCGCCAGCACGGCGACCTGGAATCGGGCCCGTTCGCCGCGATCGCCGAGAAGCTCGAGGCGACGCTGGTCCGGTTCGGGCTGGCCGCGCTACGGCGAGCCGGGCGAGCCGTTCGACCCCACCGTGCACGAGGCGCTCATGCACACCGAGGCCGAGCTGGCCGAGGGCACCACCGACCCGACCGTGGTCCAGGTGCTGCAGCCCGGCTACCGGATGGGCGAGCGGGTGCTGCGCGCCGGCGCGGGTCGCGGTCGCCGACCCGGCATGACCGCCGGGCGGGCCCAGGGGCGCAGCCGGCAGCGCAGGTGGGACGGGCTGGACGGCTGGGACCGGCAGCACAGGCAGGACCGGCAGCACAGGTAGGGCGCGAGGGGAGGTGGGCGTCAGGTGGCCAGCCAGGACTGGTTCGAGAAGGACTTCTACGCCATCCTCGGCGTGCCCACGAACGCCGCCGCCGACGCGGTGAAGAAGGCGTACCGCAAGCTCGCCCGCACGCACCACCCGGACGCCAACGCCGGCGACGCCGCGGCCGAGGCGCGCTTCAAGGAGGTCGGCGAGGCCTACGCGGTGCTGTCCGACGCCGAGCAGCGCCAGCAGTACGACGCGGTCCGGGCGATGTCCCGACGGCGGTGCCCGGTTCACCGCGGGCGGCCCCAACGGCGGGGCGGGTGGGTTCGAGGACGTCTTCGGCGGCCTGTTCGGCGGCGCCGCACCCGCGGCTCCGGGAACATGCGCTTCACCACCGCGGCTGGCCCGGAGGTGCGGGCGGGCCCGGCCTGGAGGACCTGCTCGGCATGTTCGGCGCCGCCGGCGGCGCCGGTGCTGGCGGCGGCCCGGCCGGCTTCCGCGCCCCGCGCGGCCCGCGCCGCGGCGAGGACCTGTCCGCAGAGGTGTCGCTGCCCTTCCGGCAGGCGGTCGAGGGTGCGCAGCTCAGCCTGCGCGTGGACGACCCGCGCACCGGGCCGAGGACGGTCAACGCCCGGGTTCCGGCCGGGGTGCGGGACGGACAGAAGATCAGGCTGCGGGGCAAGGGCCGACCCGGCAGCCCGGGAGCCGAGCCCGGTGACCTCGTGGTCGCCGTGCACGTGGCGACCGACCCGCTGTTCGCTCTCGACGGCCGCGACCTGCGCATCACCGTGCCGGTGACCTTCGTCGAGGCGACCCTCGGCGGGGAGGTCGAGGTGCCCGTCTTCGAGGGCGGCAGCGTGCGGGTGAAGGTGCCGGCGGGCACGCCGTCCGGCCGGGTGCTGCGGGTACGCGGCCGCGGCGTGCGCACCTCGGCGCACACCG
The DNA here is from genome assembly GCA_963784535.1 of uncultured Actinomycetota bacterium. Classification (GTDB taxonomy): domain Bacteria; phylum Actinomycetota; class Actinomycetes; order Actinomycetales; family Kineosporiaceae; genus CAWARR01. The sequence goes on along the minus strand of CAWARR010000008.1, from coordinate 309,089 downwards.
GTGACCTGCTCGTCACCGTTCAGGTGGTCGTGCCGCAGCGGGTGGACGCCGCTGCCCGCGCTGCGCTGGAGGAGTTCGCCGCGCACACCGCCGGGGACGACCCGCGGGCGGAGTCCTGGGTCGGGCCCGGCGGGCCGCGGGGGCCGGCGATGGCCGGTGAGCGCGGCGCCCGCGGCATTGCGGCGGACGGGGCCGGCGAGTGGCGCGTGGACGTCGAGCTGGAACTGGACGATGCCACCCCGGTGTTCGTGATCTCTGTCGCCGCGCAGCTCGCCGGTATGCACCCGCAGACCCTGCGCCAGTACGACCGTCTCGGCCTGGTCACTCCCGGTCGTGCCGCCGGGCGCGGGCGGCGCTACTCCGCCCGCGACGTCGCCGTGTTGCGGGAGGTGCAGCGGCTGTCCCAGGAGGAGGGCGTCAACCTCGCCGGGATCAAGCGCATCCTGGAGCTGGAGCTCGAGGTCGACGGGCTGCGCGCGCAGCTGGACCGCCTGCGCGAGGAGCTGGCGGACGTCCGGGCCCGGCTGTTGACCGGCCGGCGGGTGTTCGCCGCCGGGCCGGAGGGGGACATCGTGGCGATGCCGCCCGGTCGCCGCCCGCAGCGGGTGGCGCCCTCCACCGCCCTCGTCGTCTGGCGGCCCCCCTACCGGCGCTGACCTGCCCGAGGCGGGTCAGCCGGCCAGCAGCAACACCAGCGCGGCGGCGAGTGCGACGGCGCCGAGACCGAGCAGCAGGGTCCCGGCGAGGCGGCCGCCCGTCGACGGGGGCAGACCCGGTCCCACCACCGCCCAACCCGGGTGCTGCGGGTCGTAGCGCAGCTCGACCTGCTGGCCGACGTCGTAGCGGGCCGGTTTGCGTGCCGTGGCCGAGCGGACGGTGCGCTCCACCCCGGTGGCATCGGTGAAGCGGACCGTGGGGACCAGCGCGAGGTTGGCGTCGGTCTCCACCCGCACCACGGTTCCGCGGGCGGGCAGGGCCCGCGCCTGGTGCCGGGTGGCGGTGGCTGCGGAGCGCAGCGCCAGCACGCCGCCCAGCAGCATCGCTACCGCAACGACGGGAAGCAGCAGCCGGAAGGTGGTCAGCACCGGTCCGCCACCGGCCGGCCCGGTGCGGCGGCGGCGGCCGGGCGGGTGACCAGGGCGCCCGCGGCGCAGGTGGCCGCCCCGATGGCTGCGGCCGCCGCCAGGCCGAGGTAGGACCGCGCCCCGGCGCCGGTGGCGACCAGGCCGATCACCGCGACCAGCCCGGGAAAGACCAGATACCCGATCAGTCCGCCGAGCCCGACGCTGACCAGCAGCGAGCCCGGGGCGGCACCCCGCCGCCGCGCCGGGGTGCCGGCGAGCACGCCCGCCGCCACCCGTGCCAGCACGCCCAGGGTGGCTGCCGCCGCCTTGCCGCCGCCCGTTCCCAGCGCCTCCACCAGCGCGGGGCCGACGATCATGGTGACCACCACCGCGACCAGCCCGAGCGAGCCGGTCATCGCCGCGGCGCGGGTGAGCGTCGCGGCGTCCACCACCACGCTCCGGGATCCTGCGGCCATGGTCAGCCCGCCGCCGCCGGGCTCACCTGCAACGAGGCGAGGAACGTCTGCACCAGCGCGTCGGGCAGCTGCGGGGTGGGGCCGCCCAGGAGCAGGCCGTACTGCACGCTGCCCGAGGTCTGCACCACTACCTCGAGCTGGCGGCTGGGCACGGGGTCGGCCCCGGCGGTGACGCTGTAGTCCCAGTGCCATTCGGTCACCGTCGCGCCCACGCTGCCGGGGACGGTGACCGTGCGGGCCGGGCCGTCGGGCGGGGCGCCGAGCTGAGCCGTCCGCACCTTGGTGACCAGCTGCGTCCGCACCTCCAACGGGCCGACGTTCCCGTGCTCGACGAAGGCGGCGAGCGCCGGCGGGGTGGGCCCACCAGGGGTGGCGGCGCCCCGGTAGGTGACCTGCGCCTCGGGGATCCCCCCGCTGGTGGTCAGCGTCAGGCCCGGGGGCACCCCGAAGGACAGGCCCTCGGCCTCACCCCGGGTCCAGCCCGCGGGCAGCGGTGCGGCGGTGACGGAACCCGAGGCCGGCGGGGTGCTCGATGCGCCCGCGCCGGAGGGGCCCGCGCCGGAGGCGGAGGCCTGCGCCCCGCCGCCCGCGGAGCCCGTGGCGCACGCGGACAGGACGGCCGCCGCCAGCAGCACGGCTCCCATCCGCGCCGCGCCGAGGTGCACGGCCCGTGCCGCCGGTGGCACCCGGTCCATCGTCGCCTCCCGCATCGCGCTCACTTCCCGCAGGACGACAGCGGCCCGAGCGTGCTCGCCGGGACCCCGAAGTCCTGGGACTGGGCGTCCTGGAGGGTGGCGGAGGACATCTTGTACGTTCCGTCCAGCCCGAAGGAGACGCCCTCGCCCGCGGACACGCCCCCGCTCCCCCCGCCTTCCGTCGTCGCGTACTTTGCCTGCACGTATACCGCGTCGGCGGCGATCCGGTCCACGAGGGGGGTGAGGTTCCGGGCCGTGCCGACGGGGTCGAGCCCGGCCGGGCCGACCGCCACCCGGGGCAGTGCCACCGGCCCGGCGGTGACGAAGGCCTGCTGGAAGGCGCTGAGATTGGCGGGGTTGCGCAGGTCGAGGGTGTACGAGCGGGAGTAGCGCTCCGCCTGCTGCCCCGAGCCGCCGTAGGAGATCTTCGTGGCGTCGGCGATCGGCAGGCCGTTCTTGTCCATTCCGAGGCTGGCGGTGGGGGTGGCCTCGCCGGCGATGGTCAGCGAGACCGGGTTGCCCTCGGGGTCGTAGCTGACGCTGTAGGACGCCGACCCGGTGATGCCGAGCTTCACCCCGACGAAGGCCAGGCTGGCCCCCCCGGAGGCGCCGACCTCGGCGCTGCCGGTGAACGTGCTGGAGCCGTCCTTGAGGCTGATCTCCAGCGAGCCCGCGGTCTTGGCGCTCAGCTCGCCCGAGGCGTCGGCCAGGGTGGAGGCGCCGTACCCGCCGCCGCCCTTGGCCTCCGCGCCGACCTCCACCACGATCGCGTCGGGCGCGCGGACGGTGTCGCCGCCGATCCCCAGCTTGCGGCTGACCCAGTTGACGCCCTGCTCGACGCCGTCGGCGAGCGGCCCCCCGGTGAAGTTGAGCAGCTGGCCGAGCACCCCGCGGTTCTGCTGCACCCAGGTGTCGGCCGCCTCGTGGGTGGGGAACTCGTAGACCAGCTGCATGCCGCCGGTTCCCGACAGCGAGGCGCTGGCGTAGCCGGAGGCCTTCAGCTGCTTGGAGATCGCCGCGAGGTCGAGCTTCTCGCCCGCGCTGGCCTCGCCGCCGAGGCTGTAGACGTCGGCGAGCACCACCTTGGCGGTGCCGTCGCCGTACTTGAGCACCGAGACCTTGTCGTCGTGACCGGCCTTCACGCTGAAGGCGGTCAGCGATGCCCCCACCGTGCGGTCGCGGGAGGCGACCAGGCAGCTCGGGATGGGGCGGGCGTTCCCGCACTCGCCGCCGGTGATCTTGCAGATGACGATGCGCAGGTTCTCGGCCACCGCCGGGGCGATCGGCATCGCCAGCACCGCCGAGATGACGAGCCCGGCGATGACCGCCGTCCCGAGCTGCTCCAGGGTGGCGGCCCCGCGGTCGGGGCGGCGCCCGGCCCGCTGCATGATCGCCCGTCTCGACACCTCGCCGACCTTAGGAAGAGCGGCGCTGCCGGGTCATGGGCCCGGGGACCCAGGCCGGACCCAGCCGGTGCCCAGCCCAGGCCCAGCCGGCGGGCCGGTTCAGGACAGCGGGACCCCGCGCACCAGCCCGAACCTGCCGAGCTCGAGGTCGACGGAGGTGACCCCGGCCGGGGGCGCGGGGAAGTATGCCCAGAGCGTGAACGGCGGGTCGGGATACACCGACCCGTCGCCGAGGTCGCGGGTGCACAGGCAGTAGCCGTCGCCCTCGTCGAGCGGGTGGTAACCCGTTCCGGTGGCGGGGTCGCGCAGGATGGCGTCGGCCAGGGTCTCGTTGGTGGCGTAGCGGTAGGGGTTCGGCCCGAGCACCCGCGCGCTGCCGCCCCGACTCGACCGGGGTGGTGCCCGCGGCCACGAAGCGCACCTGCAGCGCCACCAGCTCGCCGGCGACCCGCTGCGCCTGCATGACGTCGGCGCGGATCACCCCGTTGCGCACGGTCAACCCGGCGGAGGCCAGCGACCCCGCGGGGGCCGCGCCGGGTGCCGGTGCCGCCGCGGGCACGGTGCTCGCCGGGCGCCCGCTGGTGCCGGGGCCGGCCGCCGACCCACCGGCCGCGGTGAACTCCACCGCCACCCGTCGGTTGCGGGCCTGGTTGGCCGGGATCGGGTCGCCGCCGGCCGTGCGGTTGGGCAGCAGCGGCTGGGACTCCCCGCGCCCCACCACCTCCAGCGTGATCCCCGCGGCGGCGACGGTGGGGGTGAGCGCCCGGGCGACGGCCTGCGCCCGGCGGCGGGACAGGTCGAGGTTGTACGCCTGCGTGCCCTGGTCGTCGGTGTGCCCGACCACGCGCACCTTCTGGCCGCGGGCCGCGCGCACCAGGAACGCGCCGAGCCGGGCCACGGCCGCCGTCCCGGTCGCGCCCAGCCGGTCGGAGTCGAGGGCGAACAGCACGTCGGAGGGTACGCCGACCTCGCGCCGGGTCCCGCTGGTGGCGTCGGTCTCGCCGCTCGCCGCCTCCGTCAGCCGGCGCACGGTGCGCAGCTGCGCCGGCAGCGCCCCCTCGCCGGGGGTGGCCGGCGGGGTGCTGCCGGACCAGTCCACCAGCGGGCCGGCCGGCAGTGCGGCGGGCCCGTCGGTGATGGTCAGCCCCGCCAGCGCGGGCAGCCCGGCGCCGAGCAGCAGGGTCGCCGTCGGGCCCGAGGGGGCCGGGAAGTCGGCCCAGTACACCGCCTGGTCGCTCACCAGCGAGCCGAGGTTGCTGCTGCACAGGCACCCGGTGGCGGTGCGCAGCGGTGCGGCCACCGTGCCGGCGGCGACGTCGAACAGCTCCCACCCGACGCCCTGCCCGCCGTCCCGGGCGTCGCCCATCAGCCGTCGCGGTGACAGCGGGTCGCCGGCGGCCGGCCGGTCCCAGGCCAGGACCGCCCGCACCGTGGTGCCGGTGCGGGTGAGGGACAGCAGCTCGGCCCGGGCGTGCCGGGTCCCCGTGGACGACGGCGAGTCCACGTCGACGGCGGCCAGCGGGGCGGGCAGCGTGGACAGCCGGCGGAACGCGCCGTCGGCGACCATCGCGGTGGCGGCCGGCGAACCGGCGCCGGTGCGGGAGCTGGAACCGCCGGACCGGCCGGGGGCCGGGGACCCTGCCGTCAGGCCGCGAGGGTCGCCAGCGCGGCGACCCCCGCGGCGATGCTGCGCAGCCGGGATCCGCGCTCGCTGCGCTCGCTCACCGAGGGCGCCCCCGCCGCATCCGGAGCCGGCTCCGGCCGCCCCGGACGTTCGGCGGCCGATCCGCTGCCGTCCAGCTCGGCGTAACCCAATGTGACCGTCGACCCGGGGGTGACGCCCCACTGCGTGAGTGCCCCGAGCTCTGCCTCGAGCACCGCCCGGGCCCCGCGCCGGCGGCGATGCACCCGTCCCGGGCGCAGCACCGCAACGTCGATGACCACCCCCGCGGCGTCGAGATACCCGACCTGCAGGGCCCGCCGCATTCCGACCCCGTGCACGCTGGCGCAGGGGGTCAACAGGAGGCACCCCGAAATCCGTTGCCGCCCAAGGGAACCGACCCCGCGGGTCAGCAGCGTGTCGGCAACCTCCACGGGCACCTCGAGGGGGCGTCCGTCGACGACGAGGCGGGGCTGGCGGGCGGACCGGGCGGGGCGGGACAGCGGCACGGATCATGAGACTAGGTCATCGGGGGCGGCTTGACTATGCAGGGAACGAAGGCAACTATTCGGAGTGAACGGAGGAATCGCCCCTTCTACGCGGTCACTCTGAGTGCCATTTTGGCATGATCCAGCGCCGAAGTAGGGGGCAAGGGGCGCGACCGGGGGCACCCCTGCCTGCCGCGCGCCCTCGACAGCAGCTTCGGGGAGGCTGGCGTGGGGACTGCGGCTGGGGGGTTGGTCGCCGCCCGCCTGCTCGGGGTGGGTGACTTCGGTTCCCCGGGCCTGGGCCCGGCGCCCGCCGTGCTGCCCGCGGAAGACCTGTCCGGCATCATCCACGAGCTGCGCGCCGCGGCGGGTGGCTGCCTGGTGGCCGTCTGCGGCCCGGACGACGCCCCCGCGGCGCGGCGCGCCGTCCACCTGGCCCGCACCGCGGTCGGCGGGGCTCCCGGGGTCGTGCACGTGAGCCCGCTGCCCCCGCTCGGCCGGCAGGTGCTGCTGTCGATGGCGGCGGTGCTGGCCGGCTCGCTCGGCGCCGGCGAGGTGGTGGCGGCGCTGCCGCTGCTGGAGCGCCGGCTCATGGTGGTGGCCGCGGTCGGCGGCGTGACCCGGCTCGAACGACCCGCCCCGGGGCTGGCGCTGCACGCCTTCTCCTGGCTGCACGCCGCCGGGTTCGTCGTCGCGGCCTGGCCGGTGGGCGCGGTGCGTCGCTTCCGCCGCAAGGGTTTGCGGCAGTCGGACCTGCCCGCCCTGCCGCCGGAACTGCCCGCCGACCCCGCCGGGCGGGTGCTCATCATCGCCGGCCGCGGGCGCCGCGCGACCGCGGTGGCTGACGCCCTCATCCCGCTGCTGGCGGCCGGGGCCACGATCCCGCACGAGCCGAGCCCGCAGGCCCGCGGCTGGTGGGGAACCGGCGACGCGGTGGAACTGTGCCTGGCCCCGCTCGACCTCGCCGAGACCGCCGCCGCAGCCCGGGACGCCTGCGCGGCCTGCCCGTGGTGCACCGAGCCCGCACCACCCGGCCGCTGCCCCGGCTGCGGCCACGTCACCGCCGGGGGCGCTCCCGCCCCCGATCCCGCGGCCGCCCGTCCGGCGGCGCCCGGGCCTGCCCCTCGCCCCCCTTCCGGCAGCCGGCCCCGGGCAGGCCCCCGGCGGTCCCGACCTCTCGCCCGTCACCTCCGGCGGGCTCGTCCCAGGAGGCTCCCCCCGATGAACCCCCGTCAGCGCCGAGGACTCCTGACGCTGCTGGTCTCCGCCCTCGGCGCCGTCACCGTGTTCCTCGGGGTGGCCTCCTACGTCGGCCAGATCCGCTCTCAGGTCGGCCCGATGGCCGAGGTCTACGTCGCCGCCCACCAGATCGCGCCCTACGCGGCGGTGATGCCCGCCGACGTGAAGCAGGTCGCGATCCCGGCCAAGTACGTCACTGCCTCGATGGTCGTGCACGAGCAGGACTTCCTCGGCTACAAGTCCGCCACCGCGATCGAGCAGGGCGCCTGGCTGCAGCGCGACCTGCTGGTGCCCGCCTCCTCGATCGGTGACGGCCAGCGCGAGATCTCGGTCAACCTCGACGCCGACCAGGGGATCAACGGCCGGATCCGCCCCGGCGACGTGGTCGACGTGGTGGCCGCCTTCGCCGCCGCCAACGATTCGGCGCAGGTGAGCGACCCGTCGGTGCGCAGGGCGAAGATCCCGTACAACATCGCCGGGGTGATCGTGCGGAACGCGCACGTGGTGTCGGTGGGATCGCGGACCCCGGTGGGGGTCAACGTCGGGGACGCCCAGGAGGGGAACACCAACCCGCAGGCGATCGTCCCGGTGACCTTCGCCGTCTCGGTGGCGGAGGCCACCCGGCTCGCCTACGCCGAGGCATTCTCGGTGAGCCTGCGGCTGATGCGCTCGGGCAACAACGAGACCGGGACCAAGGTGAAGGACTCCGACCTGTCGTTCGGCGACACCGGGCTGCCGAAGGTCTTGATGCCCGGGGGTTCGCCGAGCGCGGGCCCGGCCCCCAGCCCCTCGCCGAGCACCGGGAAGTCGAGCAGCAAGTCCGGCGCGACCAAGCAGGCCAAGCCGTGACCCGGGTGCTGCTGTGCTCCTCGGACGACGAGCTCGGCTACGTCCTGCGGCAGGCCCTGGACGCCGACGGGGTCGAGGTCGCCGGGCACGTGGTGACGTCGAACTCCGCGCTGAACTACCTGGGCGACGCCGAGGTGGACGTCGTCATCGTCGATGACCGGATCGGTCCGATCCAGGTGTGGGACTTCGCCCGCCAGATCGCGGCCCGCCACCCCCGGGTGGGCATCGTCGCCGTCGTCGACGACGCCGGGCCGGCCACCTTCGTCACCGCGATGGACGCCGGCGCCCGCGGGCTGCTCAGCCGGCCGGTGTCGGTGGAGGAGGCCCGGGCCCGGGTGCACGCCGCGGCGGCCTGGTCGGCGGCGGTGCGCAAGGCGCTGGGGGCCTCCACCGTCATCGACGGCACGCTCGGAACGATGGTGACGCTGGCCGGCAGCAAGGGCGGGGTGGGGACCAGCACCCTGGCCACCCACCTCGCGCTGCAGGTGCTCGGGGACGACCCCTCCCGGTCGGTCTGCCTGGTGGACCTCGACCTGCAGAAGGGCGACGTTCCGAGCCTGCTCGACATTCGCCACCGGCGCGACGTCACCGACCTCGTGCCCGTCGCCGAGGAACTGTCGGCCCGGGCCCTGGCCGACGTGCTGTTCGAGCACCCGAGCGGGCTGAAGGTGTTGCTGGCGCCCGCGCAGGGGGAGGAGGGCGAGGAGGTCACCGAACAGGCCGCCCGGCGCATCCTCGGCGCGCTGCGCTCGCGCTTCGACCTCATCATCGTCGACGCCGGCGCCGCGGTCAGCGACGCCAACGCGGTGGCGGTCGAGCTCAGCGACGCGGTGTACGTGATCAGCACGCCCGACGTGCTCGGCCTGCGTGGCGTGCGCCGGTTGACCGGGCTGTGGGAGCGGCTGTCGGTGCGCAAGGAGGACCAGGTCCAGGTCGTGCTGAACCGGGTCGACAAGCGCAGTGACATCCAGCCCGACACCGCGCGCAGGATCGTCGGCCTGCCGGTGCTGGAGGTCGGCGTGCCGGCGACCTTCCGCGGCCTGGAGGCCGCGGTCAACCGGCGAACCCCCGACGCCGCCGACCCGCGCTTCGCGCTCGCGGTGCGCGAGCTCGCGGCCGCGATGCGACTGAGCCGGCCGGTGTCCCCGGAGATCGGGCGGCGGGTGCGCGCCCGGCGGGAGGCCGGGCAGGCCACCGTCGAGCTGCCGGCGATCTTCCTGCTGATCTGCCTGCTCGCCGCGATCGCCTGGCAGGCCGTGCTGGTGGGTGCCACCTGGACGCTGGCCGGGAACGCAGCCGGGGAGGGTGCCCGCGCCGCCGCCGTGGGGCACGACCCGGGTGCCGCCGCCCGCGCGGCCCTGCCGGCCGCCTGGCGCGACGGCGTGCAGGTGACCAGCGCCGGCGACCGCGTCACCGTGCGGGTGCAGACCCCCCTGCTCATGCCCGGGGTTCACCTGCTCCCGCTGGGGGTCTCGGTCAGCGCCGGGTCGGTGAGCGAGCGGTGACCTGGCGGTCCGCGGTCACCTGTCGGTGCGCGGTGACCTGGCGGTCCGCGGTCACCCGGAGGTCCGCCCGGCGCCACCGCAGGGCGGACGGCGGCTGGCTGTCGCTGGAGCTGGTGGGGATGTTCGGGCTGCTGCTGGCGACCGTGTTCGCCGTCCTCCAGGTGTTGGCGGGGGCATTCGCCCTGAGCGAGGCGAACACCGCGGCGCGGGCCGCGGCCCGGGCCGCGTCGCTGGGCGAGGATCCCTACTCCGCCGCGGCGTCGGCGGTCTCGCCGAGCCTGCGTCCGGTGACCGTGTCGGGTTCGGGGGAGACCTGGTCGGTGAGCGTTCCGGTGCCGGTGGTCGTCGGCTGGCTGCCGCTGCACGCGGTGACCCGGTCGGCCACGATGCCGGACACGGAGCACTGATGGAACCGCGGGCGGCGGTCCGCGCGGCGGCGGTACCCCGCCCCGCCCCGAGCCGTGAGTGGAGGGGCCGAGATGGCGCTGCGTGATCGGTTGCGGCCCGACGCCGCCGAGAGCATCCCCGACGGGCAGGCCCGCCCGGACGCGCACGCCGCGACGGTCGCGCTACTACCGCCGCCGGCTGCTGGAGGAGGTCGACCTCGACGAGATCGCGAGCTCATGCCGAGCAGCAGCGCCGCGCGCGGCTGGAGCGCGTCGTCGGCCGCATGGTCTCCCGCGAGGGGCCGGTCCTCTCCACCGCCGAGCGCACGCGCCTGATCCGCCGCGTGGTCGACGAGGCGGTCGGCCTCGGCGTGCTCGAGCCGCTGCTGGCCGACGACGACCGTCACCGAGATCATGGTCAACGGCACCGACGAGATCTTCGTCGAGCGCGCCGGCCGGCTCGAGCGCGCGGACGATCGCGTTCTCCGACGAGGCGCAGCTGCTGCAGACCATCGACCGGATCGTCTCGCAGGTCAACCGCCGCGTCGACGAGTCCAGCCCGATGGTCGACGCGCGCCTGCCGACCGGCGAGCGCGTGAACGTGATCATCCCGCCGCTGGCGCTCGACGGCCCGACGATGACGATCCGCCGCTTCCCGCGGCTGTTCACGCTCGACGAGCTGGTCGACCGCGGCGCGCATGGACGAGCCGACCGCGGACCTGCTGCGGGCGGCTGCGTGCGCGCGCGGCTGAACATCGTCATCTCCGGCGGGACCGGCGCCGGCAAGACGACGCTGCTGAACGCGCTGTCGGCGCGGTCCCCGACGGCGAGCGGATCATCACCATCGAGGACAACGCCGAGCTGCGCCTGCAGCAGCCGCACGTGGTCCGCTGGAGGCGCGCCCGGCCAACGTGGAGGGCAAGGGCGAGGTCACGATCCGCGACCTCGTGCGCAACTGCCTGCGCATGCGCCCGGACCGCATCATCGTCGGCGAGGTCCGCGGCGGCGAGACGCTGGACATGCTGCAGGCGATGAACACCGGCCACGAGGGCTCGCTGGTGACGCTGCACGCCAACTCCAGCGACGACGCGATCCACCGGCTCGGAGACGCTCGCCACGCATGAGCGAGCTGCAGATCCCGTTCGAGGCGCTGCGCGACCAGATCAACTCGGCCGATCGACGTGATCGTGCAGCTCGCCCGCTGCGCGGACGGCCGCGCGCCGGGTCTCCGAGGTCGCCGCGGTCGCCTCCAGCCGGCGCGAGGACTTCACCGGCTCGCCTCCGTGTGCCGTTCGAGACCGAGCCCGCTCGGACGCGGACCGCACGGTCAGCGGCGGCGTCCGCCACCGCCCGCTCCCGCCCGGGCTCGCCGACCGGCTCGAGCTGCGCGGGCGAGCTCGTCCCGGCGCCGTTCGCCCAGGGGCCGCACCGCGACGCAACTGTCTCGCGGCAGGCCAATTGACCGCCGCCGGCTCGGCGCTGCTGCTGCTCGCGGCTGGCCGCGATCGGGCTGCTCGGGCTGTGGCAGCTGCCCGCCGGCACGCGCCGGCGGGCGGAGCTGCCGCGCGCGGGCAGCGCGACGGTCGGCGGGAGCTCCGGCAAGCGCCTCGTCGTCGCGCTCGACCGGCGGCTGCGCCGCACCGGCGCCGGGCGCAGGCTGCACGAGCGCCTGGCCGGCCGGCGGGGTGCGGCTGCTCGCCGGTCGAGGTGGCGGCCTGGTCGCGGCCTCCTTCGGGCTCGCCGTCCTGCTCGCGGCCCTCGTTTCGCCCCGCTGTGCGGCCCTGCTGTGCGGGCGGCGCCTGCTGGCCGGGCTGCGCGCCTACCTGCGCTACCTGCAACGCCGCCAGCTGCTGCGCTTCGTCGCCCAGATGCCCGAGCTCGCGCGGGTGCTCTCCAACGCCACCGGCGCCGGGCTCTCGATCCGCACCGCGATCCGGAGATGGCCGGCGGAGGACCTCGCCGAGCCTCCGGTCCGCACCGAGATCGAGCGGGTGGTGCGCGAGATGCAGGTGGGCGCCCCGCTGGAGGACGCGCTGCTGCACCTGGAGAGCGGCTGCCCGGCCGGGAGCTGTCGGTGCTCGTGCACCCTGATCATCTCCCAGCGCTCGGGCGGCTCGCTGATCACGGCGCTGCGCGACATCGCCGCCACGCTGGAGGACCGCAAGGAGCTCAACCGCGAGATCCGCACCCTGCTGACCCAGGCGACCTACACGGGCTACCTGGTGGCCGGTCATCGGGGTCGGCCTGCTGGTCTCTCAACGGCATCCGCCCGGGCTGCTCCGGGAGATGACCGAACACGGTCGTTCGGCCAGGCGGCCCTGGCTGTTCGCGGCCCCTGCTTCGGCGTCGGCTTCATGCTGATCCGCCGCATGACGAGGATCGAGGTGTAGCCGTCTGTTGCTCGCGCCCGCTGTTGACGGCGCGCTCGCCGCCGCTTTCGTCGTGCGGCCGCCGCGCGACGCGCGCCGCTGCGCAGCGACCCGCTCGAGCGGCTCGATGTCGGGGACGTCGCCGCTGCATGCGCGGTCGCAAGCGCCGGGCCGCGCGCCGCCGGCGGCCCGCTCGGGGCGCTGGGCCGCACGGCTCGCGCCGAGCCTGGCCGGCCGATGGGTCCGCGGCTGCGCACCGCCCTGGCCCGCGGATCGAGCCGGCGGGCACGCCGAACGGCCAGACGCTTCGACGCGCACATGGCAGCGCCGGGCCCGCTTCCTCGCCGTCTACGGCGCCGCCGGCTCGTGCTGCTCGCTGCGCGGCCTGCTGGCTGCTCGGCGGCGCTCGTGCTGGTGGCGGCCGTGCGATCGCCCGAGCTCGCGCTGCGGCGCCGGCGCGGCCGCGCCAGCAGGCGGATCGAGCGCGACCTGCCCGACTTCCTCGACGTGCTCGCGGTCACGCGTGAGCGCGGGGTTGGCTTCCGGGCGGCCCTGGACCGCGTGGCGGCGCGGCGCGAGGGTCCGCTCGCCGAGGAGATCACCCACACGCTGCGGCAGATGGACGTCGGCGAGGCCGCGCTCGACGGCGTTCGCCCGGACTGCGCGACCGCAACGACTCGGGCCGCTGGACGCGTTCGTCGCGGCGCTGCTGCAGGCCGAGGAGCTGGGTTCGCCGCTCACCGAGGCGCTCGACCAGATCGCCCGGCGACATGCGGCGCTCGGTGGCCCAGGCCGCCCGCCGCCGAGCCGCCCGCACCGCCCCGCGGGTGAGCCTGGTGGTCACCGTGGTGATGGTGCCCGGCGCGCTGGCCCTGCTGGCGACGGCGCTGCTGCTGTCGTCGGGGCTGGACCTGGGGAGCCTGTTGTCGCCATGAGGCTGCTCCCGGCACCCGCGCCCCCAGCACCGGATCTGGCCGTCCGCGAGAGCCTGCTGGAGATGGTGCGCGCGGCGCTGATGCTGCGGCTGGTGGCGCTGTTCCCGGTGGTTCTCGGCTGGAGCCGAGGGCCGCACGTGCGGCTCGGCGTGGTGCTGGTCGTCGTCCTGGTCGGTGCGAACGGCGTGCTGATGCTGGCGCTGTACCGGTGGGCGCCGCTGGTCATCGGGCATCCCGGGATCGTCGGGGTGGACGTCGTGCTCAGCCTGGCGGCGCTGCTCGGCGCCGGGCCGCAGGGCCCGTTCCTCGTGTACAGCGTCAGCGCCTCGCTCGTGGTCGGTCTGATCTTCCCCACCGGGGTCACCGTCCTGCTGACCACGTTGCAGGTGAGTGCGTATCTGCTGGCGCTGACGGTGACCGCGGCGCCGTCCCGGCCGAGCGTCGCCGCGATCACCACCGCCGCGCTGCACCCGCTGACGGCCGCGGTCGGCTGGTCCTTCCGCCAGGTCCACGGCCGGCTGGTCCAGGTGCTCGGGCAGGTGCATGCGGCGGAGCAGGAGCGCGCGCGGCAGGAGGCCGGCGACAGCGAGCGGGCGCGGCTCGCCCGGGAACTGCACGACGGCGTCGCCAAGTCGCTGTTCGGCATCGCGCTGGACGCCGCCGCGCTGGCCCGCCGGGCGGAGGGGGACCCGGAGCTGGCCCGTTACGGCGTCCGGCTGGCCGCCGCGGCCCGCGAGGCCTCCCAGCAGGCCCGGCAGGTGCTGAGCGACCTGCGCGGTGTCGCCGAGGCCACGGCGTCGCTCCCCGAGGCGGTGCCCGAGCTGGTGCGGGCCTGGTCGGAGCGCACCGGGGTGGTGGCGGAGCTGACGATCTGCCCCGAGGCCCGGGGGGTGGCCCCGGCGCCGCGGGTGCGGCTCGCCCTGCTGCGCGGGCTGGAGGAGGCGCTGGAGAACGTCTGGCGGCACGCCGGGGCCGCGCGGGTGGAGGTCTCGCTCGCGGTGGCGGGGGAGGTGCTGCGGCTGACGGTCACCGACGACGGCGTCGGTGTCGATCCGCAGCGGCTGGCGGCGGCCGGGCTGGCCGGGCGCTTCGGGGTGGTGGGAATGCGTGAGCGGCTCGCCCAGCACGCCGGGTCGGCGGTGGTGGAGCCCGTGCCGGGAGCGGGCGGGGGCACCCGGGTGCGGCTCGAGGTGCCCGCCCGGGGCTGCGGGTCGGTGCTGGCGATGGCCCGCGGCGCGCTCCCCGCGGTCGCGACACCCTCCCCGGGCCAGCCACCGGCGCCCGGGGCGTCCGGGCTGGAGGCGAGCGCATGACCGGCGCGGCCGCCCCCGGGCCGGAGCACCACCCGGTGGCCTCCCCGCAGCGAGCGCCGGCCCGCCCGCTGCGGGTGGTGCTCGCGGACGACAACCCGTTGGTCCGCGCCGGGCTGGAGAACCTGCTGGGCACCTGCCCCGACATCGAGGTGGTCGGGGTCGCGGCCGACGGCGCCGGTGCCACCGAGCTGGCCCTGCGGTTGACCCCCGACGTGGTGCTGCTGGACGTGCGGATGCCCGGAGTGGACGGGCTCAGCGCCGCCGCGGGGCTGCACCCCAGCGCCGCCGTGCTGATGCTGACCCACAGCGACGACCCGTCGGTGGTGGGGGCCGCGCTGCGCGCCGGGGCGCGGGGCTTCCTCGTCCACACCGAGATCGACGGCGACGAGCTGGTGACCGCGATCCGCACCGTCGCCCGCGGCGGCACCTACCTGTCCTCCTCCGCCGGGGCGGCAGTGGCGGCCGCGCTGGCCCGCGGGGCCGCGCTCCCGGCGGGCGGGAGCGGGCCCGCCGCCGTCCCCGACCGGGCCCGGGCGGGCCCGCCCGGGGGCGGCCACGACCTGAGCCCGCGGGAGGCCGAGGTGATGGACCTGATCGCCACCGGCCTGACGAACCGGCAGGTCGCCAGGCGGTTCTTCCTCTCGGAGAAGACCGTGAAGAACCATGTGAACCGGATCTTCGCCAAGCTCGGCGTCAGCTCACGGGCGGAGGCGGTCAGCCGCTGGTTGGGCCCTCCCGGGCGCTGACCGGCGGCGCGGCGGCCGGCACGGGCCCCGGGACTGGGCCCCGGCGCTGGGCCCCCGCTGGGCCCGGGATGAGCCCCGGAGCCCTCGCCCGCCACCGGCCACGGCGACGAGGGTGATCACCGCACCCGGTCGGAGGGGCCGGGCGTCCCCGACGGAGGAGAAGCGCATGTCGTCGCTGCAGCGGATCGCAGCCCACGGCCAGACCTGGATGGCGGTGGCGAGGAATCGTGCCGCGCGGCGGGGCGAGGAGGGCCAGGGCACCCTGGAGTACGTCGGCCTTGCCGTGCTCATCGGCATCATCATCACCGCGATCTTCGGGCTGAACCTGGACCAGAAGATCTCCGACGCCCTGTCGAAGGTGTTCGACAAGATCACCAAGGGCAACTGACAGTGCGGCGCCGCCACGGGGAGCAGGAGGGTCAGGCTGTCGCCGTCCTGCTGCTCCTCGTGCTGGCGCTGTTCGCCGCCGGTCTCGCCCTGCTCGGCCTCGGCGAGGCCAGCGACGTGCGCGGGAAGGCGCAGAAGTCTGCCGATGCGGGAGCGCTCGCGGCCGCCGTCGAGGCGCGCAACGTGCTCGTCCGGCTCATGCTCAGCCCCGCGGGCGCCAGCTTCAGCACCTGGTCGGCCTGGTCGGGGTACGCCCAGGCCGGGTGCGCCCGTGCCCCGGGGTACGTCAGCGCCAACAGCTCCTCGGTGCTCACCGGGTGCAGCTACCGACCGGCGGGGCAGGTCCGGGTCGACACCCGCAGCGCCCCGGGCGGCAACCGCGGGCTCACCGGCACCGCAACGGCGACCGCCGACATCAACGCCCCGACCTGCGTATCGGTGTACACGTACACCTACACCACGGTGCTGCGGACCATCACCTGCACCGGCACCCTCGGCAGCGCCGCGGTGACCTTCGACATGGAGAGCCAGCAGATCGTGCACGCCGCGCCCGAGCAGGCCTGGCGGCGCACCTTCCGGGTCCGGTTGGTGAACTGACCGGCCCGTCCGGGCCCGCCGCCCGTGCGGGTCAGCGGGTGGCCAGCACGATGGCCGCGACGACCAGCGCGAGCACGGCCAGCCGGGCAGCCAGGGTCACCCGGTCGAGCGGCTCGCCGCCACCCGCACCCCGCCGCCGCCGGCCGCGGCCCTGCGCCGGTGGGCCCGCCGCGGGCGCACGGCCTGTCGCGGGAGCACGGCCTGTCGCGGGAGCGGACGTGGTCACCAGCACCGGACCGGCTCCGCGGGCCGCGGTCCGGCCCACACCGCCGGTGGGCGGCGGGGTGGCTTCCCCCTCCGGAGTTCCCCACGCGGGGACGGCGGCATCGGTCCGGAGCCCGGCCAGGGGCGGCGCGCCTCCCGCCGCTGGCAGCCAGGGCAGAGCCGCCCCGGGGACGTCGGCTGCCGCGGGCCGAGGCAGGGGATCAGGGCCCGGGCCCGGGCGTTGCGGTGGGGTGGGTGCCCCGCCGCCCCTGAGTGCGTCGGGCCACCACAACCGCGGGCCGGGATCGGCGGCACCGGCAGCGGGCGGCCCGGGATCGGCGGCGGAGTGGTCGGTCCGTCCGGTCTCCACGCCACCTCCCGGGCCCGAGTCGTTGCGGGCCACCGTACCAACCGACACGGGCCACGTCAGCGCCATGATCGGGCGGGCCGCGGGTACCGTCGGAACTCGGTGCGGGCGATTCCCGGCCCGGCAGCGGGATTGACTTGAGCGGAACAGACTCAACTTTCACCGCGTTGATCAGGTCAAGACCCGCACTTCTCGGAGGGCAGTGCCTCGATGGACCTCAAACTGACCACCCGTAGCCAGGAGGCGATGGCCGCGGCCGTGCGTGCCGCCGCCACCGCCGGACACCCCCAGGTCGAGCCCGCGCACCTGCTGGCAGCGCTGCTGGCACAACCGGAAGGGGTCGCCTCGGCGCTGCTGGCCGCCGTCGGGGCCGAGGTGGGCCCGCTGCGGGCGGCCGCCGAGCGGGCCCTGTCGGCGCTGCCCCGGGCCAGCGGCGAGGCCGTGGCCACACCCGGGCTGGGCCGCGGCACCTACCAGGCGCTGTCGGCCGCGGGGGACGTGGCGCGCGAGCTGTCCGACGAGTACGTCTCCACCGAGCACCTGCTCATCGGGCTGGCGGCGGCGAAGGAGGGCGCCGTGGTGCCCGGGGCGCTGGCCGCCGCCGGAGCCACCCGGGAGGCGCTGCTCGCCGCGCTGCCCGCGGTCCGGGGCGGTGCGCGGGTGACGGGGCCGGACCCCGAGTCGACCTACCAGGCGCTGGAGAAGTACGGCATCGACCTCACCGCCGCGGCCCGCGAGGGGCGGCTCGACCCCGTGATCGGGCGTGACCCCGAGATCCGGCGGGTGGTGCAGGTGCTGTCCCGGCGGACGAAGAACAACCCGGTGCTCATCGGCGAGCCGGGGGTCGGCAAGACCGCCGTCGTCGAGGGCCTCGCGCAGCGGATCGTGGCCGGTGACGTCCCGGAGTCCCTGCGCGGCAAGCGGCTGATCTCGCTCGACCTGGGGGCAATGGTCGCCGGCGCCAAGTACCGCGGCGAGTTCGAGGAACGGCTGAAGGCGGTGCTCGCGGAGATCAAGGCGGCCGAGGGGGAGGTCGTCACCTTCATCGACGAGCTGCACACCGTCGTCGGTGCCGGAGCCAGCGGCGAGGGCGCGATGGACGCCGGGAACATGCTCAAGCCCATGCTCGCCCGCGGCGAGCTGCGCATGGTCGGCGCCACCACCCTGGATGAGTACCGCGAGCACATCGAGAAGGACGCCGCCCTGGAGCGGCGCTTCCAGCAGGTGTTCGTCGGCGAGCCCAGCGTGGAGGACACCATCGCCATCCTGCGCGGGCTCAAGGAGCGCTACGAGGCACACCACAAGGTGGCGATCTCCGATGCCGCCCTGGTGGCCGCCGCCACCCTGTCGCACCGCTACATCAGCGGCCGGCAGCTGCCCGACAAGGCGATCGACCTGGTCGACGAGGCGGCCTCGCGGCTGCGGATGGAGATCGACTCCTCCCCGGAGGAGATCGACGCGCTGCGCCGCCAGGTGGACCGGCTGCGGATGGAGGAGATGGCGCTCGCCCGCGAGCCCGACGAGGCGTCCCGGGCGCGGCTGGACAAGCTGCGCGCCGACCTCGCCGACCGCTCCGAGGAACTGACCGCCCTGACCGCGCGCTGGGAGCAGGAGAAGGCGGGGCTGAACCGGGTCGGTGAGCTCAAGGAGCGCCTCGACGCGCTGCGCGGGCAGGCCGAGCGGCTGCAGCGGGAGGGAGATCTCGAGGGCGCCTCGCGGCTGCTGTACGGCGAGATCCCCGCGATCGACAAGGAGCTCGCCCGGGCACAGGCCGCCGAGCCCGTGGCCGGCGAGCCGGTGGCCGCGCTGCCCCGGCACTCCGGCTCGGGCCCGAACGCCGCTGCCGCCCCCGCGGCGAGCGGGGACGCGGGCCGGGCGCCGATGATGAAGGAGCAGGTCGGGCCGGACGACGTCGCCGACGTGGTCGCGGCCTGGACCGGGATCCCGGCGGGCAGGCTGCTCGAGGGCGAGACCGCGAAGCTGTTGCGGATGGAGGAGGTCATCGGGCAACGGCTGGTCGGGCAGCGGCCCGCCGTGCGGGCCGTGTCCGACGCCGTCCGGCGTGCCCGGGCGGGGATCAGCGACCCGGATCGCCCCACCGGCTCGTTCCTGTTCCTCGGCCCCACCGGCGTCGGCAAGACCGAGCTGGCCAAGGCGCTCGCGGACTTCCTCTTCGACGACGAGCGGGCGATCGTCCGCATCGACATGAGTGAGTACGGCGAGAAGCACTCCGTCGCCCGGCTGGTCGGTGCACCGCCCGGGTACGTCGGCTACGAGGAGGGCGGCCAGCTCACCGAGGCGGTCCGCCGCCGGCCGTACAGCGTGGTGCTCCTCGACGAGGTCGAGAAGGCGCACCCTGAGGTCTTCGACGTCCTGCTGCAGGTGCTCGACGACGGCAGGCTCACCGACGGCCAGGGCCGCACCGTGGACTTCCGCTCCACGATCCTGGTGCTGACCTCCAACCTGGGCTCCCAGTTCCTGGTCGACCCGACGCTGCCCGAGGAGGCGAAGCGTGAGGCCGTGCTCGCCGCCGTGCATGCCGCGTTCAAGCCGGAGTTCCTCAACCGGCTCGACGACGTGGTGGTCTTCGACGCGCTCGGGGTGGACGAGCTGTCCCGGATCGTCGACCTGCAGGTGAGCCTGTTGGCCCGCCGGCTCGCCGAGCGCCGGCTGGCCCTCGAGGTCACCCCGGCGGCGCGGGAGTGGCTGGCCCTGACCGGCTACGACCCCGCGTACGGGGCCCGGCCGCTGCGCCGGCTGGTGCAGCGCGAGATCGGGGACAAGCTGGCCCGGGCGCTGCTTGCGGGCGAGGTGCGTGACGGCGACGGCGTGCTGGTGGAGGTCGAGGACGCCGGCGCCGGTGCGGCCCCGGGGTTGACCGTGGCGCGCGCCGGCGCGGGCGGTGCGGGCGATCCGGTCAGCGCGGCAGCGGCGCCGTGAGCGGGTCCCCCTCGCTCACCACGACGCACTGCACGGTGTGGTCGCCGCCGGCCCAGTTCGCCACCTGCGGGTAGAAGTACACGATGCTCAGGTCCGGCAGGTCCGATTCGGTGACCGCGGTGGGCACCATGTCGCCGCAGCGCTGCTCGGCCTCGTCGGTGATCTTCGACTCGCCCGGGTAGGACCCGCCGCCGAGGAAGAACGACCCGATCACCTCGGCGGCGTGCGGTTCGGTGCACGGCACCACGTCGAGCGCGCCGACCTCGCTGGACCCCGAGGGGTCGTCGACGGACTTGAGGCAGTCGCCGCCGCGCACCTCCTCGGCGACGACGTTCCCGCTGCCGGTGACGGCCCCGGAGACGTCGCGCGTGGGGGAGGGGGTGCCGGTGGTGTCGACCACCAGCGCCAGCACGGCGATCAGCGCCCAGACCCCCGTCACCGCCAGCGCCGCGATGGCGAACCCCCGCCCGTTCTCACCGGTGCGCTTGATCTTCCGCAACGACACGATGGCCAGGATCGGGGCGATCACCACGGCGCCGAGCACCGACAGCACGAGCGCGGCGACGGCGAGCCCGTTCATCGGCCGCTTCGCCTGCGGTGCCGGGTACGGGGGCGGGAACTGCGCCGGGTAGCCCTGCGCCGGGTAGGGCTGCGCCGGGTAGCCCTGCCCCGGGTAGGGCTGCGGCGGGTAGCCCTGCCCCGGGTAGGGCTGCGGCGGGTAGGGCTGCGCCGGGTGGGGCTGCGCCGGGTGGGGCTGCGGCGGGTAGGGCTGCGCCGGGTAGGGCTGCGGGTATGCGCCCCCGCCGCGCGGGTCGGGGTCCGGCCAGGGAGGCGTGTTCGACCCGGTCGGGTCGGAAGGGGGGTTGGTCACGCCGGGTGACACTAGGGTCTGCCGAGTGGATCTCCAAGCCATGATCCGGTGGTGGGATGACCTCGTGGGTCACCCCACCGCGGAACTTCCGCCGCGACGCGGCTCACCGGCCACCGGGGCGGTCACGGCCGGTGGTGGCGGCACCCGCTCCAGGCTGACCCGTTCCACCCGGCGGGCCCGCATCTGCGTCACCGTGACCACGATGTCGCCGCTGCGGGCCTGGTCGCCCTCCACCGGGATCCGGCCGAGTGCGTGCAGCATCCAGCCGGCCGCGGTGTCGTAGGGGCCGTCGGGCAGCGTGACACCGGTCTCCTCCTCGAACTCCTCCAGCCGCAACTGGGCGCCCACCGGGCCCTGCGGCAGCGGCCTGGCGCTGCCGTCCGTCGGGGTCGGCCGGGTGCTGGGCTGGCGGCCCAGGTCGAACTCGTCGGTGATGTCGCCGACGAGCTCCTCGAGCAGGTCCTCCAGGGCGATGACCCCGGCGCCACCGCCGTACTCGTCCACCACCAGCGCCAGGTGCGACCCCGCCCGGCGCATCTCGGCCAGCGCCGGCAGCGCGCGGCGACTGTCCGGGATGCGCATCATCGGCCGGACGAGGTCGCGCAGCGGCGAATCCGGGGCGAGGTCGTCCGGCCGGGCGTACAGGTCGCGGACGTGGATGAAGCCGACGGCGTCGTCCAGGCCGCCGTCCACCACCGGGTAGCGGGAGTAGGGCAGCCCGCGGACGGTCCGCAGCGCGCCCTCGAGGGTGAGGTCGGCGGGAAGGGTGCGCACGTCCAGCCGGGGGACCATCACCTCGCGCACCGGCCGGTCGCCGGCGTCGAGCACCTCGGCGATCAGCCGCCGCTCGTCCAGCGAGAGGTCCTCGTTGGTGGCGACGATGTCGCGCAGCTCCTCCTCGGTCATCACCGCCCTGCCCTTGCGGGGGTCGCCCCCGGCGAGCCGCACCACCAGGTCGCTGCTCGTCACGAGCAGCCAGATCACCGGGCGGGTGGCCCGGGCGATGGCCTCCAGCGGGCCTGCGGCGAGCAGGGCGACGCCCTCGGCGCGCTGCAGGCCCAGCCGCTTCGGGGCCAGTTCGCCGACCACCAGGGAGACGTAGGCGACCAGCAGCGTCACCGCGAGCACGGCGAGCGTGTGGGCGGCGCCGGAGGGCAGCCCGGTGCGGGTGAGCAGCTGGGCCAGCGGCTCGGCGAGGGTCACCGCGCCGAAGGCGGAGGACAGGAACCCGGCCAGGGTGACGCCGATCTGGCTGGCGGACAGGAAGAGGTTGGGCTGGTGCACCAGCCGCTGCACCGCCACCCCGCGCCGGTCGGTGGCCGCGAGCCGGCTCACCTGCCCCGGGCGCAGCGACACCAGAGCGATCTCGGCGGCGGCGAAGGTGCCTCCGACGACGATGAACGCGAGCACGACGGCGATCTCGCCGGCCATGGCACACCACCCCATCCCGACCAGCCCAGTTGCGGCACGATCCTGCCGGTTGGGGCGGGCCCACCGCACCTGGCGGCGTGTCAGCTGGCTGCGGATGGCTCCATGCGGCAAGCTTGAGTCACTCTTGGTAG
The DNA here is from genome assembly GCA_963784535.1 of uncultured Actinomycetota bacterium. Classification (GTDB taxonomy): domain Bacteria; phylum Actinomycetota; class Actinomycetes; order Actinomycetales; family Kineosporiaceae; genus CAWARR01. The sequence goes on along the minus strand of CAWARR010000008.1, from coordinate 287,030 downwards.
TCAGAAATGAGGAGTCCACCCTCCAGCGTTCAGCCGACGCGCACAGACAATCATCGCAATCACCTGACAGTCACCCACTGGTCACGCAATTATCACGCGGTGACCAGCCTGTCGGCGATCCCTGGCGACGTCGCCGCACCCCTGCGGGGGACACCCCGCCCCGCCCACCGGCTCCGTCCGCCGGCCCGGATCACCCTCGTCACCGCTCTGCTGGTGCCGGCCTGCCTGGCTGCGGCCGCCCTGCCGCCCCGGGTCGTGCCCGCCGGGATGGTGCAGCCGACCTGGTGGGCGCTCGCCGGGCTCTTCTACCTCACCGACGTCTGGCTGGTCCGGCTCCCGCTGCGTGGGCGGGACCGGACGCTGCGCCTGGATGCCCTCCCGCTCGCGCTCGGGCTGCTCGCGCTCGGCCCCGGCTGGCTGGTGCTGGCGCGGGTGACCGGCCGGGCCGCGGGCGTGGTCACCGAGCGTCGCGGCGCCACCCGCGGCGCGCTGCTCGACGTGGCGGCGGCCGGGGCGGCGACGGCGGCCGCCACCGCGACCTTCCACCCGCTCGTCGGGGGGGCCACGGTGCTCTCACCGCGGGCCTGGGTCGCGGCCGGCGCGGCGCTGCTCGTCGGCGTGGCGGCCGAGGCGCTGGCCCTGGTCCTCGCCGGGGTGCAGGCGCCACCCCCGCTGCGTGGCCCGGGCCTGCTGCGCGTCGGTGGGCACGCGGTCGGCGTCCGGATGCTGGCGGGCATTCCCGGCGCGCTGCTGGCGCTGGTACTGAGCTTCGGGTCGGAGACGGTGCTCCCGCTGGTACTCGCCGGAGTCGTGGCCGCCCTCGGCTACCGGGTCCGGCTCTCCCGCGCCTACCGCGCGCAGGACCTCGACCGGCTGCTGCGCTTCACCGCCGCGGTGCGCGAGGCCCGCGACGCCGACGCCGTGGCCCGGGCGGTGGTCTCCGGATGCGTGCCGCTGCTGGGCGCCCGGCACGTCGAACTCGTGGTCGCCCGCCGCGGTGCTCCCGCCGGTCGCAGCTGGCGGTGCTGGGCGGAGGGCGGGCTCGCCTGCGCCGGGGTCGAACTCGCCGAGGTGGAGGCGCTGCTCGCCACCCCCGCGCGGCTGGTGGGCCTCGGCGACGGCGACGGCGTGGACCGGATGCTGGCCGCGCGGTTCCTGCGCGAGGCGCTCGTGGTCCACCTCCCGGTCGGGGACGGCATGATCGCCGCCCTGCTCGTCGGGCTGCCCGCGGTTGACGGCCGGCGCCCGCGCTGGACGCACGACGTGCGCCTGGTGCATGCCGTGGCCAACCAGGCGACGGTCGCGCTGCGGCACGTCCACGCCCTGGAACGGCTGCGGCACGACGCCCTGCACGACGCGCTCACCGGCCTGCCGAACCGCACCGAGTTCCGGGCCCGGGCCGTCGAGGCCATCCAGGGGGCGGCGAGCGGGCTGGTGCCGTGCGCCATCGGCGTGCTCGACCTGGACGGCTTCAAGACGGTCAACGACTCCCTCGGGCACCTCGCCGGGGACCAGGTGCTCGCCGAGGTCGGCCGGCGGATGGCCCGACTCGTCGAGGAGGGGCTGGTGGTGAGCCGGCTCGGCGGCGACGAGTTCGCGGTGCTGGTTCCCGGGGTCCCCGACGAGCAGCACCTGGTGGCGCTGGCCCGGCGCCTGCTGGAGGGCCTGCACGAACCCTTCACCGTGGACAACGAGCAGGTCAGGCTCACCGGGTCGCTGGGACTCGCCCTCGGCCCCCGCGACGGTCTGACCGCCGACCAGCTGCTGCGCAACGCCGACATCGCCATGTACGCCGCGAAGGCGGAGGCCGGCGGCCTGCGGGTCTACACCCGCACGCTGAGCGACTCGGTGGACGCGCCGCTGTCGCTGGCCGCCGACCTGCGGCTGGCGCTGGCGCGGGGCGACCTGACCATCGCCGTGCAACCGCTGGTCGACCTCAGCTCGGGCAAGCTGCACTCGGTCGAGGCACTGGCGCGCTGGCGGCACCCGATGCTCGGGCCGGTCAACCCCGAGGCCTTCGTGCTCGCGGCGGAGCGCGGCGGGCTGGTGGGGGAGCTCACCGACCAGGTCGTCGACCAGGCCCTGCGCGCCTGCCGCAGCTGGCTCGACCTCGGGCTGGAGGTGCAGGTCGCGGTGAACCTCGCCGCCCGGCTGCTGGCCGACCCCGACCTGCCCGACGGCGTCGAGCGGGCACTGCGCCGCCACGGGCTTCCCGGTCGGCTGCTGTGCCTGGAACTCACCGAGACCGGCGTGATCACCAACCCGGAGCGGGCGCTGGTGGTGCTCGGGCGGCTGCGCGAGCTGGGCGTCAAGGTGGCGGTGGACGACTTCGGCACCGGCTACTCGTCGATGACGTACATGAAGTGGTTGTCGCCAGACCAGGTGAAGATCGACAAAACGTTCGTGCAGCGGCTCAGGTTCGAGCCCCGCAACCAGGCAATCGTGCGCTCGATCATCGAACTGGGTCGCAACCTGGGCATCGACGTGGTGGCCGAGGGGGTGGGTGATCCGCGGACGGCGACCGTGCTGTCGGACTTCGGCTGCACCCTCGGGCAGGGCTTCCTGTTCGCCGAGCCGATGGTGCCCTGCGACCTTCCCGACTGGGTGACCAGCTGGATGGCGGTCCCCGAGCGGGAGGAGCTCGGGGAACCGGAGGCAAGGACGGGGCCGTATGGGGGCGTCCCGACGCCGGCGGGGTACCTCGGCGGGGCCGCCCGGGGGGGCTCGGGGCCGGCCCGCGCCGCGCAGTCGGGACCGCGGAACGCGGGCGGCGTGCGGGCGCCGGCGCTGCGGGCGGTGCAGCGCAACGCCGCGGCGAGGCTGCCGCCCCCGGTTCCGGCCGTTCCTTCCGGGGTGATTCCGACGCCGACGGCGGTGGCCGTGGTGCCGCTGGACCCGACGGGCTCAGCCGCGCTGGGCTGACCCGCGCTGGGCGTGCCGGCGGGCCTTGGCCCGGTTGCCGCACACGGCCATCGAGCACCATCGCCGCCGCCCGCGCGGGTCGGCGAACAGCCAGCCGCAGCCGTCCCCCGGGCAGGCGGAGACCCCCGCCCCCAGCGGCGAGGTGAGCAACTGCTCGGCGGCGGAGGCGATCGCGGCGAGCACGAGGCAGGGGCCGCCGGCCAGGTCCGCCGCGAGCGGGCGCGGCTGCCAGCGCCCCGGCCCTTCCGCCGGATCGGAGCCCGGCAGCAGCACCTGCCACGCGCGGGCGGCCACCGCCTCGGCGGACACCAGTTCCCAGTCCTGCCGGTCGAGGCCGCCGAGCGCGACGGCGTACAGCGCCGAGCGCAGCCGCAGCGCCCGCCGCAGCGCCCGCCCCCAGCGGGGGCCCGCGCCGCCGGGCACGCCCGCGTCCGGGTTCGTCCCGGTGGCCGCGAGCAGCGGTGCGACGGTGGCGGCGGGCAGCAGCCCGGCCTCGCGCACCCACAGCAGCAGCGCCCGCGGGCCGGTGAGGTACTCCTTCGGGTCCGGCAGCCCCCATCCGGCGCGGGTGTTGCAGAAGTCGAGTGCGGGGTGTCCGCCGACCGGCTCCGGCAGCGGAACCCCCTCGACCAGCCGCCACGACATCGTCCGGGCCTCCGTCCGCCTCTTCCGCACCCAGCGTACTAACCAGTAAATGCTACGGTGCCGGTTACGCGACCGTGAGGAGGTGGGCATGCCCCCCGGAGTTGCGGTGAGCCTGCTGCGGGCGCGGACCCGGCACGCCGGGCGCAGGTGGCTGATCGTCAGCGCCGGTCTCGCCCTCGCCACCGTGCTCCCGGTGCTGGCACAGGCGGTGATGGTGGTGACGGCGGACGCCGCCCTCCAGCGCGGTCTGAGCACCCTGCCGCCAGGTCGGCGCAGCGTGATCGTGTCCTACAACGGCCTGCCCGGCGCCGCCGAGGTGGGCGGCATGGACGCGACCGTCCGGGCCGCGCTGCCCCGGCTCACCGCCGGTCCCGTGCACCGTCAGCTGATCTTCCGCGAGATCAACGACGTGCACGGCAACGGGTTCGTCCTCGGCGCCGCGGACGCCCTGCCCACCGAGGTCAGGCTGGTCTCGGGGCGGATGCCCCGCAGCTGTACCCCCACCCGCTGCGAGGTGGTGGCGTTGCGGCAGGCCGACCCGGGGCCCGCGGCAGTGCCCGAACCCGAACTCGGGCTGATCATCGTCGGCACCGTCGTGCGCACCGACCCCCTCTTGCTCACCGGCACGTTCGACCCCGGCCCGGGCAAGAACGTGCTGCTCGCCGACGGAGTGCTGGCCGCCGCCGCCAACCGGGCACTGGCGGTGTTCGGGCGCAGTTACGGCTGGGTGGCGCCGTTCGACCTGACCCGGGTGCACGCCGACGGCGTCGACGGCTGGCTGGCGGCCGGCGCGCAGGTCGCCGACGAGCTGTGGCGGGTGACGCCCGGGTTGGTGCTCACCACCCCGGACCAGGTGCTGCGTGACCAGGACGCCCGGGCGAGGGCATCGGCCCGGCGGTTCGGCGTCCTCGGCGGTGCCACCTCGGTGCTGCTGGTGGGCACCGCGGTCGTCGGCGGCGCCGCGCTGCGCCGCGACCACGAGGCCTTCGTCGGGGCGCTGCGCCGGCGGGGAGCCTCCAGGCGGCAGCTCGTGGTGCTCACCGGCGGCGAGGCCGGGCTCGCCGCCGGTGCCGCCGCCCTGCTCGGGCTGGTGCTCGCTGCCGTCGCCGCGGGGTCCCTCGCCGGGCACGCGGGCCTGCCCGTGGCCTCCACCGCAGGGCACGCCCTGGGTGCCGCGCTGCCTGCCGTGGCCGGGCTGGCGGTGCTGTCGGCGGTGCTGCTCGCGCTGACCCTGACGGTGCCGGCCGGGCCGGCGGGCACCGCTCCCGCGGGGGTGTGGTGGGCCGGTGACGCCCTGGCACTCGGCTGCCTGGCGGCGGCCGCGCTGCTCGCCGGCCGCGGCGCGGTCGGGGTCGGCGGCACCGGCGGTGGCGGTGACCCGCTGCTCGTCGCCCTGCCCGTGCTCGTGCTGGTGGCCGTGGGGCTGCTGCTGGCCCGCGCCTGGCCCCCGATCACCCGCCTGGTGCTCGGCCGGCTGCCGCGGCGCGCGGTGGCGGCCCGCCTCGGGCTGGCGGGGGCCGGCGGCCGCCCGCTGCGCCCGGTGACCACCGCCGCCCTGCTCACCGCCGCCGTCGCCGCGGCGGTCTTCGCCGGGGCCTACCGCGCCACGCTGCTGCGCGGAGCCGCCGACCAGGCCGCCTACCGGGTGCCGATGGACGCCCGGGTGCAGGTGGGCTCCACCCTGGAGCGCCCGCTCGACCTGGTGCCACCGGCGGTGCTCGCCCGGCAGGCACCCGCAGCGGTGGAGTACCCGGTGGCGCGGGCCGCGGGTTCGGTGCGGGTCAGTGCCCAGCAGGGCGAGCCGATCCAGCTGGTGGGGCTCGACCCCGCTGCGCTGCCCAGGCTGACGCGGTGGGACGCGGTGGCCGGGGGCGGCGATCCGACCCGGCTGGCGGCGCTGCTGGCGGTGCCCGCGCTGCCCACCGGGATCGCCCTGCCGGCCGGCTCCTCGCTGGTGGTGGCGACGGCCGGCCCGGTGGTCTCGCTCGCGGTGACGGCCTCCGTGGTGGCCGCCGACGGGCGTGAGGCGGGCGTCCCGCTGGCCGTCCGGCCGGCAGCGGCGGGTCGTGGCGCCGCGCTCGCCGGGCGGCTTCCGGACCTGCGCACGGGCGACGGCAGCCCGGCGGCGCTGCGGCTGGTGGCACTGACCGCGCGGCAGCCCCCCGACCAGGCCAGCAGGTTGCAGCACGCCCTCGGCGAGGGACGCTTCGACCTCGCCGTACCGGCCGGGACGATCGAGCTGGGCGGGGTGAGCGTGGACGGGGTGGCCGTCGCGGCGCCGTGGGCGGGGTGGGCCGGCAGCGGCCTGGCGGTGGCGGCGGGGTCGGGGTCGGCCCGGCTGGACTACCGGCTGACGTCGGGGTCGGTCACGCTGCAGGCCCGCCCCACGGGGCCGGGCACGGACTCCCCACTGCCGGTGCTCACCGACCCCGCGACCGCGGCGTCGGCGAGCGGTGGCCTGGTCACGATCATCCTCGACCAGTCTCCGGTGACCGCCCGCGTGGTGGGCGTGCTGCCCCGCTTCCCGACCGTCGACGGCCGGTTCGCGGTCGCCGACCGGCGGGCCGTGTCGCGGCTGGAGGACCTCGCCACCCCCGGCTCGGGCGAGCCCTCGGAGCTGTGGATCGACGCGGGCCCGGGCGGCGGGGCCGCGCTGGCGGCGGCGCTCGCGGCACCCCCCTTCGACCGCCTCGACGTGCTCCGGCAGGCGTCGCTGGCGGCGGGGCTGCGTGCCGACCCCGTCGCCCGGGCGGCGTCCGGGCTGCTCGCTGCCGGCGCGCTGCTGACGCTGCTGGTCGCGCTGCTGGCCGTGGCGCTGCTGGTGGTGACCGAGCGCTACGACGAGGCCGCCCAGACGTATGCCTGGGAGGCGGACGGCGTCGCCCCCGCCACGTTGCGGATGGCCCTGTGGTGGCGCGCCGCGGCGGTCGCGGGCCCGGCCGTCCCGGCCGGGGTGCTGGCCGGGGTGGCGCTGTCCCGGGTGACGGCCAGGCTGGTGGCGGTGACGGCCACGGCGACCCCACCGCAGCCGCCGCTGGTCGCCGGCACCGGTGCCGGCTGGGCGGTGGCGGTGGCCGCCGTCGGGCTGGTCGGGGTGCTGCTGCCGGCGGGGCTGGTCGCGTGGCGTTCGCTGCGCGAGCCGCTCCCGGTGCGCGGCCCCGGGGTGGCCCGGTGACCGCCGCGGGTGGCGCGGTTCCGGCCGATGGACCGGTGGCGGCCGGCGGACCGGTGGCGGCCGGCGGACCGGTGGCGGCCGATGGACCGGTGGCGGCCGGCGGACCAATGGTGGACGTCCGCGACGCCTTCTGCCTGCACCCGGTGCCGGACGGCGCCGTGGCGGCGCTGCGCGGGCTCACCCTGGCCGTTGCCGCCGGCGAGCGGGTGGTCGTGCACGGGCCGAACGGGTCGGGCAAGACGACGCTGCTGCGCGTGCTGGCCGGCGAGCAGCGGCTGTCCGCCGGCCGCGCCGTGGTGGCGGGGATGGACCTGTCGGCGGCCGGGGCGGCCGCGCTGGCCCGCTGGCGGAACACCCGGGTCGGCTGGGTCGACCAGCACCCGGCGCGGATGCTTCGCCCCGAGCTGGACGTGCTCGACACCGTCGCGCTGCAGCTGCGGCTGGCCGGCCGCCCGGCCGCCCTCGCCCGGGAAGCGGCCCGGCAGCTGCTGGACGGGCTGGGGGTGGGGCACCTGGCGGGCCGGGCGCCGGCGGGGCTGTCGGGCGGTGAGGCGCAGCGGGTGGCGGTCTGCGCGGCGCTGGCCCACGGCCCCGACCTGGTGCTCGCCGACGAACCCACCGGGGAGCTGGACGCGCGCTCCGCGGCGCAGGTCTACGACGCGCTCGCGGAGGCCGTGGCGGCGGCCGGTGCCGCGCTGGTGCTGGTCAGCCACGACCGGGTCGCGGCGCGGGTGGCCGACCGGGTGGTCCGCATCCGGGACGGGCGGCTGAGCGAGACCTGGCGGCCGTCCGCTCCCCCGGGTGCGCCCGGGGCGGGCAAGGAGCCGGGCCCGCCGGCGGAGGAGTTGCTGGTCGTCGACGACCGCGGCTGGTTGCGCCTGCCCGAGCGGCTGCGCCGTGACAGCGGCACGCTGGACGCCGTGCGACCCCGGCTGCAGCCTGGGGGGATCGTGCTCGAGCCCGCCTCCCCGGCAGCCGCCGGGCGCGGCGCCGCCGCCGGCCCGGCCGCGGCGGGCGCTGCCGTCTCGGCCCGCCCGGTGGGCTCCCCACCGGCAGCGGCGGGGCCCGCGCCGCCGGCAGCCGATCCGGTGGCGAGGCTGGTGGCGGTGCACAAGGCCTACCGGCAACGGGCGGTGCTCACCGGGGTGACCCTGGACGTGCCGGCGGAGCGGGTGCTCGTGCTGCGTGGCCGTTCGGGGGCCGGCAAGACCACCCTGCTGCGGGTGCTGACCGGGCTGGAGCGACCCGATGCGGGCACGGTGCAGCTCGCCGGGCAGGACCTCGCCGGGCTCGACCGAGCGGGGCTGGCCGCGCTGCGCCGCCGCGTCGCCACGGTCGTCGGTCAGGACGTGCACCTGGCCGAGACGGCCACCGTGGTGGCGAACCTCGACCTTGCCCGTGCCGTCCGCGGGCTCGCGCCCGACGCCGACGGCGACCACGAGCTGCTCGCCGCCCTCGGGGTGGCGGGGCTGCGGCACCGCCAGCCGCGACTGCTGTCCGGCGGCGAGCGGCAGCGCGTGGCGGTTGCCCGGGCGCTGGCCGTCCACCCTCGGCTGGTGGTGCTCGACGAGCCCACCGCGCAGCTCGACGAGGCCGCGGCCGAGCGCCTTGCGCAGGTGCTGCGGGAGGCCGCCCGGGGCGGAACCACCGTCGTGCTGGCCAGTCACGACCCGGTGCTGGTCACCGCCGCCGACCAGGTGGTGGACCTCGAGGCCGCTGACCCGGCCGGGACCGGTGGGAAGGCGCCGCAGGATCAGGCCATGACCGGTGCGGGGAACTCGTAGGCCCACAACCCGTTGTCGTCCAGCCGCTGCAGGGTGGTCCGGGGGAGAACGAGCGGGCCTGGTGGAACAGTGCCGAGGCGAGCCGCACGGTGGTGTCGTTGAACCGCGCCGTGTCGATCGCGACGATGCCGCCGTGGGCCGCCGCCCGCGCCCAGATCCCGCCCACCAGGTGGGTGGCGGCGCCGGTGTGCTGGTAGTCGGGGTCGACCACCAGGAAGCTGACGAACCACAGCCGCTGCTCGCCGGCGTGCGCCGGCCAGCGGTCGGCGAGCAGCACGCGTGACCCGGCGGGGACCGCTCCGAGGTCGTCGGTGAGCGAGGCCAGGCCGGCCACCCGGGTACCCGCGGTGCGGTCGATCAGCAGCAGCTTGGTGACCCGCGGGTCCCGCAGGGTGGCCTCGAACTCCTCCCGGGACAGGGCGTGCGGCTGCGCCGTGAGTCGCCGGCGGCGCGGGAACGCCCGGCGGTGCAGCGCCCACAGCGTCTCGCCGTCGAACTCCTCCACGGTCGTGCGCTGGACCAGCTCCATGGCCTGCCTCCACCTGTTGTCACTGGTTCGGCTGTTGTCACTGGTTCGGCCGCCCCCGGCCTCCAGGCTCTGATCGTGCATGCCCATCGTGATCAACAAGTGACACACGGCTGACATTCGGCCGAACGGGTGACCCCTGGTGGTCGGCCCGCCGTCCACTCCGGCTGCCGGTCGCGACGCGTGGGGCCGGTGGCCGGGTCAACCCGCCCGGTGCCACAGCAGCGCGTGACCGTGCTCCGCGAAGCCGAGCCGGCGGTAGACCGGTACCCCGAGCGGTCGGGCCCCGAGCGCCGCGGGACGGTCGACCGCGACCGTGACCGCCGCCGCGGTGAGCGCGCCGCCGATGCCGCGGCGGCGCACGTCCGGGTGGGTGCGCACCGCGCCGATCATCACCACTTCGGCGTGCACCGCGGCCAGCGCCGTGGCCACCGGCCGGCCGGCGAGGAACCCGGTGAACAGGTGCAGGTCCGCGGTGGCGGCGGTGGCCGGTCCCGGGTGCAGGGCGCCGTCGTGGTGACCGGCGGGCGGCTGCGCCCCGGTGCCCGCCACCGCCGTGCGTTCGAACTGGAGCACGTCGGCGGCGTCAACCGCGCGGCGGATCACGAGACCGGGAACGGGGGGCGCGGTCAGCGGTCCCGGCGGGCGGACCATCCACACGTCGTCGAGCTCGGCCCGGAACCCCGCGGTGGTCAGGTCCAGCCGGGCCCAGCAGTCGCGCACCACCGCCCGCTGCGGGACTTCGGCGAGCGCGGCCAGGGTCGCGGCCGGGTCCGGCTCCGGCGTCAGCGTGCCCGCGGTCATGAAGTAGTCCGGGCCCGGGCGCGGCACCCACCACCACCCCGGGGCGGTCCGGACCGGGATGCCCAGCGCGGCGTAGCACAGCCGGTGGAACCGGGCGTCGGCGAGCGCGCAGGCCCGGACGGGCTCGATCACCGCTCAGCCGAGGTCGACCACGACAGGGGCGTGGTCGGAGGCGCCCTTGCCCTTGCGCTCCTCGCGGTCGATGAGCGCGCCGGTCACCCGGGCGGCGCAGCGCGGGCGAGGCGAGCACGAAGTCGATCCGCATGCCCTCGCTTGCGGGGGAAGCGCAGCTGCGTGTAGTCCCAGTACGTGTAGACGCCGGGCCCGGGGGCGAGCGGGCGGACCACGTCGGCGAACCCGGCCTCGAGGACCGCGTCGAAGGCGGCCCGCTCCGCGGGCGAGACGTGGGTGCTCCCCTCGAAGGCGGCCGGGTCCCAGACGTCCTCGTCGCGCGGGGCCACGTTCCAGTCGCCGACCAGGGCGAGCTGTGCCTGCGGGTCGGCGCCCAGCCACTCCAGCCCCGCCGCCCGCAGCCGGGCGAGCCAGTCGAGCTTGTACGCCAGGTGCGGGTCGGTGAGCGTCGCGACCGTTGGGGACGTACAGGCTCCACACCCGCACCCCGCCGCAGCTGGCGCCGATGCGCCCGCGCCTCGTCGGCGGGAGGGTCACCCCACTGCGGCATCCCCGGGAAGCCGACCTCGACGTCGGTCGAGCCCGACCCGGGAGGCGATGGCCACGCCGTTCCACTGCGAGTGCCCGGAGTGGGTCACCTCGTAGCCGGCGGCCTCGAACAGCAGCGTCGGGAACTGCTCGTCGCGGCACTTGGTCTCCTGCATGGCCAGCACGTCGATCTCGGCGCGCCCGAGCCAGTCGACGACCCGGTCGACCCGGGCCCGGATCGAGTTCACGTTCCACGTCGCCAGCCGCACCCCGGTGAGGCTACCGCCCGGCACCGACAGCGGGCGGGCGGCCTCCTGCCCTTCCGGGTCGCTCCCCGGGGTCGCTCCCCCGGGCCGGCGAACGGCTCGGCCCGGGTACCGGCGGGCTAGGCTGCGCCGCAGGACGGCTACGCAGAGCGGGAGGAACCGTGGCCACGGCACTCGTCACCGGCGCGACGGCCGGGATCGGGCACGAGTTCGCCCGCCAGCTCGCGGCCCAGGGGCACGACCTGGTGCTCGTCGCCAGGGACGCCGCCCGGCTGGGCGAGGTGGCCCAGGCGCTGCGCGACCGGCACGGGGCCGAGGTCGAGGTGCTGTCCGCCGACCTCGCCGACCGCGTCCAGCTCGAACGGGTGGCCGAACGCCTGCGTGACGGCGACCGTCCGGTGGACGTGCTGGTGAACAACGCCGGCTTCGGCCTGAACCGCGGCTTCCTCGACGGCGAGATCGGCGCGGAGGAACGCCTGCTCGACGTGCTGGTGCGCGCGGTGCTGGTGCTGTCCCGCGCCGCCGTCGGGGGGATGGTCGCGCGCGGCCGCGGCAGCGTGGTCACCGTCTCGTCGGTGGCGGGCTTCCTGCCCAGCGGCACCTACTCGGCGGCGAAGGCATGGGCGACCACGTTCACCGCCTCGCTCGCCGGTGAGCTCGCGGGCACGGGGGTGACCGCCACCGCGCTGTGTCCCGGCTACGTGCACACCGAGCTGCACCGGCGGGCCGGGCTGAACATGTCCTTCCTGCCCCGCTGGGCGTGGCTGAGCGCCGACCGGCTCGTCGCCGAGTGCCTGGCCGACGTCCGGCGCGGCCGCGTGGTGAGCATTCCCAGCCGCCGCTACAAGCTCGCCGTGCTGCTGCTGCGGCACGTGCCGTTGCGGGTGGGGGAGGCGCTCGGGCGGCGTCGCGCCACCCGGCGCTCCCGCGCGGCCGGGTAGCGCCGGGCGCGACAGCTCCCGGGCGCCTGCGCCGTCCGGGTGGCGCGGGGGGCGGGCCGGGGTACTCACGGCATCCCCGCCGGCCCGTGGCACTGCTGCGATCGGTGGACCTGTGTGTCGCACGGGTGGTTTCGGCCGCGGACAGTGACGGTGAGCGCGCTCGCTGCGCTCGAATGGTGGGGCTTCCCTCACCGCCCGAGCCATCCGTAGCGCCCGAGCCACCCGGGCACCTGCGACCGTAGGAGCAGCGCGCATGCGTTCCCGGCCAGCACCCGAGCCCACCCGGGCGCTGCTCGCCGCTGCCGCGCTGCTGCCGCTCGGGGTGCTCGCCGCGCTGCACGCCCGCCCGGCCGGCCTGCATTCCTTCGTCGCGCTGCCCTGGTGGGTGCTGGCCCTGTTCCTCGCCGTCACCGAGGCGGGCCCGGTGCGGGTGCGCTACTCCGGCTGGGGGGCCACGGCCGTCTCGTTCACCGGCGTCCCGGTCGCCGTGGCGCTGTTCCTCGCCGCCCCCGCCCAACTGCTGGCGGGCAGGCTGACCGCCGTGGCCGCGGTCGCCGCCCTCACCCATGCCCGGGACCTGCGTGCGCTGGTGGCCCGGGTGGGTGCGGCGGCGGCGGGCACCGGGGCGACGCTGGCGGTCTTCGCCGGGGTGGTCGCCCTCACCCCGCTGCGGGCCGGCAGCGGGGCGGCGCTGATCTCCGGGCCGAACGGCGCGCACGCGGTGGGGATCGCCTCCGCGCTGGCGGCGGTGCTGGCGGCGATGCCGGCGGGCGCGGCCATCGAGACGCTGGCCGGCCTCGCCGTGGACCGGGCCGACCCCGAGCGCCGCCGGAGCGTGCCGCCCGGCCCCCTGCTCGCCCTGTCGGCGGCGTTGGCGATGGGGTGCGGTGTCGCCGCCCTGGCCGCGGTGCTCGCGTCCGCGGACGGCCGGGCGGCGCTCACGCTCGGGGTCACCGGCTCGGCCGCGCTGCTCGTGCACCAGGTCTTCGCCTCGCTGGCGGATCGCCAGGCGAGCCTGGAACGCCTCTACGCGCTCTCCGATGCGCTGGCGGCGGCGCCCGGGTACGCCGAGGTCGTCGGGCTCGTCCTCACCGGCTCGATCGAGCTGCTGCATGCCGAGCGGGCCGAGGTCAGGCTCTCGGGGGTGGACGGCGGCCGGACCCTGCACTGGTGGCTGGACGCCGGCGGGCAGGTGCAGGGGCCGATCGAGGCGTCCGGGCAGCTCGAGCCCGCGGGCCCGGCCCGGGCCGGCGGGCTCGGTGTGGTGACCCCGGGGTGGCTGGCGGTGCCGGTGCGCGCCGCCGGTGGCGGGCAGCTGATGGTCCGCGGCGGCCCTGGTGAGGGCCGCCGGTTCCGCCCGGGCGACGCCCGGTTGCTGGAGACGGTGGCGAACCACGCCAGCGTGGCGCTGCGCAACGGGCAGCTGATCGACCGGCTGCACTTCGAGGCCCGTCACGACGAGCTGACCGGGTTGCCGAACCGGCTGGCCTTCCGCGAGCTGCTCGAGGTCGCGGCGCAGCGGGCCGCGGCCGGGGAGGCGGCCTGCGCGGTGATGCTGATCGACTTCGACGGCTTCAAGGCGATCAACGACACCCTCGGCCACCAGGCGGGCGACGACCTGCTGCGGGTGCTGGCCGCGAGGCTGGCCGCGACGGCGGCCGAGCGGGCCACCGTGGCGCGGCTCGGCGGGGACGAGTTCGCCGTCCTGACCACCACCGACTGCACCGAGCAGGCTGCCGGGCAGCTGGCCCGGACCCTGTTGACGGTGTTCGACGAGCCGGTCGCGGTGGCGGGCACGAGGCTGCGGGTGGGCGGGTCGCTGGGGATCGCGCTGGGCCCGGCGCACGGACGCACCGGGTCGGACCTGCTGCGCAACTCCGACATCGCCATGTACGCGGCGAAGGGGGGCGCCGGCGGGATGCGGCTGTTCTCCGCCGACCTGGTGGAGGTCACCGCGCAGACCCTGACGCTGGCCTCCGACCTGCGTGACGCGCTCACCCGCGACGAGGTGGACGTGGCGGTGCAGCCGATCGTCGACCTCGGCACCGGGAGGCTGCACTCGGTGGAGGTGCTCGCCCGCTGGCACCACCCGGAGCTGGGGGAGCTGGCCCCGGAGGCCTTCTTCGCCGCCGCCGAGCGCTCCGGCCAGGTGACGGCGCTGTCCGCGCGCATCCTCGACCGCGCGTTGAGCCTGTGCCGGGGGTGGCAGGACAGCGGCCGGCAGGTCCGGGTGGCGGTGAACCTGGCGGCGCGCTGGCTGGCCGACCCGGCTCTGCCCGAGCAGGTGGCGCAGGCGCTGCACCGGCACGGGGTCAGCCCGGACATGCTCTGCCTGGAGATCACCGAGCGGAGTGTCATCGCCGACCCGCACCGGATCGGGGTAACCCTGCGGCGGCTGCGTGACCTCGGCGTGCACCTGTCGGTGGACGACTTCGGCACCGGCTACTCCTCGCTCACCTACCTCAGCCGGCTCCCGGTCGACCAGCTCAAGATCGACAAGGAGTTCGTGCAGCGGATGCGCGCCAACGACCGTGACCTGGCGATCGTCCGCTCGATCGTCGACCTCGGGCGTCATCTCGGTCTCGAGGTGGTCGCCGAGGGGGTCACCGACCCCGCGGCCCGCCGGGAACTCGCCCGGATCGGGTGCGCCCTCGCCCAGGGTTTCCTGTTCGCCCGCCCGCTCGACCCGGGCGACCTGCCCGGCTACCTCGACGCGGCCGCGCTTCCCGCCCCGCGCCGGCGGCGGGAACGCCGGGTCAGCGTCCGGCCCCCGGTCGACGCGGTCTGAGACCCGCGCGGCAGCGCCCGGGCGGTGCAGGTCACAGCGGGTGCAGCGCCCGCAGCAGGTCCGGGTGCTGCCCTAGGCTGGCGGCCATGGACGCCTCCTCGACCCTGCCCGCCACCCTGCCGGAGCCCGCGGGCGGGGCCGGGCAGGAGCGGCGGCGCCGGCTCGCCACGCTGGTCCGCGAGCTCGCCGTGGTGCACGGGAGCGTGACCCTGAGCAGCGGCCGGCAGGCGGACTACTACGTCGATCTGCGCCGGGTGACGCTGGACGGTCGGGCCGCGCCGCTGGTCGGGGCGGTCATGCTCGACCTGGTGGCGGGCTGGAGCTTCGACGCCGTGGGCGGGCTGACCTTGGGCGCCGACCCGGTGGCGGTCGCGATGCTGCACGCCGCGGCCGCGGCGGGCGGGCGGCTCGATGCGTTCGTGGTCCGCAAGCAGGGCAAGGCCCATGGCCTGCAGCGCAGGATCGAGGGTCCGGACGTCGCCGGGCGCCGGGTACTGGCCGTCGAGGACACCTCGACGACCGGAGGGTCGGTGCTCACGGCGGTGGAGGCACTGCGCGAGGCCGGCGCCGAGGTGGTGGGCGTGGCCGTGATCGTGGACCGGGGGACGGGCGCGCGCGAGGTCGTCGAGGCCGCCGGGCTGCCCTACCGGCACGCCCTCGGGCTCGCCGAGCTCGGCCTGGCCTGACCGGCGGTAGGGGTCGGGGAGCGCACGATGCCCGTCGCAGCGGTGATGACCGGCGGACTGGCCGGCGCGGCGGTGCTGGTGGGCGCCGGCTGGGCGGCCTCGACGTACCCCGGGCTGCTCCGGCTGCGCGGCCTGGTGCAGGAGTCCTGGCGCCAGCTCGACCTGGAGCTGGGACGCCGCCACGACCTCGTCCCCGACCTCGTCTCGGCCCTCGGCCCGGGGGCCTCGGCGACAGTGCGCGAAGCGGCCGCGGGGGTTCTCGCCGCGCTCGGCGCCGCCCGCGAGGTGGGCTGCCCCATCGGTCGCCGGGCCGGTCGCGAACTCGCGCTGGGCGTGGCCCTGGACCGGCTGTTCGCCCTCGCCGGCGACGGCGGCGCCGAGGGCGCGGGCGAGGGCTTCGCCTCGCTGCGCGGCGAGCTCGAGGCGATCCACGACAGCATCGCCGCCGGGGCCCGCTGGTACAACAACTCGGTCGGCGAGCTGGACGGGCGGATCGCGCGCTTCCCGCGCGGACCGTTGGCCCGGCTGTCCGGCATCCGGTCGGTGCAGGCCTTCCGCCCGCAGGCCGGCGACGCCGCTGCCCCCGTTGCGGCCGGCTGAGCGCACCCGTCGCCACCCGTTCCGGTCGCCACCCACAACCCTCGCCACCCGCTCCGGTCGCCACCCGCCGCGGCCGCCTCCGGCGCGGGGGGCGAGGATGGCGCTCGTGCGCATCGACGCGGGCTCGGCCGCGGGCAACGCCGCGGCGGCAGGGAACGCCGCGGCGGCGGGCAACCCGTGGCGGGCGATGACCGTCTGCCTGGTGGCTCTGTTCATGACCATCCTGGACATGAGCGTCGTGAACGTCGCGCTGCCGTCCATCGGCCGCAGCACCGGTGCCGGCCCCTCCCAGTTGCAGTGGGTGGTCTCCGGGTACGTGCTGGCGTTCGGGCTGGTCCCGGTGCTGGCCGGCCGCCTCGGTGACGACCTCGGCCGGCGCACGGTGTTTCTCGCCGGGGTGGGCGGCTTCGTGCTCACCAGTGCGATGGTCGGCCTGGCGCCGAACCCGACCCTGCTGCTGGTCGGCCGCTTCCTCCAGGGTCTGGCCGGCGGGGTGATCAACCCGCAGGTGGCCGGGCTGGTGCAGGAGCTGTTCCGGGGCCGGGAGCGGGCCCGCGCCTTCGGCGCCATCGGCACGGTGGTGGGGGCGGGCACCGCCTTCGGCCCCCTGCTCGGCGGCCTGGTGATCGCCCTCGGCGGCGCCCACGACGGCTGGCGGCTGGTGTTCTTCCTCAACGTGCCGGTGGGGGTCACCGCCCTGGCGCTGGGCCGGCGCTGGTTGCCGCTTCCCCCCGCACGCGGCCGGCGCCACCGGCTCGACCTGGTGGGGGCCGGCCTGCTGGGGCTGGCGGTCCTGTTGCTGCTGCTGCCCGCCGTCGAGTACGACTCGCTGCGCGACCCGAGGCTTGCCCTGCTGGCGGTGCCGTCGGCGGCGCTCGGCGCCGCCTTCTACGGCTGGGAGCGGAGGATGCAACGGGGCAGCGGCCAGCCGCTGGTGGACCTGTCGCTGTTCCGGGTGCCGACCTACGCCGTGGGGGTGGCGCTGGCGTTGCTGTACTTCTGCGGGATGACCGGGCTGCCGCTGGTGCTCGCACTGTTCTTCCAGAACGGGTTGGGGTACTCGGCGTTGCAGTCCGGGCTGGCCGTGACCCCCTACGCGGTGGGCTCGGCGGCAGCGGCGGCACTGGCCGGGCGGCTCGTGCCGCGGTGGGGGCGCCGGCTGGTGGCGGGCGCGCTGGTGCTGTTCGCGGTGGGGATCGCCGTCGTGGAGGTCCTCGGGCGCTCGGTGACGCCGGCGTCGGCGGCACTGGTGCTGGCTCCCGCGCTGCTGCTGGCGGGGGCGGGCAGCGGCGGGGTGATCACCCCGAACCAGGTGCTGTCACTGTCCGAGGTGGACGTGCGCGGCGGCGCCACCGCGGCCGGAATGCTGCAGACCGCGCAGCGGATCGGAGCGGCGATCGGCACGGCGGTGATCGGCGCGGTGTTCTTCGCCACCCTGGCGACGGATCGCGGGGGCGGCCGGTTCGGCGCGGCGCTGGGGAACGGGCTGCTGGTGACGCTGGCCTTCGTCCTGCTGGCGTTGGCCCTGGCGATCGGCGATCTGTTCGCGGCACGCCGGCGGGCGCGACCGCCCGTGGTGGCGGGGCACTCAGCCGCCTGATGTGCCGGGGGTGCGAGCCACCGGCGCATCCGCGCGCCGGGACTGGTTGCGGTGGCGCAGCCACTCGACCCCGATCGGGATCACCGAGATGACCACCACGGCCATCAGGATGATCTCGATGTTGGCCCTGACGAAGGCGATCGAGCCGAGCAGGCGGCCCAGCACGGTCACCCCCACGGCCCACAGCAGCGCCCCGATCCCGCTGTAGGTGAGGTAGCGGCGCCGGTTCATCTGCCCGACGCCGGCGACCACGGTGATGAACGTGCGCACGATCGGCACGAACCGGGCCAGCACGATCGCGCGGGTGCCGTAGCTGTCGAAGAACGTGACGGTCTTGTCCACGTACTCCTGCTTGAACAGCCGCGACTCGGGCCGGCGGAAGATCCGGGGGCCGGTGCTGCGACCGATCTCGTAGCCCACCGCGTTGCCCAGGAAGGCTGCCAGCGACAGCACCAGGCACGCCAGCCAGAGCGGTTGGTGCACGCTGCCGGTGCCGACCAGCAGGCCGACGGTGAACAGCAGCGAGTCCCCGGGCAGGAAGAAGCCGAGCAGCAGGCCGCACTCGGCGAAGATCACGGCGGCGGCGCCCCACAACGCCCAGCTGCCGAACTGGTCGAGCATCTTCTGGGCGTCGAGCCACGCGGGGCCGAGGGCGAGGGCGGGCCCGAGGGCGAGCGCTGCAGGAGTCACCCGCACAGGGTACGGGCGGCACCTGGCCTTCCGGTCAACGCCGCCCTCCCGCCCCCCCTGTCCGTGATCATGCACGCCCGCGCCCGCCAGGGGCCACGAACACGGGGGCGGGCTAGTCTCGCCTGATGGCGGCAGACCGCCCGCCGCGCGGGCCCGGGCCCGAATCCCGCGAACCGGCAGCGCAGGCGCGAGGGCCGGAGCCGGCGGGGCTCGACGGGCCGGAGCCGGTGGGGGTGGGGCCGGAGCCGGTGGGGGTAGGGCCGGAGCCGGTGGGCGTAGGGCCCTGGCCCGGGCCCTGGCCCACGGATCCCCGCTTCGATCCGGAGCTGCTGCGCGACGGCGACCGGCGCAACGTCGTCGATCGCTACCGGTACTGGACGGTGGAGGCGATCCGGGCGGAGCTGGACACCCGCCGCCACCCCTTCCACGTCGCGGTGGAGAACTGGGCGCACGACCTGAACATCGGGTCGGTGGTGCGCACCGCGAACGCCTTCAATGCGGCCGGGGTGCACGTGGTCGGGCGGCGGCGCTGGAATCGCCGCGGCGCCATGGTCACCGACCGTTACCTGCACGTGCACCACCACCCGGACGGGGCGGCGCTGGGCGCCTGGGCGGCCGGTGCGCAGCGGGCCGACGGTGGGCGCGGGCTGCCCCTGATCGGGGTGGACAACCTGCCCGGCGCCACGGCGCTGGAGACCTTCGCCCTGCCGCGAGAGTGCGTGCTCGTCTTCGGGCAGGAGGGCCCGGGGCTGTCGGCGCACGCCCGGGAGGTGTGCGGCGCCGTGCTGTCCATCGCCCAGTTCGGCTCCACCAGGTCGATCAACGCGGCGGCCGCCGCCGCGATCGCCATGCACGCCTGGGTGCGTGCGCACGCCCCCGCGCCGCGCCGGTGAACCCGGTGCCCCCCGCGTGACCCCCGCATAACCCCCGCGACCAGGGCGGCGGACACCGGCCCGGCGACGGTGGGGGCCTACCGCCCGAGGGCGTCCAGCACGGCGTCGAGCACCCGCTGCGGGCCGAACCGGACGACGTCGTCGGCCATCAGCCCGGTCTCCTCCCGCGCCGCGGCGACAGCCCGCCGGGCGGAGGGCTCGTCCAGCCCCGCGGTGTTCAGGGCAACGGCCGCCACCCGGGCGGGCCGCACCCAGCCGACGGCGGCCTCGTAGCTGCGCACCGCCTGGGCCAGCGCCGGGATCGGCGTCCCGGGGTAGCCGTCGATCGTCTCCGACCCGGCCTTGTGGCACAGCAGCAACAGATCGGGGGCGGAGCCGTGCAGCAGCCCGAGCGTCACCCCCGAGTACGCCGGGTGGAACAGCGACCCCTGGCCCTCCACCCAGAGCAGGTCACCGCGCGTGGCGCCGTCGTGGACGACCCGCTCGGCGGCGCCGGCCACGTAGTCGGAGATCACGTGGT
The DNA here is from genome assembly GCA_963784535.1 of uncultured Actinomycetota bacterium. Classification (GTDB taxonomy): domain Bacteria; phylum Actinomycetota; class Actinomycetes; order Actinomycetales; family Kineosporiaceae; genus CAWARR01. Next base: position 267,530 of record CAWARR010000008.1, on the reverse strand, counting down.
CCACGGCGATCCCCCACCCGGAGATCGCGATCCCGGTCTGCCCGGTGGCGACGAAGACCGAGCCGAGCCCGCGGGAGCGGGCCAGTCGATCGAGCTCGAGCGTGACGCTCATCTTCCCGATCGCGCAGTCCGTGCCGACCGAGTGCACCACCTGCGCCGGTGGACGCCGGTCGGCCCCGAGCGGGACGTCGAGGTCGTCGGGGGCGGCCCGCAGGTCGCGGATCCGGCCACCGTGGGCGGCGGTGGCGGCGAGCAGTTCGGCGTCCGCGCCGAGCGTGGTGTGCAGCCCCGCCTCGATGTCCATCCCGAGTTCCGCGGCCTCGAGCAGCACGGCCCGCCACGCCGGGGTGAGCTTTCCCCCGGCGGGAGCGACCCCGACCAGCACGGTGGTGGCACCGAGCTCGCCCGCCTCCTGCACGGTGGCCACGACCGGGACGTCCCGGTCGCAGAACGGGACGACGTCCACGGCCCGCCGCCCGGCGTGGGCCTGGTCGATGACGCAGCTGACGTCGCGGGTGCCGTACCGCAGCACGCCGTGGGCGGTCTTCGCGTGCAGGTCCTCGAGCAGGCCGCCGGTGAGCACGGCGAGCCTGTCCGCGCGGGTCATCGCCCGGCCTGCTCGGGTGCGGGGGCGGCGTCCTCGGCGCGCGGGTGGACGCCGAGCCCCGGGGCGTCGGGCAGCACCAGCCGGCCCTCCCGCAGCCCGAGCCCGGTGAACGGCTCGTCCGTGATGAGCAGGTGACCGTCGAGGTCGACGTGGTCGACGAGCGGGGCGAGCTGGGCGGCCTGGCTGATCCCGAGTTGCGACTCGATCATGCACCCGAGCATCACCTGCAGGCCCAGCGCGCGGGCGGCGTGGATCATCCGGTGGGCCTCGCGGATCCCGCCCGACTTCGACAGCTTGATCACGATCCCGTCGGCGTAGCCGGCGATCGGCACCAGGCTGGACAGGTCCTTGCACCCCTCGTCGATGAGCACGGGCAGCCGGCCGGGCAGCTCGCGGTAGGCGCGGTAGCTGTCCAGGTCCGCGGCCGGGAAGGGCTGCTCGACGAACTCCACCCCGAGCTCGACCAGCCGCGGGGTGAGCCGGCGGGCGACGTCGAGGGTCCAGCCCTCGTTCCCGTCGATGCGCAGCCGGGCCGACGTGACCGCGCGGATGGCCTCCAGCCGCTCGAGGTCGCCCGCCCCGCCGACCTTGACCTTGTAGACCTCGAACCCGGGCGCCCGGCGGACCTTGTCGGCCGTCTCCTGCACTCCGGCGATGCCGATGGTGAAGCTTGTCGGCGGGGTGATCGGGTCGAGGCCGAACATCCGCCACAACGGTTGCCCGGTGTACTTGCCGAGCCAGTCGTGCAGGGCGCCGTCCAGGGCCATCTGCGCCCCTCGCGGGCCGTCCCAGCGGGCGAGGCGGCGGGACACCTGTTCCAGCGCGAGCGGCTGCGCACCGATCAGGCTCGCGGCGTCGGCCTCCAGCGCCGCCTGGACCGAGGCCGCGGACTCGCCCCAGTAGTCCACCGGGGCGCCCTCGCCGTAGGCGGTGATCCCGTCGTGGGTGAGGGTGAGGACGCACACCTCCTCGACGTCGACGGAGGAGCGGGCGATGGTGAATGTCTCGGCGAGCCGCAGGGGCTGCCGCCGGACCGACACGTGCACGCCGGCCTCCTCGGGGACGTGGGGATCGTGGGCACCCGGGGTCGGCGGGCTGCACCGGGCCGGGCCAATGTGTTGAACAAGATTGACGTATTGTTGATTGATCTGCAAGCCCTGTGGCGCAGAACTCGCTACCCTGGGGCGGTGGCAGCTGCCGAACCGACCGCCGGCACACGGGTGTCCTCCGACCTGCGCGCGCGCATCTTCTCCGCCGAGCTGCCGGTCGGCGCGGTGCTGCGCGAGGTGGAGCTCGCCGCCCGCTACTCGGCCAGCCGGCACACCGTCCGCGAGGCGCTGCGCGAGCTGGTCGCCCTCGGTCTGGTCACCCACGACCCGCACCGCAGCGCCCGGGTGCGGGAGCTGACCCGGGCGGACATCCGCGATGTGTTCGGCCTGCGCCGGGTGCTCGAGCTGGAGGCCCTGCGCCGGATGATCGACGAGGATGCGCCGGTGGAGCCGCTGGCCCGCGCCGTGCGTGCCCGCGAATCGGTGGAGGAGGGCAGCGACGGGGCGCGCTACACGGTGCCGGAGCTCGACGCCGACCTGGACTTCCACCGGGCGCTCGTGCAGGCTCCCGGCAGCCCGCGGCTGGCCCGGGCGTTCGACGCGCTGGCCGGCGAGTTGAGGCTGGCCTTCCTGGCGATGGTGCACGACGCGGGCGACCGCGGCGACCACCGGTCCGTCCTCGAGGCGGTGGCGGCGCGTGACACCGCCCTGGCGGTGGAGCGGCTCGACAGGCACATTCGTGACGGGCTGCGGATCTGCCTGGCCGCGGCCCGAACGTGAACCGCAAGCCGGGTCGGGGTCGCCCCCCGCGGACCCCGACCCGGCCGATCAGGTGCGGTCCGCCACCCCCGTCGCAACCCCTGCGGCGACCCCCGCCGCGGAGCCGCCGGGCCCGCGCCGGGCCAGCTCCGAGTGGTAGCGCCGGCCGACCTCGTCGCGGTGCTCGCGCAGGTAGTCGGTGAGCCTGGTCGGGCAGCTGGCCCTGCCCTCGACCATGACCAGCTCGGCCATCAGACCGTCGATCTCGTCGCGGGTGAGCACCACGTCGCGGGTGAGCAGGGACAGCCCGCGCAGCACCAACGAGACGGCTGCCGGGGGCAGGTGCAGCGGCCAGTAGCGGGTGCCGATCGTCTCGGCGATGGTGGCGACGAGCTCCTCGAACCCGAAGGACTGCGGGCCGACGGCATCGACGACCACGTCCTCGCGCTCGGCGCCGAGGCGCACGCACAGCTCGGCGAGGTCCTCCACGTGCACCGGGCGGAGCCGGTAGCGCCCGGAGCCGGGGATGGCGAAGACGTGGAAGCGCCGCAGCAGCCAGGCGATGTTGTTCAGCAGGATGTCCTCGCCGCCGAAGATCACGCTCGGGCGCACGATCGCGTACGACAGCCCGCCGGTGCGGACCAGCTCTTCCACCGCCGCCTTGCCGCGGTAGTACTCGTAGAAGGAGTGCGGGTCGGGGTTGGTGATGCTGATGTGCACCACCCGCTCGACCCCCGCCCGGCGGGCGGCCCGCAGCAGCGCCGCGCTGTTGGCCACCGCCCGGCTGTGCGTGGTGCCGCCCGGGGAGTACCGGGACCAGTAGGTGTTGTAGAACGTGGAGACCCCGGCGAAGGCCGCCTCGAGCCGGTCGGGGTCGTCGAAGGTGTAGCGGAACACCTCGATCGAGGCGTCCGGGGCGGGGTGGTCGGTGATCGTCCGCACGGTGCGGCCGGCCTCCTCGAGGCGGCGCCTGAGGTAGGTTCCCGAGTATCCGAAGGCCCCTGTCACCAGATCCGTCCGGCTCATGATCGGCTTCCTCCCGCAGCTGTCCGCCCCCGGTTCGGGGCCCGTCCCAGGAATCATACATACGTATGAATGAACGGCAAGACCCGACGCGCACCCGGTTGCTCGAGGCGACCCTCGACGTGCTGGCCGCGCAGGGTGCCGCCCGGGCGACGTCGCGCCAGATCGCGGCGACGGCCGGGGTGAACCTGCAGGCGATCACCTACCACTTCGGGTCCAAGGACGAGCTGGTCGCGCAGGCCCTGGTGCACGCCGTGCGGACCTGGATCGAGCCCGCCCGCGCCGCCCTCTCGGGGGTGGCCGACGACCCGCTGGGTCACCTGTTCGGCGCGGTGGTCGCCCTGCAGGAGGCGTTGGAGCAGGCGCGCGACCACTTCCCCGCCTACGTGGAGGCGCTCGCGGCCGCGACCCGCAGTGACAGCGTGCGCACCGAGATCCTGGCCCTGCTGGCGGAGTTGCGGGGCGCGCTGGCGGTGAGCATCGGCGAGCTGCGCGACGCGGGGTACGTCGCCCGCTGGGTGGAGCCCGAACCGATGGCCGCGCTCATCATCGCCGCCGGCGACGGCTTCGTGCTGCACTCCACCCTCGACCCGGACAGCTACGCGCCGGAGCGGACGCTGCATCAGGTGGTGCAATTGCTGCTGGCCGCCCGCAGCGCGCCCGAGGCCTGGCCCCAGGCCGCTGAGGAGGAGAGCCCGTGAACACGCCCGAGGACCCCCGCCCCGACGCAGGCCCCGATGCCCGCCCGGACGCCCGTCCCGATGCCCGCCCGGACGCCGGCCCGGACGGCAAGACGGTCCGGCGCTGGCGCGAGATGCTGCGGGCCGAGCGCGAGGCGGCAGCGCTGTACGAGCGGGTGGCCGCCGCCGAGACGGGCGAGCGCGCCGACATCCTGCGCGAGCTCGCCGGCGTGGAACGCCGCCACGCCGGGCACTGGGAGCAGCGGCTGCGGGCCGCCGGGCAGCCGGTTCCGCCACCGGGCGCCGTCGGGCTGCGCACCCGGGTCATCTCCGCGGCGGCCCGCCGGCTCTCGCCCGGCTCGGTGTTGCCGTTGCTGGAGCGCGCCGAGCGGGCCGGGGCCGGGGTCTACGACGCCGACCCGGACGCGGCCCCCGGGATGGCGGCGGACGAGCGCGGTCACGCCCGGGCCCTGTCGGCGTTGCGCGCGGGTCCTGCCGGGTCGGGGCAGGAGGCGCCGGGCCGCTCACCGCAGTCGGTGATCGGCCGGCGGGAGGGCTGGCACCGCGGCGACCGCTCGGGGGCGTTGCGGGCGGCGATCTTCGGTGTCAGCGACGGGCTGGTGTCGAACACCGCGCTGGTGATGGGGTTCGCCGGGTCGGGTGCCGCCCGCCAGCCGGTGCTGCTCGCCGGGATCGCGGGCCTGCTCGCCGGGTCGTTCTCGATGGCCGCGGGGGAGTACGTCTCGATGTCCGGCCAGCGTGAGATGTTCGAGCGGGAGCTGGCGCTGGAGGCGGCCGAGCTGGACGAGAAGCCGCAGGAGGAGCTCGAGGAACTCGTGCTGCTCTACCGGGCGAAGGGGCTGGCCGCCGACCAGGCGCGGGGGATCGCCGAGCGGATCATGGTCGACCGGGAGGTCGCGCTGGACACCCTGGCCCGCGAGGAGCTGGGGCTGGACCCCGACGCGCTGGGCTCGCCCTGGCGTGCTGCGGGCGCCAGCCTGTTCGCGTTCGCCCTCGGCGCCGTGATCGTGGTGGTGCCCTACCTGTTCGGCGGCGGCGCCGGGGCGCTGCTCACGGCGGCCGCGCTGGCGCTGGCGTGCATGTTCGGGGTCGGCGCCGGGATGGGCCTGCTCAACGGTCGCTCGGTGCTGCGCTCGGGGCTGCGCCAGGTGGCCGTCGGCACGCTCGCCGCAGCCGTCACCTACGGCGCGGGGGCCCTGATCGGGAACGCCACGCTGTAACCCCGGCGGCCCGGTAGCTGCCGCCTATCCTGACCCGGTCGGGCCCCTGGCGTAACCATGCGCCATGAGCCGGGACCATAGGTCACCGGCTGGGGCCCCGGCCGTGGAAGGATCGATGCGGAGGCGACGCTGCATCGCGGCAGCGTGCGGGTGCCGGGCCGGTGGGGTTCCGGTGCCAGGGTCCGAATCAGCCACGCCGCCCGGCGGCCCCGTCAGGCGGACGACGAGCACAGGAGCCAGGAATGCCCATCGCAACTCCCGAGGTCTACGCCGAGATGCTCGACCGGGCGAAGGCAGGGTCCTTCGCCTACCCGGCGATCAACGTGACCTCGTCGCAGACCCTCAACGCTGCGATCCGTGGCTTTGCCGAGGCCGAGAGCGACGGAATCGTCCAGGTGTCGACGGGGGGCGCCGAGTACCTGTCGGGCCCCACCGTGAAGGACATGGTCACGGGGTCGGCCGCGCTGGCGGCCTTCGCCCACGAGGTCGCCAAGCGCTACGACGTCAACATCGCGCTGCACACCGACCACTGCCCCAAGAACAAGCTCGACGGCTTCGTCCGCCCGCTGCTGGCGATCAGCGCCGAGCGGGTCAAGCGCGGGGAGAACCCGCTGTTCCAGTCCCACATGTGGGACGGCTCGGCGGTGCCGCTGGCAGAGAACCTGGTCATCGGCCAGGAGCTGCTGGCGCTGACCGCCGCGGCGAGGATCGTGCTCGAGGTCGAGATCGGCGTCGTCGGTGGCGAGGAGGACGGCGTCGCCAACGAGATCAACGAGAAGCTCTACACCACCGTCGCCGACGGCCTGGCCACCGCCGAGGCGCTCGGCCTGGGCGAGAAGGGCCGCTACATGGCGGCGCTGACCTTCGGCAACGTGCACGGCGTGTACAAGCCGGGCAACGTCAAGCTGCGTCCCGACATCCTCAAGGAGATCCAGGACGCGGTCGGCGCGAAGTACGGCAAGGCCAAGCCGTTCGACCTGGTGTTCCACGGCGGCTCCGGCTCGCTGCCGGAGGAGATCGCCGCGGCGGTGGACTACGGCGTGATCAAGATGAACGTCGACACCGACACCCAGTACGCCTTCACCCGGCCGGTGGCCGACCACATGTTCCGCAACTACGACGGCGTGCTCAAGGTCGACGGCGAGGTCGGCACGAAGAAGTTCTACGACCCGCGGGCCTGGGGCAAGGCCGGCGAGGCGGGCCTGACCGCCCGCGTCGTGCAGGCGTGCCAGGACCTGCGCGCGGCCGGCACCCGGCTGCGCTGACCGGTCCACCCGTCCGGTCCACCCGTCCGGAACGGCAGCACGGAACGGCAGCACGGAACGCGAGGGGCCCCCAGCCACCCGGCTGCGGGGCCCCTCGTCGGCGCTGCCCCGGTGTCGATACCTTCCCCGAAGGTCAGGCCGGGCTCGTTGTCCACCCGCAGCCCGGTCATGCCCGGTGGCGCTGGGATACCCTCGCTGGGGCCGCGCCCGCGACCGCGGGTCGGGTCGGCAGCCAGGGAGGTGGCACGCGATGCCCGCGATCGTGATCGTCGGTGCCCAGTGGGGCGACGAGGGCAAGGGCAAGGCCACCGATGCCCTGGGTGCCCGGGTCGACTACGTGGTCAAGTTCAACGGCGGCAACAACGCGGGCCACACGGTCGTCGTCGGCGGCGACAAGTACGCCCTGCACCTGCTCCCGTCGGGGATCCTCACCCCCGGCTGCACCCCGGTGATCGGCAACGGGGTGGTCGTCGACCTGTCGGTGCTGTTCTCCGAGATCACCGCCATGACCGAGCGCGGGGTGGACTGCTCGCGGTTGCTGGTGTCGGCCGACGCGCACATCATCCCGCCGTACAACCGGGTGATCGACAAGGTCACCGAGCGCTTCCTCGGCAGCCGCAGGCTCGGCACCACCGGGCGCGGGATCGGACCGACGTACGCGGACAAGATGTCCCGGGTGGGCCTGCGCGTGCAGGACCTGTTCGACGAGCACATCCTCGCGCAGAAGGTGGCCGGCGCCCTGGACCAGAAGAACCATCTGCTGGTCAAGGTCTACAACCGCCGGGCGATCACCGTCGAGGAGGTGGTCGAGGAGTTGATGTCCTACGCGGAGCGGTTGCGCCCGATGGTGCGCGACACCGGGCTCGAACTCTCCCGCGCCCTCGACTCCGGCAGGACCGTGCTGTTCGAGGGCGGGCAGGCGACGCTGCTCGACGTCGACCACGGCACCTACCCGTTCGTCACCTCCTCCAACGCCACCGCGGGCGGCGCGTGCACCGGGACCGGCATCCCCCCGGGGCGCATCGACCGCGTCGTCGGGGTCGCCAAGGCCTACACCACCCGGGTCGGTGAGGGGCCCTACCCGACCGAGTTGCTCGACGAGTCGGGGGAGTGGCTGCGCCGGGCCGGCGGGGAGTACGGCACCACCACCGGGCGCCCGCGCCGCTGCGGCTGGTACGACGCGGTGGTGGCGCGCTATGCCTCCCGCATCAACGGGTTCACCGACCTGGTGGTGACCAAGCTGGACGTCCTGACCGGGTTGGAGCGGATCCCGGTGTGCGTCGGCTACGACGTCGAGGGCACCCGGCACGGTGAGATGCCGATGACGCAGACCGAGTTCCACCACGCCCGGCCGGTGTATGAGTACCTCGACGGCTGGAGCGAGGACCTCGGCGCGGCACGGGCGTTCGAGGACCTGCCCAAGGCGGCGCAGCAGTACGTGCTGACGCTGGAGGAGATGTCCGGGACGCGGATCTCCGCCATCGGGGTGGGCCGCGACCGCGAGGACACCATCGTGCGGCACGACCTGCTCGGCTAGCCGCCGCCCGCCGAGGTGGCCTCCGCGGCGGGGCCCTGCGCGTCGGGAGGCTGCTCACCGCGGGTGGAGCGGGCCCGCTCCACGCTGCGCTGGAGCGCGGTGAGCAGATCCACCACGTCCCCGCCGACCTCCTGCTCGCCGGCCGCCGCCGGGGCGGGTGCCGCCCCCTCCAGCTTGGCCTCCACCACGGCCGCCACAGCCTTGGCGTAGGAGTCCTCGAAGGCGTCCGGGGTGAAGTCGGCCGCCAGGCTCTCGACCAGCATCTGCGCCATGGACAGCTCCTGCGGCCGCAGCTCGACCTGTTCCTCCAACACGTCGAAGTCCGGCTCGCGGACCTCGTCGGGCCACAACAGGGTCTGCAGCACGATGGCCCTGCCGCGCACCCGCAGCACCGCCAGGGACTCGCGCTGGCGCAGCGCCACCTTGACCACCGCCATCCGTTCGGTCGCCGTCAGGGCCTCGCGCAGCAGCGCGTAGGGCTTGGCGGCCCGGGCCTCGGGCTCGAGGTAGTACGTGCGGGCGAACAGCACCGGGTCGACCTGTGCGGCCGGGACGAACTCGACCACGTCGATCTCGCGGCCGGTGCTGAGCGGGAGGGCGGTGAAGTCGTCGTCGGTGAGCACCGCGAGCCGCCCGTCGGGGGATTCGTACCCCTTGGCCAGCTGGTCGTAGCCGATCTCCTGGCCGCACACGGTGCAGGTCCGCTTCATCCGGATCCGCCCACCGTCGGCCTGGTGCACCTGGTGGAACCGGATGTCGTGCTCCTGGGTGGCGGCGAAGACCCGGACCGGCACGTTGACCAGGCCGAACGACACCGCGCCCTTCCAGATGGCCCGCACCTGTACCTCCCCTCCCGGGCCGCACCGCATGCACCGCCGGGGAAGGGGCGGCGTCGCGCGGTGGAACCGTTCCCGGCAGGATGACCTGCCCCGCGTCCCGGCGCTACCGCTGGCGACCGGCGTCGCCCTGCCGGGTGAGCGCGCGGTGGCGCAGCCCTCAGCCGAGCCGGAACGCCCTCGCGAGCTCGCGCATCCGCGCGCTGTGCCCGGCGGCCAGGTCGGCGGCGCGGCGGGCGTCCTCGGCAGCCTGCGCCGTGGCGTGGGTGGACTCCACCAGGCCGGCGACGTTGCCGGTGATCTCCTGCATGCCGGCAGCCGCCGCGGCCACCCCGTGGCTGATCTCCGCGGTGGTGGCGGTCTGCTCCTCCACCGCGGAGGCGATGGTGGTCTGGTACTCGTTGACCTGGTTGATGACCGCCCCGATCCCCTCGATGGCGCCGGCCGCGGCCGAGGCCTCGCCCTGGATCGCGGCGATCCGCTCCGAGATGTCCTCGGTGGCCGTCGCCGTCTGCTGGGCGAGGTCCTTGACCTCGCCCGCGACCACCGCGAAGCCCTTGCCCAGCTCCCCGGCCCGGGCGGCCTCGATGGTCGCGTTGAGGGCGAGCAGGTTGGTCTGCTCGGCGATGCTGGAGATGAGCCGGACGACCTCCCCGATCTGGTTGGAGGTCTCGCCCAGCCTGCCGACCTGCGCGTTCGTCTCCTCGGCCCGGTGGACGGCGCGGTCGCCCACTGCGGAGGCCTCCCCGGCGTTGGTCGCGATCTCGCGGATCGAGGCCGTCATCTGCTCCGAGCCGGTGGCGGCCACCTGGACGCTGTGGCTGACGTGCTCGGCAGCGGCGGCCACCGCGTCGGCCCGGCCGGCGGCCTGGCCGGCGGCCTGCCCCATCGTCTCCCCCGCCTGCTGCACCTGGAGCATCGTCCCGGCCAGCTGGTCGGAGGACTCGAGCATTCCGCGCAGCGCCCCGGCGGTGGCCTCGAGAGTGCGGTTGAGGTGGTCGGCCATCTGTTGCACGGCGGGGTCGCCGAGGGCGGGCGCCCTGACGGTGAAGTCGCCCGCGGAGACCTTGACGAGTACGTCGCTCATCCGCCGCACCGGGCGGGTGATGGAGCCGGAGATCCGCAGCGCGAGCAGCCCGCCGAGCAGCACCCCGGCCGCGAGCACGGCCAGCCCCCAGAGCAGCCCGAGCCGGCGGGTGGCGTCGCGGGCGGCGACCAGCGCCGAGGAGTCCTTCAGCAGCAGCACGACGCCGATGGTCGCCCCCCGGTAGTCGCGCAGCGGCTGGTAGAGCACCAGGTGGGGCTTGCCGGCGTACTGGGTGTCGGCGACGACCTGGGTGCCGTGCCAGGCCCTGTTCAGCGCGGCCGGGTCGGGGGGGAAGGCCGTCTGCAGCGTGCTGGCGGCGTTCTGCAGCCGGGACCCGTCGGCGACGGGGGTGTACAGCGCCGCTCCTGCGCCGAGCTCACCGGCGAGCTGGGTGACGAAGGAGGCGCCCAGCGAGGTGCCGAACTCCACGGTGCCGATGGGCCGCCCCTGGTAGGTCATCGGGACGACGGCGCGGATGCCCAGCCCGGCGACCCCGCCCTCGACGCCGGCAACGATCCGGTGCTCCTGGTTGGCCGTCACCACGGTGAACCGGAACGAGGACAGGTCGTCGCCGAACTTCTTCGGCGAGTGCACCCGCAGGAAGGACGTCGCCGGCGGGGTGTGGAACTGCAGTTGAGCCATCCCGTAGTCGGCCTTGAGCTTGGCGAACGCGGGGGCCAACTGCTGCAGCAGGGCGGCGCGGTCGCGGGCGGCGAAAGCCTTCTGGAGCTGGGGTTCGTTGGCCACGAGCACGGCGAGCTGCTCGACCAGCGCCTGTTGGGACGCCAGCTCCTGCTTGATCCAGGAGGCGTAGGTGTCCGTCTCCTGGGCCCGCGCCGTGCCGTACAGCCGGCCGGCCGCGACGTTGTTCACCACCACTCCGGCGGTGACGCTGGAGGCGACCAGCAGCACGGTGAGGCCCAGGATCTTGCCCAGCACTCCGCGACCCAGTCCGAGCATCACGCGCCGCATTGTCGTCCTCTCGCCGGTATCCGGTTCCCCCCGACCGGTTCTCGACAGCTGGCGGTGGGAGTCACACGGCGCTGCACCGTGATGTCGATCACTCGCGCGGGTGGCCGGGCTGCCCGCCCCGCAGCGGGCGCGCCCGCTGCCGCGGCAGGCCCCGTCCCGGGGAAGGGCGCGGGAGCATGGGGGGATGCGGCCGATGCTCGCCACCCCTGCCGCCGGGCAGCTGCCCGGCGATGCCGCCAGCTGGGCCTTCGAGGTGAAGTGGGACGGCATGCGGGTGCTCGCCGAGGTGCGCGGCGGTCCGGCGGCCGGGGTGCGGCTGGTCAGCCGCACCGGCAACGACGTCACCGCGGCCTTCCCGGAGCTGGCCGGGGCAGGGCCGCTGCCACCGGATGCGCTGTTCGACGGGGAGGCCGTGGTGCTGCGGGCCGGGGTGCCGAGCTTCGCCGCGCTGGCCGACCGCTTCCAGCTCCGCGATCGGCTGCGGGCGGCCGCGCTGGCGGGCTCCGCCCCGGCGACCTACCTCCCCTTCGACCTGCTCCGGCTCGAGGGTCGCGACCTCACCGACCTGCCCTGGCAGCAGCGCCGGGAACTGCTCGAGCGGGTGCCGATGCCCGCCGCGCCCGGTTGGCAGCTGTCCCCCGTCTACACCGACCGTGACGCGCTCGTCGCGGCGACGCTGGAGCAGGGGTTGGAGGGGGTGGTCGCCAAGCGCCGGTGTGCTCGCTACCAGCCCGGGGTGCGCAGCCGCGACTGGGTCAAGCTGGCGCACCGGCGGGTGCAGGCCTGCCTCGTCGGCGGGTGGCGGCCGGAGGTCAACTCCAGCGGGCGGATCGGGGCGTTGCTGCTCGGGATCTGGGTCGGCGACGCCACCGGGCAGCGGGTGCTGCGCTTCGCCGGGCGGGTGGGCAGCGGGCTGGCCGGGGAGGCCGGCGAGTCGCTGCGCCGGGTGCTGGAGCCGCTGCGGGCGGGCCGCTCCCCCTTCGCCGCCGGGCTACCGCGGGCCGACGCCGACGGCGCGGTCTGGGTGCGCCCCGAACTCGTGGTGGAGGTCCGGTACAAGGGGCGCACCGAGGGCGGGCGGCTGCGCGAGCCGGTGTTCCGCGGGGTGCGCGCGGACCTTCCGGCGCAGGCGGTCCGCCCCGAGTAGCCCCCGAGCGGCCGAGCCCTCGAGCGGCCGAACCCCCGAGCGGCCGAACCCCCGAGCGGCCAGCCCCGAGCCCCGGAGCGGCCCCGCGCCGCCCGGCGTGGTGGCCGGCTCCGTGCCAGGCTGGTCCGATGGCGCCGGCCGGGCAGGTGGTGGACGTCGAGGGGCGGCGGCTGGTGCTGCGCAACCTCGAGAAGGTGCTCTACCCCTCGACCGGTACCACCAAGGCGGAGGTGCTGGCCTACTACTCGGGCGTGGCGGCGACGATGCTCGGCTACCTGCGCGACCGGCCGGTCACCCGGAAGCGCTGGCCCGACGGCGTGGGCGGGGAGCCGTTCTTCGAGAAGAACCTGCCCGCGGGGGCGCCCGCGTGGGTTCGCCGGGTCACTCTCCCGGTGCCGGGCTCCACCCGCGACCGCGAGACGATCACCTATCCCCTGCTCGACGACCTCGCCGGGGTGGTGTGGGCCGCCAACCTCGCCGCGCTGGAGCTGCACGTGCCGCAGTGGACGGTCGATACCCAGGGCGCCCGACGCAACCCCGACCGGCTGGTGATCGACCTCGACCCGGGGCTGCCGGCCGGGCTGGCCGAGTGCGTCGAGGTGGCGTCCGCGGTGCGCGAACTGCTCGCCGCCGACGGGTTGAGCTGCTTCCCGGTGAGCAGCGGCGGAGCGGGTATGCAGCTGTACGCCGCCGTCAGCGGTGAGCAGGACGCGGACACCCTGCGCGGCTACGCCCGCGCGCTGGCCGAGCGGCTGGAGCGCACGCACCCGCGGCTGGTGGTGTCGCGGATGACCAGGGCCCTGCGCCCCGGTCGGGTGCTGCTGGACTGGAGCCAGAACCACGCCGCGAAGACGACGATCGCCCCGTACTCGCTGCGCGGGCGGGAGCGGCCGACGGTGGCCGCGCCGCGCTCCTGGGCCGAGCTCGACGGCTCGGGGCGGGGCGGGGCGGCCTTGCATCAGCTCGGCCCCGACGAGGTCACCGACCGGCTGCGCACGCGCGGTGACCTGCTGGCAGGGCTTGCCGCGGGCGGGCCACCGGTCCCCGTCGGCGGCGGCCGGGCGCGCTGATCCCGGCCCCGCGGGGTTGCGCCGATCGGGGGTCGCCCGCGGGTTCACCGGGCGGGCGGGTCAAGCAGAGCCCTGGGCGCCGCCGACAACACCCCTGGGTCCGGCCTGGGAGACCGGGTGCGGGCCGCGTCGGGCGAGGGGAGTCAGGGCGGTGTCCAGCCATGCCCGGGTCGTGGTGGCCCAGCCGCTGTCGGTGGTGGAGGCCCAGTTGTGGGACGTGGTCGCCTGGACCGGATTCCTGTCCTGCATCGAGACCGCCCGGCGCAGCAGCCATGACCGCTACGAGGTGACGATCCGGCAGCGCCGGTGGCGGCGGGACGCGCTGTTGCAGGTGCGCTGGCACGCCAGCGAGCACCGGTTCAGCTGGCACACCCTGGAGGGTCCGCGCTGGTCGGGGGAGATCAGGCTGCTGGGGCTGAACGGCCGCCGGACGGCGATCAGCCTCACCCTCGGTCCGCTCGGCGGCCGGGCGGCGCTCCGCGTGGCGCGCTGGACGGGCTCGGTGCGGCGTTGCGCCGGCGCCGACCTGCAGCGGCTGAGTCACCGGCTCGGCCTGCTGCCGCAGCCGGTGCGCCCGCCGCGGTTGGCCCCGGTCGACGGGCGGGCGGTGCAGGACGTCGCCGGGATGGCTCACGTGGCCCGGGGCCCGGGCGCCGGTGCCGGATCGGCGGGGTCGACGGGGTCGGCGGGGTCGGCGGGGTCGGCGGGGTCGACGGGGTCGACGGGGTCGACGGTGGGGGCGGGCGCGGATGCCCGCCGGGGCGCCCCCGGCAACGGGCCGGACGCCGCCGGGTAAGGACTCGGCAACCATCGCTCCGGGGTGTTGTCCCGGTGACAGCTTGCGACCTATGGTTTCGGCAGCGCCATCTGACAGCGTTGTCGAAACACCCGCGGACATGCCAGAAGGAGCGCCTGCCGTGCTCGTCGTCGGCGCCAACCTCGCCCTGGATCGCACCCTGCGGCTGGGCAGGCTCGTGCCGGGGCAGGTGCAGCGCCCGCGCTCGGCGGAGATGACCGCGGGGGGCAAGGCGGTCAACGTCTGCCGGGCCGCCCAGGCCCACGGCGTGCGCCCGCGGCTGGTGGCCAACCTGCCCGGCGTGCTCGGGCGCTACGTCGGTGACCTGCTCGACCACGAGGGGCACGACGTCCGGCGGGTGCCGACCGCCGGTGAGATCCGCTCCGCGATCCTCATTCTCGAGGACGATCTGCGGGTCACCGTGCTCAACGAGCCGGGCCCGGTGCTGTCCGGCGGCGACCGGGCCGCGCTGCTCGGGGCCGTGCTGCAGGAGGCCGCCGGCCACCGGGTGGCCGTGCTGTCCGGCAGCCTCCCGCCCGGGCCGGACTCCGCGCTGTACGCCGATCTGGTGGCGGGCCTGCACGCCGCCGGCCTGCGGGTGGTGCTCGACTCAGCCCGGGGTGCGCTGGCCGCGGCGCTGCCCGCCGGCCCCGACGTCGTCACCCCCAACCTCGCCGAGGCCCGCGTCGTCCTCGGCGAGCAGGTGGAGGAGCCGGTCGAGCCGGTTGCCGAGTCTGCCCGGGCCGGGGCCGTCGCCGCCGCCCGCGGGCTGGCCGCGGCGGGGGCGACGGCGGCGCTGGTGACGGTCGGTCGGCACGGCGTGGCGGGGGTCGATGCCGCCGGCGCCTTCTGGGTGGCCGCGCCCACCGTGGCCGAGGTCAACCCGATCGGCGCCGGCGACGCCTTCGCCGCCGGGCTGGGGATCGGCCTGGAACGCGGGCTGGACCTGCGTGCCGCCACCACCCTCGCGGTGGCTACCGGTGCCGCGTCGGTGGCCTGCGAGCTGGCCGGGGACGTCGACCCGGCGCTGCTGGCCACCCTGCACGCCGGCCTGGGGTGGGAGGCGGCCTGAGCGGGCCGGGCCGACCGGACCTGCGTCGCCGTCGGGCCACCGAGTGTCGGGCAGGGCGGTACCGGGCTGACACTGTGTTCCCGCCGGCCCCGCGGGCGGCGTCCTAGGCTGGCCGTCATGACCAGCACCGCGCCCGCAGGCCCCGCGTCGACGCCCACCCGCCCGCCGCTGCCGGCAACGGCACCCCACCCGACGCCGGACCCGGAGGGCGCGGCCCGCACCTTCGCGCTGGACCGCGCGCACGTGTTCCACTCCTGGTCGGCGCAGGCGGCCCTGAAGCCGCTGGTCGTGGTCGGCGCCCAGGGCGCCTGGGCCTGGGACGGGGACGGAACCCCCTACCTCGACCTGTCCAGCCAGCTCGTCTACACCAACATCGGCTTCGGCCACCCCACCGTCGTCGCCGCCATCCAGGAGCAGGCAGCCCTGCTGGCCACCGTCGCCCCCCAGCACGCCAACGCGGCCCGCTCGCAGGCCGCCCGGCTGATCGTCGAGCGGGCCCCGGGCTCGCGCTTCAGCCACGTGTTCTTCACCAATGCCGGGGCCGATGCCGTCGAGAACGCCGTTCGGATGGCCCGCCTGCACACCGGCCGGCGCAAGGTGCTCGCCCGCTACCGCAGCTACCACGGCAACACCACCACCGCGATCAACCTCACCGGTGACCCGCGGCGCTGGCCCAACGACTACGGGGCCGAGGGCGTGGTGCACTTCCAGGGCCCGTTCCTGTACCGCTTCGCGTTCCACGCCACGACGCCCGAGCAGGAGAGCGAGCGGGCGCTGGCCCACCTGGAGCAGCTCATCCAGCTCGAGGGGCCGGGCACGATCGCCGCGATCGTGCTGGAGTCCATCCCCGGCACGGCGGGGATCATGGTGCCCCCGCCGGGCTACCTGCGCGGGGTCCGCGCGCTGTGCGACCGCTACGGGATCCTCTGGATCGCCGACGAGGTGATGTCGGGGTTCGGCCGGGCCGGCCGGTGGTTCGCCTGCGAGCTCGCCGACGAGGACGCCGCCGGCAACCGGTTGCCGGGCGAGCGCACCGAGCCCGACCTGATCACCTTCGCCAAGGGAGTGAACTCCGGGTACGTCCCGCTCGGCGGCGTGCTGGTCTCCCGGGCCGTCTACGACACCTTCGCCGAGCGGGTGTTCCCCGGCGGGCTGACGTACTCGGGGCACCCGCTGGCGTGCGCGGCCGCGGTGGCGACGATCACCGCGATGGAGCAGGAGGGCCTGGTCGCCAACGCGGATCGCCTCGGCCGGGAGGTGTTCGGCCCCGAGCTGGCGGAGCTGGCCGCCCGGCACCCGATCGTGGGTGAGGTCCGCGGGGTCGGCGCGTTCTGGGCGCTCGAACTCGTGCGCGACCGCGCCACCCGCGAGCCGCTGGTGGCGTTCAACGCCTCCGGCGCGGCGAACGCCCCGATGGCCGCGCTGGCCGCCGCCTGCCGCGCCCGCGGGCTGCTGCCGTTCGTCAACGGCAGCCGGACGCACGTGGTGCCGCCGCTGAACATCACCGACGAGGAGGCCCGCTACGGCATCGCCCTGCTCGGGGAGGCGCTGGCGGAGGTCGAGGCGGGGCTGTAGGCCCGGTCAGCCCGGGAGCATGCCGCGCGCCCCGGCCGCGGAGACTCCCGGCACGTGCAACAGGTCGACCACGCTCGAACGCACCTGTGCCACCACGACCGTCGCCGACAGGGTGTGGGCCTGCAGCGCCTGCGGGTCGAGCCGGCCGGAGAGCGCCTGCAGCGCCGCCAGGGTGCGCCGCCCGCCCTCTCCGCCGCGGTCGAGCAGGGCCCCCGGCAGGGTGTGGAGGGTGCCGCCGAGCTGTTCCAGCACCTCCAGCACCGGCTCGGGGAGCGGCTCTCCCCCGGCCACGGCGTCCTCCGTGGCGGCCACCACCCGGCGCAGCGCCACCCGCAGGTTGCGCACCGCCCGGTCCACCGGGACCAGCGCCAGGCGATGGCTGCTGATCTCGGCCCAGGCGCCGCGGCGCAGCGGGGACAGCCGGGTGATCTCCTCCCCGGCGCGCACCGCATCGCGCCACCGCCCCAGCGCGGGCTCGGTGCCCCGCGCGGCGTCGAGGGCGGCGGCGGCCAGGTCGGGGTCCCCGGCGCGGGCCGCCCCGGCCGCCTGCCGCAGTGCCGCGGCCATGGTGGCGGTCACCGCGGTGGACTCGCGGCGTAGCGCCGGCCGGGGGTCGGCGGGCAGCACGAAGGCCACCGCCAGTGCGGTGGCGCCCCCGACGATGGCGTCCAGCCAGCGGCTCAGGTACCCCCCGGACGGCGCCGGCAGCACCACGACGAAGACCGCCTGCAGGGCGGCCTGGTTGACGATCAGGGTGCCGCCGTCGAGCAGCAGCGCCACGGTCATGGTCAGCGCCACCACCAGGGCGATCTGCCACCCGCCGTGCCCGATCCGGTGCACCACGAGGTCGGCCACCCCGACCCCGACGCTGACCCCGGCCGCGAGCTCGCCCACGCGGCGGACCCGGTTCAGGTTCGACGTGCCCAGGCAGACGATCGCCGCCACCGCCGCATAGAACGGCGTGGTGTGGTGCAGCACCCGCACCGCGAGCTCCCAGCCGGTCGCGCCGGCCAGCGCACTCTGACCGACCGACCAGGCGACCGTCCGCCAGCGCCGCGCGCCCACCAGCACCCGGGCGCGCAGCAGCGGCAGCAGCGGCACGGTACCGGCCGGGAGGGTCATCGGACGATCGTCCCCGAGCCGGGGGGGTGCGCGCGACGTAACGTTGATCCGTTCCCCCCGCAGCGTCGGCTGCAGGTCTGGCCACGAGGAGGTTGCGATGACGCACCAGGAGGCTTCCGCCGTCCTCAGCGTGCCCGTGTCCGAGGTCGAGGCCAGGTTGCGAGATGTCCAGAGCTGGCCGGACTTCCTGGTCGGGGTCGAGGAGGTCACCGCGTCCTCGTTCGAGCGGTTCGTGTTCCGGGTGCGGGACGCGCGGCAGACCCGCGAGATCGCGGTGGCCGTGCTGGCCCGGCCGCGGGAGCACCGGGTCAGCTGGCACGCGCTGTCCCGTCCCGCCTTCGGGGGGGAGTTCCGGCTGCAGCCGGTGGACGAGCGGCACACCAGGGTCACCCTGTCGCTGACCGCCGAACCGGCCGGGTTTCTCGCCGGGTTGGGCGAGATGCTCGGCTCGTCGACGTCCACGGCGACCCTCGACCTGCAGCGCCTGGAGGCCCTGTTCGGCGCGGCCGCCGGCGGGCAGGACCCGCAGACCCAGGCCGGAGGGTGACGTCCGCCGCCCGGCTCGGGTGACCGATCGCAGCGTGGGCGTGACGATGCGCAGCCGGGATGAGCCGCCCGGAGGACGTGGGTAGGGGATCGCTACGGTGTGCCCCGTGAAGGTCCTCGTGATCGGTTCCGGTGCCCGCGAACACGCCCTCGTCCGCGCACTGGTGGCCGACCCCACCGTGAACGAGGTGGTGTGCGCGCCCGGCAACGCCGGGATCGAGATGCTCGCCCCGTGCGCCGCCGTCGACCTCGCCGACTCCGAGGCCATCGCCGCGCTGGCCGAGCAGGGGGGCGCCGACCTGGTGGTGATCGGCCCCGAGGCGCCTCTGGTCGCGGGCGCCGCCGACGCCGTCTCCGCCCGCGGGATCCCCTGCTTCGGGCCCACCGCGCAGGCTGCCAGGCTGGAGGGCAGCAAGTCCTTCGCCAAGCAGGTGATGGCGGCCGCCGGGGTGCCGACCGCGATGGCCCACGTGTGCACCCGGATCGCCGAGGTGGCCGAGGCGCTGGACGCCTTCGGCCCGCCATATGTCGTCAAGGACGACGGGCTGGCCGCCGGCAAGGGTGTCGTGGTGACCACCGACCGGCAGGCCGCACTGGCCCACGCGACCGCCTGCCTGCAGCGTGCCGGCGCCGCCGTGGTCGTCGAGGAGTACCTGGACGGCCCCGAGGTGTCGCTGTTCTGCATCACCGACGGGCACAGCGTGCTGCCGCTGGCCCCCGCCCAGGACTTCAAGCGTGTGGGTGACGGGGACAGCGGGCCGAACACCGGCGGGATGGGCGCCTACTCACCGCTGCCGTGGGCCCCGCCCACCCTGGTCGACGACATCGTGGCCCGGGTCGCGCAGCCGACGGTCGACGAGCTGGCCAGGCGCGGCACCCCGTTCGTCGGGGTTCTCTACTGCGGGCTGGCGCTGACCTCGGGCGGCCTGAAGGTGGTGGAGTTCAACGCCCGCTTCGGCGACCCCGAGACGCAGGTGGTGCTGGCCCGGCTGACCACGCCGCTGGGGATCGTGCTCTTCGCGGCGGCAACCGGCCAGCTGGACTCGGCGCCCCGGCTGCGCTGGCGCGACAACGCCGCCGTCACCGTGGTCGTTGCCGCACAGGGGTACCCCGGGTCGCCCAGCACCGGTGACCCGATCGGCGGGCTCGAGGAGGCCGAGGCCGTCGAGGGGGCCTGGGTGCTGCACGGCGGCACCCGGCGCTCGCCGGCCGGTGACGTGCTCAGCGCCGGGGGGCGGGTGCTGTCGGTGGTGGGCACCGGCCCCGGGCTCGACGACGCCCGGGCCTGTGCCTACGAGGCGGTCGCCAGGGTCCGCTTGCAGGGCTCCCACCACCGCACCGACATCGCCGCCCTGGCGGCCTCCGGGAAGGTCACCGTTCCCACCACCGGCGGGTAGCGGCGGGGCGGCTACGGTGCCGCCATGAGCGCGACATCCTCCGGGCCCGACCGCCGACCGCTGAGCTTCGGGTCGTGGCCCTCACCGGTCCCCGCCGACCTGCTCGTCGCCGGGGCGGCCGTCCCCACCGGCACCTGGGCCGAGGGCGGCATCACCTGGTGGTCGCAGCGGCGCCCCGCGGAGGGGGGCAGGACGCAGGTCTCCCGCCGCGACCCCGACGGGAGCGTACGCGACCTGTTCCCCGCCGGCTGGGACGTGCGCACCCGGGCGCACGAGTACGGGGGTGCCGCCTGGTGGGTGCACCGTGGCGTCGTGTTCGCCACCTCCTGGGCGGACCAGCGGCTGTACCGGCTCGACCCGGACGCCGAGCTGCCCGTCCCGCTCACCCCGGAGCCCGCCCACCCGCACGGCCTGCGTTACGCCGACGGGCGGGTCAGCGCGGACGGCGCCACCGTGATCTGCGTGCGCGAGTCGCACCCCGCCCCGGGGCCCGGCGGGGGCGAGGACGTCAGCGCCGTCCGGAACGAGATCGTCGCGCTGCCCGCCCACCCCGCGCGGGCCCCGGGCGACCCGGCCGAGCCGGTGGTGCTGGTCTGCGGCCCGGACTTCGTCGCCGCCCCGAGGATCAGCCCGGACGGGCGGCGGCTGGCCTGGCTCGCCTGGGACCACCCGGACATGCCGTGGGACTCCACGGCGGTGTGGGTCGGCGAGCTGGACGGCCGGGAGCTCACCGCGCCGCGCCGGGTGGCCGGTGGCGCCCAGGAGTCGCTGCTGCAGCCGGAGTGGGGCGCCGACGGCTCCCTGTACCTGGTCAGCGACCGCAGCGACTGGTGGAACGTCTACCGGGTCGAGGGGCTGGACTCCGCCCGGCCGGAGCTGGTCGCGGTGCACCCGGTCGCCGCCGAGGTGGGCCTGCCCGCCTGGGCGTTCGGGCAGAGCCGCTACGCCACCGGCGCCGACGGCACCGTCTGGTTCTGCTACGACGCCGCCGACGGCGCCCACCTGGTCACCGCCGGCCCGGGGCGCGCCCCGCGGGACACCGTGGTGGTGGTGGGCGGGGCGCCGGCCACCGGGCTGGTGGCGTTGCGGCTGGACGCCGGCCGGCTGGTCGCGATCGCCGGGCAGCGCGGCGCCGAGGCCGTGGTCGTCGAGCTCGACCCGGCGAGCGGGGCGGCCGCGGTGCTCTGCCCGGCTCGCGAGCTGCACCTCGACCCCGCGGCGGTCTCCCTTCCCGAGCAGCTCAGCTTCCCCAGCACGGGCGGGCGCACCGCGCACGCCTGGTTCTACCCGCCGGCCAGCGCCGTGGCCACCGGGCCGCAGGGGGAACTGCCGCCGCTGCTGGTGCTGGTGCACGGTGGCCCGACCGGCGCCGCCGACCCGTCCTTCCGGCTGTCCACCCAGTTCTGGACCAGCCGCGGGTTCGCCGTGGTCGATGTCGACTACGGCGGCAGCACCGGCTACGGGCGCCCGTACCGCCGCCTGCTCGACGGCGGCTGGGGGGTGGTCGACGTGGACGACGCCTGTGCGGCGGCGACCTGGCTGGCCGACCAGGGCCGGGTCGACGCCGCCCGGCTGGCCATCCGCGGCGGCAGTGCGGGCGGGTTCACCACCCTTGCCGCGCTCGCCACCCGCACCGTGTTCGCCGCCGGGGCCAGCCACTACGGGGTGGCCGACCTGGCGGCGCTGGCCCGTGACACGCACAAGTTCGAGTCGCGCTACCAGGACCGGTTGGTCGGTCCGTACCCGGAGGCGGCCGCGGTGTACGAGCAGCGCTCACCGCTCACCCACGTCGACGGCTTCGACCGGCCGCTGATCGTGCTGCAGGGCGACGAGGACGCCGTGGTGCCTCCCGCGCAGGCGGAGCTGATCGTCCAGGCCCTGCGGAGCAGGGGCGTCCCGCATGCCTACCTGCTGTTCGCCGGTGAGCAGCACGGGTTCCGGCAGGCCGCGAACATCGTCCGCGCGATCACCGCCGAGCTGTACTTCTACTCCCGGGTGTTCGGCTTCACCCCCGCGGAGGACCTCGACCCGGTGCCGATCGCCTTCGCCGACAAGCTCAACCGCTGAGCACCTGCCGGGCCCCGGCACCGGCGAGGTCGTCCAGCTCGCATCCCTGCGGCGCGAGCTGGGTCAGCAACCGCACGTACAGCCCCCGCCCGGTGGGGGACAGCACGGCGTCGTGCATCGGGAACCAGGCCCGGGGGCCGACCGCGCGCAGGAACTGGACGATCTCCTTCACCGCCGCCCACGGCGCGGCCAGCGGAAGGGCCAGCAGGTCGACCCCGCCGGGGGCGGCGTCGTCGCCGGGGGCCGTGTCGATGGCGTCCCCGGGGTGGAAGAAGGTCGGCTCGCCCGGCGCGCGCAGCACCACCCCCACGTTGCCGACGCGGGCGATCTCCTCGTGCACGACCGCGTGCAGGCCGCCGACCGCGGCGACGGTGAGCCCCGCGACGGCGAGGGACTGCCCGGGGTGCAGCGCGGTGGCTTCCATCCCGACGTGGTTCAGCCCGGCGGCGGTCTCCGGCTCGGCGAGCAGCCGGGCGCCGTCGTTGGCCTCCAGCAGGGCGGGCAGCCGCTCGCCGTCGAGGTGGTCGAGGTGTTGGTGGGTCACCACGATCGCGTCGAGGTCGGTGAGCTCGACGAAGCCGGGGCTGAACACGCCCGGGTCGAGCAGCACCCGGGTGCCCGCGGCCTCGATCAGGACGCAGGAGTGGCCGATGTGGGTGACCCGCATGGGCCCCTGGCACCACCGCCGGGCCGCGCGCGAGGGGCCCGGCGGCCCTGGCTAGGCTGGATCCCGCCCGGCGCCGGTACCGCGGGAGCACCGCCACTGCCCGCCGCCCGGCTCACCTTCCGGGAGTCTGCTGCCATGGGACGCGTCGTCGTCGACGTCATGCTCGAAGCCGGAGATCCTCGACCCGCAGGGCAAGGCCGTGGCGGGCGCCCTCGCCCGGCTCGGGTTCGCCGGGTTCACCGCCGTCCGCCAGGGCAAGCGCTTCGAGCTCGAGGTCGACGGCGAGGTCACCGACGAGGTGCTCGCGCCGCGCCCGCGAGGCGGCGGTGACACTGCTTCAGCAACCCGGTGATCGAGGACGTCGTCCGCGTCGCCGCGCGACGGCGGGCCGCGAGCAGGACGGCCCGGAGCCTCGGCGGGGCCTGAGGATCGGCGTCGTCACCTTCCCCGGCTCGCTCGACGACCTGGACGCGGCCCGCGCCGTGCGGCTGGCCGGCGGCGAGGCTGTGCGCGCTGTGGCACGGCGACGCCGACCTCCACGGCGTCGACGCCGTGGTGCTGCCCGGCGGCTTCTCCTACGGCGACTACCTGCGCTGCGGCGCCATCGCCCGCTTCGCCCCGGTCATGCGCGAGATCGCGCGCCTCGCCGGGGCGCCGGACTCGGGCGTCCCCGGCCTGCCGGTGCTCGGCATCTGCAACGGCTTCCAGATCCTCTGCGAGTCCCACCTGCTGCCGGGAGCGCTGATCCGCAACGACCACCGCAAGTTCGTCTGCCGCGACCAGAGGCTGCGGGTGGAGTCGACCGCGACGGTGTGGACCTCGCGGGTACGGCCCGGGCGAGGAGATCGTCATCCCGGTGAAGAACGGCGAGGGCGGCTTCGTCGCGGACGCCGCCACCCTCGACCGGTTCGAGGGCGAGGGCCGGGTGGTCGCCCGCTACCTCGGGGGGAACCCGAACGGCTCGTACCGCGACATCGCCGGCGTCGCCAACGCCGCCGGGAACGTGGTCGGGCTGATGCCGCACCCCGAGCACGCCGTGGACGCCCTGTTCGGCCCCGAGCGGGGTGGTGCGGGTGAGCTCGGCGGGACCGACGGGCTGCGGATGTTCACCTCGGTGCTGCGCTCGGTGCTGTCCGCCTGAGGGGCGCCACGGGTGCCCCGGTACGGTGGGCGCCGTGACTCTCCCTGCCCCGGACACCGTCGAGCGGGCTGCCGCCACCCCGGAGGCGGCGCAGCCGTGGGATGAGCTGGGCCTGGCCGAGGACGAGTACGGCCGGATCCGCGAGATCCTCGGCCGCCGTCCGACCTCGTGCGAGCTGGCCATGTACTGCGTGATGTGGAGCGAGCACTGCTCCTACAAGTCGAGCAAGGTGCACCTGCGCCAGTTCGGCGACGAAGACCACCGCGCAGATGCGCGAGCACCTGCTGGTCGGCATCGGCGAGAACGCGGGCGTCGTCGACATCGGCGAGGGCTGGGCCGTCACCTTCAAGATCGAGAGCCACAACCACCCCTCCTACGTCGAGCCGTACCAGGGCGCCGCCACCGGCGTCGGCGGGATCGTCCGCGACATCATCTCGATGGGCGCGCGGCCGATCGCGGTGATGGACCCGCTGCGGTTCGGCGCGCTCGACCACCCGGACACCGCCCGCGTGGTGCCCGGGGTCGTCGCCGGCGTCGGCGGCTACGGCAACTGCCTGGGCCTGCCGAACATCGGCGGCGAGATCGTGTTCGACCCGTGCTACCAGGGCAACCCGCTGGTCAACGCGCTGTGCGTGGGCAGCTGCGGCACGAGGACATCCACCTGGCCAACGCCACCGGCGAGGGCAACCTGGTCGTGCTGTTCGGCGCCCGCACCGGCGGTGACGGCATCGGCGGGGCGTCCGTGCTGGCCAGCCAGACCTTCGATGCGGACGGGCCGACCAAGCGGCCCGCGCGTGCAGGTCGGCGACCCGTTCGCCGAGAAGGTGCTGATCGAGTGCTGCCTCGAGCTGTTCGCCGGGGGGCTGGTCAACGGCATCCAGGATCTCGGCGCGGCCGGGCTGTCCTGCGCGTTCACCGAGCTGGCCAGCAACGGCGACGGCGGCATGGAGGTCAACCTCGACCTGGTGCCGCTGCGCGACCCCACGCTGCACCCCGAGGAGATCCTGATGAGCGAGTCGCAGGAGCGGATGATGGCCATCGTCCGCCCGCCGACCTCGACGCGTTCCTGGCCGTCACCGGGAAGTGGGACGTCGAGGCCACGGTGCTGGGCGAGGTCACCGACACCGGTCGGCTCGTCGTGACCTGGCACGGCGAGACCGTCGTCGACGTGCCACCGCGCACCGTCGCGCACGACGGCCCGGTCTACGACCGGCCCTACGCCCGGCCGGACTGGCTGGACGCGCTGCAGGCCGACGGCCCGCAGCGCCTGCCGCGGCCCTCCGGCGGGGCGCAGCTGCGGGCGCTGCTGCTGCGGATGGTCGGCCTCGCCGAACCTGTCGAGCCGGGCCTGGGTCACCGACCAGTACGACCGGTACGTGCAGGGCAACACCGCGCTGGCGATGCCCGACGACGCCGGCGTGGTGCGCATCGAGGAGTCCAGCGGCCTCGGCGTCGCGCTCGCGACCGACTGCAACGGCCGGTTCGGTGCGCTCGACCCCTACCAGGGGGCGCAGCTGGCGCTCGCCGAGGCGTACCGCAACGTCGCGGTGGCGGGGGCGCAGCCGCTCGCGGTGACCGACTGCCTGAACTTCGGCTCCCCGGAGGACCCGGGGGTGATGTGGCAGTTCGAGCGGGCGGTCAGCGGGCTCGCCGACGGCTGCCAGGTCCTGGGCGTCCCGGTGACCGGCGGCAACGTCAGCTTCTACAACCAGACCGGCGAGGTGGCGATCCACCCGACGCCGGTGGTCGGGCGTGCTCGGCGTGCTCGACGACGTCGCCCGGCGCACCCCCTCGGGCTGGAGCGGCCCCGGGCTGGCGGTGTTCCTGCTGGGCACCACCCGGGAAGAGCTGGCCGGTTCGGAGTGGGCATGGGCGGAGCACGGCCACCTCGGCGGGCTGCCGCCGCGGGTCGACCTCGAGGCGGAGCGGTCGCTCGGCCGGCGTGCTGGTCGACGGTTCGCGGGCGGCGGCTGCTCGCGGCGGCCCACGACCTGTCCGACGGCGGCCTGGCGCAGGCGCTGGTCGAGGCCTCGCTGCGCTTCGGGGTCGGCGCCCGGGTGGACCTCGACGGGGTGTGCGCCCGCGACGGCGTGGAGGCGTTCGTCGCGCTGTGGTCGGAGTCGACCGCGCGGGCGCTGGTCGCCGTGCCCGCGGACGAGCGGGCCCGGCTCGAGGCGCTCTGCGCGCAGCACGGGGTGCCGGCGCTGCGCCTCGGGGTCACCACGGCCGCGGGGAGCCTGGAGGTCGAGGGGCTGTTCGCCGTCCCGCTGGCCGAGCTGCGCGCGGCCCACGACGCGACCCTTCCGGCGGCCTTCGAGCACTGACGGCGCCGCGTCGTTCCGCGGGCTCAGCCGGCGGCGGAGGAGTCGAGCCGGCGCTCGACCTCGGCGACGAGCTGGGCAACGGGTGGGGCGCCGCCGGGCCCCTGCTGCGGCCGTAGCACCACGTCGGCGACGGCGGTGAACAGCGGGCGTCGCGCCGCGTCCATCTCGCGCAGCATGGCGACCAGGTCGGTGCGGTAGGCCGGGCGGTGCCCGCCGGCGGACTGCCGGCGGGCCAGCACCTCGACCGGCAGGTCGAGCCACACCACCACGGCACGGGCCAGCGCCGCCCGGCAGTCGGCCCGCTCCACCACGCTCGCCGCGGCGGCCACCACGGGTGCCACCGCACCCTCCGCCGTCCGGTCCGACAGCGCCGCCAGCAACTGGGCGGCCTCCAGCTCGTGCAGCCCGGCGGCCCCGCGCTGCGCCGCCAGCTCGGCCGCGGTGCGCCCGTACCGGGCCTCGAGGTCGGCGTCGGAGTCGCGCAGCGGCCGCCCCCAGCGCCGGGCCAGCTGCGCGGCGAGGGTGGTCTTGCCGGCTCCCATCAGCCCGAGCACGACCACCGGCCGGTCCGCCGGCACCGGGGCAGGCGCCGGCGCAGCTCGCGGGTGGGGGTCGGGATCCGACGGTGGCACCCCCCCAGCCTGCTCCACCGCCTCCAGGCGGGCATCCGGGCGTTCCGGCGGCGCGGAAGCCGCTAACGGTTTCGCAACGAAATCGAGTGCGAGGAGGTCTGATTGCAACGGAATCCAGCTACACTCCGCGCTCTGGTGACAAGATTCGCGCGCTCAGTGGAGGGTCGGTGACCTCGGTTCCGGACGCGGCTCCCCCCGCGGTGGCCCTCGTCGGGCTGCGCAAGACCTTCGGCACCGGCGAGCAGGCCGTGCACGCGGTCGACGGGGTGGACCTGCAGATCGCGGACGGCGAGTTCTTCTCCATGCTCGGCCCGTCGGGCTCCGGCAAGACCACGGTGCTGCGGCTGGTGGCGGGCTTCGAGCTGCCGACGGCGGGCAGCGTGCTGCTCGGCGGCCAGGACGTCAGCCGCGCGGCTCCCTTCCAGCGCGACGTGAACACCGTCTTCCAGGACTACGCGCTCTTCCCGCACATGTCCGTGCTCGACAACGTG
The DNA here is from genome assembly GCA_963784535.1 of uncultured Actinomycetota bacterium. GTDB lineage: Bacteria > Actinomycetota > Actinomycetes > Actinomycetales > Kineosporiaceae > CAWARR01. Next base: position 240,427 of record CAWARR010000008.1, on the reverse strand, counting down.
GGCTACGGGTTGCGGGTGAAGGGCGTGGGCCGGCCCGAGCGGCGGCGCCGTGCCGAGGAGGCGCTGGAGCTGGTCCGGCTCGGCGGGTACGGCGGGCGGCGGCCCTCGCAGCTGTCCGGCGGCCAGCGACAGCGGGTGGCGCTGGCCCGGGCGCTGGTCAACCGGCCGCGGGTGCTGCTGCTCGACGAGCCGCTCGGGGCGCTCGACCTGAAGCTGCGCGAGCAGATGCAGGTGGAGCTGAAGGGGATCCAGCGCGACGTGGGCATCACCTTCCTGTTCGTCACCCACGACCAGGAGGAGGCGCTGACGATGTCCGACCGGGTGGCGGTGTTCAACGCCGGGCGCATCGAGCAGGTGGGCACCCCCGCCGAGGTCTACGAGTGGCCGCGCACCGCCTTCGTCGCCGGCTTCGTCGGTACCTCGAACCTGTTGCACGAGCAGGCATCCCGGGCTGTCCTTGGGCGTGAGGGCGTCTTCAGCATCCGGCCCGAGAAGCTGCGCGTCGCCGCCGCGGGGGCGGTCGTGGGCGATGGCGAGATCGCCGCGGACGGAACCGTCCGCGAGGTCGTCTACGCCGGCGCCACCACCCGCCTCGTGGTCGGGCTGGACGCCGGCGACGAGCTCGTCGCCCTGCAGCAGAACCTGGAGACCAGCTCGGCCGACGTGGCCCGGCTGCGCGGTAGCCGGGTCCGCCTGATCTGGCGCCGTGAGCACGCCTTCGAGCTCGCCACCGGGTGACCGGCCCCGCCGCCCGTCCCCGTCCACGACCACGACCACCGACCAGGATCTCTCCACGGAACGGAGACACCATGCGAGTCAGTGCGCGTACCTCAGCCGTCGTCGTCGCCGCCGGCGCCCTGGCGCTGGCCGGCTGCGGTTCCTCGGGCGGCGGGAGCAGCAGCGCCGCCGGCACCCCTGCCGCGCCGCCGAAGGTCACCATGCTCTCCGCGCTCGGCCAGCCGGAGGGGCAGCTCAATCTCATCGCCTGGGCCGGCTACGCGGAGAACGGGTCCAACGACAAGACCGTCGACTGGGTCACCCCGTTCGAGCAGCAGACCGGATGCAAGGTCAACGTCAAGATCGGCAACACCTCCGACGAGATGGTGACGCTGATGAAGACCGGCCAGTACGACGGGGTGTCGGCCTCCGGTGACGCCACCCTGCGGCTGATCTACGGAGGTGACGTCGCCCCGGTGAACACCGCGCTGGTGCCGAACTACGCGACCATCTCCGACTTCCTGAAGAACCGCCCGTGGAACTCGGTGAACGGGCAGATGTACGGCATCCCGCACGGGTGGGGTGCCAACGTGTTGATGTGGAACCCGGCGGTGGTCACCACCGCCCCGACCTCGTGGGGGGCGGTGTTCGACGCGGCCAGCCCGTACAAGGGCAAGGTCACCGCCTACGACTCCCCGATCTACATCGCCGACGCGGCGCTGTACCTCAAGGCGACCAAGCCGGACCTGAAGATCACCAACCCCTACGAGCTGGACGCCACCCAGTTCTCCGCCGCGGTCGAGCTGTTGAAGACCCAGCGCTCGCTGGTCGGGGAGTACTGGGCCGACTACACCAAGGAGGTCAACTCCTTCGAGGCGGGCAACTCGGTGATCGGCACCGCCTGGCAGGTGAACGCCAACCTCATCAACGCCGACAAGAAGGTGAGCGTCGACACCGCGGTCCCGGCCGAGGGCGCGACCGGATGGTCGGACACCTGGATGGTCGCGGCCAAGGCGGCCCACCCCAACGTGCATGTACAAGTGGATGGACTGGATCACCTCACCGGCGGTCAACGCGCAGGTGGCGGAGTGGTTCGGGGAGGCGCCGGCGCAGACCCTGGCCTGCGACCACACCTCTGACAAGGCGTTCTGCACCGCCTACCACGCCCTGGACAAGGCGTACGCCGCGAACATCTCCTACTGGACCACGCCCACCACCTACTGCGGTGACAGCCGCGGCAACGTCTGCAAGGACTACGCCGCCTGGACCCAGGCGTGGACCGCCGTCAAGGGCTGAGCCCGCAGCCCGCACGACGATGACGAGCCCCACCAGCACCGCGACCGCCGGCGGCAGGCGCCCGCCGGCGGTCGCGCGCGCGTCCGCGTTCCTGCACCGCCACCCCCGGCTGCGGCTGGTGGGGCTGCTGTCGGCGCCCATGCTCTGGCTGGTGGTGGCCTACCTCGGCTCGCTGGCGGTGATGTTCGCGACCGCCTTCTGGAGCACGGACTCCTTCACCGGGAACCTGATCCGCGTCCCGAGCCTTGACAACCTGCGCACCCTGCTCGGTGGGTCGGTCTACCGGACGGTGGCGCTGCGCACCCTCGGTGTCGCCGCCGCCGTGACCGTGGTCGACGCGGTGATCGCCTTCCCGATGGCCTTCTACCTGGCCAAGGTGGCCTCGCCGCGGGTGCAGCGGGTGATGCTCGCCGCGGTGGTCACGCCACTGTGGGCGAGCTACCTGGTGAAGGCCTACGCCTGGCGGGCGATGCTCGCCGACGACGGGGTGCTGAACTGGGCGCTGCACCCGATCGGCCTGGGCGGCCCCGGGTTCGGGGTGGTCGGCACCGCCGTGACGCTGGCCTACCTGTGGCTGCCGTACATGGTGCTGCCGGTCTTCGCCGGGCTGCAACGGCTACCCGACTCGCTGCTCGAGGCGTCGGCGGACCTCGGCGCCAGTGCCGGGCGGACGCTGCGGTCGGTGATCCTGCCGCTGGCCTTCCCCTCGTTGGTGGCGGGGTCGATCTTCACCTTCTCGCTCTCCCTCGGCGACTACATCACGGTGAAGATCGTCGGCGGCGGCACCCAGCTGTTCGCCAACGTCATCTACGACAACATCGGCGTGGCGAACAACCTGCCGTTCGCCGCGGCGGCCGCCTTCTTCCCCGTGGCGGTGATCGTGGCCTACCTGAGCCTGGTGCGTCGCACCGGCGCACTGGAGAACCTGTGAGTCGGCGGGGGCGGCGATGAGGCTGTCGCGACGCGCCCGCATCGGCCTCCGGCTCGCCGCCGGCGCCGGGCTGGCCGTGATCTACGTACCGCTGCTGGTGGTGCTGATCAACTCGGTGAACACCTCGAAGACCTTCGGGTGGCCGCCCACCGGGCTGACGCTGCAGTGGTGGGGGCGCACGCTGGACAACCCGGGCGCGCGCACCGCGCTGCTCACCAGCGTGAAGGTGGGGCTCGGGGCCACCGCGCTGGCGCTGGTACTCGGGACGATGGCCGCGTTCGGCGTGCAGCGTTACCGCTGGTTCGGGCGGGAGGCGGTGAGCTTCCTGGTGATCCTGCCGATCGCGCTGCCGGGGATCGTCACCGGCATCGCGCTGAACTCGGCGTTCGCCGCGGGGGGGATCCCGCTCGGCTACCTGTCCGTGATCGTGGGGCACGCCACCTTCTGCATCGTCATCGTCTACAACAACGTGCTGGCCAGGTTGCGGCGTACCGGGACCACGCTGGAGGAGGCGTCGATGGACCTCGGTGCCGACACGTTCCAGACCTTCGCCCTGGTCACGTTCCCGCAGTTGCGCTCGGCGCTGCTGGCCGGTGGGTTGCTCGCCTTCGCGCTGAGCTTCGACGAGATCGTGGTGACCACCTTCACCACCTCGCCGGGGCTGCAGACGCTGCCGCTGTGGATCTTCGACAACCTGTTCCGCCCGAACCAGGCGCCGGTGGTCAATGTCGTCGCGGCGGTGCTCGTGGTCGCCTCGCTGCTGCCCATCTGGGCCGCGCAACGGCTGTCCGGTGACACCGCCGGCGGCCGGATCTGAGCTGCGGCCCGACCTCGGCTCACCCGTCCCGGGGGCGGGCCGGCTCGCTGCGGGCCGGCGGGCACCCGGGCTCGGCGTACCCCGACCCGGGTGGGAGCAGCAGCTCGCACCACACCGTCTTGCCGTGCCCGGTCGGCTCGCTGCCCCAGGCGTGCGACAGCCCGGCCACCACCACCAGTCCGTGCCCGCTGCCGGCCGGGCCGTCGGCGCTGGTCACCACCCGGGGCGGGCTGGATCCCTGCGAGTCCCAGACCCCCAGGCGAAGCCGGTCCGCGTGCACGGTGAGGGTGACCTCGATCGGCTCGTCACTGTGCCGCAGGGCGTTGGTGACCAGCTCCGTGACCAGCAGCCCGGCGGTGTCGGTCAGTTCGTTGTCGGCCGGTCGGTTGTCGGCCGGTCGGTTGTCGGCCGGTTCGGTGGCCGGGCCGAGTCGCCAGGCCGCCAGCGTGCGGCGGCAGAAGCCGCGCGCCAGCGGGGCGCTGCCGGGCTCGGCCGGCAACCGCACGGACTTGCGTCGATCCATCGGCATGCGCCCCCAACGGCGGCACAACAGCTGCGGGCCCGGCCTGCTGCAGACCCGCGACGCCTGTGAATCTACGACTGCTTGCTCCGGTCGGCGAGCTGCGGGGCTCCCGGGCCCACCCCCGGGCTCACCCCCGGGCCAGCCGGTGCGCCGCGGACAGCAGCTCCTGACCCTGCGCCGTGAGCCGGGCCACCGTCTTCCGCTCGGGGGTGCGGCGGTCGAAGGCGGCCCCGAGCAGCACGGCGCGGATCTGCGCGCTGAGCGCGTCCCGGGCGGCACCGAGCCGCGCGAGGCGGCTCTCCGTGGCCGCGTAGCGGGCCTCGTCGGTGCCCGCCAGCGCCCGGGTGGAGGCGGTCAGGGTGTCCACCCCGAAGGCTCCCGGGCCGGCCAGCAGCTGCTTGTAGACGGCACCGAGGGTGTCGAGCCCGCGGGCGCGAAGGCCTGGTGCGACGGCCGCGGGCGACAGGTCCTGCGTCAGCACCCGGCCGTCGACCGCATAGTCGTCACGCAGCCCGAGCAGCGCCAGCGTGGTGGGGCGCAGGTCGGTCTGGTCGGACCAGGTACCGGCGTCGACGCCGCGGTGGCGCACCCCCGGGCCGACCATGCCCAGCCAGATCCCGGTCATGTCGGGCTCGATCCCGCCGTGGTTCCAGGCGTACGAGGCAGGCTCGCTGACGCACGAGGAGCCGCAACTGCCGGAGCCGGCGTAGAGGTACTCCTCCTCGCCCGAGAACACGGTGAACGTCGGCGTGCGGGCGGCGTCCGCCGAGACGTAGTGCAGGATCTTCTCCTCCACCGGGTCGGCCAGGTAGTGCGTCAGCCTGACCGTGCTGCCGGTCAGCGGGCTGGTGTACGTGAGCCCGGCGATGTGCTGCTCCAGCGCGCGCACGGCCGCGTCGGTGCGGCCGGGGTTGCCGGTGACGTAGATCGTCGGTGCCGGGTCGGAGTGCATGGTGAACGGGGTCGTGTCGCCCGTCTGCGCCGCCAGCAGCCCCGGCAGGTTGACGTTGACCTCGCCCTGGGCGGAGTAGCTGCAGGGCGTGCTCACGCCGTCGCACCCGGCCGGGGACGGCGCGCTGCCGACGAAGTGGTCACCCTCGTCGGTGGTCACCGTGAACAGGGTGTTGGCCGGGGTGATGCCGTCGGCGCGCAGCCGGGCCAGGAAGGCGGCGAAGGCCGCGTCGTAGGCCTTGAGCTGGGCGGTGTACCGGGGGTCGCCGGGGCCGAGGTCCCCGCCGCCGCTGACGTGGTCGGTGTGCGCGTCGGACAGGTAGGCATACGTCACCGGGATGCCGTGCTCCTGCATGTCGGCGACGTAGGCCAGGCTGTTGTCGGGGGTCATCGCGTCGAAGCCGGGGAAGCCGACGTGCCCGCCGGAGTCGGTGATCGTGCTCCCGGACAGGCTGGTCACTGCGCCGCCGGGGTGGATCACCGGCTGTACCTGGGCGCTGCCGAACAGCCCGGCGTAGCCGGCGTACCCGCCGGGTTCGGAGGGCAGCCGGTCGGGCTCGCCGCCGCTGCAGGTGACCGAGGCCCGCGCGCAGTGCACGGCCAGCCCGACCGTGTCGGCGTACGCCTGGGCGGGGTCGGCCGCCACCTCCTGGGCCTGCGGGGAGTTCGGCCCGAACACCGTGGGGATGTCGGTGGCGGTGTTCTCCAGCACGGTGTTCCCGACAGCCACCTCGCCGACGTCGCACCCGGCGCGGGTGAAGGGGACCCAGGGGGCGGGCACGTTGATGTTCGCCCCGGTGGGGTTCGCCGCCCGGTCGGGTGAGTAGATGAGGTTGTACGTGGTGTCCGTCGGGGTGGCGGTGGAGTAGTCGTACAGCGGGTCGGTCCAGTAGGCGAAGGACACCCCGGGGTTCGTCGTCCCGTCCGGGTTGAAGTAGCGGAAGCTGTTGGACTGGGTGATCCCGTTGCGGTCGGGATACAGCCCGGTCTGCGCCGCGAGCACGTTGGTCGCGGTGTGTACCAGCACGTCGTGGTAGTTGCTGAGCACGGTCCCGTTGCCGCGCAGGAAGTTCAGCAGGTGCGGCATCTGCTCCAGGTCGCTGGGCACGCCCGGGGTGTCGCGGCGCAGGTGCACGTTGTCGAACTGCAGGCCGATCACGTGGGTGATGCCGTTGTCGAGCCGGCACGGCGCGGCGTGCCTGCCGGCGAGCTGCCCCGCCGCGGCGCCCTGCCCACCGGCGGCGAAGCCGCCCGCGGCCATCAGCAGTGTGGCGGCCACCGAGATCGAGCCCCGGTGCTGTCGTGGCCCACCCATCACGATCACGCTCCTGCCCTGCCGGACGGGCCCGCCGGCGCGCGGCGGGACGGTCGTGGTGACGTTAGCGGCAAGTGTCCATGATTGCGAACAAACACCACCTAAAAGGATCTTCACCCCGAAGCTTCCCCGCGGTGGACGGACGGTGACGGCGGCGCCGCGACACGCCGCAACACCTGCGCGACACTCCCGGTTCGGCGGGCGGAATCGCCATTCATCTTGACAAATCAGCGCAGGGGGAGTGGCGTTCTCCTACGCCGGGTGACGAAGCTGCGGCAGCAGGTGACGACGGGGAGGTCGCCATGTCGGGTGCATCGGGTCCTGTGAACGTCGTGCGGGGCGGCCGCCGCGCCCGTGGGCGAACGGTGCTCGCGAGCACGGCGGCGCTGGCCACCGCCGCCTTCCTGGCCGCAGGGCAGCCTGCCGGCGCGGCTACCACCCCCGGGGCGTCCGCCATCCAGCCACCGGGCGCCCCGGGGGTGATGTCGCACTTCGACCTGGCCCGCAAGGACTGCCTGGGCACCGCGCGCAACCGGACCTCCAAGGTCTGGTTCACGGTCGCCGGCGGCGTCCTGTCCGACGTCTACTACCCGACGATCGACAACACCGAGGTCGAGACCCTGCAGTACGTCGTGACCGACGGGCGATCCTTCACCGATCTGCAGGCGCGCGACACGACCTACACCGTGCGTGCGCTCGACGACTCGGGGATGTCCTGCCGGGTGACCAGCACCGCCCGCAACGGCCGGTACACCATCACCACCGACTACCTCACCGACCCGGGCCGGGACAGCGTCGTCATGCACACCACGCTGCGCCCCACCCGGCACGGCGACCCGCTCCGGCTCTACGTCCGGTTCGACCCGACGATCAACGGCAACGGTGGCGGCGGTGACGCCGCCACCGAGAACGCGGGCGCCGACGACGCGGTGATCGACACCTCCACCGGCTCCCCGGTGCCGGTGGCCTCCGACGTGAACACGGCCACCATCGCCGCCAACCGCGACTATGCGCAGCCGGTGTTCGCCGCGCTCCGCGCCGACCGGCCGTTCCTCGCCGCCAGCAGCGGGTACGCGGGCACCGCGAGCGACGGGCTGACCCAGCTCGACGCCAACCACCGGCTCACCACCAGCTACCCGGCGGCCCCGCAGGGCAACGTCGTTCAGACCGCGCAGGTCGACCTGCGCCGCAGCGCCAGCTTTACCCTCGCCCTCGGCTTCGCGCCCACCCGCGCCGCCGCGGTGCAGACCGCCGGCGCCAGCGCGCGGCGGCCGTTCGGCGCGCTGGCAGCCGCCTACGCGCAGGGCTGGCGCAGCTACGACGCGCACCTGACCCGCCCCCGACTGCCCGCCGCCACCGGCGCCCCCGGCCGGGCCCAGCTGGGGCGTACCTACTGGGTGTCGGCGAACGTGCTCAAGGCCAGCGAGGACAAGACCTTCCCCGGCGCCATCGCCGCCTCGATGTCCAGCCCCTGGGGGCAGGCCGTCGCCGCCGGCGACCCGGCGCTGACCTACTTCGGCTCCTACCGCGAGGTGTTCGCCCGCGACCTGTACGAGACGTTCACCGGCCTGCTCGCCGACGGGGACGTGGCGACCGCCCGCGACACGGTGCGCTTCCTGTTCGACCGCCAGCAACAGGCCGACGGCTCGATGCCGCGCAACTCACTGCTCAACGGCCGGACGGCGCCGGACTCCTTCGGCGTCCAGCTCGACGAGGTCGCCTACCCGATCCTGATGGCCCGCACCGTTGGTCTGAGCGACCCCGCCTTCTACACCGCGCACATCAAGCGCGCCGCCGACTACCTCGTCGCGCACGGGCCCGCCTTCGGCGCGGAGCGGTGGGAGGAGCAGAGCGGCTACTCGCCCTCCACCATCGCGGCCGAGATCGCCGGGCTGGTGGCGGCCGGTGCCATCGCCGAGCGCGACGGTGACGTCGCCGGCGCCCGCACGTACCGGGCCACCGCCGACCAGTTCCAGCGCAGCATCAAGAGCTGGGCGGTGACCACCAACGGGCCGCTGAGCAGCCAGCCGTACTTCATCCGGCTGTCCAAGAGCGGCGACCCCGACGCGGCCACCACCTACAGCCTGGGCAACGGCGGTCCCGTCGTCGACCAGCGCACCGTGGTGGACGCGGGCTTCCTCGAACTCGCCCGGCTCGGCGTGCTGCCGGCCGACGACCCGGACATCACCGCCTCGCTGGGGGTGGTCGACCAGACCATCCGCGCGACCACCGCCACCGGTACCGGCTTCTACCGGTACGGCACGCCGGGCCCCGGCAGCGAGGACGGGTACGGCGACTGCGCCGTCGGTCCGGGCACCGACTGCACGATCGAGGGCAAGCCGTGGGCGGGCGTCTGCCAGGCGCAGCCGCAGAACCACGGCACGGGGCACCTGTGGCCCGCGCTGGCCGCCGAACGCGGCGAGCACGCCCTCGACACCGGCGACGCCGCGGCGGCGACGCAACTGCTGGCCGGCATGGCGGGCGGGGCCGCGGGGGTCGGGCTCATCCCCGAGCAGGTGTGGGAGGACGCCGACCTGGCCGCCTCGCCGTGGGGCACGGCACCGGAGTGTGCCTCGATCGGGTTCACCAACGGCGGGGCCACCGGCAGCGCGTCCCCGCTGACCTGGTCGGCGGCCTCGTACGTGCGGCTCGCGGCCGACCTGCGGGCGGGGCGGCTCACCGAGCGCCCGGCCGACACCGTGACCCGCTACATCACCCACACCCAGGGCTCCAGTCCGCTCACCCTCACCGCGCCGGCCGACGGCAGTTCCGTCGATGCGACCACGACCGTCACCGGGACGGCAGCGCCGGGGGCGACCGTGGACGTGGACGCGGTGAACGTCGACATCGACGGGGCCGCCCGCGCGGCGACCACCACCGCCGGCGCCGACGGCAGCTTCTCGGTGGCGGTGTCCGTTCCCGCGGGCACCGACACGCTGACCGTCACCTCGACGGCGCCCGACGGCGGCACCGGGTACGCCCAGCGCACCGTGGTCTACGACGTCGTCCCCGGGACCCTGCTGTACGACGTGAGCGACCCCACCGGGGACGACAACGGCCCGGGCACCTACGCCTACCCGACGGCATCCGACTTCCACCCGGGAGCCTTCGACCTGGAACAGTTCCAGGTCTACGACTCCGGCGCCGACACGGTCACCTTCCGGGTGCGTACCCGCGACCTGACCCCCACCTTCGGCAGCCCGCTCGGCGCGCAACTGGTGGACGTCTACGTGCACGACCCGGCCGACCCCGCGACCTCGACCGCCGCCTCCTACCCGCAACGGAACTACCGGATCGCCGCCGGCTCGGCCTGGAGCCGGCTGATCGAGGTGCAGGGCTTCGGCCAGCGCTTCGTCGACGCCTCCGGGGCGACGATGGGGAGCGTGTCGATCCGGGCCACCGCGGTCACCCGGTACATCACCTTCACGGTGTCGAAGGCCGCCCTGGGCGGGACCCCCTCGAGCGGGTGGGGGTTCACCGTGGTGCTCACCGGGCAGGACGGCTTCAGCCCGGACCAGGCGCGCGGGTTCACCGCAACGGCTGAGGGCTACCAGTTCGGCGTGTGCACCAGCGCCGCCGTCAGCGCCGCGAACCCGATCTGCGCGGTCAGCCCGGCGAGCGTGCCGAAGGCGATGGACGTGCTCACCCCGGCCGGGGTGTCACAGGCCGCCGAGCTCGACCCGACCGCCTCCGCTGCGGTGACGATCGCGGGGGTCTCCATGCCGTAGCCGCGGCGGGAGCCCGGCGCCGCTCACCGCGGCGGCCGGGGTGGCGGGATCTCGGCCGAGCCCCGCCGGATCAAGGTGGTGGGCACGACGTGCACGGCGGGCGCGCTGCGGTCCCCGGCCAGCCGGCTGAACAGCACCGACGCCGCGGTGCGCCCGATCGCCACCGGGTCCTGCGCGACCACGCTGATCCCCGGGTTCACCAGGTCGGCCAGCGGGAAGTCGTCGAAGCCGAGCAGGGCGACGGTGTGCTGCAGGTTCAGCCGGCGCAGCGCCCGCAGCGCGCCGATGGTGACGAGGTTCTGCGCGGTGAACAGCGCGGTCGGCGGGTTCGGCCTGGTGAGCAGGGTGGTGGCCGCGCCGTCGGCGATCCCGGGATCGCGCAGGTCGTGCACGACGACCGCCGGATCGACGGCGATGCCGAGTGCGGCGAGCGCGTCGAGGTAGCCCTGGTAGCGCTGGCGCGCGGTGCTGATGGTGTGCCGGTCGCCGAGGAAGGCGATGCGCCGGTGCCCGGACGCCGCGAGGTGCCGTACGCCCTCGGCCGCTCCGGAGACGTTGGTCGTCACCACCGAGTCCACCGCCAGCCCCCGGCACTCGCGGTCCACGCAGACGATGGCCATCCCCGCCCGCAACTCGTTGGCCAGGTACCCCTGGTCCTCGCTCGCCGGCACCAGGATCAGGCCGTCGGCCCGGCGGCCGCTGAAGGCGCGCGCCAGCCGGCGCTCCCGTTCCGGGCTCTCATCGAGGCTGGCGGAGAACACCATCACCCCGCGGGGGACGGCGACGTCCTCGACCGCCCGGTGCAGGGCCGAGGAGAACGGGTTGGCCACGTCCTCCAGCAGCAGCCCGACCGAGGCGGTCTTGCCGCCGGAGCGGCGCAGGTTGCTCGCCCCCGCGTGGGGTTCGAAGTCGAGTGCCTCGACCGCCCGCCGCACCCGCTCGACCAGGCCGGCCGAGACCCCGGGCTCGGCGTTGACCACCCGGGACACCGTCTTCAGGCTCACCCCGGCCGCGGCGGCGACGTCGCGCATGGTGGGCCGCCGCCGGGGGGTGCCCGCCCGGCCCTCGGAGGGTGACGCGGTGGGCTCGAAGGTCGGCACCGCGCACCCCCTTCGAGACGCCTGGGACAACGTTGTCTGAAGGGTAGCCACTGCCGTCCCGCACCGACAGGGGTGTGCCCGGGCGGGCCGGGGTGATCGCCGGCATTGCCCGGTCCGTCCGACCCGCGGGCCTGCAGCGCGTGTTACGCAGTCGTGACCAATCGGTGTCATCGGGGCCGTTGACTCATCTGGCAGGTCCGCCTATAAAGGCGAGACAACGTTGTCCGGCCGCGGGCCGGGAGCGGTATGAGAGGGGTTGGAATGGGCACTGCTGACGCAACGATGCGAGGGCGGAGGACCACCCGGCGGCGGACGGTCGCGGCAGTCGGTCTGCTGACCGGAACGCTGGCGCTCGCCGCGTGCGGCTCGTCGTCCTCCGGCACGTCGGGTGGGGGATCCTCGGGCGCGGTGGGAGTGTCGCTGATCTTGAAGACGCTCTCGAACCCCTACTTCGTCTCGATGGAGAAGGACGCCAAGACCGAGGCGGCGAAGGACAACGTCAACCTCACGGTGGCGGCGGGCAAGTCCGACGGCGACACCCAGAGCCAGATCAGCGCCATCGACAACGCCATCTCCCGGGGCGACAAGGGCATCCTCATCACCATCAACGGGGACGCGGTGAACACCGAGCTGCAGAAGGCGAAGCAGGCCGGGCTGTTCATCATCGCGCTGGACACCGTGCCGACCCCGCCGAGCACCGTCGACATCACCTACGGGACCGACAACGAAGCGGCCGGCAAGCTCATCGGCCAGTACGTGGCGGCCAAGCTCAAGGGCGCGAAGGCCGTCATCGCCATGCTCGACCTGTTCAACAACCAGGTCGTCTCGGTGGACATCGCCCGCGACCACGGCTTCCTCGAGGGGATGGGCATCGACCCGGGCAGCACGACGCAGAACGCCCAGGAGGCCAAGTCGGGCAAGTACACCGCCGGCACGGGCGGTGACTACGTGATCGCCTGCCACCAGCCGACCCAGGGGGCGATCCCCGGCGGGAAGACCGCGATGGAGAACTGCCTGTCGGCGAACAGCGACATCAACGTGGTGTACACGATCAACGAGCCCGCGGCGGACGGCGCCAACCAGGCGCTGAAGGCGGCCGGCAAGACCGGCGTGACGATCGTGACGATCGACGGCAGCTGCAACTACATCAAGGGCCTGCTCAAGGACGGCACGATCGCGGCCGACTCGGCGCAGTACCCCGGCAAGATGGCCAGCGTGGGCGTGCAGACCATCGCCCAGCTCGCCCGCGGTGGCGCCAAGCCGACGCTGCCCGCCGGGCAGGACTTCATCAACACCGGTACGGCGCTGATCACGGCCGACCCGATCGCGGGGATCGACCAGCCAGACGCCCGATCAGGCAGCGGGTGCGTGCTGGGGCAGCTGAGGCCCCCACCCGCGATAATGCTCACCGCCGGTGCGTTGCCCTCGGCACGCACCGGCGGTGACACCGCATCTCCGCGGGGCCGCGCCCGGGTTCGTGCAGGGCGCGGTCCCCGTGAAGCCCAGCCACGGCCGCGCCGACGACTGGGCCCGACGCCGGGATGGGCGGGCCGGGCCCGTCCGGGAGAGGGGACACCACGCGATGACCCAAGCACTCGAAGAGCCCGGAACCGCCGAGGAGGTCCTGCACCGCAGGAACACTCCCGCCCGCCGGGTGCACAGCCTGCTGCACCGCATGCCCGCGCTCAGCCCGCTCGTGGTGCTGCTGCTCGCAGCGGTCATCTTCGGCATGGCCAACGGCCGGTTCTTCCGGCCCGCGAACCTGTCCATCGTGTTCCAGCAGGCCGCACCGGTGGCCGCCCTGGCCGTGGGCCAGACGCTGGTGATCCTCACCGCCGGGATCGACCTGTCCATCGGCGCAGCGATGGTCCTGTCCAGCCTGGTGATGGCCAAGCTGGTGGCGGACAACGGCATGTCCGGGCCGGTGGCGCTGCTGCTCGGCCTGCTCGTCGCGGTGCTCGCCGGAGGGGTGAACGGGCTGCTGGTCACGCGGATCAACCTGCCGCCCTTCATCGTCACCCTCGGCACGCTGAGCATCTTCACCGCCGGCACGCTGATCTATGCCCAGGGCCAGACCATCTCCCTGCCCCCGAACACCTTCATGACCTGGACCGGCTCGACCATCTCGCTCGGCAGCTTCGACGTCACCATCGGCGTCATCCTGATGTTCGTGCTGTACCTGGTGTTCGCCTACGCGCTGCGGCAGACGGCGTGGGGGAAGCATCTGTACGCCACCGGTGACGACCCCGAGGCGGCGCGACTGGCGGGGGTCAGGACCGACCGCGTGCTGCTCAGCGCCTACGTCGTCGCCGGGGCGGTGATCGGCATCGCGGCCTGGATCCAGGTCGGCCGGATCAACGGCGCCGACCCCAACGCCGCCCTCAACCTCAACCTGGAGAGCATCACCGCCGTCGTGATCGGTGGCACCAGCCTGTTCGGGGGCCGCGGCGCGGTGGTCGGGTCGTTGATCGGCGCCCTCATCGTGCGGGTCTTCACCAACGGCCTGGCGCTGGCAGGCGTCGACCCCAACTACCAGGTGCTCGCGGTGGGCGTGCTCGTGATCGCCGCGGTCGCCGCGGACCAGTGGATCCGGAGCGTGAAGTCATGACCGAGCCGGTGCTCGAGGCCCGCGGGCTGGTGAAGACGTTCGGCCACGTCGTCGGCCTCGCCGGGGTCGACCTGCAACTGTTCCCCGGTGAGGTGCTCGCCATCATCGGCGACAACGGCGCCGGCAAGTCGACGCTGATCAAGTGCCTGTCGGGGGCGATGATCCCGGACGCCGGGACGATCCTCGTGGGGGGCGCGCCGGCGACCTTCCGCAGCACCGCAGGAGGCCCGCGAGGCAGGGATCGAGACCGTCTACCAGACCCTCGCGGTCGCGCCCGCACTCGACATCGCGAGCAATCTGTTCCTGGCCCGCGAGCGACGCCGGCCCGGCCTGCTCGGGTCCGTCTTCCGGATGCTCGACACCGCGGGGATGAAGAAGCAGGCCAAGCAGTACATCGACGAGCTCGGCATCAGCACCCTGCAGAACATCAGCCAGGCGGTCGAGACGCTCTCCGGCGGCCAGCGGCAGGCGGTCGCGGTCGCCCGGGCGGCAGCGTTCGGCGGCAAGGTCGTCATCCTCGACGAGCCCACCGCCGCGCTGGGGGTGCGCGAGACGGGGCAGGTGCTCGGGCTGATCCGCGACCTGCGCGAGCGCGGCCTGGCCATCATCCTGATCAGCCACAACATGCCCAACGTGTTCGAGGTCGCCGACCGGATCCTCATCCAGCGGCTCGGCCGGGTCGCCGGCGTCATCACCCCGCGAGTCGCACACGCCGGCCGAGGCGGTGGCCGTGATGACCGGCGCGGCGACGCTCGAGCAGTCCGGGGCAGCCAGGGGCTCGGGTGTGGGCGGGCTCGCCTCCGAGCCGCCCGGGCAACGCTGAGCGCCGACCGGCGGGGCCGATGCCGGGTGCGGTCCCGGCTCGGGTAGCGTCCGGACCACCTGCTCGATGCGCCGGGGAACGCAGCCGCAGCACCGTCATCAGCCGCGTCCCGGGAGCAACGGAGAACGCCAGTGCCAGTTCGGGCCAGCACCGCCCACCGCCGCGACCGGGCGACCATGCGGGATGTTGCGGCGCTGGCCGGAGTGGGTATCAAGACCGTTTCGCGGGTGTTCAACGACGTCCCGACGGTGGCGCCGGACCTGGTCCACCGGGTGCGGGCGGCCGCGGACAAGCTCGGCTACCGTCCCAACCTCACCGCGGCCAGCCTGCGCCGCGCCGGGGGGCGGACGAACACCGTCGGTCTGCTGCTGGAGGACGTCAGCAACCCGTACTCCGCGGCGGTGCTGCGCGCCGTGGAGGACTACGCCCGTAGCCGCGACGTCCTGGTCCTGGCCGGGAGCCTGGACGAGGACTCCGACCGGGAGCGGGAGCTCGCCCGCACCCTGATCGACCGGCGGGTGGACGGCCTGATCATCATGCCGGCCGGCCAGGACCACCGGTACGTCTTCGCCGAGCAGCAGTCCGGGACGAGCTTCGTGTTCATCGACCGGCTGCCCTCGCCGCTGCTCGCCGACGCCGTCGTCTCGGACAACCGTGGCGGGGCTCGCGCCGCCGTGCGGCACCTGCTCGGGACCGGCCGCAGCACCGTCGCCTACTTCGGCGACGACCTCACCCTGCTCACCGCGCGGCAGCGCTTCTTCGGCTTCCAGGACGCGCTGGCGGCCGGTGGGCTGCACCCCGACCCCGACCTGATCCGGCACGGGCTGCGCACCGCGGAACAGGCCCGCCGGGCGGCCCGGGAACTGTTCGCCGTCGCCCGCCCGGAGGCCGTCTTCACCAGCCAGAACCTCGTCACCATCGGGGTGGTGCAGGCCCTGCACGAGTTGTCCCTGCAGCACCGCGTCGCCGTGGTGGGGTTCGACGACATCCCGCTCGCGGCGGTGGTGGAGCCCGGGATCACGGTAATGGCGCAGGACCCGGCCGGGATCGGCCTGCGGGCGGCGCAGCGGCTGTTCGAGCGGATGAGCGGAGACGAGTCCCCGCCCGCCGTGCACACCCTGCCCACCCGGTTGCTGATCCGGGGTTCCGGGGAGATCCCGCTGCAGGGCTGAGCGGCAGGGCCGAACCGCAGGGGCGGGTGGTCACCGCGCCGGTGCCACCATGGGGTCATGCCCCCGCGCCGCCGCATCGATCCGCAGGCGGGACTGCAGGCGATGCACTCCTGGCTGGACGGTGGCGGGCAGGCTCCCCGCGAGGTGGTGGCCACCGCCGTGCGCTGGTCACTGGAGGAACTGTCGGCGCACGCGCCCGGCTCGAGCACGGAGGTGCGAGTGCCCCCGCTGGGCGTGACGCAGTGCATCGCCGGGCCGCGGCACACCCGGGGCACCCCGCCGAACGTGGTGGAGACCGATGCGGCCACCTGGCTGGCCCTGGTCACAGGGGGCCTGAGCTGGGCCGCAGCGCTGGCCTCGGGCCGGGTGCAGGCCAGCGGCGAGAGGGCCGACCTGTCCGCCCTGCTGCCGCTGCCCGACTGGGGCTAGGGTCGCTGCCGTGGGCGAGGACGCGGCCGGTGGCCGGAACCCGGGGGCGGACGGGCCCGGTGTCGCGCCGCAGCCCCGACCGGTGCGGGTGCGCCGCGCCCCCCGCTACCGGGCGTTCACCCTCACCGGGGTGGCGGTCGGGCTGGTGGTGGCCACGGCTTTCGGGGTGACCACCCAGGGGTCGGACGCGGCCTCGATGCGCACGGTGCTCACCTATCTGGGGCTCGGGCTGGGCCTGATCGGCGGCCTGCTGGGAGCGGCCGCCGCGGTGCTGGTGGAGCGCCGCCGGGGGTGAGCGCCGGGCGGTAGGCGTCGGGAGGTCGCGCGGCCTGTGCGAGACTCGGTGCCGTGGCGCGCGGCGACGGACGGCTCTCGCACGACTGCTACCCCGGGAGAAGGGCCCCCAGGACGCCTGCGGCGTCTTCGGGGTCTGGGCTCCTGGCGAGGAGGTCGCCAAGCTCACCTACTTCGGGCTCTACGCCCTGCAGCACCGCGGGCAGGAGTCGGCCGGCATCGCGACGTCAGCGACGGCGACCAGATCCTGGTCTACAAGGACATGGGCCTGGTCGCGCAGGTCTTCGACGAGACGGCGCTGGGCGCGCTGAAGGGCCACATCGCGGTCGGGCCACTGCCGGTACTCCACCACCGGCGGCTCGACCTGGGAGAACGCCCAGCCCACCCTCGGGGCGCACCGCCGCCGGCACCGTCGCGCTGGCCCACAACGGCAACCTCACCAACACCCGGGCGTTGCGTCGACCTGGTCGCCGAGCGTCACGGTCGAGTCCGTCGGCGGTGAGCTCGCCCGGGGCAACACCACCGACACCGCGCTGATCACCGCGCTGCTGGCCGGTGACCCGGACCGCACCCTGGAGGCCACCGCCCTCGAGGTGCTGCCCCACCTGCGCGGCGCCTTCAGCCTGGTCTTCATCGACGAGCACACCCTGTACGCCGCCCGCGACCCGCACGGCATCCACCCGCTGGTGCTCGGCAGGCTCGACCGGGGCTGGGTGGTGGCCAGCGAGACCGCGGCGCTCGACATCGTCGGCGCCGCGGCGGTGCGCGAGATAGAGCCGGGCGAGCTCGTCGCCGTCGATGCCGACGGGCTGCGCAGCACGCGGTTCGCGCCGGCCGACGCCGACCGGGTGCGTCTTCGAGTTCGTCTACCTCGCCCGCCCCGACACCACCATCTCGGGCCGGGTCGTGCACGACTCCCGGGTGGAGATGGGCCGCCGGCTGGCCCGGGAGCACCCGGTCGAGGCGGACCTGGTCATCCCGGTGCCGGAGTCGGGCACGCCCGCGGCGATCGGGTACGCGCAGGAATCGGGGATCCCCTACGGGCAGGGCCTGGTCAAGAACGCCTACGTGGGGCGCACGTTCATCCAGCCCAGCCAGACCATCCGGCAACTGGGCATCCGGCTCAAGCTCAACCCGTTGCGCGAGGTGATCCGCGGCCGCGGCTGGTGGTCGTCGACGACTCCATCGTGCGCGGCAACACCCAGCGGGCCCTGATCCGGATGCTGCGCGAGGCGGGGGCCGCCGAAGTGCACGTGCGGATCTCCAGCGCCCCGGTGACCTGGCCCTGCTTCTACGGCATCGACTTCGCCACCCGGGCCGAGCTGCTCGCCACCGGGCTGAGCTCGGAGGAGGTGCGGGCGAGCATCGGTGCCGACTCCCTCGGGTACATCTCCCTGGACGGCATGGTCGAGGCGACCGGCCAGCCGCGGGGCAACCTGTGCATGGCCTGCTTCACCGGCGAGTACCCGGTCGCGCTTCCGGAGGACGGCCCGCTCGGCAAGTACGTCCTGGAGCGGCCCGCCCTGCCTCTTGACGGTGGCGCCGAGGGGCGGAGCCGGCCCGAGGGGCATGGCGGCCGGGATGCCGACGGGGTGAGCACCGGCCTGGCCGGCGGCGCCGCCGACGCCCTCACCCGCCCGTAGTCACGGCGCCGGCGTGCCCGCGCCGATCCACCCGGCGCCGGACCGGCCGCGCGGGTGCTCGCTAGGCTGGCGTCGTGCCGGACAGTGCTGCAGTGCGCGTCACCTATGCCGGAGCCGGGGTGGACGTCGAGGCCGGGGACCGGGCCGTCGCGCTGATGCGCGCGGCGGTGGCCCGCACCCACGGTCCGCAGGTGCTCGGTGGTCTCGGCGGGTTCGCCGGCCTGTACGACGCCACCGCGCTGCGCTCCTACCGCCGCCCGCTGCTGGCCACCTCGACCGACGGGGTCGGCACCAAGGTGGCGATCGCGCAGGCGATGGACGTGCACGACACCATCGGGTTCGACCTGGTCGGGATGGTCGTCGACGACATCGTGGTGAGCGGCGCCCGGCCGCTGTTCATGACCGACTACATCGCCTGCGGCCGGGTGGTCCCCGAGCGGATCGCCGCCATCGTCGCCGGGATCGCCGCGCGCCTGCGAGCTGGCCGGGTGTGCGCTGGTGGGTGGCGAGACCGCCGAGCACCCCGGCCTGCTCGAGCCCGACGAGTACGACCTGGCGGGCGCCGCGACCGGCGTGGTCGAGGCCGACGAGATGCTCGGGCCCGACCGGGTGCGCCCGGGCGACGTGGTCGTGGCGCTCGGGTCCTCGGGCCTGCACTCCAACGGGTACTCGCTGGTCAGGAGGATCCTGCAGGTGGCGGGCTGGTCACTGGACCGGCACGTCGAGGAGCTCGGCGCCAGCATCGGGGCGGAGCTGCTCACCCCCACCCGGGTCTACGCGGCCGACGTCCTCGACCTGGCCGCGGCCCTCGGTCCGGGCCTGCACGCCCTCTCCCACGTGACCGGCGGCGGGCTGGCGGCGAACCTGGCCCGGGTGCTCCCGCCGGAGGCGACCGCGGTGCTCGAGCGCGGCAGCTGGCGTCCGGCGCCGGTCTTCGGGGTGCTCGCCGAGCTCGGCGGGGTCCCCCGCGAGGATCTGGAGCGGACGTTCAACCTCGGGGTGGGCATGGTCGCGGTGACCTCGGCCGGGGCCGCCTCCGCGGCCCTGGAGCGGCTCGCCGCCCGGGGCGTGCCCGCCTGGGTGCTGGGCGAAGTGGCAGCAGGCGAGGTGGGCGCGGGTGCGGGCCCGGCCGCCGGCGGGACGGTGCGCGGCACCAAGGGTGTGGACGGTGGTGCCGTCCGGCTGGTGGGCAACCACCCGTCCTGACCCGCCGGCGGCGAGGCCGGTCGCCGGGGATCCTGGCGCGCGGAGGGTTGGGCGCACGCAAAGTAACTGCACCGCCCGCAGGCGGCGCAGTTACACGCAATGGGCCGAGAGTTCGAGGACTACGACTCAGTGCCCCTGGTGGGCCGTCCAGTCCGCATCGTCGTCGTCGTCCTCTTCATCGTCGTCCTCGTCGTCGGTGTCACCCACGGCCTCCAGCTCATGGCCGTTACCCGTCGCGAGTTCCCGTTGGAGGGCGTCGTAGTCGGTCTCCGGGCTGAAGTACTTCAGCTGCCTGGCGACCTTGGTCTGCTTGGCCTTCTGACGGCCGCGCCCCATGGCGTCGACCCCCTCATGCGTAGAACCGGGGCAGGCGCCCGTGGCGGGGCCCCGGATTGGTCATCCGTCTCTCGTGACCGTAACGGTACATCGTCACCGCCCCCGCTGGCATCCCGGTCCCTCCGGTTCCGCGCACGAACCGGGGTGCCCATTGTGTCGGTCAGTCGCTGCCCGAGCACGAACGGTGCACGGAAGGGCGCGCCATGCGTCCGAGCGGGGCAGCTCCGCAGGGTGGCGACACCGCCCGGGACCGTGACTCAGCGTCGTCATCGGCGGGATGACATGCATCACATCCCGGGCGGCCTCGTTCGAGGCGGCAGGACGCCTGCGGGGCCGGTGGGCGGGGCGGCGGGGGCGGCCTCGGCGGCGGGGACTGCGCGGCGAGGGTTGCGGTGTGACGATGGGGCGGTGACACCGCGCCTGCTGCCCCCGGCCGTCCCGGTGACATCCCTGCGCGTGTACGAGCCGGCGGCGACCTTTTCCGCCGACGCCCACCGGCGCTGGGCCCGCTGTCTGGTCAGCGCCGAGGCCAACGTCCGCGCCGAGGAGGCCGAGCGGGGCCGATCCTGGCGCCAACTGGTGCGGGGCCCGGCCCGCAGCGTGCTGCCCGCCGGCGAGGTCGCCGCCGAGGACGACGCGTCCCCTGCCCCTGCCGGCCCGCGGTCGCCCGCGCAGGACCTGTCGGAGTTCGTGCGGGTGCTGCGGGTCGAGGGCGGCGTGCTGCTGTGTCCGGTGGAGCCGTGGGGTGCCGGGCCGCGGCGCTCGCTGGTGCGGGCCTGGGAGCTGCCCATCCCCTGGCTGGTGCTGGCGACCGACCGGGAACGCGGCCAGGCGCAGACGCCGGGCCTCTACCGGGTGCCGATGGCCAGGGCCCGGGCCCGGGCGGCGCGCGCCCTGCGCGCGCTGCGGCAGGGGCTCGACGGCGCGGAGGTCACCGCCGAGGTGGAGGTGGTCGCCCGCTGGCTGGAGTCGTTCCACCCGCGGTCCTGGGTGGAGCTGGACACGCGCAGCGTCGCCGCCCTGGTCGGCACGGAGGACGGCGTGGACGACGTCCGGCTGGGGTTGGAGTGCCTGTCCGAGCACGACGTCACCGGCCTTGCCGCCGCCTATCAGCGGTTGCGGCGCAGGTCAGCGCGGCTGGAGCAGATTTCCCGGTGTTCGTGATGGCGTGTCCGCTGGCGTCGCGATCAACGGTGCGTCAATATTTGGTTACCAGTTGTACTCCGATGGGGCGTTCGCTCCTCCCTATGGGGGATCATCCGTCGGAATTGTTCCCCAGACGCCCTCCGACAGGGCACGATGTCCCTAGTCGGGGCATCCGCCCCGTTCCTGGAGGATGACATGACCACCCGTTCGCCCGACGCCGAGCCTCTGCTTACGCCGGCCGAGGTCGCGGCGCTCTTCCGCGTCGACCCGAAGACCGTAACGCGTTGGGCCAAGGCCGGAAAGCTCTCCTCGATCCGTACCCTGGGCGGCCATCGTCGCTACCGCGAGTCCGAGGTACGGGCTCTCCTTGCGGGCATCCCCCAGCAACGCGTCGACGAAGGCTGACGACTCCCCGACGCTGCACGCCGAGAGCGCCGTTCCGGTCGGGGCGGCGCTCTCCGCATGTCCGGATCCGCCATGTCCGGATCGGCATGTCCGGATCCGCATGTCCGGATCAGCCGGGCCACGCCTCGACCGAGGCCCCCGCCTGAGCTAGACGGCGACGGACGACCCCGCGGTGGGTGTGCGCGTGGCGGTGGCCGTCAAGGTCGTGGTCGCGCTCGTGGTCGCGCTCGTAGTGGTGCTCGTCGTCGGGCTGGTGGGGGGGCTGCTCGGTGGCGCGATCGGCGTCGTAGAGGTGGGGGTGGTCGGGCTGCTCGTCGGGCTCGAGGTCGTCGGCGTCGAGCTGCTCGAGCTGGAGGGCGACGACGTCCTGGGCGCCGAGGTGGTGCTGGAGGTCCGCACCGGGCTGCTGCTCGTCGAGCGGTAGCCCGTGCCGGTGCCGGGCGAGGTGGTGGCCGTCGCCGTGGGGCTGCCGGTGGGGGCGGCGCTGGGGTCCACCGCGGGCAGGGCGGCCGCCGCGCTCCCGCCGGAGGCGCTGGTGGCGTCCGCGGTGGCCTCGTCACTGGCCCCGATCACGGCCAGCGCCCGCAGGTTGGAAGACCCGTCGATGACGTGCACGGCATACGCGGTGGCGCCCGCCAAGGTCAGGCTGACGGCGGTCAGCGCGACGAGGACGATCGGGCGCAGCATGCGCCCTGCGGCCGGTCGGTGCTTACCGATATGGCCCATCCGTCGGTTCCTCCTCACCACGGTGCGCAGGCCCGCGGTGATCGACTGCGCTGCGGATGGGTCCCGACGCTACCCCTTCCGGGGGACTGACGCTACGAACGGTGAGTCGAATCGATGAACTGTCCGTAATATATGCGGGAAATCGTCACTGTCAGTATCCGTGCTTGATCACTTCGGCGGTTCCGCGGCGAGCTGGAACCACACTCGCTTGCCGTCCGCGGACGCCTCCCACCCCCAGGCCCGGGCGAGCACGTCCACCAGCAGCAGCCCACGGCCCGATTCCTCCAGCACCTGCGTCCGGGCGTCCGTGGCGGCGGCCCGGGAACGCACCTGTCCCGGTGAGCTCGGCACCGCCGGCGAGCGGTCGCCCACCGACACCGTCAGCGTGCCGGCCTGCCGGCGCAGGGCGAGCTCGGCCGGTCCGGTCCCGTGCCGGAGCGCGTTGCCGACCAACTCCGAGACGAGCAGCGCCGCCGTGTCCGCCAGCGCGGCGAGCCCCCAGCCCGACAGCGTGTCGCGGACCAGCCGGCGGGCCCGCGCGGCGGAGGCCGGGCCGGGGGGCAGTTGCAGCCTGGCCGTCACCTCCCGCGGATCGCCGGCCGCTGCGCCGTCCCCGCCGGCGCCGGGCTCGATGCGGGGCTGGATGTCGGGCTGGATGTCGGGCTGGATGTCGGGCTGGATGTCGGGCTGGATGTCGGGCTGGATGTCGGGCTGGGGGTGGCCGGCTCCGGGGAGGATCGACCCGGGGCCCGGTGGCGGGCCCCCCGGCAGGCGCACCGCGAGCACGGCGATGTCGTCCTCGTGGGTGACGTCCCGGCCCATCACCCGCAGGGCGGTCTCGCAGGCGTCCTCGGCGCTGGTGACCGCCCGTCCGGCGAACCCGGCGGCGAGCTTGCCCGTCCCCTCCTCGAGCGTGGAACCGCGGTCCTCGATGAGGCCGTCGGTGAACAGCAGCAGGGTGTCGCCGGGGGCGACCCGGGCCACCGTGTGCGGGTAGTCCGCGGGGTCGGTGCCCGCGTCGGCAACGCCCAGCGGTGGGCCCGGTTCGATCGGCACCCACTCCACCGTGCCGTCGGGGTGCGCCAGCAGCGGCGCGGGGTGGCCCGCTCCGGCCAGCGTCACCGTCCCGGTGCCCGGGTCGTGCACGCCGTACACGCAGGTGGCCAGGTGCTCCCCGTCCAGTAGCGCGGCGAAGGAGGCCAACCGGGCGAGCACCCGGGCCGGGTCGAGCCCCTCGACGGCGTACCCGCGCAGGGCCGGGCGGAGCTGGCCCATCACGGCCGCGGCCCGTACCCCGCGCCCCATCACGTCGCCCACGCTGAAGCCCACCCGGGCCGGCGGAAGACGGATCACGTCGTACCAGTCCCCACCGACCGCCGTGCCGGCGCCGCCGGCGAGGTAGCGCACCGCCACGTCCAGGCCGTCCACCTCGGGCAGCCGGGCGGGCAGCAGCCAGCGCTGCAGCTCCAGCGCGAGCACCCGCTCGGCCTCGTAGGTGCCCGCGTTGGCCAGCGCGAGCGCTGCCCGGAGGCCGAGCTCGGCGAGGAACTGCACCTCCTCCTCGGTGTAGGGGACGTCCTGGTGCCTGACCAGGGTGAGCGCGCCGACGGTGGTGCTGCCCGCGGTCAACGGGACGGACACCCCTGCGCCGACGTGCAGCGCCCGCAGCTCCCTGCGGTGTGCCGGCTCGTCGAGCGCGACGTCGTCGAACGAGGGGATGCGCTGTACCTCGCCGGTCTGCCAGGCCCGCGCCGGCCCGGGCTGCCCGGCGGTCACCGGGAACCGGTCGAGGAACGCCTGGGTGCCGGCCGCCCGCAGCGGGTCGGCGTGCCGGGTGGCCGCCACCCGAAGGGCCGGCGGGCCGGCCCGCGGGCCCGCGCCGTCCCGCAACTCGCCACCCACCAGGTGGACGAAGGCCCAGTCGGCGAACTCGGGCACCATCAGGCGCAGCAGCACGTCCAGGACGTCGTCGCGGTGCAGGCTGCCCGACAGCGCGATCCCGGCCTCGGCCAGCGCAGCGGCCCGGCGGCGCTCGGCGCTCTCGGCCGCGAACAGCACCGCGTTGTCCACCGCCAGCGCCGCGCGGGCGGCGAGGATCTCGGCGAACGCGAGCTCCTCGGGGCCGAGCGAGCGCCCCGTGTCCCGGGCCACCGCTATCGTCAGCACCCCGATCACGTTCCCGCGCGCCCGCATCGGAACCACCGCGACCGCCTGGGTCCGCAACCCGGCGAGTACCTCGTGCAGCCGCGGGTCGCCGCCCCCCCGCGCTGCGAGCTCGGCCGCGGTCAGGCCCTGCACGAGCGCGGAGCGCCCCGGCGGCAGGTCCGCCGGCAGCAGCAGTCCGCCCGGCTGCCAGCCGGCCCGCCCCAGCTCCCGGACCAGCGGTTCCAGCGCCGGGTCGCGGTGCGCCACGGCGACCCGGCGGCTGCCGGCCCCCGGCGCGGTAGGGGCGAGGTCGACCGCACACCAGTCCGCGAGTTCGGGCACGACGGCCCGGGCCACCCGCTCGACGACCTCGTCGGCCTGCAGGCTCTCCGCGAGGGCCGCGCCGAGCCGCTCGAGCACCGACAGCCGGGCCCGTGCCGACTCGGCGGCCTCCCGGGCCAGCCCGGCGTCGGCCCGCAGCCGGGCACGTTCGTCCTCGGCGGCCACCTCGGCGCTGACATCCCGCAGCATGGCGACGTGGTGGGTGACCCGGCCGGAGCGGTCCAGGACGGGGAACAGCGACACCTCGTCGTGGAAGGCGGAGCCGTCGGCGCGGTAGTGCAGCACCACGCCGGAGACCGCCCGGCCGCGGGCCAGCTCGACCTCGAACCTGCGCACCTGCGCGCGGTCGGTGCGCGGGCCGTGCAGCACCCGGGCGTTGCGGCCGACGACCTGGTTCGCCGGGTGGCCGGTCATCCGCTCGAAGGCGGCGTTGACCCACACCACCGGGCATCCGTCCACCCGGGGATCGCTCACCAGCACGGCGGCGCCCGACAGCTCCAGCGCCCGGGAAAGCACGGTCTCGATACGCCCCTCGACGACCATGGCACCTTCCCCGCGCCGGTGTCCTCCCCCGCAGCCAGTGTGGCAGCCGCCCGGCGGAGTGCGGTCGGCTGTCAGGCCGGCGCGGACCCGCCGGCCGGCGCGTAGCTCCACAGCTCGCTGGCGACTCCCACGGGCGGGCGCCCGCCGGCGGGGTGACCGGAGCCGGGGTGACCGGAGCCGGCGGCAGCGCCGCCCCCACCGGCGCCGGAGTGGGCGTGGCCGAAGGACGGTGAGCTCACCCAGGCCTGGTAGGCGGGCTCGTCCCGCCAGCGGGTGATCACCAACCAGGTGCTCCGCCCGTCGGTCGGCTGCAGCAGCTCGAAGCCCTCGAACCCGTCCTGGCCGTCGACGGCGCCAGCCCGGGCGGCGAACCGGCGGGCCAGCTCGTCACCGCTGTCGGTGGGGACGGTGATGGCGTTGATCTTGATGACAGTCACCTCGTGATGGTGTCACCGCCGGAGCGGCGGCGCAGCGTCGACCACCCGGTGGCGCAACCGCCGGGCAACGGGCGGGTAATCAGCCCTCGTCCTCGTCCTCGGCCCGGCCCCGGCGCGGGCGGTGAGGGTGGCGCCGCGCCCGGCCAAGGGGTGGCTAGGGTCGGGTGATGGACACCGGGGGGCCGCTCGCCGAACTGCTCGCCGGCTACCGCCCGCGCGGAGCCGACGAGGAGGCCGACCTGGTCACCGTCCGCGCGCTGTCGGCCAGCACCGACGACCCGTGGGCGCGCTCCGGCCCACTGCATGTCACCGCCTCAGCCCTGGTGGTCGACCCAGCGAGTGGCAGGGTGCTGCTGCGCTGGCACCAGCGGCAGCAGGGGTGGCTGCAGGTCGGTGGCCACGCCGACCCCGGCGAGAGCGACCCGCTGCAGGTCGCGCTGCGGGAGGCGGGGGAGGAGACCGGGCTGGCTGACCTGCGACCCTGGCCGGATGCGGCCCTGGTGCACCTGGCCGTGGTGCCCGTCCCGGCCCGCGCCGACGAGCCCGCGCACCGGCACGCCGACCTGCGGTTCGTGCTCGCCACCGCCGACCCCGATGCGGCCCGCCCCGAGTCGCCGGGCGCACCGTTGCGCTGGCTCTCCCTGCCCGCCGCGCAGGCCGCGGTCACCGCGGCGAACCTGCGCGAGACGCTGTCGCGGGTGGCGCCGCTGCTCAGCCGCTGAGCAGGGAGGCGCACGGCCGGAGGCGCGATCACCTCATGGCAGCGGTACCGCGATCCGCTCCACCGTGCCCGCGCGCAGGTAGCGGTGCAGCTCGCCGGCCAGCGCCCCCCGGGCCTGCCGTTGATGGACCGCGAAGTGACCGGCCAGCTCGCCCATCGCCAGCAGGGTGGCGGCGGGGGGGTCGCCGGCGTCGAGCATCTGCTGGGCGAAGGTCCGCAGCCCGGCGCTCTGCACCTCACCGTCCTGGAAGGCGCCGAGGACGTCCTGCAGCTGCCTGAGGTCGCGCACCGCCGCCTGGTGGGCCGACGGCTCGCACAGCGGGCCGAACGCCTCGAGCAGGTAGCGCAGCTCCTTGCACCGCTTCCGCAGCGCGTGCACCGCCTCGGGGGGTGAGCCCGGGGTGATGGTGCGGGCCATCCGCAGCACCCGGCGCGCCTGCCGCTCCAGCCGGGTCGCCGCGAGCCTCTCGACGCTCGGCGCGGGCCCGGCAACGTGCAGCGGTGGGGGGAGCGGCGCAGCGGCCCGTGCGCGCCCCGGGGGGGAGCCGGCAGCGATCACGGCGGTGAGGGCGTCCTGCCATCCGACCATCAGCGTCTCGAACCGTCGCGAGCGCAGCCCGCGCACCAGCCTGCGGCGCGCCGCCGCGCGTTGCCGGCGCAGATGGGCCGCGAAGGGCTCCAGATCGGCGGGTTGACCCGCGACGAGCGCGCGGGCGAGCTCGTCGAGCTCGAGCAGGTACACGTCGAGGTCGCGGGTGGGTGTGGTCAGCTCGCCGAGCCAGCGGAAGCCGGGGGCGTAGCGGGCGGCCAACCCGTCCGGCAGCACATCGCCCGCCTGTTTCAGCAGCGCCCGGGTGCGCCGCACGCCCACCCGCAGGTCGTGCAGGAACTCGGTGTCGACGTCCTCGACGGTGCCCTCGACGGTGGCGCTGACCTCGGCGGCGAAGCGCAGCAGCGCGGCCGCCACGGCGACCCTGCCCGGGGTGCCGGGGCGGGGGGCCGCCGCCTCGGCGTCGCCGCCCCCGGGGCCGGCGGCGGTGCCCTCGGCGTACCCGGCCCCCACGGCCGCGAGCAGCTGTGCGGCCAGGGGGCCGGTGGCCCGGACGAAGCCGCCGGCGGCGAGCAGGGCCCGCACGACCGCGCGGGCGTCACGCCGGTGGCCGGGCACGGGCGCCACCTCCAGCCGGGCTGCGACGGGCAGGGCCGCCTCCACCCACTGCAGCTGGACGACCGTGGTGCCGCCGGCGTCCAGCACTGCGACCTCGCGGGTGACGGTGCGGACGACCGCGACCGGCGCGACCGCCCGCACCCCGAGCGCGGCAGCGACCTGCTCGCGGACGGCGCCGGGGGGAGCTGCTCGGTGCGGGCCGGCCAGCCCGGCGGAGCCTCCAGCGGCTGCGTCCGCCGCCGTTCGGCGCCGGTCAGCACCAGCACTCCCGACCGGCCGCCCTCAGGGCGGCGCCCGCCGCGCTCGAGGACGTGGGCGAGCTGCAACCCGGCACCGCGGACCCGCCGGTCGGCGGTGTCCAGATAGGTCCGCGTGGTCACCCGGCGGGTGCCCGTGCGGAGCGCGTAGTGGGCTGCGACGGGGGAGAGGGCCTCGGCGAGGGCCGCGGGCGCGCCGCGCGTCGGCCGGCCTTGCCATGACAGCGCGAGCGGCAGCGGATGCTTGCTCATGGCGGCGTTCACCACCTCCCGCCCGCCGGTGGCTCAGGTGTCGGAGCCGCGATGGATCCGGACGATCGTGACGCCGCCGAAGACCATCAACAACACGCCCCCGATCGTCACCAGCACCCAGCCGAACCCGGAGTGACCGATGATCGCCACCGGATAGCCGATGGCGTACGCGAGCAGGGTCGCCGCCCCCAGCACCAGCTGGGCACGCACCAGTCGGGCGTTGCCGTCAGGCTCCACACCGGGACTCTGCCGGACCCGCCGAACCGCTCGCAAGAGGCCGCCCGGCATTCCGGCCGCCTGTCCGGCCCCGCGGGTAGCCTCGGCCGCGGCAGCAGCACCGCCCGCTCCCGAACTGCCAGCTCCCCCAACCGCCAGCTCCCCAACCGCCAGCTCCCCAACCGCCAGCTCCCGAACCGCCAGCTCCCGGAGGACGCATGACGCCCGATCCCGTGCACCTGCTCGCTCAGGCCGCCGACGACGCCGCCGAACTGGTCGCCGCCGTCGGGGACGCGCAATGGGGCGCACCCACGCCCTGCTCCGAGTGGGACGTCCGCGGGCTGGTCGGGCACATGGTCGCCGGCAACCGGATGTTCGCCGACCTCATCGCTGCCGGCCCGATCCCCACCGGCACCGGCACCGGCCCCGGCACCGGCCCCGGCACCGCTGCCCCGCCTTCGGCGCGGCCCGGTCCGCCGGGGGGCGGCGATGTGCTGGGCGGCGACCCGGTGCGGGCCTTCCGCGCGGCCGCCGCTGCGCTGGTCGCGGCGTTCGGCCGTCCCGGTGCCCTCGAGCAGCTGATGCACCGTGCCGTTCGGCACGGTGCCGGGAGTGGTCGCGCTGCACCTGCGGACCACAGGAGATGCTCGTCCACGGCTGGGATCTCGCCCAGGCGATCGGGGCCCCCGCCCGGTTCGCCGCCGCGGCGGTCGCCCAGGAGTTGGAGTTCACGGCGGCCAGGCTCGGTGACGTCCCGGCCACCCGGCGCCCCTTCGCCGCGCCGCAGCCCACCCCGCCCGGCGCGTCCCCGTTGGAGCGGCTGGTGGCGCTGCTCGGCCGGTCCGTCGCCGCCGGGTGAGCCGGCGGGCCGCGGGCTCGGGCCCGCGGGTGGCCCGCTGGCACACTGTTCCGGGTGACCGCTGACGAACAGTGCCCCACCTGTCGAGCGATGGAACGTGCCGGCGGGGAGGCCGGGCCGCCGGCCGCGGCGGTGCACCACCGGGTGCGGAACGCCAATGTCCTGGTGGCTTCGCTGCGGCAGACCCAGGACCTGGCCGCGGATGCCGTGACGGGCTTCGCCGGGTCGCTGAACTTCGTCTACCTGCACTCGGTCTGGTTCGGGGTATGGGTGGTGATGAACATCGGGCTGCTCGGGGTGTCGCTGGAGTTCGATCGCTACCCGTTCGGCCTGCTCACGATGATCGTCAGCCTGGAGGCGATCTTCCTGTCCACGTTCGTCATGGTCAGCCAGAATCGGCAGGCCGACCGGAGCGAGATCCGCAACGAGTTGGACTTCGAGACGAACATCCGTTCCGAGATCTGGACGATGCACATCGGCCAGGCGCTCGGCATCGAGGCCGACCATGTCGAAGCGGTGGTGGCCCGGGCGCTGGAGCAGGCCCGCAACGACCAGGCCCGGCGATAGCCACCGACCCGGCGAGCCGTTCGGGGCGACCCGCCCGACCGGTCCTCAGCCCGCCGGTCCTCAGCCCCGACCGGTCCTCAGCCCGACCGGTCCTCAGCCCGCCGGTGCCGGGCCGGCGGCCAGCACCCGGCCGTCGACGTGCACCGGGAAGTTCACCGACCGGGCGATGAAGCACAAGTCATGGGCGCGGTGGTGCAGCGCCTCGGCCTCGCCCGCCCGGGCAGCGTCGGTGATCGTCACCTCCGGGCGCAACGTGACCGCGGTGAACTCCCCTGACCTGTCGGGGTGCTCGTCCATCGTGCCCTCGGCGCGGTCGACGTAGCCGGTGACGACGATCCCTGCCTCGGTGGCCAGGTGCAGGTACCAGAGCAGGTGGCACTGGGCGAGGGCGCTGACCAGCAGCTCCTCGGGGTTCCACCGGGTGGCGTCACCGCGGAACGCGGGGTCGGCGGAGGCCGCGATGACCGGCTTGCCCGGCATCGACACCTCGTGGTCGCGGCCGTAGCCACGGTAGGTCCGGGTGCCCTCGCCGGCGTTTCCGGTCCAGGTGACCGTGCCCCGGTAGACGTGCATCCCCTGCTCCTTACGCCTCGTCTGCTCCCTGCGCCGTCTGCTCCGCACGACTCGTCCGGCTCCGACCGGGTGAGCACACTGGTCGTGGGGCCCGGCGCTGGCGTGCCGGTCCCCCGGCGCCGGGAGCCTCCCGGACGGTAGTACGGCAGGAGGACGCCCGTGGACCTGCCGCACTCCTCGCTGGCGGAGGACCTGGACGTCGATGCGGTCGTGGTCGGGGCGGGGCCGAACGGGCTCGTCGCCGCCTGCGTGCTCGCCGCCGCGGGCTGGGACGTCTGCGTGCTCGAGCGCAACCCCGTGCCCGGCGGGGCGGTCGCCTCCGTGCACCGGCCCGCCGGATACGTCGCCGACCTGTTCAGCGCCTTCTACCCGCTGGCGGTGGCGTCTCCGGCGATCGCGGCGCTGGGCCTGCACGAGCACGGGCTGCGCTGGCGGCGCGCGCCCCGCCCGCTGGCGCACATCCCGGCGGCGGGCGCCCCGGACGCCGTCGTGATCCACGCCGACGCGGAGCGCACCGCCGCCGCCCTGGACCGGGATGCCCCCGGTGACGGAGCCACCTGGCTGCGCCTGGTCGAGCAGTGGCGCCGAGTGCGCGAGCCCGTGCTGGAAGCACTGTTCACGCCCTTCCCCCCGGTCCGCGGCCCGGTCCACCTGCTCGCGCGGCTGGGGACTCCCGACGCGCTCCGGCTGGCGCGGATGCTCACCCTGCCGGTGCACCGGCTGGGGGCCGAACTGTTCCGCGGTGGGCACGCCCCGCTGCTGCTGGCCGGCAACGCAATGCACTCCGACATCCCGGCGGTCGCTGCCGGTAGCGGTGCCTTCGGCTGGGTGCTCACCATGCTCGCCCAGGACGTCGGCTACCCGGTGCCGGAGGGTGGTGCCGGCGCGCTCGCCGCCGCCCTCACCCGCCGGGCGATGGCCGCCGGCGCCCGGGTCCACGTCAGCTCGCCGGTGGAGCGTGTCGTCGTGCGCGCGGGCCGCGCCCTGGGCGTCGTGACGGCAGGGGGGCAGCGGGTGCGGGCGCGTCGCGCCGTGCTCGCCGACGTGGCCGTGCCCGCCCTGTACGGGGGGCTGGTCCCGGCCGGGCAGCTGCCGGCGCGCCTGCTCGACGACCTGCACCGGGGCTTCGAGTGGGACCTGCCCACGGTGAAGGTGAACTGGGCGCTGAGCGCGAAGGTCCCCTGGCGGGCGGCCGGCGCGGCCGGGGCGGGCACCATCCACCTCGGCGCCGACCTGCAGGGGCTCGCCGCCTGGTCGGCGGCGCTGAGCGCGGGGCGGGCGAGCCCGCACACGTTCCAGATCGTCGGCCAGCTCGCGACGGCCGACCCGACCCGTGCCCCGGACGGCGCGGAGAGCCTGTGGGCGTACGGGCACCTGCCCCGCGGCAGCACCGACCCGGCGCAGGCACGCAGGCTCGCCGACGCGCTGCAGGCGGGGCTCGAGGCGCACGCCCCGGGGTTCGGCGACCTGGTCGTGGAGCGCTGGGACCAGTTGCCCGCTGACCTGCAGGAAGGCGACCCGAACCTGGTCGGCGGGGCGATCAACGCCGGAACGGCGCAGCCGCACCAGCAGCTGCTGTTCCGCCCCACCCCCGGCCTGGGTCGCCCGGAGACCCCCATCCGCGGGCTCTACCTGGCGGGGGCGGGCGCGCCCCCGGGCGGCGGGGTGCACGGCGCCTGCGGGGCGATCGCCGCCCGGGCAGCGATCGCCGGCGCGCGCGCGGGCGGGCTGCCCGGGCGGGTCCTGGCCGCCGCGACCCGCCGGGTGATCGGCTGAGCTGCCGGCCCGCCCACCCCGGCCACCCCGATCAGCCCGCCGCCGGAGCCGGGTGGGCGGCGAAGAACCGCCAGATGGTGTCGGTGGCGCTGAGTGCCTGCGAGGGCGGGTCGAGGCCGAGCAGCTTCTCCAGCGTCGAGCGGGGTGGGGACCCGGGCCACTGGTGACCCGCTCCGGCGACGGCGATCAGCTCGACCGCCCGGCCGTGCGGGCAGCTGGCGCTGGTGGTGGTGACCGGCCCGGACGTGGTCACCGTCGGCGCGGGGCAGGAGTCGGTGGCCCGCCAGCGCGCGACCAGGTCGGGGACGGGCGGCCCGTCGATGTGGGCCGACGCCCCCGCCGCGCCCACCGAGGTAGCGGATGGTGGTGTCGGCCGTCCCGTGGATGTGGATCACGGAGGTGGGTGCCGGGCCGGGGCAGGGCCCGAGCAGCGTCGCCGAGTCGGGCCCGATGGCGGCGAACAGCCTGGTGTCGCAGGCCAGCCGGTAGCTCAGCATCCCGCCGTTGGAGATCCCGGTGGCGTAGGTGCGGCGGGTGTCGATCGGCAACTGCGCCTGCACGTCGGCGACCAGCCGGGAGATGAAGGCGACGTCGTCCACACCCGTCCGCGCCGGTACCCCGCAGCACCCGCCGCCGACGTTCCAGGCGTGGTTCAGCCCGTCGGGGTAGAGCACGACGAAGCCGAAGCGGTCGGCCTCCGCGTCCCACCCGTAGGACTGCTCCGCCTGCCGGCCGGAGCCGAACCCGCCGTGCAGCATCACCACCAGGGGCACCGGCCGGCCGGCCGGCAGCGTTGCGGGCCGGTAGATCCGATAGGTGCGCGACCGGCCGTCGACGGTGAGGGTCCCCGCGGAGGAGCCGGCGGGCGGGACGGGTAGGGCGGCAGGAGCGGGCGAGGTGGCCACCGCGGCGCCACCGGGGCTGCTGCTGCCGGTCACCGGCGCCGGCGTCGCGGAGCCGGCCGCCGGGCGGCAGCCGGACAGGGCCGTGGCGGACAGCGCCAGCAGGGCGATCGGGCCGGCGAACACTGCCAGCCGGTGGTGTCGCAGAAGGGGCATGGCCCCACGGTAGGGGCGCGCGCCGGGGCGGCGGCGGGCACCCGAGGGGTGCTTACCGGGCCCGTACCAACCCCGAACGCCGCCGCCACCGAGGCTGCGCTCAGGCCGGCTCGCCGTGCGGCAGCATCGCGCGTGCCCGGCCGGAGAGGCCGGGCTCGAAGACCGTGTACTGCCGTCCGCCCGCCGCCTTGGCCTCGTACATCGCCAGGTCCGCGCGGCGCAGCAGCGCCTCCGCGGAGGTGTGGTGGCCGGTGGCCACCCCCACGCTGGCGCCCACGTGAAGCTGCGGGCCGGCGGACAGGTTGCCGAGGCGGTCGACCAGCCGGGCGGCCAGCGCGCACGAGCCGTCGATGCTGCGGACGGCGGGCAGCACCGCGAACTCGTCGCCACCCAGCCGGGAGGCGATGTCTCCCGGGCGCAGCTCGTCGCGCAGCGCGTCCGCCACCTCGCGCAGCAGCAGGTCGCCGGCGGCGTGCCCGAGGGTGTCGTTGACGGCCTTGAACCCATCGAGATCGATGAACAGGACGCTCGCGTCGCCGCGCGGCAGGCGCTCCTGGAGCATGGTGACGAACGCCTGCCGGTTGAACAGCCCGGTGAGCGCGTCCGTGCTCGCCATCCGGCGCAGGTCGGCTTCGAGCCGGTTCCGCTCGCTGACGTCGCGGACCGAGAGGGTGTACCCGGGCCGGCTGCCGGAGCGCCGGCTGGCGGTCGACTCCAGGTGCCGCCAGCTGCCGTCACCGTGCTGGAAGCGGGCCGCGATCCGGACCGCCGTGAGGCCGCGATCCTCCAGCCTTGCCAGTTCGGTGGCGATGGTCGCGCGGTCGTCCGGGGCGACGAGCTCCAGCCAGTTGCGGCTGATCAGGGAGGGCGGGGGGTACCCGAAGATGTCGGCCACGGCCTCGTTCGCGAACTCCACCATCCCCAGGTGGTCGACCTGGACGATGGCGTCGCGGCTGTCCCGGAGCAGCTGGTGCAGCTGCCCCGCCTGGCGCTGCAGGGCGTGCCAGAGCTCGTGGTGCTCCTGTTGCAGCAGCACGATCTCGACGGCGAGGCAGACGATCAGGCTCGTCGCCGCGAGGAAGGTCACCGGGTCTGCTCCGGGGACGGCCGCCGCCAGCAGTCCCGGCACCAGCGCCGCCTGGGACAGCCGGGTCAGCCGCGGTCGGACCAGGGCTGCGGGCCCGTCGGGGTCGTGCGAGTCGACGGCGTCCAGCGGGCCGATGGCCGTCCACACATCCAGCCTGCGGGTCAGCGTGGCGGTGCCCAGCGCCAGCAGCATGATCGACCACTCGACCACGCCGAACGCGGGGTGGCGGGTGAGCACCCAGGTGGCGTCGGAGGTGACGGACAGCAGTGCCGCCAGTGACAGCAGCGACACCGGTACCCGCCTGCCCGGCGCGGCGCGGGTCGCCAGGCCGGTCACCACGCTCGCCGTCACCAGCTCCACCGGCACCCAGTACAGGGCGGGGACCGGCGTGCTGTGTCCCAGCGGCGACCCGGTGAGCCGCAGCACCGTCCAGCCGAACAGGAAGACCGAGACGCCCACCAGCCACCCGTCCAGCAGCAACAGGCGCCACTCGCGGGCGGCCCGCTGCACTCCGGGCGCGAGCAGGAAGCCGGCGCCCGCCGCGCCGAGGGCGAGCGCACGCAGTCCGCCCCAGACCAGCAGGGGGTTCCAACCGCCACCGCGCCGAACAGCGACAGCGTCCAGGCGGTAGCGGCCAGGCAGGTCCAGGCCCAGCTCGCGCGGGAGCGCCCGCGGGCGCGGACGGCCGCGGCGCCGAGCAGCAGGACCGGCACCCCGCCGCCGACGACCACCAGAACCCGCAACCCACCGGCTAGCCCGGGATCGATGAGGTGTGGCCGGAACAACCCGGCGGCGGCCAGTGCGCAGAGCGCCGCGCTGGCAGGCAGCACTGCCAGCGCCCCCCGGAATCGAGCTCCGGTCGCCATGCGCCAGCCGCCTCTCCGTCGGGGTTCACCCTATCCACTCGTCCGCTCACCCTGTGTGGTCTTCGGGGAAGAGAACCGCCCGCGTCGCGGGATCGGTCACCGGCTGCAGCGACGAGCTGCGGAGGTTCGGCCGTCATGCCACGATGCGCTGTGATCCGGACATTGCCGCAGGTGGTGCCGGCACCCGCCGGCCGCGGCGGCCCGCTGCCCGCCGGGCGCTGCCTCGAGGTGGGCTGCGGCACCGGCCTGCTCACGCCCCTGCTGGCCAGGGTCTGGCCGCAGGTGGTCTGCCTCGACCTCACCCCGGAGATGTTGCGCCGCAGCGCCGCGCCCGCCCGGGTGCTCGCCGACGCAGCCCGGTTGCCGCTCGCCGACGGCTCGGCCGCCGCGGTCGTGCTCGCCGACGTCCCGCTGTTCGGCCCCGAGGTGGTCCTGGTCGGTGGTCACGGCAGAGGCGGGCTGGGGGCTGTGGGCCGTGCTGCGCCGCCGGCACTGAGGCGCTCCCACCGCCCGCGACGGCGGGCTACTCCTCCTCGGCGGGGGGCTCCGTCGGGACTGCCTGCAGGTCGTACGGGGTGCGCTGGTACACGCAGTGGTTCAACCAGTTGGCGTACAGCAGGAAGGCGTGCGAGCGCCAGGTCACCACCGGCGGCAGGGTCGGGTCGTCGGCGGGGAAGTAGTTGCGCGGCACGGCGATCGGCAGGCCCTTGGCCCGGTCACGCTCGTACTCGGTGCGCAGGGTGAAGCGCTCGTACTCCGGGTGCCCGGTGACGAACAGCTGCCGGCCGTCCGTGCTGGAGGCCAGGTACACCCCGGCCTCGTCGGACTCCGCCAGCAGCCGCAGGCCCGGCGTGGCGAGCACGTCCTCGGCCCTGACCTCGGTGTGCCGCGAGTGCGGGGCGGGGAAGACCTCGTCGAAGCCGCTCAGCACGGGCGCCCGCGGGTCGAGCACGCGGTGCCGGAAGACCCCGAACATCTTCTCCTCCAGCGGGTACTTCTTCACCCCGAAGTGGCGGTAGAGCCCCGCCTGCGCGCCCCAGCACACGTGCAGGGTGGAGAACACGTGGCCGGCGCTCCAGTCCATCAGCTCGCACAGTTCCGGCCAGTAGTCCACCTCCTCGAAGGGCAGGCGCTCCACCGGGGCACCGGTGATCACCAGGCCGTCGAACTTGCGCTCGCGCACCTGGTCGAAGGTGGCGTAGAAGGCCGCCAGGTGCTCGGGGGTGGTGTTGCGTGACTCGTGGGTGTCCATCCGCAGCAGCGTGATCTCCACCTGCAGCGGGGTGTTCCCGAGCAGCCTCAGCAGCTGGGTCTCGGTGTCCACCTTGGTGGGCATGAGGTTCACGATGGCGATCCGCAGGGGGCGGATGTCCTGGTGGCCGGCCCGCGCCTGCGACATCACGAAGACGTTCTCGGACTCCAGCGTCCTGCGGGCGGGCAGGGCGCGGGGAATGTTGACAGGCACGGCAGCTCCTCGTGACGGCTACGGCGACGGCACCGCCCGGCCGCCAGGGCTCCGGCGCGTTCCGCGCCCCCATTCTCGCCGCTCGCGGGAGGCGGCCCGCGGCCGGGACCGGCCGCCGCCCGGGGGCGGGCTCACCCGGCGGCCTCCGGTGCCGGCTCGATCAGTGGCAGCCGGACGGTGAAGGTCGCCCCCTCACCGGGGAGGGAATCGACCCGCAACTCCCCCCCATGGCGGTGGGTGACGATGTCGTAGGCGATCGCCAGCCCCTGCCCCGACCCGCGCCCGACCTCCTTGGTGGTGAAGAAGGGCTCGAAGATCTTCCGCTGCTGCTCCGCCGGGATGCCGCAGCCGCTGTCCCGGACCTCGATCTCGACCCACCCGGCGCGCACCCGGGTGCGCACCCGGATCCGCCCCAGCGTTCCCGGCGCTCCCGGTCCGGCGTCGACGATGGCCTGCGCGGCATTGACGACCAGGGCCAGCAGCACCTGCCCGAGCTCGTCACGGCGGCCCGGCACCGCCGGCAGTTCGGGGTCGAGGTCGAGGTCGAGCTCGGCGACGAGCTTCCATTCGTTGCGGCAGATCTCCACCGTGGACCGGATCAGCCCGTCGAGCTCCACCGGCTTCTTCTGCTCCCCGCTGGGGTGGGCGAAGTCCTTCAACGCCCGCACGATGCCGGCGACCCGGCGCACCCCCTCGGCCGACTCCGCCAGGGCATGGGGCACCTCCTCGGCGAGGAAGTCCAGGTCGGCGTCCTCCAGCGCCCGGGCGAGATGGGCCTGGATCTCCTCGGTGCGCGCCGGTGAGGGCCGCGCGGCCAGGTCCCGGCACTGCTGCAGCGTGGCGACCACGTCGGCGAAGGTGTGCTCGAGGAAGGTGAGGTTGTCCCCCACGTACTGGGTCGGGGTGTTGATCTCGTGCGCGATGCCCGCGGCGAGCTGGCCGATCGAGGCCAGCTTCTCCTGCTGCAGGAGCTGGGCGTGGGCCGACTGCAGGTCCCGGTAGGCCTCCTGCACCTCCTGGTGGGAGGCCTCGAGCTGGCGGGTCCGGTCGCGCACCCGCTCCTCGAGTTGGTCGTTGAGCCGGCGCAACTCCTTCTCGGCGACCTTCTTCTCGGTGATGTCGGTGTACATCGCGACCGTCCCCTGGTAGCCGCGGACGGGGTCCATGATCGGGGTGGCCGACACGATCGCCCACACCCGCCGCCCGTCGCTGCGGCGGTAGCGGTGTTCGTGCTTGCCTGCCTCCCCCTGCCGGCGGGCGGCGGCCCGCTCGAGGTAGTCCGGGATGTCCTTCTCGAACATGAAGTCGCTGGGGGGCCTTCCGGTCATCTCCTCGGGCCGGTAGCCCAGCAGCTCGGACAGCCGGGCGTTGACGAAGGTCGTGCGGCTGTCGGGGCCGAGCACCCAGATGCCCTCGTTGGCGGTGTCGACGATGCGGCGGAAGCGGGCCTCGCTCTTCTGCAGGTTGCCGAAGGCCAGCAGCGCGGTCAACGCGTCGGCCAGCCGGGTGCCGACGGAGGTGAACAGCCGCTGCTCCGCGGGCGTCCAGATCCGCTCCCGCGAGCACTGCTGGACGCCGAACTGCCATGCCTTGCCCAGCTTCGGGCGCAGCGCGATCGACATGGAGGCCGTCACGCCGAGGGTCGGGTCGGCGTCGGGGGCGAGCAGGTGCCCGTGCCCGGCGTCGAAGGTCACGCACCCGTCGGCCCGCAGCACGGTGCGGAACGCGCGGGCCACCTCCGTGTCGACGGTGGCCGTCGCGCCCGGCTCGCGGCCGCTGCCGTACCCCTGCCGGGCCCGCTCCATCCGCAGCGTCCAGGACGCGGCGTCGGGGTCGCACGGGTAGCGCAGGAACGCCCGGTCACCACCGAGCACCGACAGCGTGACGTCCAGGACGGCGGCCATCAGCTCCTCCACCGTTCCGGCCGCCTGGCTGGCGAGGTTCACCTGGTCCATGCACTCGAAGTAGTGCAGGCTCGCCAGCCGGTCCTGCTCGATCCGGCGCCGCTCGCTGATGTCGCGCACCAGCATCAGGGCGTACTCCTGCCCCTCGTGCCGGAGCCGGCTGATGCTGGTCTCGACCGGCATCAGGGTGGCATCGTGGGCCCTCAGGTGGCCCTCGAAGATCGACGGGCCGGTGTCGGCGAGTCGCTCCCAGCGCTGCGGCCACAGCGCCGCCGGCAGCGCCGGGTCCAGCTGCGGCACCGTGAGCGCCAGCAACTCCTGCGGTCCGTAGCCGAGCAGGCGGCACGCCGAGGGGTTCACCTCCCGCACCCGGGCCCGCGCGTCGACGAGGAAGGCGGCCTCGGGCACCGAATCCAGCACGGAGCCGAGGAAGGCCATCTGCCCCACCGGCACCACGCCCGATCAGTGCATCCGCTGCTCGTGACACTGCACCGAGGGCCATCGCCGCGCGCCGACCCTCGGTGCAGTCATCGGTGTCCGCCGCCCCGCGCTCAATCCGGGTCGGTGAGCATCCGCCGATCGGGTCAGTGGTCGGTGTGATACTGCTCGGCGACCTGCGCGTCGGACAGCTGGGTGGTGTAGACGGCGAGCTCGTCGATGCTGCCTACGAGGTAGTCGTTGTGCGGCCGGTTCGGCCAGCCCGTCAGGGGTAGCCCGCCCCAGCGCGCGTACCCCGTGTAGGCGCCTGCGGTGGTGACCGCCGCGTTCGCGGCGACCAGGGCGCCGTCGACGTACAACCGCAACCCGGCGGCCCCCAGGCTCGCGGCGAGGAAGTGCCACCTGCCGTCGGTGTAGCTGAGCTGGCTCGCCACCGTGAGCGGGGTGGAGGCCGGCTTGGTGCCGAAGGTGAGCCTGCCGGCGGAGTCGAGGTAGATCACCCGGTCGTTGACGGTGGTGTAGCCGGAGGCGCTGGCACTGAATCCGGCGATCGCCCCACCGGTGGGCTCGGAGCTTCTGACCCAGCACTCCACCGTGAAGGTCGGCGGGCCGATCACCGAGCTGTCGTAGGAGGCTCCGGCGCTGCCGGCGAACGCGATCGCGGTGCTGGACTGCAACCCCTGCTGGCTGCCCTGCAGCGCACCGATGATGCCAGCGGTCATATCGGCCCGCACCGTGGTCGATGGCTGGACGCCCCCGCGCAGCGGCTTCACGTCGTCGCCCGCCAGGGCGCGCTGGAAGACCTCGACGTCGTCGACCTTGCCGTACCAGGGCTTGGCTCCGACCCCGGTGTGCCGCGCTCTGCCCACCTCCAGCACGCCCGCGGCGTCCCAGTTGGAGGGGTGGGCGACGGAGGAGCCCTGCGGGGTGCCGTCCACGTACAGCGTGAGCGTGCCCGCCCCGTGGTCGTACACCCCGACCAGGTGCACCCAGGTGCCGGTCGCCGCGGCGGTGGTCGACACGACGACGTCGGGGGCGTCCGCGGCGGGGTCTGAGTCGGCTCCGGGCAGGGCGAACGCCCACCCGCCGGTGGCAGCCCAGAACTGCAGCGAGAAGCCGCTCACCGTGCTCCCCGCCTGGCTCACCGCCACCCGGTCGGCGTCCAGGCCCGCCGCCGGGTCGAGGTACACCCACGCCGAGACGCTGAAGTCGGCGTCGGTGTGCACCGCCGGGCCCGCGCCGTCGACGTAGCCGTTGCCGCCGGTCCCGCCGAAGGCCACCGCGTCGCCGGTGTGGCCGCCGGCCGGCCCCGCCCAGCTCGCCCCTCCGGCGAGGGTCCCGGTGTCCGCGGCGCTTCCCGTGTCGGCGGTGCTCGTTCCCGTCCCCTCCGAGAAGGACCAGTGCACCCGCGCCGGATCGCGGGCCAGTGCGGCGGCCTCCGCTGCCGACAGCGCCCGCCCGTAGACCCGCACGTCGTCGACCATGCCGTCGAAGTACTCCGCCTCGGCGTCGTTCGCCCGGGCCCGGCCG
The DNA here is from genome assembly GCA_963784535.1 of uncultured Actinomycetota bacterium. Lineage (GTDB taxonomy): Bacteria > Actinomycetota > Actinomycetes > Actinomycetales > Kineosporiaceae > CAWARR01. The sequence goes on along the minus strand of CAWARR010000008.1, from coordinate 200,057 downwards.
ACCTCGAGCACCCCGGTGGCGTCCCAACTGCTCGACCACGGCGCGGATCCGATCAGGGCGCCGTCGACGTAGAGGGAGATCTGCCCGGACGAGGCGGTGTACACCCCGGCGAGCGCGGCCCACCGGCCCGGCGTGACGAGGTCCGTGGAGCGCACGGTGACCGCGGCCGGGGCGGCGGCGTCGGAGCCGGCCACGGAGAACGCCCAGGTGCCGCCGGCAGCGTCGAACCCGAGCGTGAACGCCGCGGTGTGCACCCCGGCCTGGGACACCGCGGCCTGGTCGGACCCGGTGTCGGCGTCCAGCCGCACCCAGGCGGCGACGCTGAAGCTGGAGGCGGTGCGCACCGCCGGGCCGCTTCCCGCGACGGCACAGCTGGTGCCGTCCAACGTCAGCGCGCCGCCCATCATCCCGGCGCCCCAGCCGCACAGGCCGGTGAGGGTGCCGGGATTCGCCGCCCCGGAGGAGTCCTCGACCGCCGTGCCGGCCCCCTCGTCGAGGGTCCACCACGTGGACGGGCCGTCGGTCGTGCCGTGGTAGGTGCCGGGGTGGGAGTTGCCGGAGGAGTCGACGGCGCTCCGCGCGGCGGCCGCGGACGGGGCCTCCTCGCCGCGGTAGTAAGCCCAGGGGCCGTTCGCCGTCGCCGCGGCCGGGTAGTCGGGGAAGGGGGCCACCGCCGACCAGGTGCTCCCCGCGTTCGTGGCGACCGCGGTGAACCCGGCCGCGGCCCGCGGCAGCCCGATCGCGCCGACCCCGGCGAGCAGGGCGGCAGCCGCCGCCAGGGGGCGGCGGCACCCCCCGGGCGCGAGCCGTCGCGGGGGAGCCACCCTCGGGGTATCGCCGCGGCGGCGCCCCGGCTTGAGCCGGGCCACCCGGGTGGCGGAAGGGCGGTCAGCCGGAACGGCGAGCGGCGAGCTCGATGATCTGGTCGAGCACCAGGGCCGTCCACCCCGTCTGGTGGGAGGCGCCCAGCCCGGCGCCGGTGTCGCCGTGGAAGTACTCGTGGAAGGGGATCCGCGCGCGCCAGCGGGCAGGCATCCGGTCATGGCTCGGGCGCACCACGGGGCGCACCCCCTCGGCGTCCGGCAGGAAGATCGCCACCAGCCGGGCGGCGATCTCGTCCGCCGCGGCGGCCAGCGGAATGCTCTGCCCGCTGCCGGCCGGCAGCTGCGGCGCGGCAACCCGGCCGGCCAGCCGGCATACCGGCGCAACGACTCCACCAGCAGGTGGTTCACCGGGAACCACACCGGCCCGCGCCAGTTGGAGTTGCCCCCGAACAGCCCCGAGGTCGACTCGGCCGGCTCGTAGTCCACCGCGGCCGTGGTCCCGCCGCCGAGGTCGAGCACGAACGGGTTGTCGCGGTGGGCCCGCGACAGCGACCGGATCCCGTGCGGGGACAGGAACTGCTGCTCGTCCAGCACCCGCGCCAGGATCCGGCCGAGCCGGGGCAGGTCGATGATCGCCAGCAGGTGCGAGCCGTCCGGGCCCGCGCCGCCGGCGGGCAGCGGGTCGTCACCGGTGACGGCCGCGGCGTAGCCGGGCCTGTCGGCGAGGAAGCGGCGCAGGTGGGCGGCGAAGTCCGGGGTCGCGGCGAGCACCTCGGCGGGCAGGATGCGCACCGCGAACAGCGGGACGAGACCGACCATGGACTGCACCCGCAGCTGCTGCGTCCGCCCGCCGACCGACAGCGCGTCGTAGTAGAACCCGTCCTGCTCGTCCCACAGCCGGCTGTCCCGCATCGCCGTCGCCACATAGGCGAAGTGCTCGAGGAACTTCGTCGCCAGGTCCTGGTAGACGGGGTCGTGCCGGGCGCCCAGCTCCAGGCAGATCGCCAGCAGGTCCAGGCAGAACATGGCCATCCACGCGGTGGCGTCCGACTGCTCCAGGGTGGCGCCGTCGGGCACCTGGTGGGAGCGGTCGATCGGGCCGATGTTGTCCATGCCGAGAAAGCCGCCCTCGAAGATGTTGTTCCCCTCGGCGTCCTTGCGGTTGACCCACCAGGTGAAGTTCAGCAGCAGCTTGTGCAGCACCCGCTCGAGGAAGTCGTGGTCCGTGCCGCCGTCCAGCTCGAAGACCCGCAGCGCCGCCCACGCGTGCACCGGCGGGTTGACGTCGCCGAACGCCCACTCGTAGGCCGGCAACTGCCCGTTGGGGTGCAGGTACCACTCGCGCAGCAGGAGCAGCAGTTGCTGCTTGGCGAACTGCGGGTCGACCCGGGCCCAGGCCACGGTGTGGAAGGCCAGGTCCCAGGCCGCGTACCAGGGGTACTCCCACGGGTCCGGCATCGACAGCACGTCCGCGTTGTCCACGTGCCGCCAGCCGCTGTTGCGGCCGTTCAGCCGCTCCGCCGGCGGCGGCGGGAAGGCGGGGTCGCCGTCGAGCCAGGCGCCGACGTCGTAGCGGTAGAACTGCTTGCTCCACACCAGCCCGGCCACCGCCTGGCGGGCGACCAGGCGCTCGGCGGTCGTGGCCCCCGGGGGGACCAGCGCGGCGTGGAACGCGTCGGCCTCCGCCAGCCGGGCGGACAGCACCGCCCGCGCCTGCTCCCCGGTGTCGGGCAGGTCCTCGGCGCCGGCGCCCGCCCGCGTGCCGGTCTCCGCCAGCCGGACGACGACCTCGGCGACCTCGTACCCGGCCAGCTCGAGCCGGTACCACAGCGCCGCCTTCGTCCCGGTCAGCGCCGGGTTCACCGTGGCCGCGCCGAGCACCACGTGGTCGTTGATCCCGTCCTTGGGGAAGGCCGGGCCGGGGGTGCCGTAGCGGCGCCGGGTGTTGGTCTCGTTGTCGCAGAACAGCGGCACCGGCTCCGCTGCGGTGCCCGGGCCGGGGCCGGCGGCCAGCACCATCGGCGGCAGGTCGGGGTGATCGACCCGCACCGCCCCCTGCCGCCAGCTCAGCGCGGGCACCGCCGCACCCGGGCGCCAGCTCCAGGTGTTGCGGAACCACAGCGTCGGCAGCACGTGCACGCTCGCCGGGGCCGCGGACATGTTCTCCACCCGGATGCGCACCACGAGGTCGTCCGGTGCGGCCTTGGCCACCTCGACGGTGACGTCGGCCCAGCGCGCGCCACCGTCCGGCTGCGGGTCGAACACGCCGGTGTCGAGCAGTTCGTACTCCGGCTCGCTGGCCCGCGGGTCGGCCCGGCCGCGGTCGCGCCGGCGGGCGTTCTCGGCCACGAGCTCGGTGTACGGGTAGCCGTCGAGCGGGTAGGCGTACTGCCAGCGCAGCCAGGCGTGGCTGGGGACGGCGTCGGTGTACCACCAGTACTCCTTGACGTCCTCGCCGTGGTTCCCCTCCGGGCCGGCGAGCCCGAACATGCGCTCCTTGAGGATCGGGTCGTGCCCGTTCCACAGTGCCAGCGCCAGGCAGAGCCGCTGCCGCTCGTCGCACACCCCGGCCATGCCGTCCTCGTTCCAGCGGTAGGCCACCGAGCGGGCGTGCTCGTGCGGGAGGTACTCCCACGCGGCGCCGTCGGGGCTGTAGTCCTCCCGGACCGTGCCCCACGCACGCTCGGCCAGGTAGGGGCCCCAGCGCATCCAGGCCGCGTGGTCGCCGGCCAGCCGGTGCCCTTCCGCCGCGGGGTCCGGCCCGTCGCTCATGCGCCGCCTCCGCGGGGTCGCTCGCTCATGCCCCCCATCATCGGTGAGCCCGGCCCGGCGTGCGGGTGCGGCGCGACGGGCAGCCTGCTGCGCAGCGTGGAGGGATACCCGGGATCGTGCAGCAGCTTGGCGGTCACCTGCTCGGCGCCCCCGGCGAGCGCGACCAGCCCGCAGGCCAGCACCGCCCCGAGCAGCGGACCGGCTACGTACACCCACAGCGGGGCGAGCAGCGGGGCGAGCAGCGCCGGCCCGAGGCTGCGCGCGGGGTTGAGGCTGGTGCCGGTGTACGCGGCGCCCTGCCAGACCAGCACCGTGACCAGCGCCCAGGCGCCCAGCGGGGTGTAGCGGGCGGTGCCGGCGTGGGAGGTGAGCACCAGGATCAGCAGCACCAGCGCCATCGTCATCCCCGCCTCGACCACTGCGGCCTGCCAGTCGGCCAGCCCGTGCCCGGGGGCGGTGGCACCCAGTGCCAGTGCGCGCGCGGTATGCCCCCACAGCAGCGCCAGCGCGGCCGTTCCCACCACCCCGCCGGCGAGCTGGGCGAGCACGTACCCGACCAGGTCGTGCCGGTGCACCGCGCCGCGCAGCCAGAACGCGAGCGTCACCGCCGGGTTGATGTGCCCGCCGCTGCGCCGCCCCAGCGGGCTCACCGCGACCAGGCTGCCGGTGCCCGCGAACAGCACCCCGGTGAGCAGCAGCCGCGCCGAGCGCCCCGGCAGCGCGGCCGCCACCGGGCTGCCCGGGCCGAAGTCGAGGAAGACGGCGGACAGCCCGCCCAGCATCAGCAGCGCGGTCCCGCTGAACTCGCACCACCATTCCACCCAGTGCCATCCTGGGAGGGCTTCGGTCCCGGCAGGGGTGTCCGGGGGTGGCATGGGCAGCATCCTCGCCGCTCAAGGGCCGCCCTGCCACGCCACGACCCGGAAGGAGCGCTGGTGGACGCCCTGACCGTGCGCGCCGGAACGCCCGACTCGCTCGCCCTGCGCGACCTGCCGGACCCTTCGCCGCAGGAGGGGGACGTGCTCGTCGACACCCTCGCGGTCGGGCTGTGCGGCACGGACGTGGAGATCGTGCGGGCCGCCTACGGGCAGGCCCCGCCGGGCGAGGAGTTCCTCGTGCTCGGGCACGAGAACCTCGGCAGGGTCAGGCAGGCGCCCGCCGGCAGCGGCCTGGCCGCCGGCGACCTGGTGGTGGGCATCGTCCGTCGCCCCGACCCGGTGCCGTGCCCGGCCTGTGCGGCCGGGGAGTGGGACATGTGCCGCAACGGCCGGTACACCGAGCACGGGATCGCCGGGTTGCACGGCTTCGCCCGGCCGCAGTGGCGCGCCCCCGCCGATGCCGTCGTCCGCCTCGATGCGGGGCTGGCCGAGACCGGGGTGCTGCTGGAACCGACGACGATCGTGGCGAAGGCGTGGGAGCAGGTCGACCGGATCGGCGCCCGGGCCTTCTGGGAGCCGCGGGTGGCCGCGGTGACCGGCGCGGGCCCGGTCGGGCTGCTCGCCGCGCTGCTCGGCGTCCGGCGCGGGCTGGAGGTGCACGTCTTCGACCTGCCCGCCGAGGGGTTGAAGCCCGACCTGGTCGCTGCGCTGGGGGCGACGTACCACGACGAGGGGCTGCCGGCCTCGAAGCTGCAGCCGGACGTGATCATCGAGTGCACCGGGGTACCGGAGGTGGTGGTCGACGCGCTCACCCTCGGTGCCGCCGACCGGATCACCTGCCTCACCGGGGTGTCGGCGGCGGGCCAGCCGCTCCCGCTGGACATCGGCGGGCTGAACCGCGACGTCGTGCTGCGCAACGACGTCGTCTTCGGCAGCGTGAACGCCAACCGGCGGCACTACCTGCAGGCCGTCGAGGCGCTCACCTCGGCGGACCCTGCCTGGCTCGGGCGGCTGATCACCCGCAGGGTGCCGCTGGCGGAGTTCGCCGATGCCTTCCACCGCCGGCCCGACGACGTCAAGGTGGTCCTCGAGCTGCAGCCGGCCGAGGGCTGAGTGCGCGGGCGGGGTCGATCCGGCCGGCTCGCGCTGAGCTGCGGCGGTGGCTCAACCGAGCGCGGCGAAGTGCTGGCTGGCGACGAGCAGCGGGTCGAAGCAGTGCCCGCTGTCGTGGTGGGCGAGCGTGGCGGAGACGGCGGCCCGCAGCGGAAGGTCCGAGTCCTCGGGGAGGTCGGCGAGCAGGCCGGCGGCGTAGGCCCGGCAGTACGGGCAGCGGGACACGTGCGGGTAGGCGTCCAGCGCGGGGTACAGGTCACCCAGAGGCGGCGATGCCTGGGTGGCGGCGGCCCCGGGGCTGATCGTCACGCTCAGGGGTATCGGCGCCGCGGGTGGCACGGTTGATCACCCTGACGGGGGAGTCGGCGCGCCGGCCGTTCATCCTCGGCCCGCCTGCCGTTCGCCCCGCGGTGCCCGGCCGGCCCCCGCGCCGCGCCACCCTGACCTGCGAGTAGGGCGATCACCGTCGCGGAAGGGGCCGCCATGAGTGCGCCGCGATTCCTGTGCATCGCGCTGGTGCGCGCTGATGCCCACGCCTTCGGGTGGCGGCTGCTCGGCGCCAACAATCGCGAGTTCGGCCGAAGCCCGGGCCGCTTCGCCGACCGGCAGTCCTGCCGTGCCGCGATCGCGCTGCTGCGGGCGAGCCGGGGCGAGTTGGAGGCGGTGGTGCGGGCCGATGCCGGTACCCGGTCCTGGGCATGGCAGGTCTGGCTGGGCGAGAGTGTGGTGGCCGTGGGCGGGCGAAGCTACCGCCGCCAGCGCGAGTGCCGGTACGCGGCGCAGCGCTTCCTGGAGGGCTTGCCGGTGGCCGATACGGTGACGGAGATGACCTTCCCTCCCGTCCGGTCCCGCGGCGATGCCCCGATCGTGACGTCGCGGCGCACTCCGGCGTCGGCCTGAGCCGGTGGGAGCCGGAATGGAGGCGGCGGCGCTGCAACGGCGGCTGGCCGAGGTGGAGCGGCAGTTGGTGGAGGCCGCCGGCGGCGCCTCGCTGTGCGCGATCTCGCGGTCCGGGGGCCAGGTGGACGGCGTGAAGTACCTGGAGGGAAGGCTCGCCGCGCTGCTCCAGCTCAGGCGGGTGAGCCGGCGCGGGGAGCGCGATCCGGACGCAGCGCTGCAGGAGGCGCTGGCCGAGTGGACCACCCAGCTGGACCAGGCCCGCAGCGGTTCGTTCGGCCGCGGCTGGCTCGCCTACCGGGCGGGCGGGGTGGACGAGCTGACGGAGCTGGGCTCGCCGGTTGACGGATCTGGGGCCGGCTGACGGATCTGGCGCTCAGGCGCGGTGGCGGCCGGCGCGCGGGCGGGGCCCGCCCTGGACGGGCAGCGCGGCGATCGCGCTCGGGGGCACCACCGCCCCGGCGGGCGGCGCCGGTGCCGCCTGCTCCGCCGTCTCGGCGGGCTCCGCCGCAGCCGCGGAGAGCGGGGCGGCGGGCACCTGATCGCAGCTGACCCGGTTGCGCCCCTGCTGCTTGCTCGAGTACATCAACTGGTCCACCCGGCCGGTGAGGGACTCCACCGTGTCACCGGGCCGGATCAGGGTCGCGCCGATCGACACCGTCACCTCGACGGCGTCGCCGCCCTCGAGCACCAGCGCGGCGTTCGCCACCAGCATCCGCACCTGTTCGGCGATGGCGAGCAGCCGGTCGCCGTCAAGGTTGGAGATGATCGCGAGGAACTCCTCGCCGCCCCAGCGGGCGACGACGTCGCTGGTGCGCAGGTTCGCGGTCATGGTCCGCGCCACCATCGCCAGCACCTGGTCGCCGACGAGGTGCCCGTGCCGGTCGTTGACGTTCTTGAACCGATCCAGGTCGACGAACAGCACCCCGGTGCGCATCCGGCCGCCCTCGGGCCCGGTGAGCTGGGCGTGGGCGCGGGCCTGGACCAGCGCCGCCCGCACCTGGACGTCGGCGTAGCGCCGGTTCCCCACCCCGGTGAGCGGGTCGCGGACTGCGGCGTCATCGAGTTCGGTGATCCGGTTCAGCGCGGCGATCAGCGCGGAGTTGTCGCTGAAGCTCTCGACCGCGCCGACGATCGTGCCGGTCTCGTCGTACATCGGCGCGGCCCGCACCTCCACCGGGAGCCGGTGGCCGTCGGCGTGGTGGAGGAAGACGTGCGCCTCGTGCGCCGAGCCGTCGCGCATCGTCGCCAGCAGCGGGCACAGGCCCCCGCACAGCTGCCGCCCCGCGTCGTCCACGTGCATGAGCAGCCCGTCGGCGCAGCGGCTGCCCACCATCTCCTGCGCGGAGTACCCGGTAATGCGCTCGGCGCCGTGGTTCCAGTAGGTGATCCGGCGGCGCCGGTCGACGAAGTAGACACCGTCGTGCAGGTGGTCGAGCACCCCGCGGTAGAACTGCGCCTCACCCTGCGGCCGGCTCGCACCCGGCTCGGACCCGGCGCCGTCCGGCGGGTACGGCAGGCCGGGACCCGCCGCGTCGGGTTCCTGGCCGACAGGCTCCGTCATGTCGCCGCCCCACCTCCTCCCACCGAGCGCGCCGTGCCCTGCGGCAGGACGATAACGATCATCTTCCGACCCATCGGTGCCCCCACCGGCAGACTTGAGCCGCGGGGTCCCCGTCCGGCTCAGCGCGACCGGCCGGCGGGTGCCGACGAGCGGAGCCGGCGGGGTGTGTTGCGTCCCTCGGTCGGAGGGTGACGTCCACGGCTGTCGGCTGTCTATCCTGATGAATGGGGCCATCCGGGCCCCCCGAGCCGGAGGTGGCCCATAACCGTCACCGAGCGGGCCGACTACCGCGCGGCCCTCCTGATCCTTCCCGAGCCCGTGCTGCTGGTAGCGGTCGATCCGGGCGGGAGGCTGCGCTGCGAGTTGGCGAACGCCTCCTGGCTGGCACGGGTGGGGCGGGGCCCGGCCGGGGGCGACGGCGCGGCGCCCGGGGCGGACCTCGACCCGGAGCAGCCTCCCGAGCTGACGGACGTGCTGCCCGAGGGACGGCGGGAGCTGTTCCTGGACGCCTTGGGCGAGTGCGCCGCGACCGGCGTCCCGGTGCGTGCACAGGGGCTGAGCTTCGTCCCGCAGCTGCGCGCGGGGCGCGTGGTGCAGGTGCTGTGCCGCTGGGGCGAGGCGGCGGCGCCCGACGGCGACCGGCCGGCGGCCGGCACCGGGGGCCCCGCCCTCCCTCCACCCGCCGGACTCCCCGCCCTCCCTCCACCCGCCGGACTCCCCGCCCGGGGCGTGCCGGGGCAGGGGTGGGCGACGAACGCGGCGCCCGCGCCCTCCGGGCGGCACGCCGGCCCGCTGAGCCCCGTCGAGGAGGACATGCAGCACGGTCGCTACCGCGACGTGTTCGACAACGCTCTCGACCAGATGGCGCTGCTCGAGCTGTGCGCGGACGGCCGGTTCCGCATCCTCGAGGTGAACAGGTCGATGGAGCGGGCGATGGCCCGGCCGCGGGCGGAGATCGTCGGCGCCTTCCAGGACCAGCTGTTCGGCCCCGAGGTGGACCACCTGCTCGCCGAGGCCTACCGGGCGAGTATCCGGGCCGGCGGCCCGGTGGAGTCCCAGCTGCTGCTCGAGCTGCCGCGCGGCCGGCGCCGGTTCGAGTCGACCATCGTCCCGGTGCACGACCCGGCCGGGGGGATCCCCCGGGTGGTCAGCATCGCCCGCGACATCACCGAGCGGGAGCAGGCCGAGCACACCCTGCGCAGGGTGAACCGGGCCCTGCAGACCCTCAGCAGTGGCAACACCACCCTGGTCAGGGCAGTGGACGAGCCGTCGTTGCTGAGCGGCATGTGCGGCGTGATGGTACGCGTGGGCGGCTACCGGCGGGCCTGGATCGGCTACCCCGGCAGCGCCGTCGAGATGCCGGTGATCCCGATGGCGTGGGCCTCCTCCCGGCGCGAGGAGGCCACCCGGGTGCAGCCGGACCCGCTCTGGCTCGGCCCGGTGCAGCTGCTGTCCGAGGCGCAGAGCGGCGGGCAGCCGAACCTCAGCCGCCCCGGGCTGGGCGATCCGAGCTGGGCGGGCCTGCCCGAGGACGCCCGCCCGCCGGACGTGGCGGCAAGCCTCATCCTCCCGCTGGCGCACGACGGTGAGGCCATCGGCGTCCTGGTGGTGCACTCCGAAGACGCCGACGCCTTCGAGGCCGACGAGCTGGCACTGCTGACCGAGCTGGCGGCGGACCTGTCCTACGGCATCCACAACCTGCGCACCCGCGCCGAGCAGGGCCGGCACGAGGAGCAGCTGCTCAAGGCCATGAACGCAACGATCCAGGCGCTGGCCGACACCACCGAGCTGCGCGACCCCTACACGGCCGGCCACCAGCGCCGGGTGGCCGAGCTGGCTGCGGCGGTGGGCCGGGCGCTCGGCCTGTCCGAGGACCGGGTGGCGGGCCTCTACCTGGCCAGCACCATCCACGACATCGGCAAGATCAGCGTCCCGGCCGAGCTGCTCAGCCGGCCCGTCCCGCTGTCGGTGGTCGAGTACGAGCTGATGAAGCAGCACGTGATCGCCGCCTACGAGCTGTTGCGCGGGATCGAGTTCCCGTGGCCGGTTGCCGACATCGTGGCCCAGCACCACGAGCGCTGCGACGGCTCGGGGTACCCGAACGGCTTGCAGGCGGACGGGCTGTTGCTCGAATCGAGGATCCTCGCGGTGTGCGACGTGGTCGAGGCGATGTCCTCCCACCGCCCCTACCGGCCGGGCCTCGGCATGGAGGCCGCGCTGGCGGAGGTGCTCGACGGGCGCGGTACCCGCTACGACGCGGCGGTGGTCGACGCCTGCGTGGGCCTGTTGCGTTCCCGCCGGTTCGTCTTCAGCTGACCCGGAGCTCTCACTGCGTCCAGGTCGAGGCGGGCAGCACCGGCGACACCCCGAGCCGGCCGCCGCAGGCCCGGGAGCTCAGCGCGACGGTCCTGGGCTGAGTGGTGTCGGGGGCGATGATCGCGATCTTCGCGGCGGGCGCCGGACCGGCGGGGCACTGGTCGGAGGTGACGTCGCTGTAGGCGAGGTCGAACCACCCCCAGGCGCCGGGGGCAAGGGTGACCCGGTGGGCGACGGTGCGCAGGTCGGTGGACAGCGGGCCCTGGAACGGTGAGGCGGTCCCGCGCAGCACCGTCGTGGCCAGCGGCACCCCGGAGGCGCTGATCAGCTGCAGGCCCACGTAGCCGAAGGTCCAGCAGGCCGCGGAGCCGGTGTTGGTGACCCGGATCCCCACGTTGATCGTGCCGGCCGCGCCCTGGCCGCCGGCGGCGGTGAAGCTGAGCTGGGCGGCGGTGCAGTGCGCGGGGCCGGCGGCGGTCCCGGCCGGTGCGGCCGTGGTGGCGGAGGTGGTGGTGGCGGTGGATGGCGTAGGCGTCGGGGCCGAGGTCGTCGCCGTGGCCTGCGGGCTGCCGGTCGCGCCCGTTCCCGTGCCGGGGGCGGCGGTGTGGCTGCCAAAGCCGCCACAGCCGGCCAGCAACGCGGCGGCCAGTGCGGCGGGCAGTCCCCCCCGGGCCAGGCGGGGGAGGTGTCCGGGACGGAACGGCTGAGTCATGACGAACTCCTGGGCAACCGTGGGCGGAGGCCTCGTCGGCCTCCCGATCGATCACGCAGTATCCCCGGCTCGCGGTGTCTGACCGCCCCCGGGGCCGGTGCGTAGGCTGGGCGGGTGGCACTCACCGCGAAATACGCGACGTCGTGCGCGGTCTGCTCCGCGCCCATCGCCCCCGGCGCGGAGATCTCCAGGGCCGGGCAGCGCTGGGTCCACCTCGACTGCGCCCCGGGTGCGCCCCCGCCGCGGTCGGCGGCCACCGCTACCGGCGGGAGTGCCGGCGATGTCGATGTCGCCGGGGGTATCGATGTCGCCCGGGGTTTCGACGTGAGCGGCGGCGAGGCACCGGCCGGCGTGCTCGAGGTGTGGACGGACGGGGCGTGCTCGGGTAACCCCGGGCCCGGCGGCTGGGCCTGGGCCACCCGCGACGGCAGGCAGGCCAACGGGGGATCGCCCGCGACCACGAACCAGCGGATGGAGATCCAGGCCGCGCTGGAGGCGGTGCGGGCCCTGCCGGGGCCACTGACCGTGGTGAGCGACTCGACGTACGTGGTGAACTGCTTCCGCGACGGCTGGTGGCGGGGGTGGCTCAGCAGGGGGTGGGTCAACAGTGCGAAGAAGCCGGTGGCCAACCGTGACCTGTGGGAGCCGCTGATCACCGTCGTCCGCGATCGGGGGAACGTGTCGTTCCGCTGGGTCAAGGGGCATTCCGGCGACCCGATGAACGATCTGGTCGACCGGCTCGCCGTCGAGGCCGGAAAGGCCGTTGCCGGCTGAGCCCGGCGGGTGCGGGCGCCCGTCACGGGTTCGCTCACCCGCGGATCAGGACCAGGGGCCCACCCCGCCGACCCGCTGCGGCGTGATCCGCAGGACGTACCCAGGTGGGGGATCGGGCATCGGCGGGAAGGGAACGCCGGGGCCGAGGTAGGTGGCGGCGAGGCGCTGCAGCAGTTCCGGCGCGCCACCGTGCTGGACGCGCGCCTGACCGTGCACCACGAGGTAGCGGTCGAGCCCCGACGGCTCGCGGCCACCGGTCTCGAGGGACACCACCACCCGCGGGTCCCGCTCCACGTTGCGCACCTTCTGGTAGGCCCCGAGATGGGCCGTGACCAGGTGGTCGCCCTCAAGCCCCAGCCATACGATGCTGACCTGGGGGCTGCCGTCGGGGTTCAGCGTCACCAGGTGTGCCAGGTGCCCGGCCTGCACCGCCTCGCGGGCGGCGTCGTTCAGCGCGCTCATCTGCCCTCACTCCTCTCGCCGGTTCCAGCCTCGCCCACCTCGCCCCACCCCGCATCGCCTGCCCTGCCGGGCGGCCGCCGATCCGGTCGGCCACCCGGCAGGGACGAGGACGCCCCGGGGGGCGGGTGGATCAGGGCAGGTAGTAGTTCGGGTTCGGCAACTTGAAGCCGCGGTCGGCGTGGCCGCCGGTCAGGTCGCTGTACTGGTCGCCGAAGTTGGCGACGATGTCGTAGCCGAGGGACTCGATGTGCGCCCGGGTCGCGGACTTGTAGTGGATCGTCGTGCACGACCCGTTCGGGTCAGCGGCGCAGGCGGTCTTGAGGTAGTCGGGGTAGTCGGCCACGGCCGGCTTGGTGAACAGCCCGTCCTCGCCGTCCTTCAGGGTCGTCGGCTTGGGGTAGCCGGCGTCCACCCCCACGCCGTCCGCGGTGAGGTTCCCGAGCGTGGCCGCCTCCTGCGCGGCCGGGCGCCCGGTGATGAAGAAGATCGCGTACCCCTCGCGCTCGGCCGCCTTCACCAGGTCGACCATCCCGAACACGGCCGGGAAGAGCTGCCCGTTCACGAAGGTTGCGTTCGTGGTCGGGTTGTACGCCCAGTTGCTGGCGAGCTCGTAGTTCCAGGTCAGCAGCGTGGTGTCGTCGACGTCGAGGACGATCGCCTTGGTGCCGTGGACGTGCCCGCGGGGGTGGGCCAGCCACCGCTTCGCGCCGGCCGCGACCGTGCGGGCCTCCTTGGCGTAGTTGCCGTCCGGAGCCGCCACGCCGGTCCCGAGCGGATCGCCGTAGTAGTTGCGGATCTGCTGCCGGAGCACGTCGATGTTGGTGATCTGGTTCGCCGAGCGGGGCGTGGAGGTGGTGATTGCCGGCTGCGTCGCGGCCGCGTAGGCCACACCGCCGCCGACCAGTGCCGCAGTAGCCAGTGATGCCGCCAGCAGGATGGAGCGCCTGGATCGGCGCCCGGCACGAGGACTGCCCACAGTGATCTCCCGAGCTTGGTGGGAACGGACATCCCGCACGCTATCGGGCAAAGCTCGGCCGAGGAGCCCTTTCATGGTCACCGACCCGCCGCGGCCGAGGGCTACGTCCTGGAGGAGGGCTGCGCCTCGACGGTGGCGGGCGGGGTGGGCGGAGCCTGCGGGGCCTGGGCCCGGCTCAGCGGCGAGGGCCACCAGTTCCACCGGCCGAGCAGCACGACGGTGGAGGGCACCAACAGGGTACGGACGAGGAAGGTGTCCATCAGGATGCCGAGCGCCAGCCCCAGGCCGATGTCGCGCACCTGTTGGCCGCCCGACCCGCCGCCGGCGACCACGGCGAGCACCAGGAACGTGCCGGCGAGGACCAGGCCGGCGGAGGTGATGGTCGTCCCGGTGGTGCGCAGCGCGCGGGCGACGGCCTCGCGCAGCGGCAGGGTGTGGGCCTCCTCCCGGATCCGGGCCATCATCAGGATGTTGTAGTCCTCCCCGAGAGCCAGCAGGAAGATGAACATCAGGAAGGGCATGAAGAAGACCAGCCCGCCGCTGTTGCCGAGCTTGATGAAGATCAGCACCGACAGGCCGAGGGCCGCCAGGTAGGAGATCCCGACCGAGGCGATCAGGTACAGCGGCGCCACCAGGCTGCGCAGCACCAGGGCCAGCAGCAGGCCGATCGCGAAGATCGCGACCGGGATGATGCGCACCAGGTCGCTGCCGGAGATGGTGCTGATGTCGTACAGGGCGGGCGCCTCCCCGGCCACGGCGGAGTCGCCGGCGTGCACCGAGGTGGCGACGGCGGTGGTGGCGGCGCGGATGGCCGGCACCGCGTCGAGGGCGGGCGTGCCGGCGGGGTCACCCGCCGCCAGCGTGGTGGCGAACTGCACCGTGCGCCCGTCGGGACTGACGAAGTTCGCGGTGGCCCGGTACAGCTGGTAGGCGGCGGGCGACACCGGGGACGTCGCCGGTGGCTGCGGGGGGAGTGCCGCGGCCGACCCGAGGCTGGCGTGCAGCGCGGTGTACTGCGCGCCGGTCAGCGCCGCTCCACCGGGGTTCAGCGGCCCGGCGACGGTGGTGAACAGCGGGTCGGTGCTCAGCTGCCGACCGGCTTCGGCGATGGGGGCGGGGTCGTTCCAGACCGGGGTGGCGAAGGTGAACAGCAGGCTGGTGGGGTTCGCCGACGCCTGCGGGAAGTGCGCCTGCAGGGCCGCCTGGCCGGCCGCCGAGTCGCTGCCGGCCGGGGGGGCGGTGTCGCCGCCGAACCCGCCGGAGGCGTAACCGAGCACGCCGAACGACAGCCCGCCGAACAGCACCACCCCGATGATCAACGTCGGTAGCGGGAACCGCACGATGCGCCCGGCCACCCGGCCCCAGATCCCGGAACCGCCGGTGCCCTGGATGCTCCACGGTGCCAGCTTCGGGCGGCCGAACCAGGCCCGGAACGCCGAGCGCTTCATCGCCAGCAGGGACAGCCGGATCGACAGCAGCGCGGGCAGCAGCGTGAGCCCGGCGAGCAGGGTGACGGCGATCGCGATGGCGAAGGGCAGCCCGAGGTCGGCGTAGAACGGGAAGCTGGCCAGCAGCAGCGTGACCATCGCGAGGATCACCGTGCCGGCCGAGGCGGTGATCGACTCGCCCACCCGGGTGACGGATCGGACGATCGCGTCCCGGGCCACCGGGCGAGGGTGCAACAGGTCGCCGAGCAGGCTGCCGCCCAGGCCGCCGGAGCCGGGGTGGTTCGAACCCTCGACCTCGTGCCGGCCGGCGCGCAGCTCCTCGCGTACCCGGAAGACCAGGAAGAGGCCGTAGTCGGTGCCGGCGCCCAGCACGAGCACGATCAGCAGGAAGGTGGCGATCGGGGAGACCTGCAGGCCGTGCTGGGCCGCCTCGGCGACCAGCGGCCCGGAGATCACCACCGACACCAGGGCGGGGGCCAGCGTGGTCAGGCTCAGGGTCAGCGAGCGGAAGATCAGCACCAGCAGCACGACGATGAACAACGCGGAGAAGTCCTGCACCTGGCCGCCCTGGTTGCCGGAAGCGGCGCTCTGGTCGACCTGGGTGGCCAGCGCTCCGGCGAGGTGGGCGCCGAGCCCGGCGGGCAGCCCCGCGTCCGCGATCGCCGTGCGCAGCGACTTCACCAGGTCGATGGTCTGGTTCGCGTCACCGCCGGAGGGCCGGACGAACACCATCAGCTGCTCGGCCCTGCCGTCGGCGGAGCGACCGGCGTCGGCGGTCTTGACCACGCCGGGCACGGAGCCGAGCCGGTGCAGCAGGGCGGTCAGCGCTGCCTGGTCGGTTGCCGTCAGCGCCGACGTCGAGCGCGCGGCGATCACCGGGACGGCCATCAGGTTCGCGGTGCCGAACGGGGCCGCGAGCTCGACCGCGTGCTGGCTCGGCGCGCTGGCGGGCAGGAAGTCGCTGTTGTTGTTCTGCGTCACGCTCGACAGCGTCGGCAGGAAGTTGACGGCGATCACCCACCCGGCGATCCAGGCCACCACCACGAGCCAGCGGAACCGGACGGACAGCCGCCCGATCGCGCCGAAGATCGCGTCCACGTGCATGGCTGGTGAGCTCCTTACTGGGCGGGGCAGGGCGCGGGGAACCACGCTACCCAAGCCTGGCATGCGGCCCCGACATCGCACCGCCGTCCGACGTCACGCGGAAGCGTAGATACGGGGGCGGGTATATTCTGCCGCCGTTCCCGTGTCTGCCGCCGTTCCCGTGTCTGCCGCCGTTCCCGTGTCCGGTGCCGTTCCCGTGTCCGGTGCCGGGCCGGGTCACCGAAACCGGGCGACGGCGAGCCCTGTCACGGAAACGGGGCGACGGCGAAGGAGGAGCGCATGCGCGGATGGCCGCGGCGGCGCTGGGTGGTGGCGGGAGCCTCCGCCGCGGCGACGATCCTGGTCGTGGGCGTGCCCACCGTCCTGATCCCGACCCCGTGGTTCGGGCGGGAGGTGCCGGTGACTGCCTGGGCGTGGCCGGTGCTGCTGGTCACCGCCGCCCTGTCCGGGTTGGTGACCGCGACGTACGTGGCCCTGCCGGGTGCCGCGTCGCAGGCGGCGGGTGAGTCGCTCTCGCGCGCCGGAATGGCCGGCGGACTGCTCACCTACTTCGCCGTCGGCTGCCCGGTATGCAACAAGATCGCCCTGCTCGCCCTCGGCGCCTCGGGGGCGATCCACTGGTTCGCCCCCGCCCAGCCGTTCCTCGCGGTGGCCGGGATCGGACTGCTCGGCTACGCCCTGCGTCGCAGGCTCGCCGGCGAGCGGGCCTGCCCGCTGCCCCAGCACTGAACCCGCCCGGGCCGGGCGGCATCCTCCGCGCCGCCGAGAACCGACTTGTCCCGGCGGGTACGATCGCATCACACCTGCAGCGCCGCGGGTCGTTCCAGACTCTTGCCCCAGTCCAGGCTCTGGCCCCAGTCCAGCCTTGGCGCCGATGCAAGCTCCGGCCCCAATGAAGCTTTGGCCCCAGTCCGTTCATGCCGATGAGGTCCACCGTGTCTGCAGTCATCCCCACCGAACATCCCGACAAGATCGACGCCGCAGTGCTGAAGCTTGCGGGGGTGGTCGTGCTCGGCGCGATCATGTCGATCCTCGACATCACCGTGGTCAACGTCGCGCTGCCGACGTTCCAGTCGGTGTTCGCCGCCAGCCCCGACCACCCCATCGCGTACTCGACCGTGGCCTGGACGGTCACCGCCTACACGCTGGCGCTGGCCACGGTCATCCCGCTCACCGGATGGGCGGCCGACCGGTTCGGCACCAAGCGGCTGTACATCCTGGCCCTGGTGCTGTTCACCAGCGGACTCCGCGCTGTGCGCCAGCGCGTCCTCGATCAGCATGCTGATCACCTTCCGGACGCTGCAGGGCCTCGGCGGCGGCATGCTCATGCCGCTGGGCATGACCATCATGACCCGGGCTGCCGGCCCGGCCCGGATGGGGCGCCTGATGGCCATCCTCGGCGTGCCGATGCTGCTCGGACCGATCCTCGGGCCGATCCTCGGCGGTTGGTTGATCTCCAACGCCAGCTGGCACTGGATCTTCCTGATCAACGTGCCGATCGGGATCATCGCCGCCGTCTACGCGCTGCTGGCGCTGCCCCGCGACGCTCCGCACCCCTCGGAGTCGCTCGACCTTCTCGGGGTCGCGCTGATGTCGCCGGGCCTGGCGCTGTTCCTGTTCGGGATCTCCTCGATCCCCGAGAAGGGCACGCTGAACGCGCCGAAGGTGTACGTGACCATGGCGATCGGCGGCGCGCTGATGCTGTGCGTTCGTCCGGCACACCTTCCGGCCGGAGCACCCGCTGCTCGACCTTCGGCTGTTCCGCAACCGCAACCTCACCGTCGCGACCACCACGATGTTCCTGTTCGCGATGGCGTTCTTCGGTGGGCTGCTGCTGGTCCCGACGTACTTCCAGCAGGTTCGTGGCGAGTCGACGCTGAACGCGGGCCTGCTGGTGGCCCCGCAGGGCATCGGCGCGATGGTGACCATGCCGATCGCGGGCGCGCTGTCGGACAAGTTCCCGGTGGGGCGGATCGTGCCGGTCGGCCTGGTGCTGATCATCGCCGGCATGTTCTCGCTCACCCAGATCACCTCCACCACGGCCTTCCCCGTGCTGATCGCGATCCTGTTCGTGATGGGCCTGGGGATGGGCGCGACGATGATGCCGATCATGACTTCGGCGTTGAAGACGCTCACCTCGCACGAGGTGGCGCGCGGCTCGACGCTGATCAACATCGTCCAGCAGATCGCCAGCTCGGTCGGGGTGGCGGTGATGTCGGTGCTGCTCACCAGCCACCTCAAGGCCACCGCGTTGGCGCTGCCGGCCATCGCATCCTGGCGTGACCCGTCGCTGGTCGCCAAGATCGGCGGGGCTCCGGGGGTGGCCAAGGGGCTTGCCGAGGCGGGCGCCGCCTTCGCCAGCACCTACTGGGTGGCAGCGTCGCTGGTGACGCTGACCCTGGTGCCGGCGCTGTTCCTGCCCCGCAGGCACGAGGAGTCCCACCTGCTCGACGACGTCGACACGCAGGCCCCGCCCGTCATCGTGCACTGATCACCACAGTGCACTGAGCGGACCATCGTAACAGTGCTTATATAAGCACTGTTACGATGGTCCGGTGACGAACCCTCCTCCGCCCGAGGAGACCGCCCGCAGCCGGTGGCGCCCGCTGCGCCTGTTGTTGGCCGCGATGGACGACGACCTCGCCCGGATCTACGCCGAGGCCGGGATCGACGGGCTGAAGCCGAGCTACGTGCTGGAGCTGCTCCGGCTGCACGCCCAGGGGCCGATGACGATCACCGAGCTCGCCCGGTCGGTGGAGCGGACGCACTCCGCGGTGAGCCAGAAGGTGGCGTCGATGCGCGCTGCCGGTCTCGTCCGCACGACACCGGGCACGGATGCCCGCAGCAAGACCGTGGCGCTGACCGCGACGGCCCAGGCGCTGGCCGGGCGACTGGCCGCCGAGTGGCGGGCCACCGAGGCAGCGGTCGAGCAGCTCGAGGCAGAGATCCCCTACCCCCTCAGCCAGGTCGTCGCCGACCTGGAGCAGGCGTTGCGGCGCAAGAGCTTTCACGACCGGATCGCGGAGAACCTCGCCGCCGACGGCGCCTGGGCGTGACCGGTGCGGGGCGTGACCGGTGCGGGGCCCGGCCGGCGCGGGCTCATCGACCTGCGCCCGCTGCGGTCGTCGCGGCCGTTCCGCCGGCTGTGGGCCGGCCGCGCGCTGTCGCGACTCGGCAGCCAGCTGACGGTCGTCGCCGTGCTGTTCCAGGTCTGGCGGTCCACCCACAGCACGGTCTGGACCGGCGCGGTGGGGCTTGCGGGGGCCGTCCCGCTGATCGCCTTCGGCCTGTTCGCCGGCTCCGTCAGTGACCGCGCGGACCGGCGGAAGGTCTTCCTGGTCGCCACCGGGGGCCAGGCCGCCTGCTCCGCCGCGCTCGCGGCGCAGGGCTTCGCGGGGTGGCTCCCGGTGCCGGCGGTGCTGCTGCTCGTAGCCGCGCTGTCGACCTTCGGGGCCGCCGGTGGCCCCGCAGCGCGCACGTTCGTGCCCCGGCTGCTGCCGAAGGAGCTGGTCGCTGCGGGGCTGGCGTTGGACCAGGTCTCCTTCCAGGTCTCCCTGCTGGTCGGTCCCGCGCTGGCCGGTGTGATGATCGGTTGGCTCGGCACCGGCGGCTGCTACGCGGTCGACCTGGCCAGCTTCGCGCTGGCCTTCGCCGCGGCGCTCGGGTTGCCCGCCATGCGGCCGGACGGCGGTGCGGCCCGGCCCGGCCTGGCCGGCGTGCGCGACGGGCTCGGTTTCCTGCTGCGCAGCCCCGTCGTCCGCGGCGCCCTGTTCACGGATCTCGCCGCCACGGTGCTGTCCTTCCCGATCAGCCTGTTCCCGCTGATCAACGCGGAGCGCTTCAACGACGACCCGCGCACGCTCGGGTTGTTCCTCACCGCCATCGGCGTCGGCGGCGTGCTCGCCTCCGCGTTCTCCGGTGCCTTCACCCGGCTGGCCCGCCCCGGAGCGGTGATGTTGGCCGGGTCCGCCACCTGGGGTGCGGCGCTGGCGCTGTTCGCGCTCACCCCGAACCCGTGGCTGGCGCTGGGATTGCTGGCGCTCGCCGGAGTCGGTGACACCGTGTCGGTGGTCTCCCGCAGCACGCTCGTGCTGCTGCACACCCCCGACGCGCTGCGCGGCCGGGTGGCGGCGGCGGAGCAGATCGTCGGTTCGGCGGGCCCGGACGTGGGAAACCTGCGTGCCGGTCTCGTCGCGAGTGCCGTCGGCGGCACCGTGGCGCTGCTCGCCGGCGGGCTGCTGTGCGTGGCCGCGGTGGCGCTGGTCGGGGCCGGCACCCCCGAGTTGCGCCGGTTCCGCGTCCGGGTGGATCCCGAGGGCGCGGCTGCCACCGCGTGACCGCCACCGCGGCGGGTGATCGGCGCCCTTCACGCCGGTACTCAGGATTGGGCGGTACCGTCAGGGCCAGGCCGGTGCCGGCTGTACCACGCCGCTATGGTCGCGGTCCGGCCGCTGTTGCCACCACATCGATCAAGGAAGTTGGGGCATGGTGTTCGTCATGACGGGCTCGCGGGCTGCCGGACGGCGGTCGAGGCGGGTCGGGCGCGGGGCCCTGCGCGGGATCAGCGGCATCGTTCTGGTGCTCACGATCGCCGGATGCACCTCCTCGGGGCACACCGGGGCGACCACCGCGGCCACCTCGACGCCGGCGACCCCGTCGACCCCCCCGGTGAAGGATCCCGTCGTCAGCGTCGACACCTCGAGTACTGCCGTCTCCTACCTCACGCCGGTGCGGCTCGTCGTCGCCGACGGCACGTTCGCCTCGGTCCAGGTCAGCACGCAGACGGGGACCCAGGCCCTGGACGGCACGGTGTCGGCGGACGGTGCCTCGTGGGTCTCCGAGGCTCCGCCCAAGCCGTCGGCGTCCTACCAGGTGGCCGCCACCGTCACCGACTCCGCCGGGAAGTCCCGCAGCGCCTCGGCGTCGTTCACCGTCGCCCAGGTCCCCTCCGACCAGCGGGTCGCGTTCACCGTCACGCCCAACGACGGGACGACGGTGGGGATCGGCCAACCGATCGTGGTGCGCTTCCTCACTCCCGTGACCCAGCGCGCGGCGATGGAGAAGGTGATGCTGGTGGACGCCAAGACGCCGGCCGGTAAGAGCGTGACCGGCAGCTGGCACTGGCTGAACAGCCAGGAGGTGCACTGGCGGCCCGAGGCGTTCTGGACCCCCGGCACGAGCGTCCACCTCGACATGCGCATCGCCGGGGTGAAGGCCGCGACCAACCGGTACGGGCGGAAGGACTACTCCCAGACCTTCACGATCGGTGCCTCGCACCTCACCCGGGTCGACGCATCCACCGACCGCGCCCGGGTCTACCGCGACGGCAAGCTCGTGGCCACCTGGCCCACCGGCACCGGCCGCCCCGGCCTGGCGACCTACAGCGGCACCTACATCGTGCTCGGCAAGGCCTCGGTGGTCACGATGGACTCGTGCAGCGCCCGGGTCACCTG
Source organism: uncultured Actinomycetota bacterium (assembly GCA_963784535.1). Classification (GTDB taxonomy): domain Bacteria; phylum Actinomycetota; class Actinomycetes; order Actinomycetales; family Kineosporiaceae; genus CAWARR01. Next base: position 178,764 of record CAWARR010000008.1, on the reverse strand, counting down.
TGACAAGAAGAACCCGGACTACTACAACGAGAAGGAGTACTGGGCCACCCGGATCACCGCGTCCGGGACGTTCCTGCACGCCGCCAGCTGGGACGGCCTGCTGGGGCGGGCGAACACCTCGCACGGCTGCATCCACCTGTCGGACGCCGACGCGAAGTCCTTCTACGACCACGCCGTCGTCGGTGACGTCGTCATCGTCACCAACACCGGCCGCGGTCCGCAGGAGCGGATCGCCACCCAGGACCCGGGACTGTACGACTGGAACCTGTCCTGGTCCGCGTGGAAGGCCGGCTCCGCGCTGAAGTGACACCGGCGGTGCGGACCGCTGCGGCTCACCAGGCGGGCGGGCGCAGCGGCGCCACCACTCCGTGTTCCGCCAGCACCACCCTGACCGCCCTCGCGTCGGCGTTGCGGTAGCGCAGCGACCCCTGCGTGCCGTCGGCGCTGAGCTCCGTGGTCGCGCGCACCCCGCGCTCGGCAAGGTCGGCGACCACCGCGGCCACCTGGTCCGGGGTCCCTCCCCATCCGTACCCGGTGCGCATCGCCCGCCACCGCCGACGGTCGGCCCCCACCACCAGCAGCAGCGGGAGCAGCCCACCGACCGGCACGCTGAGACCGGCGGGCACCGCCGGCAGCCGCCCCAGCGCCCACCCGAGCCCCCCGGCCGCGGCGCAGCCACCCACCAGCGCCGCCCGGCCCGCCGCGTTCAGCCGGGCGGTGCGCAGCAGGTGCCTGCGCCACCGTGGCCGGCGGCCGGCGCGCAGGGGGGCGTAGGGCTGGAGGCGACGGTCCATTCCCGCCAGCCTACGGACCGCCGCGTCCGGATACACTCCCTGCTGCCCGGGTCGCGGTGCCCAACGGTGGCAGGGAGGATCACGTGCTCTTCGCAGCTGATGGGGTGCCACTGCTCCTCGAAGTCGGCTTCCTGATCTTCTGTGTGATCGACGTGCTCCAGTCGCCCGAAGCGGAGGTCCGGAACCTGCGCAAGGGGCTGTGGCTGCTGCTGGTCATCGTGCTGCCGCTCGTCGGGGGCATCGCCTGGTGGTCGCCGGGCGCCCGGTGGGCGCGGGGGGGCGCAGCGGGCGCGGCGGTCAGGCAGGATTCGGCCCCGGCTCGCAGCCGGCCCACCCACTCCCCTCCGCCCCCCGCGGTCCGGACGACGATCTCGAGTACCTGGCCGAGATCAGCCGGGTCAACGAGGAGGAGGAGCGCACCCTGCGGCGCTGGGAGGACGACCTGCGCCGCCGGGAGGAGCAGTTGCGTCGCGAGCGTGATCCCGGCGACGGCGACCCGCCGCCGTCCCCGCCGGCCTGAGTGCCTCGGGCGGCCGGGGCGTTCAGCCTCGGTCGAGCACGGCCAGCGCCTCGGCGACCAGCTCGATGGACTCCCGGGTGATCGGGTCGAGGACGAGCTGAAGGTGCTTCGCGCCCGCCGCGGCCAGCGCGGCGAGGTGGGCCGCGATGTCGGCGGGAGATCCCTGCACCGGCCGGACGTCGGCGTTGTACGTCTCGCCCATCACCCGGCCGGTCCCGCCGGGGAGGCCGACCAGCACCGCGGCGGTGGCCGCCACCTCGCCCGGCGCACGCCCGGCCAGCGCGGCCGCCTGCTCGACCCGGGCGCGGACCGCGGCGAACCCCTCGGGGGTGTTGCCGTAGTCGCTCCACCAGACGTTCCAGGCCTGCACGTGCGGGAGCCCGATGCGCATCATCCGGGGGCTGACCGAGCCGAGCATCAGTGGCGGGCCGCCGGGGCGCACCGGGCCCGGGTCGAGCGTGCAGTCCTCCACCCGGTAGTAGCTGCCCGCGAAATCGGCCCGGCCCTCCCGCAACAGGCTGCGGATGATGGTGAACGCCTCCTCGAACCGGGAGACGCGGTGGTCGTAGGGGAAGCCGAACGCGCGGTACTCGCGCTCGTTCCAGCCCGCGCCGAGACCCACGATGAGCCGGCCGCCGGAGATCGCGTCGACGGTGGCGGCCTGCTTGGCCAGCATCGCCGGGGGGTGGAAGCTCGTCGCGGCGACGAGCGGCCCGAGCTCGACCCGTTCGGTGACGGCGGCGAGTGCCGCCAGGGAGGTCCAGGCCTCCCACGGCCCGCGCCGGACACCTCCGGGCAGGTCGTAGAGCAGATGGTCGCCGAGCCACAGCGAGTCGAAGCCGACCTGCTCGGCGGTGCGGGCCATGGCGAACAGCTCCGGCCACCGCACGGGCCGCTCGACCTCGGGCAGTTGCACGCCGATCCGGCACGGTCGAGGCATCCCGGCACTGTAGCGCCGGGACGCGCGCCCGCCCGGCCGCACCGGCGGCGCGAGGGCGGGGGTTACACCGGCGCTGCGGCAGCGAGGGCCTCGAGCAGGAGCGCCGGAGCCAGCGTGACCGGAAGGGCGCTGACCTGGCCGTCACCGAGCTCGATCACCCGCCACACGCCGTCCGCGCGCCGCGCGAGGTCGACGGTGACGAACGGCAGCCCCGATCTGGCCACCAGCGGGCCCAGCCGGGCCACGTCGAGGTCCGCGGGTGGGAGCTGGTCGGGGGTGTCCGGGTGCGGGCCCACCTGGACACACCGGCCGCCGACCCACCAGCTGCGCGCCTCGGCACCGGAGAGCTGCTCGAACCGGCGCAGCACGAACCCGCCGCTGAACTCGGCGGCGCGCAGCCCCAGGAACCGCGCCGCGACCGTCCAGGCTGCGCCGGCATCGGCGAGTTCGGGGATGAACGCGGCGGTGTCCACTCCCCCCGCCCGGCGCCGTGGGTCCACACCGACCGCGCAGTGACGTCCGCCAGCGCCGGGTACCAACCAGGCAACTCGTGGGCCTGGCGATAGCGCCGTGGCCCGGTGCGCAGCTGAACGCCCCGCTGGGCCCGGGCGCGGGCAAGGCCCGCGTACTGCTCCGCCCGCAGCGTCCAGCCCCGGTACACGGCCGCACCGGCACCCGCGGGTACGCGGGCCACCGCGGTCTCGGGCCCGCGTCCCCCGGGTTCGCCGCGTCCCCCGGGTTCACCGGGTCCGCCCGCGGGGGTGTCGGGTCCGCCGGCGGGGGTGTCGGGCAGGCACAGCGCCCCGTGGTCGATCAGTGCAACCTGCCAGCCCAGCCCGCGCGCCGCCTCCGCCTCGGCCGCGAAGGGTGCCTCGGGACGGTCCGGCCGCCGCGCATCGGGGGGCACCAGCAGCAGCATCCGTCCAGCCTGCCGACGATCACGCCGGGATACCAGCGGGGCCGGCAGCCACCGCCCACCGCCGCGCCGAGGTTGGCCCCGGGGGCGAATCAGTGCACCACGGGGGCGCCCGGATGACGCCGCGCACGGTACAGTGAACACTGTTCACGGTCTAGAGGGTGCCACCGTGACCCGCGAGCGCAGCGTCACCGCGGCGCCCCCTACCCCTGACCTCGACTCGGGACCCGCCACCCAGCGGTCCGATCCCGGTGACCAAAGGAGCAGCCATGGCCGACAAGTCGCCCCGACAGCACCTCGCGCAGAAGGCCGGCAAGTCGCTCAAGGAGAAGCGAGCAGCCAAGCAGGCGAAGGCGGACGCCAAGAACAGGACCCAGATCATCCCGCCCACCAGGTAGCGACCGCCGGCCGCGCGCGCGACCCGGACGGACACCGCCCGGCGGAGTGCGCCGGCGCGGCAGGCAGAGCGAACGGACACAGATGAGCAAACCCTCGTGGACGCCCTTCCAGCACCCGGACAACCCGCCGGAGGGCAGCGAACAGCCGCCGCCGGCACCGGCCACAACCCGCGCCGAGCAGACCCCTCCGGCCTTGCTCGAGTTCCGCTCCGGGCCCCCGACGGACCAGGCCGGGTTGCCGGACCACCCCGGCGGCGGGGAACGGCCGGCCGGCGGAGCCGGCGCCGGCCGCCGACCACCTGCCCGGCAGCGCCGCCCCCCGCGTCCACCGGGCTGACCGGCCCGTCCACACCGGGTTCACCCCACCCGTCCTCGCCTCACCCGACGCCCTTCGGGAGACGGCGGTCGAACGGGCGTGCTTCCAGCTGGGCGCCTATTTCTGATGGCATGCCTTACCTTATTTCGAACGTCCTTCCCCCTGCCCGTCCGGGCGAATACCGGGACTTAGGTCCGGGGCGCGGGCATTCCGCCGACAATTGCGCCCGCGCCGCCGCTCCCGACCCCCCGCCGCCGCGCCGTCCGCGCTGACCAGGCAGGACACGGCGATGTCATCGGCGGCTCGCACGCCGGAAATCGCCGTGAATCCGGAACGTCACACGACCTCGTCGGGTCCGGAAACCAGGCACACCCACATTCGAGGCATTCGAGGGCCGCACCGGTCCCGGAATGACTGCGGCGGGAAGGGGTGGGCCACGATGAATCCGGACCTCGATCGCGACTCCGGTTCGCTCGCCCCGCTCGCCCCTGCGACCACGGTGGCCTTCAGCGACACCACCCTGCGCGACGGCGAACAGGCACCCGCTGTTGCCTTCAGCGCCGAGGAGAAGCTGGCCATCGCCCGCGCGCTGGACGCCGCCGGAGTGCAGCGGATCGAGGCCGGGGCGCCGGTGATGGGCGGTTACGAGATCGACGCGCTGCGCCGCATCACCGCGGCCGGCCTGCGCGCCGAGGTGGTCGCCTGGTGCCGCGCCGACGCGCGGGACCTGGCGGCGGCGCAGGCCAGCGGGGTCAGCTCGGTGCACACCGCGATCCCGGTGTCGGACCGCCAGCTGAGCCGCAAGCTCGGCCGCGACCGGGCCTGGGCCCGGCAGCGGATCCTGGGCTGCGTCGAGGATGCCCACGACCGTGGCCTGACCGTCAGCGTCGGGCTCGAGGACGCCTCCCGCGCCGACGACGCCTTCGTGGCGGATCTGGCCGCCGAGCTCGTCCACCACGGGGTCACCCACCTGCGCTGGGCCGACACCGTGGGCGTCCTCGAACCCGTCGCTGCCCTGCAGCGGCTGTCCCGGCTCACCGCGCAGGTGCCGGCGAGCTGGGAGATCCACGCTCACGACGACTTCGGCCTGGCCACCGCGAACACCCTGGCCGCGGTGCAGGCGGGCTTCGGCTGGGTGAGCACGACCGTCCTCGGCCTCGGCGAGCGGGCCGGGAACGCGCCGCTGGAGGAGGTGGCGATGGCGCTGCGCCACCTCCTCGGCCGCCGCGTCGACCTCGACACCACCGCCTTCCGGTCGCTCGCCTGCCTGGTGTCCACCGCCGCGCACCGCCCGCTCCCGGCGGGCAAGGCGGTGGTGGGTCGGTGGGCGTTCGGGCACGAGTCGGGCGTGCACGCCGACGGCGTGCTGAAAGCCGTGGACCTGTACGAGCCCTTCGACCCGGCCGAGGTCGGCGGGCGGCGCCGGTTGGTGGTGGGCAAGCACTCCGGGCGGGCCGGAGTGCGGCATGCGTTGCGCGCCGACGGGATCGACGTCGACGAGCGGGCCCTGACCGTCCTGGTGGACGGACTGCGTGCCCGCCAGTCGGTGCGCAAGCGGCTGCTGGGAAGCCCGGAACTGCGCGGGCTGTATCAGCAGGCGCACGAGCAGGTACTCCAGAGCAGTTCGACCCTAGGGAGGGCCCAGTGAGGCAGATCGCGATCTACGGCAAGGGCGGTATCGGCAAGAGCACGACGCAGCAGAACACCGTGGCGGCGCTGGCCGACGCCGGCAAGCGGGTCATGATCGTCGGCTGCGACCCCAAGGCCGACTCCACCCGGCTGATCCTGAACCAGAAGTCGCAGACCTCGGTCTGGCCCTGGCCGCCGAGATGGGTGCGGTCGAGGATCTCGAACTGAACGACGTGCTGCAGACCGGCTTCGGCATCAAGTGCGCCGAGTCCGGCGGTCCCGAGCCGGGGGTGGGCTGCGCCGGGCGCGGGCGTCATCACGGCCATCAACTTCCTCGAGGAGAAAGGCGCCTACACCGACGATCTCGACTTCGTCTTCTACGACGTCCTCGGCGACGTGGTCTGCGGCGGCTTCGCGATGCCGATCCGCGAGGGCAAGGCGCAGGAGATCTACATCGTCACCTCCGGGCGAGATGATGGCCATGTACGCGGCCAACAACATCGCCAGGGGCATCCTCAAGTACGCGCACTCCGGGGGTGTCCGGCTCGGCGGGCTGATCTGCAACTCGCCGCAACACCGACCGCGAGGACGAGCTCATCGAGGCGCTGGCCGCCAAGCTCGAACACGCAGATGATCCACTTCATCCCGCGCGACAACGAGGTCCAGCGCGCCGAACTGCGGCGCCAGACGGTCATCGCAGTACAACCCGGAGCACCAACCAGGCCGACGAGTACCGCCAGCTCGCCCGCAAGATCGAGCGAGAACGAGCTGAAGATGATTCCCACCCCGATCAGCATGGACGAGCTCGAGGAACTGCTGATGGAGTTCGGCATCATGGAGCAGCAGGACGAGCCGGTCACGGCCGGGCCGCCACGCAGGCGGTGGCCTGACCGTGGCGCCCAGCACGCCGGGAAGGCCCAGCGCGCCGGGGGTGCCCAGCCAAGATCAGACCGAGTGATGATCGCCGAGGTGCTAGCCCGAGTATCCGGACCGACGGCGAAGTTCCGCGCCAAGCACCTCGCGCCAACGACCCGCGAGGGCTGGCCTCGTGCTGCACGGTCAAGTCCAACGTGAAGTCCCGGCCGGGCGTCATGACCGTCCGCGGGTGTGCGTACGCCGGCTCCAAGGGCGTCGTGTGGGGACCGGTCAAGGACGTCGTGCACATCAGCCACGGCCCGGTGGGCTGCGGGCGTACTCGAACTGGTCACCCGGCGCAACTACTACAACGGCACGACCGGCGTCGACGCGTTCGGCGCCATGCACTTGACGAGCGACTTCCACGAGCGCGACATCGTCTACGGCGGGGACAAGAAGCTCGGCACGATCGTGCGACGAGACTCAAGGCGCTGTTCCCGCTGGCGAGCGGCATCTCGGTCCAGTCCGAGTGCCCCGTCGGGCTTATCGGCGACGACATCGAGAGCGTGGCCGAAGCAGAAGACCGAGTCGCTCGGCAAGCCGGTCGTCCCGGTGCGCTGCGAGGGCTTCCGCGGAGTCGTCGCAGTCGCTGGGCCACCACATCGCCAACGACGCCATCCGCGACCACGTCTTCGACAAGGCCGCGACCGAGATCGAGACCACCCCCTACGACGTCACGATCATCGGCGACTACAACATCGGCGGGGATGCGTGGGCGCTCGCGCAGATCCTCGAGGCGATGGGGCTGCGCGTCATCGCACAGTGGACCGGTGACGCGCACGCTCACCGAGCTCGCCAACGCCACCGAAGGCCAAGCTCAACCTCATCCACTGCTACCGCTCGATGAACTACATCTGCCGCCACGATGGAGGAGCGCGTACGGCATCCCGTGGGTGGAGTACAACTTCTTCGGCCCCACCAAGATCTACGAGTCGATCCGCGGGATCGCCGTCGCAGTTCGACGAGACGCATCCAGGCCAAGCCGAGGCGCTCATCGAACGCTATGAGCCCGAGATGGACGCGCATCCGCAAGGAGTACAAGCCGCGGCTGACCGGCAAGCGGTGATGCTGCTACGTCGGCGGCCTGCGCCCGCGCCACGTCATCGGCGCCTACGAGGACCTGGGGATGGAGGTCATCGGCACCGGGTACGAGTTCGGCCATCGCCGACGACTACGAGCGCACCCATCCGGCTCAAGGACGGTGTGGTGCTGTACGACGACCCCACGGCCTTCGAGCTCGAGGAGTTCGCGCGCCGGTCAAGCCCGGACCTGATGGGCGCCGGCGTCAAGGAGAAGTACGTCTTCCACAAGATGGGCGTTGCCGTTCCGGCAGATGCACTCCTGGGACTACTCGGGGCCGTACCACGGCTTCGAGGGCTTCGGGGTCTTCGCCCGCGACATGGACATGGCCGTCAACAACCCGACCTGGGGGCTCGTTCCGCGCCCCCTGGCAGAGCGAAGGCGAGGCACGCTCGTGACGCAGACACCGCCCGCGCCGCGGATCATCGACCACAACGAGCTGTTCGGCGGTGAGGAGTACCTGCAGCAGTCCGAGCGCAAGCGCGAGTTCGAGAAGCCCTGCACGCCCGACGAGGTCGCGGCGACGCTGGAGTGGACCCGCAGCTGGGAGTACCGGGAGCAGAACTTCGCCCGCGAGGCGCTCACCGTCAACCCCGCGAAGGCCTGCCAGCCGCTCGGCGCCGTGCTGGCCGCGCTGGGCTTCGACAGGACGCTGCCCCTGGTGCACGGCTCGCAGGGGTGCGTCGCCTACTTCCGCAGCTACTTCTCGCGGCACTTCAAGGAGCCGATCGCCGGCGGTCTCGTCCTCGATGACCGAGGACGCCGCCGTGTTCGGCGGGATGAACAACCTGGTCGAGGCGCTGCAGAACGCCACCGCGCTCTACAAGCCGGCGATGGTCGCGGTCTCCACCACGTGCATGGCCGAGGTCATCGGCGACGACCTGCAGAACTTCATCTCTACCGCGAGGGCGAAGGAGGTCATCGCCGAGGACTACCCGGTGCCCTTCGCGCACACCCCGAGCTTCGTCGGCTCCCACCTCAACGGCTACGACGGGATGCTGCGCTCGATCCTGGAGCTGCTCGCCGGGGAGCCCGCCGCAGCCCTGAACGGGGCGGTCAACCTCGTCCCGGGCTTCCTGCCCTCGGTGGGTGACCTGCGCGAGCTCAAGCGCCTGCTGGGGCTGATGGGGGTCGCGCACACGGTGCTCGGCGACCACAGCGAGACCTTCGACGCCCCCGCCACCGGCGACTATGCGCTCTACCCCGGGGGAACCCCGCTGGCTGCGGTGGCGGAGGCGGTGAACGCCTCGGGAACCGTGTTCCTGCAGGGATCCTCGACGGTGCGCAGCGCCGAGCTGGTGCGCCACTCCTGGCCGGGGGAGGAGATCACCCTGCGGCTGCCGATCGGGGTGGCCAACACCGACCGGCTGGTCACGGAGGTGGCCAGGATCGCCGGGGTCGCCGTCCCCGCGGCGGTCACCGCCGAGCGCGGGCGGCTGCTGGACGCGATGGCCGATTCGCACGCCTACCTGCACGGCAAGCGGGTCGCGGTGGCCGGCGATCCCGACCTGGTGGTGGGGCTGCTGGGCTTCCTGCTCGAGCTGGGCGCGATCCCGGTGCACGTGCTGAGCACCACCGGCGACGAGTCGTTCCGCTCCCGCGCCGAGGAGGTGCTCGCGGCGAGCCCGTACGGGCACGCCGCAACCGTGTGGCCCGGGAAGGATCTGTGGCACCTGCGGTCCCTCGTCCTCACCGAGCCGGTCGACCTGCTCCTCGGCAGCTCGTTCCTGAAGTACATCTCCCGTGAGGCCGACATCCCGCTGGTGCGGGTGGGGTTCCCCATCTTCGATCGCCACCACCTGCACCGGTTCCCGATCGTGGGCTACGCCGGCGGGGTCTGGCTCCTCACCCAGCTCGTCAACACCGTGCTGGAGGAACTCGACCGCACCGCGCCCGAGCACAGCTTCGATGTCGTCCGCTGAGGCCGGCTCGGGCGTCCGCACCGCCACCGCCACAGCCGCCACCGCCGGGGTCTTCGAGGAGCCCTCCTGCGGCGTCAACCGCGGCAAGGACGCCACCCGCCGGCAGGCGGGCTGCCCGGTACCGACGCCGGGCGGCGCCGCGGGGGGCTGCTCCTTCGACGGCGCGATGATCACCCTGCTCCCGATCGCCGACGCGGCGCACGTGGTGCACGGGCCGATCGGCTGTGCGGGCAACTCCTGGGACGGCCGGGGCGCCCGCTCCCGCGGGTCGCAGCTGTTCCGGCACGGCTTCACCAGCGACCTGTCCGAGACCGACCTGGTGCTCGGCGGGGAGCAGAAGCTCTACGACACCGTGCTCGAGGTCGTCGACCGGCACGCCCCCGCCGCGGTGTTCGTGTACTCCACCTGCGTCACCGCGCTGGCCGGGGACGACCTCGACGCCGTGTGCGCCGCGGTGGCCCGGGCGCGCGGGCTACCGGTCGTCCCGGTGCACGCGCCGGGGTTCGCCGGCAGCAAGAACCTCGGCAACCGGCTGGCCGGGAACGCCTTGCTGGAGCATGTGATCGGCACCGTGGAACCGCCGACGACGACGCCGAACGACGTCGTCCTGGTGGGCGAGTACAACATCGCCGGCGAGCTGTGGGACGTGCTGCCGGTGCTGCAGCGGGCCGGGATCCGGGTGCTGGCGGGGATCACCGGGGACTCCCGGTACCGCGAGGTCGCCGCCGCCCACCGTGCCCGGGCCACGATGGTGGTCTGCTCGCGGGCCATGCTGCCGCTGGCCCGCGGGCTGCGGGAGCGCTACGGGATTCCCTGGTTCGAGGGCAGCTTCTACGGCGTCCGGGCGATGTCGGACAGCCTGCGCGGCTTCGCCGCGCTGCTCGACCCGCAGGCCGCGCCCGGTGGGGTGGGCGAGCGGGTGGAGGAGGTGATCGCGCACGAGGAGGCGCGCACCGCGGAACTGCTCGCGCCCTTCCGGCGGCGCCTGGCCGGGGCCCGCGCGGTGCTCTACACCGGCGGGGTGAAGAGCTGGTCGATGATCGCCGCGCTGCAGGACCTCGGGGTCGAGGTGGTCGCGTCCGGGGCCACCAAGAGCACGCAGGACGACGTCGCGCGGATGGAGCAGCTGCTCGGAGCGGGCGGACGGGTGATCCGCGACGGCACGCCCGGCGAGCTGCTGCGGATCATCCGGGAGCGTGACGCCGACATCCTCATCGCCGGCGGCCGCAACCAGTACACGGCGCTGAAGGCGCGGCTGCCCTTCCTCGACGTCAACCAGGAGCGGCACGTCCCGCTGGCCGGGTACATCGGCGCGGTGGAGCTCGCCCGCCAGCTCGACCGGGCGCTGCACAACCCGGTGTGGGGGGCGGTGCGGGCCCCCGCCCCCTGGGAGGCCGGCAGCGCACCGGCCGCGCGGGCAGGAGCGGCCTGATGGCGTCCGTCGTCACCGGGCCACGGCGCTCCACCATGGACCCGATCAAGCTCAGCGCGCCGCTGGGCGGGGCCCTGGTGTTCCTCGGGCTGGACCGCTCGATCCCGTTGCTGCACGGGTCCCAGGGGTGCTCGGCCTTCGCGAAGGCCTTCCTCACCAAGCATTTCCGGGAGCCGATCCCGATGCAGACCACCGCCGTGACCGAGCTGTCCGCGATGCTCGGGCCGGCCGCCAACCTGCTCGCTGCGCTCGACACCGTGCGCGCGCGGCTGGCCCCGGAGGTGATCGGGATCCTCACCACCGGGCTGACGGAGGCCGCCGGCGAGGACCTCGACGGGGCGCTGGCGGCCTACCGGGCCGGGCCGCAGCTGGGGCCGGCGCCGCTGCTGGTCCCGGTCTCCACGCCGGACTTCCTCGGCGGGCTCTCGGAGGGCTGGTCGGCCGCGCTGGCGGCGCTGGTGACCGCCGCGCTGCGCAGGCCCGCCCCGCAGTGGCAGGCGGGTCGCGCTCCGGCGCCGGCTGAGCGCCCAGGGCCGGCGGTGCTTCCGCTGCTCGCCGGGGTGTCACTGACCGCGGCGGATCTGGACGAGCTCGGCTGGCTGGTGCGCGGCTTCGGGCTGCGGCCGCTGCTCGTCCCCGACCTGTCCGGCTCCCTCGACGGGCACCTCGGCGCGGGCTGGTCCCCGCTGACCAGCGGCGGCACCTCGGCCGTTGACCTCGGCCTGCTGCACGGCGCGACGGTGGCGCACGCGGTGGGATCCACGGCGGCGGCGGCGGGCGCCGCCCTGGCAGCCCTCACCGGCGCGCAGGTCACGGCCCGCGCGCACCTGGTGGGACTGGACGCGGTGGACGGCTTCGTCGCGCAGCTGTGGCGGCACACCGGGCTCGAGGTGCCCGCCGACGTCCGGCGCTGGCGGGCACGGCTGGCCGACACCCTGCTCGACACCCACTTCGTGCTCGGCGGCGCCCGGGTCGCGATCGCGGCGGAACCCGAGCACCTCACCGGGATCGCCACCCTGCTCGCCGGCGTCGGGGCGGAGGTGGTGGCCGCCGTCGCCCCCACCCCCGCGGCCGTTCTGGCCGAGGCGCCCTGCGAGCAGGTCGTGATCGGAGACCTGGAGGACCTGCGTGAGCGAGCCGCCGAGGCCGGCGCCGAGCTGGTGATCGGGTCGAGCCACGCAGGGCGGATCGCCGCCGAGCTGGGGGCCGCCCACCTGCCGGCAGGGATGCCCGTGCACGACCGTTTCGGCGTCGCCCTGCGCGGCCTGGCCGGCTACCGCGGGGGGACGCACTTCCTCACCGACGCCGCGAACCGGCTGCTGGACCGGGAGCAGCAGCGGCCCGCACCCACCCCTGCCGAAGACCACCTGCTGGAGGAGCTGACGTGCTGAAGATCGCCTTCGCCACTTCTGACGGGAGCGCCGTCGACCAGCATTTCGGCTGGTGCGAACGCTTCGACGTCTACGAGATCGACGCCGCGGGCGCGCGGCTGCTGGCCACCCGTGACCTCGCGCCCAGCACCGACGAGGGGGAGGGCAAGCTCCAGGGCCGCCTCGACGCCGTCAGCGACTGTGCGGTGTTGCACGTCACGGCCATCGGGGGCAGTGCGGCCGCGCGAGTGGTGAACAGCGGGATCATGCCGGTGCGGGTGCCCGACGGGACGCCGGTCCTGGAGCTGGTGCACCGGCTGCAGGCGGTGCTCGACGGCACGCCCCCGCCGTGGCTGCGCAAGCTGCTGCGCCGTCACGACCCTGACGCCGTCGCGGTCTGGAGCCCGGCGTGAACCCCACCGCCCCGGGCGGCGCTGCGACCCCGCAGCGGACGGCCGCGCCGCGCAGCACCGGCTTCCTGCGCGATCTCGCCGATCAGTTGCGCGCGGGGGACAGCTACGGCCGGCTCGACCGGCTCAGCGACGACCAGCTGCTCCGGCCGCTGGTGCTGACAGCCGAGCAGCGGCAGGAGGTTCCGGTCAGCTGCGACCTCGACCCGGCGACGGGTGAGCGGGTGCGTGCCTTCTACCAGGCGGTCGCCGTCGGCGTGGAGCGGAGCACCGGGGTGATGACCGGAGCCGTCCTCGACCTCGGGCATGAGGGCTTCGGCCGGGCGCTGGTGCTGGCCGGGCGGCTGGTGGTCGTGGCCGACGTGCTGCGCGACGCGCAGCGCTTCGGCTTCGCGAGCACCCAGGCCCTTGCCGCCCGCGGGGAGCAGCTCGTCGGCGCCGGAGTGGCCGCGATCGCCGCGGATCCGGAGGTGGCCCGTGCCGAGGACTGAGCCCGCCCGGGTGCCGATCCCGCTGCCGCTGCTCACCCGCAGGCCCGACGCGCCGGCGAGCGCCGCCCCGGCCGGCGGGCTCGACCCGGCGGTGGCGTCGCGGGTGGCCAGCCACCCGTGCTACAGCCAGGATGCGCACCGGTACTACGCCCGCATGCACGTGCCGGTCGCCCCCGGCTGCACCATCTCGTGCAACTACTGCAACCGTAAGTTCGACTGCGCCAACGAGAGCCGGCCCGGAGTCACCAGCACGCTGCTGACTCCGGAGCAGGCGCTGGCGAAGGTCAAGTACGTGGCCCGGAAGGTTCCGCAGCTGAGCGTGGTGGGGGTTGCGGGGCCGGGTGAACCGCTCGCGAACGCCCGTCGCACGCTGGGCACCCTCGAACTGCTGGCCCGGGACTGCCCGGACCTCACGTTGTGCCTGTCCACCAACGGGTTGGCGCTGCCCGACCACGTCGACGCGATCGCTGCCCTCGGTGTCGAGCACGTGACGGTGACCGTGAACATGACCGACCCGGAGGTGGGTGCGCAGATCTACCGCTGGGTGACCTTTCGTGGCCGCCGCTACACCGGGCGCGAAGCTGCGGCAGTGCTGTCGGACCGCCAGCTGGCCGGGATCCAGGCGCTCACCGAGCGCGGGATCCTCTGCAAGGTCAACTCGGTGCTCATCCCCGGGGTGAACGACGAGCACCTGGTCGACGTCTCCCGCACGGTGCGCGAGCTGGGAGCCTTCCTGCACAACGTGATGCCGCTGGTCTCCGCGCCGGAGCACGGTACGGCGTTCGGGCTCGCGGGCGTGCGCGGCCCGAGCCCGCAGGAGTTGCTCGCGGTGCAGCAGCGCTGCGAGCAGGCCGCGGGGGATGGGCACGGGCAGGGCGGGACGGCGATGGGCATGATGCGGCACTGCCGTCAGTGCCGCGCCGACGCGGTCGGGATGCTCGGGCAGGACCGCGGCGAGGAGTTCGCGGACGTCGCCCTCGCCGGCCCCGGTGCCGCCCCGGGGGCCGATCCCGCTGCAGCTCCCGCTGCCGCGGACCACGATGTCGCTGCCCGACGGCAGGTGCACGCGCGGATCGAGCAGCAGCGCGCGCTGCGGCAGGGCCGGCGCGATCGCGCGGCGGTGAGCAGCGATCCCGCCGGCCGGCCGGATGCCGTCGTGCTGGTGGCGGTCGCCACCGGCGACGGCGCGAGCATCGACCGGCACTTCGGCCAGGCCGAGGAGTTCGCCGTGTACGAGGCGGGTGCTGGGTGGGCGCGGCTGGTGGGTGTCCGCAGCGTGTCCCGGTACTGCGGCGGGCCGAGCGAGTGCGGCGACGAGGGGGCGGCGCTGGAGCGCATCGTGGGGATGCTGTCGGACTGCGCCGCGGTGCTGTGCGTGCAGGTCGGTGACGGCCCGCAGCGGGCACTCGCCGCCGCGGGGGTGGAGGTGGTGCAGGGGCGTGGAGCCGTCGACACCGCGGTGGTGGCGGCCGGTGCCCGGCTCGCCTCGCCGGGGCAGGCGGCCGTGCTGGCCGGGACGGCCGTGGCCGGCGCGTGAGCACGCCAGCAGCGGGCACGCGAGCAGCGGGCAGGGTTTCGCCGACGGAAGGATGGACGGGATGAGCGGCTCGATCACCGCGGGTGGCCCCCGCACGGCGGTCCGGGTGGACCTCAGCGTGCGCGCGGCGCGGCAGCTACGCGCCCTGCTGGCCCGGCACCCGGCCGAGCCCCGCTACGGGGTGCGGCTGGCGCTGGACGAGACCCTTGCGGGTGCGGCGGTCTACCGGTTGAGCCTGTCCCCCGCGGCGCGCCCTGACGACCTGGTGCTGGCGCGCAACGGGTTCGAGGTCTTCGTCGCCGCCGACCAGGGCGACCGGCTGGACGGCGTGCGGATCGACTTCGTCGAGTCCGCGGGCACTGCGGGGTTCACCATCGACCCTCCGCCCCCGCCGCCGCAGCGGTTCCCGCGGCCGGGCGGGCAGGACGGCGGCGTGCCCGGACCGCCCGCCCTGGTCCGCCAGGTGCAGGAGGCGGTCGATCTGGTCCGGCCCGCCCTGCAGCGCGACGGCGGCGACCTGGCCCTCGTCGCGGTCGAGCAGGGCGTCGCGCACGTGGCGCTGACCGGGGCGTGCTCGAGCTGCTCGTCGGCCGTGGTGACCCTGACCGGTCTGGTCGAGCGGGCCCTGACCGAGGCCGTTCCGCAGATCCATCGGGTCGCGCTGGTGGCGTGAGGCCGGCGTGCAGGGGGAGCTCCCGGTTCGACCGGCAGCTGGGGCTGGCCGGGCTGGGCCCGGCGCAGCAGGGGCAGCTGCGCGCCGCGACCGTGCTGGTGGCCGGGATCGGCGGGGTCGGCGGTGCCGCCGCGACCTACCTGGCTGCGGCCGGAGTGGGCCGGCTGGTGCTCGTCCACCCCGGGGATCTGGAGGAACCCGACCTCAACCGGCAGACCTTGATGCTCCCCACCGACCTGGGGCGCTCCCGGGTGACGGCGGCTGGCCGCACCCTGCGCCGCCACTACCCCGACGTGGAGGTGCTCACCCACGACCTCGCGCTGGCCGACCCTCGCCTTCCCGGCCTGGTGGCGGGCGCCGAGCTGGTGGTGGACGCGCGGCACAACTTCCCCGAGCGGTACCTGCTCAATCGGTTGTGCCGCGCGCACGGGGTACCCGCGGTGATCGCGGCGATGGACGGCACTCAGGTGCAGTTGATGACCAGCATCCCCGGGGGGCCGTGCTGGCGGTGCCTGTTCCCCGTCGGCGACCCCGGCTGGGATCCGCTGGGATTCCGGGTGCTGGGGGCGGTCGCGGGCACCGCGGGGTGCCTGGCCGCGGCGGAGGCGGTGAAGGTGCTCACCGGCGCGGGCAGCCCGCTGCGTGGTCGGCTGCTGTTCGGCGACCTGTGGACGATGGACTTCAGGACGGTGTCGGTGCCCCGCCGGCCGGGCTGCCCGGACTGCGCCCCGGCGGATTCATGATCTACCTCGACTACAACACCACGACGCCGGTGGGGCCCCAGGTGCTGGCGGCCATGCTGCCGCTGTTCGGCGAGCGTTTCGCCAGCCCGGCCAGCTCTCACGCCGCCGGCCGGGCGGTCGCCGACCAGGTGTACCGGGCCTGCCACCAGGTGAGCGAGCTGCTCGGCGCCGCCGACCACGACGTGCTGTTCACCACCGGTGCCACCGAGGCCGCGCGGCTGGCGGTGCGCGGCGTTCTCGACGGCCCGTCGGCGCAGCGCGGGCGCCGCCGGGTGCTGGTGGGGGCCACCGAACACCCCGCCGTGCTGCAGGCGTGCCGGGCGGCGACCGCGGGTGGCCGCGGCGTGCTGACCTCGGTCGCGGTCCGCGCCGATGGTGGGCTCGACCTGGAGCACCTGCGCTCGCTGCTCGACGAGAACGTCGCCCTGGTCGTGGTGATGGCAGCCAACCACGAGACCGGCGCCGTGAATGACCTGCGCGAGGTCGGCCGGCTGGCGCATGGGTCGGGTGCGCTGCTGCTCAGCGACGTGGCGCAGGCCGCCGGCAAGATCCGGCTGGCGCTGGCCGACTGGGGGGTGGACCTGGCCGTGCTCAGTGCCCACAAGCTGTACGGGCCCAAGGGGATCGGTGCCCTCGTGACGCGCCGCGACATCCCCGGGATGGGTCCCCCCGCGCTCGGCGCCGGGCCCGCGGGGGGGCTGCCGGCCTGCACCACGAACGCGCCGGGGATCGTCGGCTTCGGCGCGGCGGCCCAGCTGGCGGGGGCCCGGCTCGGGGTGGACACGCGGCGGATGACCCGGTTGCGGCAGTTGCTGTACGACCTGCTGGCCCAACGGCTGGAGGCGGTGGCCGTGAACGGCAACCAGGTCACGAGTACCGGGCAGCTGCGGGGCGGGTTGCCCAACACCCTCAACCTGCGGTTCACCGGGGCCCCCGCCAGTGCGGTGATGGCCTGCGCGGCCGAGGTGGCGGTGGCGACCGGCGCGGGATGCCCGGGCGGGGCGGAGGAGCCGTCGCCGGTGCTGCTGGCGATGGGGTGCTCCCGCGGCGAGGCGCTGGAGAGTGTGCGGTTCAGCCTCGGCCGGCCCACCACTCCGGCCGAGGTGCGCCGGGCCGCCGCGGTGGTGGCCGCAGCGGTCGAGCACGTTCGTGGGCTCCGCGGTGCGATGGCCCGCTGGCGGGGTGACGCCAGGGGCGCGGCCGGTCCGTGGTGAGGCCGGGGGTCACGTCGTGGGCTGAGGGGTGCCTGTCCCCCCGGGGGTGGCAGTGAACTGCGCACTCTGCGCCGGGCAGTAGTAGCTGCCGGATCGGGTGTAGGGGATGGACAGGTCCAGGGTCCCGGTCCAGTCCGCGGCCGCCCAGTCACCGCCGCTCACCCCGCCGTCGGTGACCTTCACCACGACGGTGATCTTGTTCACGGTGTCGGTGCTCCCGCAGCGTGCGATGTGGGCGGTGGTGGATCCCTTGTAGACCGCGCCGGCACGCGCCATGGTGACCGTGAACGGCTGCCCGGCAATGGTTCCGGACAGGTTCGCCGGGCAGGGGCCGGTGGAGCACTTGGGGGCGAACGTCCACGGCTCGACCGTGGTGTCGCCGAGCTTGAGCCGCGTCCCGGAGTTCTTGGTCACCTTCAGCGCGACCTCCCAGTCGCCCTCCAGCCGGGCTTCGCTGATCGCCGGGGCGAGGGTCGTGACCTGCAGGGCGGGCGTCGGGTCCGACGTCCGCCCCTGGGTGACGGCGACGACGGTGTACGACGCCTGCGTCAGCGGGGACAGCGCCGAATCCTTGAACGACAGGGTGTCTGCGGGCACCGTGGCGCGGTCGTTGCCGTCGCGGCGGACGATGTACCGCTGGGGGGGCACGCCGGGCGGCGGCGACCAGCTTCACCTCGATCGACGTCGTGGTCACCGTGCCCGTGGTCAGCGCACGCGGGCTGGCGGGGTTGGTGTGGACCACGAGCTCACCGGTCGGGTGCGAGCGCCTCCCGCCCACCACGGCGATCACGGTGTAGCGGTACGTCGCCAGCGGGGTGAGGCCGGTGTCCCGGTACGACGAGGCGGTCGTGGTGCGCGCGACCTCGACGCCGTTGCGGCGGACCACGTAGCGCTCGGGGGCCCCGCCGGCCGCAGGGGGCGACCAGGTGAGCGAGACCGAGGTGCTGGTGACCGCCGCGGCGGCGAGCCGCTGGGGGCCCGGGCCGGGCCGCAGCAGGACGACCCACCCGATCGCGCCACCCACCAGGGCGAGCACGGCGAGGACGGCGACGGGCAGGAGCCACCAGATCTTCCGGCGGGCGGGCGCGTCGGGGGCCGCCGGGGAGAACGCCGCGGGCGGCATCACCCCGGGCGGGAGGCTCGCGGCGGGGACGGCGTACGGACCCGCCGCCGGTGCGGAGGCGGGCCCTCCCGGCAGCAGGGGCATGGTGTCCGCGGGCAGCGCCCACCCGGTCGACGGGGTCGCGGCAGCGGGGGGATCCGGCAGCAGCGGGTCGGTCGCCGGCCGGCCGGCGTCGGCCACGGTGTCCGTCCAGGATTGCCCGTCCAGTACCGGTACTGGTGGCGGCCGGTGGGGTCCGCATACCACCCGGCCGGTGGCGTCGCCGGACTCGACATCGCGGACCTCCTGCTGACCTCGCCCTGCACCCCGTCACGACCCGTCCGGTGACCAGGGGCGTGAGGCCGCCTACCCGAGCCCGCTGCGTCACCGACGCCGCGATTGTGGCATCCGGGCACGATCGAGCTGCGCGGAGGGCGGCAGGCGCCCACCCGGGGCAGACCCGGCGGGCCGCCTCAGGGCAGGCTGCGGCGGTAGCGGCACCTCGGACAGCGGGATCCCGAAGGTCAGGTCCTGCCGGGTGCTGCCGTCCGGCCGCCATCCGGAGGTCTCGTAGAAGCGCAGCGCCCGGTGGTTGCTGTCCAGGACCCACAGCACTGCCTCGGCGAA
The DNA here is from genome assembly GCA_963784535.1 of uncultured Actinomycetota bacterium. Taxonomy (GTDB): domain Bacteria; phylum Actinomycetota; class Actinomycetes; order Actinomycetales; family Kineosporiaceae; genus CAWARR01. The sequence continues at coordinate 159,735 of CAWARR010000008.1, read as the reverse complement.
CCCCGCCGCGTGCAGGGCGCGGATGGAGGCGGCCAGCAGCTCACGGCCGATCCCGTGGCCCCACCACTCCTCGAGCAGGTAGATGGCCCACACCTCACCGGCGGAGGCGGAGTCCTCGTCCCGGCACGGCCCCGCGGCGGCGAACCCCACCACCGCGCCGTCGACGTCACCCACCAGCACCGACTCCCGCGGCGGGAGCGGCTTGCCCAGGCGGGCGGCCCATCCGCGCCCGCGCCGGTCGGCGTCGAGACCGCCCAGGAAGTCCCGGGGCATCAGCCCGCGGTAGGCGGACTGCCAGGAACGCACGTGCACGGCACCGATGCCGGGGGCATCCTCGGCGACCGCTGCTCGAACCTGCACTCCCCCAGCGTGCTCCGTCCGGCGCGAAAGCCCAAGCGGAAATGCCTGCCGAACCCGGCCACGAGCCGGGGCGGCCCACGCGCCCGGCGCCGGCAGCGGGTGCGCGGGTTGAGGCTCCCGGCTCAGCGCCGGGCGCCGTCCGGACCGGGGGCGTGAGCCTGCGCGGCCAGTTCACGGGCGGCGTCGCGGTAGCACGACGCCCCGGCGCAGCCGGGGTCGTAGGTGAGCACGGTCTGGCCGTGGCTCGGGGCCTCGCTGATCCGGACCGACCGGGGGATGACGGTGGACGCCACCTGGTCCGGGAAGTGGGAGCGGACCTCGTCGGCCACCTGCGCGGACAGCCGGGTGCGCGAGTCGTACATGGTCAGCAGCAGGCTGCAGATGCGCAGGTCGGGGTTGATGTGGTCGCGGACCAGGTCGATCTGGCCGAGCAGTTGAGACAGGCCTTCGAGGGCGTAGTACTCGCACTGCACCGGGATGAGCACCTCGGCGGCCGCGGTGAAGGCGTTGACGGTGAGCAGGCTCAGGCTGGGAGGGCAGTCGATCAGCACGTAGTCGATGCGCCGGGAGCCGGCCAGGGGCTCCAGGTACGCGCTCAGGGCCTGGAGCAGGCGTTGCTCCCGCCCCACCTTGGTGATCAGCTCGAGGTCGGCTCCGGCGAGGTCGATGGTGGCGGGCGCGACCCGCAAGCCGGGGACGTCGGGGCAGTCGGTGACGACCTCGGTGAACGGGCGTAGGTCGACGATCACGTCGTACAGGCTGGGGACGCCGACGTGGTGCGGGACGCCCAGCGCGGTGGAGGCGTTGCCCTGCGGGTCCAGGTCCACCACCAGCACGCTCAGCCCTGCCTGCGCGAGGGCGGCGGCCAGGTTCACGGTGCTGGTGGTCTTGGCGCAGCCACCCTTCTGGTTGGCGACCGCGATGATCCGGGTGCCGGCGGGGCGTGGCCAGCCGGGGTCCGCCTGCCCCGCGGGGGCTCGGGTGGTGCGCGGCTCCGGGACGGCCCGGGGGGAGGCTGCCGGTGCTGCTTCGGGTGGCGCCGGTGCTGCTGCGGGTGGCGCCGGTGCTGCTGCGGGTGGCGCCGGTGCCGCCGTGGTTTGCTCGGGCACTGCTTCGGGCACTGGTTCGGGCACCGGTTCGGGTGCGGGGACCGGTTGGGACTTCCACCAGCGGCGCATATCAGGACGGTACGCCGCGATGATCCGGGTACGTGGGACCTGGAGCCGGTTTCCGCCGGATGTCTGCCGGAATGTCTCCCGGTGGCCGGGCTGCCCGTCGCGCGGCCGCTGCCCACCTCCCGCTGCGCGCCGCCGCGCTCAGCCCGGCGGCGCACTCCGGGCGGGCAGCCCCCGGGCCAGCGCCAGACCGGGCAGCGCGAGCACGGCGAGGGCGGCGAGGGCGAACGTGGGGTTGCCGATGACGGTCTGCACGAGCAGCACGAGCACGACCCCGCCGGCGTTCCCGGCGAGCAGCAGGAAGCCCGTGGCCGTGGCGGCGCGGCCGGGCCCGACGTGCAACTCCGACCAGTCCAGCGCGACCGGAAGCCCGGCCAGCAGGACGAACCCCTCCACGGCGAGCGCCACGCTGATGAAGGCGAGGGCGTGCACCGTGGCCACGCTCGCGAACACCGCCACGGTCGTGGCGATCGTGGCCAGCAGCATCGCGCGGCGGCGGCCGTGGCGGGCGGCGGCGCCGGGCAGCACCGCGGCACCGAGGATCCCCGCGACGGTCATGACGGCGATCAGGGCGCCGCCGGAGTCCGGGTACCCGAAGTCGGCGAGGATGCCGTCGAGCCAGGTGGCGACGGCGTTGAACACGCCCATCCCGATGAACAGCAACCCGGCCAGCCGCCACAGCAGGCTGTCGCGCAGCAGCCACCCCAGCGGCACCCTCGCCGGCGACTCCTCGACGAAGGCGGCCGGGACGCGCACCGCCACCAGCACGCAGCCGGCCGCCAGCACCGCCACCGCGGCGTGCACCTGCAACAGCAGCCGCAGGCCCCCCGCCCGGGTGAGCAGGTCGCCGGTCATCGCGGCGAGCAGGATCCCGCAGAACTGCGCGGCGGTGCCCACGGAGATGGCCACGGTGCGCTGCTGCGGCGGGAAGTACCGGGCCGCGATCTTGGTGGTGGCATTGAGCACCAGGGGCTGGCCCACGGCGAGGACGAACTGGCCCGCGAACACCCAGGCGTAGGAGCTGGGCCCGGCCGTGCGCAGCACCGCTCCCCCCGCGGTGAGCAGCGCCCCCGCCGACAGCGCCGGCGCGAACCTCCGGTCGGTCCAGCGGCCGGTGGGCAGCGCCAGCAGCACGTACATCAGGGGGAACAGGCCGGCCAGGTCGCCGACGGCGGTCTCGGAGACCCCGAGCGCCTGGCGGGCCTGGGCGGTGACCGGGGCGAACGACAGCCATAGCAGCTGGGTGCTGGCCACCAGCAGGCCGAATCCGGCCAGCACCAGCCAGCGGCCGGACCTGACCGCGGTACGGCCCGGCACCGCGGTCGTCTGGTCCATCCCGTTCCTCCGCCTCGTCGCCGTCGTCGTGACCCGCGGCTCACACGCCCTCCACCAGCGAGAAGACCCGGTCGAAGCGGGTGAGCGCATCGTCGATGACATCGTCGGTGTCCGCCATCGAGGTGTACATCCGCGACCCGGCCAGGGTGATGATGCCGTGGGCGGCGTACGCGGCGCCGAGCTGCTCCATCAGCCGCTTCCGGGGCTTGTTCTGGGTGAGCAGCTTCAGCGGGTGGTGCATGTCCAGCAACATCACCCCGCTGCGACTCCAGGTGCACGATGGAACCCGGTGTTGTAGGCGACGTAGGGCAGCCCGTAGCCCTCGATCAGCCGTTGCAGCCCGCGGGTCAGCCGGTCGCCGGCCCGCCCGGCGATGACGGGGGCGTTGGTGCGGGCCATCTCCTCGATCGCGAAGTAGCCCGGCGGCGCAGGACAGCGGGTTGGCCGACAGCGTCCCGCCGACCTGGATGTGGGCGCCGGACCGACCATCGAGCCCGGAGCCGAAGACGGCCATCACGTCGGCCCGGCCGCCGACGCCGCCGGCCATCGGGTACCCGCCCGCCACCGCCTTGCCGAAGCACGGTCAGGTCGGGGGTGACGCCGAAGTACCCCGCGGCGCCGCCCATCCCGACCCGGAACCCGGTGACCACCTCGTCGAAGATCAGCAGCGCGCCGAACTCGTCGCACAGCCCGCGGACCTTCGCGTTGAGGTCGTGCGGAACCGGCCGGGTGCCCGACTCCGGGCCGAGCGGCTCGACGATCACCGCCGCCGTACCGCCCCGGACGCGGTTCTCGATGAGCTTGCGCCGCAGCTGCCGGAGGTCGTTCGGGAAGCTCTCGCGGGTGTGGCCGGTGGCCCCGAACGGGATGCCCCTGGCGTTCATCCGGTAGGTCCCGGGCACCCGCAGGCCGTACACCATCGTGTCCGACCACCCGTGATAGGCGCCGCCCATCTTGATCACCATGCTGTGGCCGGTGTGGGCGCGGGCCGCGCGCACGGCGGCCATCACGGCCTCGGTGCCCGAACCGAGCGAGCGGTACATCTCGATGTGCGGCATGTAGCGGTGGATGATCTCGGCGAGCTTGAGCTCGTACTCGTGGAACAGCCCGGTCACCGGGCCGCAGACTGCGGATCACCTCGGCCACCCGCTCGTTCACCGGCGCGTAGTTGCTGCCCGAGGATCGTCGGCCCGCCGGCCTGCAGGAAGTCGATGTAGGTGTTGCCGTCCCGGTCGGTGAGGTGGGCGCCCTCGGCCCGCTCGATCGCCAGCGGGAACGGGTAGTTGAAGGCCAGGTTGTGCTGGACGCCGCCCGGGATGCGGTGCTTCGCCCGGTCGGTGATCTCCCTGCTCGCCCGGCACTTGGTGTCGAAGTAGCCGAGCACGTCGAGCATGGCGTCGTGCCGCAGGCCGCGCACCGGCTGGGCCAGCAGCGCCCGCAACCGGCGCAGCGTGTCGTCGACGTCGAGGTAGCTGCTGATGGCGTAGCCGAGCCGGGCCGACTCGCTGCCCGGGGTCTCGACCAGCTGCCGCTCCGGCTCCGCCGGGCCCGGCCGCGGTGAGCTGCGCGGCCAGGGCGTCGGCGCTCGGCAGCGTCCTCGGCGGCCGGGCACCCGCAGCGGCGGCACCGCCTCGGTGATCTGGGCGGCGATCCGCTTCTCGTCCTTGCGCAGCTTGGTGAAGGCGATCTCCCGGATCGCCGCGGGGATCGTGTAGACCTTGCCCGACTCGGTGGTCAGCGCCAGCAGGTAGGCGATGGAGACCTTCTCCAGCAGCGCCATGTTGAACACGGCCCGGTCGGGGTCGGTGCCGAGCGCGACGATCGCCGTGGTTGGCGATGATGAACGCGTTGTCGCCGCCGGACGACCTCCCGCTGCACGTTCCTCGCCAGCAACCCGGTGCCCGACGGGGCGTAGTCGATGATCGCGACCTTGCCGGCCGAGGAAGCGCACCTGCTCGTCGGTCAGCGCGGGGATCTCGCTTGCGCAGGAACGCCAGCGCCGAGGCGTACGGCTGGTGGGTGTGGACGATCGCGTTCACGTCCGGGCGCACGCGGTAGATGTTGGCGTGCATCCCGGACTCGATGGACGGGGCCAGGCCGAGCCCGGCGCGTCGGTGACGTCCTTGCCGTCGAAGTCGACGAGGCAGATGTCCTCGGTGCGCATCTTGTCGTAGTCGTAGTTGCTCGGCGTCACGGCGTACAGCCGGTGGCCGGGGACCCGCACGGAGACGTTGCCCTCGGTGGCCTTGAGGTAGCCGCGCTCGAGCATGGTCCGGCACATGTCGACCACGTGTTGGCGAGAGGTCCGGTGCTCCACGGCGGCCTCCTGAGCTCGGGGCGACGCCTGCCCGGCCGCCTGCGCCTGCCCGTGGCCCATCGTCATCCCAGGCTGCGAGGGAGTCTGTGGTGCTGCGGCAGCGAGAATGCCCACCGATGTTGTCACCGCGTGACAAAATCGGCGGATGAGCCGGAACCCGCTCCCCGCCCTGCCCTGGCGCCGGCTGCCCGCCGACCTCGCCCCGGCGATGCGTCCCGCGCTGGAGGCGAACGTGCGGGCGGTGGCCGACGCGGTGAAGGCGGCGACCCCGGCGTTGGCGCAGCTGTCCGGCCCGAAGGTCGAGCGCGACGTGCGCACGGCGGTGCAGGTGGCGCTGGAGCGGTTCCTCGACCTGGCGGGCACGGCCGAGGCGGCCCTGACGCCGCACGTCCGCGAGGTCTTCGTCGGGCTCGGCGCGGCCGAGGCCCGGGAGGGGCGCGGCCCCGAGGCGCTGCTGGCCGCGCTGCGGGCCGCGGCGCGGATGCTGCTGCGGGCCGCGTCCCAGGCCCTGGCCGCGGTGCGCCCGGTGGGCACCGCCGAGCTGATCGACCTGTCCGACGCGATCACGGCGTACGTCGACGAGCTGGTCAGTGCCAGCACCGACGGCTTCACCCTCCAGCTGCGCGAGATGGTCGGCGAGGGGGACCGGCGCCGGCGCCGGCTCGCCGAGCTGCTGCTGGGCGGCGGGGCGCCGCCGAGCGTGGCGCGCGCGGCCGCGGTGGGGGCCGGGTGGCCCTCGCTGGAGGCTGTCGTCCCGGTGGTGCTCCCGCCGGATCAGGCGCGCGAGGCACGCTTCCGCTTCGCGGCCGACGGGGTCGTCATCGAGCGAGAGCGGGACGCCGTGCTGCTGCTGCGGGCGGGCCCACGGGCCACCCGCGCCCAGCTCGCACAGAGCCTCCGCGGGCGCGCCGCGGTGGTGGGCCCGGCGCTGGGATGGGAGCAGGCGCCCGAGGCGGTGCGGCTCGCGGCGCTCACCGCCGAGCTGGTGCACCCCGGCCCGGAGCCGGTGTTCGCCGAGGACCACCTCGCCGCGCTTGCGCTGCACGGTGAGCCCGGCGCACTCGCGGTGCTGTCCGCCCGCCGCTTGACCGCCTTCGCCGCGCTGCGTGACAGCGAGCGGGAGCGGCTGCTGCAGACCCTGCACAGCTGGCTGCTGCACTGGGGCTCCCGCGCCGAGGTGTCGGGGGAGCTGTTCGTGCACCCGCAGACGGTGAGCTACCGGCTGAAGCGGCTGCGCGACCTGCTCGGGGACGATCTGGACAGCCCCGGCACGCGCTTCGAACTGCTGCTCGTGCTCGCCACCCGCGCCCGCCCGCCGACGACCGGGCCCGCCCCGCCGCCCTGACCGGCGGCCTCACACCGGCCGGCGGGCCGCCCCCTGGTCGGCCGACAGCGCCTGGGCGGCGTAGGAGCGCAGCGCCGCGGAGACCGGCCGGTCGCGCTGCGCCGGCTGCCAGCCGCCCGCGTCGCGCTGCTCCCGGCGACGGGCCAGCGTCGGCTCGTCGACGACCAGGGTGAGGGACCGGGCGGGGATGTCGATCTCGATCAGGTCGCCGTCCTCGACCAGGCCGATCACCCCACCGGCCGCAGCCTCCGGCGAGACGTGCCCGAGCGACAGGCCGCTGGTCCCGCCGGAGAACCGGCCGTCGGTGATCAGGGCGCACGACTGGCCGAGGCCGCGCCCCTTGAGGAAGCTCGTCGGGTAGAGCATCTCCTGCATGCCGGGCCCGCCGCGGGGACCCTCGTAGCGCACCACGACCACGTCGCCGGCGACGATGCGGCCACCGAGGATCGCGTCGACCGCCTCCTCCTGGCTCTCGCTGACCCGGGCGGGTCCACGGAAGGTGAGCTGGTCGGCGGGCACCCCGGCGGTCTTGACGATGGCCCCGTCGGGAGCGAGGTTCCCGCGCAGCACGGCCAGCCCGCCGTCGGCGGTGTACGCCGAGCCCACCGCCCGGATGCACCCGCCGACGGAGTCGGTGTCGGGGCTGTCCCAGACGGCGGTGGAGGAGAAGGCCTGCGTGGTGCGCACGCCACCGGGGGCGGCGGCGAACAGCGCCCGGGCGTGCGGCGCGGCGGTGTCGGAGCGGATGTCCCACTCGGCGAGCCAGCCCTCGAGGGTGTCGGCGTGCACGCTGTGCACGCCGGGGTCGAGCAGGCCGCCCCGGCGCAGCTCGGCCATGATCGCGGGGATCCCCCCCGCCCGGTGCACGTCCTCCAGGTGGTAGTCCGAGCTCGGGGCGACCTTGCAGATGCAGGGCGTGGCCCGGCTGAGCCGGTCGATGTCGGACAGCGTGAACGCCACCTCGCCCTCGCGGGCGGCGGCGAGCAGGTGCAGCACGGTGTTGGTCGACCCGCCCATGGCGATGTCGACCTGCATCGCGTTCGCGAACGCGGCCGGGCCGGCGATGCTGCGCGGCAGCACCGAGTCGTCATCCTTGTCGTACCAGCGCCGGCACAGGTCCACCACCAGCTCCCCGGCCCGCAGGAACAGGTCGCGGCGGGTGGCGCTGGTCGCCAGCGTCGACCCGTTCCCCGGCAGCGCCAGCCCGAGCGCTTCGACCAGGCAGTTCATCGAGTTCGCGGTGAACATCCCGGCACAGGACCCGCAGGTGGGGCACGCCGAGCGTTCGATGATCCCGAGCTGGTCCTCGTCCACGGCAGGGTCGGCCGAGGCGGTCATCGCGGAGATCAGGTCGAGGCTGGTGCGGGCGACGCCGTCGGCCACCACCGCCTTGCCGGCCTCCATCGGGCCGCCGCTGACGAAGACGGTCGGGATGTTCAGCCGGAGCGCCGCCATCAGCATCCCCGGGGTGATCTTGTCGCAGTTGCTGATGCACACCAGGGCGTCGGCGCGGTGCGCCTGGACCATGTACTCCACCGAGTCGGCGATCAGCTCGCGGCTGGGCAGGCTGTAGAGCATGCCGCCGTGGCCCATCGCGATGCCGTCGTCCACCGCGATGGTGTTGAACTCGCGGGCGACGCCACCCGCCTCGGCGATCGCCTCCCCGACGAGCGCGCCCATGTCGCGCAGGTGCACGTGCCCGGGGACGAACTGGGTGAAGCTGTTCGCGACCGCGACGATCGGCTTGCCGAAGTCGTCGTCGGTCATGCCGGTGGCCCGCCACAGGGCGCGCGCTCCGGCCATCGTGCGGCCATGGGTGGACAGGCGTGAGCGCAGTTCGGGCATCTCGGGGGCTCCTCGGACGGGCGAGCGACGTGGGCGGGCCGATCCGGGTGGGCGGGGTCTCCGGGACTGTCCAGACCGACCGGGTAGGGACCGTTGGTGCGCCCGCCGGTCGGGCGGGACGGCACGGTTCTCGGCGGGCCCCACCGCCGTCGTCCGGAATGCTACGACACCCCCCGCGGGCGGGCGCACCCGGCCGGCCGGGTGCCGCGCTCAGCTCTCCAGCACCGGGTGCAGCCGGCGCAACGTCCAGCTGCGCTGATGGGCGATCGTCAGCGTCGTCCCGACCAGGGCCGCCGCGCCGAACGCGCCGATCACGAGCACGTCCCGGGTCAGGTGCGGGGCATAGCCTCCGGTGAGGGTGATCCGCAGGCCGTCGACGAGGTAGGTCATGGGCAGGTAGGGGTGGATCGCCGCGAAGAAGGCGGGCAGCGTCTGCACCGGGTAGATGCCGGCGGACGAGGTGAGTTGGAGCATGAGCAGCACCAGCGCGACCGCGGACCCGACCACCCCGGCCGCGACCCGCAGCATGTGGGCGATCCCGGTGAAGGCGGCGGCGGCCAGCACGACGAGGCCCACCGTCCACAGCGGGTGCACCGGATCCAGGCCGAGGCCGAACTGGACCACGGCGAGCAGGATGAGGCCGCCGAGGCTGCCCACGGCCATCACCGGGAGCCACCCGGCGACGGCGACGGTGAGGTTGCCGGTCCGCCCGCTGAGCATCCGGCCGGTGATCGGGCGCAGGACGAGGAAGGCCGCGATCCCGAACACCCACAGCGCGATGGAGAAGAAGAACGGTGCCAGCCCGCGCCCGTAGACCTTGGCCGGGTGTGTCACGGCCAGGTCGACCCGGGCCGGGGAGCCGAGGATCTGCGCGTTGGCGCGCTTCTGGCTCGCGGACAGGTCGGGCAGCCGGTTGACGGCGGTGGCCAGGCCGGTGGCCAGCTCGGCTGCGCCGGAGTGCAGCCGGTCGGCCCCCGAGGCCAGCTGCTGGGCTCCGTCGGCGGCCGAGGTGAGCCCGCCGTGCAGCTGCTGGGCGCCCGTCGCGACCTGCTGCGCGCCGCTGGCCAGCGCCTGGATCTTCGCCGCGCCACCGGTCAGCTGGCTGCGCAGCGCCGGCACCCGGGAGGCCAGGGTGGCGTTCGCCTGGACCAGGCGCTGGGCACCGTTGTTCAGGGTCGCGGCCGTCGTGGAGACCTGGTCCACCCTCGTGGTCACCTGCCGGGAGGTGGTGAGCAGTTGCTGGTAGGCCGCCGTCCCGACGATCGCCGGCTGGTCACGGCCCAGCTGGGTGACGGCGTCGGCCACGGACTGCTGCTGGGCGGCGAGTGAGTGGGCGCCCTGGCTGACCTGGGAGGTCAGGGTGGCTGCGGTGCCGGTCACGGCGGTGACCTGGCTGCTGACCGCGGGCAGCGCGGCGGCGAGCTCGGAGGCTGCGGGGACCAGCACGTCGGCCAGCTGCCGGTCACCGTCGGCGACCTGTTGCGCGCCGTCGGCGAGCGTCGCGGAGGAGCCCGCCGCCGTGTCCAGCCCGGCGGCCAGCCGGGCGGCGCCGGCGTGTTCGGTGGCCAGGCCGTCCCGCAGCTGCCCGGCGCCGTCGCGGGCCCCGGCGAGGCCGGAGCGCAGCTGGTCCAGCTGGCCGTAGACGGATTCGAAGTACGCCGTGGTGGCCGCGGCGTCGACCTTCTGGGTGATCTCGTCCTTGGCGGTCCGGGCGATGATCTCGATGAGGTAGCCGTTGCCGTCGTCGACGTTCATCGCCAGCGCGGCCCGGCGCGGCGAGGAGGTGGAGCCGCTGGCGAGGTCGGCGCTGAAGGTCCGCGGCACCCGGATGACGATCTGGTACCGGCCGGTGCGCAGCCCGTGGTCCGCGTCCGCGGAGTCGGTGAAGTGCCAGTCGAAGATGGGGTCGCTGCGCAGCGCCTGGGTGAACAGCCCACCGGCGGCGACGGTCGTCCCGGACACGGTCACCGGCACGTCCTCGTTCACCACCGCGACCGGCATCCGGGCCGTCTGCCCGTACGGGTCCCAGTTCGACCACAGGTAGAGCGCGCCGTAGAGCAGCGGAACCACGAGCAGGAAGCCGATGGCCAGCCGCTGCAGCGCGCTCCGCTGGCGCCGTAGCTCGAAGCCCGCCAAGCGGATCGCGCGCATCAACGGAACCGTCCCTTCGGCTGTGTCGTATCCCGATCCGGGGCCAGCCGGAGTCCGAGGTCGAAGCACCCGTCGGCGGGGCCCGCATCGGTCGTCGTCGCGGCGACGGTGAGCCCGACCTCGGCCAGCGCCCGCAGCCCGCGCCACACCCTGGCCTCCTGGTGGGAGTGCAGCCCGGCGTCCACGTCGTCGATGACGAGGAAGGCGGGTGCGCCGACCAGGGCCACGGCCGCCGCGAGCAGGGTCTGCTCCACCCCGGGCAGGTCCTCGACCAGGGCGTGCCCATGCAGGTCCAGTTCCAGCAGCTCGCACGCCCAGGCGAAGCGCTGCTGCGCGTCCGGGACCGCGACGACGTCGAGCAGCGCCCTTTCCCGGAGCGTCTCGGCCACGGTCAGCCCCGGCTCCAGCCCCACCACCCGGCCGATCCTGGCCACCGCGGCGAGCCGCCGCACCGCCGTCGCCCGCTCGGGCAACGGGTGGCCGAAGACCGACAGCCGCCCGTCGGTGGCGCGCATCCTCCCGGCCAGGGTGAGCAGCAGGGTGGACCGGCCGCTGCCCTTCGGGCCGGTGACGGCGAGCACCGAACTGCGGGGCTGCAGCAGGTCGACGTCGCGGTAGGCCCACCGGTCGCGACCGTGCAGGCCGAGCCGCTCTGCGTCCACGGCCGGGGACGGTGGCCGGGCCGCGAACTGCGGCCCGGGAGCCGCGGGAGCCGCGGGAGCCGCGGCGGGCTCGAGGGGCTCGGCGGGTTCGAGCGGTTCGAGGGGTTCGGGGGGTTCGGGCACCCGGCCGGGGTCCGCGAGCTCGTCCAGGGGAGGCACTGCCGGATTGTTGCATGTCCGTGGCGCCGGCCGAGGATGCCCCGGCGTGCGGCAAATGTCCTGTCCGGCAAGGGATTCCGCGGGTGTGGCCACCGGCCGCACGGTGATCCCGTTGCGTACCCGCCGGTGTGGACGCAGGTCACCGTCCGGGCCTGTTCCGGGGTCTGCATCGACCGGCGTACGTTGGCCCACGGGAGGACGCCGGTGAATCAGCTTCCGCACGATCCGCAGCGCCCGTGGCTGGCGGCCTACGCGCCGGGAGTCCCGGCGGACATCGCCGCACCCGCGCACGCGCTGACCGTCGAACTGGAGAACGCCGTCGCCCAGCACGCCGACGGGCCCGCGCTGGACTTCCTCGGCGCGGGCATGAGCTACCGGGACCTGGGGCGCGCCGTCCAGCGCGCGGCCGGTGCCCTGCGCCGCCTCGGGGTGGGGCCGGGGACGCGGGTCGGCCTCGTGCTGCCGAACTGCCCGCAGCACGTGGTCGCCTTCTACGCGGTGCTGCGGCTGGGCGCGATCGTCGTCGAGCACAACCCGCTGTACACCGCGGAGGAACTGCGGGTGCAGTTCGCCGATCACGGCGCCGACGTCGCCGTCTGCTGGAGTGCCGTCGCGGCGCAGGTGCTGGCGGCCGGCCCCACCACCGTGCTGTCGGTCGACCTGTCCGCCGCCCTGCCCCGGGCCCGCAGGCTCGCGCTGCGCCTTCCGCTGCGGGCCGCCCGCGTGGCCCGGGCGGCGCTGGGCCCGGCGCAACCGCCCGCCGGCACCCTGGGGTGGGAGCGGGAGGTCGCCGCCGCCACCCCCCTGCCGGGGGACCACCCGCACCCGGCAGTCAGCGACGTCGCCGCCCTGCAGTACACCGGCGGCACCACCGGAACGCCGAAGGGCGCCGTCCTCACGCATGCGAACCTCGCCGCGAACGCCCAGCAGTCGCGCGCGTGGGCGCCCGGGCTGGTCGACGGGCACGAGACCTTCCTCGCCGTGCTGCCGCTGTTCCACTCCTACGGCCTCACCCTGTGCCTGACGACGGCGATGAGCATCGGTGCCCGGTTGGTCCTGCTGCCGCGCTTCGATGTCGACCAGGCCCTGGCCACCATCGCCCGGACCAGGCCGACGTTCCTGCCCGGTGTCCCGCCGATCTACGCCCGCCTCGCCGAGGCGGCCGCAGCGGGCGGCGTCGACCTCCGTTCGATCCGGTACGCGTTCTCCGGGGCGATGCCGCTGCCCGCCGAGCTGGTCGAGCGCTGGGAGGCGCTCACCGGCGGGCTGCTGATCGAGGGCTACGGGATGACCGAGACGTCCCCGGTGTGTGTCGGCAATCCGATCTCCGCCGCCCGCCGCCCGGGCAGCATCGGCGTCCCCTACCCCTCGACGCGGGTTCGCGTCACCGACCCCGACGCCCCCGGTGTGGACGTCGAGCCCGGGGACCCCGGCGAGTTGCTGGTGCAGGGCCCGCAGGTGTTCGCCGGCTACTGGAACCGCCCCGCGGAGACGGCGGCCAGCCTGCTGCCCGGCGGGTGGATCCGGACCGGGGACATCGTCCAGCAGGAGGCCGACGGCTTCGTCCGGATGATCGACCGGGCGAAGGACCTCATCATCACCGGGGGGTTCAACGTCTACCCGGGCGAGGTGGAGGAGGTACTCCGCCGCCATGCCGACGTGGCCGACGTCGCCGTCGTCGGGCTGCCCGCGGCGGACGGCAGCGAGACCGTGGTGGCCGCAGTGGTGGCCGTTCCGGGGAGCGCTCCAGACCCGGAATCGCTGCGCGCCCACTGCCGCGAGCACCTCGCCGGGTACAAGACGCCACGCGCGATCCATCTCGTCGCCGACCTGCCCCGGTCGGTCATCGGCAAGGCGTTGCACCGCCAGGTGCGCGAGGACCTGCTGGCGCTGGGCCCGGACGCGTCCGGGCGCCCCGGGCCGCAGCCCTAGCCCGGCCGGCATCCCCTCACCGCGCCCGTCAGATCCCTGTAATCCCTCCCGCCGCACGGATGCCTAGCCTCAGCCGGATGCGGGTTCTGGTCACCGGCGGTGCCGGTTTCATCGGTGGCGGGGTGGTGCGGGCGCTGCTCGCGCGCGGGCACGAGGTGCGGGTGCTCGACGCGCTGCTGCCGGTGGCCCACGCCACCCGGGAGGTACCGGCAGGGCTGGACGGCGCCGAGGTGGTGCTCGGCGATGTCCGCGACCCGGGGGTGGTGGACGCGGCGCTCGCCGGCGTGGACGCCGTCAGCCACCAGGCCGCGATGGTCGGGCTGGGGGTGGACCTGGCCGACCTGCCGGGGTATGCGTCCTGCAACGACGTGGGTACGGCCGTGCTGCTGGCCGGGATGGGCCGCCGCCGCGTGCGACGCCTGGTGCTGGCGGGGTCGATGGTCGTGTACGGGGAGGGCGGGTACGGCTGCCGCGGGCACGGCCGGGTGGCGGTGGCGGCCCGGCCGGAGGCGGACCTGCGGGCCGGCCGGTTCGAGCCGCGCTGCCCCGAGTGCGCGCAGGAGCTCTCGCCACTGCTGGTGGGGGAGGACACGCCGCCCGATCCGCGCAACGGGTACGCGGTGACGAAGCTGGCGCAGGAGCTGCTGTGCCGGGTCTGGGCGCGGGAGACCGGCGGCGCGCTCACGGTGCTGCGCTACCACAACGTGTACGGACCCGGAATGCCGCGGGATACGCCGTATGCGGGGGTGGCGGCGATCTTCCGGTCGGCGCTGGAGCGGGGTGTCCCGCCGCGGGTGTTCGAGGACGGCGGGCAGCGCCGGGACTTCGTCTTCGTCCGGGACGTCGCCGCAGCCAACGTCGCCGCGCTGGAGGCGGGAGGGTCGCCGGCCGGCTCTACCGCGGTGACGGCGGCCACGCCGGTGCGGGTCTACAACGTCGGCAGCGGGCGGCCGCGGACCGTGGGTGAGCTGGCCGGCGCGCTGTCCACGGCGATGGCCGGCCCACCCCCCACGGTGACCGGGGAGTACCGCCTCGGGGACGTCCGGCACATCACCGCGGACACCACCCGGCTGCGGGCCGAGCTCGGCTGGCAGCCGGTGGTGTCGTTCGAGGACGGGGTCCGGGAGTTCGCCGTCGCGCCGCTGCGCGGCTGACCCGTTCGCCGCCCCCCGACCCCCGGCGCGGGTGCTGCCGTCGGCGGGCCGTTCGACTTCCGTAATCCCCGCCGCACCACGCCGAACCTAGCCTCGGGCCATGCCCGCTGAGATCACTCCCGATGCCGGCCGCGACCCCCGCCCCGCTCCGCCCGGTGCCCCGGCGCCGCAGCTGATGCCGCCGGCTCCGGTGGACGTGATCCTGCCCTGCCTGAACGAGGCGGCGGCGCTGCCCATGGTACTGGCCGGGTTGCCGACCGGGTGGCGCGCGCTGGTGGTGGACAACGGTTCCACCGACGCCAGCGCCCGGGTGGCGGCCGAGCACGGCGCCGTGGTGGTGTCGCAGCCCCTGCGCGGGTTCGGCTCCGCGTGCGCGGCCGGACTGGCCGCGGCGACCGCCCCGGTGGTGGCGTTCTGCGACGCGGACGGCTCGCTCGACCTCGCCGAGCTGCCCGGCGTCGTCGGCCCCGTGCTGGCCGGCCGGTCGGACCTCGTGCTCGGCCGGCGACGGCCACGCTCGACCGGGGCCTGGCCGGTGCACGCCAGGGCCGCCAACCGGTTCCTGGCCTGGCGGCTGCGGGCCGGTGGCGGGATTCCCGTGCACGACCTCGGCCCGATGCGCGCCGGCCGGCGGAAGGCCCTGCAGGAGCTGGCGATCCAGGACCGGCGGTGTGGCTACCCGCTGGAGATGGTGCTGCGCGCGCAGGCGGCCGGCTGGCGGATCACGGAGGTCGACGTCGGCTACCGCGCGCGCATCGGTCGGTCGAAGGTCACCGGCACCCTGCGCGGAACCCTCGCCGCCGTCGCCGACATGCGCCGGGTGCTGGCGGAGGTCCCCCGGTGAGCCCGCTGCCGACCGTCCCGCTGCTGACCATCCTGGTGCTGGCCAAGACCCCGTGCCCAGGGCGGAGCAAGACCCGGCTGGCCCCGGAGTTCGGGCCCGACGGTGCGGCGGCGCTGGCCGCGGCCGCGCTGGCCGACACGCTGGACGTCGTCGCGGCGACGCCGGCGGCCCGCGGCGTGCTGGTGCTCGCCGGAGATGGGACGCCGCCGCTGCCACCCGGGATCGCGGTCGTGCCGCAGGCCGCGGGCAGCCACGCCGAGCGGATCGCCGCGGCACTGGCGCAGGCGCCGGGTCCCGCCCTGCTGATCGGGATGGACACCCCACAGGTGACCGCGGAGCTGCTCGCGATCGACCTGGCAGACCCGGGGCCGCAGGCCTGGATCGGCCTGGCCGAGGACGGCGGCTGGTGGGCGCTCGGGTTGCGCGAGCCGGGCCGCTACGCCCACCAGGTGCTGGTCGGCGTCCCGATGTCGACCCCGGTGACGGGGGCCATCCAGCGGGACCGGCTGCTGTCGGCGGGGCTCGCGGTGGCGGACCTGCCGGTGCTGCGGGACGTGGACGAACCGGCCGATGCCCGGGTGGTCGCCGCGTGCGCACCGGGCACCCGGTTCGCCCGGCAGTTGGCTGCCCACGCGGCTGCCGGTGGCAGGGGCGGGGATGTCTGAGCTGCCCGCGCTGTCGGCCTACGCCGGGGCGCTGCACGCGGCCCTGCCGGTCCAGCTGCAGTTCACGGCCGGAGGGGTGCAGCGCCACGACGTCGGACGCTGGGTGGCGGACGCGGACTCCACCGACCTGCGGGTGCTGGACCGCTGCACCGGGCCGACCCTCGACCTCGGCTGCGGGCCGGGGCGGCTGCTGGCCGCGCTGGCCGGGCGGGGCGTGCCCGCGCTCGGGGTGGACATCTCCGCCCACGCCGTGGTGATGGCCCGGGCCCGCGGTGCCGCGGCCATCCGCCGCGACGTCTTCGCGCCGCTGCCCGGTGCGGGTCGCTGGGGGTTCGCCCTGCTGGTCGACGGCAACCTCGGGATCGGCGGGGATCCGGTGCGGCTGCTGTGCCGGGTCCGCGAGCTGCTGGCCGCCGACGGGCAACTCCTGGCAGAGGTGTCCGAGCAGGACGTCGACCGGCGCGGACCGGCGCGGCTGCGGCTGGCGCACGGTCGGCTGAGCGCCCCTTTTCCCTGGGCCGAGCTGGGCCCGAGGGCGCTGGCCGAGGTGGCCGGACAGTGCGGCTGGCGGGTTCTGGAGCAGTGGGCCGACTCGGGACGGGTCTTCGCCCGGCTCGGGTCGCCGGCGGGGGCTGGGCCGGATCCGACGCGCCGGACGTAGCCGCCGTGCCGCCCGGCACCGCTCAGCCCCGACGCCGGCGGCGGGCCCCCCGACGGGCTGCACCGGCCAACGCCGCGGTGGCGATCCCGTCGGCGGCGAGCAGGAGCAGCAGGCCGGCCCGGTAGTCCCGCGGTGTCGCGGTGGCGTTGTCGGCGACGCCGGGCGTCAGCAGCGGCGGCAGCCCGACCACGACCAGGCATGCCGCGACCAGCAACCCGCCCCCGACCACCCGCGCCACCTCGCGCCGGTTGCGGGTGAGCCGGTGCAGCACCCACCCGGCCAGGACGGCCGCCGGAGCGAGCAGCCCGTCGTGCACGATCAGCACGCCCGCCAGCCAGGACAGCGATGACGGCGGCGCGGTGGCCGGCCCGCCGGACAGCAGCTGCTCGGCGCCGAAGCCGAGCCCGCCCAGGCCGAGCAGGCAGGTGGGCACCCGCCACCAGATCCGTCCCTGCGCGCGGGTCATCCGGGCACCTCCTCGATCCTGGACAGCCACTTGGTCTGCTGCACGCCCGGACGTCCCGGGGCGATCAGGCGCAGCGGGTAGCCGTGGTCCAGGGTCAGCGGCTCGCCGTCCACGGCCATCGCCAGCAGGGTGAGTGGATCGGCGGCCACGGACGGGCCGACCGGGGAGCGGGCATACAGCCAGCCGGTCTCCAGGGACACCACCTGCAGCCGGCTTCCGGCCGGGATCCCGGCCAGTGCCAGCACATCCCGCAACCGGACCCCGGACCAGCGGGCGCTCGCACTCCAGCCCTCCACGCAGGCGATCGGCAACACGGCGTCGTGCCGGGGCAGGGCGGCAAGCTCGGCCAGGCTGAGGCTCAGCACCGGGCTGCCCGGCCGGCTGCTCAGCACCTGCAGCCGCCAGGCCGGGTCGGTGGCCGCGGCCCGCACCCCGGCGGCCCGGGCTGTCCGGTTGATCGGGAGCCCTCGCTGGCCGCGGCCGGGCTCGCGTGAGGCCAGCACCGAGAGCCCGCGCAGCGGCGCCACCGTCTGCCCGACCGTCGCCAGGGTCACGGCGGCCGCCCCGGCACCGGCGCCGAGCAGGAGCGCCCGCCGGTCCCGCCGCAGCACCTCCTGCGACGCCTCCTCCTGCCCGGGGTCGGCGCCCGGCAGGGGTGGCCGGGGCCGGTGCCGGCCCACCGACGCCCGCACCAGCGGAGCCTTGACCGCCAGGTGCACCAGCAGCGCGCCCATCACCACCCAGGCCACGGCCCAGTGCACGCGGGGGAAGAAGAACCGCCAGGGGTACCACTGCACGATGTTCAGCAGCCCGCTGGCCACTTCGAACAGGGTCCCGGCGACCAGGGGCAGGATCAGCAGCCGCTCCGCGGCATGTCCGAGGTCGCGCAGCGGCGGCCAGGCGAACAGCCGCGGGTAGACCGTCCACAGCTTGGCCAGCACCAGCGGGATCGCCGCGATCCCGGTCGCCACGTGCAGCCCCTGGGTGAGCTGGTACCCCCACACGGGGCGGGCGGGCACGTCCAGCCAGGCCGGCGGGTGCTGGTGCAGGTGGCTGACGAACCCGGTCACGAAGCACACCGCCAGCGCTGCGCCCGTTGCCCGGCCGAGCAGGGCCGCGGTCCGTGGCTCGTGCAGGCCCTGACTCGCCGGTCGCGGCCGGAACGGCCCGCGCCGCAGGGCTTCCGGCGGCTCGGGCAGGCGGCGCCGGGCGAGCTGCAGCACGGCGTCCGACGGCGAACGCCGGCTGCCGGAGCGGCCGGGCCGACGGCGCCGGGGGTGGTCGCGCTGCTGGTTCAGGGGCCTGCCGGTCACGGCTGCGACGCTAGGTCGGCCCGCGCGTTCAGTGCTTACGGAACTCTGACCATCGCCGCCGGGCCCTTCCCCGGATGCTGCCCGGCCCGACACCGTGGGTCGGGTGAGCCCGCCCGATCACCTGCCAGTCACTGCCCCGACCGGCCTCGCCGAGCCGGGCGGACCCGGAGAACCCGAACGAGGCCGGCCGGGACCGCAGCTTCGGGCCCGCAGCCGGAACGGCCCGACCTGGCTCGGGGCCTGCGCGCTGGGGCTGCTGCTGGTCGCGGTCTGGGCGACCCTGCGGGTCGGCGTCCCGAACCATGCGGGCTGGCGGCTGATGGCCCTGCTCGTGGTCAGCTGGCTGGCCTTCGCCGCTGCCGCCGCCGCGCTGTACCGGGTCCCGGGCCGGGCCGCCGTCCTGCTGCTGCTGGTCGGCGCCGTGGCGTTGCAGGTCATCGCGGTGTCCTTCCCGCCGCGCTCGACGGACGACTACTTCCGGTACGCCTGGGACGGGCGGGTGCAGGCCGCCGGGATAGACCCGTACCGGTACCCGCCGGTCGACCCCGCGCTGGCCGCCCTGCGCGACGACTGGCTGTTCCCGCCGGCCTGCCGGGCGGCCACCCCACCGTGCACCCGGATGAACCACCCGACCGATCCGACCATCTACCCGCCCGTCGCGCAGGCGGAGTTCCTGGCCGTGCACGTGGTCACCCTGCCGCTGGGGGCCGGCGGCGGCCGGGACCGCAGCTGGCAGCTCCTCGGGGCGCTGCTCGCCCTGGCCACGACCGCGACCCTGCTGCGGGTCCTGCGGGGTCGGGGCGACCCACGGCACGCCGTGCTCTGGGCCTGGTGCCCCACAGTGGTGCTGGAGTGCGGCAACAACGGACATGTCGACGCCCTCGCGGCACTGCTGGTCGTGCTGGCGCTCGGCGCGGCGGCAGCCGGTCGAGCCGGACGCGCGGGGTTGGCCATCGGCGCCGCGATAGGTACCAAGGTGCTGCCACTGCTGGTCATCCCCGCCCTGCTGGCCGCCCCCCGCCAGGGCCGCATTCCCCGGGCGGTGCGGCTTCTCGGCGCGGCCGGGGCGGTGCTCGCCGTCGGGTACCTGCCGCACGTGCTCGCCGTGGGCACCCGGGTGGCAGGCTTCCTGCCGGGCTACCTGTCCGAGGAGGGCTACGACGGGCACAGCCGGTTCGCCCTGCTCCGGCCGTTGCTGCCGGACACGGTCGCCGCGATCACCGTGGCCCTGGCGATCACCGGCGTCGCGCTGGTGGTCGCCCGCCGCACCGACCCGGCCCGGCCCTGGCAGGGCGGCGTGGTGGTGGTCGGGCTCGCCTTCGCGCTGGGCGGGATCAGCTACCCCTGGTACGCCCTGCTGCTGGTCGCGCTGGTCGCTCTGGACGGCCGATGGGAGTGGCTGGGTGTGGCCGCCGCGGGCTACCCCGGTTACCTGGCCACCCCGCTGCACCTGCCCTGGAGCGCCACCCAACGCCTCGACTACGGCGCGGCACTCGTCGTCATCCTGCTGGTGCACCTCGCCCGGCGCCGGCGCCGGGCGGCAGGACCGGGCTCCGGTCGGCAGGGCGCCGGGTCACTGCCCTGAGCGGTCAGCCGGGCAGGCGCCCGGACAGGACCGCAGCGAGCCGGGACGCACCCTCGCGCACGGCCTCGGCCATGGCGTCCAGGCGTTCCCCGCTGAAGGCACCGGACAGGCCCGCGATCGACAGCGCGCAGACGGGGGCGCCGGTGTCGTTGCTGCGCACCGCGACGGCGAGGGAGGAGACGCCGTCGGTGACGTCCTCCCGGTTGAGCGACCAGCCTCGTTCCCGGGTCTGCTCGACCAGCCGGCGCAGCTCGGTCGCGGACAGCTCGCCCTGGCGGGTCGGCCACGGCCCGGGCCCGGCCAGGTAGGCCTCCAGCTCCTCCTCGGGCAGGGCCGCGAGCAGCGCGCGCGGCCCTGCGCCGGTGTGGAAGGGCAGCCGGTGGCCGGTTCTCCAGGCCAGGATGTCGACATCCGGGCCGGGCAGGCGCTGCAGGCAGACTGCCCCCCAGCCGTCGCGTTCGGACAGGAACACGGTCTGCCGGACGGTGTCGCGCAGTTCGCGCAGGATCGGCTCGGCGATCCGGACCAGGTCCAGCCGTTCGCGGACGGCATCGCCCAGCACCAGCATGCGCAGGCCCAGTCGGTACCGGCCGGTGGCCGGGTCCCGGTCCAGCAGCCCGGCGTGCTCCAGCGAGGTCAGCAGCCGGAAGGTCGTGCTGCGGTTCAACCCGAGATCGCCGGCCACCTCGGTGGGGGTCGCGCCGTGCGGGTGCCGGAGCAGGGCGTCGAGCACCAGCGCCGCCTTGTCGATGACGGCGATCCGCGACCCGGCGGATGCCGACGGCTGCGCGGTGGCCGCCGCCCGTGTCGTCGTCATCGCACCGCCCTGCGGAACGTCTCTTGAAGTCCGTGATCGCTGACCCTACCCTGACGCCACTCTACGAGATGACATCTCGGAATGCGAGATGAACTCGTACTCTCTGCACCGCCGGACAAAGGAGTCTTCGATGGTCGCGGTCTCGAGGTACCTCTCATGAGCGCCCGCCGGGCCGGTCTCTCGGCTGCCGCTCTCGTCATCGTCCTGGCCCTGATCGTGGTCGCCCTGCTCGACCCGGCCACCTTCGGTGGGTGGGTGGCCGTGGTCGGACTGAGCTCGATCGCGGTCGAGACCGCCCTGGCCCAGGCGCTGGCCTCGGGCGGCCTGCCCCGGGTCGCCGCGCTGTCACGACCGACCCGCGGCACGCTGCTGCTCGGCGTCACCGTGGTACTGGGCCTGCTGGTGACGCTGGTGCTGCGCTGGGTGGTCGCCGCCGGTTGGGGGATCGACTTCCCCGGGTTGGCGATGTACTGCATCGTCGCCGTGGTGGCGGCGCTGTGGCTGTTCCCCGTCTGCGGCGGGTGGCCGTTCACCCTGCTGCCCGGGCGGTTGACCCCCGCGATCGCCGGGTTCGCCGCTGTCCATGTGCTCGCCTTCGCCGCGTATCGGTTGCTGTTCGACCTCACCCCGTTCGGCCTGCCCACCGGCCCCGGCCTGCGCTCGGTGCCCCACGGCGCGTTCTTCGCCTGGGATGTGCTGGTCTTCCTGGTCACCGCGATCTCGGGGCTGTTCCTGGCCCCCGTGCTGAGGCTGGGCGGCCCGTCCGGCCCGGCCCGGGCGCTGCCGGGCACCCTCGCCTGCCTGGCGTGGGGCGCGGTGCTCTACGGCGTCGGCGTCGGCGTGTTCGGGATGGACCCGGTCGGCTTCATGGTTGCCGTGCCGGTGCCCGTGCTGTTCGGCGGGCTGATCGTGGTGGTCCTGACCCGGGGCGGGTTCTACCCCGGGCAGCCGCAGGGGCGGTGGGCGAACGGCCTGGCCACCCTGGCGACGATCATCGTGATGGGCACGGCACTGGTGTGGGTCTTCCGCGGGGTGCTCGCCCTGACGCATCCGGAGCTGGCCTGGGGCGCACCCCGTTACGGTGGCGAGATCTGGATCGCCAACGCCACGCTCGCCTTCACCTTCGGCCTGCTGTCGGTGGTCTCGGACTTCTACGACCTGTGGCCGGTCACCCGGTCGCCGCAGCCGGCGGCCGCGACCGAGGAGGCCGCAGTCCAGCCGGCCTGAGCCGGCCCGGTTCGATCCTGTCCGGTCCGGCCCGCGTGCTCCCGAGGGCCGGACCGGACAGGATCCTGCGGCGCAACTGCTGGAAGGCCTTGGGCCGTGGCTCGATCGCGTCCGGTTCCGGAGCGGCCGCCCTAAGGCGTGGCCGGGGAAGCTGTGTCCATGTCCTGGTCGATGAGCGGCGGCAGGTCGGCGCTGGGACCGCCGGCCGGTGTGTCCCCGCGTTCCCGTCCCGGTGTCGGGAGGTCGAAACGCCGGATCAGGAACCGGAAGAGGAAGTAGTAGATGGCGGCGTACACCAACCCGATCAGGATCAGCAGCAACGGTCTTGTCGCGATGTTGAAGTTGAGCAGGTAGTCGATCAACCCGGCGGAGAAGCCGAACCCGTCACGCGCCCCGACCGCCGCGCTGATCGCCAGAGACAGACCGGTGAGCAGCGCATGCACGCCGAACAGCAGTGGCGCGACGAAGAGGAACGCGAATTCGATCGGCTCGGTGACGCCGGTGACGAACGACGTCAGTGCGGCCGTGACGAGGATGCCGGCGGTGGCCTTGCGCTCGTCGGTCCGGGCCTCGTGGATCATCGCGAAGCAGGCGGCCGGCAACGCGAACATCATGATCGGGAAGAAGCCGCCCATGAAGATGCCGACGTCCGGGCCGCGATGTGCGGCGTTGAAGAAGCACGTCAGGTCGCCGTGGAAGGAGGCGCCGGCGGCGTTCTGGCAGGTGCCGGCCTGGAACCACAGGAACGAGTTCAGGACGTGGTGCAGGCCGGTGGGAATCAGGGCGCGGTTGGCAACGCCATAGATGCCGGCACCGACGGGGCCGTGGTCGAGAGCCAGTTGGCGAAGTTGTTCAGCCCGTCACCGATCGGCGGCCAGAGCACGCCGAAGAACACCCCCCAGGCGATACCGGCCAGCGCCATCAGAATCGGCACGAACCGGCGGCCGCCGAAGAAGGCGAGCCATGGTACGAGCTTGATCCGGTAGTACCGCTGCCAGAGCAACGCGGCGGTGATTCCGATGATGATCCCGCCGAAGACGCCGACGTCCGGCGCGGCGCGCTGCATGGCGCAGGCGCCGCCGGTGCAGGCGGCGTCGACCTTGACCAGCGGGCCGAAGGCCTTGAGCACCTCGGCGAACACCAGGTAACCGACCAGCCCCGCGAGTGCCGTTGAGCCGTCTGCCTTGCGGGCGAAGCCGTAGGCGACTCCGATCGCGAAGATCAGGGCGAGGTTGGCGAACAGGGCGTTGCCCGCGTTGCCGACGACCTCGGCGACGCGGCTCCAGCCGAGCCCGTCCTTGCCGAGCAGGTCGGCCTGGCCGAGGCGCAGCAGGATCGCTGCGGCCGGCAGGACGGCGATGGGCGTCATCAGGCTGCGCCCGATGCGCTGGAGAATGAGGAAGGTCTGACTGCCCAGGCTGGGGGATCCGGTGGTGGACGCCGCGGCTGTGCTCATGGGCGTGCTCCTGACGGGATGACGGCGAATGGTGTGGACGGCACGGTCCCGCGTGACCCGCCGCTGAGAGCAACGAAGTCGAGGAGGGTCTCGCGAGGCGTCAGGGACTGCGGCGACGCGCTAGCCCGGGCGATGCAGCGCCCTCCCGCGTCGCCCTGGCCTTTCGCACGGCTTCCTCTCCGCTGAATCGGCCATTAACGTGGCAACTGGTGGAATTGGACTAGACCAGACACACCCGGGCATGTCAACGGTTGGGAGATGTTGCACCGTGACCGACATCCGCCCGAACGGGTGTCAGCAGACGACCACCGGCCGGGCACCGCGCAGACCCTCGCAGCAGCGGGCCGGGATCACCTTGCGGCTCAGCGAGGCCTCGGCATGGAAGTGATCATCCAGCCGAGTGCGGGCCTGATCGCTCGGATCGTTGCGGATGCGCTCGAGACGCTGCTTGCACGCAAGCCGGACGCGGTACTGGGGTTGGCCACGGGGTCCTCTCCGCTGGCCGTCTACGACGAACTCGCGCGGCGCTGCGGCGCGGGGGCGATGTCGTTCGCGCAGGCGCGGGGATTCCTCCTGGACGAGTACGTGGGGCTGGACGCCGAGCACCCGCAGCGGTACCGGAACGTGATCGAGGCCGGCTTCGTCTCCCGGGTGGACTTCGGCCCGGATGCGGTGCACGGATTGGACGGGCTGGCTGCGGACCTGCCCGGCGCGTGCGCGGCGTACGAGGCGGCCATCGCGGCCGCGGGCGGGGTGGACCTGCAGATCCTCGGCGTCGGCACCGACGGGCATATCGGCTTCAACGAGCCGGGCTCGTCGCTCGCTTCACGCACCCGGATCAAGACGTTGGCGGCGCAGACGAGGGCGGACAACGCCAGGTTCTTCGACGGCCACCTCGACGAGGTGCCGAGGCACTGCCTGACCCAGGGATTGGCGACGATCATGTCCGCGCGGCACGTGGTGCTGGTGGCGACCGGGCGGGGCAAGGCGGAGGCGGTGCACCACCTTGCCGAAGGTGGCGTGAGCGCACTGTGGCCCGCGACGATCCTGCAGCACCACCCGCACGTGTCCGTTCTCATCGATGACGCAGCCGCGAGCCGACTCCAACTCGCCGACTACTACCGCCAGACCTACGCGTCGAAGCCGGAGTGGCAGCGGCTCTGACATCCCGCGGCCGACGTTGCTGCCCGGAACGCCCGGCGCTCGGCAAGATCTCTCCCGTCCGCGCACGCATTGGCAGACTGCGCTGTGAAAGGTGGTGGCCGCGATGATCGTGTCCGCGCCCGTACTGGTGCGGGAGGGGCGGCGCTGCGGTCCAGGGGCCGTCGTCGTCGAGAAGGGACACGTCCTGGCGGTCCTGGACGAGGTCCCCCCGCCGGCTCCGGATCATCTGGCGCTGCGCTCGGGGGCGTTGTCCCCCGGGCTGCTGGACCTGCAGAACAACGGTTCGTTCGGGGTCGACCTCGCGGGCGCCACACCCGAGCAGTGGCACGCCGTCATGGCCGGCCTGGCCTCCCATGGCGTCACCGGGCTGCAGCCGACCATCATCACCGCACCGCTGCCCGAGCTCACGGCGGCCCTGGCCCGCGCCCGCGAGGCCCGCGACGCGCTCGCGGACGAGCCGACGTGTCGCATCCTCGGCGCCCATCTCGAGGGCCCTTTCATTGCCGAGGCCCGCAAGGGCGCCCACCGGCCCGAACACATGCTCGACCCGAGCCCCCAGGTGCTCGACACGCTGCTGCGCCCCGAGGCAACCCGCGACGTCCTGCTCACCGTGACCCTCGCCCCCGAGCGCAGGCATGCCCTGGACGCCGTTCGACGCCTCGTCGACGCCGGGATCGTCGTGTCCGTGGGCCACACCGACGCCAGTGCCGCCCAGGTATGGGCTGCCGCCGACGCGGGCGCCACCATGACAACCCACATCTTCAACGCGCAGCGCGGCCTCGGGCACCGCGAACCCGGCGTTCCCGGGGCGGTCCTTGCCGACGGCAGGTTCTTCGTCGGCGCCATCATCGACGGCCAGCACCTGCACCCCGCCATCGTGAAGATCGTCTACGCCGCGGCGGCGGGTCGAGTCATCGGCGTCACCGACGCGATTGTCACCGCCGGGCTGCCCAACGGCACGCCACTGGAGTTCGGCGGCCAGCCGGTCACCAACGACGAGCACGGGCTGGGCCGACGGCCCGACGGCACCATCGCCGGCGCCGGCATCGTCCTGGATGAAGGCGTCCGCCGCATGATCAGGGCCGGGCTCGACCCCGCCGTCGTCATCACCTCCTGCACCGAGACCGCAGCGCGGTCCATCGGCCGGACCGACGTCGGACACCTCAGGCCCGGGGCCCACGCCGATCTCGTCTGGTGGGACGACAGCTGGACTCCACGTCGCGTCTGGGTCGGCGGCCGCGAGATCCCCACCTCCCCGAGCTCGTGAGGGCCAGAACGAGACCTGGATCTCATGCCCGAACTGCGTAGAGTGACCTAGGCGAAACGGACCTGGCCGCGGGAGCGAGCCGACGCTCCTCGACCCGAGGTGTGGAGGACGAATGATTGATCCTGAGGCGATCGTCGCCGGGCTCGGTGGCGCCAAGAACATCATCGAGATAGAGCCGTGCGCGACCCGCCTGCGCACCGAGGTCCACGACGCCTCGCTGGTCGACGAGGCCGTGCTGAAGCGGGCCGGAGCGATCGCCGTCATGCGCAGCGGTGCCGCGGTTCAGGTCATCGTCGGGCCCGAGGCCGACACGGTCGCCTCCGACATCGAGGAACTGCTTGAGTGAGCGGCGGGCGGACGACCCTTGACGTGCTCGCGCCGGTGCCCGGCCGGGTGGCACCGATGACCGACGTGCCCGACCCGGTCTTCGCGGCCGCTCTGGTCGGGCCCGGTGCCGCCATCGACCCGAGGCGGTCGCGCCAGCAGGCGCTCGCGCCTGTCAGCGGCCGGATCGTGAAGCTGCACCCGCACGCCTTCGTCGTCCTCACCCCGGACGGCCGCGGCATCCTGGTGCATCTGGGCATCGACACCGTCCAGCTCAAGGGCGAGGGATTCACGCTGCTCGCGGCCGAGGGTGCCGAGGTCGAGGCGGGCGCACCGGTCGTGGAGTGGAACCCGGCGACGGTCGAGGCCGGCGGTCGGTCACCGTTCTGTCCGGTGGTGGCGCTCGAGGCGGCGGCGGCGGACCTTCGGATCGTCGCCCGCGGCGGCGAGATCGCGGCGGGAGCGGTGCTGTTCACGTGGTCCTGATGCCACCACCGCACGTGCTCGGTCGGGACGTGCAGCCCGCGGCGCCGGTTGTGGATCAGGAACCGGTGGGTGCATTCTCGTCCGGTGCAGCCCTTCGGCCTGGTGGTGCGGTTCGTGCTCAAGCCCGAGATGGGGGAGGCGTTCGACGCGCTGATGCGCGAGACGCTCGCCGGTATCCGCACGAGCGAGCCGGACACCCTCGCCTACGTCGTGCATACGGTCGACGGTGAGCCGGACGTGCGGGTGTTCTACGAGCTGTACCGCACCATGGATGCTCTCGCTGCGCACGAGCAGCAGCCCACGACCCGGTTCTTCCTGGACCACAGGGACGAGTACGTCGCCTCCTACACGGTGGACCGGCTGCAACCGGTCGTCGGCACCGGGATCGCCACCCTCGACGAGGCGGCCCGCCCGTGAGCCAGGGAGTTCGGGAACGGCCTCGGGCGGTGCAGGGACGAAGTCCGCTCCGCACGGGTTGTAGTTGTTCCCCCCGATCCAGTTCTGCTCGGCCCGGATCTGCCCGGCAGGATGGGAGTTCGGAGCGCCTGCCATCACAGCGGCGTGGATCTCGGTGATCTCCTGGAGGCTCAGCTCCTGCGCCGACGCCGCCTGGTAGACCGCCAATTCCCTGGCATCGACGTTGGCCAGCACCTCCGTTGCGCTCGGTCCCGCCTTCCCCCCGGTGTCCAGCCGCACCTGCGCCCGGGCCAGGTCGCGCGAGTCGATCTGCATGCCCTCGACCTTGGAGGAAGCAATCGACTCGGTCCGCAGCAGCAGCCGCGCGAGAGGCGCCAGGGCCGGTCGGGCCTGTCCGGCGGGTAGCAGGGCCACGGCCCACGGCGCGGCCGATGAGGGGGAGACGCACAGTGATCACGGCGACTCCCGGCCGTGGGCGCGCGATCAGGAGCGGCACCGGCAACGGAGCCGCTCCTGATCGTCTGGCTTCCGGTCCGGTGGTGTCAGCCGACCGGGACGGCGTCGCGGGTCTGATCGGCCGGGACGCCGAGGGCGGCCACCGCCGTGGGCCGGAAGCCCTTGACGGTCAGGTACACGCCGACGGACAGCTCGAACACGGCGACGGGCAGGCCGAACAGCAGTGCGGGACCGGAGATCTGGGCCCAGCCGCCGAGGATCGTCGCGGTGTCCGACATCAGGATGAGAGGGCCGCCGACGAGGCCGACGATCGCGATGACGCGCGGCACCAGCCCGGACCGGTAGAGCAGGTAGCCCAGCAGCAGGTCGTTCACGCCGGCCATCACGCCCGGGCCGAGCAGGAACGTCCACTGCCGCAACGCGACCAGGGACTCCCCGGTGACGCCGAGCGCCTGCGCCTGCGCCCCGCCGACACCGGCGAAGTGATGCTGCAGGGTGACGACCGACAGGATGCTCACGACGCCGACCATGATGAGAGCTGCCTCGACGACGCGCGAGGTGACGAAGCCGATCGCGGCGGTGCGACTGACCCGCCTGGTGACCGGGTACAGCAGCACGGCGGTGGCCACGCCGGAAGCGGCGGTCAGGAACTCGAGCACCGAACCCCACTGGACGGCGGCATTGCTCCCGGGGTGGGTGATGTATGCGGTCGGGTCAGCGATCACGTTGGCGAACAGCTTCAGCTGCGGGAGCGAGGCGGCGAAGGTGACGAGGTAGGCGATCCCCGCGGCGAGGGCGATCTTCCTCGTGGGCTGCATCCGGGGGCGTGCGGGCGACCGCCCGGGGCTTGTGGGCTGGTGGGTGCGCGAGTCGGTGGTCATGGCGTGCTCCTTCGTCCGGTCTGGTCCGTGGTGGGCGCTGGCTCAGCTGCAGCGGAGGTCTGGGCGGCAGGCGTGCGGGTGACGGAGATGAGCTCCAGGCCGAGGTCGCTGACCTTGTGCAGCAGGCCGTGGAGGGCGGACTGGTCGGCGACCAGGCCGTCGAGGACGGTGGTGCCGTCGGCCTGGAGCGTCAGGGTCATGCCGTCGAACCAGGCGGTCCAACGGTCGGCGAGCTGTCCCTTCACGCGCAGCTCGTACCGGCGCTGTTCCTCGGTGTGGGTCACGCTGGTCGCCTCCTTCCGGGGTGCCCGTTCCCCCGCGTCCGCCGGCGGCGGTCTTGGGTGGGTCGGACAACCAGGAAGGTGCCGGTCGAGGTGGTGAGCGGTCATCACCAGAGGTGGTGAGCGAGGCGGTGAGACTCCCGAACGGCTGCGGAATCGTCAGCTGCGGCGCTGGCCCGCCAGGAGGTTGAGGTCCTGAGCCCTGCGGACGGCGGCCCGGCGGTTGGTCACGCCGAGCTTGGTGTAGATGTTCTTGGTGTGCGTCCGCATGGTGTTGAGCGACACCGACAGCGCGCGGGCGATGTCGGGGCCGTCGAGGTCGGTGGTGAGCAGCCGGAGCACCTCGAGCTCGCGATCGCTCAACGGGTCGACGAGCCCCGTCTGTGCGGCCGGCCGGTCCTGCACCCGCGTGGTTGACGCGAGCAGGCGCCGGACGTAGCCCGAGGGGCCGGTCCGCCTCGCCGACGATTTCAGAAGATCCGCCATCGGCGGCCCCTCGTCCGCGAAGAGCCGCACGAAACCCTCCGGCTGGGCGAGCGAGACGGCGCGGTGAAGGACGCGCAGCGCGACCGGGAGGTCTCCCCGGGCCTGATGAGCCAGAGCCTGCAGGACCAGGATCTCGACGACGCTCCCGCCCCGCCCGCCTTCCTCGGCGGCGGCCAGCAGCCGATCGAGCAGGCCGAACGTCCCCTCCAGCGCGGAGGCGTCCCGCTCGGTGCGATGCTGCACGAGCAGGAGCCGCGCCAGCGTGACGTACTCGTACTCACGCAGGTAGGCCGGCTCGTCACCCGCCGACAGTCGGTTCGCGCGGGCCCACGCCTCGGCGTGGTTCAGCTCGCCCCGCCGCAGCCGTAGCCGTGCCCGCACCGCGGGAACCGGCCGCACGTTCGGCAGGTAGTCGCCGACGTACACCCGTACCGCTTCGTCGAGGAGCTCGAGGGCGCCGTCGAGATCGCCCCGGGCTTCCCGCAGCCTGGCCGTCACCACCCGCCACCGGTATGCGTTCTGCGGCAGCCCGTTCTGCTCACCCAGGCGATGGCCGGCGGCGAGGTGCTCCTGCGCAGCCGCCAGCTCGTCGCGCTCCACGAGCACTCCGGCCGTTCCCACGTGCAGGTCTGCGGATCCCCGCAGCGGCTCGCCGCCCGGTGCCGGCGGGGCCAGCTCCAGGCCGTCCTGATAGGTGCGCAGGGCCTCTTCCAGCCGGCCCTGGGTGCGCCGGATGTCTCCGAGAGTGATGCAGCAGCCGAGGACGTCCGCCACGAAACCCACCCTGGTCAGCCCCGCGACGGTCTGCGTGAAGGCGGCGTGAGCGGCGCCGAGGTCCCCGCCGGTCCATGCGGCGAGCCCGGCGAGCGCGCTGGCCGAGGCCCGGGTCAGATCGTCGTCCGGCGGGGCCAGCGCCCACGCCTGCCGGGCCTGCGAGACGGTTTCGCCGAGGTCCCCCTGCGCGAGCGCGAGCGCGGCCCGGTACATCGCGATCCGGCCGGGGAGCAACCGGTACCCCTCGGCGTCGACCACGATCAGCCCAGGGGGCGGCAGCTCGGGCCAGGTGCCGTCCGGTGCGCGCAGCGAGCGTTCGACGTCGGACAGCCGCCGGCCGACCGTGTCGAGGTCTGACACCAGGGTCAGCGCGCCCGCGAACCCGACGGCGAGCACCGGCCGGCGCCGCACCTCGTCGTCCGGCAGCGAGCGCACCCATCGGGCGAGCTCGGCCTCCCGACGTTCCCGGGCCATCGCCGGGATGGCTGACTCCATGAGTTCCGCAGCGCGACCCCAGTCACCGCTGCGGAGGACGTGGTCGATCGCCTGCGGGACGTCGCCGTTGGCGGCGAACCAGTCACTCGCCCGCCGGTGGAGCTCCGGCACCTCCGCGGCGTGCTGATCAAGCAGGTGCGCGTGAAGCACGTCGGCGAACAGGTGGTGATAGCGGTACCACTGGCGCCTGTCGTCCAGCGGGACCAGGAACAGGTTCGCGCGCTCGAGCGCCAGCAGGGCCGCCCGGCTACCGGCCCTCGCCGTGACGGCGTCGCAGAGCGGGCCGGTGAACCGCTCCAGGATGGATGTCCGCAGGAGGAAGTCCCGGGTGTCGGCGGGCTGGCGTGCGAGGACCTCCTCGCCGAGATAGTCCACGACGTAGTGGTCGTCACCGGCGAAGCCAGCGATGAAGGCGGGGACGTCGTCGCGTCCCTGCATGGACAGCGCGGCCAGCTGGAGGGCGGCGATCCAGCCTTCGGTGCGGGCGTCGAGCGTCGCCAGGTCGCCCTCCCGCAGCTGCAACCCCATCGGGCCGTTGAGGTATGCCGCGGACTCCTCCAGGGTGAAGCGGAGGTCCGCCGCTCGCAGTTCCGACAGCTGGCCCCCTGCGCGCATCCGGGCCAGCTGCAGCGGCGGGTCGGTCCGCGTGGCGATCAGGACGTGCAGCTGGGCGGGCCGGTGCTCCAGGAGGAAGGTGAGCCCGTCGTGCACCTCGGGCGCCTCGATGAGGTGGTAGTCGTCCAGGATCAGCAGCAGGTCTTCGGGCCGGGCGCCCACGTCGTTGAGCAGGGCGGTGAGGGCCGCTTCCGCAGCCGGCGCGGACGCCGCGAGCAGCTGCAACGCTTCCGAGCCGACGCCCTCCTCTTCCGTCTGCAGAGCTGTCGGCATGGCCGACTGGTTGGCCGTCCGGACGGCGGACTGGATAGCCGTGACGACGTACGTCCAGAAGAGTGCCGGGTCGTTGTCCCGGCGGTCCAGGGACAGCCAGGCGACACAAGGGGCGCCCGCCGGGAGAGTCGCCAGCCATTCGGTCAGCACGGTGGTCTTCCCGAATCCGGCGGGGGCGGCCAGGACCGTCAGAGCCCCGCGGGACGCGACGCTCAGCTGTTGCGCCAGCCTCGGGCGTCGGACCGCGGTCGGGCCCCGGCTCGGGACGCGGTACTTGCTCCTCAGGAGAGTGGCTACCACTGACCTGCCGCTCGACCCGGAAGCCGGATCCGGCGCCGGCCGCCCACCCTGTGCCCCACGCGCTCCACCCGAGCTCCCATCACCGGCCGCCTCACCACCATGGTGTCCCACGAAGGGGACACCGGCAGCCGAGAACCTCACGGCGGGCCGGCGGATCACTCTCACCGGGCTCTGCAATACCCACCGATCCGCGCCAGCTGATCCCGATCGTGGGTCCGACCTGTAGACGGACGGGCCGGTACCGGCTGCATGCGCCGCTCGGCCGTCCCCCACGCTGGCGATGGGCCAGGACGGCTGGTCCCCGTCGCAGAGCAGAGGAGACGAGATTGAGCGGCTAGTGCGGGGTGTGAGGGCGTTTGGTAAGCAACAGACCGCCGCCGGGGCAGTCACCTGGCGGCCATGACATGGCATCAACCCGTCTGGCCTAACGGCGGCGCCCCCCCGGGCTCCCCCAATCCACCCCGATGCTGGTTCCCGAGCCCGTCGACGCCAGCGGCGCGGGCCCTTCAGCTGCAGACGGGAGCGTCCGCGGCGGGAAACAGGTGCGCCGCTGGCCGCTGATCTCGGCGTACACGTCGACGGCCTTGACGCGGCCAACGGTCGCGATGGTGAACGCCAGGTAGGCGGTCTTCCCGGCCGGTACCGGTGGACCGATGATGTCCACGCTCGTCCAGTTGCTCAGCTTGCCGTCCGGGCCGCCGTACTGCCCTACCTGGATCTGGTAAGGCGGCTCTGGCGGGCTCGCGTCCGGCTCGTTGCACTTGGGCGTGACCGGCACCACGGTGGCGGGTAGCCCCGCGGCCGTCAGCGCGTGGGCGAGCCCGGCGAGCCTGGTGGGATCCTTGATCGTCAAGGTAACGCCCCGGTCGGTGCGTTCGACCGCATAGGCAGGCGCGGCCTGACCGAGCAGGCCGGACACGGGCAGCGCAGCAGCGGCGCCGACGACCGCGGTGCCCACGGCGATCAGGCCGACGGCCCTGCGGCGCCGCTGCGGGGCCCGGCCGGGGACCGCTGCGACGTGCGTGGTCACAGCGGGGCTCCTGGCGGGGACGCCGACGGCGTCGGCCTCGGTGCGTGCCACGACGACGGCCTTCAGCTCGGTGAGGAGTCGGTCCTCGAACGGGGACAGCGTGGTCACGATCGTTCCTCCTCCAGGGTTTGCAGTTGCGGCGCCGGTGGGTGCAGGTCACGGCGGATGGTCCGGCGGGCGCGGTGCAGCCGGACGCGTGCGGTTCCCGGCCGGATTCCGAGCGCGGCGGCCGCCTCGGCCAGGGTCAGGCCGTCGTAGCCGACCAGCTCCAGGACCGCGCGCTCGCCGTCCGGCAACAGCGCAAGCTCTGGGGTCAGCGCGATCACCTGGCGCGCCGCATCGATCCGCTCCTCGATCCGGACAAGTTCTTCGCCATCGAGCAGCCGCTGGCCGGCGACGTGGGCCTCGTACCTGTGCCGCCGGTCGTCGTTCCGGTAGTGGCCGGCGACCACGTTCCGAGCGATCCCGTACAGCCAGCCCCGAACCCCGCCCCGGCCACCGCGGTAGCTCTCGACAGAGTCGATGACCTGCAGGAACACCTCAGCGGTCAGATCGGCCACGGCGTAGGGATCACGGACCCGACGCGCGATGAACAGGCCCACCTGCCTCACGTGTTGGCGATAGAACCCCTCGAACGCGGCAGGATCCCGACCAACGCGGCGAATGGTCGCCAGCTGTTCTGCTCCGTCGGTCTGCACAGCCGGGCCCTTTCTCCTCACTACCTGCCTGACATCATGTCCGTGGTCGGGCCGGGCTCGAGCGTTACCGCCCGTGGGCCGGGGGTGTGCACGTGATCGCGGGTGAGCAACTCGTGAGCAGCGGATCGAGATCGGATGGTCGCGAGCACACAAGAAGAATGCCCGGCCCTGGCGTCAGCGCAGGTCACGGGCACTTCGAACGTTTAGGAGAGTGGTGGCCAGGGGTGGGGTCGAACCGCCGACCTTCCGATTTTCAGGCCCGCGAAGGGCTGTCGCCAGGTGCCGGGAAGTGTCGCGGGGTGTCGCCGTTGTCGGGCGAGTGACGCCGAATGTCGGCTGATGCCGTGCAGTAGGGCCACCTCGCTGGGGCGCCGTCGCGACGACGAGTTTCGCGCGGCGGGGGTGGGCATTGGGTGACCACCCGCGGGGCGGAGGCGTCGTCGGTGTCGTCGGGAGGGTGGCCCAGTCGACCTTGCTGCAGAAAGGGCGTAGCCCCTGAGGAAGACCATCCTTGGCGAGCGTGAAGCGGCGGTGACGTCACCCGTCCATGATCTGGAACACGTGACGGTTCCCGTAGAGCCGGTCGTACCTGGCTTCTGAGTAGGGCTGGAGGATCCCGAGGTCGACGAGTGCCTGAATGGCATTGCGGTTGCCTTGGTTGGTCCGGCCGTACCGGTGGTGTGCGTCGGCCACGGTCAGGATCGGGTAGGCAATGAGATCGTCGACGATCTCGATGGCGAGCCGGGCTCTAGGCAGCGCCGCCCTGACCCGTTGTC
Organism: uncultured Actinomycetota bacterium; assembly: GCA_963784535.1. Classification (GTDB taxonomy): domain Bacteria; phylum Actinomycetota; class Actinomycetes; order Actinomycetales; family Kineosporiaceae; genus CAWARR01. Next base: position 125,543 of record CAWARR010000008.1, on the reverse strand, counting down.
CGAGGTCTTCACGCAGCGCCAAGAGGCGCATGATTCGGTCGTGGCCGGATCGGGACTCCTCCAGGACCGCGGTCGCGAAGAACTCGATCCAACGGCCCCAGTCGCCGGTCTGACTGACCGCGAGGAGGTGGTCCCGGTACGCCTCGGCGTGGTCCTTGAGCCAGGTTGACACCGACAGGACAGGTGAACGTAGAGCGCGCTCCCGCAAGAGCTGCAGGATGGCCGTCAGGCGGCCGATGCGGCCGTTCCCGTCTGTGAAGGGGTGCAGGGTTTCGAACTGGTAGTGGGCCATCGCGACCCGGGCGATCAGCGGGACGGAGGAAACGGCGCCGGGCTCGGTGATCCATTGCATCCATCGCTCGCAGGCGGCGCGTAACTGGTCACCCGGAGGTTGGGGGATGAACCGTGCTTCGCTCACACGCCGGTCGCGCGCCCCGATGAACACCTGCTTGGTCCGGATTGCGCCCGCCTCAGGTCCGTCGGAATCGGTGTCCTTGACGATCTCGGCCTGGAGCCCACACAGCATCCCGAGAGTGATGGGCCGGTCGTTGATCCACGCGTAGGCGGCGTCCGCGGCCCGGGCGTAGTTCAGGACCTCGCGCACGTTGGGTGGAAGCTGTGTGTTGTCTTCGACGGTGGGGAGGACTTCTGCGGCGAGGAGTTCGGTGAGGTTGGCAAAGGTGCCCTCCAAGGCGGACGTGCCGATCGCCTCGCGGCGGGTTGCCATGCGGGTGACCAGCAGAGGGTTGGGGATCAGGCTGGCGGCGGCGTCCAAGCGACCGAGCTCGGCCATCGCCTCGGCCAGGACCATCCAGGTCTGGTTCGGCAGCTGGATCTCGGTCGGCAGGTCGTCCGGCACGAAGGCCTCGACCTCGTAGTCCTCGTCGAACCGTGAGTCGAATCCCCTGATGACCGTCACACGGCCGATCGGGGATGTCACCAGCGAAGTCTTCACGGACTTGGAATCTACCCCAGAGATTCCAAGTCTCACACTCGAGGCTTGGAATTACAGGCGTCGAATCCAACTCCCGTCGCATGCCGACGTCTCTGGTGCACGGGCGACGCTGGCCTGTGGCAGCGCCAAGTACTGGGGTTTCCGGCACATCAAAGCCGGGCACCTGTCGCAGTGGGAGGCGAAGGCTGCGCTGCTCGGCGCCCTATGGATGGACGTAGCGCACTGGTCGATGACCAATACGCTCTCGACGCCGTGCTCCAAGTACCGCCAGCTCAGCAACGATACGTTGCAGTACGTGGCGCCGTTCCAGATCCGGGACTCCAAGGGCCGGGTTGTGCAGACCTACGGGGTGCGTGTTGTCGTGGCCCGGCAGACGCAGAACATCATCACCTCGTACCCGCAGACCGCTACTTGCTGACGGAAGGGACGACGGTGCATCCGTTGCGGCAGCGACTGCTGGAGCTCGACGACCCAGACCTTGCGGTCGAGGACGACGGCTCGACGTTCACGTTCACCTACAACCCGCGCGGGGTGGAGCCGTCCGTGCTGCGGTGGGACGTCGATGACGAGACCTTGGCGCGGCTGAGTGCGGGTGGCACCGCCGAGGCCCGGCGGGCCTGGGGCACGACTGACGTGGACGGCTTGGGCTTCGTGATCACCTGGATCCAGGAGGCCGTGCACACCTTTGAAGGGAGCGTCGGCCGACTGGAACTCTTCGAGCACGGCCTGCGGGCCGTCCGGACTGACTGACCGGGTCGACCCGGCCGAGACCGGCCGACGGGTGTTGTGCCGCGGCCGCTCCCGAGCGGCCACGAGCCGACGCCACGATCCCGTGCGGGCTCACGCGCCATGGCCAGTGGCACTTTCATCACCGCCCTACGGCGCGGGGCGAGGGGTCCATGGCCACATCCTCAGGGATCCGGGAGTTGTCCTATGGCCAGTCGGGCGCGCGGCGGGTGGCGCCGGGTGGTGCGGAAGGCGTGTCAGGAGGTTCTGCTTCTCCTCGGGCAGCTTCGCCTCGAACCGGCGGAGGTGTCGCTGCCTGATCCCGCAGCGGCCGGCGACGGAGTGGATCGATGCGTACCGGTTCTGGGTGTCGGAACCTCCGATAGCTGCGCGCCCGGGGCGACTTCCCGGTGCAGCGAGGTAGCGGTGGGCGGAGGCTGACCTTCCGACCCTCTCGCAGCCGACTTGGTGCTGCTGGATGTCACGCGGTCCACGGTAGGGGCCATGCCAACCGTGCTTGCTTGGATGCTGCCACCGGATGCTGTGCGGCCCGGCACCAAATCGGCACCACATGAGGCTCGCCAACCCCCAACACAATGACCAAACTCGCAGGTCAGAGGTGGTGGCCAGGGGCGGGGTCGAACCGCCGACCTTCCGATTTTCAGTCGGACGCTCGTACCAACTGAGCTACCTGGCCGGACGACCGGATGGCGATCCGGTCGTGGCGACCCCGACGGGACTCGAACCCGCGACCTCCGCCGTGACAGGGCGGCGCGCTAACCAACTGCGCTACGGGGCCTTGGGTGGTCCAAGACCGTGCCCCCAACGGGATTCGAACCCGTGCTGCCGCCTTGAAAGGGCGGAGTCCTAGGCCGCTAGACGATGGGGGCGCCCGACGCCCCTGACGTCCAGGAACCCGTCGAGGACCTCGACAGCATAGGGGCTGGAGGGTGACATCTCCAAAGCGGAGGTGTCGCCGCCGCCCCCCGGGTCACCCCTGCCCGGGCAGGGTGGCCCGCCAGGAGTGCTCCGGTTCGAAGCCCAGCACCGCCCGCGCCCGGTCGATCGACAGCAGCGTGCCGAACTCGCCCACCTCGCGGGTAAGCCCGACCTCGGGGAAGACCTCGCTGAGCAGGCTCGCCGAGGGCCGGTTCATCACGGTGTCGGCGGCGGCGATGATCAGGTTGACCGCCCCGCTGACCTCGGCGGTCAGGCCGAGCCGGCAGGCCTGGGCCGCGTCCCGCTCGTCGATGTAGCCCCACAGGTTCCACCGGCGCAGCTGTGCGTCCGCCCAGTACGCCGGGAACCCCTGGTAGTCGGCGGGCCCGAGGATGTTGGAGAACCGCAGCCCCACGAAGGGGATGCCGGACCAGCCGGAGAGCTGCTCGGCGATGGTCTCGCTGGCGACCTTGGACAGGGCGTAGGTCGAGGTCGGCACCGGGTAGTGGTCCTCGTCGACCGGCGCGTACCGGGGCGGGACGTCGAACGGCAGCCCGAGCGTGGTCTCGCTGGAGGCCCACACCACCCGCTGCAGCCCCACCCGGGTTGCGGCCTGGAAGATGTTGAAGTTCATGGTCATGTTCTGGTTGAAGGTCGTCGCCGGCGTGAAGAGCCCGGGCGCGGGGATGTTCGCCAGGTGGACAACCGCCTCGACCCCCTCGAGCACCTCGACGGCCTGGCCGTAGTCGGTGAGGTCGGCGCGCAGGAACTCCACCCCGGCGGGGACCGGGCCCGGGGCCACGTCGGTGGCCCTCACCTCGAACCCGTGCTCGCTCAGGTGCGCGACGACGGCGCGCCCCGCCCTTCCGCTGGCCCCGGTGACGCAGATCCGCTGCATGCATGGCCTCCTCGTCGGGCCGGGCGGTCGCCGGCCCGTGAAGGAGCACAGGCGGCCCGGCTGTCGGATGATATGACAGCAGGGTCCGGGCGTCCGCGCCGCGGGCCCGGGATCGAAGGTCGACCACTGCAGGTAACTGAAGGAGCCACAGCTGTGCAGCAGCGCATGATCGGCGACATCCCCGTTTCCGCGATCGGTCTGGGCGGCATGCCCATGTCCATCGAGGGCCGACCGGACCGGGATCGGTCGATCGCCACCATCCATGCGGCCCTGGACGCCGGGGTCACCCTGATCGACACCGCGGACGCCTACCAGCTTCACGCCGGAGAGGTGGGTCACAACGAGTCGCTGATCGCCGAGGCGCTGGCGGCGTACGGCGGTGACACGTCGTCGGTGTTGGTGGCCACGAAGGGCGGCCACCTGCGCCCGGGCGACGGGTCCTGGACCCAGAACGGGGACCCTGAGTACCTCAGGCGGGCCTGCGACGCGTCGCTGAAGCGCCTCGGCGTGGAGGCGATCGGGCTCTACCAGTTCCACCGCCCCGACCCCCGGGTTCCCCTTGCCGACTCCGTCGGGGCCGTTCGCGACCTGCTCGACGCGGGCAAGATCAGGATGGCGGGAATCTCCAACGCCGATCCCGACCAGATCCGTGAGGCGCAGCAGATCCTCGGCGGCCGGTTGGTCAGCGTGCAGAACCAGTTCTCCCCGGCGTTCCGGTCGAGCGAACCCGAGCTGCAGCTGTGCGCCGAACTCGGGATCGCCTTCCTGCCCTGGAGTCCGCTCGGCGGGATCACCCGGGCCGGTGAGCTCGGTGCCCGCTTCGGGGCCTTCCAGCAGGTGGCGCAGGCGCACGGGGTCAGCCCGCAACGGGTCTGCCTGGCCTGGCACCTGGCCAAGGCCCCGGTGGTGATCCCCATCCCCGGTGCGTCGCGCCCGGAGAGCATCCGCGATTCCGCCCAGGCCGGCGAGCTGGAGCTCAGCGCGGCGGAGCGGCAGCTGCTCGACCTCGGCTGAGCCGCCCGGCGGGCGGCGTCGGGGAGGACAATCAAGCCATGGTGCAGATGCCTCGCGAACGCTTCGAGGAGGCCGTGGCCGACGCCCTCGACGCCGTCCCGCCGGAGCTCGCGTCGCTGATGGACAACGTGGTGATCCTGGTGGAGGACGACCCGCCCGCGGATGAGCCCGGGCTGCTCGGCCGCTACGAGGGGACGCCGCTGACCGAGCGGGACTCCTGGTGGGCAGCGGGGTCGCTGCCGGACCGGATCACCGTCTTCCGCAACCCCACGCTGGCCGTCTGCGAGACCGTGGACCAGGTCGTCGAGGAGGTGCTCGTCACGGTGGTGCACGAGATCGGGCACCACTTCGGCATCGACGACGTCCGCCTGCACGAGCTCGGCTGGGCCTGAGCCGGGCGAACAGCGAAGGGGAGGCGATGGTGGGCCGGGTACGCGGGCGGGAGGTCAATCCGCGCGGGCAGGGCGGCCGGCTGCGCGCCGAGCTGGTCGACGCCGCCGGCAGGCTGCTCGCCACGGGTGGGCGCGACACCGAGCTCACCCTGCGGGCCATCGCACGGGAGGCCGGGGTGGCGGCGCCCAGCGTGTACGACCACTTCCACAGCCTTGACGCCCTGCTCGAGGAACTGGTCGCCGGCTACCGGGACGAGCTCGTGGCCGCGGTCCGGCACGCGCCGGCCAGAGGCGGGGCGAGCCGGGCGGGCGCGCAGCTGCGGGCTGCCGCGCGCGGGTATGTCCGGTGGGGGGTCGCCCACCCGGGGGAGTACCTGCTGGCGTGCACCGCCCCGGTGCTGCGCCGCTCCGGCTACGGCCTGCGCCCGGCCGTGGGCGGGGACTGGATCCTGCCGGCGTTCGGGGAGCTGGCCCAGCGGCTGGAGCCTGCACCGCCCGATCCCCGGGGGGCGGCGCTGGCGCTGTGGTCCGGGCTGCACGGCGTGGTCGACCTGCGGACGGCCACGCCCGGCGCCGCCTGGCCCGCGCTGAACCGGCACGTGGACACGGTGCTCGGCGATCTGGTCGGCTGAGTCACGCGTCGTCCCGTCGCTCCCACCGGCCCGTCCCCGATGAACCCATCCCGGACGTGTCGGGCGTCCCCTTCCCGCCGCCGTAACTACGCTGGTCCAAGAACTGTGATGCGGGCGTGACTGCCCGCTCCGGGCCAGGCGCCGGGGGCGGCATCCCGGCAGGACTTTCTACCCGCGCCCCCCGCGTGGGCCGAGTGGAACCATCCGGACATGGAGGGCCAGATGACGCAGGCAGTGCACCCTGACGACCCGGTCGAAGGGGTCGACCCGCTGGCCCGGGAGACGGGCCGGATGGAACTGCTGGACGAGGAACAGTGCTGGGAGCTGCTCTCCGGTGTGGAGGTCGGTCGCCTGGCCATCGCCGCTGCCGGTGACGTGGACATCTACCCGGTGAATTTCGTGCTGGACGGCCGCAGCGTCGTCTTCCGCACCGCCGAGGGCACGAAGTTGCTCGAGGTGGTGCTGGCCGGCAGGGTCGCCTTCGAGGTCGACGGGTACGAGCCGGAACATGGCCGGGCCTGGAGCGTCGTGATCAAGGGTGAGGCCCGCGACCTCGACCGCTTCGACGACATCTACAAGGCCCAGGACCTGCCGCTGTTCCCCTGGAACGCACTGCCCAAGGAGCGGTTCGTCCGGGTCATGCCGGTGCGCGTGACCGGCCGCCGGTTCACCGTCTTCCAGACCCGCACCGGGGACTCGCCCCGCCTGTGACGAGGCAGCCACCCTCCGGGCATCACCCGTTCGGGTGAGCGGCTAGGCCCTCGAGTAACGGTGCGACTACCGTGTGCGGATCGGCCGTCGGCCGTACCGTGAGGTGCCTCGGGGGTCCAGGGATGTCGCAGTCGGTTGTGCTCGGTCTCGCCCTCGGGGTGGGGGCCGCTGCCTACCTTGCGCTTGCCGGCTACGTCTGGCTGCACCGCAGGGCCGCGGGCGGCCGGGGCCTGGTCCTGCTGCTGCTCGCCGTCTTCACCTGGAGCCTGTGCTACGCCTTCGAGCTGAGCACCCACACGGTGGCCTCGGCCCGCGTCTGGTCCGGGCTGAAGTTCGTGGGGATCGTCGCCCTCGCCCCCGCGTTCTGGGCCTTCGTCACCGCCTACTCAGGCCGGCGCGGCCCGCTGCGGACCAGGACCCTGGTGCTGCTGAGCATCGAACCCGTGCTGGTGCTCGTGCTGCTGGCGATCCCCGCGTCCAGGAGCCTGATCCACACCTACACGGCTGCGGAGGTTGCCGCCCCCAACCTCGAGCGGGCGCCCGTGGCCGGCGCGGGGGTGCTGTTCTGGCCGCACGCCGTGTACACCTACGTGGTGCTGCTGGGCGCAGTGGGAATGCTGGTGACCCGGCTGGCCAGCATCGCCCGACCCTACCGACGGCAGGCCAGCGCGCTGATCATCGCCGCGCTCACCCCGATCCTGGGCAACCTCGCCTACAACCTGAGCCCCGGCATCACCGCCGGGGTCGACCCGACTCCCTTCCTGTTCGCCGTCACGGCCGTCGTCCTGGTGTGGGGCTTCTTCCGGTTGCGGCTGCTCGACCTCGTCCCGGTGGCGCGCAGCCTGGTCGTCGAGCAGATGGTGGACGGCGTGCTGGTGCTGGACGCCTACGGGCGCGTGGTCGACGCGAACCCGGCGGGCGCCGCCCTGCTCGGGGCGGGCCGCGGCGACGTGGTCGGCCGCTACGCCACCGACCTGCTGCCGAGCGTCGCGGAGTTGCTCGCCCGGCACGTGGCCGGGGAGGAGACCCGGGCCGCCGCCACCGTGCCGGCACGCGGCGGCGCCGATGAGGTGGACCTCGCGGTGTCGCTCACCTCGCTCACCGACTCCTCGGGGGCCGAGACGGGCCGGCTGGTGGTGCTCAGCGATGTCGGGGAGCAGATGGCCACCCAGCGCCGCCTGCGCGACCTGCTGGAGGAGCAGACGCGGCTCGCCGGCATCCTGCAGACCAGCCTGCGCCCCGCCGCGCTGCCGGCGGTTCCCGGCCTGGTGATGGCCGCGCGCTCGCTGCCCGGGGACAAGGGCGGCAGCGTCGGCGGCGACTTCTACGACGTGCACCCCGCCACCGGCGGCGACTGGGCGTTCGTCCTGGGGGACGTGTCCGGCAAGGGCGTGCAGGCTGCCGTGGTCACGTCCATGGCCCGCTACACCGTGCGCACGCTCAGTGCCCAGGGCTGGACCCCGCCGCAGGTGCTGCAGCAGCTGAACCAGGTGCTGCTCGAGCCGGACGACCCGGAGCGCTTCTGCACCGTGGTGTACGGCCGGGCCACCCCGCTGCCCGGGTTCGCCGGGCCCGAAGGCATGCGGCTGCGGATCGCCCTCGGCGGGCACCCGCCCCCCCTGATCCGGCGCCGGGACGGCGGCATCGCGGTACTCGGCGACGGCGGTACCGCCCTCGGCCTTCTGCCGTCGGTCCAGATCGGCGAGCAGGTGGTGGACCTCGCCCCCGGTGACCTGCTGCTCGCCTACACCGACGGCGTGACCGAGGCCCGTCAGGGCTCCGAGCAGTTCGGGGAGGAGCGGCTCGGCGCGGTGCTCACCGCCAGCGTCGCCGCGATCGCCCGGGGCGGCCTTGCGCCCGATGCGGCGGAGATGGTCGAGGCCGTCGCCGCCGGCGTGATCGGTGCCGTGACGGACTTCGCCTGCGACCGCGACGACGTCGCCGTCCTGGTGCTGGCGGTGGCCTGATCGGCACCGGCCGGGGTGCTGGTGACGGTCCGATGGCCGATGCTCACACCATGCGCGAGGACAGCGGCGAGGGCGGGCCGACCGCCGGAATGGGCCCGCGCCGGGCGTGGGTGCCGCTGCTGTACCTGCTGCTGGCGGCGGCCCTCGTGCCGTGGGTGGTCTACCTCGCCGTCACGCTGCCCGACCGGGAGGTGAGCGAGAACTACCGGCTCGCCTGGGTGGGGTTCGACGTGTTCCTGCTCGGCGCGCTCGCCCGGACCGCCTGGCTGGCCTGGCGTCGCTCGCCGTTCGTGGTCAACGTGGCCAGCGTCACCGCGGCCCTGCTGCTGGTGGACGCGTGGTTCGACGTCGCCACCTCCACGCCCGGGCTGCACCTGCTGCTCGCCGTCGTCTCGGCGGCCCTGGTGGAGTTGCCGGCGGCGGTGCTGTCGATGCTGATCGCGGCCCGGGCCCAGGCCGAGATCGCCCGCACCGGTGCGATCCGGGCCCAGCGCCTCCCCTGGGCGGACAGGGACCCCCTCCGGGTAGAGGTGCCCGCAGCACAAAGGCCCGCAGCACAAGGGCCCGAAGCAGGAAGCCGCCGGAATAGCGCCGCCGGAATAGCGCCGCCGGAATAGCGCCGCCGGAATAGCCAGGCGTCGGAATGGCGCAGTTGCGCAGCGGGAAGGCCGCTTCACGGTTCTCCCGTCCTGCTCACAGAGTTCTCCCAGCTCACAGCGACACAGTTACGCTCCGGCGGGATCAGTTCGCCGGAGGAGGATCGATACACGTGCGTTACCTGTTCATCGGGCCCGGGGGAGCTGTGCGGTGAGGCGTCCTCGGATGGCGTGGGTGAACGGCGGCCTCGCCGTCGTCCTGGTCGGCGCAGCCACGGCGGCCTACCTGTCGATCGGCAACCCGTCCGCCGCCCAGTCCTCGACCACGCGCACCGTGGCCGTGGCACAGGGCGCCGTCAGCGCGACCGTCACCGGCACCGGAAACGTGGCCAGCGCGAGCACGGTCGGGGTGAACTTCGCCGGCAGCGGTGGCACTCTCACCAACGTCTACGTCACGGTCGGGCAGCGGGTCACCGCCGGTCAGGCGCTGGCCCGCGTCGACGCGACGACGGCCAAGCAGTCCCTGCAGACGGCGCAGGCGCAGCTGGCCTCCGTCCAGGCGTCCTACGACCAGACCGTGGGCGGGGGCACCGCCGTGCAGCGGCAGAAGGACCAGCTGGCCATCCAGTCCGCGCAGCTCGGCGTGAACTCGGCGCAGAGCGGCGTCAGCACCGCCCAGCAGCAGTACACGTCCGACAAGAGCGCCCAGGATGCGCTGGTGGCCGCCGCGCTCGCCGCCGCCGACGCGGGCACCGGATCGAACGCCGCCTACCAGTCGGCGCTGGCCACCCGCACCACCGTGCTCGGCAAGGACCAGCAGTCCCTCAGCCAGGCCCAGCAGCAGGTGTCCTCGGCGCAGATCCAGCTCAAGCAGGCCCAGCTCACGGCCAGCTCCGACGCCAACCCGACGCCGGCGGCCATCGCGCAGGCGAAGGCGCAGCTGAACGGCGCGCAGGTGACGGTGGCGCAGGCCCAGAAGACCGTGGACCAGACGCTGCTGACGGCCCCCCGGGCGGGCACCGTGATGTCGATCTCGGCGGCCGCCGGTGAGACGGTCAGCGGCGGTGGTTCGAGCGCCTCGTCCTCCTCGTCCTCCTCCGGGTCGGGCGCCTCGGGGTCGGGCGCCTCGGGATCGGGCTCCTCCAGCAGCTCCGGTGCCTCCAGCGGCTCCGCCAGCGGGTTCATCGTGCTGTCGGACCTGGCCACGCTGACCGTGACCGCCGACATCGCCGAGGCCGACGCCGCGTCGGTGAAGGCCGGCCAGGACGCCACCGTCACCCTCTCGGCCACCAACGCCACGGTGAGCGGCACGGTCACCGCGGTCTCCCTGCAGAGCGTGACGTCGAGCAACGTGGTCCAGTACCCGGTCACGGTGACCCTGCAGAACCCGCCGGCGAGCGTCCGGCTGGGCGCCTCGGCGAGCGTCTCGATCACCACCGGGTCGGCGGCCGACGCGCTCTACGTGCCGTCCAGCGCGGTGACCACTCTCGGCACGAGACACACCGTGACCGTGCTGGACAACGGCGTCGACTCCGTGGTGCCGGTCGAGATCGGCCTGGTCGGTGACCGCGGCACGCAGATCCTCAGCGGGTTGACCCTCGGCCAACAGGTGGTCCTGCCGACCTCGAGCACGACCTCCACCAGCAACGGGTTCCCGCGGCTCGGTGGCCTCGGCGGCCTCGGCGGGCGGGGATGAGCGTCCCGGCCCAGCAGCGGCGGCAGCCGCACCCGGTGGTGGATCTGCGCCGGGTGCGGAAGACCTACGGCGCCGGTGACACCGCGGTGCATGCGGTGGCGGGGGTGGATCTGGTCGTCGAGCGTGGTGACTACGTGGCGATCATGGGGGCGTCGGGGTCGGGTAAGTCGACGTTGATGAACATCGTCGGGTGCCTGGATGCGCCGACGCGGGGCCGGTACCTGCTGGACGGCGTGGACACCCGGCGGCTGGACGAGCGACGGCAGGCGGTGATCCGGAACCGGAAGATCGGGTTCGTGTTCCAGTCGTTCAATCTGATTCCGCGGACCTCGGCGGTGGCGAACGTGGAGTTGCCGCTGGCGTATTCGGGGGTGCGCGGTGGGCGGCGGCGGGCGCTGGCGGTAGCGGCGTTGGAGCGGGTGGGGCTGGCCGACCGGGTGGGGCACCTGCCGTCGCAGTTGTCGGGGGGGCAGCAGCAGCGGGTGGCGATCGCGCGGGCGATCGTGACCGATCCGGTGCTGTTGCTGGCCGACGAGCCGACGGGGGCGTTGGACAGTCACAGCACGGTGGAGGTGCTGGGGTTGTTCGATCAGCTCAACCTCAGCGGTCGCACCGTGGTGGTGATCACCCATGAGGAGGAGGTCGCCGCCCACGCCAAGCGGGTGGTGCGGATGCGCGACGGCCTCATCATCGGCGACGAACGCGTGGCGGCCGTCGCCGGCCCGTCGCCGGCCATGTCCGCGCCGGTTCGGGGAGGGTTGCGGTGAAGGTGCGTGAGAGCGCGGCGTTCGCCGTCCGGGGCGTGACGGCGAACAAGATGCGCTCGGCGCTGACCACGCTGGGCATCCTGATCGGGGTCGCCGCCGTGATCATCCTGGTGGCGGTCGGCACCGGCTCCAGCGCCGCCGTGCAGCAGCAGCTGAGCAGGCTCGGCAGCAACACCCTCACCGTGCGCTCGAGTCAGGGTGGCTCCGGCGGGCGGGGCGGAAGCTTCGCCGCCTTCGGGGGTGGGGGGCGCACCTCCACCCGCTCCGGTTCCGGCGCCGCGGCCGGTGCGCCGTCGGGGCAGCTCGGAGCCGTGAGCACCGGCACCCAGACCCGGGTGGCCCAGCTCAGCCTCACCGACGCGGAGGCCCTCACCGACCGCACGGTCGCGCCGGACATCGCCTCGGTGGCGCCGGTGGTGGACGCCTCCTCGGTGACGGCGACCTACTCCGGCGCCTCGCACGCCGTCGCCACCTTCGTCGGCACGACCCCCAGCTACCTGCTCAACGATGACGACTCGGTGCAGGCGGGCAGCCCGTTCACCGACACCGACTACACCTCCCGGCGCCGGGTCGCCCTGCTCGGGGTCACGGTCGCGCAGGACCTCGTCGGCGGGGACGGCCTGTCCGCGGTCGGCAGGACGGTGCAGTTCAACGGCATCAACTTCGAGGTGCTCGGGGTGCTGACCGCCAAGGGCAGCACCGGGCCGCAGGACCAGGACGACCGGGTGATCGCCCCGCTCACCGCCGTCCAGGACACCCTCACCGGCTACGGGGCGCTGTCGAGCATCTCGGTGAAGGCCACCTCGGCCACGACGGTGGACGCGGCCCAGTCCGAGGTGGAGGACGTGCTGAACGGGTTGCACCACGTCACCACGGCGACGGCGGACTACAGCATCTTCAGTGCCGCATCGATCCTGTCCGCGGCCACCTCCACCACGCAGACCTTCACCGTGCTGCTCGGTGCGGTGGCGGCGATTTCGCTGCTCGTCGGCGGGATCGGCGTCATGAACATCATGCTGGTCACGGTCACCGAGCGGACCCGCGAGATCGGCATCCGCAAGGCGATCGGCGCCCAACGCGGTGACATCGTCGGGCAGTTCCTGCTCGAGGCGGTGCTGCTGTCGCTGTTCGGCGGGGTGATGGGAGTGGCCGCCGGGCTGGTCGGCAGCCGCTTCACCATCGTGGGGGTGCAGCCGGTGGTGGCGCCCTACTCGGTGGCGCTGGCGTTCGGGGTCGCGGTCGCGGTGGGGCTCTTCTTCGGCCTCTACCCAGCCAACCGGGCCGCGGCGCTGCGGCCCATCGACGCCCTTCGGTACGAGTGAGGCGGAGCACGCGAGATGAACGAGAGACTCGACGATCCGTTCGCGGTCCGGCGGATCCGCAGGCTGGCCGAGAGCGACCCCGACAGGCCCCGGGACGCGGGCGCCCAGGCCTGGTTCGCGGACGGGCACCCCGACGACGGCCACGCCGCCGCCCCGGGCCGGCCGCTGGAACCGCCCGGCCCGGACGACGCGGGGGCGAGCGACGCGGCCGGCTATGCGGCCACCGGTGAGGACGACGGCGATGACGGCGGCGACGACCTCGACCTGCTCGAGCCGTCGTGGACGCCCCCGCGCCGGTTGGGTCGGCTCACCGTCCTGCTGGTCGCGGGAATCCTCATCGCCGCGGGCTTCGGCGCGGGCGCGGTGGTGCAGAAGCAGCACGACAAGGGCCTCGCGGGGTCGGGTACCGGTGCGGCCGCGCTGGCCCGGGCGTTCCGGGGCGCCGGTGGCGGTGGCGCGTTCCCCGGTGCCGCCGGCGTCACCGGCGCGGGTGCCGGTGCGGCTGCGGGCAGCGGCGCGGGGACCGGCGCGGGGACCGGGGCCACGACCGCTCAGGGCATCCCCGTCGCGGTCGGCACCGTGGTGTCGGCGTCCGGCAGCACCCTCACGGTGAAGAACTTCGCCGGTACCCAGGTGGTCGTCCACGTCCCGGCGGGGACCCCGGTGACGGTGCCCGGTCTCGGCGGCCTCCGGGCCGGACTCACGGTCTCCGTGGTCGGCACGAAGGCCGCCGACGGGTCGGTCACCGCGACCTCCGTCGTCGCCCGCTCGGCCGGATGAACCCGGACCGCCGCCGTTCCTGTCGATCCGCGCCCACCAGGAGGACCCCGTGACCGTCCTGCACCTGCCCGCCTCGCGGGCCCTGCGTCTCGCCGCCATCGGCCTCGCGGCGGCGACGGGCCTCGCGGCCTGCGGGGGATCCTCGGGGTCGCCGGCGACGGTGACCCCGAGCGGCGCGGCCGCCACCGGCACGCCGGGTGCCGCCGGGCGGGGGTTCAACTCCGCCGAGTTCCAGAAGATCCAGGAGTGCCTGACCGCGGCCGGGATCTCCCTGCCCACCCGCACCGGCGGCTTCCCCACCGGGCGGCCGACCGACCGGCCCAGCGGGTCGCCGAGCGCCAGGTTCACCGGACCCCGTCCGAGCGGTTCCGGGCGGGTGGGCGGGTTCGGCGGGGAGTTCTCCGACCCCACGGTCAGGGCCGCACTGCAGGCCTGTGGGATCGCGCTGCCCACGCGACCGGCCGGAGCGGGGGGCCTGTCCGGCGGCCCCGCCCCCACCGCGACGAACTGACCGCTCCCCGGCGCGGGCGCGGCGGCGGCCTGCTCAGCTGAGTACGTCCCGGCTGGTGAACCGGGCCCAGGCCAGCGCGCCGAACACGGCGACGTACCCGGCCTGCAGGATCGCGTTGTGGCCGAAGGAGTTCCAGCTGATCGGGACGCGCAGCAGGTCGCCCAGCGCCAGCCACAGGTGGGTGAACAGCCACGGGTGCAGCCAGTCGAGTTGGGGGATGCCGTCGAGGATCTGCGAGGTGACGGCCAGGGTGACGGTGCCGGCCATCGCCCCCACCGGGATCTCGGTGAGGGTGGAGACGAACAGCCCGATCGCCGTCAGCCCGAGCATCGACAGCGACACGTAGCCGGCGATGAGCAGCGCCCGCCCGAAGGCGTCGGCCACTCCCACGGTGTCTCCGGACAGCATCGTCACCGGACCCACCGGGAACAGGGCCGCCCCCACCAGTGCCCCGGTGAGCACCACCGTCAGGGTGGCCGCGACGCAGAACACCGCCGCCGCCGCGAACTTGGTGAGCAGCAGCCTGGTCCGCCCGGCCGGGGCGGTGAGCAGGTAGCGCAGCGTGCCGAGGTTCGCCTCGCCGGCGATGGTGTCGCCGGCGACCACCCCGATGGCCAGCGGCACGAACAGCGGGATGGACACGATCAGCGCGGTGACGCCGACGAACAGGCCGTTCTGCGTCACCCGGTCGAGGAACGGCGGGCCCTCCCCGGGGTGCGGCGCCGAGAACACCCGCACCGCCACCCCGAGCAGTACGGGAACCCCTGCCAGCACCCCGAGGATCGCCAGCGTCCGCCAGCGCCGGAACAGGGTGAGCAGTTCCGACCCGAACAGCCCGCCCCGGCCCCAGCTCCTGGTGTTCCAGCCCCCGCGCCGTGCCTGGAGCTGCGCCGGCCCGTTGGTCTGCATCGGTTCAGCGGACAACGTCGAACCCCTCCCCGGTGAGCGCGACGAAGCGATCTTCGAGGCTGTCGTGCTCGACCTGGAAGCCGCGCACCCGAACTCCCGCCGCCACCAACGCTGCGACGATCTCCTCGGCCGCGGGGGTGGCGTTCCCGCTGCCGAACTGGGCGTGCACGTCGTCCCCGGACGCCTCCGGTTCCTTCAGCTGCAGCCCCGCCAGCACCTCGATGGCCCGGCCCCCGTCCGGGGTGTGCACCCGCACCCGGGAGCTGCCCCCGGCGGACAGCTCGGCGAGCGTTCCCTGCGCCACCAGCCGGCCCGCGCTCATCACCCCGACGTGGGTGCAGATCTGCTCCACCTCGGCGAGCAGGTGCGAGGAGACGAACACGGTGGTGCCGTCGGCCGCCAGCGAGCGGACCAGGTGGCGCACCTCGCGGGTGCCCTGCGGGTCGAGACCGTTCGTCGGCTCGTCGAGCACCAGCAGGTCCCGTGGGGCGAGCAGCGCGGCCGCGATGCCCAGTCGCTGCTTCATCCCCAGGGAGTAGGCCCGCACCCGCTTCCGGGCGGCGTTGGACAGCCCCACCCGCTCGAGCGCGGTGGCGACCCGGGCGTCGCGGGTGCGTACGGAGGAGTCGCGGTTGGCCGCGTCGAGCCGGCGCAGGTTGGCCGCGCCGGACAGGAAGGGGTAGAACGCCGGTCCCTCGACCAGCGCCCCCACCCGGGGCAACACGGCGCGCAGGTCGCGCGGCATCGGCCGGCCGAAGACCTCGATCCCCCCGGCGGTCGCCGCGGACAGGCCGAGCAGCATTCTGATGGTGGTCGTCTTCCCGGAGCCGTTGGGTCCGAGGAAGCCGTACACAGCTCCGGAGGGGACGGCGAGGTCGATCCCGTCCACCGCGGCCTGCCGGCGGAAGTGCTTGGTCAGACCCCAGGTGGCGATCGCTGTGTCGGTCACGGTGGTGGCGGGTCCGGGGCGGTCAGTGCGCGGTGGCCGCGAGGAGGGTCTGTACCGGTACCGCTCCGGCGAGCACCCGCCCGTCGGTGGTGATCAGCACGCTGAACAGCGCCGTGTGCAGTGCCCGGCCTCCGTTGACCGCAGTGGTGATCTGGTCGAGCGCCCCCAGCGTCCCGGGTGCGGAGGCCTGCCCGGACGACAGCGTTCCGGCGGGCAGTTCGACGACCGCCGTCCACCCGGTGCCGATGACACGCGGGGTGGCCGTGCGCGGTTTGGTGCCGGTCGTCCCAGCGGCGGAGCCGGCGCGGGCGCCCAGCGGCGGCTGTACCGGGGTGACCGACGCCCCGCGCGGAGCGGTGAAGCGGAACGTCGCCGCCGCGGGCGTGCTGAACGAGACCGTGGTGAAGCCCGAGTCGAACACCGCGTTGGCGTGGCCGCGCGCGTACACCTGCACCTGCAACGGCGCGCCGTTGGCGGCGTCGACGGACAGCACCACGTGGTCGACCAGGGTCGCGCTGGTGCGTGGGGTGACCAGCAGGGTGTACGTGGCCCGGCCGGCCACGGTGGCGGGCGTCCCGAGCGTCACGGCGGTGGTCGGGTCGACGGAGGCCAGCACCTGATCCGCCAGCGCCTGCGGTGTCAGCGCCTGCGGTGTCAGCGACCGCGGACCGGTGGCCCCGCCGGCTGCCCCCGTCGGCACGGTGGTGTGCGTGACGGCGTCCTGGCTGGAGGAGTAGGTCCACACGTCCGTGCCGCTGTGGATGACGTCGATCTCCTCGAACGGGTCGAGGAGCTGCACGCGCTGCCGCTGCGGCCCGTCGGCCCACACCCGGAGCGTGTTCTGGCCGCCGAGGAAGCGGGTGAGCAGGGCCTGCGGGCTGGTGGCGGACGAGCCGCCCGCCGGCTCGGAGCCGCCGAAGCTGGGGATGGCCGGCAGCCCGAGGTCGGCGTTCGTCCTGACCGTCCCTGACAGCGCGGTGACCCTGGAGCCGGCCAGCGCCGCGAGCACCTGCGCCGCCGAGCGGTGCGGGAGCACCGGGGTGCTGCCCGCGACGGCGGAGGAGACCGCCGAGCCACCGACGATGGTGGCGGCGACGGCGACCGGGACGAGCCAGCGGACCGAAGGCCTCATGGATCGACTGTACGTCGGATTCCCGGCGCGGGTCGGCCCGCGGTCGTGGAGGTTGGGTGTGAATCCGGGCCCGGGCCCGGGCAGGGAAATTCGCCCGAACGGATGAGCGGAAGCGGCATCTAACGGCCGCTGCTCAGAGTAGTGTCATCGACACGAAGCGTGAGCCACGGCGGTGAGCAAGTGGCCGGGGGTGTGGCCACGCGGGAGGCGCGAAAGCGCCCCAGGGACCACGGTCGGCGGCGGCGGCCCCCGACGCCCGCCGCCGACCGTGCTCTGTGTCCCGAACCACCCGCCCAGCCCGCAGCAGCCGTCGGCGCCCTGCGGGCGTCGCTGTGTCCGCCCTGCGTCCGAGCGCGGGCGATACGGTTCCGGTATGGGGGGAGCGAGGTCCGCGGTGAGGGTGGTCGAGGTCGGCGCGTTCAAGCTCGGTCGGGGCCGCCGCGGCGCTCGGCGGCCGGTGTCCGTCGGCGTCGGCTGCCTGCTGCTGGCGGGGTGTGCCGCAGCGGGCGGGTCGAACGCGGGCACCCAGCCCACCCCGACCGGAGCGGCGCCGACCCAGCCCCCCACGTCCTCCTCCGCGCCGACCACGACACCCACCCCGACCACGACACCCACCCCGACCACGAGCGCGGCCCCCGGTGTCAGCGCCACCGCCACGACCGCCGCGCGGGCAGCCGGGCTGCCGTTGGCGGGCAAGGTCGTGGTGGTCGACCCCGGCCACCAGATCGGCAACTCACTGCACACCAGCCAGGTCAACCAGCTCGTCGACGCGGGCGGGTTCAAGAAGGCCTGCGACACCTCCGGCACCAGCACGAACGCCGGGTACCCCGAGTCGGCCTTCACGATGTCGGTCTCGCTCTACCTCAAGGCGCGGTTGGAGGCCGAGGGTGCGCGGGTGTACCTCACCCGCCCGCGCGAGGACCCCAAACTCTGGGGACCGTGCATCGACGTGCGCGGCCGCGCGGGCGGCCTGCACCATGCCGACGCCGTGGTGGTCGTGCACGCCGACGGTGAACCGGCCGGCCTGCACGGCTTCTTCGTCATCCGCCCCGCCGACACGGTGGGCTGGACCGACGACATCTACGCGGCCTCGGCGAAGCTCGCCGTTGCGGTTCACGGCGGGCTACGCGCCGTCGGGCTTCCGAACGCCAACTACGTCGGCGGCGACGGTTACGACGTCCGCGCGGACCTGGGCACGCTGAACTGGGAGAGCCGGCCGGCGGTGCTGGTCGAGCTGGGGAACATGCGCAACGCCACCGAGGCCGCGCAGATGACCAGCGCGCGGTGGCGCGACGGGGTCTACGCGGCCGGACTCGCCAAGGGGATCACCACCTTCCTGACCGCCGGCTGACCCTCCGGCCCGACGAGGTCCGCCCGAACCCCGCGCGCGTCCAACCAGGCCGGGGCTCCCGGGCCGAGCACGGCCGCCGCGACCGCCAGGGCCTTGGCCTCGACCAGCGTGCCCACCCCCGCGCCGGTCGGGACGCTCACCGACCTCCACCCCCCGGGTGCGGGGGCGCCGGTGCGCGGGTCGATCACCGGGCGGTGCACGGTGGCCCCGGGCACCGCAGTGCCCCAGCCGTTCCTCGACGGCGTCCCGGCGGTGGCTACGTCGCCGCCGAGCTCGACGAGCACGCCGACGCCGAGCCGCCGCCACACCGCCGCCGCGGCCTGCTCCGCGGCGGCGGCCTTGGCCACCGCGGTCAGGTCGAGCAGGACCCCCGCGGGCAGGGTGACCAGCCGACCGGCGCAGTGCACCGAGCGCCACCCCGGCACGGGGCGGGCCGGTGAGCGGGCGCCGCGGGGGGCGAAGCTGCCGCACCGGGGCAGCAGCGACAGGTCCTTTCCGGCGGGCAGCAGCCCGCTCTCGTGCCGCACCACCGCCGAGCCGACGGTGGGGTCGAACAGGCCCGCGGTGCGCTCCGCGGCACCCAGCGCGGCCGCGACGAGGGCGGCCAGCGGGTCACCCACACGCAGCGGGTGCCCGGCCGCTGCGTCCAGCCGGTGCACCCGGGCCTGCGGGGTGCGCAGGTCCGCCACGGACGCCGCGCGCCGCACGGTCCGCAGCACCAGCCGGCGGGCCGCCGGCAGCGCGTCGGGGTCGCTGACCGCGACGGTGAGGGTGGTTGCCCAGCTGGTGCCCTGCCACGCGGTCATCGCTGCCTCCGCACGCCCGGCCCGCGGGTGTCGCGGGCGACCTGGCCTCCAGCGTGGGCGACGAAGGTCAGCCGTAGCCCAGAGCCGGCTGTGCCGCCGCTGTGCCGAGCGATCCGCCGGGGGCGGGTCAGGAACCGCCCGGCCGCCGGTGGGACGGGGAGGTCAGAAGTCGCCCGCCTGCCGGCGCAGCGTGCGCAGCACCGAAACCAGCGTGGTGACGTCGTCGTGATCGAGCCCCGGCGAGCTGAACACGGTGGCGTTCAGGTCGTCGGTGGCCTTGGCGGCGACCTGCTGGCCGGCCGGGGTCAGCCGGGCCAGGGTGGCCCGGCGGTCGGACGGGTGCGGCTGGCGGGTGACCAGCCCCCCCGCCTCGAGCCTGTCCACGGCGTTGGTCACGCTCGCCGGGTGCACCTGCAGCCGCTCCCCGATCCGGGACATGGGCAACTGGCCGCCGCGACTGAACAGCAGCAGCATGAGCAGCTCGTACCGGGCGAAGGTGAGGTCGTGCGGGCGGAGCACCTCCTCGACCCGGGCGAGCACGATCTGCTGCGCCCGCATCAGTGAGGTGACCGCCGCCATCCCGTCGGCGGCGTCGGTCCAACCGCGCTCGGCCCAATGCCTGCGGGCTTCGGTGATCGGGTCGAAGGGCAGCGGGCGGCGGCTCACCTGGCCCACCGTAAGCCATGGCCGGGATGTTCCCGCGGCGTCATACCGAACGGCGGTACTGGCCGCCCACCTCGAACAATGCCTGGGTGATCTGCCCCAGCGAGCAGACCCGGACGGCGTCCATCAGCACGTCGAACACGTTCTCCGCTGCCATCGCGGCCTGCCGTAGCCGGGCCAGCGCGGCCGGGGCCTGCTCGGCGTGCCGCTGCCGGAACTCCTCCACCCGGCGCAGCTGCGACTCCTTCTCCTGCTCCGAGCCGCGGGTCAGCAGCACCGGCGCCGTGGCCGCCGCCCCGGACGGCGCGAGGAAGGTGTTGACGCCGATGATCGGCAGCGAGCCGTCGTGCTTGCGCTGCTCGTACAGCATCGACTCGTCCTGGATGCGGCCGCGCTGGTAGCCGGTCTCCATCGCCCCCAGCACCCCGCCGCGCTCGCTGAGCCGCTCGAACTCGGCCAGCACGGCCTCCTCGACCAGGTCGGTGAGCTCGGACACGACGTAGCTGCCCTGCAGCGGGTTCTCGTCAGGCGGTCAGGCCCCACTCCGCCGTCGATGATCAGCTGGATGGCCAGCGCCCGCCGCACCGAGTGCTCGCTCGGCGTGGTGACGGCCTCGTCGTAGGCGTTGGTGTGCAACTGTTCGCGTTGTCGTAGATCGCGCACAGCGCCTGCAGGGTGGTGCGGATGTCGTTGAAGTCCATCTCCTGGGCGTGCAGCGAGCGCCCCGAGGTCTGGACGTGGTACTTCAGCTTCTGCGAGCGTTCGGAGGCGCCGTACCGCTCCCGCATCGCCACCGCCCAGATCCGCCGGGCGACCCGACCCAGCACCGTGTACTCGGCGTCCATGCCGTTGCTGAAGAAGAACGACAGGTTCGGCGCGAAGTCGTCAACCGCCATCCCGCGGGCGAGGTAGGACTCCACGTAGGTGAAGCCGTTGGCGAGGGTGAAGGCGAGCTGGGTCACGGGGTTCGCCCCCGCCTCGGCGATGTGGTAGCCGCTGACCGACACCGAGTAGAAGTTGCGCACCCGCTGCTCGATGAACCACTGCTGGACGTCGGCCATGCAGCGCAGGGCGAACTCGGTGGAGAAGATGCAGGTGTTCTGCCCCTGGTCCTCCTTGAGGATGTCCGCCTGCACCGTGCCGCGCACCGTGTCCAGGACCGCGCGCCCGCAGCTGCCGCCGCCTCGGCGGCGTCCGGGTCGCGGCCGTGCTCGGCGCGGAAGCGCGTCGACCGCCTGGTCGATCGCGGTGTTGAGGAACATCGCCAGGATGGTCGGGGCCGGACCGTTGATCGTCATCGACACCGACGTGGTCGGCGCGCACAGGTCGAACCCCGCGTACAGCGCCTTCATGTCGTCCAGGGTGGCGATGGAGACGCCGGAGGTGCCGACCTTGCCGTAGACGTCGGGCCGCGCGGTCCGGGTCGCGCCCGTACAGCGTGACCGAGTCGAACGCGGTGGACAGCCGGGTCGCCGGCTGGCCGGCCGACAGCAGGTGGAAGCGCCGGTTGGTGCGGAAGGCGTCGCCCTCGCCGGCGAACATCCGCGCTGGGTGCCTCGCCGTCCCGCTTGACCGGGAAGACGCCCGCCGTGAAGGGGAAGCGCCCGGGCAGGTTCTCCGCGCGCAGGAACCGCGACCAGCTCCCCGTCGTCCTCGATGCGTGGCAGCGCCACCCGGGGGACTGCGCTGCCCGACGAGCGTGGTGCGTCGCAGCGCGACGCTCAGCTGCCGCTCGCGGACGGTGAACTGCAGCTGCTCGTCGGCCCGGTAGGCCGCGACGGCGTCGGCCAGCCGGCGCAGCGCCTGCCGGGTGGGGCTGGTCGAGGTCCGCGTCGGCCCGCGCGGCCAGCATGTCGACCGCGGCGGCGGGTCGCTGCGCGGCCGGCGAGCTCGGCCGCGGCCGTGCGCAGATGCTGGCGACGGCGGGCGGCGGCGGCGAGCCGCTCGGTGGCGCGCGTGGTAGCCGCGCACGGTGTCGGCGATCTCGGCGAGGTAGCGGACCCGGGCGCCGGGGACCACCGCCCCGACCCGGGTGGAGATGGTGGTGGTCGACGGCCGGCAGCGTGCCCGGTCCCACCGCCAGCCCGTGCTCGCCGAGCAACCCGCGCAGATGCTGGTACAGGGCGGTCACGCCGTCGTCGTCGAAGCGGGCGGCGGAGGTGCCGAACACGGGCATGTCGTGCCAGGTCGGCGCCGAAGTCGGCTCCGGTTGCGCTCCAGCTGGCGGGCGACGTCGCGGCAGCGCGTCCTCGCCGCCGCGGCGCTCGAACTTGTTGATCGCGACGGCGTCGGCGAGGTCGAGCATGTCGATCTTCTCCAGCTGGGAGGCGGCGCCGTACTCCGGCGTCATCACGTACAGCGAGACGTCGGCGAGGTCGACGATCGCCGAGTCGCCCTGGCCGATGCCGGGGGTCTCGACGATCACGAGGTCGTAGCCGGCGGCGCGGCAGGCGTCGACGACGTCCGCGAAGGTACGGCGGGATCTCCGCGGGGCGCCGCGGGTGGCCAGCGAGCGGAAGAAGGTGCGGCCGGCGGCGAGGGCGTTCATCCGGATCCGGTCGCCGAGCAGCGCCCCGCCACCCCGCCGGCGGGTGGGGTCCACCGCGAGCACGGCGACCCGGAGCTTGTCCTCCTGGTCCAGCCGCAGCCGCCGGACCAGCTCGTCGGTGAGCGACGACTTGCCCGACCCGCCGGTGCCGGTGATGCCGAGCACCGGCACCGCAGCGTCCGGCGCGGCGGCAGCCAGCGCGGCTCGCCCGCAGCTCGGGTCGCGACGGCACCGGACTCGATCACGGTGATGGCGCGGGCGAGCGCGACCGCGTCCCCGGCGAGCACGGCCTCGACGCCGCTCGGGTGCGGCCGCGAGGTCGACGTCGCAGCCGGCGATCATCGTCGTTGACCATGCCGGGCAGGCCGAGCCGCTGCCCGTCCTCGGGGGAGAAGATGCGGGCCACGCCGCGCTCGTGCAGGCGCGGCGATCTCCGCGGGGACGATCACGCCGCCGCCGCCGCCGAAGACCTTGATGTGGCCGCCGCCGCGCGCGCGCAGCGGCGTCGACCAGGTAGCCGAAGTACTCCAGGTGGCCGCCCTGGTAGGAGCTGACCGCGACGCCCTGGGCGTCCTCCTGGACGGCGGCCTCGACGACCTCGAGCACCGCCGCGGTCGTGGCCGAGGTGGACGACCTCGGCGCCCTGGGCCTGCAGGATCCGGCGCATGATGTTGATCGCGGCGTCGTGCCCGTCGAACAGGCTCGCGGCGGTCACGAAGCGCACCGGGTGCCGGGGGACGTGCAGGGCGGGTGCTGAGGTCATCGAGGCTCCCGGTCGCGGGGTCGGTGGGGTGGCGCCGACAGGATTAATGTTTGACGCCCAATAGTTGGATGTCAACCTATTCATTCAGGAGAGTGTTTCGGAGGTTACGGTCCGTGGCATTGAGTACTCACCGTGATCTCGACGCAGGTGAAGCGTCACTGATCAGAGAATTTGTCGGAAATTCGATGGCCTTAGGGTCTTGCCCTCGGTGGTCGGAACCAGAAACGGTGTGACGCGTGAGTTCTCCTGTCGCCCACAGCAAACGCCGGGCGACTCCCACTACCGGTGGGTTCGCTCCCGAGCCGCCCCAGGTGTCGGCCTCGCGCCGCGACTCCGGGGCCCCGCTCCCCTTCGGAGTGCTGCTCGCGACGGACGAGTCCGCGCCCCCGCTCCCGCAGCGCCGCCTCAGCTATGCCGGCGGCCGCGACGAACCCCGGGACGTCACCGTAGTCGGGAGTCCGCGTCCGCACCGCAGGGACGCCCGTGGACCCGGTCGGGCCGAGCCGCGCGAGTCCGCGCCCGCTCCCGGCCACCCGTTGCCCCGGCGCCGCGATCTGCGCCCCGGCGGTCACGGGCCGACCGGTCACCCCCGGCAGGAGGCGGCAGGAGACCTGTTCACCCCGCGCAGCCCCGTCGCTCCGCGGCGCCGCTTCGCCCCCGACTCCCCGCCCGCCGGGACCGCCACCCCCGGTGCGTCCGAGGCGAGCAGCGAGTGGTTCACGCCCAGCATGGGCATCCCGGTCGCAGCCCCGGCCAGCCCCCCGCGGGGGATCCAGCCGGAGTACCCGCGCCGCCGCGATCTGCGCCGCCAGGGGATAACCGTCCCGGTCCAGCGCAGCCTGCCCGCCCCGGGGTCCACCTTCGTCCCCGCCGGGGCCGAGCCCGACGGCTGCGTCGCCCCGCTCGGTACCGGCCCCTTCCCCCGCCGGCGCGATCTGCGCGGGGCCGAGGAGCACGGGCCCGGTGCCGCAGAGCAGCCCGAGCGCAACGGGTCGGTGGTCGTGGGCGTCGCCCGGGCCGCCGTGCTGACGATGCTCGTGGGTGCGGGCTACGCCGCGGTGAGTGGCCAGCACCTGAACATCGCCGGGGTCGACGCCAGCGGCCTGCTCGCACACAACACCCAGGCCGGGTCCGGTGCGCTGATGGCCCTGCCGGCAGCCGTCCACACCCCGTCGGGATGGGACGTCAGCAACGATCTGAAGGCGGCCAAGAGCGCCGGGGAGAAGATCGAGGCCGCCCGCGCGGCGGCGTCGAAGGCCGCGGCCGCCCGCGCCGCGGCGGCGAAGGCCGCTGCCGCGGCCCGGGCCGAGGCCAGGGCGCGGGCCATGCGCGATGCGCAACGCAACCCCAAGGCCGTGGCCAAGCTGCTGGCGGCGGATCGGGGCTGGACCGGAAGCCAGTTCACCTGCCTCGACCTGCTCTGGACGCGCGAGAGCAACTGGAACTACCGCGCCACCAATGCGTCCTCGGGCGCCTACGGGATCCCGCAGGCGCTTCCCGGGAGCAAGATGGGAACCGTCGCCTCCGACTGGACCACCAACCCGGTCACCCAGATCAAGTGGGGCCTGGGCTACATCGCCGGCCGCTACGGCACGCCCTGCGGCGCCTGGGCGCACAGCCAGGCGACGGGCTGGTACTGAACCTCGCCGACCGCGCGTGACGTGGAGGGGGGCCGCAGCGACGCTGCGGCCCCCCTCCACGTCACGCCCAGGTCAGGCCGTGACGCCCAGGTCAAGCTGGGATGCTGTAGACCGGCACCACCAGGGCCCGGGCCAGGGTGTGGAAGGCGAGGTTGAACCCCACCACGGCGGGGGTCACCGTGTCGTCCACGTCGAGGCGCTCCACATCCAGGGCGTGCACCGCGAAGAAGTAGCGGTGCAGGTGATCCCCGGGCGGCGGCGCCGCGCCCGCGTAGGCCTTGCTCCCGAAGTCACCGCGCACGTGGAACGCGCCCGCAGGCAACCCCGCACCACCGGCCGCCCCCGCGCCGCGCGGCAGGCTCGTCGTCGACGCGCCGAGACCGAGCAGCAGCCAGTGCCAGAAGCCGCTCCCGGTGGGGGCGTCGGGGTCGTAGCAGGTGACGACGAAGCCGCGGGTCTGCTCGGGGAAGCCTGACCAGCTCAGCTGCGGCGAGGTGTTCCCGCCGGCGAAGGTGAAGTCCGCAGCGAGCGGTTCGCCGTCGCGGACGTCGGTGCTGGTCACCGCGAAGGTGCCCACCTTCGGCAGCAGCTCGTAGGGGTTCGGGGCGACAGGACGTTCCAACGTCACGGTGGTCTCCTCCTCGGGGTCACGGCGCCGGGGCCGGGTGGCGCCGGCGTGCCTGCGCGGCGCGCCCCCCGCGAGTGCGCCGGCTCGCCCTGGCCAGGCTAGTGGGCCACCTGCCCGGCTACGACTTGCGCCGCGACCCGGCGGCCGGCGCCACCTGCCAGCGCGGGTCGCCCGCCGGGCGGCCGGATGATCGACCCCCACGCCCGGTGGCGGCGAGGCTGGCCAGCGCCGTGAGGGCGAGCGTGCCAAGAACCACCGCGAGGGACGTGGTGACCGGGATCTGTGGCGCCCACTCCACCGGCCTGCCCCCGTTGAGGAACGGCAGCGAGTTCTCGTGCAGCGCCTCGAGGACGAGCTTCACCGCGATGAAACCGAGCACGATCGACAGCCCCCGGCTGAGGTAGACCAGCCGGGTGAGCAGCCCCCCGACGAGGAAGTACAGCTGCCGCAGGCCCATCAGCGCGAAGGCGTTGGCCGACACCACCAGGAAGGGTTCCTTGGTGAGCCCGAAGATCGCCGGGATGGAATCGAGCGCGAAGAGCACGTCGGTCGTCCCGATGGCGATCATCGTGATCGTCATCGGGGTGAGCAGCATGCGGCCGTTCACCCGGGCGAGCACCTTCCCGCCGTGCCACTCCCGGGTGGCGGGCAATGCCCGCTCCAGCACCCGGACCATGCGGCCGGCATCCCCGCCGCCCGTCGGCTCGGCGGCCGGGACGCCGGCCGGCTGGCGCAGCAGCGTCCACGCCGTCCACAGCAGGAACACGCCGAACACGTAGAACACCCAGGAGAACGCGCTGATGGCCGCGGTCCCGGCCCCGATGAGGAGCCCGCGCAGGACCAGGGCGAGCACGATCCCGATGGTCAACACGCGCAGCTGCAGCGCCCGCGGCACCGAGAAGCGGGCCATCAGCACCATGAAGACGAAGAGGTTGTCGACGCTCAGGCTGTACTCCGTCAGCCACCCGGCGGCGAACTCGCCGCCGTACCGCGACCCGAAGTGGGCCAGTACCAGGGCACCGAAGGCCAGCGCCACGCCGGTGTAGAAGGCCACCCCGACAGCGGCTTCGCGTGGGGTCGGCGGGCGTCGCGCCCGACCGGTGACGACCAGGTCGACGAGCAGCAGCGCGCCGACCGCAGTCAGGGTGGTGACCCACCAGGCGAGGGAAACGTGCACGGGCTGAACCTCCGGTTCGCTTCGAACGTCGAACGACCAGAGGTCTCCTCCGCCTGGCGCCCCCCGAACGCAGGCCAACGGCGCCGGGCGGGCCCTACCGCACCCTGCCGTGCTGACGACACCGCCGCGAGGGAGTACTCCCCTCCACGTGCCCCTCCAGTGTCCCCCGGCCGGCGGGGTCGACCAAATCTCCCCGCCGCGCTGTCAGCCGCCGCCGGGGCGGACCAGGCCGACCTCGTACGCCAGCACCACCGCCTGCACCCGGTCGCGCAGGCCCAGCTTGGCCAGGATCCGGGCCACATGCGTCTTCACCGTGGTCTCCGAGAGCGTGAGCCGATGGGCGACCTCGGCGTTGGACAGCCCATGGGCCATCAGCGTCAGCACCTCACGCTCGCGCGGGGTGAGGGTCTCCACCGCGGGGTCGGGCGTGGCCGGCG
Organism: uncultured Actinomycetota bacterium; assembly: GCA_963784535.1. Taxonomy (GTDB): domain Bacteria; phylum Actinomycetota; class Actinomycetes; order Actinomycetales; family Kineosporiaceae; genus CAWARR01. Next base: position 98,634 of record CAWARR010000008.1, on the reverse strand, counting down.
GGGCGCCGTGCAGCAGCGACTCCACCAGCCGGCGGGTCGCGGACGGAGCGATCACCGCGTCCCCGGCGACGACCGCCCGGATCGCGGAGAGCAGTTCCTCGCGTCGGGCGTCCTTGAGCAGGAACCCGCTGGCCCCGGCGCGCAGCCCGGCGAGGGCGTACTCGTCCAGGTCGAAGGTGGTCAGGATGAGCACCCGGACCGCGGGCAGCTCGGCCATGATCCGGCGGGTCGCCTCGATCCCGTCGATGCCGGGCATCCGCACGTCCATGAGCACCACGTCGGGACGGTGCTCATGGGCGGCGCTGACCGCCGCGAGCCCGTCGGCGGCCTCGGCCACGACCTCCAGGCCCGGCTCGGCGTCCAGCACCATCCGGTAGCCGGAGCGCAGCAGTTCCTGGTCGTCGGCCAGCAGCAGCCGGATCGGCGCGGCGACCACCCGCCGCTGGCTCGGCCCGCTCCCTGCGGGGGACGGCGCGCCCGGGCTCACGTGCCCGCCCCGGTCAGTGGCAGCACGGCGTGAACGCGCCAACCCCCGGTCGGGGTCGGCCCGGCGGACAGCTGCCCGGCGTACAGGGCGACCCGCTCGCGCATCCCCGACAGGCCGTGCCCGGGTGGGAGCGGGGCCGTCGCCGGCCGCGCACCCTGCCCGCCGCCCGGCCCGCCGCCCCGGGCGGCTCCGCCGTCGAGGATCTCCACCTCGATCGCCTCCGGCCGGTGACGGAAGAACACCTGGGTCGGGGTGTCGGGCCCGCTGTGCTTGAGCGTGTTCGTCAGCGACTCCTGCACGATGCGGTAGACGGCCAGGCCCAGCGTCGGCTCGACCGGTGCCTCCGCCCCCTCCCTGACCAGTCGGACCGGCAGCCCGGAGGTGCGCATCGCCGTGATCAGCGAGTCCAGGTCCGGCAGCCCCGGGTGCGGTGCCGTCCCGGCGGCCCAGCCGTCGCCGCGCAGCACCCCGAGGGTGCGGCGCAGCTCGGCCAGGGCCTGCCGGCCCGCGTCGGAGACCACCTCCAGGGCGGCCTCGGCCTGCTCCGGGTGCTGCCGCAGCGTCGCGCTGGCGCCCTCCGCCTGCGCCACCATGACGGCCACCGTGTGGGCCACCACGTCGTGCATCTCACGGGCGATCCGGGCGCGTTCCTCGGCGACCGCCGCCCGGGCCAGCGCCTCCCGCTCGCGTTCCAGCCGGACGGCGCGCTCCTCCAGCTCGGCGAGGTACCGGCGGCGGGTGCGCATGTTCCTGCCGACCAGCCAGACCGCCACCACCGACGCCGACGGCGGGATCAGGCCGAGCACGGAGGCCGCCCGGGCTGCGGTGGCGGACTCCCAGGCCATTACGGACCCGACCAGCCCCACCGCGAGCGCGGCGTTCGACCAGCGCCGCCCTGCGTAGGCGGCGACCGTGTACAACGCCACCAGCACGGCGAGGTCATGCGCCCGGACCGGCTCGGTCACGACCAGCCACTGCAGGAACGCCGAACCGGCCACGACGGCGAACACCTGCACCGGGTAACGCCGGCGCAGCGTCAGCGGCAGCGTGGTCGCCAGGGCTATCGGCAGCAGGGCGGTGTGCCCGGGCCGCAGCCAACTCGGGGTCGCGGTGGCGAACAGGAACACGGCGAGCGCCCCGTCCACCAGGACGGGGCGCCACCACGGAACCTGTCGAGCGCCCACGCGCCTCAGGCTAACCGGCCGTCCATTGCCCTCCGCCCCCACGCGGCGCCGTCGCTCAGGCGTCCTTGCGCAGCAGCACCAGCGCCCCGCCGGCCAGCGCGATCAGGGCATACCCGAACATGACGGCCAGCCCGGTCCAGGGCGCGAACCCGTTCGCGTCCGGGTGCAGCTGCATCACCGCCGTTCCTGCGTTCAGCGGCAGCCACTTGTTGACGTGCGACTGCCAGTCGCTGGGGATGAAGTTGGACAGGATGGGCAGCACGAGCATCAGCCCGAACAGGGTGCTGATCGCCGCCGCGGTGTGCCGGAGGACGGCCGCCAGCCCGAGGCCGAGCAGGGCCACGGCGACGAGGAACAGCGCGGCGCCCAGCACGATCCTGGTCGAACCGGGGTCACCGAGCCCGACGCCGAGGTGCTTGCGCGCCAGGATCGCCTGCGAGACCAGGAACGCCGTGGTGGTGGTGACGATCGCCACCACGAAGGCGGTGACGACGAACACGGCGATCTTGGTGAGGTAGCTCACCAGCCGCTGCGGGGTGGCCGTCAGCGTCGCCCGGATGGTCCCGGTGGAGTACTCCCCGCTCATCGCGAGCACGCCGAGGGAGCCGATCACGAGCTGGCCGAACAGCACCCCCATCACGCTGGTCGTGGAGGGGACGAACCCGGCCTTCTCGGCGGCGCGCATGTGGTCCCACCGGCTGATCACCCCGTAGGAGAACATCGACGCCAGCCCGACGCAGACGACGACGGTCGCCAGCAGCGACACCATGCTCGAGCGCACGCTGCGCAGCTTGGTCCACTCGGCCGCCAGGTTGCGCAGCACCTGGGTGCCCGGCCCGGGCTGGGCCGCGGTGGCCCGCAGCGGGGCATGGGGGGTGGTGGTCGCGGTCGTCATCTCAGCCCTCCGATCCGGCGGTGGCGCCGACCGGGACGGCCCGCGCGGTGTCCTCGCGCAGGCCGTCCGGCGGCGGTGCGCCGTGGCCGCGGTACTCCACGCTGCCTGCGGTGAGCTCCATGAAGGCGTCCTCCAGCGAGGCGTGCTGCGGGGTCAGTTCGTGCAGGACCACGTGCTGGTCGGTCGCCACCGCCCCGATCTGCGCCGCCTCGACCCCCTCCACCAGCAGGGTGGAGTCGGGCTCCTCGCTGACCCGGGCGCCGAGCGCCAGCAGCGCCGAGCGCAGCCGGCCCTGGTCGGCGGAGCGGACCAGCACCTGGCGGCCCGACGCGCGGCGGACGAACTCGTCCACGGTGGTGTCGGCGATCAGCCGGCCCTTCCCGATGACCACGAGGTGGTCGGCGGTCAGTGCCATCTCAGCCATCAGGTGGCTGGAGACGAGCACCGCGCGGCCCTCGGCGGCGAAGGACTTCAACAGGTTGCGGGTCCAGATGATCCCCTCCGGGTCGAGTCCGTTGACCGGCTCGTCGAGGATCATGGTCGGCGGGTCACCGAGCAGCGCGGCGGCGATGCCGAGCCGCTGGCCCATGCCGAGGGAGAAGCTGCCGGCCCGCTTGCGGGCGACCGTCTCGAGCCCGACGAGTTCGAGCACCTCCTGCACGCGGGCGCGCGGGATGCCGTTGCTGCGGGCCAGGAAGAGCAGGTGGTTGAAGGCCGACCGGCCGGGGTGGACGGAGCGGGCCTCCAGCAGCGAGCCGACCTCGCGCAGCGGGGCGCGGTCGGTGGCGTAGGCGTGCCCGTTCACCGACACGCTCCCGGCGGTGGGGCGGTCCAGGCCGACGATGGCGCGCATGGTGGTGGACTTCCCGGCCCCGTTCGGGCCCAGGAACCCCGTCACCTTGCCGGGCAGCACGCTGAACGACAGGTCGTCCACGGCGACGGTGTCGCCGTATCGCTTGGTGAGTCCACTGACTTCGATCACGGAAAGTGCCTCCTCGAGGGTCCGGGGTCGACGCTAGACGCCCGGGTACCCGGCGCACGCCCGCCTCGGGGACGACTCGCGCGTCGTCCCCGAGGCGTACCCGGGCGCTCAGGAGGTCGTCGTCAGGTCGTAGAGCGTCACCCCGCCCACCGTCGTGGCGGTGAAGGTCTGCTCCACCCATGCGGTGATGGCCCGCGCCGCCGCGCTGCCGCCGTTGGCCTGCCCCATCGACCCGGTGGCGATGAAGTAGTGGATCTTCCCGTCGGCGACGTACCGCTCGAACTGGGCGAGCGTGGGGCTGGGGTCGGTGCCGTTGAAGCCGCCCACCGGCATCACGGAGTACCCGGCGGCCAGCTGGTAGCCGGCGGCGTTGTTGGCGCCGACGGTGGCCGCCACCCAGGTGTAGGTGCCGGCGTCCACCCTCAGCGCGGCGAGCGTGGCGCTGTTCACCGTGGCGCCGTCGAGCAGCCCGCCCATGCCACCGCCGGTGGCGCCACCCGGAGCGGCTCGGGGCCCGGCCCGCTGGGGTCCGGCCCTGGGCCTGGCTCTGGCCGGGGGGAGCGCCGAAGCCGGCGGGCCCGCCCTGACCGCCCGCCCGCCGGCCGCCGGGGCCGAACCCCGCACCGGCCACGGTGGGTCCGGCGGTCGGGATCGACCCGGTGTGCGCGGTGGAGGCGGTCTGCGCGGCGTACGCCGCCGGGCCGGCGAGCGCGATCAGCACGCCGGCGATCCCCAGCGCGGTGGCCACCCGGGGCGGCAGCGCGGCCAGCGCGAGCAGCGCCACGGCGACCACCAGCCCGGAGACCACGACGGTCGGAGCCAGCCAGGACTGCCACGAGCCGCTGCGGCCGAGCAGCACGTACGCCCAGGCGGCGGTGGTGGCCAGCGTCGCGGCGAGGACCACGGCCGGGACGAGCTGGTCGCGCCGTTCCCACATCAGCCGGGCACCCATGGCGACCAGCGCGCCGATCGCCGGCCCCAGCGCGACGGTGTAGTACGCGTGGAAGATCCCCGCCATGAAGCTGAAGGTCAGCCCCGTGACCAGCAGCCAGCCCAGCCAGAGCACGATCGCCGCCCGGGCCGGATCGGTGCGCACGGCCCGGCGGCGCGCCCACAGGCCGGCCGCGGCCAGCAGCAGGGCGGCAGGCAGCAGCCAGGCCACCTGGCCGCCGATCTCGCTGCCGAACAACCGGGTGAGCCCGGTCGCGCCCCAGCCGCCACCCTGGCCGCCGCCGACGCTGCCCGTCTCGCTGCCGGTCAGCCGGCCGAGGCCGTTGTAGCCGAGCACGAGTTCGAGCACGCTGTTGGTCTGCGAGCCGCCGATGTAGGGGCGCATCGAGGCGGGCACCAGCTCGACGATGGCCACCCACCAGCCGCCGGCCACCACCATGACGGCGCCGGCCGCGAGCAGCTGCCGGATTCGCCGCCCGACCGGGGTGGGCGGCGAACAGCAGGTAGACCAGGGCCAGCGCGGGCACCACCAGCAGTACCTGCAGCATCTTGGTGAGGAAGCCGAGCCCGACGAACGTCGCCGCCAGCAACAGCCAGCGGGTGCTCGCCCCCTCCAGCGCGCGCAGCACGGCGTAGGCCGCGGCCACCATCAGCAGGGTGAGCAGCGCGTCAGGGTTGTTGAAGCGGAACATCAGCACGGCGACCGGCGTGAGCGCCAGCGTGACGCCGGCGATCAGGCCGGCAGCGGCGCCGAAGTGGCGCCGCACCGTCGCGTAGAGCAGCCCGACGGCCGCCACGCCCTCCAGCGCCTGCGGGAGAAGGATGCTCCAGGAGTTCACCCCGAACGTGCGCGCGGACAGCGCCATCACCCACAGCGACAGCGGCGGCTTGTCCACCGTGATCGACGCGGCAGCGTCGGAGGCTCCGAAGAAGAGAGCCTTCCAGCTCTGCGTCCCGGCCTGCACGGCGGCGGAGTAGAAGGAGTTGGCCCAGCCGGAGGCTCCCAGGCCCCACAGGTAGAGCGCGGCGGTGGCGACCAGCAGCCCGGCCAGGGCGGGTCGCTCCCAGCCGGCGCGGGTGGCGGGCCGTGGCCGGGCGCCGGCCCCGCCCGGCCAGGGTGGGAGAAGTTCGCTGCCGCCCGGTGGCGGCGCCGCGGTGCGGCTCGCAGCTGCGCTGGTTGTCATGGCGACCACGCTGGCCGGTCCCGCTGTGGCTGCTGTGGGGCATCCCTGTGCGCCCGCTGTCACGCCGGAGGGCGGGCGACCGGCGGCGTGAAGCGGAAGGGGGCGCAGGTGAGGTCGTTGTCGCGGACGTCGTCGTACCACTGGGAGATCAGTACCGGGCCGCCGGAGAAGCTCGCCCGCCCGCACATCCGCACGGCGGCCGCCCGGCCGGACCGGCCGGCGGTGGCCCAGACCGGCACCAGCGGCAGCCGCCAGCCTCCGGTGATGTCCTTCCAGGCGGCGGAGTAGGAGTACACGCCGTAGGCCGTCCCGGCATCGGCGAAGGCCCGCATCACCCCCTCCAGCACGGATCGGTTGGCGGCGCGGCGCTGCGCGCTGCCGGTCGGCCAGGGGTGTCCCGGCAGCGGTTCGACGTCGATCCACACCATCCCGGGGCGGAACCCGGTGGCGGCGAGCGTGTCGAGCGCGTGACGCGCCTGGGCGGCCCCCGCATTGCGCAGTCGGTTCGCCCGGGTGGTCGCCGGCCAGGGCCCGCGGCCCCCGGTGGCCTGTAGCTGCGTCGGGCTCGGCCACCCGGCCAGGACGTAGCCGTGTGCGGGCAGCGCCGACAGCCAGGCCCGGTCGGCGAACTCGCCCAGGCAGGGGTTGGCGGTCAGCGGGAGCCCGTGGGTGAGGCCGATCACCACGAACCGCGCCTGCGGGCCCGGGGCGGGCAACCCGTACCCACCCTGCTCCGGCGCGCACTGCGGCCAGGACACGTCGTTGCCGGCGATCCCCGCCCCGACCAGCGCGGCCGCCGCCCGCGCGTTGCGGGCGGCGAGGTCCTGCGGGGCCGACGCGGTCGCGCCGAGCAGCACCGTGAGCGCGGTCGCGCCCAGCACTGTCGCGCGGGTGGTCGGCGCTCTGCGGGCCCGGGACAGCAGCCGCGGCCACGCCGCCGGGGGCACCATCCGTGCACGCTACCGCCGGGGCGGCGGGCACGATCCCGCCACGCCCGACCGGGACCTTTGTGACCTGTCCCGCATCGTGTGGGCCCTTACGGTGGCCGTGCGGGTCACCTCCTGCGGGTGGTTCCCGCCTGCACAGACGGCGCCGGTAGCTGTTTCGGGTGGAGGGATTGCATGGACGGGACGTGGGCCTGCGTCGACGGGAACGAGGCCGCCGCGCGGGTGGCGCATGCGGTGAGCGAGGTCGTCGCCATCTACCCGATCACCCCCGCCTCCCCGATGGGGGAGCACGCCGACGCGTGGAGCGCCGCCGGGCGGGTGAACCTGTGGGGCGCTGTCCCCGAGGTGATCGAGATGCAGTCCGAGGCGGGCGCCGCGGGCGCGCTCCACGGCGCGGTGCAGAAGGGGGCGCTCGGCGTCACCTTCACCGCGTCACAGGGGCTGCTGCTGATGCTGCCGAACATGTACAAGATCGCCGGTGAACTCACCCCGGCGGTGATCCACGTCGCTGCCCGCACCATCGCGACGCACGCGCTGTCGATCTTCGGGGACCACAGCGACGTGATGTCCGCCCGGATGACGGGCTGGGCCATGCTCGCCTCCGCTTCCGTGCAGGAGTCACAGGACCTGGCGCTGGTCGCGCACGCCGCGACGCTGCGCGCGCGGGTGCCGTTCCTGCACTTCTTCGACGGGTTCCGCACCTCGCACGAGGTGAACAAGATCCGGCTGCTCGACGAGGCCGACATGCACGCCCTCATCCGCGAGGACGACGTGCTGGCGCACCGGCTGCGCGGGCTGTCCCCCGACCGCCCGGTGCTGCGCGGGTCGGCGCAGAACCCCGACGTGTTCTTCCAGGCCCGCGAGGCCTGCAACCCCTTCCATGACGCCGTGCCCGAGGTGGTGCAGGCGGTGATGGACGACTTCGGTGCTCGCACCGGCCGGCACTACCACCTGGTCGACTACGCCGGCGCTCCCGACGCCGAGCGGGTGGTGATCCTGATCGGCTCCGGCAGCGGGGCGGTCGAGGAGACCGTCGAGGAGCTCAACCGGCGCGGCGAGAAGGTGGGCGTGCTCACCGTCCGCCTGTACCGGCCCTTCCCCGCGGAGGCGCTGGTCGCCGCGCTGCCCGCCACCGCAACGAAGATCGCCGTGCTCGACCGCTGCAAGGAGCCGGGGGCTCCGGCGGAACCGCTGATGCTCGATGTGATGACCACGCTCGCAGATGCGGGCCGGAGCGTCCCGACGGTGATCGGCGGTCGGTACGGGCTGTCCAGCAAGGAGTTCACGCCCGGCATGGCCAAGGGGGTCTTCGACGAGCTGGCCCGGCCGAACCCGCGGCGCCGGTTCACCGTCGGGATCGTCGACGACGTCACCCACCTCTCGCTCCCGGTGGACCGCGGCTTCCAGGTTCCCCCGGCCGGGGTGAGCGCGGTGTTCTTCGGGCTCGGCTCCGACGGCACCGTCGGCGCGAACAAGAACTCGGTGAAGATCATCGGCGAGGGCACCGACTCCTACGCCCAGGGCTACTTCGTCTACGACTCGCGCAAGGCCGGGTCGGTGACCACCTCGCACCTGCGTTTCGGCGCCGACCCGATCCGGTCCACCTACCTGGTCGAGCAGGCCGACTTCGTGGCCGTGCACCAGTTCGGGCTGCTGGAGAAGATGAAGGTGCTCGAGCTCGCCAAGCCCGGCGCCACCTTCCTGCTGAACGCCCCCTATCCGGTGGAGCAGGTCTGGGACCAGCTGCCGGTGGAGGTGCAGGCGCAGATCATCGACAAGCAGCTGCACTTCTACGTGGTGGACGCCTTCGCGGTCGCCAAGCAGGTGGGTCTGGGCACCCGGATCAACACCGTCATGCAGCCGTGCTTCTTCCACCTGTCGGGGGTGCTGCCGCCCGAGGAGGCGGTGAGCCGGATCAAGGCGTCGATCAGCAAGGCGTACGGCAAGCGCGGGCAGGAGATCGTCGAGCGCAACTACGCCGCCGTCGACCGGGCGCTCGAGGCGCTGGTAGAGGTCAAGGTGCCCGACCGGGTCGAGGGCGACCGGCACCGGATGCCTCCGCTGCCGGCGGCCGCCCCCGACTTCGTCCGGAACGTCACCGCCCGGATGCTCGCCGGAGAGGGCGACCTGCTGCCGGTCAGTGCCCTGCCGGTGGACGGCACCTGGCCCACGGACACCGCCCGCTGGGAGAAGCGGGCGATCGCCCACGAGCTCCCGGTGTGGGACCCGAGCATCTGCACCGACTGCGGCAAGTGCGCGCTGACCTGCCCGCACACGGCGATCCGGATCAAGGTGTTCCCGACGGACGACCTGGCCGGCGCCCCGGAGGGCTTCCAGTCCAAGCCGTACACCTCGCGCGAGCTTCCCGGCCGCCTGCTCAGCGTGCAGGTGGCCCCCGACGACTGCACCGGGTGCGGCATCTGCGTCGACGTCTGCCCGGCGCACAGCAAGACCGACCCGGAGCACAAGTCGCTGAACATGGAGCCGGCGGTCGACCACCGCGAAGCGGAGCGACCGAACTTCGACTTCTTCCTGCAGATCCCGGAGATCGACCGCAGCCTGGTCCGCCACGACACGGTGAAGGGCGTGGCCCAGCTGCAGCCGCTGTTCGAGTTCTCCGGGGCCTGCTCGGGGTGCGGTGAGACGTCGTACCTGAAGACCCTCACGCAGCTGTTCGGCGACCGGCTGGTGATCGCCAACGCCACCGGGTGCTCTTCGATCTTCGGCGGGAACCTGCCCACCACGCCCTACGCCCAGAACGCGGACGGGCGCGGTCCGGCCTGGGCCAACTCGCTCTTCGAGGACAACGCCGAGTTCGGGATGGGGCTGCGGCTGGCCTGGGAGCGCCAGGCCGCCGACGCCCGCCGGTACGTGCGGAACCTGGCCGAGGTGATCGGCGCGCCGCTGGCCGAGCAGCTGCTCGAGGCCGACCAGAGCACCGAGGCGGGGATCGCCACCCAGCGGCAACGGGTGGTGCAGCTGAAGCAGATCCTCGACGGGCTGGGGGAGGCGGCCACCGGACCCACCCGGCACCTGCGCTCCCTCGCCGACGACCTGGTCGAGAAGTCCTTCTGGATCGTGGGCGGTGACGGGTGGGCGTACGACATCGGCTACGGCGGCCTTGACCACGTGCTGGGGTCGGGGCGCAACGTCAACGTTCTCGTGCTCGACACCGAGGTGTACTCCAACACCGGCGGCCAGGCGTCGAAGGCGACCCCACGGGGCGCCGCGGCGAAGTTCGCGGCCTCCGGCAAGGGCGGTGCGAAGAAGGACCTGGGAGTCATCGCCCAGGCCTACGGGAACGTCTACGTCGCCCAGGTGGCGATCGGCGCGAACGAGCAGCAGGCGGTGCGGGCACTGCTCGAGGCGCAGGCCTGGCCCGGGCCGTCGCTGGTGATCGCGTACAGCACCTGCATCGAGCACGGCATCGAGATGTCGACCTCGATGAGCCACCAGAAGGGTGCCGTGAACAGCGGGTACTGGCCGCTGTACCGGTTCCGGCCCGGCTCCGACCCGCAGACCCACCCGCTCAAGCTGGACTCGCGCCGGCCGAACCTGCCGGTCAGCGACTTCATGCTCGCCGAGACCCGGTTCTCCCAGCTGGCCAGGGCCAACCCGGAGCGGAGCAGGCACCTGCTGGCGATGGCCCAGACCGACGCCGACGAGCGCTACCGGTACTACGCCCAGCTGGCCGAGGTCGAACGTTCGCTGCCGCACGAGGCCGGCGAGGCTGCGGCGGGCGAAGGGGCTGGCGAAGGGGCTGGTGGAGCGGGGTAGTTCCCAGGACCTACGGCCGTGGTGGACGTGGGCTCGGTATCCTGCGTGGATCTTCGTCCACAGGGCCGGCGTCCACCGGCGGTCCGGGACTCAAGACCGCCACCGGCGCGTCCGACGTCAACAACGGGTCGACGCCGGGCGAACACCGGCCGGACGGCCGGCGTGAGAACGAGAGCGGACCGCGAGGGAGCCGATGAGCCCACACCTGCCGGTGCGTGCCCGTTCCGCGCTCCCCGCCGGGGGGCCCTCGGCCGACGGGCCGGGAACGGCTGCCGGCGGCCCCGCCGCGGGTGGGCTGTTCGAGGACCAGCTCAGGCTGGCCGCCCTGCGCAGCTACCAGATCATGGACACCGCGCGGGAGCAGGCGTTCGACGAGCTCGTCGAGCTGGCGGCCCTCGGCTGCGATACGCCGATCGCCCTCGTCGGGCTGATGGACGGGCGCCGACAGTGGATCAAGGCCAGCGTGGGGCTGCAGCTGGAGTCCGTCGCCGTCCACGACACCTTCTGCGCGCACGTCGTGGCCAGCGGCCAGTCGCTGGTCGTGCCGGACGCGCTGGGCGACTCCCGGTTCGCCCGGCTCCCGCTGGTGTCCGGCCCGCCCGGGGTCCGCTTCTACGCCGGGGTGCCGCTGACCGCGCCCTCGGGTCAGACGGTGGGCACGCTGAGCGTTCTCGATGTCGTCCCGCGGACCCTCGGGGACACCGCGCGGGGGATCCTCGAGCGGCTCGCGCACCGGGTGGTCGACCAGCTGGAACTGCGCGCCCGCACCCGCGACCTGGAGTTGGAACGGCAGCTGCTCGCCTCGAACGGGGAGGTGCTGTCCATGATCAACTCCGGGTCGGGCCTGCCCGAGGTGCTCGCTGCGGTGGCCCGGTCGGTGGAGCGTCAGGACCCCGAGGTGATCTGCTCGATCCTGTTGATCGAGGAGGGCCGGCTGCGTGACGGGGCGGGCCCCAGCCTGCCGCGCTTCTACCGGGACGCCATCGACGGGGTGGCCATCGGGCCGAGCGTCGGCTCCTGCGGTACGGCCGCGTACACCCGGCAGCGCGTGGTCTGCTCCGACATCGCCGTGGACCGTCGCTGGGACGGCTACCGCGAGGTGGCGTTGCCGGCAGGGCTGCGGGCCTGCTGGTCCTCCCCGATCCTCGACCACGCGGGTGACGTGCTCGGCACGTTCGCGGTGTACTTCCGCACCCCGCGCGTGCCCGAGGAGCGGCACTGGGAGTTGATCCAGCGCTGGACCGACCTCGCCGGGGTGGCGATCATCCGCACCCGGGCCCAGGAGCAGATCCGCCGGATGGCGCTGACGGACCCGCTCACCGGTCTGCCCAACCGGGCCGGGCTGCAGGCGGCGTACGTCTCGGCGCAGCAGGCGCTGACGGTCGCGGGGGTGGGGTCGCACCGCGGTCGCGCCGGGTTGCTGCTGATGGACCTGGACCGGTTCAAGGTGGTCAACGACAGTCTCGGCCACGCCGTGGGGGATGAGTACCTGGCCACGGTGGCGCGGCGGTTGGCCCGGGAGGCCGAGCACGAGGCGCTGGTCTCGCGGTTCGGCGGGGACGAGTTCGTGATCCTGCTCAGCCCGACAGCCCGCGAGCGTGCCGAGTCCCTGGGCCGGCGGCTGGTGGAGGTGGTGCGCCGGCCGGTGCTGGTGCAGGGCCGCCAGATCGTGCTGTCGGCGAGTATCGGGATCGCGCTCGCCGAGTCCACCGACCCCGACCTGACGCCGGTGCTGCGCAACGCCGACGCCGCGCTCTACCAGGCCAAGGGCGGCGGACGTGACCGCGTCGTGGTCTTCGACGCGGGCATGCACGAGCACGCCGTGCGGGTGCTCGAGCTGGAGGCCGCGCTGCGGGCCGCCATCGAGCGCCAGCAGCTGTCGCTGGCCTTCCAGCCGAACATCGACCTGGCCGGCGGCCACGTCGTCGGGGTGGAGGTGCTGGCACGCTGGAACCACCCCTCCCGGGGGGAGATCCCGCCGCTGCAGTTCATCCCGGTGGCGGAGGAGAGCGGGCTGATCCTCGCGCTGGGGCGCTGGGTGCTGCGGCAGGCGCTGGAGGCGTTCGCCGCCCGGCGCCGCAGCGACCCGACCTGGCAGGACGTCATCGTGTGGGTGAACGTCTCGGCCGCGGAGCTGAACCCTGACCTCGTCAGCTCGCTGGCGGGGGCGGTCGAGGAGTCGGGGGTGCCGCCCGACCGGGTCGGGCTGGAGGTCACCGAGAGCTCGCTGATGGCCGACCTGCCGATGGCCCGCTCGGTGCTGCTGCAACTGCGTGCGCTCGGGGTGCAGCTGGCCATCGACGACTTCGGCACCGGGTACTCGAGCCTCTCCCAGCTGAAGCACCTGCCGGTGCACGTGCTGAAGATCGACCGGTCGTTCGTCAGCGGCCTGGGCCACGACCGGATCGACGAGGGTGTGGTGCAGGCGGTGCTGGCGCTGGCCGAGGCGCACGGGCTACGGGTGGTGGCCGAGGGGATCGAGACGTCCGCGCAACGCGACCTGCTGCGTGCCCTGGGGTGTGCCCACGGGCAGGGCTACCTGTTCGGCCGGCCCGGACCGCTGGAGGCGGTCGGACCGGGCCGCCGGGAACCGGTCGCCCCGCCGCCGCCAGCACCGGCTTGATCACCTCGCCGGCGTAGGACGCGGCCCGGGGCCGCTTCACGTCCCGCGCCGCGGGCCAGGTGACGGACGGACGGCGGCTAGAACGGGTAGGCCGGGGGCTCGCTGCGCACGGTCACCCAGCGGGTCTCGGTGAAGGCGTCGACGTTGGCGGTGGCGCCGCCGAAGCGGGATCCGGTGCCGGAGGCTCCGACCCCGCCGAACGGGGTGTTCGCCTCGTCGCTGACCGTCTGGTCGTTGATGTGCACGATGCCGGTGGGGATCCGGTCGGCCAGCGCCAGCCCGCGCATCACGTCGCGGGTGACGATGCCCAGCGACAGGCCGTAGTCGGTGGCGCCCGCCAGCGTCACGGCGTCGTCGAGGGAGGTGAACCGGGTCACCGGGGCCACCGGTCCGAAGACCTCCTCGGCGAAGGCGGGCGAGGTGATCGGCACGTCGGCCAGGACGGTCGCCCGGTAGAACAGGTCCTCGAAGGTGCCGCCCGCGGCGACGCGCGCCCCGGCCTGACGGCTGGCGGTGACCAGGCCGTGGATCTTGTCCCGCTGCCGGGCGTCGATCACCGGTCCGAGCGCCACCTCGCCGGTGGCGGGGTTGCCCACCGGCAGGTTCGCGGCCTTGGCGGACAGTCGCTCGACGAAGTCGTCGTAGAGCGACGCGTGGACGATGTGGCGCCCGGTGGTCATGCAGATCTGGCCCTGGTGGAAGAAGGAGCCGAAGGCTGCGAGGGTGACCGCCTGGTCGACGTCGGCGTCCTCCAGCACGACCAGCGCGGAGTTGCCGCCCAGCTCGAGGTGGACGCGCTTGAGGTGCCTGCCGGCGAGCTCGCCCACCCGGCGCCCGGCGGCGGTGGACCCGGTGAAGGAGATGATCCGCACCAGCGGGTGGGTGACCAGCGCCTCGCCCACCTCGACGCCGCCGGGGAGCATCTGCAGCACGCCGGGGGGCAGCCCGGCCTCCTCGAAGATGCGCGCGATGCTCACCCCGCCGGTGACCGCCGTGCGCGGGTCCGGCTTGAGGATCACCGCGTTGCCGAGGGCCAGTGCCGGTGCGACGGAACGGATCCCGAGGATGATCGGGACGTTGAACGGGGAGATCACCCCGACCACGCCGGCCGGCACCCGGCGCGCCATCGACAGCCGCGGCTCCTCGCTGGGCAGCAGCTCCCCGTAGGACCGGCTGGGCAGGGCGGCCGCCTCGTAGCACTCCTGGGCGGCCACGTGCAGGGCGAAGCCGGCCATCGCCGGGATCGTGCCCACCTCGCGGACGTTCCAGCCGGAGATGTCCTCGGCGTGCTGGCTCCACAGGTCACCCGCCCTGCGCAGCACGGCCGCCCGCGCCGGGTAGGGGGTGGCGGCCCATTCCCGCTGCGCCTGTGCCGCTGACTCCGCCGCCGCCGCGACGTCGGCGGCGTCAGCCCGCCCGATCCGTCCCAGGGTGGCGCCGGTCGCGGGTTCGTTGACGGGGGCGTCGCCGCCCGACGCGGGTACCCACCTCCCGCCGAGGAAGATGTTTCCGGTCCAGACGGATGCGTCGAGCAGGGCCATCGCGGGCCTCCCGGGGTGGAAGTCGTGCCGGGCGGGTAGCGACCGGGTCACGCGCGGGGTGCGGTGCTGCGGGCCTGGACGTTAAGCCAGTGACGGGCGTCACGTCAACGGCAGTTCATCGGTCCGGTCATCATCGCCGGTAGCCGAGCTGGGCGGAGATCTCCCGCGCGGTCGCCTGCAGCGATGGCTCGAGCCGGCGCACGATGGAGTCCATCGAGGCGTTCCACACCGACAGGTGCACGGCGATGTTGATCGCCGCGACGACCTCGCCACCGGCGCCGCGGATCGGCACGGCCAGGGAGCGCAGGCCCGGCGCCAGCTCCTCGTCGTTGACCGCCCAGCCGGCCTGTCGGGTCCGCCGCAGTGCGCCCACCAGGGCCTCCCGGGCGGTCAGCGTGTTCGGGCCGCGGCGGGCCAGGTCCATCCGGTCGAGCAGGTCCAGCAACCGCCCGGGCTGCTGGTGGGCGAGCAGCACCTTGCCCATCGAGGTGCAGTAGGCCGGGAGCCGCGAACCGATGTGCAGGTGCAGGTCGATGCCCATCCGGCCCTCGCGCGCGCTGCGGCAGCGCTCCACGTAGACCACGTCGGTGCCGTCGAGGACCGCCATGCTCACGGTGTGGCCGAGTTCGTCGGACAGCGCCTGGAGGGCGGGCGCCGCGAGCTGGGTGATCTCCATCGAGTTGATCGCCGCGAGCCCGAGGTCGACGGCGCGGGGCCCGAGCCGATACTTGCGGGTGGCCGCGTCCTGCCGCAGGTAGCGCAGCGCGGCCAACGTGGCGATGTAGCGGTGGGCGGTGCTCTTGTTCAGGCCGACCTTCGCCGCCAGCTCGGTGATGCCTTGCAGCGGCTGGGATTCGTTGAACGCGGAAAGGATCGCCAGCCCGCGTTCCAGCGACTGGGAATGGTTCGGGGAGTTCGACCCGCGCATGTCGCCCCCAGTTCGGTGCGCGCCGGACGTGGGCGGGGCCCCGCTCACGAGATGCTAACGAGTTCCACATAGTCGAATCCTGTATTGACTAGTGAAACACCCGCCTCGTAACTTCGGCCAGCCCATCCGTCACCACTGTCGGAGGTACCCGTGCACGAGCAGTCCACCCCAGCCGCGGAACAGGCCCGCCCGTCGCGGCGACATGTCCTCCAAGGCGCCGGCCTGGGACTCGCCGGCCTGGCGGCGTCCAGTCCCTTGCTCGCAGCCTGTGCCGGCACCTCCAGCAGCGGCTCCGGCGGGTCGGCGCCGGCGCTGAAGATCGGTTTCGTCAGCCCGCGCACGGGGCCGGCGGCCGGGTTCGGCGAGCCGGACGGCTACGTCCTCAGCCTCGCCCGCAAGGCCTTCGCCTCGGGGGTCCAGGTCGGTGGCAAGACCTACAGCGTGGAGATCATCGACAAGGACAGTCAGTCCACCCCGCAGCGCAGCGCCCAGGTCGCCAACGACCTCATCCACGGCTCGAACGTGGACCTGATGCTCACCACCTCCGCGCCGGAGACGGTGAACCCCGTGTCCGACGCCTGCGAGGCGGCCGGCGTGCCGTGCATCTCCACGGTGGTCCCCTGGGAGGCCTGGTACTTCGGCCGCGGTGCCAAGCCCGGCCAGCCGTCGCCGTTCAAGTTCGGCTACCACTTCTGCTTCGGCACGCAGCAGTTCGCCGACGCCTACACCAGCCTGTGGCCCCAGGTGAGCACGAACAAGAAGGTCGGCGTGATGTGGCCCAACGACGCCGACGGCAACGCGATCCGGGAGAACCTCGGCCCGCTGCTGGAGAAGGCCGGGTACACCATCGTCGACCCGGGCGCCTACACCGACGGCACGAACGACTACTCCGCGCAGATCGCCAAGTTCAAGGCGGAGAACTGCGAGATCTTCAACACCTTCCCGATCCCGCCCGACTTCGCCACCTTCTGGCAGCAGGCCGCCCAGCAGGGCTACAAGCCGAAGATCGCCCAGATCGCCAAGACCGGTCTGTTCCCCTCCCAGGTCGAGGCGCTCGGGTCGATCGGGTTCGGGCTGGCCAGCGGGATCTACTGGGGCCCGACCTGGCCGTACTCCTCCCCGCTGACCGGGGTCACCTCCCAGCAGCTCGGCGCCGGCTACCAGAGCTCGGCGGGCAAGGAGTGGAACCAGCAGCTCGGGGCCAGCCTCGCGCTGTTCGACGTGGGTGCGGCCGCGCTGAAGGCGGCCTCCGACCCGAAGGACAAGGCCGGAGTGGCCAAGGCGCTGTCCACGCTGGAGGTGGACACCACCATCGGGCACCTCGCCTGGGGCAAGGGCCCGGTGCCCAATGTGGTGGCGACCCCGATCATCGGCGGCCAGTGGATCCAGACCCCCTCCGGGCCCTACAAGCTCGACTTCGTCGTCTGCGAAGACGCCACCGACAAGAACGTGCCCGTCGCTGCGAAGCTCCAGCCGTACGTGTGAGTCGACGGTGACGGTGACGGGCACGGGCACGGCCGTCCTGACCGCGAGCGGGCTCGGCAAGCGGTACGGCCACCTCGCCGTGCTGGACGGTGTCGACTTCAGCGTCGGGCCGGACGAGGCGGTGGGCATCGTCGGGCCCAACGGAGCCGGCAAGACCACGCTGCTCAGCGTGCTGGCGGGGTCCACCCCCGCCAGCACGGGCAGGGTGCACTTCCGCGGCGAGGACATCACCCGGCTGCCGCAGCACAGCCGGTGCCGGCGGGGCATCGCCCGCGCCCACCAGGTCCCGAGGCCGTTCGGCGGGATGACGGTGCTGGAGAACGTGTTCGTCGGCGCGAGCTCCGGGGCCGGGCTGCGCGGCGCCCGGGCCTACGCGCGCTGCATCGAGGTGCTCGAGCTGTGCGGCCTGATCGAGCTGGCCAACCGCCGCGCCGACAGCCTCGGGCTGTTGCATCGCAAGCGGCTGGAGCTGGCCCGCTCGCTGGCGACCGGCCCGGCGCTGCTGCTGCTGGACGAGATCGGCGGCGGGCTGACCGACGCCGAGGCCACCGAACTGGTGGCGACGATCCAGCTGCTGCGCCGCGAGGGTGTGGCGCTCGTGTGGATCGAGCACATCGTCCACGTGCTGGTGCAGGTGGTGACGCGGCTGGTGTGCATGGACGCCGGCACGGTGATCGCCGACGGCGACCCCGCCGCGGTGATGCGTGACGCCGCGGTGGTCGACGCCTACCTGGGCGGGGGCGGGCGGTGACGCTGCTGTCGGTGCAGGGGCTGCAGGCGCGGCACGGCCTGCTGCCCGCGGTGCGCGGCGTCGACCTGACGGTAGCCGAGGGGGAGCGGATCGCGCTGGTCGGCGCCAACGGCGCCGGAAAGACCACGCTGCTGCGCACGGTTGCGGGCGCCCACCCGGCAGCCGGCGGGGCGGTGC
This sequence comes from uncultured Actinomycetota bacterium, assembly GCA_963784535.1. Lineage (GTDB taxonomy): Bacteria > Actinomycetota > Actinomycetes > Actinomycetales > Kineosporiaceae > CAWARR01. The sequence goes on along the minus strand of CAWARR010000008.1, from coordinate 80,722 downwards.
TGCTGGACGGGCAGGACATCACCCGCGTCCCGGCGCACCGCCGGGTGCGGCTGGGGGTTGCGCTGGTCCCGGAGGGGCGCCGGCTGTTCCCGGAGCTGACGGTGGAGGAGAACCTGCTGGTGGCCGGCCGCCGGGCGCGCCCGGGTCGGTGGAACCTCGACACGGTGCTGGACGCCTTTCCGCTGCTGCGCCCGCTGCGCTCGCACCGTGCGGGCACGCTGTCCGGCGGCGAGCAGCAGGCCACCGCGATCGGTCGGGCGCTGATGACCAACCCGCGGCTGCTGCTGCTGGACGAGGTGTCGCTCGGGCTCGCCCCCGTCGCCGTCGACCTGGTGTACGCCTCGCTCGAGGCGCTGATGTCCGGTGGCGCGACCACCGTCCTGGTGGAGCAGGACCTCTCCCGCGCCATGCGGGTGGCGGACCGGGTGGTCTGCATGCTCGAGGGCCGGGTGGTGCTCGAGGGCGCCGCGGCCGACCTGACCCGGGAGCGGGTGACCGAGGCCTACTTCGGGCTGCGTGGTCTTGAGGGGAGCGCGGGGCAGGCATGAGCTGGGTGAACATCGTCGTCCAAGGGGTCCTGCTCGGGGGGCTGTACGCGCTGTTCGCCTGCGGCCTGTCGCTGATGTTCGGCGTCATGCGGATCATCAACCTGGCCCACGGCGACCTCGCGGTGCTCGGCGCCTTCCTGGTCTGGGTGGTCGCCGACCACGCCCACCTCTCGCCGTTCCTCGCGATCGTTCCGGTGCTGCCGGTGATGCTGCTGGTCGGCTACGCGCTGCAGGCGACGCTGCTCGGGCGCAGCCTGCGGGGCGGGGCGCTGGTACCGCTGCTGACCACCTTCGGGCTGGCGATCGTGATCCAGAACTCGCTGCTGCAGATCTTCTCGCCCGACGTGCACTCCCTCGGAGCCTCGGCCGGGTGGATCACCACGGCCAGCTGGAAGGTCGACTCTCAGCTGTCGATCTCGTGGTTGGGGGTGCTGATCCTCGCGGTGGCGGTGCTCGTCCTCGGCGGGCTGCAGCTGTTCCTCGGCGGCACCGGGCTCGGACGGGAGATGCGGGCCACCGCGCAGGATCCGGACACCGCCCAACTGGTCGGTGTCAACGCCCGCGCCGTCTACGCCCGGGCCACCGGGATCGCCGTGGCCACCGCGGCGCTGGCGGGGGCGTTCCTGGCGTTGCGCTCCACCTTCGAGGCCTCCAGCGGGCCGACCCAGTTGATCTTCGCGTTCGAAGCGGTGGTGATCGGGGGCTTCGGCTCGCTGTGGGGAACCCTCGTCGGGGGCATCGTGCTCGGGCTCGCCCAGGCCGTCGGCGCGCACATCGATCCGCAGTACTCGATCCTCGCGGGGCACCTGGTCTTCCTCGCCGTCCTGGTGTCCTCGCGCGGCGGCCTGACAGCGGTGCGGAGGGGGCAGGCATGACGGCGTCCACCGAGTCGACCCAGCCGGTGCAGGAGGCCACCGCCCGGTACGCGGTGCGGCGCTGGGACCGGCAGTCAGCGCTCGCCTCGGCGGCGGTGCTGGTGCTCGTCGTGCTGCTCGGCTTCGTGCCGGTGTGGTTCAACACCAACGTCATCCAGCAGCTGACCACGCTGTTCATCCTGGCCATCCTGGCGGCGATGTGGAACGCACTGGCCGGCTACGGGGGCATGGTCTCGGTCGGCCAGCAGGCGTTCATCGGGCTCGGCGCCTACGGCACGATCCTGTTCACCCACCGGGGGGTGACCCCCTATCTCGCGGTCGGGTTGTCGGCGCTGGCCAGCGGCGTGATCGCGCTGCCGGTGTCGCTGTTCGTGCTCCGCCTGCGGGGTGGCCAGTTCGCCATCGGCACCTGGGTGGTGGCGGAGGTCTTCGGGCTGCTGGTCACCCTCGACCAGAGCCTCGGCGGCGGCACCGGCACGTCGCTGCTGGGCCTGAACGTGTACGCCGAACGGGCCCGGCAGTCCTACACCTACTGGCTCACGCTCGGGTTCGGGGTGCTGCTGCTCGGCCTCATCTTCGCGCTGCTGCGCAGCCGGAACGGCGTGTCACTGCAGGCGATCCGCGACGACGAGGAGGCCGCGGCGGCGACCGGCGTTCGGGTGACCCGCAGCAAGTTGCTGCTGTTCGTGGTGGCGGCCTTCGGCTGCGGCGCGGGCGGGGCGCTCACGCTCACGAACACGCTGTTCATCCAGCCGCAGTCCATCTTCGGCGTGCAGTGGACCGCGTACATGATCTTCATGGTGCTGGTCGGTGGGCTGGGTACCTTCGAGGGCCCGATCATCGGTGCGATCGTGTTCTTCCTGATCCAGAACTGGTTCGCCGACAGCGGCGCCTGGTACCTGATCGGGCTCGGCGCGACGGCGATCGCCTTCGCGCTGCTGGTGCCGCAGGGGATCTGGGGCCTGGTCGAGCAGCGGCTGCGGGTCCAGCTGCTGCCGGTCGGGTACCGCCTGCACCGGGTACGCGACGGTGGCGACGACGTGGCCGGCTGAGGGCACCCGGTGCGGAGTCGGCGGCCGCTCGGCGACGGGCGTCCCGGTGCTGCGGACCTGCCGGTGCCGCAGCTGCGGCAGCACATCGGCGGGGAGTGGGTGGGCGCGGCCGGCGGGCGCGAGTTCGACGACCTCGACCCGTGGCGCGGCATCCCGGTGGCTCGGGTCCCGGCCGGCGACGCCGAGGATGCCCAGCGCGCGGTGGCCGCGGCGGCCGGGGCGTTCCCGGAGTGGAGCCGCAGCGCGCCCGGGGAGCGGCAGCAGATCTTCCTGCGGGCGGCGGAACTGCTCGCCGAGAACGCCGCGCAGGTGCTGGACTGGCTCGCGGCCGAGACCGGCTGCGGGGTGCACTTCGGTGGCGTGCAGGTCGACTTCGCGCTGTCCCTGCTGCGGCAGGCTGCCGGCCTGGCGTACTCCGCGGTGGGCCAGGTGCTGCCGACCGATCTGCCCGGGGCCTCCTCGATGGCAGTGCGCCGGCCGGTCGGGGTGGTGGGGGCGATCGCTCCGTGGAACGCGGCGCTGATTCTGTCCGGCCGCGCGATCGCCGCCCCGCTGGTGCTCGGCAACACGGTGGTGCTCAAACCGTCGGAGGAGTCGCCCTGGTCCGGGGGCATCGTCTGGGCGCGGCTGTTCGAGGCGGCAGGGTTGCCGCCCGGCGTCCTCAACGTCGTCACGCACGCGCAGGGGGAGGCCGGCGCGATCGGTGACGAGCTGGTACGCGACCCGCGTGTGCGCCGGATCAACTTCACCGGCTCGACCGCCACCGGGCGCCGGCTCGCGGCCGCTGCGGGCGGTCAGCTGAAGCGGGTGGTGCTCGAGCTGGGCGGGCAGAACCCGCTCATCGTGCTGTCGGACGCGGACCTTGACTACGCGGTGGACGCGACGGTGTACGGGTCGTTCCTTCACCAGGGGCAGATCTGCATGTGCGCGCGTCGGATCTTCGTCGAGCGGGCGATCGCCGAGGAGTTCCTCGGCCGGCTCGCGGCGCGGACGTCCGCGCTGGTGCAGGGCGACCCCCGTGACGCGGTCACCGTGATCGGACCGCTGATCAACCGGCATGCGCTGTCCACCGTCGTGCGCCGGGTGAACGAGGCGGTGGCCTCCGGCGCCCGGGTGCTGGCGGGCGGCTACGCCGCGGGGCCCTGCTACGCGGCGACCCTGGTCGTCGACGTCGCCGCCCGACACCGAGTTGGCCCGGCTGGAGACGTTCGGGCCGGTGGCGATGGTCGAGGTGGTGGACTCGGCGGAGGAGGCGGTCCGGCGGGCGAACGAGTCCGCGTACGGGCTGACGGCCGGAATCCTCACCGGCAGTCCCGAGCGGGGGCTGTCGGTGGCTGACGCGCTCGACACGGGCATCGTGCACATCAACGATCAGCCGATCCACGACGAGCCGCAGATGCCCTTCGGCGGGGTGAAGGACAGTGGCTGGGGGCGGTTCGGGCTGTCGTTCGCGATGGAGGAGTTCACCGAGCTGCGCTGGGTGACCCTGCAGACTCGCCCGCGCCCCTTCCCCTTCTGATTCGGGCTCGGGGGTGCGAGCTGCCGGAGGGGCTCGCGTCGACACGAGAACACCCGTAGTATCACGCAACGTGTCGGCCTTACTACACTTGGTGGCTGGAGAGTCCTCGCCGGTGGGCCGGCACGCCGCCGCTCCGCCGGCCCCCGTAACGCCGCGTACCCGCCGCGAGGCGCGGTTGCTGCGCGCCGCCGAATCCCCGACACCCGCGCCCACCGGTGGACTCCCGGCGGGCGCCGGGCCGGCCGTGCCACCCGCCGGCGAGGTGCAGCCCGCCGGCGAGGTTGCTGCGGAGCCGGTCACCCGAAGGGCCCGGCACGGTCGCGGAACTCCCGCCGACGGCCGGCCGGTGGGGACCCGCCGCGCCGCCCGGGAGGCGATGCGGGTGGCGCGGTCCGACGACCTGCCGGAAAACGGCGCCGCAGAGCCGGCGCCGGGAGGGCCGGGGTTGGCTGCCCCGCGCGGTGACGGGCATCCCGCACCCGACCCCGGGCGGGCCGCCGCGAGCCCGCCGCGGGTGGACTGGCCACAGGCAGAACCGCGCCGGGTGTACTCCCCGCAGGTCGACGCCGTCCGGCTCCGCTCCGTCCGGCTCGCCGCGTCGTCCGGGGCGGGCGTGCAGGAGCCGGCGGCTACCGATCCGGGACCGGCGGTGCCGGAGACGGCGTCGCCACCCTCCCCGGAGCCGGGCCTGCCGCCCCCGCCGCCCGTACCTGCTCCGATACAGCAGGTCGCGACGGCCGCCGGGCAGGCGCCCGTGCCGTTCGCCGCCCCGGGGCCCGGGGCTGCGGCGGACCCCGGGCCCGCGGCGGACCCCGGGCCTGCGACGGACCCCGGGCCTGCGACGGACCCCGCGGCGGAGACGGACCCCGGGGCAGACGAGAGGCCCGGGGCGGAGACGGACCCGGGGCAGACGAGAGGCCCGGGGCGGAGGCTGGCCCCGCGGCTGACGCGGACCCCGGGGCTGACACCGGTGCGGGGTCGGTGGTTGAGCTGCTGGTCGAGGATGCCGGTCCGCGCGGCGCGCAGCGGCCGTCCGCGCGCACCGGTGGCGACCGCACGGTGACGGGTCGCGCCGCGGCGGTCCTGAGCTACCCGCCACCGCTGCAGGTGAAGGCCGTGCTCGCCTCCCGGCCCTGGCTGGCGCTGGACGTTGCCGACCTGGTGCTCGCCACCGGGCTGTCGCGGCGCGAGGTCCTCATCGACCTCGAGGCGCTGGTGCAGCAGGGCGCCGCGGTGATGCGGGCACGCAACGGGCGGGTCTGCTACTGCGAGGCCCCGTGATCGCGCTGCTGGCCGCGGCCGCCGCGGTGCTGCTGTCCGTGCTGGTGGTCGCGGCCCGGCAGGGCGTGGTCGCCGCGCTGGCGACGCGGGCTGCGGTCGCACCGCTGCGGGTGAGAGCGCTGGGTGGCCGGGCGCAGCGTGCCCGCCGGGCGGTGGCCGCCCGTTGGGTCGCCCACGCCGTGGTGGGCTACCTCCTGGTCGCTGCGCGTGCGGTCGGGATCGCGGTGCCCGTACCTGCCGCGGTGGCTGCGGCGCTGGCGTTGATGCACTGGTCGGGGCGGATCGGGCCGGGCGGCGGCTGGGTCGTGTGGGGGATCGGCTACGCGGCGGTGGCAGGGGCCGCCGCCGCGCTGGTGCTGGTGCTCTACGCGCTGGCGCTGCCCGAGGCGCGCCGGGCCCGGCTGCGGGTGCAGCCCCAGCTCGCCCGGCTGCTGCCCTTCGACCTGCGCACCTTCCGCCCGGGCGGGTGCGAGGCCCAGTTCGCTGCGCTGGCCGACAGCGCCCGGAAGCTGCGCCAGGGCGACCAGCAGTGCAGCCTCGACCTGCTGGCCGCGGAATCCGCCCGGGTGCTGGGGAGGGCGATCGAACTCGAACCGGAGGAACTGCGCGCCCGGGTGGCCTACCAGCTCGCCCTCTGGCAGGTCGGGCAGGGCGCCGGGGACGGGCTCGACCCACTGGCCCACCGCGAGGCGATGGCCGCGATCGACGCCCAGCTGGCGCACCTGGAGCAGGACCTCGCCGACGGCGTCGGCGAGCACCGGGCACGGGCCTTCTGGTACACGGTGATCCTGCGTACCCTTCGCCACCGCGCCGGGCCGCAGGCGCTGGCCGGGGTCGTCGAGGGGAAGCCGCTCCCGCCGCTGCCGCCGGCAGTGCTGGAACTCGTACAGCCGGTGGCCGCGGTGACCGATCTGACGGTGTTCGAGGACCGCGACCGGGTGGGCGGGCCGGATCTGAGCTAAGGGAACATTAAGCAATGATCAACCCTGCGTAAGTCAGGGCTGCGGGGTTGTGACTGCGTGGAGCTGGGGGCAAGGCTCGAACGGAGCCTGTCATCGACGGATCCGGAGGACACCTGGTGCCCAGGGACGGGGGAGCCCCGCGGTACGGGCCCGGTCATGCCACGAGCGCGGCCGGCACGACGGTCGCCGCCACGACAGCGGATGATCCCGCGCGGAGCCCGGCCGCGGGGGTGAATCCCGCCCGGCTGGGCTCACACCGGGCCGCGCGACGTGCCCGGCGGGCCGGCCCGGCCCTGGCGCTGTTCGTGGCCGTCAGTGCCGTCGCGGTGGGGGTCACCATGCTCGGCGGCGGCCTGCTGGGCGCGCTGGGCGGGGGCGGTCCGAGTGCCCTCCAGGTGTCACCGATGGTCTCCGACCCGGCGTCGGCGGGCGGGTCCCCCACCCCGCTGTCCAGCGCGTCGACGGCGAGCCCGGCCCCGACCGCCGGCTCGCCGACCTCGTCGCCGTCCCCCACGCCGGTGGCCGTCACGGCGTCCTCCGCGGCGGCCCGCCCGAGCAGCTCGGCGGCGCGCTCCGCGAGCCGCTCTTCGACCTCGGCGCCCGCCTCCGCCGCGCCGACCGCTCCGGTCGCCGCCGGCGGCGCGTCTGCCCAGCAGGTGCTCACCCAGCTCAACCAGGCCCGGGCCGGCGCCGGTCTGCCGGCGCTGACGATGAGCGCGGGGCTGGTTGCCAGTGCCACCAAGCACACGCAGCTGATGGCAGCCGGCTGCGGGCTGTCGCACCAGTGCTCCGGGGAGGCGGCTCTCGGCACCCGGATCAGCGCCGAGGGCGTCTCCTGGACCTCGGTCGGGGAGAACATCGGCGAGGGTGGCCCCGTCGCCGCCACGGACTCGGCCGTCGTCGCGATGGCCGAGTCGCTGACCGCCTCGATGCTGGCGGAGACGGCGCCCAACGACGGGCACCGCAGGAACATCCTCAGCTCGAGCTTCCACCACGTCGGCATCAGCCTGTACCGCGACGCCGGCGGCACCGTCTGGATGACTCAGGACTTCTCCGGCTGAGGGACTCCTCGGGCGGGGCGGGTCACCAGGTCAGGCGGGGGTCCTGGGCGACGGCGAACAGCTGCTGGGTGCTGGGTTGGGTGGGGATCGGGCCGGTCGTGCCGATCCGGACCGTCCACCCGGACGTGGTGGTGGCGGAGACGTACTTGGTCGCGGTGCTGCCGTCGGCCCGCGCGGCGTCGGAGAGCCACACCACCTGGGCCTGCAACCCCGGCCGGTCCGGTGCGATCACCTGGACCAGGGCGATGGTGCCGCTGGGGTCACGGGCGCGCACCAGCAGGGCACACAGGCCGGGGGTCTGGTTGTACGTGCGGGACAGGTCCATGACCACGAACCCGGGTAGGCCGCGGGCCAGGGCGGCTGCGACGGACCCGGTCGCCGAGTAACCGACGGACGCCTGCGGGCAGGCACCGCCGGCCGTGTCCGGGCGGACGTAGTCACGCAGCGGCCCGGGCTCGGTGGCCTGGAACACCACCTGCGCGAGCGTGGAGGCCTCACCGTGGCCGGCCGACGCCGAGGGCGATGGGCGCGGTACGGCTGGCGGCAGGGGGGCGCCCACCCAGTGCAGCGCGAGCACGCCCACCGCGAGGGCGAGCAGGGCCAACGCCAGCGCGGACGGGCGGTGCGCTCGAGCCTGGTGGGCGGACCGGCGCCGCAGGCGGGCCGGCCATGCCGGTACCAGGTGGAGCAGCCGGCGACGCAACCGGTCGCCGACCCGGGTGAGCAGGCTGCCCCACGGCCGGGGCCCGGGCTCACGCCCGCTGCGGAGCACCTCCGGCACGGGCGCACCGGACGGCGGCCGCGGCGGGTCGGGCACCTGCCCGCTGGACATGATCCCAGGGTGCGCTTATCCCGCCACGGGGGCAAGGGGCGCTGCTGTGCCGGGGGCGGGTGTGGGTGAGCTGCTGATCACCCGCCCCCGAGGGGCTCAGCGGCAGCTGCAACGCTTGTCGGCGGGCACTCCGGCAAGCACCTGGTCGACATGCATCCCACAGCCGGTGTAGGTGGCCTTGCCGCACTTGCCGCATCGGGCGGGGCTGCACATTGTGGCGTCTCCTGTCGCTCGGATTCTCGGGACGATGGCAGAAGCATACCCCATGGGGTATGCAAGTCCAATCCGTTCGTCGCCGGGCGCCATCGGCCGGCGTGGCAACTATCGTGACGGAATGTCGACCGCATGCACGCTGGAGGTCGCCGGTCGCGACGTGGTCATCACCAACCCGGACAAGCCGGTCTTCCCCGCGGCCGGCCACACCAAGCTCGACCTGGTCAGGTACTACCTCGCCGTCGCCGACGGAGCGCTGCGGGGTGTCGCCGGGCGCCCGATGATCCTCAAGCGCTTCGTCAAGGGCATCGACCAGGAGGCCTTCTTCCAGAAGCGCGCCCCCACCAAGCGGCCGGACTGGATCGAGGTGGCCCGGCTCCGGTACGCCTCCGGGACCTGGGCCGACGAGGTCGTCGTCCGGGACGCCGCCCAGCTGGCCTGGGTGCTCAACCTCGGGATCATCGACCTCAACCCCCACCCGGTGCGCGCCGAGGACCTGGAACATCCCGACGAGCTGCGGATCGACCTCGACCCGGTGCCCGGCGTCGACTGGGGCCAGATCGTCGAGGTCGCACTGCTCGTGCGGGAGGTCCTCGCCGAGCACGGCCTCACCGGCTGGCCGAAGACCTCCGGGTCGCGCGGGTTCCACATCTACGCCCCGATCGAGCCGCGCTGGCCGTTCCGCGACGTCCGGCTGGCGGCCGAGGCGCTGGCCCGCGAGGTGGACAACCGCGCCCCGGGGCTGGCCACCAGCCGATGGTGGAAGGAGGAAAGGCAGGGCGTGTTCGTCGACTTCAACCAGAACGCCAAGGACCGCACCGTCGCCTCGGCGTACTCCGTCCGGGCCTCCGCCGACGCCCGGGTGTCGACGCCGTTGCGCTGGGAGGAGGTGCCGGGGTGCCGCCCGGCGGACTTCACCCTCGCCACCGTCGCCCACCGCCACCAGCAGGAGGGCGATCCCTGGCAGGGGCTGGAAGCCGCCGCCGGGGGGCTGGGCGGGCTGCTGGAACTGGCGCAGCGCCTGGGGCCAGCGGAGAAGCCGCCGAAAGGCACCGGCCGGCGCACCCCGAGCATGCCCCTGCTGGAGATCGCCCGCGCCCGGACCAGACCCGAGGCGCTGGAGGGTCTGCACCGCTGGCAGCAGCGCCATCCGACGGTCGCCGCGCTGCTGGAGCCGGCGGACGTGCTCGTGGACGGGATGCGCGGGCGCAGCTCGGTCTGGTACCGGATCCGGGTGAACCTGCGGCACGTCCCGGAGGCACAGCGCCCGCAGCCCGAGCCGCTCGAGGTGGACTACGACCCCTGGGCCGCCACCCCGTGGTCCCGCGGCGAGCGCGGGTAGGGCCCTCAGCGCGTCTCCATGCCATCTCCATCGAATACCCGGCTGATCTCCAGGCGAGGTTCCGATGCTGGTTTCTGGCGGGTCCGGCACGGTGCCAGGACCGGCCGGAGGAGGCGAACCATGATGGGCTCGTACGGCCGTGGAATCGACCCGGCCTTCTGGCTGTTAGCGGGCCTGTTCTGGCTCGTGTTACTGGGCATGATCATCTGGGCGGTGCTGCGACTGGTGCCCGGGCGCGGCGGCCAGGCGCAGGGGGCAACCCCGGTGCGGCACAACCCGGAGGTGCCCGAGGAGATCCTCGACCGGCGCTTCGCCCGGGGCGAGGTGGACCTGGAGACCTACCAGGCGCAACGCTCGGCGCTGGCGGCGGTGCGCGGCGGCAAGCCGTAGGGCCCGCCCGGCACCCGTGAGCGCGCAAGGCGGTGCGCTCACGGGGGGCCGGGCGCGCGCGGGTGCGCCGGCCCGCTGCGCACCATCGACCTGCGACCGGGCGCGACCTACCCTGGATCTCGTGATTGATGATCAACGCGTCGATGCCGACGAACGGCGCCGGGAGTGGTGGGGGTACGGCGTCTGGGGATTCGTCGGCGTGGTGATCGCCGTCCCCGAGTTGTGGGCGGCCAGCGGCTCCGCGCCCTGGCCCACGATCTCGGCAACCATCGGATATCTCGAGGGCCGCTGGAACTGGATCGCCCTGATCGTCGTGGCGCTGCTCGTGATCCCGGTTGTCGAGGTCGCCCACCGGCTGGGGGTGAACACCCCGCGTGCCACGGCCGACGCCCCGCAGCGAGCGCTGCGGCCGGTGGAGGTGTCCGTCCGGCTGCACCGCACCCGGGGTGGACGCGGCAGCGCGCATCCGGGCGCCGTGAACGTGATCGGCCTTCCGGTCTGGCTGGCGTACTTCTCCTTCAGCGTGGTGGCGGTGGCGGCGGCGATCGTCGCCGCGCATGCGACGGCGGGCACCGCCGGGACTCGCTGGGTGAGCGCGTGCGTGCTGTACGGCGTGATCGCGGTGCTGTTCGTGGGGGTCCCGACCGCGCTGGTGCTGGTGCTGCACCGCGAGGTGCCCTTCCCCACTCTGGTGCAGACCCTTGCCAACCTGGACCGGCGCAACCGCCCGCTGTTCCTGCTCGCCATCGCCGCGGTGGTGATCCTGTTGCTGCACCTGGCGTTCTACCCCTGGCCGCGGGTTGCCGCACCGACCGGCCCCACCCTGCCGTAACCGGCGGCTACCAGCGCTGGGTGGTGGCGGGCGAGTGGCTGGTGACGATCTCGCTGACCGGGTGCGCGAACACCGACTGGACGGCCACCCGCCCCGGCCCGATCAGCCGCAGCCAGGTGTTGCGGTGGTCGTAGGAGCGCCGCCACGAGATGCCGGCGAAGCGTGCGTACTCCAGGTGCAGGTGCGCCCCGACGGTCACGTCCCGGTACAGCAGCGCGCTCGGCTGCACCAGGATCGTCTCCTGCGGGGCCAGGTCGCGCAGGAACGTGTTGCCCGGTGAGTGCAGCAGCAGCAGCCCGGGAGTGGCCTGCGCCGTGAACCGGTCGCCCACCATCCCGAGTGGGTAGTGCGTCTCGCGCTCGTCGCCCGAGCCGGTGACGAACCAGATGTTCGTCGGCTCCCAGGTGTAGCTGACGTTGCCGGTGGCGGTGAGGAAGCGGTGCTCGCGCACCCACATCTGCCGTCCCGGCATCAGGGGCAGGGCGATCACGTCGCCGGCATGGTTGTCCGACAGCGCCACGTGTCCCGGTCCGCGCGCCTCGAGCATCACCAGCGGCATGCCGGCGAGCATCCGGTTCCAGCCACCGGCGAGGCTGCTGTTGGTCAGCCGGACCGACGGCTCCGCCCAGAGCAGGCAGTGGTGGGAGAAGTAGATCCACTCCTGCCCGGACAGGTCGAAGTCGGCGACCGGAACCTGGGTGCCCTCGATCTGCACCCGCGAACCGCCGAGCTGGATGCGGGCCAGGTCCCGGATCCCGGGCTGCCTGACCCAGCCGGACCGGCTCACGCGGTCGCGGACGTCCAGCGGTGCACCGCAGCGGGGGCAGGAGGGGCCACCGGCGGAGGTGGGCAGCCGGCAGTACCGGCACGTCAGATCGCCGGGCGGCACGGTCGGCGGCGTGCTCATTCGGCGTGGTGATGGACGTACATCGACTGGATCCCGACCCGGCCCGGGCCGGTCACCTCGGCCAGGTACATCCCGTGTCGCATGAGCCCCGTCCTCACCGGCATCTGCACCGCCTGCATCTGCACCGAGGCGTCCTTGTAGAGGAAGCCTCCCGGCTCCACCAGGATCTTCTCCCCCGGGCCGAGCATCCGCTCGAAGACGTTCCCGTACCCGTGCAGCATGAGCAGGCCGGGGGCGCCCGCGGTGACGAAGCGGTCGAGGTACATGCCGCTGCCGCCGTGCAACAGGTTGGCCAGCCCCTTGATCCGCACGAAGGAGTAGTTCACGGTGTGCGAGGCGAGCAGAAAGGCGTGCTCGCGGACATCGAGCTCCATGCCCGGGTGCAGCGGCAGCACCACCAGTTCGCCGGGGGAGTCACGGGAGAAGGCCACCCGCCCGGGGCCGTAGGAGACGGAGAGCACGAACGGCATCCCGCCGATCATGCGCTTCATCCCGCCGCCGGTCGGCATCGCCGCGAGCGGGACGTGCTCGTCCTTCCACAACAGCACGTGGTGCTCGAAGAAGACGGCATCACCCTGGGCGAGGGTGATCTCGGCGACGGGGACCAGCTCGCCCTCGACCTGGCACCCGGAGCCGGAGAAGCGGAACTCGGTCATGTCGCGCAGTCGAGGGGCTTCCCGCCAACCCGAGTCGCTGACCGTCCGGCCCGCGTCGAGCGGGGCGCCACAGGTGATGCACGAGGTGGAGCCCGGCTGGTTCTGCACCCGGCACCACTGGCACTCGATCCGCTCCACGTCGCGCCCCGGTCAGTGCCCGGCGGCGCGGAACTGCTCGATGACTGCGGACGGGATCCGGCCGCGCGGGGACACCGTGACCCGGTTCGCCGCCGCCCAGGCACGCACGGCCGCCGGGTCGGCGGGGGTGGCGACACCTCGCGCGGCCCCGACCCCGGCCGAGGTCGAGGCGGTGGCGGCGCGGGCCCGGGTGGAGCGCCCGCCGACGCGCCGACCGGCGGCGATGAACGGCTCCAGCTCGCGGCGCAACCTGGCGGCGTGCCGTGCGCTCAGGTCGATCTGGTAGCTGGCACCGTCCAACCCGAAACTGATCGTCTCGGCGGCCCGGCCGCCGTCGAGGTCGTCCTGAAGCACCGTGAACACCTTCTGCGCCACGAAGATCCACTCCTCCGGTCCCTGCCCCGCAGCCGAACTGTAGCCTTCGGGGCCGGACCCGCACGGCGTCTACGCCATCGCCCCGGCGCAGCGGTTGTCCTCGGCGGAGCAGTCGGCGCTGCTGTTCCCCGGGTCCCGCTACGACGCCCAGGCGCTGGAGTGGCTGCGGGACAGGGGATCCACCGTGCTGGCCGTGGGTGCCGACGTGGAGGGGCGGACGCGGTCCGTGCGTTACCGGCACGACGCGGACGCGGACGTGGCACTGCTCACCGAGACCCTCGTGGCCGAGCTGGTCGCCGCCGGCTGGTGGCGGGGCGGGACGGGATCTCGGTCCGCTGGCGCGGTCCCAGCGCCGGCGTAGCCTCGAATGCAAGGACCGACACGGGGGGCGTTCCCCGGTGACCGACGATGCGGCACGGCTCACGCCGGCGGGTGCGCTGCGGTGGCTCGCCGGTGCGGTGCTGCTCGCGGGCGCGCTCGCACTGGTCGTGCACGGGGTCCGGTTGCGCAGTGCCGACCCGGTGGCGAGCGGGGTCGGGCTGGTGCTCATCGCCCGGGGCGCGGTGCTGGGGCGGCGACTGGTGGCCGGCAATGTCATCGCGGCGGCCGCGCTGCTGCTCGCCGCTGTCGGGGCCGCCCGGGTCGACCAGGGGCGGGTGACCGCGCTGCTCCTGGTGACCGGCGCGTTCGCGGTGGTCCGCCCGGCCCCGCCGCCGCCCCCGGCGTCGGCGGGGCAACGGCAGGCCGTGGCCGCCCTGGTGGAGCGCACCCCCGGTGACCCGATAGCGCCGTTCGCCCAGCGCAGTGACAAGAGCTACGTGTTCACCCCCGACGGCGGTGCTGCCGTCGCCTACCGGGTCAGGTTCGGGACGGCGGTCGCGTCCGGCGACCCGGTGGGGTCGCCACGGTCGGCGGACGCGGCGGTCGCTGCGTTCGAGCAGTACGCCGCCCGCAACGGCTGGCGGGTCGCGGTGCTGGGCACGGCCCACCCGCGGCTGTGGGGGGCGCAGCCGGGCGGCGGTCTCAGCGGCCGGCGGGCCGTCGGCATCGGGCGGGACGTGGTGCTCGACGTCGCCGGGTTCGACCCGGTGGGGCGGCGCGCCCGCAACCTGCGGCAGGCGGTGCAGCGCACCCGCAACGCCGGGGTGAGCACCGGTGTGCTGGTCGAGGACGGCCTCGACCCGGCGCTGCGCGCCGAGGTCGCGGCGCTGATGACGTCCACCCGCGGCCTGGCCCCGCGCGGCTTCTCGATGATCCTCGACCACCCGCTGGACGGCACGCACCCTGGCACGCTGCTCGCTCTCGCCCGCGACAGGGCCGGGCGGCTGGTCGCCGTGCACAGGTTCGCGCTCGCGGACGGCGGCCGGCAGGTCTGCCTCGACGTGCCGTGGCGTGCGCCCGGAGCGCCGAACGGGGTGGACGAGCGGCTCGCCCTCGACATGCTCGGCTGGGCCCGCCAGCACGGCGGTGAGCAGGTGTCGCTCGCGTTCGCGCCGTTCAGCGACCTGTTCGCGGGGCGGGAGCACCCGGGGCCGGCGGTGCGCGTGGGCAGGGTCGCGGTGCACGCGCTGGACCGGCTGATCCGGGTCGAGGCGCTGTACCGCTACCTGCGCAAGTTCGACTCCTTCGGCGCCCGCAGGTACGTGGTGCTCGCCCCGGCGCAGGTGTTCTGGGCCGGGGCGGCGATGCTGTCCCTGGAGTTCGGCGCGGGCCGCCCCGGAGCGCGTGATCGCGGGCGTCGCCGGCTCAGCCCGCCAGGGCGGTGCCGAGCAGGGTGAGCTGCGACGCGACCACGCTGCGCCAGTAGCCCTGGGTGTGGCAGCCGCGGCTGATCCCACCCGCCGGTGCAGGGCGCACGGCCGCCCGGTACCGCTGCGTCACGGCGGTGAAGGCATCGGTGTCGCCGCAGGACACCGACAACCGGGTGGTAGGCGCCACCCCGGGATCGGCCAGGAGGTCGCCCCAGGCGGCGAAGTCGGCCGCGTCGTCGAAGGCGCCGGGGGCGGCGGCGGCGAAGGAGGGGAACAGCGCCGGGCTCGCGGCCGCCGCCGCCGCCACGGTGCAGCCGCCCAGGGCCGCCCGCCCGGACTGGCGGGCCAGCAGCAGCGCCCCGAACCCGCCCATCGACCAGCCGGTCGCCCCGACCCGGTCGGTGCGCAGCCCAGCCGCGGCCAGCCGCGGGAGCAGCTCGTGCACGATCATTCCCAGCGGGTCGTCGCCGCTCGCCCGCGGGTGCCAGTACGCCGTGCCGCCGTCAACGCTCGCCAGGGCGAAGGGAACCCCGCCCGCCGCGACGTGTGCGGCGAGGAAGCGGTGCATGCCGAGCTGGTCGAACGCCGAGCGGGCGTCGTCGCCGTGCCCGTGCAGCACCAACGCCACGGGCAGCCCCGCCGCCGGCCGCGGCCCGGATCGGCCCGGGGGCAGGGCGAGCACCCACTGCACGCTCCGCCGGCGGAGGGCGGAGTCGAAGCGCCCGGCCAGCAGCGGGCCGGCGTCCACCGCGGGCGGGGCCGCGTCCACCGCGCAGCGTCCCAGCGCCGCACCGAGCCGGATCCTGCCCGGCAGCACTCCGTGCTCCACCGCCAGCAGCGCTCCGGCGCCGCCGGCCGCGAGGGCGGCGGCACCCACCGCCCCCAGCAGCAGCGTGCGCCTGGAGATCGCCGCCGGGTCCCGGCGCGGGGCGCCCGCGGTCATTGCCCGGGCACGCCGCGACGCAGTTCCTCCAGCCAGACGGCGGCCGAGGCGTCGGACGGCGCACGCCAGTCACCGCGCGGCGAGAGCGACCCGCCCGCCACCACCTTCGGGCCGTTCGGCATCGCCGAGCGCTTGAACTGGCTGAAGGCGAAGAAGCGCTGCACGAACACCTCGAGCCAGGCCCGGATCTCCGCCAGCTCGTAGCCGACCCGCCGCCCCGGCGGGAAGCCGGCGGGCCACTGCCCGCGCTCCGGGTCGCTCCAGGCGTGCTCGGCGAGGAAGGCGATCTTCGAGGGCCGGAACCCGTGGCGCAGCACGTAGAACAGCGAGAAGTCCTGCAGCGCGTAGGGGCCGACCCTCTCCTCAGTGCTCTGCGGCCGCCCGCCCTCGGCGGCCGGCACCAGCTCGGGGGTGATCTCGGTGTCGAGGATGGCCTGCAGCGTCCGGGAGACCTCCGCGGAGAACTGCGCCGAGGAGATCACCCACCGGATCAGGTGCTGGATCAGCGTCTTCGGCACCCCGGAGTTGACGTTGTAGTGCGACATCTGGTCGCCGACACCGTAGGTGCACCATCCGAGCGCGAGCTCGGACAGGTCGCCGGTGCCGAGCACGATGCCGCCGTGGTGGTTGGCGAGCCGGAACAGGTAGTCGGTGCGCAACCCGGCCTGGACGTTCTCGAAGGTGATGTCGTACACCGGTTCCCCGGCGGCGAACGGGTGCTCCAGGTCGGCGAGCATCTGCCGGGCCGCCGGGGTGATGTCGAGCTCGTGGTGGGTGGCGCCGACGGCCTGCATCAGCCGCAGCGCGTTTCCGCGGGTGTGCTCGCCGGTGGCGAACCCGGGCAGGGTGTAGGCGAGGATGTCCGAGCGCGGGCGCCCGAGCCGATCCATCGCCCGGGCGGCCACGATCAGGGCGTGGGAGGAGTCCAGCCCGCCGGACACGCCGATCACGACCTTCGGGTGGCCGATCGCCCGCAGCCGTTGCTCCAGCCCCGACACCTGGATGCCGTAGGCCTCGTAACAGTCCTGGCTCAGCCGCTGCGGGTCGGCGGGGACGAACGGGAAACGCTCGACCACCCGGCGCAGCCCCAGGTCGCCGGCCGGGGGGTCGAGCCGGAACGGGATGTGCCGGAAGGACTCCAGCGCCTGCGCGTGGTGGCGCCGGTTGTCGTCGAAGGTGCCCATCCGCTGCCGTTCCTGGCGCAGCAGGTCGAGGTCCAGGTCGGCGACGGCCCGCCGCGCCCCGGCCGGGAACCGTTCGGTCTCTGCCAGCAGCACGCCGTTCTCGTAGATGAGGGTCTGGCCGTCCCAGGACAGGTCGGTGGTCGACTCGCCCTCGCCGGCGGCGGCGAAGACGTACCCGGCGAGGCAGCGCGCGGACGCCGAGCGGCACAGCAGCGCGCGGTCCTGCGCCCGGCCCACGGTGATCGGGCTGCCGGAGAGGTTCGCCAGCACCGTGGCGCCGGCCAGCGCGGCCTGCGCGCTGGGCGGGATCGGCACCCACATGTCCTCGCAGACCTCGGCGTGCAGCACCAGTCCGGGCACGTCCTGGGCGGTGAACAGCAGGTCGGGTCCGAAGGGCACGTCGGTGCCGGCCACCGTGATCCGCCCTCGCTCGGCGTCGCCCGGCGCGCACTGCCTGCGCTCGTAGAACTCCCGGTACGTCGGCAGGTAGGACTTCGGTGCGACGCCGAGGACGCTGCCGCGGTGGACCACCACGGCGGCGTTGTAGATCCGGTTCCGGTGCCGCAGCGGGGCGCCGACCACCAGTACCGGCAGCAGGTCGGCCGAGGCTGTGACGAGGGTGGCGAGGGCCCGCTCGACCGCGTCCAGCAGGGCGTCCTGCAACAGCAGGTCCTCCAGGGAGTACCCGGAGAGGGTGAGCTCGGGGAACACGGCGACGGCGACCCCCTCGGCATGGCACTCGCGGGCCAGCGTCAGCACGGTGGCGGCGTTCGCGGCGGGGTCGGCCAGCGCTGTGGGCATCGCGCAGGCGGCGACCCGGGCGAAGCCGTGGCGGTAGGGGGAGTGGAAGCCCATGCCAGGCAGTCTGCCCTGCCGCCGCCGGGTGCCGCTGCGGGGTCAGGCCTCGCCGGCGCGGGGCTTCGGCGGGGCGAACGCCAGGCTGAAGACGCTGCCCGCACCGGGGGCGCTGTCCAGCCGGAGCTCGGCGCCCATCGCGGCCGCGGCGCGCCGGGCGATGGCCAGACCCAGCCCCGAGCCGCCGCTGCCCCGGTCGCGGGCCGCGTCGACCCGGTAGAAGCGGTCGAAGATCCGCTCCCGGTGCTCTGGGGCGATCCCCGGCCCGTCGTCACGGACCTCGATCACCGGCGCGCGCCCCTCGAGACGGACGGCCACGCCCACGTCGCCGCCGGACGGGGTGTACCGGATCGCGTTGCTCACCAGGTTGCGCAGCACCGAGTCGACCAGCGCGTGGTCGGCCGTCACCACCACCGGCCTGCGCGCCGGCAGGGCGCGCAGCGTGAGGCCCTTGTCGCGGGCCATCCCGGAGAACTGGCCCACCTGCTCGGCGGCCACCTGGTTGAGGTCCATCGGCTGGGGCGGTTCTCCGGCTGCGGCGTCCAGCGCCCGCAGCTGGGCGAGGTCGCCGAGCAGCCGGGACAGCCGCTCGGCGTGGCTGGAGATCACCGGCTCGGCCCGCTCCCGCGGGATGGTGCCGTCGAGCACCGCGACGGCGAAGCCGGCCAGCGCGTGCACCGGGGTGGCGATCTCGTGGGCGAGGTCGGCGAGCAGCTGCCGCTGGTCGGCGTCGACGGCCTGCAGCCGGCCGGCCATCAGGTCGAAGGCCCGTCCGAGCCGGGCGAGCTCCCCCGAACCCTCGGCGCCGATGCGTACCGCGAAGTCGCCGGTGGACACCCGTTCCGCCGCCTGCACGGCGACGTCCACCCGCCGCCGGACCCGCCGGTTCGCCAGCTCGAGCGAGGTGGCGGCGACCCCGATGACCAGGGCGATCGCCAGCACCCCGGCCACCACGCCGCCGACCGGGGACTCGATCGCCGGGTCGAGGTGGCCGACCACGGTGACCTGCCCGCCCGGGATCATGAGTTGGGTGCTGGTGGTGCGGTCACCCGGCTTCGGCTGCTCCCCGCCGGTCCAGGTGGTCGCCCCGAGGCGGACGGTGGCCCACTGCTCCTCCTCGGCGATCATCGGGGTGAAGGCGTCCAGGCCGTCGAGGCTGCGGTGGCTGGTCACCTCCTGGGCGAGCACGGTGGCCAGGTAGGCGTTCTCGGTGCGGGTGTCGGTCAGATCGCGCTGCCGGCCCGCCCAGGAGAAGTAGATGTAGAGGCTGATCGCTCCGGCGGCGAGTGCTGCGA
Organism: uncultured Actinomycetota bacterium; assembly: GCA_963784535.1. GTDB lineage: Bacteria > Actinomycetota > Actinomycetes > Actinomycetales > Kineosporiaceae > CAWARR01. Next base: position 61,711 of record CAWARR010000008.1, on the reverse strand, counting down.
GGGTGGCAAGCACCACCGGCACGGACAGCACGCGGGCCCGGATCACGGCGGGTCGAGGCGGTACCCCACGCCCCGCAGGGTCCGCACGGTCAGGTCCGGCCCGAGCTTGCGGCGCAGCCCGGCAAGGTGCACGTCGACGGTCTTGGCGGTGACGAAGGTGGTGTCCCAGGCGGCACTCAGCAACTCGGCGCGGGTCAGCACCCGCCCGGGGTTGCGGGCCAGGGCGACCAGCAGGTCGAACTCGCGGCGGGTCAGCTCGACCGGGTCGCCGTCGACCTCCACCACCCGCGCGGACACGTCCAGCGTGATCGCCCCGAGCTGCAGCAGCGTCGTCGGGCCGAACTCCCTGGCCCGGCGCAGCTGGGCGAAGACCCTGGCCACCAGTTCGGGCGCGGAGAAGGGCTTGACCACGTAGTCGTCGGCACCCAGCCGCAGCCCGGCGATCCGGTTCCCCTCCTCGTGCCGGGCGGTGAGCAGGATCACCGGCAGGTGGGACAGCCGGCGGATCCGGCGCAGCAGTTCGAAGCCGTCGAACCCGGGGAGCATGACGTCGATGACGGCCAGGTCGACCCCGGACTGCTGGACGGCGGCCAGGCCCTCGGGCCCGGAGGCGGCCTCCACCACCGCGAAGCCCTCCGCCTCGAGGTAAGGGCGGATGAGCCCGCGCAGATCGGCCTCGTCGTCGACGACGAGGATCGTTCCGCTCCCATCCACGCCCTGATGGTAGCCAGCCGGGGAGGCGGCCCCGCCGGGCCACGCGGAGGCGCTGCTCGGCGCCGCGGACCTGGTCAGAGGCTGTCCCGGGGCCTGCCCTGGGCTAACCGATCCCTAACCCTGGCGCCCTAGCGTGATCGGTGGGCGCCCACGCCGGACCGACCGGACAGCGGCGCGCCCGAGGGAGTGATCATGAGACGCTCGCGGCGGGTGACGGCCACGGCGGTGGCTGCGACCGGTGTCCTGGGCGGTGCGGCACTCGCACTCGTGCAGGCCCCGGGAATGCAGGCCACCGGCTCGACCCAGCTCACCGTGGACACCGCCGCGCCCGCCGGCGGCACGGACGCGGCGGCGCTGGACGGCGTCCTGGCCACGCTGGAGTCCGAGGCCGGGGCGCTGCGGGGCGAGCTCACCGCCGCCCAGCGCGAACTTGCCCTCGCCGAGCAGGCCCGGGCCAAGGCCGCCGCCGCGGCCGCGCAGGCGGCCGCGAAGGTGGTGGCGCCGGCACCGGCGCCCGCGCCGGCGCGGCACACCACCACCGGCGCGAGCGGTGGCGGCGGCGAGCACGAGGGCCACGATGACTGACCGGGCCGGCAGGCCGGCCCGCTGGTCGACCGCGGCGATGGCCGCGCCGGCGGCGGCCGCGGTGTTCACCGCGGCCACCGTCTGGTCCCTCGGCCATCAGCCGGTGCCGGCGAGTGACCCCAACGCCGCGGCCGCCACGGCGGCCCAGGCCCCGGACACGGCCGCGATGAGCCAGGCGCTCGCTGCTGATGCCGCCCGCCTGACGGATCTGCAGGCCAGCCTGCACGCCCTCCGGCTGCAGGCGGCGGCGCTGGGCAAATCAGGAGCGGCCGCGGAGAAGGCGGCGAAGGCCGCGGCCTCGGCGTCGGCGAGGTCGGCTGCGGCCCCGGCGCGGGTGGCCTCCGTCGGCTCGGCCCCCGCGGTGCACGCCCGGACCGGCGCATCGTGAGCCTCGTGACCGCCCTCGGCCGGGGCAGTGCCGACCCCGCCGGGCTGCCCACCGGCTGGACCCCGCCGGTGCCCCCGGCCGCCCGCCCGGACTCGGACTGGGTGTCCATGACGTTCCGGGCGATGGCCTGCGACGTGACGCTGCGCGTGATCGCCCCGGGTGCCGGTGCCGAGGAGGCCTGCGAGCGAGCCCGGCTGGTCTTCGAGCGGGTCGAGGACGCCTGCACCCGCTTCCGCCCCGACAGCCCGCTGATGCGGGCGAACGCGTTCGGGTGGCGCTGGTGCGAGGTCCCGCAGGAGTGCTACGACGCCGTCGCCGAGGCCGCGCAGGCGCACCTGGACACCCGCGGGCTGTTCGACCCCCGGGTGCTGACCGCACTGAGCTCCCTCGGCTACGACCGCAGCCTGCCGTTCGACGCGGGCCCGGTGCAGGTGCCCGCACCGGAGCAGGCGCCGGACGCGGGCGGGCCGCCGGCGGCGGCGCCGCGGAACACCCACAGGGCGCGCTGGCGGCCCGGGCTGTACCCGCAGCGGCGTGGTGTCCGGATCGGTGCCGACCCCATCGACCTCGGCGGGATCGGCAAGGGCCTGGCGGTGCGCTGGGCGGCCCGGGAGCTCGCCGGCAGCGGTGCGGCGTACCTGGTGGAGGCGGGCGGCGACTGCTATCTCGGCGGTGCCGGACCCGAGGGCGCCGGCTGGCACGTCGGGGTCGAGGACCCCCGCTCCGGTCCCGATCCGGTGGCCGTGCTGTCGATCACCGACGGCGGCTGCGCCACCTCATCCACCCGGGTGCGGCGCTGGCAGACCGGCGGCCGGGCCGTGCACCACCTGATCGACCCGCGCACCGGTACCAGCGCGGCCGGGGGCCTCGCCTCCGTCACCGTCGTGGGCGCGGACCCCGCCCGGGCCGAGGTGTGGAGCAAGGCGCTGTTCGTCGCCGGGGCCTCCCGGATCGCCCAACTCTGCCGCCGGCACGACCTCGCCGCCTTGTGGGTGGCCTCCGACGGCTCCTTCGCGATGAGCCCGCAGCTGTACCGGTACGTGCTGTGGACAGCCCCCCGGACCGCGCCGGGAGCGGTCCGATGACGGCGCAGGACCGCGCCGGGAGCGGTCCGATGACGGCGCAGGACCGCGCCGGGAGCGGTCCGGTGACCGTGCTGGACCGCGCCGTCGGGGTGACCGCCCGGCCCGGCGTCGGCGAGGTCGCCCGTGTGGCGGCCCGGCTGCTGTGGAGGCTGCTGACGGTCGCCGCGGTCGCGGCAGGGGCCGCCGTGTCCGCCGCGCTCGTCGGCTGGGCCGTGCAACAGGTCTCCGGCCGCCAGGACGCCACCTGGGTGCTCGGCCGCGCCGCCGGAGTCACGTCCTACCTGCTCATGGTCGCCCTCGTCGGGCTCGGTCTGCTGCTTTCGCACCCCTGGCGGTCGCGGCTGCGCCGGCCCAGCCCGGTGACCCGGATCCGGGTGCACGCCACCCTGGCCGTGTTCACCCTGAGCTTCACGGTGCTGCACGTCGTGGTGCTGGCGATGGACAGCTACGCCGGGGTCGGCACCCGCGGCGCGCTGCTCCCGCTGGCGAGCACCTACCGCCCGGTGCCGGTGACGCTGGGCCTGCTCGGGGCCTATGCGGGGATCCTCGCGGGGGTCACCGCGGCCTTCGCCGGCCGGCTCACGGCCCGGATCTGGTGGCCGCTGCACAAGGTCTCCGCGGCCTCGCTGGTACTGGTGTGGCTGCACGGCGTGCTGGCCGGCAGCGACGCCGCCGCCTGGAGGCTGCTCTACATCGGAACTGGAGGCGCCCTGGTGTTGCTCGCGATCTCGCGTTACGTCACCACCACGCCGGCCGATCGGGTGGCAGCGCTGGTCGCGCCGGCCGCACCGGCCGCGGCGGTGGACGGGAACCGGGGCACGGCCGTCGGTGGGCCGGTGGTTCGGGCCGCGGGACCGGTGGGTGAGGCGCCCCGGCGGGCAACGGCCTCCGCCCGCGGCGGCCGCTGGTGACGGGCATGACGCGCCTGCACGCCGTCGCGACGGCACCGCGCCGGCAGCGCGGCGAGGAGGACGGCCGGCTGATCGGTGAGCCGGTCCACTACGACCTCGACCGGCAGCACCGGCTCGACGGCCCCGAGCTGGAGGACCTGCCCGGCCACCAGCAACGCTGGGGTGTCCGACCGCCGGCCTGTGGCGCGGAGGGCGACCGGCTGGTGGACACCCTGCACCGCATCGGTCTCACCGGTCGTGGTGGCGGCCACTTCCCCTCGGCGATCAAGTGGCGCGCCGTGCTGGCCGCGGGGGGTGGTGGCACGGTCGTCGCGAACGGAGCCGAGGGCGAGCCCGCCAGCGCCAAGGACGCCGCCCTGCTGCAGCACCGGCCCCATCTCGTGCTCGACGGGCTGGCCTGTGCCGCGGAGGCGGTGGGCGCCGACCGTGCCGTGGTGTGGGTGCACGAGGGGTCCCGGGACACCCACCGCAGCCTGGTCAGGGCGCTGGCCGAGCGCCGGGCGGCAGGGCTGAACGACCCGCCGGTCCAGCTCGCCACCGGGCCCCGGCACTACCTCAGCGGGGAGTCCTCCGCGGTCGTCCGGGCGCTGTCCGGAGGCCCGGCCCTGCCGCAGTACCGGCGTCGGCCCGCCGCTGAGGAGGGGGTCGAGGGACGCCCCACCCTGCTGCACAACGTGGAGACGCTGGCCCGGGTCGCGGTGGCGGCCCGGAGCACTGCGGAGGACTACCGCGGCACGACTCTGCTCACCGTCGTGTCCGGGCGGCGCAGCGTGCTCGAGGTCGATCCCTCGACCACCCTGGCCGACGCGGTCTCGGCTGCCACAGGTGGGGCGGAGGCCGCCCCGCACGCCGTGCTGCTCGGCGGCTACGGCGGCTCGTGGGTGCGCTGGGACGACGTGGCCCGGCTGCCCGCCGACGAGGCGGCGGCCCGGCGGGCCGGGGTGAGCCTGGGTGCGGGCATCGTCGGGATCCTCCCGCCCGGGGTGTGCGGGCTGGCGGTCACCGCCGCGGTGATCGACTATCTCGCCGGCAGCAGCGCCCGGCAGTGCGGCCCGTGTGTCTTCGGGCTGCGGGCAGTGGCCGACGTGGTGGCCGACCTCGCCGCCGGCCGGGCGGGACGCGCCGACCTGCGCCGGCTGGCCCGCTGGTCGGGGGAGGTCTCCGGGCGCGGTGCGTGCCACCACCCGGACGGCGGGATCCGACTGGTCCGTACCGCGCTGCACACCCTCACCGACGACGTGCACGCCCACCTGCGCCGGCGCTGCCTGCACCAGGGGGGCGCCGCCGCGCGGGCGCAGGCCGCGGCACTGTTCCCGCTTCCGGTGGGTGCGCGGTGAGTGCGCGCCGGGCGGCGCCCGGACCACGGCTGGGTGTCGACCCGGTCGCCTGCGAGGGCGTCGGGATCTGCGCCCACCTGGCGCCCCGGGTGGTCCGGGTGGACTCGTGGGGATACCCGCTGCTCGCCGACCAGACGCTGGAGGGGCGGGACCGCCGGCAGGCGGCTGCGGCGGTGGCGGCCTGCCCCCGGCGGGCGCTGTTCCTGGCGGAGTGAGGGTCCGCGGCTCGCGCAGCGGGGTCCGGACCGGCGGCGGCGGGCCTCAGCGCGCCCGGACCAGCCAGCGTCGCAGCACCGTGCTGACCAGCGGCACCGCCGCCCACACCATCAGCGGAACCATCACCGCCGTGGTGACCACGGTGCGGACCGGCACCGGGAGCCCGCTCAGCCGCGGCGCCAGCAGCAGCGTCGCCAGCAGCGAGAGCGGGTACATCGCCAGCGCGATCACCACCGCGGTGCGCCAGCGGGACGGAGCGGAGGCCGGTCTGGCCGCCCCGGTGAACAGGCCCTCCAGCCCGGTGAGGGTGTGGGCGCGTTGTGGCCCCTCGGTGAGCCCGGCCCCGGCGGTGAGCAGTCGGGCCCGCTCCGGGCTCGCCTCCCAGGCAGCCAACTCCCGGGCGGTCGCGAAGCTGAAGACGATCGTGAGGTCCTCGCGGCCCGGCGGGTCGGCCGGGAACACCTGCGCCCCGAGGTGGCCGGGGAAGGCCGCCGCCGTGGCGGCGATCCGGGTCGCCCAGCCGGCCAGCTCCCCGTCGCGGCCGGGGCGGGGGCGGCGGGAGATGGCAGCGGTGACGGGCAGGGGCGTACGGTCCACGGCAGCGACGGTACGGGGCAGGACGGCTGGTGGTGGTGCCCGCCGTTCCGCTCAGCGGGCCGTTCCCGCACCGGCCGCGCAGGGCGGGACATGCGCACAGGACAGGACATGCGCGACGATGGTGACGTGAGGGACGACGTCGCGCCGCTGCCCGAAGGCCGGGACCCCGCCCTGCCCGCGGGCTCCGGGCAGGATGCGGCAGTGCCGCCCTGGGGGACCCCGGGCCGGCCCACCCCCGCGCCCGCCGACCCGCCCGAGGAGGCGGCACCCGGGTGGGGAACCCCCGCCGCCGGGGGGCCGCCCCGCCCGCCGCACGGTGAGGGCGTGCCGACCTGGGGCACCCCGCCCGTCGCCGGGCTGCCGCAGCCGCGCCGCGGCGGCGGTGGGCGTCGCTCCGGCCTGGGACGGGCCGGTGCAGGGGTTGCGGGCGGCGCGGCGATCGCGGGCAAGGTCGGCCTGGTGACGAAGGCGTTGTTGCTGCTCAAGGGCCTGGCGGTACTCGGCAAGGTCAAGGTCCTCGGCTCGATGCTGATCTCCGTCGCCGTCTACGCGCTCTTCTGGGGGTGGAAGTTCGCACTCGGCTTCGTGCTCCTGCTCGCCGTGCACGAGTTCGGCCACGTGGTCGCGCTGCGCGCGCAGGGAGTGCCGGCCAGCGCCCCCATGTTCGTCCCGATGATGGGGGCCTTCGTCACTGTCAAGGGGAGGCAGCGCTCGGTGGCGGAGGAGGCATGGTCGGCGATGGCGGGCCCGGCGGCGGGTGCCCTCGGCTGCCTGGCGGTGCTGCAGCTGGCGGACCTCAACGGGTCGCTGCTGCTGCGGGCGCTGGCCTACACCGGGTTCCTCGTCAACCTGTTCAACCTGCTGCCCATGCTGCCGCTGGACGGCGGCCGGATCGCCGGCGCGTTGCATCCCGCGGTCTGGCTCGGCGGGCTCGGCCTGGCGGCGGTGATGCTGCTGTGGCGGCCCAGCCCGGTGCTCGGCTTCGTGCTCGTCCTCGGTGGCTTCGAGGCCGTCAGGCGCTGGCGGCAGCACCGTGCCGGGGGCGCGGGCGACTACTACGCCATCCCCCCGCAGGCGCGCGGCTGGATCGCCGCCGGCTACGTGGGGCTGGCCGCCGCCTGCCTGTACGGAATGCACCTCGCCTACGTGGCCCGACCGGCCTGACCGGTCGCGGCCCGACGCGGTGCCCTTCGGGGCCGCGCCGTCAGGCGGCCAGCACCAGCGCCAGGCCGATCGCCGCGGGAACTGCCTGCACGAGGAAGATCCGGCGCGAGACGGTGAACCCGCCGTAGCCGCCCGCGACGATCACGCAGCCGAGGAAGAACTCCTTCACCGGGGCGGCGAGCGAGCCCCCGGCCAGCAGCCCCCACACCAGGCCCGCGGCGAGGAAGCCGTTGTACAGGCCCTGGTTGGCCGCCAGCACGGCGGAGGAGTCGGCGGCGGCCTGGGTCTGCCCGAACGCGCGCAGGCCGATCGGGCGCCGCCAGAGGAACATCTCCAGCACGCCGAACCCGACGTGCAGGGCCGCGACCACCGCGACCACGAGGTTCGCGAGCAGGCTCACAGGGTTCCCTTCGCCGGGTGCACCGGCGGCGCGCCGGTGGATCGGTCGATCCTGCCACGCCGTGCGCTCAGCCGGCGGCGAGCACCACCACCAGGGTGCGCGGTCCGTGTACCCCCTCAACCCTGCTGAGTTCGATGTCGCTGGTCGCGGACGGACCGCTGACCCAGGTCAGCGGCCGCACCGGATCGAGCCGGGCGAGGGCCTCGGGGACACCGGCCACCACCTGGGCGGCCCGCACCACGACGAGGTGGTAGTCGGGCACCAGGGTGAGCACGCGGCGCCCGCAGGGTGCTGACCCGTCGAGCACGATGGTCCCGGTCTGCGCCACCGCGACGGCGCAGCCGGTGAGCACCCCGTCGACCTCGTCCAGGGCCGCCGCGGACAGCGTCGGGGGACCGTCGACCAGCAGCTCCGGCCCGCGCCGGCGGCAGCGAGCCACTCCGGCGGCAGGCCGGCGGGGACGGCGAGGCGGCCCGCCCCGGCCGCGTCCAGCGCGGCCGCCACCGTGGCCGGCACCGCGTCGGCCGGGCAGCGGTGCACCGTGGCGCGGTAGTCCCGCAGCCGGTCGGCCAGCAGGTCGAGCAGTTCGCTCGCGCCGGGGTCGCCGGGCCCTGCGGCCCGGTAGTCCCGCGTTACCGGGTCAGGCCCGGCGCCGGGGCCGGCGCCGGCGCCGGCCGGGCGCCCGAGCGCGGCGCGGACGCGGGCCAGCAGCTCCTCGCGGGCGCTCACGACTGCTCCCCGCGGGTGCGGGCCCACCACTGCCGGAAGGTCTCCGCCGGAGGGACCGGGCGCGTCCCGTGCACCGGTCCAGGCCGACAGCGGGGGCGGCAGCCGGCGGATCCGCCCGTCCCGGCCGAGCAGCCGCCCCACGGCCAGCCCCTGCTCGGCGGCGCGGAAGCGGCGCCGGGGACGACATCGCCCAGGCCGCCGCGGCCATCGCCGCCCGCTCCGGGGTGGGCAACCGGCGGGCCCGCTCGCCGTCGACGTGGCCGGGCGCGCAGGTGCACCAGCATGCGACGGGATGTCGATCTTCACCGGGCAGGCGTCGAAGCAGGCCCCGCACAGCGACGACGCGAACGGCAGCGATCGCCGGGTCGCCGTGCCCGTGCATCCCGGCCAGCTGCGGGGTGAGCACCGCGCCGATCGGGCCCGGGTAGACCGAGCCGTAGGCGTGCCCGCCGGTCCGCTCGTAGACCGGGCAGACGTTGAGGCAGGCGGAGCAGCGGATGCAGTGCAGCGCGGACCGGCCGACCTGGTCGGCCAGGGCAGCGGTGCGGCCGTTGTCGAGCAGCACGAGGTGGAACTCCTGCGGCCCGTCGCCGTGGGCGTGGGACACCCCGGTCCACATCGAGGTGTACGGGTTCATCCGCTCCCCGGTCGACGAGCGCGGCAGCAGCTGCAGGAACACCTCGAGGTCGCGCCAGGTCGGGGCAGCACCTTCTCGATCCCCATCACGGTGACCAGCGTGCGCGGGCAGGGTCAGGCACATCCGGCCGTTGCCCTCGGACTCCACCACCGCCAGCGTCCCGGTCTCGGCGACGGCGAAGTTGGCGCCGCTGACGGCCACCCGCGCGGACAGGAACTTGCGGCGCAGGTGCGGCCCGCGCGGCCATCGCCAGCGCCCGCGGGTCGTCGGACAGGTCCGGGTCGGCGCCGGGCATCTCGCCGGCGGAAGATCTCCCGGATCTCGGCCCGGTTGCGGTGGATCGCCGGGCACCAGGATGTGGACGGGCGGTCGTCGGCGAGCTGGACGATCAGCTCGGCGAGGTCGGTCTCGCACCGCCGCGATGCCCGGCCGTCGGCGAGGGCCTCGTTCAGACCGATCTCCTGGGTCGCCATCGACTTGACCTTCACCACCTCGACCGGGCGTCCGGCCGCGCGGCGCGCACCAGGCCGGTGACGATCCGGTTCGCCTCGTCGGCGTCGCGCGCCCAGTGCACCACCCCGCCGCGGGCGGTGACGTTGCGCTCGAGCTCGCTCGAGCAGTTCCGGTCAGCTCGGCCATCACGTCGGCCTTGATCGCCGCGCCCGCCGCGCGCAGCTGCCTCCCAGTCGGCGAGCTCGGCGACGACGGCGGCCCGCTTGGCGCGGATGGTGGCGGTGGCGTGGCCGAGGTTGCGCCGCAGCTGGGGGTCGCCGAGGGCGCGTCGTGCGCGCGGGGAACCGCGGAACGTCCGTCGCCGCCGGCGTGGCCGGGTGCCGCCGCCCCTGGCATGCCGAGGAAGGTCATCGCGGCCCGGTCCTGCCGTCGCGCGGCGAGGATCTCGGCCAGGTGCACGGTCCGGGTGCCGGCCCGCAGCCGGGACAGCCCGCCGCCGATGTGCATCAGGCACGAAGCGTCGCCGGCGGTGCAGCACCTCGGCGCCGGTGCGAGCACGTGGCGCATCTTGTCGGCGAGCATCGCGGTGGAGGTCTCGGCGTTCTTCAGCGCGAACGTGCCGCCGAACCCGCAGCACGTCTCCGGCGGCCGGCAGCTCCACCAGGTCGATGCCCGCGCACCGCGCGCAGCAGCTGCAGCGGCCGGTCGCCGACCCGCAGCATCCGCAGTCGAGTGGCAGGTGGGGTGGTAGGTGACCCGGTGCGGGTAGTAGCGCGCCGACGTCGGTGACCCCGAGCACGTCGACGAGCAGCTCGCTCAGCTCGTAGGTCTGCCCGGCCACGGCGTCGACGGCTGGCACGCGGCCGGCGGCGACCGGGGGGCGGCGGCCGGCAGCCGCGCGAGCATCGGGTGCTGGTGGCGTACGGCGGCCACGCACGACCCCGAGGGGGCCACGATCGCCTCAGCTCCCAGCCCGCCCTGCGCCCGCGGCCGCAGCGCGTGTTCGAAGACGTCGAGATGGTGGCGGACCAGGGGCAGGGCCTCCTGCTGGTAGCCGGTGTTGACGTGCATCTGGCCGCAGCAGGTCTGGTCGGCGGGGAAGACCACCTCGTGCCCGAGCCGTTCCAGCAGCACGACGGTGGCCTGGGCGGCGCGGGGGAACAGGGCGTCGGCCAGGCAGGTGACGAACAGGGCGATCCGCATGGCACCCTTCGCAGGAACGTCTGGTGTCCGGGGCTGCTGCCCATGCTAGAGAGCCTGCGGTCCGCAAGCACCGGCCGAGGGGGAGGAGGTCCGGGGTGCAGGTGGCCGGTCGTGTGGTGGTGGTGACGGGGGGCGGGTCGGGGATCGGTCGGGCGCTGTGCGCGCGGCTGCACGCCGAGGGCGCGGCCGGGGTCGTGGTGGTGGACCGGGACGGCGCGGCCGCCGCCGCGGTGGCCGCAACGGTGGACGGGCTGGCGCTGACGGCCGACGTGGCCGATCCCGAGGCGGTGGAGGGGGTGGTGCGGCGGGCCGAGCGCGAGCTCGGGCCGGTGGAGCTGTTCTGCTCCAACGCCGGGGTGTTCGTGCCCGACCCCGACCTGTACGACGCGGCCTCCGCCGACCCGGGGGACTGGGCCCGCGGATGGGCGGTGAACGTGATGGCCCATGTGCACGCCGCCCGGGCGATGATTCCGCGCTACCGGGCCCGGGGCGGGGGGTACCTGCTGGCGACGGTCTCCGCGGCGGGGCTGCTCTCCCAGCTCGGCGCAGGCGTGTACGCGACCACGAAGCACGCCGCGATCGGCTTCGCCGAGCATCTGGCGATCACCCACCGCGACGACGGCATCAGGGTGTCGGTGCTCTGCCCGCAGGCCGTCGACACGGCGATGATCAGGGGGGACGCCGCGGACCCGCGGCTGCGCGCGGCCGCCGTCGACGGGGTGCTGACGCCCGCGGAGGTGGCCGCCGAGGCGGTCCGTGGGATCGTCGCCGAGCGCTTCCTGATCCTTCCCCACCCGCGGGTGCTGGGGTACCTGCAGGCCAAGACCGCTGACTACGACGCGTGGATCGAGGGGATGGCCCGGCTGCGGGCCAGGTTGCTTCCGCCGGGCTGATCGCCCGCCGCGGCGGGGCGGGTGGCCGAGCCTCTGGCCCGGCCGCGGCCGAGCCCCTGGTGGCCCGGCCCCGTCGCCGTCCGGACGCCTCAGCAGACGGCGCGCAGCAGCCCGGTGTCGAGGTCGTAGCTGAACCCGCCGACGCTGACCTGGCCGAGGTAGGGCCAGGAGCGCACCCGTTGCACGTCGGTGCGCAGTGCGCCGTCGGGGTCCTGGGTGGTGAGGAAGGAGATGCTGCGGGCGTCCGGCCCGCCGGCATCGCGGATCGCGGCGTGCACCTCCTCCTCGGTGCATCCCGACATCCGGCAGTGGGTGTGGGCGACGACCATCACCCGGTTCACGCCGAGCAGGTGCGCGGCGAGCACCAGCGTGCGCAGCACGTCGTCGGTGACCCGGGCGCCCGCGTTGCGCAGGATCTTCGCGTCCCCGGGCTGCAGGCCCAGCATCGCCAGCGGGTCGATCCGGGAGTCCATGCAGGTCAGCACCGCCAGCCCGCGGGCGGCGCGGCCCTTCAGCCCGGCGCGCCGGGAGCCCTGCGCGAACCGCAGGTTGGCTTCCAGCACGTCGGCGAACGCGTCCGGCGGCGGGTCGGCAAGAACAGGCCGGGGGTCCTGGATCGGCATCGGAGCAGGCTAGTGCCCACCCTGGCTCGGGGCGCGCCGAGGCTCAGGCCCGCCCGGAGCCGCAATCGGTTGCAGTAGGGGTGCCTGAATCGCACTCGCGATCACCTCCACAACGGGAGTCGTCTCGCCGCTACCGCACCTCTATATCCCGTTTGTCCAGCAATGAGCCCCCTTGACGGGCACGGAATCTGGGTGGCACTCTTCCGCAATCGATTGTATTTCAACAGCCCGCAGGTGCCGGGACGTCTCCCTCTCGACACACCGTGTCCAGGCGATGGAGGAACAGGCATGTCCGACCGGATTCGGTGGCAGCGCAACGCTGTGGTGGCGGCGGTATCCGTCCTTGCCCTCGGCCTGGCGGCCTGCGGGTCGAGCTCCAGCTCCGGTGGCGGCTCGTCGGCCGCGGCCTCCTCGACGAACACCGCACCCCTGGTGATCGGCGCCTCGGTCGCTCTCACCGGCGACTTCGCAGACTCCGGCAAGGCGGTCAAGGCCGGCTACGACCTGTGGACGGCCACCGTGAACGCCAAGGGCGGCATCCTCGGCCGGAAGGTCGAGATGAAGATCGTGGACGACGCCTCGAGCCCCACCCAGGTGGTCACCAACTACCAGAACCTGATCAACAAGGACAAGGTCGACCTGGTCTTCGGCCCCTTCTCCAGCCTGCTCACCGTGCCCGCGGCGCAGGTGGCCAAGCGCTACGACTACGCCTTCCTCGAGCCGGCCGGCGGCGGCCCCAAGGTCTTCGACCTCAAGCTGGGCAACCTGTTCTTCGTCCAGCCCGCCCCCGTGATCAAGCAGGGTGAGGTCTTCGCCAAGTACATCCTGTCGCTGCCCGCCGCCGAGCGTCCGAAGACCGCCGCGTACACCGAGATGGACGACCCGTTCGCCCAGCCGGTCGCGGAGACGATCCGGAGCATGTTCGAGGCAGCCGGGATCGCCACGGTCTCCAAGCAGGTCTACCCCGCCGAGCAGACCGACTTCTCCGCCATCGTGGCCAAGGCCGCCGCGGCCAAGCCCGACATCGTCGTCGGCGGCACCCAGAGCGTGGACGCCTACGGCCAGGTGAAGAGCATGGTGCAGCTGAAGTTCAGCCCCAAGTACCTCTTCTTCTCCAACGGTGCCAACGCTCCGGTGGAGTTCCCGAGCAAGGTCGGCGCGGGCAACACCACCGGCATCTTCTCCTCCGCCGACTGGTTCCCGGGCTCGGCCGCCACCGGCAGCGCCGACTTCACGGCCGCCTACATCAAGGCCTACGGGGGGACGGCCGACACCGTCGACGACAACAGCGCCGAGGCATACGCCTGCGGTCAGATCCTCGAGGAGGTCGCCGCCAAGACCGGGAAGATTGACAACGCGACGTTGATCTCCACCCTGCACCAAGGCAGCTGGCCGACCCTGCTCGGTGACCTCAGCTGGGACGCCATCGGGCAGCCGTCCGGCAGCTTCAACCTCGTGCAGTGGCAGCGGGGCAAGCTGGTGCCTGTCTACCCCACGACCATCGCGCAGGCGACGCCCATCGCCAAGCCGGGCTGGGGTGGGTGAGGGATGCACGCCCTCATCCAGGGAGTGCTGCTCGGGGTGCTGACCGGAGGCGTCTTCGCGCTGATGGCCTCCGGCCAGACCCTGATCTTCGGCATCATGAAAGTCGTCAACCTGGCCCAGGGCGCGATGGTCATCCTCGGCGCGTACCTCGCCTACCAGCTGTTCGTCTCCTTCGGCCTCGACCCGTTCCTGTCCGTACCGGTCTCGGCCGCCGCGATGTTCCTGCTCGGGATCGTGGTCGAGGCGGCGCTGCTGCGCCCGCTGAAGCCGCAGGACCGGGTCGAGCTGAGCATCCTCGTCACCTTCGCGGTGGCGCTGCTGCTCGAGGGGGCGATGAGCCTGGCCTGGAACACGACGTACCGCAGCATCAACACCGGGTACTCCAACGCCAGCTGGACGGTGGCGGGGTACCAGATCACGCAGGTCCGGGTGTGGGCGTGCGTGCTGTCGCTCGGCGTGCTCGGGCTGCTGTTCGCGCTGCTGCACTACACCCGCTTCGGGCGGGCCGTGCGTGCCACCGTGCAGAACCCGGAGGCGGCCCAGCTGCTCGGGGTCGAGGCGGGCCGGGTGCGGGCGATCGGGTTCGGCATCGGCTCGGCGACCGCGGCGGCGGCCGGGTCGGTGTACGGCTTGCTCTACCCGTTCTACTCGGGCAGCCACTACGACCTCATCTCGCTGTTGCTGTCGATCGTCGTGCTCGGCGGCCTCGGCAGTGTCGGCGGCGCGATGGTGGCGGCCGTGATCGTGTCCACCAGCGAGGCCGTGGTGGCCACCGCGCTGTCACCGCAGTGGGCGGCGATGACCTTCTTCGTGATCCTCATCGCGGTGCTGCTGCTGCGCCCCCAGGGTCTGTTCGGCACCGTCACCCGGGGTGCGCTGTGACCCGGGGCGGGATCGCCCGAGCGCTGGTGTTCTTCGCGGCCCTGGCCGCCGTGCCGCTGCTCGGCGCGCAGCACTGGGTGCTCAACATGGGGGTGTTCGTGCTGCTGTTCGCGGCCGCCTCGAGCGCCTGGAACCTGGTCGGTGGTTTCGCCGGCTACCCCTCCCTCGGGCACGCGGCGTTCTTCGGCCTCGGCGCCTACGCCGTCGCCATCCCGTTCCAGAACCAGGTGCTCGGCAGCGGCTACGAGGTGTTCCTCGCACTGCCGCTGATCGGGGTGGGCACCGCAGTGATCGGGATCCCGGTCGGGCTGGTCTCGATGCGCACCCGCTCCGACGTGTTCGCGATCATCACCATCACGTTCCTGTTCGTCGTGCAGACGCTGGCGTTCAACCTGCGCGGCATCACCGGCGGCTCGCAGGGCCTGAACCTGCCGGTCCCGCCGTTCGACGCCGCCAGCTTCGAGCAGCCCTTCTACTTCGCCTGCCTGGCCCTGCTCGCGCTGGCGATGGGCGCCACCCTGGTCACCCTGCGCACCAAGTTCGGCCTCAGCCTGCTCGCGGTGCGCGCCGACGAGGACAAGGCCCGCGGCATCGGGGTCAGGGTCACCGGGGTGAAGGTCGCGGCGTTCTCGCTCAGCGTGGGCCTCACCGCGATGGCCGGCGGGATCTGGGCCTACTACGAGGGGAACATCTACCCGCAGTTCGCCGTGGACCCGTTGATCACCATCGCCGTGGTGCTGATGACCTTCCTCGGTGGCCGGGCCACGCTCTGGGGCCCGGTGCTGGGGGCCTTCGTGCTCGAGGGTGGCCAGCAGTACCTCGCCTACCAGCTCGGCGGCCAGCGGATCTACCTGATCGCCTACGCCCTGGTCTTCCTGGTGGTCATCCGCTGGCTGCCCCGCGGCATCGTGCAGACGCTCACCGATCGCGCCAGGATGCGCCGCCGCCGCCGGGCCACCGCCACGGTGGGGGGCGCCGGGGGCGGGGTCGCTCCCGGAGACGGCGGCCTCGCTCCCGGCGGGAGCGGCGGCGGCAGCGGGCGGCCGGGGGCCGACGCGATGCCGCTGGCCGGAGGGGGGCGGGCATGAGCGCGCTGCTGTCGGTCCGGGGCCTGCGCAAGGCCTTCGGCGGGGTCCGCGCCCTGGACGGCGCCGACCTCGAGGTGGAGGCCGGGTCGGTGACGGCGCTCATCGGCCCGAACGGTTCGGGCAAGACCACCCTCTTCAACATCGTCACCGGCTACCAGCGGGCCGACGCGGGCGCGGTGCACTTCGACGGCCGCGACGTCTCGGGCGCCGATCCGGGCCGGCTGTACCGGCGCGGGCTGTCCCGCACCTTCCAGCAGGCGCGGGTGTTCCCGCAGCTGAGCGTGCAGGAGAACCTGGTGGTGGCCGGTGGGTACGGCTGGCGCGAGCTGCTCACCCGACGCGTCGGCCGCGCCGACCAGGCACGGGCCGGGCAGCTGCTCGCGGAGTTCAACCTCGCCCCCGTGGCCGACCTGCTCGCCGCGGAGCTGTCCTACGGCCAGCGCAAGCTGTTGGAGTTCGCCGCCGTGCTGATGAGCAGCCCGCGGCTGGTGCTGCTGGACGAGCCGACGGCCGGGGTGAACCCGGTCATGGTTGCGACGATGGAGCGGCACATCCGTGAGCGGAACGCCGCCGGGATCACCTTCCTCGTGGTCGAGCACGACATGAGCTTCGTGATGCGGCTGTGCGATCCGGTGGTGGTGCTCGACCGCGGCAGGCAGATCTTCGCCGGGCGGCCGGAACAGGTGCAGACCAACCCCGCAGTCCTCGACGCCTACCTGGGGGGATAGCCGTGGCCGCGATCCTGCAACTGCGTGGTGTCATCGCCGGGTACGGCGCCGGCGACATCCTGCGCGGCGTCGACCTCGACGTGGAGAACGGCAGTGTCACCTGCCTGATCGGCCCGAACGGTGCGGGGAAGTCCACCGTGCTGAAGGCGGTCAGCGGGCTGCTGCGCCCGCGGGCCGGCAGCGTCAGCTTCGACGGCGACGACCTGGCCGGGCTGAGCCCGCGGGCCCGCTTGCTGCGCGGGATCGTGCACGTACCGCAGGAGCGCAGCCTGTTCCCGGCGATGACGGTGCGCGAGAACCTCGTCATGGGCGGGTACGTGCTGTCCGACGGGCGCGAGCTGCGCCGCCGCGTGGAGCTGGCGATGGATGCCTTCCCGCTCTGCCGGGACCGCTGTGCGGAGCTCGCCGGGTCGTTGTCCGGCGGGGAGCAGAAGCAGGTCGAGCTGGCCCGCGCGCTGGTGCTCCAGCCGCGCCTGATCCTGCTCGACGAGCCGTCGATCGGGTTGGAACCGCGGGCCCGCACGCTGATCTTCGACAGCATCCGGGCGCTGGCGGCGGCCGGGCGCACCGTGTTGCTGGTCGAGCAGAACGCCCGTTCCGGGCTGGCGGTGGCCGATGTCGGGGCCGTGCTGGAGGCCGGAGTCGTCCGGCTCACCGCCAGCGGTGCCGGCCTGCTCGAGGACCCCGACGTGGCCCGGCTCTACCTCGGGGCGGTGGTCTCGTGACCAGGGCGGGCCCGCCGTCGGGCAGCAGGGAGGGCCTGCAACCGGGCAGCAGGCGACGGCACCGGACCGAGAGCGAAGAGGACCCCAGATGAGCGCAGCACCGCCCGCCGTGGGCTGGATCGGCACCGGCCGGATGGGCCACGCGATGGTCTCCCGGCTGCTGTCCGCAGGCAGGGACGTCCGGGTGTGGAACCGTACCCGGGCCAAGGCCGAGGATCTGTCGAGGCTCGGCGGCGAGGTCGTCGACCGGATCGCCGACCTCGCCGATGCCGAGGTCGTCTTCACCATGGTCGGGGCGGACGCGGACCTGCTCGAGGTGGTGCTCGGCGCGGGTGGGCTGCTGCGGCAGCCGAAGGCGCCGCTCTACCTGGTCGACTCTCAGCACCGTGGCCGCGGAGACCTCCGCCCAGGTGCGGGCGGCGGCGGCCGAGCGCGGCACGGCGCTGCTGGCGGCCCCGGTGAGCGGGAACGCCAAGGTGGTCAGGGCGGGGAAGCTGTCCACGGCCGTCTCCGGGCCGCCGGAGGCGTTCGAGGCCGTGCGCGCGCTGCTGGCCGACATCGCGGGGACGGTCACCTACGTCGGCACCGGGGACACCGCCCGGCTGGTGAAGATCGCCCACAACATCGTGCTCGGGGTGCTCACCCAGTCGCTGGCCGAGGTGCTGGTGCTCGCCGAGCGGGGCGGGGTGCCGCGCTCGGTGCTGCTGGAGTTCCTGAACGGATCGGTGCTCGGTTCGGTCTTCACCCGGTACAAGAGCCCGGCCCTGGTCAACCTCGACCTGACCCCCACCTTCACCACGGAACTGCTGCGCAAGGACTTCGACCTCGGCCTGCAGGCGGGGCGCCGGCTGGACACGCCGCTGCCGCTGGCCTCGGCCACCGCACGAACTGGTGCAGCAGGCGATGGGCCGCGGCCACGCCGGCGCCGACTTCGCCGCGCTGCTGCTGGAACAGGCCCGCAGTGCCGGGTACGAGCCGGTCCCCGAGGGGGTACCGGTCGACGACGGACTGGGCGGCGGCACGAACCTCCCACCCGGAGGGCGGCGATGAGGGCCGCCGGCGTCCGGACGGCACTGCGGACCCGGACGGCACTGCGGGCCCGGACGGCGCGCGAGCGGGGGTGCCCGTGCTGACCGGTCGGGTGCCGCCCAGCCCGGGGCGCATGGGCGTGGACTTCGAGCAGCGGGTGGACTTCGACCGGCTGCGGCGCTACCGGCTCGACCGGGTCCGGGCTGCGCTGGAGGCCAGCGAGCTCGGCGCGCTGCTGCTGTTCGACTTCAACAACATCCGGTACACGTCCGCGACCTGATCGGGGAGCGGGCTCGGCGACAAGATGACCCGCTACGCCCTGATCACCCGCGACCGGGGGGCCCGTGCTGTGGGACTTCGGGTCAGCCGCGAAGCACCACCAGCTCTACGCCCCGTGGATCCGGCCCGAGGACAGCCGGGCCGGGATGCTCGGGCTGCGCGGCGCGGTGGCGCCGGATGCCGGCCTCATGAGTCGCTGCGGTGGCCGAGATCAGCGCCCTGCTCGCCGAGCACGGGGTCGGCGGCATGCCGCTGGGGCGTCGACATCGTCGAGCCCCCGTTGCTGTTCGAGCTGCAACGGGTCGGGCTCGAGGTCCGCGACGCCCAGCAGCTGATGCTCGACGCCCGGCTGATCAAGTCCGCCGACGAGATCATGCTGCTGTCCACGCCGCCGCGATGGTGGACGGGGTCTACCAGGACATCGCGAGGCGCTGAAGCCCGGCGTGCGCGAGAACGAGATCGTCGCGCTGGCCAACAAGCGGCTGTACGAGATGGGTTCGGACGAGGTCGAGGCGATCAACGCGGTCTCCGGGGAGCGCTGCAACCCGCACCCGCACAACTTCTCCGACCGGCTCATCCGCCCGGGCGACCAGGCGTACTTCGACATCATCCACTCCTTCAACGGCTACCGGACCTGCTACTACCGCACCTTCGCGGTGGGCCGGGCCACGACTGCCCAGCGCGACGCCTACACCAAGGCCCGGGAGTGGATCGACGCGGCGATCGAACGCGGCCGCCCGGGGGTCGGCACCGACGGATCGCCGCGGCTCTGGCCGCGGGCGCAGGACTTCGGCTTCGACAGCGAGATGGCCGCCTTCGGCCTGCAGTTCGGCCACGGGCTGGGGTTGGGGCTGCACGAGCGGCCGATCATCTCGCGGCTGAACTCGCATGAAGCACCCGGTGGAGCTGCAGGAAGGGCATGGTCTTCGCGCTGGAGACGTACTGCCCCGCCAGCGACGGCTACTCCGCGGCCCGGATCGAGGAGGAGGTCGTCGTCACCGCCGACGGCCCTGCCGCCCTGCTCACGCTGTTCCCCGCCGCAGGACCTCTTCGTGACCAACCCCTACTGACCCGGCCGGCGGTGGAGAAGGTGCTGCAGGCCTGCGGCGACCACGGGCCCGAGCCGGACCCTGACTCTGGGTCAGCTGATTCACTCGCTTGGCGCAATCGGGTGGTTACGGACAGAGACAGCAGACCTTCCGGTGACCCGCACGTGACCAAGCCGGGTCGGCGACTGTTGCCGCTGGGTCACCGCAGGTCTTCCATGGTCAGGCACCCACGAGGGTGTGCCGATGCAGGGGGAAGCGGTTACTGACCTCATGGAGAGTGCTGGGTGACTTCGACGAGCATGCAACGGCGACCGCGCCAACACGTGACGGTCTCGCCGCGGCGGCGCACCACGGCCAGGGGCCGGCGGGTGGTCGCGGTGCTGCTCGCCGTCCCGCTGCTGCTGGCGTCGGTGATGCTCGGCCAGGCGGCGCTGGCGCCGGGCAACGACACCTTCGCCGCCCGGCTGGCCGAGGCCGCCCGCGGTGACGGGCTGAGCGTCGTGGTCACCGCGCTGGAGAACCTCAGCTACCGGCTGCACCCGCCGCGGGTCGGGGGGGCCCCCGACCCGGCCGCGCTCCGCCAGTTGGCGGCAGGCGGGGCCGCGCCGCGGCCCGCGCACACCACCCATGCCGTCACGCTGCAGCCGAACCTGCAGACCGTGGACACCCCGGCACTGGCCGGGGAGGGGGTGTTCCGATCGGTGTTCACGGTGGCCGGGCAGCCTGCCATCCAGGTGGCCTACCTGCGCCCGGACACCCGGCACACCTCCTACCTCGCCGGGGTGGTGTGGATGAGCCAGCGGCTGACGCGGCTGGTCCAGCACCCCGGTGCGAGCGAGCCGGGGCGGCTCAGCCTGTGGTCGCAGCCGCCGACCATCCCCAGCAGCGAGCGCGCCGGGCTGGCGGCGACCTTCAACGGCGGCTTCAAGCTCGCCGATTCCCGCGGGGGCTTCTACGCCGACCACCACACCGCTGGGAGCCTCGTCACCGGTGCGGCCTCGCTGGTGGTCTACGCGGACGGCCACGCCGACATCGGGAGCTGGGGATCGCAACTGAGGATGACGTCCTCGGTGGTGTCGGTGCGGCAGAACCTCAAGCTGCTCATCGACGGCGGCAAGGCCGCACCCAACCTGGACGCCTCGGTGCAGTCGACCTGGGGCGCCACCGTGAAGGGCGCCCTGTACGTGTGGCGCTCCGGGATCGGCGTCACCCGCAGCGGCGACCTCGTCTACGTCACGGGCGACGCGCTGTCGGCGCACTCCCTCGCCGACCTGCTGCTGCGGGCCGGCGCGGTGCGGGCCATGCAGCTGGACATCAACCAGTCCTGGGTCTCCTACATGTGGTACACCCACGGCAGCTCGGCCTCCTCCGTGGTGGCGCACAAGCTCAACGCCTTCCAGCGCCCGGCGGATCGCTACCTGACCCAGAACAGCCGTGACTTCTTCGCGGTCTACGCGCGATGACCGGCATCGACCTTGCCACCCGCGGGCAGCGGCCGCCCGGGATCACGGGCGCCGGTAGCGCCCGCCGGCTGGTGGCCCTGGTGCGGGCCGGTCGTCCGCGGCAGTGGGTGAAGAACGTGCTGGTGGCCGGGGCGCCGCTGGCCTCCGGGCGCTGGACCGGCGGCGGGGTGGCGGCGCGCACCGCCGGCGCCTTCATCGCCTTCTGCCTGGTGGCCTGGGCGGTCTACCTGGTCAACGACGTCGTCGACGCGGAGGAGGACCGCCGGCACCCGCGCAAGCGGTTGCGCCCGGTGGCCAGCGGCGAGCTCGCCGCCGGCACGGCGGTGGTCGCGGCGGTCGTGCTGGCCGCTGCCGGTATCGCGCTGGCCTGGCGGATCCGGCCGGAGTTCGGGCTGCTCACCCTCACCTACCTGCTCGTGTCGCTGGCGTACTCGCTCCGGCTGCGGCGCGAGCCGGTGATCGAGCTGGCGCTGGTCGCGCTGGGCTTCCTCTTCCGCTGTGCGGGCGGCGGGCTGGCCACGGGCATCCCGCTCAGCGCGTGGTTCCTGCTGGTGACCGGGTTCGGCTCGCTGTTCCTGGTGGCGGGCAAGCGCTACTGCGAGCTCATCGCCGTGGACCGCGAGGGCAGGCGGCGAGCGAGCCTGGCGGAGTACTCGCCGGCCTACCTGCGCTTCGTCTGGGGCGCGGCCGCGACGGTGACCGTGGCGTCGTACGCGCTGTGGGGTGACGAGGTGTACCGGGTCAGGGCGCACGGCGCGTGGGCGCTGCTGTCCCTGTTCCCCTTCGCGCTGGCGGTGCTCAGCTATGCGCGCCAGATCGACTCCGGCCGGGCCGAGGCCCCCGAGGACGTCGTGCTGTCCGACCGGGCCATCCAGCTGATCGGGCTGGTGTGGCTGGTGATGGTGGTCGTCGGGGCCTCCGGTGTCGGCGCCTGACGGGCCCGGAGCGCTGCACGGCTGGGGCCGGACGGCACCGACCGTCGCCGAGGTGCTCCGACCCGCCGACGCCGCTGCGGTGTCGCGGGCGGTGCTGTCCGCCCCGGAGCGTGGGGTGCTGGCCCGCGGGCTGGGACGCAGCTACGGGGACGCCGCGCAGTTGGCCGGCGGGCGGGTGGTGGTCAGCGACCGCCTCGACGGGATCGAGCTCGACCCCGGCACCGGCTCCCTGGTCGCCGGTGCCGGATGCAGCCTCGACGCGGTGCTCGCCTCGATCGTTCCCCGCGGCTGGTTCGTCCCGGTCACCCCGGGCACCCGGTTCGTCTCCCTCGGCGGGGCGGTGGCCGCCGACGTGCACGGGAAGAACCACCACGTGGACGGCTCGATCGGCAGCCACCTGGACTGGCTGGAGCTCGTCGACGGGCTGGGCCGGGTGCGCCGGCTGTCGCCGAGCGAGCACGCCGAGGAGTTCTGGGCGAGTGTCGCCGGGATGGGGCTGACCGGCGTCATCACCCGGGTGGCGCTGCGGCTGCGCCCGGTCGAGACGGCCTGGATGGCGGTCGACACGGTGCGCTGCCCCGACCTCGACGCGGTGATGGACACCCTGCGCGAGCACGACCGCAGCTTCGGGTACACGGTCGCCTGGGTGGACCTGAGCACCCGCGGGCGGGCCACCGGGCGGGGGGTGGTGACCAGTGGAGACCATGCCTCCCGGGTCCAGGTGACCGCGGCCGGCCACTGCGGTGACCCGCTGCAGTACGCCCCCGCGGCCGGCTGGACGGTTCCGCCGCTGCCGGTCGGACTGGTCGGGCCGGCGGCGATCCGGGCCTTCAACGAGGCCTGGTTCCGGCGCAGCCCGAAGGCGGAGCACGCCCGACCGCAGCGGCTGGAGGCGTTCTTCCACCCGCTGGACGGGGTGCGGACGTGGAACCGGCTGTACGGGCCGCGCGGCTTCCTGCAGTACCAGTTCGCCGTCCCCGACGGCGCGCAGGGCGTGGTGCGGCACGTGATCGAGCGGCTGCGCGAAGTCGGGCTGATCTCCTCGCTCGCGGTGCTGAAGCGGTTCGGCCCCGCCGACCCGGCGCCGCTGTCCTTCCCCCGCCCCGGCTGGACCCTCGCCCTTGACCTGCCGGTCCGCCGCGACGGCGAGCTGTCGGCCGTGCTGGACGGGCTGGACGAGCAGGTCGCCGCGGCGGGCGGCGCGGTGTACCTGGCGAAGGACTCCCGGCTGCGCCCCGACCTGCTCGCGGCGATGTACCCGGGGCTGGCCCGCTGGCAGGAGGTGCGGGCGCGGCTCGACCCGGCCGGGCGCTTCGGGTCGGACCTGGCCCGCAGGTTGGACCTGTAACCGGGAGGTGGCTCTGCCCGGAGGCGGTCAGGGTGTGCCTGCGCCCGCACGGGCGGAGGGGATGACGGAGGATGGGCACGTGATCGATGCTCTGGGCGCGCCGCAGTCGGTGCTGCTGATCGGTGGGACCAGCGAGATCGGGCTGGCGATCGTGCGCCGGCTGCCGCGGGGGCGGCTGCGCCGGGTGGTGCTCACCGCCCACGACCTGGCCGGAACCGAGCGGGCGGCCCGCGCACTGGAGGCGGACGGGCTGCCCGCGGCCGAGCTGGTGCCGCTGGAGGCCGCCGACCCGGCCGGGCACGCGAAGGCGCTGGACGCCCTGTTCGACGCGGGCGACCTCGACGTCGTGGTGCTGGCCATCGGCTCGCTCGGCGACCAGGCGCTCGCCGAGCAGGACCCGGCCGAGGCGGTGCGGATGGCGGAGGTGAACTACGTCGGCCCGCTCTCGCTCGCCCTGCACGCCGGGCGCCGGCTGCGCGGGCAGGGCCACGGGGTGCTGGTGGTGCTCTCCTCGATGGCCGGGCGGCAGGCCCGGCGCTCCAACTTCGTCTACGGCTCGACCAAGGCGGGTCTCGACGCGCTGGCGCTGGGGCTGGGCGACGCGCTGGCCGGCAGCGGCGCCCGGGTGCTGGTGGTGCGGCCCGGGTTCGTGCGTACCCGGATGACCGCGCAGCTGCCGGTCGCACCGCTGGCCACCACCCCGCAGGCCGTCGCCCGGGCCACCGTTGCCGGCATCCGGCGCGGCCGGAGCGTCGTGCACGCCCCGGCGGCGATGGCGCTGGTGGGAGCCGTGCTGGTGGCGCTGCCCCGCACCGTGCTGCGTCGGCTCCCGTTCTGAGCGCCCGGGGCCGGTCCGCTGCCGCGGGCCGGTCCCCGGTCAGGCCCCGCAGGGGCTGACGTTCGCCAGCCGCTCACGGTCACCGTCACGGTCGCCGTGGCTCCGGCCGCCGGGACGGTGAGCGTCCGGTTGGCGATGTCGACGCACGAGGCGGTGCGCTCCACGAAGTTCCAGTCCCCGAGGGTGATCTTGTACTGCAGTGCTGCCCGGGGGTGCCGGCCAGGGCGAGCGTCCAGTGGGTGGCGTCCACCCGGGTCGCGGGCACACCGTTCGAGGCCCAGTCCGGCTGCCGCCGCCGAGCACCGACAGGTTTCCGGCCAGGAACACCTGTCGCCCGGTGCCGTCGGTGCTGCCCGGGACCGTCACCCGGACGGTCACCTGCCCCGCGGAGGTGCCTTCCCGGAGCAGGTGCCGTAGCGCAGGCAGACCACCCGCGGGGTGTCGGTGTTCGTGCCGCCGGTGGTGGACTGCGCCAGCCGGACGTACTGCGCCAGCGCCCACGACAGCGGGTTGGCCGAGTTGGTGGCCTGCCCCTGGGTGAAGCCGTAGGCCGAGCCGACGTCCCGAGATCTGTTCGGGGATGAGGTTCCCAGCGGTGGCCGCCTGCGCCATCGCGCCCAGGTACGGCAACGCCGACTGCCCCCGGGCGAGCGCGTACTCGCCGCGCTCCCCACTGAGCACCGGCCACAGCCTGCCCACCCCGGCGCCGGTGTACGGCGCGCCGCCGGTGGTCTCGCCGTAGCCGTCGTGGTTGTAGCGGTACCAGTAGTCGTAGCCGTTCACGGTGCGCTTGATGGTCGCGTCGAGGGTGGACAGCGAGGTGGTGATGTGCGGATCGGTGGGTGCGGTGATGCCCAGCCGCACCAGTTCGAGGAAGCCGCCGTCGACGACGTCCCGCTCGTCCCAGTAGCCGCCGCCGTTGCCGATGCTCAGGGTCGCGCCGTCGTTGGGGTTGCCGTTGTTGTCGATCCGCTCGTAGTACTGCCCGCCGGGCAGGTGCCGCTGGTGGTGTAGGTCCAGTCGTTCACCCTCGCCCGCCAGCTGTCGGCGGTGGACAGGTAGCCGGTGGCCGCGGCGGTGTCGCCGTTCTTGGTGGCGATGTCGGCGGCGCTGACCAACCCGGCGATCTCCGCGGCGATCGTCGCCGGGGAGTACCCGCCGTTCTCCTCCCAGCGTTCCTGCGGGGTGGACGGGCCGTGGGCGACCACGAAGTCCGCGGCCCGCTCCACCTTCGCCCAGGTGGCCGCGTCGGTGCGGCCCAGCTGGTCGGCGAGCACCAGCGGGAACGACACCTCGTCCAGCTGCAGGCCGCCCCAGTACGGCGAGCCGTTCAGCCAGGAGTTCTGCGGGAAGGACCCGTCCGGCTTCTGCTGGACGGTGAACAGGTAGTCCAGGGCGCGGCCCGCGGCGGCGGTGTCGCCGTCGGCGATCAGCGCGGTGGTCATCTGGTACAGGTCGCGCGCCCAGACGGCGTGGTACCCGGCGACGCCTGCGTTGTCGGCGTTGGTCGCCTGGCCCCACGGGGTGGACAGCGAGGCGACGAACGCGCCGCGGTAGGTCTTGTCCTCGTGCGCGGCGATGACCATCGTGGCGGTCGTGTACAGCTGGGCCCGGCCCGCCGCGGTCACCGCGGCCGGAACGGGCTTCAGCCCGGACAGGTAGCTGTGCCAGCCGTTCTGGTAGCTGGTCGCGACGCCGGCGTAGCCCGCGGCCAGCGAGCTGGAGGCGTTGGCCGAGGCGGCGGCCCGGGTGGGTCCGAAGCCGAGGGCGAGGGTGAAGGTGGTGTCGGTGCCGACCGCGACCCGCCCGGCCTGGACCAGGTTGCCCGCGGTCGTGGCCGCGTCGTACGTCGCGGTCAGCGCGTGGTGGGCGGCAAGGTCGGACCACGGGTCCGAGGCCGTGCCGCTGTAGCCGTTGGTGGTGGCGGTGAACCCGGTGCTGGCGGCGAGCGCGGAGGAGACCGGCCCGTCGGATCCGAGCAGCTTGGCCGCCGCTGCTGGCCCCCGTGTCGCCCATCCCGCTGCCGTTCAGCGAGGGGTTGAACACCACGAACAACTGCAGCGGCCCCCCGCTGAGCACCTGGAAGCGGGTCTGCATCAACAGGGTCGCGCGGGCGGGGTCGGTCACGAAGGTCTTGGTGATCCGCCACCGCCCGGAGGTGGCCGTGTTGACCTGTTGGTAGGTCAGCGACCGCGGGTCGGGCATCGAGATCGTGTGGGTGGCGTTGTCGCGCTCGTTGTCGGTGAAGGTGGAGCCGTCGGTGACCAGGTACTGCAGGTCCTGCACGTCGGGGGTGTCGGTCTGCGGGTAGTACACCTCGTCGGTGATCCCGCCGCCGAGGGTGTACCAGAGCTTCGACGTGGTCGTCGTCGAGGTGCCCAGCCCCTGCTTCAGCCCCGAGGTCCAGGCGGAGCTGACCCCGGGCGCTCCGGGGGCCGTGGCGGCCGCGGCGGGGCCGGCGACAGCGGGTCCCGCCGCCAGCAGGCCTGCCAGCGCGATACCCACCCCCAGCACCCGCCGCCGGGTGGGCCGCCCCACCCGGCGGCGGGTGGTGGCGGGATCGGCTGCCCTCGGTGTCCTCGACCCACGCATGACTACCGGCCTCCCCAGGCCCGGCGACCCCAGCCGGGCAGCGCACGATAGACCGCAAGGGCCGCATCGAAACGGACGATGCCGTGCCATTTCCGGTCGTCTCGGGAAAGATTTCCCGAACATGCTCACTCCCGGCGGTGGCGGGTGTCAATAGTTGGGCGGCGCAACTAATTTGTTGTTTCGCGCCCGCGGCGGGAGGTCGTCCGGGGCCGGGCGGCCCCGGACGATGGTCGAGGTGCCGCCGGCCGGGATCACTAGGGTGGGCGTGTGGCCTTGCTGCGGAGGAGGACCGCGCCCGCCCGGGCGCGTGCGCGCCAGTCGTCGGCCATCAGGGGTTTCTGGGGCTGGTGGCAGGGGGGCGGCGCGGCCGAGACGGCTGCGGCCATCGCCGCCGGAGAACCGGAGCGTGTCGTCGGCCGGCTGAACGGCCGGGTGGACGCCGTCGACCCGGGCCTGGCCTGGGAGCTGGGGGCGGGAACCGACGGTCGGCACCTGCTGGTGGTCACCAGCGAGGGCAACCCGCAGCTGCGTGCCGTGGCCCGGCGCTGGCGGCTGGCGGCTCCCGCACCGGACCAGGTGTGGGAGTACGCCGATGCCCGCCGTCCCACCGACGACCCCGCCGCGGTCACGCTGCGTTTCGGCCCGGTCGAGATCGACCTGGCCGCGGCGACCGCCTCGGCACGGATGCACGGGGCGGCCGTGGACGTCGGGGTGTACCACCCGGCGCTGTCCGACCTGCCGCAGCGTTCCCGCGAGTCGGCCGCGTACGTGATGCTCGCGACCGTCCTGGGTGAGGAGGCCGTCGAGACCTGGGTGGGGGCCGTCACCTGTTCGGCCGCCGCCCCGCTGGATCCGGTGCCGCTGGCGGGGTTGCGCTCCGTCGTCCGCGAGCTGCGCGAGCGTTTCACCGACGAGAGCGGGGACCCGGCCTGGGTGCTGCTGGAGGGCCAGGCCGAGGACGGCACCCGGGTGCTGGCAGGTGCTCAGGTGCCGCTGCGGGCGGCCACCGCCGCGCACCTCGACACGCACGTCGCCGTGGGCGTGCCGTACCTGCACCGCACCCCGGACGGCCTGCCGGCGGAGGCGTCGCTGGAGGCGTTGCGCGCCCTGGAGGACCATCTGGTCGAGCGGCTGGGGGGCAGTGGACGGATCGTCGCGCACGAGACCGGCGGCGGCACCCGCATCCTGCACGCCTACGTCGACGGCGGCACCCCGGCGGCAGACCAGCTCCGGGCCGCCGTGGTGGGCTGGGACCAGGGCCCGGTCCAGCTCGGGGTCACCCTCGACCCCGGCTGGGAGGGCGTGGGTCACCTGCGCGCCTAGCATTCCCGTGGTGAGGGCCGGTCCGAGCGGCACGGGAGCGGGTGGGCGATGGACGCGGGCGAGGGCATGCGCCGGGATCGGCTGTTGCTGTTGCACACCGTCGGTGCGCGTACCGGGGCGCCCCGCACCACGCCGGTGATGTTCTTCCCCGACGGGGACCGGGTGCTGGTGGTCGCCTCCGACCTCGGATCGCCGCGGCACCCGGACTGGTACCACAACCTGCTCGCCAACCCCGGGGTCGGCGTCGAGACCGCCGACCGCAGCTACCCCGCCGTCGCCGTCCCGCTGCAGGGGGAGGAGCGCGAGCGGGCGTGGGAGCGGGTGAAGGGCGACCACCCCTTCCTCGCCGACCAGGAGGCTGCCACCTCGCGCCCGATTCCGGTGGTGGCGCTCGAGCCCGGGCCGCAGGCGCGCCCGCAACCCACCGGCGCGGGGGTGCTCGCCGTGGTGGACATGCAGCGGGTCTTCGCCGACGCCGGCAGCCCGTGGCGCACCCCGGGGTTCGCCGACCTGGTGGCGCCGGTCACGCGGCTGGCGGAGGCCTTCGGGCCCCGCACCGTCTTCACCCGCTTCATCGCTGCGCAGCGGCCGTCCGGGGCCTGGTCGGCCTACTTCCGGCAGTGGTCGTTCGCCGTGCAGCCCGCCGGAGCCCGGCTCTACGAGCTGGTGGACGCCTTCGCCGCGAACGCCGGTGCCACCCTGGACGTGCCCGGCTTCAGCAAGTGGACCCCGGAGCTGGCCGCCCGGGTGGGCGCCGGGGGGCGGCTGGTGCTGGCCGGGGTGAGCACCGACTGCTGCGTGCTGTCGACGGCGCTGGCGGCTGCGGACGCGGGGACGCACGTGCAGGTCGTCGCCGACGCCTGCGCCGGGGTGGACGAGGCCACGCACCGTCGGGCGCTGGACATCATGCGGCTGTACGGGCCGCTGATCGAGGTGGTCGAGCTCGCCGCGGTGCTGCCCACCGGCTGACGTCGGGGCGGGAGTCCGGCGCGGGTTGACAGCTGTCGGGAAGTGACATCTGATATATCACATGTCGTTGACCCCGGTTCCGCGACGGCTGCTGCGGGACGAGGCGTACGAGGCGCTGCGTGCGGCGATCGTGCGCGGCGAGCTGGCCCCGGGGCAGGTCATCCGGGACGCCGACCTGGCCGCTCAGGTCGGGCTGTCGCGCACGCCGGTGCGCGAGGCGCTGGCCCGGCTCGCGGCCGACGGGCTGGTGGTTTCGCGGCCGAACTCCTTCACCCGGGTCACCCCGCTGGACCGCCGCGACTGCCAGGAGGCGTTCACGGTGCTGTGCTGCCTGCACGAGCTCGCCGCGACCCAGGCGGCCACCTGCTTCGGCCCGCGCGAGCTGGCCCGCATGCGCGCGGCGAACGCCCGCTTCGAGGCCGCCGTCGGCGGTGGTGACGTGGAGGCCGCGCTGGCCGCCGACGACGAGGTGCACGCCGTGGTGGTGGACGCCGCGGCGAACCGGACCCTGGCGGCGATGCTGGAGCGGCTGACCCCGCGCGTGCGCCGGCTGGAGCGGCTGCGTTTCGGCTCGCTGCCGGGCCGGGAGTCGGTGCAGGTGCACGAGCGGATCGCGGTCGCCCTCGGCGCCGGTGACGCCGCCGCGGCCGCCACCCTCACCCGGGAGAACTGGAGCACCCTCGGCCGGGTCATCGACGCCGCCTTCGGCAGCGACGACCCCGCCGACCCGCAGCCCCGGGACGGGGCTGACCAGCCCGACCGTGACCAGCCCCGACCGTGAGGAGCCCCGATGGCATTGTCCGACCACCCCCGCGAGCCGCTGATGTTCGGCCCGTCGCCGGTGCACCCGCTGCCCCGGCTGTCCGAGCACCTCGGTGGTGCGCAGGTGTGGGCCAAGCGGGAGGACTGCAACTCGGGCCTGGCCTTCGGCGGCAACAAGGTCCGCAAGCTGGAGTACCTCGCCGCCGACGCCCTGGCCCAGGGCTGCGACACCCTGGTGTCCATCGGCGGGGTGCAGTCCAACCACACCCGCGCGGTGGCGGCCGTCGCGGCCCGGCTCGGCCTGGGCTGCGTGCTGGTGCAGGAGTCCTGGGTGGACTGGCCCGATGCCGTCTACGACCGGGTCGGCAACATCCTGCTGTCCCGGCTGATGGGCGCCGATGTCCGGCTGGTGCAGGCCGGATTCGGGATCGGGGTGAAGCAGAGCTGGGAGCGGGCGCTGGCCGACGTCGAGGCCTCCGGCGGCCGCCCGTACCCGATCCCCGCGGGGGCGTCGGACCATCCGCTCGGGGGGCTCGGATTCGCCGGCTGGGCCGCCGAGGTGGAGCAGCAGGAGCGCGACCTCGGGGTGTTCTTCGACACCGTCGTCGTCTGCTCGGTCACCGGCAGCACCCAGGCGGGCATGGTGGCCGGGTTCGCGGCGGCCCAGCAGCGGGGGTCGCGCCCCCGCCGGGTGCTCGGTATCGACGCCTCGGCGACCCCCGTGCAGACCCGGGAACAGGTGCTGCGGATCGCCCGGAGCACCGCCGCGCTGCTGGACCTCGACCGCGACCTCGGCGCCGAGGACGTGGAGCTCGACGAGCGCTACCACGCCGGCGTGTACGGCATCCCCGACACCGCCACCCTCGACGCGATCCGACTGGTGGCCCGGCTGGAGGGGATGATCACCGACCCGGTGTACGAGGGCAAGTCGATGGCGGGGTTGGTCGACCTGGTCTCCCGCGGCGAGATCAGCAGGGAGTCCACGGTGCTCTTCGCGCACCTGGGCGGGCAGCCGGCCCTCAACGGGTACAGCGCCCTGTTCCGCTGAGCGGCGCGGGGCGAGACTGGTCCCCGCAGGCAGTCCCGTCCAGCCGCAGTTCCCGTCCAGCCGCAGTTCCCGTCCAGCAGGAGGTGGGCCGTGTCGGCCGTCGTCCCCGGTCCCCCGCAGCCTGACCCGGGAGTGCTGGCGGAGATCCAGCAGCGGGTGTTGTGGTTGGCGACCCGGATCGTGGACGCCGCCAACCGGGAGCGGGACACCGGCGACGGAGTGAAGGTGGGCGGGCACCAGGCGTCCAGCGCGTCGGTGGTGTCGGTGCTGACGGCGTTGTGGTTCGCCCACCTCGGCCCGCACGATCGGGTCGCGGTCAAGCCGCACGCGTCGCCGGTCTTCCACGCGATCCAGTACCTGCTGGGCGGGCTGGACCGCTCCTACCTCACCCGGCTGCGCGAGCGCGGTGGCCTGCAGTCCTACCCGAGCCGGACGAAGGATCCCGACCTGGTGGACTTCTCCACCGGGTCGGTGGGTCTCGGGGCCACCGCACCGCTGTTCGCCGCCGCCGTCCGGCGCTACGTCGATGCCCACTTCGGGGCCCGCGCGCACTCGCGTTTCGTCGCGGTGCTCGGAGACGCGGAGCTCGACGAGGGCAACGTCTGGGAGGCGGTGTCCGACCCCGCCACAGCGGGGCTCGGCAGCGTGCTGTGGGTGGTCGACGTCAACCGGCAGTCCCTGGACCGGGTGGTGCCCGGGGTGCGGGTCGACCAGTGGCGCGGGCAGTTCCGCGCCGCCGGCTGGCACGTGGTGGAGGCCAAGTACGGCCGCCGCCTGCAGCGGGCGTTCGAGGCCCCAGGAGGCCACGCGCTGCGGGCCTGGATCGACGCGATGCCCAACGAGCAGTACCAGTCGCTGTTCGGGCTGCAGGGGGCGGCGCTGCGCGAGCGCTTCCTCGCCGACGCCCCGGCAGGGGTCGCCGACCTGGTGGCGGGGCTCGACGACGCCGAGCTGGGCCCGCTGGTCACCGACCTCGGCGGCCACGACCTGTCCGTGCTGCTGGAAGCATTCGCCGCAGCGGATGCGGTGACCGACCGGCCGAGCGTGGTGTTCGCCTACACGGTCAAGGGCTGGGGGTTGCCGATCGCGGGGAATCCGCGCAACCACTCGGCATTGCTGACCGGCGACCAGATCGACGCGCTGCGGGCCTCCACCGGGTTGGCGGAGGCCACCGAGTGGGACCGGTTCGATCCGGGCGGTCCCGCGGGGGTGTGGGTGAACGCCCGGCGCGAGCTGCTCGCCCGCGGGCCGCGCCCGTCGGCGGCGCTGCCGCTCGTCGTGCCGGAGGGCAGCGGGATGCGACCCGGCCGGCGGGTGTCCACCCAGGAGGCGTTCGGTCGGGTGCTGGTCGAGCTGGCCCGCGACGAGCGGGTCGCCCCCTACCTGGTGACCACCGCCCCTGATGTCGCCACCTCGACCAACCTGGCAGGGTTCATCAACAAGCTCGGCGTGTTCGCGCCCACCCAGCGCCGGGCCTGGCAGGCCGATCCGGTGCTCCGCTGGGCCGAAGGCCCGTCCGGGCAGCACATCGAGCTCGGCATCTCGGAGATGAACCTGTTCGGACTGCTCGGGCAGCTGGGACTGTCGTGGGACCTGTCCGCCCAGCCGCTGCTGCCCGTCGGCACCGTCTACGACCCGTTCGTGCTGCGCGGGTTGGACGCCTTCGTCTACAGCACCTACTCCGGCGCCCGGTTCGTCGTCGCCGGGACCCCGTCCGGGGTGAGCCTGGCCCCCGAGGGCGGCGCGCACCAGTCGACGATCACGGCCTCGGTCGGGCTCGAGCTGCCCGGCGTGACGCTGCTCGAACCCGGCTACGCGACCGCGCTGGACTGGTTGCTGTGCAACGCTCTCGGCCGGATCGCGGGCGGGCCCAGCCCGACGGCCACGGCGGCACCGGTGGAGGAGGGCGCCTACTACTTCAGGCTGAGCACCCGCCCGATCGACCAGGCACCCTTCGAGGCCGCCCGGGCAAGGATCGGTGACGTGGTGCTGCGCCGGCAGGTGCTCGCCGGCGGCTACCGGTTGGTGGACGCCCACCAGGCCTACCCCCAGCTGCGTGCGGCGGGCGCGCCGACCGTGCAGCTGGCCGCCTGCGGCGCGGTCCTGCCGGAGGCGCTGGCGGCCGCGGCCGAACTGGCCGAGGAGGGCATCGCCGCGCACGTCGTCGACGTCACCTCGGCCGACCGGCTCTACACCGCCTGGCAGCGCACCCTCCGCCAGGGGGTGCGCACAGCGACCGCGCCGAGCATCCCGGGTGCGCTGCGCACAGCCTTCCCCGACCGGGTGCCGGTGGTCACCGTGCACGACGCGGCGTCGCACGCGCTGGCCTGGCTCGGCTCGGCGCTGGGGGTCCCCGGCGTCCCGCTCGGAGTCGACGCGTTCGGGCAGTCGGGCAGCGTGCACGACCTGTACGAGCTGCACGACCTGCTGCCCGGCAGCATCGTCAACGCCGCGCTCGCGGCCCTCTCGCTGGCCTGAGTCAACCTCGGACGCGGAACATAGCGAATGCACAACTCGCATGGGGGTGGCTCCCAGAGCTGATCCCTAGCGTCGGGGCATGGCGACGATCGCGGTGCACGAGGGCTGCCGGCCCCACCGGCCGGCGGTGCGGCTCGGCCGTCCCGCTGCGCTCGCCCGTGCGACCGGCGCGGCGCTGCTCGCCACGGTGTGCGCGCCGCTGGTGCCCGGGCTCGCCGACTGCGGGGTGCGTGCCGGGGTCCGGCACGTCAGCGGCCGCTGATCGCGGGTCCGCCAGGGCCCGCGGCCAGGCGGTAGAGTCGGCCGTGCTCCCGGCACGACGGCCCGGGGGCCGTCGTGGGCTCCGGGGATCGACAGCGGGCGGTGGGGTCGGGGTTCGCCACCCCAGCAGAAGCGTGGTTCGGGGGTCCCGTCGTGGTTTCGGATATCGGAGATGACGTGACGGACGCCAGGTCCATTTCTCGCCCCATGAGCCTCTCGCGCTCGGCCGGAACCAGCGGGCCGGCGCGCAGGGCCGCGGTCACGCTGGCCGCCGGGGTTGCCGTGGCGCTGGGCCTGGGCGGCGTTGCCGCCTGCGGCGCCGCGAGCGGGCAGCAGGCGGCCGACGCGGCCACCGCGAACCTGTCCAACGCGAAGGTGGCCTCCTTCACGCTGCACCTCAGTGACCCCAAGGGGTCGCTCACGGCGTCGGCCACCTCGGCGGCGGAGAAGAAGTCGCTGCAGTTCATCGAGGACTCCACCCTCACCGTCACGATCGATCCGGCGGGGGACACCACGATCGGGGCAGCCGCGGCCGCCCCGACCCCGTCGTCCGACCCTGCGGCGGCGCTGAAGGCTGCCGGTTCGATGGAGGTGGACCTCTCCCACGGGGGCACCTCCGTGGTGGGGCTGCGCCTGATCGACGGGACGCTCTACCTGCGGGCCGACCTGTCCCAGCTGTCCGACCTCAGCGGCCAGCAGCTGAGCGACGGCCTGGCCGCCGCGCCGCCGGCACTGGCCCCGCTGGTCAGCGGGGTGAAGTCGGGCAAGTGGCTGTCCCTCGATCTTCCCGCGCTGCTGGCGAAGTACCCCGAGCTGGCGACCGCGATGTCTTCCTCCACGGGGACCGCCGCCTCGCCGCAGGCGTTGCTGCAGTTGCGCACGAAGCTGCTGGCGGCATTCATGGACAACTCGACCCGGACGGTGACCACCTCCGGCAGTGAGACCGTGGTGCACCTGGCCGTGCGGGCGAAGGGCTTCCTCACCGCCGTGAGCGCCGCGGTGGAGGCCTCCGGGCTGCCCACCGGTTCGTCGCTGGCCTCGGCGAAGGCCAAGCTCAGCTCGGTTCCCGACGGCACGTTCGACGCCACGGTCACCGTCAAGGGCGACCACTACACCCGCGCGTCCGTCGACCTGCACAGCGTGGCCGCCCTCGGCACCGACGCGCGGGCGAAGGCCGACACCGCGGGCGTGGAGCTGCTCGCCGACATCAACGACCGGGCCGCCGCGCTGAGCGCCCCGGCCGCCGGCCAGGTGGTGGCCCTGAACAGCCTCGTCGAGTCGCTCATCAGCGAGCTGATCACCGGCACGTTGAGCCTGCCCGGGCTCACCCAGGGCTAGCCCGCCGCGGGTGGCGGCGCGAGCCCGTGCCCTGCGGGGCCGCGGCGGGTGGTGAGCCCGACGTCGGCGGTCGCGCCGGATACCGGTGCCACCGCCGACGTGCTGAACTGGGGCCATGTGCCGCAGCATCAAGACCCTGCGCCCCCCGTTCCTCGACGCCGCCACCGAGCAGGACGTGCAGGCGGCCGCCCTGCAGTACGTGCGCAAGATCTCCGGGTTCCGCCGGCCCGCAGCGCACAACGCCGCGGCGTTCGAGCTGGCCGTGGCCGAGGTGGCCACGGCCACCCGAGCGCTGCTCGACTCGCTCGTCGTGCGCGGCAACTGAACCACCCTCCGGGCCGAGCGGGCTCTTACATGCCCCGAACATCGACCGATGCGGCCATTCACCCCCGCCGGGGAGTCTTGGGATGTCCGGGCAGTGGGCCCGGATGGCGGGCAGCTGCCCGCCCGAGACAGAGGAACGCAGATGACCCTCCTGACCTCCCGCCGGGCACGGACGTGGGCAGCGCTGGCACCGGCCGCGGTGCTCGCGGCCGCGGTCGCCACGGCGGCCCCGGCCCTGGCCGCGACCCCTGCCGGCGGCCCGACCCGGACCGCCGGCGCCGCCCGGCTCGGCGCCGCGCCGACGGGGCTCCCGGCGATCAAGGCGCGGGCCGCGGCGGCGATCGCGGCCCGGCAGGCCGCGCTGGCGGCCCGCGCCTCCCTGATCGGCACCGGCAGCCCGAACCTGACCGCGGCCGACCGGCAGGCGCTGCAGTCCCTGATCAGCGCCGACCAGTCCGGCCTGAAGGCGCTCGGTGCGAAGATCGCCGCGGACACCGATGCGACGACGGCGCAGGCGGACTACAAGCAGATCTTCAGCGGTTACCGCATCTACGCCCTGGCGATGCCGCAGGTCCGGTTGGTGCGGGCCAACGACACCGTGAGCGGCGTTGTGCTGCCCAAGCTCCAGGACGCCCAGACCAGGCTCACCAAGGCCCTGGCCGCCGCGGGCAAGAGCGACCAGGCGGCCACCCAGATGGCTGACCTGGAGAGCCGGATCCAGAGCATCAGCGGCCGCACCAGCGGGGAGTCGGCGAAGCTCCTCGCGCTCACCCCGGCCGGCTGGAACGCCGACCACACGGTGCTGACGGCGCCCCGGCAGGCGCTGCGCGACACCCGCGGCGACCTGTCCACGGCACGGGCCGACATCAAGGCGGTCGAGGCGGTGCTGAAGTCGTGACCCGCAGGCTCGCGCTCGGCGCCGTGCTGCTGGCCGGGGCGCTCGCCCTCACCGGGTGCCGGGCCGGGGCCGTGGCCGGCAGCGGAGGGGCGGGGGCCGGCGGTGCCGGGCCGGCCGCTGCGGGCAGCACGCCCGCGGCGGCCACCCCTGGCGCGTCCGCGGCTGGGGCCGCCGGGGCGGGCACCGGGTCGCCCGACCTGTCCGCCGTCGAGTCCGACCTGGCCGGCATCTCCGCGGCGGACGGCTCGATCGCCTCGGACCTGAACGCGGCCGCCTCCGACGCTGCCCAGCCCGACAACGGCTGAGCCCGACAACGGCTGAGCCCGACAACGGCTGAGCCCGACAGGGGCTGCGCTCGACAGGGGCCGAGCTCCGGGACCGTCGCTCGGTGCGGCGGTTCCGGGAGCTCGGCCACCGCAGGCCCCGGTAGGCGGTTGCGGAGTATGGCTGCGACGAAGTACGACAGCTACAGGGCACGAACCCGCCGTGATTCGTGGTTCCACGGCATCGTCAGTCGCCGTATCGTCGGGGCGGACGACAGGAGGGCCGATGAGCCTCGATCCGGCCGGTGCCACCTCCGCACCGCCGACCGACACCGACGGTGAACTGCCTCAGGTGCTGACCACGCTGCCCGGGCCGAACAGCCGCGCCTGGTTCGAGCGCGCCGACCCGCACCTGACCGGGGCGATGGCCGATCACAGCCTGGTCCCCTTCGTCGAGGCGGGCAAGCGCGGCTACCTGGTGGCCGACGTCGACGGCAACACCTTCGCCGATCACCTCTCCGCGTGGGGGGCCTCCCCGTTCGGCCCCACCCCACCGGAGGTCCGCGCGGCGATGGTGGACGCCTGGGACCGGCACGGCATGCAGATCAGCGGCTGGGTGCAGAGCACGGCCAGCCTCGAGCTGACCACCAAGCTCGCAGCCATCGCCCCCGCCCGGCTGAACCGGGTGGAGTACTCCGTCACCGGAACGCTCGCCGTCGAGGGGGCGGTGAAGTTCCTCCGCGAGGCCACCGGGCGCCCGCTGGTGATCACCTTCGGCGGGCAGTACCACGGCGAGTCCACCTACCTGACTGCCGGCGCGTCCAGCGACCTGTCCAACGTCGCGGCGATGCGCACCCAGTACGTGGCCGGCATCGTCACGATCCCCTACCCGAACCGCTTCCGTTCCCCGTTCGCCACCGGGCCGGGGCCTTTCGACGACACGCAGGTGCTGGAGTACCTGGAGAACTATGTCCTGGTGCAGCAGGTGCACCCGGAGCAGATCGCCGGGGTGCTGATCGAACCGGTGCTGGGTGAGGGCGGCATCCACGCCCCCTCGCAGGCGTTCTGGGACCGCCTCGGGGCGTTGGCCCGACGCTGGGGCTGGCTGGTCTGCCTGGACGAGGTGCAGACGTGCATGGGCCGCTGCGGGCAGATGTTCGCCTTCGAGCGCTGGACCGGGATCGACCCCGACCTGGTGCTGCTCGGCAAGGCCTTCTCGGCGGGCGGGCAACCGATCGCGGCACTGCTCGGGACCGATGCGGTGATGGCGGACTCGCAGCTGCACCTCGGCAGCACCTACGGCTTCACCCCGGCCGCCTGCGCCGCGGCAGTGGCCGGGATCGAGCGGATCGAGGCCGGCGGCGTGCTGGAGAACGTCCGCGAGCTGGAGCGCATCTTCCACGTCGAGATGGCCCCGCTGCAGGCGGAGGTCGAGCAGGTGGGCGACGTGCGGGCCACGGGAGCGCTGGCGGCGCTGGAGTTCGTCCAGGACCGGGCGACCATCCGGCCGGCACCGCGGTTCCAGCTCGCGGTCCACCACGCGGCGCTGCGCCGCGGGGTGCTGGGCATCACCCAGAGCGGGAAGTGGCACTACCGGTTGCAGCCCGCCCTGACCATGCCGCCGGAGGTCTTCCGGGACAGCTGCGCCCGCATCCGCGACGCCGTGCGCGAGGTCGCCGCCGATCCACCGCGGGAGGAGTCGAGCCTGCTCGAAGCGGTCGCCGGGGAGGTGCGCTGAGGTGGCCCGCCGCACCGGACCCGCCCGCCGCACCGCTCCGGCCGGCCGCACCGGACCGGCCGGCGGCAGCATTCCGGCCGGCGGCGCAGCCCCGGCCCGCGGGGCAGCGGTGGACGAGGTGGACCGGGCGATCATCGCGCAGCTGCAGCAGGCCGGGCGGCGCCCCTTCACCGAGATCGCCCGCGGGTTGGGGCTGTCCGAGGCGACGGTCCGCAACAGGGTGGGCCGGCTCGAGCGGCGCGGCATCCTGCAGATCGTGGGGGTGATCGCCCCGCTGCGGCTCGGGCTGCGCCGGGTGCTGATCGGGGTGCGGGTGCGCGGGCACGCCGTCGCGGAGGTCGAGCAGGTGGTCCGGGTGATGCCGGAGATCGACTACGTGGCGGTGACCACGGGGGGCTTCGACCTGGTGCTGATGGCTGCCTGTCGCGACGAGGAGCACATCGCCGAGCTGGTGACGCAGCGGCTGCGCGCCGTGCCCGGGGTCGACGGGATCGACGTGGTGACCATCCTGCGCGAGACCAAGGACGCCTACCACTACGTCAGCGGAGCACCCTGACCACGACCGGCGCCGGCCGGGTCAGAGCACTTCGTCGAAGCTGCCGGCGAACTGGGCGTTGTGCAGGTCGTGGTAGAACCCGCGGCGCTCCAGCAGCTCGGTGTGGGTGCCCTGCTCCACGATCTGTCCGTGGTCCATCACCAGGATCACGTCGGCCCCGCGGATCGTCGACAGCCGGTGGGCGATCACGAAGCTGGTCCGCCCCGCGCGCAACGCCGCCATCGCCTTCTGCACCAGCACCTCGGTGCGGGTGTCCACCGAGCTGGTGGCCTCGTCGAGGATGAGGATCGCCGGGTCGGCGAGGAACGCGCGGGCGATCGTCAGCAGCTGCCGCTGGCCGGCCGAGACGTTGGACGCCTCGTCGTCGAGCACCGTCTCGTACCCGTCCGGCAGGGTGTTCACGAAGTGGTCGACCTCGGCCGCCTCGGCGGCCGCCATCACCTGCTCGCGGGTGGCACCCTCGGCACCGTAGGCGATGTTCTCCAGGATGGTGCCGCCGAACAGCCACGCGTCCTGCAGCACCATCCCGAAACTGCGCCGCAGGTCGTCCCGGCGCAGTTCGCGGATGTCGGCCCCGTCGATGGTGATCCGGCCGGAGTCCACGTCGTAGAAGCGCATCAGCAGGTTGACCAGGGTGGTCTTGCCGGCGCCGGTGGGCCCCACGATGGCGACGGTCTGCCCCGCCGTGACGTGCAGGGTCAGGTCGTCGATGAGCGGCTTGTCGGCGTCGTAGCGGAAGGCCACGTGCTCGAAGGCGACCCGCCCCGGCATCGTCGAGGGCTGTACCGGCTGTGGGGTGTCGGGTGGTTCCTCGGCCTCGTCGAGCAGCTCGAAGATCCGCTCCGCCGAGGCGATCCCGGACTGCAGCACGTTGGCGATGCTGGCCACCTGGGTGATCGGCATCGTGAACTGGCGCGAGTACTGGATGAACGCCTGCACGTCGCCGAGCGACATGGTGCCGGAGGCGACCCGGAAGCCGCCGATGACGGCGATCCCGACGTAGTTGAGGTTGCCGATGAAGTTCATCGCGGGCTGGATGATCCCGGAGACGAACTGGGCCCGGAAGCCGGCCCGGAACACCTCGGCGTTGGCCTCCTCGAACTCGGCCAGCGCGCGCTCGGAGTGCCCGTACACCTTCACCAGGTCGTGCCCGGAGTACATCTCCTCGACGTGCCCGTTGAGGATCCCGGTCCACTTCCACTGCCGGGCGAACTGCTTCTGGGAGTGCCGGGCGATCCGCATCGTCACCAGGAACGACAGCGGGATCGTCACCAGCGAGATCGCGGCCAGCAGCGGGCTGATCCAGATCATCATCCCGAGCACGCCCACCACCGTCAGCGTGGAGGTGATGAGCTGGGTCATGCTCTGCTGCAGGGTGGTGTTGATGTTGTCGATGTCGTTGGTGACGCGGCTGAGGATGTCGCCACGGGAGTGGGCGTCGAAGTACCGCAGCGGCAGCCGGCCGAGCTTGAGATCGACCTCCTCGCGCAACCGGTAGATCAGCCGCTGTGCCACGCCGGCCATGATGTAGCTCTGGCCCCAGCTGAACACCGAGCTGAGCAGGTACACCAGGGCGACCACCACGAGCGCCCGGTCCAGCCGGGCGAAGTCGACGCCCGTGCCGGGGGTCAGGTGCATCGCGCCGACCATGTCGGCGAGCCGGCTCTCGCCCCGGGCGCGCATCGCCTCGACAGCCTGCTGCTGGGACACCCCGGCGGGGATCTGCTTGCTGATCACTCCCTCGAACAGCAGGTTGGTGGCGTTGCCCAGCAGTTTCGGCCCGATGATCGACAACCCGACGCTGGCGAAGCCGAACAGCATCACCAGGGCGATCACGGCCCGCTGCGGGCGCAGCAGCCCGATCAGTCGCAGCGCGGTGCCCTTGAAGTGCTTCGCCTTCTGTACCGGCGCCCCGCCCATCATGTGCCCCATCGGGCCGCGCGCCGGTGGGGGGCCACCGGCGGGCCGTCGGCCCATCGCCTCCGTGGGCCGGGGTGCGGGGGCCTCGCGCTCGCTCACGCCACCTCCTGCGCGCCGAGCTGGGAGGAGACGATCTCCTGGTAGACGGGGCAGTCGCGGAGCAGGTCCGCGTGCGGACCGGCACCGACCACCGACCCGCGGTCCATCACCACGATCTGGTCGGCTCCCATGATCGTGCTGACCCGCTGCGCCACGATGAGGACCGTCGCCCCCCGGATATTGGCGGCCAGCGCGGCCCGCAGCCGGGCGTCGGTGCCGTAGTCCAGGGCCGAGAAGCTGTCGTCGAAGATGTAGATCTCCGGCCTGCGGACCAGCGCCCGCGCGATCGCCAGCCGCTGCCGCTGCCCGCCGGACAGGTTGGCGCCACCCTGGTCGACCGCGGAGTCGAGGCCCTCGGGCAGCTCACGGACGAAGTCGGCCTGGGCGATCTCCAGCGCCTCCCACATCTCCTCCTCGCTCGCCTCGGCGCGGGCGAAGTTGAGGTTGGTCGCCACGCTGCCGCTGAACAGGAAGGCGCGTTGGGGCACCAACCCGATGCGCGCCCACAGCTGCTCCTGGGCGTGTTCGCGGACGTCGACGCCGTCGACCAGGATGCTGCCCGCGGTGGCGTCGAACAGTCGGGGGATGAGGTTGACCAGGGTGGACTTGCCCGACCCGGTGCTGCCCACCACGGCCGTCGTCTCGCCGGGGCGGATGGTCAGGCTGACGTCGCGCAGCACCGACTCCGCGGCCCCCGGGTAACGGAACTCGACCCCGCGGAACTCCACCGAGCCGTTCCCGGGCGGCACCTGCACGGGCTCGGCCGGATCCCCGATCACCGGGCGCACCGCCAGCACGGCCTGCACCCGCTCCGCCGACGCGGCGGCGCGCGGCACCATCACCACCATCATCATGGCCATCATCACCGCGAAGAGGATCTGCATGATGTAGGACAGGAACGCCGTGAGGTTGCCGATCGGCATCGTCCCTGCGTCGATCAGCCGGGCGCCGAACCACAGCACGGCCACGCTGGAGGTGTTGAGGATCAGCATCAGCGAGGGGAACATCAGCGCGAACAGCCGGTTCACCCGCAACGTGGTGCCGGTCAGGTCGGCGTTCGCGGCGGCGAACCGCTGCTCCTCGTGGCGGGTGCGGACGAACGCGCGCACCACCCTGATGCCTGCGAGGTTCTCCCGGGTGACCTGGTTGACCCGGTCCACCCGCACCTGCATGGCGCGGAACAGCGGGACGGCCCGCCACACCACCAGCCCGATGACCAGCGCCATCAGCGGGACGATCACCACCAGCAGGCCGGACAGCTTGACGTCCTCACGCACCGCCATGATGATCCCGCCGACCCCCATGATCGGTGCGGAGATCATCATGGTCAGCGCGAGCAGGACGAACAGCTGAAGCTGCTGCACGTCGTTGGTGTTGCGGGTGATCAGCGACGGCGCCCCGAACTGGTTGACCTCGCGCAGCGAGAAGGTCTGCACGTGCCGGAACAGCGCGCCGCGGACGTCCTGGCCGACCTGCATCGAGGTGCGCGCGCTGAGGTACACCGCGCCCACCGCCGCCACCCCGAGCAGCAGGGTGACCAGCAGCATCAGCGACCCGGTGGACAGGATGTACCCGGTGTCACCGGTGAGCACGCCGCGGTTGATGATGTCCGCGTTCAGGCTCGGGAGGTAGAGGTTGCCGATCGCCTGCGCCAGCAGCAGCAGGATCACCGCGGCGAGCCGGGGGCGGTAGGGGAGCAGGAAGCGGCGGAGCAGTGCGGTCATTGGCGTGAACCTCGGTGTGGGGATCGTGCCCGCCAGCGTAGCGACACCGCCCTCGCCGGTGGATGGGCCGCCCGGGCGCGGGCGTCAGCGCCGGGCCGGGTCGCGCAGGTAGGCGTCGATGGCCGCGGCGGCGCGCTTGCCGTCCCCCATGGCGAGGATCACCGTGGCCGAGCCGCGGACGATGTCTCCCCCGGCGAAGACGCCCGGCAGCGAGGTCTGCCCGTCCGCATCGACCTCCACGTACCCGGCGGCGGTGAGCCGCAGCCCCTCGGCGGTGCGGGTGAGCAGCGGGTTCGCCCGGGTGCCGATCGCCACCACCACCAGGTCGCAGTCCAGCGCGAAGCGCGACCCGGGCACCGGAACCGGCCGCCGCCGCCCGGAGGCGTCCGGCGCGCCGAGCGCGGTGCGTTCGCAGGCCAGCCCGGCGACCCAGCCGGCCGCGTCCGCGACCACCTCCAGCGGGGTGGTCAGCAGCTCGAAGCGGACGCCTTCCTGCTCGGCGTGCGCGACCTCCTCGGCCCGGGCCGGCATCTCCTGCCGGGAGCGCCGGTAGACGATGTCGACCTGCTCGGCCCCCAGCCGCAGCGCGGTGCGGGCGGCGTCCATGGCCACGTTGCCCCCGCCGATCACGGCCACCCGGTGGCCGGTCAGCACCGGGGTGTCGGCGTCGGGCCGGTAGGCGCCCATCAGGTTGACCC
Organism: uncultured Actinomycetota bacterium; assembly: GCA_963784535.1. Taxonomy (GTDB): domain Bacteria; phylum Actinomycetota; class Actinomycetes; order Actinomycetales; family Kineosporiaceae; genus CAWARR01. The sequence goes on along the minus strand of CAWARR010000008.1, from coordinate 18,876 downwards.
GGGTCAGGTACTCGTTGGCGGAGTAGACGCCCTTGAGGTTCTCCCCGGGCAGGTCGAGGAACACCGGCAGCCCGGCCCCGACGGCGATGAACACCGCGGCGAACTGCTCGCGCAACTCACCGAGGGTGTACGTGCCGCCGATCACCGCGTCCGGGACGAGCTCTGCCCCGGCGGTGACCAGCCGCTCCACCTCGCGGGCGACGATGTCCTTGGGCAGCCGGAACTCCGGGATGCCGTACGCGAGCACCCCGCCGGGGGCGTGGAAGGCCTCGAAGACGGTCACCGCGTGGCCGTGGCGGCCCAACTCCCCGGCAGCGGTCAGTCCCGCCGGGCCCGACCCGACGACCGCCACCCGATGGCCGGACGGCGCCGGGCGGGGCTGGTCGAGCAGGTCGCGGTGGCGGTCGGCCCAGTCGGCGACGAAACGCTCCAGATGGCCGATCGCCACCGGTGACCCGGGCTGGCCCCGCAGCGTCCGGGCGCGCAGGCACACCCCCTCGCACTGGGTCTCCTGCGGGCACACCCGTCCGGTGACGCAGGGCAGCGCATTGTCCGCCAGCAGCGAGCGGGCGGCCCCGGCGAGGTCGCCGGTGGCGAGCGGTCCGATGAACCCCGGGATGTCCACCTGGACGGGGCAGCCCTGCACGCACTTCGGCCGGGTGCACAGCAGGCAACGCTGCGCCTCCAGGATCGCGGCCTCCTGGGTGAGTCCCAGGGTGACCTCGGCGAAGCTGCGGGCCCGGGTGCCCGGGTCGCGCGCGGGCATCGGCTGGCGGTCGATGGCCATCCGCTCCCGGGTGCCCATCCCGTCCGCTGGCCGGCGGGTGCTCATCCCGGCTCACCCGCCCCGGCCAGCCACCGGGCCAGCGCGCGGCGCTCGAAGTCGCGATAGGTGGTGAGCCGGTCTGCGAGCAGGTCGAAGTCGACGCCGTGGGCGTCGAACTCGGGCCCGTCGACGCACACGTACCTGTTCCGGCCCGCCACGCTCACCCGGCAGCCGCCGCACATCCCGGTGCCGTCGATCATGATCGCGTTGAGCGAGACCGTCGTGGGCACCTGGTAGCCGCGGGTCAGCTCAGCGCAGGCACGCATCATCGGCACCGGGCCGACGGCGTAGACCCGGTCGACGCCCCCCGCCCGGAGCAGGTCGGCCAGCACCTCGGTGACCAGCCCCGCCCGCCCCCTGCTGCCGTCGTCGGTGCACTCCAGCACCGGGCCGAAGCGGCGCAGCTGATCCACCAGGATCACCCGATCGGCGCTGCGGCCGCCGACGATGCAGGTCACCTGCACGCCGCGGGCGGCCAGGGCCTGGGCGATCGGGTGGATCACCGCCGTCCCCACGCCGCCGCCCACGCACACCGCCCGGCCGGCGTCGAGCAGTTCGGTGGGGCGCCCGAGCGGGCCGGCGATGTCCAGGATCGCCCCGCCCGGCCGCAGCCCGACCAGTTCGTGGGTGCTCCTGCCCACAGCCTGCACGACCAAGGTCACGGTTCCCGCACCCGGGTCGGCGTCGGCGATGGTCAGGGGGATCCGCTCCGAGCCCTCGTGCAGCCGGACGATCACGAACTGGCCCGGCTGGCGGACGGCAGCGATCCGGGGCGCCTCGAGCACGAGGAGGGCGACGTCCGGAGCGAGCTGTTCCCGTTCCCGTACAGCGTGCATGGCACCTTCCAGCCTGCTCCCGGGGGTGCCGCGGGGAGTCGGCCCAAGGTCCCGGTGACCCGCGCTGCGCCGGGGTCAGCGCCCGGAGCGGCGCCTCACCCCGTCCCCGCGCCGTTGCCTGCACCCGCGCCGTTACCTGCACCCGCGCCGTTACCTGCACCCGCGCCGTTGCCTGCACCCGCGCCGTTGCCCGCGCCGTTGCCGGCACCCGTGCCGTTGCCTGCGCCCGCGCCGTTGCCCGCGCCGTTGCCGGCACCCGTTCCCGCACCAGGGCCGAAGCCCGTGCCCGGAGCGTTGCCGAACCCGCCGTTGCCGAATCCGCCGTTGCCGAATCCGCCGTTGCCCGAGGTCGGTGCGGCGGGCGCCGGGAAGCTCTGTACCGGCAGCCCGTCGGAGGCGGCCGTCATGATCGTGTTCCAGATCGGCGCGGCGATCGTGGCGCCGAAGATCTCGCCGCCGTAGTAGTGCCCGCCGACGCGCATGTCGTGCAGCGGCCGCTGCCCGCCGTAGGCCGGGTAGCTGTTCGGGTCGGCCACCCACACGGCGGTGGCGAGCTGCGGGGTGTACCCGACGAACCAGGTGTCGGTGGACGCGTCGGTGGTGCCGGTCTTGCCCGCGGACTCGCGCCCCGGCAGCTGCAGCCCGGCCGCGGTGCCGCGGATCAGCACCTGCTGCAGGGCGGAGGTCACCGTCGCGGCGATGTCCGCGGTGACCCCCTGCGAGCACTTGCTGTGCGGCACGGCCAGGTGGTGGTTCGAGCGGTCCGTGATCGACAGTACCGACACCGGGGTGCAGTAGGTGCCCTGGTCGGCGAACGCCGCGTACGCCGCGGCCATCGTCAACGGTGAGATGTTCAGCGGTCCCAGGGTGAGCGAGGGCAGGCAGCCGGGCACCTTCTGGGTGGTTCCGGTGTCGGTGCAGATGGGCTTCGGCGGTGCCTCGGCGAGGTGCACGCCGAGGTTGTCGGCCGTCTGTGCGATGTCGCACAGGTCGAGCTTCGTCTCCATCGCCACGAAGGCCTTGTTCACCGAGTTCGCGGTCGCGTCGATCACCCGCATCGTCCCGTTCACGCCCGGCTCGGAGTTGCCGTAGCTGTACGGAGTGGCCGAGCTGAGCCGGGTGCCGCACGAGGTGAACGCGTCGAACGGCATCGAGCTCGCCGAGGCGTCGATGGTGTCGTTCAGGGTGCGCCCGGACTCCAGCCAGGTGGCCAGGGTGAACGCCTTGAACGTCGATCCCGTCGGGAAGCCCGCCGAGCCGCCGTAGGCCTGGTCCACCGAGTAGTTCAAGGTGGTGTCGCCGGCCTTGGTGTCCGGGACGAAGTTGCTGTTCTGCGCCATCGCCAGCACCTGGCCGGTGCCGGGCTGCACGGTGACCGCCGCCGCGGCCAGCTTGCTCGGGTCGCGCACCGGAACCGCGCGGGTGACGCCGTGCCAGGCGTCGGACTGGACGGACCGGTCGAGCGTGGTGACGATGTGCAGCCCGCCGTCCATCACGCTGGCCAGCCGGTCCTGCGGGGTCTTGCCGAGGGCGGCGAAGCCGGGGTCGAGCTGGATCTCCCTGAGCACGTAGTCACAGAAGTAGGCGGCGCTGCCGGCCGCGATGCAGCCGCTGCTGGTCGGGGAGAGGTGCGGGCGAATCGGGGCGGCCGCCGCCGTGCGGTACTGGGCGCCGGTGATCGCGCCGAGCTGCTGCATCCGGTTGAGCACCTCGTTGCGGCGCGTCCGCGTCTCGGCCACCACGTGCGGGTCCGACGAGGACAGGTCGTACAGCGCCGGTGCCTGCACCATGCCGGCGAGGGTCGCGGCCTGGTCCAGGGTGAGCTGCGAGGCGTGCCGGCCGAAGTAGTACTCCGCGGCCGCCTCCACACCGTAGGTGTTGTGCCCGAACGGGGCGATGTTGAGGTAGTCGGCGAGCACCTGGTCCTTGGTGAGGGTGTGGGCCAGTGCGATCGCCTGGCGCATCTCCGACAGCTTGCGGGTGATGCTGCGGGCGGTGGCCAACTGCTCGGCGGCGGTGTTGCCGGCCAGGTAGGCGCGCTGCAGGTTCATGTTCTTCACGTACTGCTCGGTCAGCGTGGAGGCACCCTGGATCTGCGACCCGAGGGCGTCGCTGATCGCGGCCCGCAGCACCCCCCGCGGGTCGATGCCGCCCTCGGTGTAGAACCGGGAGTCCTCGATGGCGACGATCGCCGTGCGCATCACCGGGGCGATCCGGTTCAGCGGCACCTGCATCCGGTCCTCGGCGAAGAACGTGGCCATCACGGTCCTGCCGTCGGAGTAGTACATCGTCGAGCGGTCCGGCAGCGTTGCCGCCTGGAGCGTCGCCGGCAGCGAGTTGAAGTACGTGATCCCGGCCCGGGCCAGCGCGCTCGTCGCCCCGGCGGCGGGCAGCACCAGTCCCGCAGCCAGGCCCCCGGCGAGCAGGCTCGTCGCCACGAAGGCGACCAGCAGGACGGCAGGGCGGGGCCATGGCGTGGGTCGGGGCACCGCTTCACCGTACGTCGCACGGCTGTGCGTCGCCGTCCACGGGTGCGGCCCGGTAACGGGCAGGTAAGCGCAGGTAAGCGCGGGCGGGCGGGTGGTGCGTCGGGGCTGCGGCCCGGAGACATTCGTCCTCGGGCCGTGCCCGCCGGGCGCGGGAGGATGGGGCTGCGCGCCGACGGGCGACGCCCCCCGGGGTCGCCCGACGGCGACGCGGAGGAGGCGCATGATCATGTCGACCAGACCGGCCCTGAAGGACCTCGGCCTTTCCACCGGCAAGAAGGCACGCCTGCACCGGATCCTGCACGAACACGGCCTGCGAAACGGCACCGCCCTGTTCCTGCCCTACGACCAGGGGCTCGAGCACGGGCCGCGGGACTTCCTCGCCAACCCGGCCGCCGGGGATCCGCACTACATCGTCCGCTTGGCGCTGGAGGGGGCGTTCAACGGCATCGCGATCCAGATCGGGCTGGCGGAGAAGTTCTACTGGGACTACGCCGGCGAGGTGCCGCTGATCCTCAAGCTCAACGGCAAGACCGACATCCCGTCCGACACCTCGGCGCTCTCGCCGCTGCACGCGGGGGTGGAGGACGCGGTCCGGCTGGGCGCGGACGCCGTCGGCTACACCCTGTACGTCGGAACCCCCGCGCAGGAGCAGGACTTCGCCCAGTACCGGGCCGTGCGCGCGGATGCCGAGCGGCTGGGGATGCCGCTGGTGGTGTGGGCCTACCCGCGCGGCGCGGCGATCGAGGCCAGGGGCGGCAAGGACTCCTTCTACGCGGTCGACTACGCCGCCCGCACCGCCAGCGAGCTCGGGGCCGACGTGGTGAAGGTCAACTTCCCCCACCCGGAGAAGCGCGCGGGCGTGCGGCCGGAGTACGACCGCGAGGTCGGCGTCCAGGAGGCGATCGACGCCGTGGTCCGGTCGGCGAACCGGACGCTGGTGCTGGTCTCGGGCGGGGAGAAGGCCGGCGACGAGGCGATGCTGGACAAGGCACGCCGGAGCCTGGACGCCGGTGCCACCGGGCTCATCTTCGGCCGCAACGTGTGGCAGCGGGACTACCCCGAGTCGCTGCGCTTCGTCGGGCAGCTGAAGGAGCTGCTGGCCAAGTACCCGAGCAGCTGAGCCGTGCCGCCGGTCAGTCCTGCGCCCGCCGCCGGCGCTTGACCTCGCCGCGTCGGCGCTTGTCCTCCACCCGGCGGGCCCGGGCCGCCCGTGACGGCCGGGTGGGGCGGCGGGCCGGCGCGGGCGGGGCCAGCGCCTCGCGCAGCAACGCCGCCAACCGCCCGCGGGCGGCCTGCCGGTTGCGCAGCTGGGAGCGGTGCTCGGCGGCGACGACCGTGACCACGCCGTCGCTGAGGCGGGGCGCCAGCCGCTGCAGGGCCCGCGCCCGCAGGTGGCCGGTCAGCGCCTGCGAGGCGGCGGCGTCCCAGCTCAGCTCCACCCGGGAGTCGGCCGTGTTGACCCCCTGACCGCCCGGGCCGCCGGCATGGGAGAACCGCCAGCGCAGCTCCCGCGCGGGGAGGGTCACGGCCGCCGTGACCGGGAGGTCGAGGTCCACGCCCTCCAGTCTGGCCCGCCCGGGGCAGGTGCTCGGCCGCACCTGCCCCGGGCTGCGCGGCCACCTATGGTGGCTGCGGCACGCCGGCGGGATCTGCCGGCCCGAGGGCAGGAGTGGCGGACCATGCGCTTCGCGATCAAGACCAGGCCCGAGCACACCACGTGGGAGCAGGTGCGGGACGTGTGGGTCGCCGCGGACGACCTCGAGGTGTTCGAGTCGGCCTGGAACTGGGACCACTTCTACCCCCTCACCGGCGACCTGGCCGGGCCGAACCTCGAGGGCTGGACGATGCTTGCGGCGCTCGCCCAGGCAACCCGGCGGATCCGGCTCGGCTGCCAGGTCACGGGCATGATCTACCGCCACCCTGCAGTGCTGGCGAACATGGCGGCGACGGTCGACATCATCTCCGCAGGCAGGTTGGAGCTGGGGCTGGGCGCGGGCTGGAACCAGCAGGAGTGCGACGCGTACGGCATCGACCTGCCCCCGCTGAGGGAGCGCTTCGACCGCTTCGACGAGGGGGTGGAGGCGGTCGTCCGGCTGCTCAGCGACGCGAGCACCACGCTGGAGGGCCGGTACGTGCGGCTCACCGCCGCGCGCTGCGAGCCGAAGCCGGTGCAGCGGCCGCACCCGCCGGTGACCATCGGAGGGCGCGGCCCGCGGCGCACGCTGCGCGCGGTGGCTCGCTGGGCCCAGCAGTGGAACATGATCACCGACGACCCGCACGAGTGGCTGCGGCTGAAGCAGGTGCTGCTCGAGCGCTGCGCCGAGGTCGGGCGTGACCCGGGCGAGATCACCTGCTCGGTGAACGTGCGGATCGACGTCGACGGCGGCGTCCAGGCGGGCATCGGGTCCGCCGTGCGGCGGGCCGCCGACTTCGCGGCCGTCGGGGTGGACCTGGCGGTCCTCACCCTGCCGCACCGCGCCGACCCGGGGCTGCTCGAACCGCTGGCCGCCGCAGTGTCCGCGCTGGCGTGAGCGGGCCCGCCGGCGGGGGCGGACCCACCCTCGGCAGCCGCAGCGGTGCACCCGGTCCGGCGCAGCGGCGCTACCGGGGCCCGGAGGGACCCGAGATCGCCCTTCCCGCGGGCGACGTCACCGAAGGGGTGGTCCGCGTCGGCGACACCGTGCGTCGCCCGCACCAGCCGCAGAGCCTGGCCGTGGCCGGCTACCTGGACCACCTGGAGCGGGTCGGCTTCGAGGCCAGCCCCCGCTACCTGGGCCGTGATGCCGCCGGCCGGGACGTGCTGACCTTCCTGCACGGGCAGGTGCCAGGGGACCCGCCGCAGCGGTGGGCGGCGGACGAGGGCCTGCTCGCCGGCATCGCCGACCTGGTGCGTCGGCTGCACGAAGCCTCGGCCGGCTACCTGGCCGACCAGGGGTTCGCCGCCCCCCACGGGAGCAGCTGGCGCCGCGACCTGGTGACGGTGTCGCTGCCCGTGCCCGACCCCGTCCCGGAGCTGATCTCCCACCTCGACGTCACCCCGCAGAACGTGGTGGTGCGGGACGGCCGCGCCGTGGGCCTGGTCGACTTCGACCTGGCGGGCCCGACGTCCCGGCTGCTGGAGGTGTACAACACCGCCATGCACTGGGTGCCGCTGCGCCCGGCGGAGGACGTCTGGCCGGGCTGGCGGGAGTGCGACCCGTTCCACCGGGTACGACTGTTCGTGGATGCCTACGGGTTGGACGAGGCCGGTCGCCGGCAGCTGCCCGACCTGGGGATCGTGCGGGCCGAGGCGAGCTGGACGCGGATGCGGGCCGCGGCGGAACAGCTGGGCGGAGGCTGGGCCCGGATGTGGCGGGACGGGGTGGGCGAGGCGATCCGGCGCCGGCAGGCCTGGCTGCGCGCCCACCGGGAACGGCTGCTCGACGCGCTGCTGGGCTGAGCCGGCAGCGATGACCGGGTCCGGGCCCCCGGACGGCGGCCCGGAATGGTGGTGCCACCTCGGGCGTTGCGTCGGGCAGCCCGGGCCGCCGGCCCCGGCGGTCCACAGCGGCAAGGAGGACGAATGGCTGACGGCGACGGCTGGAACGCGAAGATCATCGAGGAGTTCCGGGCTGCCGGCGGCCGGGTCGGCGGCCAGTTCGACGGGGCTCCGCTGCTGCTGCTGACGACGACCGGCAGGCGCAGCGGCGCGGCCCGGGTCAACCCGGTGATGTACCTCGCGGACGGCGACCGGCTCCTGGTGTTCGCGTCGAAGGCAGGCATGCCCACGCATCCCGACTGGTTCCACAACCTGGTCGCAGACCCGATGGTCACCGTCGAGGTGGGCGAGCAGACGTTCAGGGCGCGCGCCAGCGTCATCGAGGGCGAGGAGCGCGACCGGCTCTTCGGGGAGCAGGCGCGCCGCTACCCCGGGTTCGCCGAGTACCAGGCGAAGACCGACCGGGTGATCCCGGTGGTGGCGCTGGTCCGCACCGACTGACCGGCAGGGACCAGCACCACGTCAGCCTCCGGCAGCGGGGCTGTGGTTCGCGGGCGGATCCGCGCAGGACGGCCCGCGAACGCACTGATCCGGCGCCGCTTCCGTGCGGACGGGCGGCGCCGGATCAGTGTGAAGGGTCAGATAACCCGCACGTTGGCGGCCTGAGGGCCCTTCTGACCAGCGGTGATGTCGAACTCCACGCGCTGGTTCTCGTCGAGGGACCGGTAGCCGTCGGCCTGGATGGCCGAGAAGTGGACGAAGACGTCGGCGGCGCCGCCGTCAGGGGTGATGAAGCCGAAGCCCTTCTCACCGTTGAACCACTTCACGGTGCCCTGAGCCATGTTCCTTCTCCTTGAGTGGGGGATCGCTACGAGCCAGGACAGGTGCCTGGCCCGGGCTGCTGCCGTTGTCGCCATCCCACCTCTGGATCGGACCGAGGCACCAGGTCGGTGGCTCGCGATCGATCGCGGAGGCCCTGCTATGCGGCAAACGCCCGCGGAAGACAACTCCGCGGGCGTTCGTGAACGTACGGGAACTGCAACTGCAACCAACCAGACGGTAGCACCCCAGGTGAGGCCTGCGCCAGCGTGCGGTCGGGGGCATCCGGTGCGCCGATCGTCGACCCGCCGGAGGTCAGGCTCCGGCCCGCACCCTGGGGTGATCCCGCCAGGCGGGCATGGTGGCCAGGTAGGCGAGGGTGGCGGCTTCCAGCTCGGCGCGGGCCGCGCCGGGACTGCGCCGCGCCTGCCAGGCCACCATGCGCTCGAAGCGTTCCTCGAACGGCTGCAGGTTGCCGGCGGTGTCGGTGCAGTGCTCGCAGTAGCGACCTGTCTCGATCGGCATCCCGCAGCTGTCGCACGTCGGGTTCTGGCTGGTCATCTCTTCTCCTTCGTTCTGCCGCCCGTGGGAGTCGCCGTGGGCGTGCCCTCCAGCAGCCCCTTGACATGGAGCTGCTGGACGATGTCGCTCACCACCGACTGCGCCCGCCCCAGGTGCCGGGCAGCCTCCCCCACGGTGAGCGGGCCGCTGAGGCCGAGGTGCACCAGCACCGCCCGCGAGGCCGCGGACAGCTGGGAGTGCTTCGCGTCGCGCCGATGGAAATGCAGGTAGACCTGCTGGAAGAGCTCGCCATAGGCCTCTGCCACGGCGTGCGGGTCGGCGTCCACACCGACCACGATTCGCCGCACCGAATCCATCGTCAATCCCGATGGATCCGCTCCGGCCGCTCCGGGCGGTGACGCGCGGGACGTTGGCCGGACCCCGCGGGTGGGCGCCGGGCGGCAGACTCGGCGGCGGCGCAACCCCGAAGCTGCGAGGCGGTGGTGACCGTTCCCGTGTCCCGCCCCACCACTGCGCGCTGCGACGTCGCCATCGTTGGCGGCGGCGCCGCCGGGCTGCTGCTGGCCGCCCAGCTGGCGGGCACCGCCCCGCAGCCGGGGACCGCCCCGCAGCCGGGGAGCGCACGCCCGTTGCGGGTGGTGCTGCTCGACGACGGCCTGCACCCCGTGCACGAGCGGCGCTGGGCGTTCTGGGCGCTCGGCCCGGGGCTGGACGGCCACGGGCTGCTCGCCGACGCGGTGGGCTGCGAATGGTCCCGGGCGCAGGTGCACGCCGCCGGGGCCCGGGTCGAGCTGGCCCTCGCCCCGTACACCTACCGGCTCGTGCGCGGGGCCGACCTGCTCCGGTCGGCGGCGGCGCGGCTGAGCACTGACGCGGCCCTCACCCAGGTGACGGGGACGGTCGGCGCCGTCATCGACGGCGCCGACCGGGCTGTCGTGGTCGGCGCCGGCGTTCGTTTCGAGGCGCGCTGGGTGCTCGACAGCCGCCCCCCGCCCCCGGCCGGTCCGGGGGAGCCGCGGATCGACTTCCTCGGCTGGGAGGTCGAGACCGAGGCCGCGGCGTTCGAGCCCGGGGTGGTCACCCTGATGGACTTCCGGGCCGCTTCCGGCGACGCCCTGCAGTTCGGCTACGTGCTTCCCGCAGCTGCGGGGACGGCCTTCGTGGAGGTGGCCCGGATCGGCCGGAATGCGGTCGCCGCCACCGGGCTGGAGGACGCGCTGTCGGCCTACCTCGCGGGGCCGCTCGCGCTGCCGGGATGGCGCGCGCTGCGCACCGAGGCGGGCACGATCCCGTTGCGCCCCACCGGGCCGCGCCGGCGCGGGAACAGGGTGTTCGCCATCGGGGCGGCCGCCGGCATGGTCAAGCCGTCGACGGGCTACGCCTTCCAGCGCTGCGTGCGCGACGCGGCCGCGCTGGCCTCCTCGCTGCGCCGGCACGGTCACCCGCTCGACCTGCCGCGGCCGCGGGCGCGGCACCGCTGGCTCGACCAGCTGCTGCTGGAGGCTGCCCGCCGCGACCCCGCCCAGGTCGAGGCGGCACTGGCGCGCATGTTCGCCCGCAACCCGCCGGGCCGGGTGCTCCGCTTCCTGGACGAGGACACCGCCCTGCGGGAGGAGGCGCTGCTGGTCGCGACGATGCCCGCCGGCCCCTTCCTGCGGGCTGCGCTGCGCCGGAGACGCTGACGCCGGGGTGGGCCGGCGGCCGGGCGGGCGCTACCGTGGGTGCCCTTGTCCCGGTATGTGCTCGGCACGTGCCCGGCAGCGGAATGCGACGGTTAGGGGCGGCGATGTCCAGCGGGCCATCTGGGGGGACCACCGACGAGGTCGGCGGCGGGCTGCGCGAGGACGCGGTGCGCCCGAACGTGGCCCGGATGTACGACTACTTCCTCGGTGGCAAGGACAACTTCGCCGTCGACCGGGCCGCCGCCGAGCGGGCGGTGGTCGCCTTCCCCGACATGCGCAACATCGTCCGGTCCAACCGGGGCTTCATGGTCCGGGCCGTCCGCACCGTCGCCCGCGAGGGGATGCGCCAGTTCGTCGACCTCGGTGCCGGGATCCCGACCTCGCCGAACGTGCACGAGGTGGCGCGCGCCGTCCACCCCGACGCCCGGGTCGCCTACGTCGACCTCGACCCGGTGGTCGCCGCCCACACCCGGGCGCTGCGGGCCGTCGACCCCGGCGTGATCGCGGTGGAGCGCGACCTGCGCGATCCGGACGCGGTGCTCGCCGACCCGAAGCTGGGCGCCCTGATCGACTTCGACCAGCCGGTCGCGCTGCTGCTGGTAGCAGTGCTGCACTTCATCAGCCTCGAGGAGGCGCCCGGCATCGTCGCCCGCTACCGGGAGGCGCTGGCGCCCGGCAGCTGCCTGGTGCTGTCCGCCGCCTGCAGCGACGGCACGCCGGCGGAGGCGATCAAGCAGAACGAGGCCGTGTACGCCAACGCCAGCGCGGCCTTCGTGTTCCGCACCTCGGCGCAGATCGGCGAGCTGTTCGGCGACTTCGCGCTGCTCGAGCCGGGTCTGGTGGACATGACCCGTTGGCGGGCGCAGGGTGTGCACAACTCGGCCACCGGCCTGTGCGGGGTCGGCCGCAAGCGGTAGGCCGCCGCGGGTCGCCGGTAAGGTCGCCGCCATGTCGAGGGCCGAGGACGTGGCCCGGGCCTGCGCCGACGCCCTCTACGGCCAGGACCTGGCCTCGCAGGCGCTCGGGATCACCGTCGAGCAGGTGGGCCCGGGCCGGGCGGTGGTGCGGATGAGCGTCGGCCCCGCCATGGTCAACGGTCACGGGATCGCCCACGGCGGCTACGTCTTCCTGCTCGCCGACACCGCCTTCGCGTTCGCCTGCAACAGCTACGACCAGAGGGCGGTGGCCGCGTGGGCGGAGATCCACTTCCTTGCCCCGGTCCACCAGGGGGAGGTGCTGCTCGCCCGCGCCGCCGAGCGCCACCGCTCGGGTCGCAACGGTCTGTACGACATCACCGTGTCGCGGCTCGAGGACCCCGCGACGACCGGCGGGCCGGAGCAGGTGGTGGCCGAGTTCCGCGGCCGCAGCCGCAGCACCGGCGGCGCGCTGCTCGGGCCGGGTGGGCGCCGCGCCCACCCTGACGGCGGGCCGTGACGGCGGAACCCCTGCCGGGTCAGCCGCGGCGGGCCAGCAGCAGGGCGTCCAGCGCGTGCCGGGTGCCGTCGGGGCCGTCGACCGGGCGTGAGACCCGTTCGGCCCGGACCGCCTCCAGGCCGCTGCCGGCCAGGTCGGCGACCACGTCGTCCGCGGTGTAGAGCACCGCCGGGTCCTGCGGGCCGCCCACCCCGCCGGACAGGTTCGCGCTGTCGTGGGCGACCACCAGCAGGCTGCCGCCGGGCGCCACCGCCGAGGCCGCCGCGAGCACCGCCAGCCGCCGCTGCGCTGCGGGAAGCTGCACGTAGGCCAGCACGGCGAGATCGACGCTCTCCGGCTCGGGCCGGTAGTCGGTCAGATCGGCACGCACCCAGGACAGCTCGCCGGCCAGCGGCGCGGCCGAGGCCGCGAGTTCGGCGGCGCGCTCGAGCGCCACCGCGGAGAAGTCGACCCCGGTGACCGTCCAGCCCTGGGTCGCGAGCCAGAGCGCGTTCCGGCCCTCGCCACAGGCCAGGTCCAGGGCCCTGCCCGGCGGCAGGGTCGTGCAGACCTGCTCCACCCACATGTTCGGAGCGGCACCCCAGACGAGGTCACGCCCGGAGTAGCGGGCGTCCCAGGACACGGAGTCCATGCGATTCCTCCTGCCGGCGACGGCGGCGGACCGGACGACATCCGGCCCGGGCCAAGGCTACCCGGCGGGGTATCAGCCCGGCCCGTCGGGTAGCTGTGGCCCGTCGCCCGCGGGCGGCGCCTGCGGCCGCACCGGGAGCGGAACCACCGCCCGCACCTGGGTACCGACGTTGGGGCGGCTGGTCACCGCCAACCAGCCGCCGACCAGCTCGGCCCGCTCGCGCATCCCGCGCAGCCCGTAGGAGCTTCGCCCGTCCTCCGGGGCCGGCCCGTCGTCGCCCCCGTCGTCGCGCCCCGGTGCGAGCCGGAACCCGCGGCCGTCGTCGGCCACGGTCAGGGTCACCCGGGTGGCGTCGAGGTCCAGGATGAGGTCCACGGTCTGGGGGGCGGCGTGCGCCAGCGCGTTCCCGAGCGACTCCTGGGCGATCCGGTACAGGGCGGTCTGCACGTGGTCGGGCAGCGGGTCGGTCAGCTCCCCGAGCACGCTCACCCCGATCTCGACCTGACCTGCCCGGGCCTGCGACTCCCGGGCCAGGCTCGCCAGCGCCGCCGGAAGCCCCAGGTCGTCAAGGATCGGCGGGCGCAGCCCGCCGATCGCCGCGCGCATCTCCGCGGCGGCGAGGTCGACCAGGGCCCGCGCCAGCCCGATCTGCTCCCGGGTGCCGTCGGCCTGTACGCCGGCGGGCAGCAGGCTGGCTGCCGCGGACAGGTGGAACCCGACCCCCGCCAGACGCTGGGAGATCCCGTCGTGGATCTCCCGGGACAGCCGGGCGCGCTCGGCCTCCTGGGCGGCGACGGCCCGCTCGGCGAACCGCTCGGCGGACACCCCCCGCAGCCGGGCCCGCTCGAGCAGCCGCGCCTGGCACAGCGCCGGGGTCAGCACGCCGCTCACCAGCCGCAGCAGCGCCGCCGCCCCGGCCGCCGCGCTGCCCCGGGGCCCGCCCGCCTCGATGACGGCCACCAGCCCGGAGCGGGGGTCGATCACCGGTAGGCAGTGCCGCTCGGCGCCGCCGGGCGGGGCCGGGTCGGCGCCGCCGGGTGGGGCCGGGTCGGCGGCCCGCGCGGGGTCGGGGTCGTCAGGCACCGTGCGGGGCTGCCGGTGCGCGGCGACCCACCCGGGCAGGCCCTCGCCCGCCGCGTGCCGCCGGGTGCCCACCTGCCCCCACCCGGGGCCGCTGGCAGCGGTGAGCAGCAGCGAGCGCCCGTCGTCGGCCAGCACGTGCACCGCACACCCGGTGAAGGCGGTGATCGCGGGCACCAGGTCGGCGACGGCGGCGCTGAGCCGCTGCAGGCCGTGCCCCGCGCAGCCGACGCCGGCCACCGCCGCGACCAGTTCGGGGTGGGCCCGGGCCAGTGCCTCCAACGCCGACGCGCCGGTCGGAGCCCGGCCGCTCACCGGTACAGCCCCTCCCGCAGCGCGACGGCGATCGCCGCCGCCCGGTCTGCCACCTCGAGCTTGCGGTAGAGGCCGCGCAGGTGGCTCTTCACCGTCTCCTCGCCGAGCACCAGGCGCTGGGCGATCGCGCGGTTGGACAGGCCCGACACCAGCAGCGCGAGCACCTCGCTCTCGCGCTGGGTCAGGCCGAGGTGGGCGCCGGGCCAGAACTCGCCCCGGTGCAGCCGGGCCGCGGTGGTCGCCAGCCGCCCGGCCAGGGTGGCGTCGACCACGGTCTCGCCGGCCGCCACCTCCTCGATCCGGCGCACCAGCTCCTCGCCGTCCACCCGCTTCAGCAGGTAGCCGCTCGCCCCCGCGCGCAGCGCCTCGAAGACGTACTGGTCGTCCTCGTAGACGGACAGGAACACCACCCGCACGCCGTCACCCTGCTCGGTGAGCTGGCGGCAGACGTCGAGCCCGCTGGCCGGCCCGAGCCGCACGTCGAGCAGCACCACTTCCGGTCGCAGCGCGGCGACCGTCGTCAGCGCGGACGGCGCGTCCTGCGCCCGACCCACCACCCGGATCCGGCGCCCGAACGGCCCGAGCATCGCCACCAGCCCGGCGAGCACCATCGGATGGTCGTCCACCAGGACCACCCGGACGGGGGAGCGCGCGGCGTGCACAGCCGAACCATACGGCGCGCGAGCCGGTCGCCGACCTCCCCCGCGGCACCCCCCGCAGGGGTGGGTACGGGCACCGGCCGCGGACCTATGCTGCCGCCATGACCAGGCGGAACGCGCCCTGGGGCCGGCCGGGCGGGTACCGCCGGGCCGGCGCCGCCGGAGCACGCTGATGCCACACCGCCTGCTGCGCATCCAGCGTGCCGGGACCGCCCGCCGCCCGGTGATGCTGGCCATCGCGGGGGACAGCGCCTCGGGCAAGACCACGCTCACCCGCGGGTTGGTCGAGTGCCTCGGCGCCGAGCGGATGACCGCCATCTGCGTGGACGACTACCACCGGCTGGACCGTGACGAGCGTCGCGGCGAACCCTTCACCGCCCTGCACCCGGACGCGAACTACATCGAGATCATGGAGCAGCACCTGCAGCTGCTGGCGCTGGGCGAGCCGATCCTCAAGCCGGTGTACGACCATGACACCGGCAGGCTCACCCGGCCGGTGCTGGTGCGGCCGCGCGAGTTCGTCATCGTGGAGGGACTGCTGCCGCTGCACACCCGCCTGGCCCGGGCCAGCTTCGACATCGCCGTCTACCTCGACCCCCCGGAGGACGTCCGCAGGGCCTGGAAGGTGGCCCGCGACACCACCCAGCGCGGGTACGCCGCCGCCGAGGTGGAGGCCGAGCTGTCCCGGCGCGAACCGGAGAGCGAGGCGTTCATCCGCCCGCAGCGGCGCTGGGCCGACATCGTGGTGCGCTTCGCCCCGGTCAGCGGCCGGCAGGATCCGGCGGGCACGCCGCTGTCGGCCGAGCTGATGCTCCGCCCGACCATCGACCACCCGGACCTGACGTTCCTCGGCGACGGCGACCACCACGCGATGCACCTGAAGCTGCTGCGCGACACCGACGGGCGCCCGGTGGACGCGCTGCACGTGCACGGGTACGTGCCGCCCGAGGAGTCCGTGCTGGTGCTGAAGTCGATCTGGGAGCGGATGGGCGTCGCCGGCCCGCTCCCGGTCGCCCTCGGGCGACTCGGCGACGGCAGTGCCAGCGACCCGCTCGCGGTGACCCAACTGCTGCTGCTGTTCCACCTGCTGGGTGGGGGGAGCGGCGCGGGCTGAGCACAGCTGCTCGCCGGGCACACCGGCCGCCCGGCAGCAGCGCCGGGGCGGCCGGTGCCGGTGGAAGTGCCGGTGCCGGTGGAAGTGCCGGTGCCGGTCAGGTGCCGTACTTGATGAACTCGTACTCGTAGCAGAGGTCCTCGTTCCACACCAGGGTGTCGGTACCGGCGTCGCCCCACACCTGGTCGACGCTGCCGTCCGCGCCGCCGTCGAGGTAGTCATCCCCCGGCCCGCCGTGGATGGTGTCGACCCCGGCGCCGCCGAACACGCAGTCGTTGCCGGGGGAGCCGCCGTCGGCGGCGGCGCCGTCCCCGAAGATGGTGTCGTCGCCGTCCCCTCCGTAGATGACGTCGTTGCCGCCGTTGCCACGGATGACGTCGTTGCCACCCTCGCCGTAGATGACGTCGTCGCCGTTGGTGCCGATGATCACGTCGTCGCCGGGGGTGCCGTGGATGACGGTGACGGCTCCGGCGCCGGAGCAGCGCAGGTCGAGCCTCCCCTGGACGCTCACTCCGGCCACCGCCGGCGCCGCAGTCAGCGCCGCGAGGCAGGCGGCGCCGAGCGCGGCTCCGGACAGCAGCGCGAGGGCGCGCCGGCGCCCGCTGCGGCGGGCGGGGCGGGGGCGGGGGGGTGCGGTGGGTGCAGCGGTCATCGTCCTGGCCTTTCGCCGATGGACGCGCGACACCGGGCCTGGGCGCCGCGCGGGTGGGCGCAGCCTGTCAGCGGGGGATCAGTACCGGATCACAATGGCGGCGGGGTCCGCAGCACCGACTCGGTGGGCAGCGGCGCGTCGATGGAACGCATCGCCTCGCTCCAGCGGGTGAACGTCCGCCGCGCCTCCCCGTGCCGACCCGCCTCGACCTGCACCGCCACCAGCAGCCGGTAGGCCGACTCGTCCAGCGGGTCGGCCGCGGCGAGCAGCCGGACCAGGCTGGTGATCGCGGGGTCGTGCTCACCCGCCCGCCGGCTGAGCCGCGCGGACTCCCGCAGCGAGCGCAGCCAGGCCGCCCGCACCTCCTCGCGCAGCGGGGCTGCCCAGTCCTCGTAGGGCTCCTCGTCGAAGGCGTCGCCGGAGTACCTCGCGTCGATCTCGGCGAGCAGCTCGCGGGCCTGCTCGGGCCGGCCCGACCGGGCCAGCTCGGCCGCGTGCTCGGCGTCGTGCAGCAGCACCACCGCGTCGACCGACACCCGGGTCAGGTCGAGCCAGATCCCGGCCTGCTCGGCGCGGATGTAGTGGTCGGGCGGGCGGGCCCGGCCCGGGTCGAGCACCCCGCGCACCGAGGACAGCAGCACCGAGAGCCGGTGCGCCGTGCGCTGCGGCTCGTCGTCGGGCCACAGCGTCTCGCAGATCTCCGCCCGCGCGATCGGCCGCCCGCGGCGGGCGGTGAGCATCTTCACCAGGGTGCGGGCCTGGCGCGAACGCCAGGCGGTGAAGGGCACCGGGCGCCCGCCGATGCGGACGTCGAAGCCGCCGAGGACGCGGATCTGCAGCGGTGCCGCGACGCCGTCCGTCGGCAGCGCGGCCGCTCCGTCCACCCGCTCCACCCCGAGGGCCACCAGCCGCCGCCCCGCCTCCCGGGCCGCCACCCGGTCCGTCCCGTCCGCACCGGGCAGCCGGCCCAGCAGTACGAGCATCCGATCGGCGGCCGCGGTGGCGCCCGCCGGCCCACAGCGCGAGCGCCTCGTGCAGCGCGGCCCGGGCCGCCGCAGGTTCGGCGGCGACGGCCGCGAGCAACTCCAGCGCCTCGGCCAGCGCCGGCACCGAACGGCCGGCCCGGGCCAGCTCCAGCGCGCGGGCGGCCCGGTCACGGGCCAGGTCGAGCTCACCACCGCCAGCGCCACCCAGCCGTGCGCGACCAGCGCCGCGGCAGCAGCACCGGGGTCGCGGCGGCCTCGGCCCGCGCGGCCGCGCGGCGGGCCTCCGCCCGGTCCGCCTCCGCCCGCTGCGCCGCACCCGGGGAGGCGTCCGGGTCCGCCACCGGCCCGTCGGCCAGCAGCCGGGCCAGCCCCGCCAGCGCCGGCACCAGCAGCTGCGCCTCGCCCTCGGCGGCCGCGAGCTCGGCCGCCTCCTCGTAGCCCATCCGGGCGGCCTCCCGGCGCCCGAGCGCCCGGTTCACCTCCGCCACCCCGAGCAGGCCGGGGGCGGTGCGCTGCAACCCCGCCCGGCGCGACAGCCGGGAGGAGCGCTCGAAGTGGAAGGCCGCGTCCTCGAAGCGGCCCAGCCACAGCAGCGCCTGACCGAGGTTGTACCGGGCGGTCACCTGCAGCCCGGGGGGCGAGCCCTGCTCGGCCGCCTGCACCGCTCTGGCCGCAACCTCCAGCGCCTGCGGGTACCGGCCCTCCTCCAGCAACCCATCGGCCTGGTTGACCAGCACCCTGGCCAGTTGGACGACATCCCCGGCGCGCTCGGCGGCCGCGCGGGCGCTGCGCAGGTGGCTCTCCCGGTCGGGTCCGGTCGCGGCCAGCGCCGCGGCGATGTCGCGCCCGCCAGCGCCCGCTCGTCGCCGCTGCGCTCCGCCCCGGCCAGGGCGAGCGCGGCCGCGGACTGAGCCGCGCCGCTCTCGCCGAGCATGAACAGCGCGGCGGCCCGGCAGGCCGCCACCCGTGCGGGGTCGACGCCCGCCGCGTCCGCCCCGCCGGGCTGGGGTCCGGCGGCGGCGCAGGCCTCCAGCGCCGCCCGGTAGCGGCCGCGCATGTAGTGCACCATCGCCACCCGCCAGGCCAGCGCGGGCTCCCAGCGGCCGGCGGCGGTGGCGCGGGTGATCAGCGGCGCGAAGCTGCGGGCCGCGCCCTCGGCGTCCCCCGCCATCCGGCGGGCGTCCCCGAGCACGAGCTGCAGCTGCTCGCTGCGCGCGGGCTGCGGGCGGGTCTCGATCAGCGCGGCCACCTGCGCGGCGCCGCCCGCCGCAAGCATGTCCTCCGCGCGCGCCTGCACCAGGTCGAGGGCAGCATCGCCGCCGTCTCCCCGCCCGCTGCAGCGCGGCCGCGGCT
>CAWARR010000007.1:0-117788 GCA_963784535.1 uncultured Actinomycetota bacterium | reverse complement strand
CCGGGCCGCGGTGAAGGTGAGCACCCGCAGCCGGCCCGATCGGACCCGGGCCGCCAGGGCCACCCACGTGGCCAGGTCGCCCGGCTGCACCGACGTGCGCAGGTCCTGTCGCAGCACGGTGAGCATCTGCGGGAAGGCCCGCGCCACCGCCGCCGGGTCCGCCTGCCGCACCACGGCGGCGAGCAGGCAACGCTGGCGGGCCATCCGGTCGTAGTCGTCGGTGCTCCAGCGGGAGCGCGCGAACCACAGCGCCTGGTAGCCGTCGAGGTGCTGGCGACCCGGCGCGATCCAGCTCTGCGCCACCGGCGAGCTGACCGAGCCGCCGACGGGCAGCCGCTGCTGCACGGTGACCTCCACCCCGCCGAGGGCGTCGACCACGGCCTGGAACCCGCGCAGGTCGAGCACCAGGTAGTCGTCCACCGGCAGCCCGGTCAGCTGTTCGACCGCCTGGGTGGTGGCCGTCAGACCGGGGTGCGGGTCGCCCGGGTAGTACCGCGCGGCGTTGGTCTCGCCCCACGTCCACAGGGTGCTCAGCAGGCACTCGGTGTTCGCCCCGCCGGCCGAGGGGTCGGAGCAGGCGAAGCCTCCCGGGAAGGCCCGCTGCTGCCGGCTGCCGGCGGGGAAGGGCACGTGCTGCAGGTTTCTCGGCAGGCTCACCAGCACGGTGTCGCCACTGCGGGTGTCGATGCTGGCCAGCACGATGCTGTCGGGTCGCACCCCGGTACCCCCCGGGGGCGCGTCGGTGCCCAGCAGCAGCAGGTTCTCGCGCGGGGCCAGCGGGCCGGCCGACGTGCCCGCGGGGGTGGGCGGCCGGCGGTGCCCGTCCCCCCCGCCGGTCCCGAGCGAGACGGCCACCCCGGTGACGGCCACCACCGCCACGGTGGCGGCCGACACCATCGCCAGCCGTGCGCGGGCGCGCCGGCCGGCCCGGGCCAGCGCCCGGTCGGCCAGGGTGCGGGCCGGGACCGCATCCGGCGGCAGCGGGTGCGGACCCGCCGGCCCGTCCTCACCCAGCTCGTGCAGCAGCGCCTGCAGATCGCTCACCGGGGCACCTCCGTCGTCGGGGCGGCGACGGTCTGGGACCAGGCCGGGCGGAAGGCGCCGAGTTCGGGTGCCAGTTGCCGCAGCCGGGCCAGCGACCGGAAGGCGACCGAGCGCACCGTGCCCACCCGGATCCCGAGCAGCGCCGCCGTCTGCACCTCGTCGAGGTCCTCGACGTAGCGGCAGACCAGCACCGCCCGCTGCCGCGGGGACAGCCGGGCCAGCGCGGCCCGGACCACCACCCGGTCGTCGACGGCGCCGCTGGGATCGCCGAGCCTGCCCACCGGCACCTGCGGGACGCAGTCCTCGCGCACCACGGCCCGCCGCCGCCAGCGGCTGATCTGCAGCCGGTGCATGGTGACCCTGGCGTACGCCTCCGGGTCCTGCACCCGCTCCCAGCGCGGGACCAGTCGGGTCAGCGCCTCCTGGACCAGATCCTCGGCCGCGGCCTCGTCCACCAGCAGCCGGGCCGTGCGCAGCAACGCGCCGGAACGGGCCGCGACGAACGCCCGGAACGCCGCCTCGCTGTCCGGTCCCATGACCACCTCCGCAGCCAAGGACGCACCGGGGCTCCGCCGCTATGCCTGCGCCGCCGACCCCCCCGGCGGGCGCCGCCCTCAGGCCACGTGGCCCTTCGCCAGCGCGGCGTCCCAGCCGTCGACGTCCTCCACCCGCCGCGGCCCCGCCCCGACGTAGCGGGCCGCCGGACGCACCAGCCGGCTGGTGCGCTTGTGCTCCAGGATGTGCGCCGCCCAGCCGGCCGTCCGCGCGCAGGTGAACATGGGCGCGAACATCCGCGCCGGCACCTCCGCGAAGTCGAGCACGACCGCCGCCCAGAACTCCACGTTGGTGGCCAGCACCCGGTCGGGACGGCGCGCCTGCAACTCCTGCAGTGCCGCCTCTCCAGCGCCGCTGCCGACCTCGAACCGCGGCGCGGCGAGCCCGCGGGCGGTGTCGCCGCAGGACCGTGGCGCGCGGGTCCTCGGCCCGGTAGACGCGGTGGCCGAAGCCCATCAGCCGCTCGCCCCGGTCGAGCACCCCCCGCACGTACGCCGCCGGCGTCCCCGGTCTGCTCGACGTCGTCGAGCATGTGCAGCACCCGGGAGGGCGCCCCGCCGTGCAGCGGGCCGGACATCGCGCCGACGGCCCCCGACAGGCACGCCGCCACGTCGGCTCCGGTGCCCGCGATCACCCGGGCGGTGAAGGTGGAGGCGTTCATCCCGTGCTCGGCGGCGGACACCCAGTAGGCGTCGACAGCCTCGGTGTGCTGGGGGTCCGGCTCGCCGCGCCAGCGGATCATGAACCGCTCGACCACGGTGGAGGCCCGGTCCACCTCACGTTGCGGGACCATCGGCCGGTCCACCCCGCGGGCGGACTGCGCGACGAAGGACAGCGCCATCACCGAGGCCCGGGAGAGGTCCTCGCGGGCGGCGTCGGCGTCGATGTCGAGCAGCGGGCGGAAGCCCCAGATCGGGGCCAGCTGGGCGAGTGCGCTCTGCACGTCCACCCGGACGTCGCCGGTGTGCACCGGCAGCGGGAACGGTTCGGCGGGGGGCAGGCCGGGGTTGAACTTGTTGTCCACCAGCAGCCCCCACACGTTGCCGAAGCTCACCCGGCCGACGAGATCCTCGATGTCGACCCCCCGGTAGCGCAGCGAGCCCCCGGCCCGGTCGGGCTCGGCGATCTCTGTCTCGAAGGCGAGCACTCCTTCAAGCCCTGGCACGAACTCGGACATCACACGCTCCCTCGGGTGCGGCCGGCCGGCGGCGCGGCGGGCGGGACGGAGCGCCGGTCCACCGGGTGGTGGTGGTGCCCCGACCCGCTGCACCGGCGCGAGCCGGTCACGGCTCCTGGCCGCATTCTGGACCCCATGACGCGCCCGGGACCTGCGGGGGCACACTGGGCGCCGTGACCGACCCGCCCGAGCAGCGCGTGCCCCACCCCCCGCCGGGGGGGTACGCGGCCCGCCGGATCAGCTACGAGGCGCCCGCGCTGCTGGAGGCGGAGCTTGCGGCGCACCCGCTCGGGCAGTTCGAGCGCTGGTACGCCGACGCCGTCCGGGACGGGGAGCCGGAGCCCAACGCGATGGTGCTGGCGACCGTCGGCGCGGGCGGGGCGCCGTCCGCCCGCACGGTGCTGCTGAAGCAGGCCGACAGCCGCGGGTTCGTCTTCTTCACCAACTACGGCTCGCGCAAGGCCATCGAGATCGGCTCCGCAGGGCCGGTAGCGCTGGTGTTCGGGTGGGACACCTCTCACCGGCAGGTGGGGGTGCGGGGGTCAGCCGAGCGGGTCGGCGCGGCCGAGACGGCGGCGTACTTCCGGCAGCGGCCGTGGGCCTCGCGCATCGGGGCCTGGACCAGCCGGCAGTCCGCACCGCTGGCCGACCGCGAGGAGCTCGACCGGCGCTGGGCGGAGCTGGCCCGGCGCTGGCCCGACACCGGCAGCACCGACGACGTCCCGGTGCCGGCGCACTGGGGTGGTTTCGTCGTCCGCCCGGCGGAGGTGGAGTTCTGGCAGGGCCGGCCGAACCGGCTGCACGACCGGCTGGTCTTCCTGCCCCGCGACCCCCGCGACCCCCGCGGCCCCGCCGCCCTCGACGACCCCGGCGGGTGGCGGGTGGAGCGGCGGCAGCCCTGAGCGGGAACGCCCCCTCGGCTGGCCCGCCCGCCGTCCCCACCCGCCGCCGCTCCCTGCTCGCCGACCTCAGCCCGCTGCGCGAGAGCCCCGCCTACCGGCAATTGTGGCTCGGCCTGTCGCTGGCCAACGTCGGCCAGCAACTCGCCGTCGTCGCCATCGGCCTGCAGGTCTACGCGCTCACGTCCTCGAGCCTTGCGGTGGGTCTCGTCGGCCTGTTCGGGCTGGTCCCGCTGGTGGTGCTCGGGCTGTACGGAGGGGCCGTGGTGGACGCCCACGACCGCCGCCGGGTGGCGCTGATCGCCTCGGTGGTGCTGTGGTGCGTGTCGCTGGCGACGGCGGCGCAGGCCTGGCTCGGGCTGCACTCGGTGCCGCTGCTGTACGGCCTGGTGGCGGTGCAGGCGGCGGCGTTCGCGGTGAACAACCCCGCGCGGCAGGCGATCCTGCCGGCGCTGGTGCGGCGCGAGTTGCTGCCGGCGGCGAACGCGTTGTCCATGCTGTCGGGCAACCTCGGCTTCGCGGTCGGCCCGATCCTCGCCGGGGTACTGGTCAGCCGGCTGGGATTCCGGGCCGCGTACTCGGTGGACGCGGTCACCTACCTGGCCGCGCTCACCGGGGTGTGGCGGCTGCCGCCGATGCCGCCGACGGGCGCCGTCCGCCGTGCCGGGCTGCGCAGCGTGCTCGACGGGCTGGCGTTCCTGCGCACCCGGCCGAACCTGCGGATGACCTTCCTGGTCGACCTGTCTGCCATGGTGCTGGCCCAGCCGCGGGCCCTGTTCCCCGCGCTCGGGGCGGTCGTGTTCGGCGGTGGGGCCACCACTGCCGGCGCCCTGGGCTCGGCGGTGGCGGTGGGATCGATCCTCGCCGGCGTGGTCTCGGGACCGCTCGGGCGGGTGCGCCGGCAGGGGTTGGCGGTGCTCGGTTGCGTGGCTGCGTGGGGGCTGGCCATCGCCACCTTCGGGGCGCTCGCCCTGCTCGCCGGCGCAGGCTCCGTCAGCGGCGGGGTGTCGCCGTTGGTGTGGCCGGCGGCGGCGATGCTCATGGTGTCGGGGGCGGCCGACTCGGTGAGCGCGGTGTTCCGCAGCACCATCCTGCAGACGGCCACCCCGGACGCGATGCGGGGCCGGCTGCAGGGGGTGTTCATCGTCGTGGTCTCCGGCGGGCCCCGACTGGGCGACCTGGTCTCCGGTGCCGGGGGGGACCTGCTCGGCGGTGGCGGCGCCGCGCTCGCCGGCGGGCTCGCCTGCGTGCTCGCCCTCGGTGGGCTGGCCTGGTGGCAGCCCCGCTTCGCCCGCTACGACGCCGCCGATCCGCAACCGTGACCGGGGCGGGCCGTGGTCGCCGGCGCCGCCGGGGTCAGCGCGGTTCGAAGCGCGCCCACACCTGCGCGGCCTCCTCCTCCCGGCCGAGGTCGTCGAGGAAGGCCGACAGGTAGCCGCCGAGCCGGGCCGCCTGCCTCCCGTCGCCGTCGTTCAGGGCCTCCTGCGCCGCCTCCGACAGCGCCGCGAGCACCTCGGCGGTGCGTCCGAGCTCGTCCAGCACCCGGGCGCGCAGCCCCACCACCTCGCGCGCCGACGCCCGGTCACCGAGGTCACGGAAGGCCCGGTCCAGGCCCCCGCAGCGTTCCAGCGCCTGCTCCAGGCGACCCGCCCCGGCCAGCACCCGCACGGCCTGCTCGGTGAGAGCGAGCCCTTCCCAGTCCAGCCGGGCGGTCTCGGCCGGTGCGGGAGCCACCGCCGCCAGCTCGGCGCCGGCCTGTTCCAGCACGTCCAGCGCCTCCTGCGCGCCGCGGGAGTCCAGGACGGACATGGCGCGGGAGCGACGGCAGGCGGCCGCCTCCCACCAGCGACCGGCCGCCGTGTACACCCCGGCGGCGCGGGCGTACAGGTCGGCGGCCTCGGCGGGGTGCCGGGTGCAGCCCGCGGCGAGCATCAGCGCCTCCGCCTCCACCCGGCCGTGCCCGTGCTGCCAGGCGGCGGCGCGCCGGGCCATGTCGGTGGCCAGATCCAGCTCGTCGAGGTCCTGGGCGCACTGCGCCGCGGTGAAGGCGAGGTCGCCGGCCACCCGGGCCGGCTCCCCGCCCGGCTCGGCCGCGGGCTGCGCGGCGAGCATCGGGTCGCCTGGCGCGGGCTCGATCCCCCAGCCGGCGAGGGCGTCCTCGAGTTCGTCCAGCGCGGCGTCGGCGAGCTCGGCGGCCTCCATCAGCTGCCCGCTGTCGCGCAGCGCCGCCGCCAGCGCCTGCCGAAGCTCGGCGAGCAGCAGCACGCCGGCGTGCGGGCCGCACAGTTCGATCGCCCGGGACAGCGCCTGCACCGCCCCGGCGTGGTCACCGGCATCCGCCAGCGCCCGGCCGAGAGCGTGCTGGGTGTGCACGGCCAACTCCTCGTCGCCGGCGGTGAGCGCGTCGTCCGCGCAGGCCGCCAGCACCTCGCAGGCGGGCCCGAGCTGCCCGTCGCGGGCCAGTTCCGTCCCCAGCGCGTAGCCGACGAGCGCCCGCTCGCGGGCCCGGGTTCCGGGGGGGAGCAGGTCGTGTGCGGTGGCGAGGTGGGTCAGCCGGTCGTGCGGGCGGCCCATCGCCCGGTCCCGCAGCAGCAGCGCCAGGCAGCCACGCTGCACCGGGGTCAGTTCCGTGGGGGGCACGTCCCCGACGATCGCGAGCCCCCGCTCGGCGACCTCGGCAGCCTCCCCGAGCAGCTGTGCGGGGGTGGCCGGCAGCGCCCGCCGCTCCGCGGCCACCGCCCGCAGCAGGGCCGTCACGCCCAGGTGCAGGCAGGCGCGATCACCGGGGGAGGCGACCCGTTCGCCCTCGGCGAGCAGCGCCCTGGCGTCGGCGAGCAGGTCGGCCGGATCGCCTCCCGCGGCCTGGTCCAGCCGGACGCAGGCCAGCGCATGCCGCAGCGCAGCGCCCGCGGCGCCGCTCTCGTTGAGCCTGAGCGCGGCCTCCCGGGCGTCGTCCGGGGTGATCAGGCCGTGCTCGGCCCGCTCCAGCGCCAGCGCCGCCTCCAGCACCGCCACCGCGCGCTCGTCGCCGGGGTCCTGCGCGCCGCTGCTCGAGCGCAGCGCCGCCCAGCGTTCGAGCACGGCCCGGCGCTCCACCGCGGCGCCGCTGCGGTCGGCGTCCTCCAGGGCCGCGGTGAGGGTGGTGGTGCTGCTGCCGATCAGGCGCAGATCGATCGGCCCGGTGTGGTCGCCGGGAGCCGCCGGGGGCCGCACGGAGCTCGCGGCCGGGCCGCGGCGTGCACCGGGCACCGGGCGGGCCCGCCAGGCCGTGGCCGGGTCGGGCCGTTCAGGAGCGGGCGTGCGCGGCCTGGTCAGTACCCGGTCGATCGGCAGGTCCGGCAGCGGCTCGGCCTCCAGCCAGCTCTTCACCAGCGTGCCCACGGTGGTGGTCTGGTTGCGCCGGTCGAAACGGTCGGCGAGGTCGAGGGCGCGGCGGGCCAGCCGGGTGCGCAGCTCGCCGGCCGCGTGCTCCACCATTCCGCCGTCGCCGATGCTGTATTCGGCCACCGGGAGGTCTGCCTCCCCGGCGTCCTCCAGCCCGCGCAGCAGCCGCGCACCGGCGGCGGCGAGCCACATCGCGTCCTCCGGGGCGGGGGCGTCGTCCACCTCGTGCAGCCGGTGCTCGAGCAGGTCGAGCCCGCGGTGCAGCCGCCCGGTGCGGGCGCACAGCAGCACGTGCTGCGCCCAGCTGGCGGTGCTTCCCGGTCGCTCGCGCAGCAGCCGGACCCCGCGCAGGTGCTCGCGCGCCGCGCGGTCGGCCATCCCGAGCCGCATGAGTGGCTCCAGCGCGTGCCCGATCATCCGCTGCGGCTGGTCGGCGCAGCCGCCGTGGTCGAGCACCGGGAAGGCCATCCCGAGGGCGTCGGCATCACGCCCGAGCCCGGCCAGGTGCCACACCCGCAGCGCGGGCTCGCAGGTCAGGCAGTCCGACAGCGGGGTGCGGGGGGAGGCGGTCCAGTCGCGATAGACCTCCTCCGCAGCCGCGTGACCCTGCATCCTGGCGAGTACCTGGAAGCGGGTCGCGAGCACGGGGGCGGGGCCGTCGCCGGCGGCCTGGTAGCGCGCAGCCATCTCCTCCAGGCTGGCCAGGATGCGCTCCCGCGGGACGGCCGGGTGTTCGACGACGCCGACCGTGACCCACTTGAACATCCAGAACAGCCGGTACTCGGTGTCGCTGTCGAACAGCTCGCGGTCCTCGTCGTAGCGCTGCAGCAGCCAACTGAAGACGGGGAAGCGCTTCAGCGGCTCCCCGCCGTAGGAGTAGGCGGTCATCAGGTGCAGCCGGGCCTGAACCGCGAGGGCGCCGTCACCGAGTTGGTCGGCCCGCTCGACGAGGGCCTCGACGGCGGCGCTGCGGGCGATCCCGAAGGGCTGCGAGGCCGCCGCGTCGAGCTCCGCACGGACCTCTTCGGACGCCTGGCTCACAGCAGGATCATGTCGTGCTCCGGGGTTGCGGCGCGCGTCGGGGCGCCTCCGCGAGGGCGTCCGGGCAGGCAACAGCCCGCGGGTCGCCTCCGGAGAGGACTGCCGCGCTGGACGAGGCGCGGCACCCGCGGGCTGCGGTGACTGCCTGGTACTCGCCGGCCGACGCGCGACCGGTGGGACCCTCGGTCGTGACAGGACCGAGGCAGTCCGTCCGAGGACTTCGTCGGCTAGCGGACAGCCACCTCACGCGTCCGTTGACAACTCATTCGTCGGACCACCTCCTTTCCCGTGTGTGCCGAACCTACGTGGCCGGCGGGCCGGGGGCAACGGGAATCCCCCGCGCGGGTCAGGCGGCGGGTCGGCCGACGGGTCAGATGCTGGTGACGACCTCGTCGAAGTCCAGCCGGGGTGCCCGCGGCCGGAACGCGTCCGGTGCCGGCCGGCCGATGTTCACCACGGCGAGCACCTTCTGGTCCCCGGAAGGGAACAGGTCGGCCTCCAGCCCGGCAGCGTCGAACCCGGTCATCGGCCCGGCGGCCAGCCCGGCGGCGCGCACGCCCACGATGAAGTAGCCCATCTGCAGGCTCGCGTTGAAGGTGGCGACCGCCTCCCGCCGGGGGGCGTCGGCGAAGGCGTCCTTGGCCGCCGGGTTGTGCGGCACCAGCTTGGGCAGGTGACGGTGGAAGGCGCGGTCGGCGGTGAGCACGGCGACCAACGGGGCGGCCGCGGTCTTGGCCTGGTTTCCGGGGGCCAGGTGCTTCACCAGCCGCTCGCGGGCCTGCGCCGAGCGCACCAGGGTGACCCGCAGCGGCTGGCTGTTGAGGGCGGTGGGGGCGTACTTGACCAGGTCGTAGATGGCCCTGACCTGTTCCTCGCCGACGGGTTCGGTGGTGAAGGCGTTCGCCGTGCGGGCGGCCCGGAACAGCAGGTCCTGGGCGGGTGCGGGCAGCGGCAGGAGGCCGGCGTCGTCGGCGCCGTGCTGCGCCGGGTGTTCGCCGGTGTTCAGGTCGGTGAGCGTCACGGGTACACCTCGGGTCTCGGAGCGGCACGTCCGAGGTGGTGTAGCGCTCAACTAGTACTGGAGCTTCCCGCCGGCGTTGTGAGCCGCACCACGTCAGCCGAGGGGCTGCACGGCGGCGGGATCGACGCGCAGCCACACCCCCAGTGCCCGGGCGAGCACCGTGCCGTCCTCGTCGTAGAGCGTGCTCGCGGTGCTCGCCTTGCGCCCGCTGCCGCCGGTGACCACCGCACGCACCACATGCCGTCGCCCGACCCGGGGCCGCTGCAGGATCTCGGCGGTGATCGTCCCGAGCACCATCGGGCGACCGTCGCCCATCACCGCCCAGCCGCCCGGGCAGTCCAGCGCCGCCCACACCGTGGGCTCCGCGACCCGGCCGTCGCCGCCGTCCACGTCGGGGCCGGGGATCCAGGCCGCGGCCGTTCCCGGCGCGCCGCCGGGGCCGAGCGGTCCCGGCCTCAGCCTCAGCCCGTCTCCGGGCTCGCGGCCGGTGCCGCACGCGAAGCACTCCGGGAAGGGGTGATCCTCCAGCCCGGCGTAGCGGGCCCCGGCCTCCTCGGCGGCCTCGAACGCCACCGCCGGCACGGTGCTCAGCAGGGCGTCGGGGTCGGGAAGCTCGAACGCCGTCAGCACGGTGCGGCCCGCCGCCGTGGCCTCGGCCTGCCGGCGGCCGCTGCCGTCGGGGGCGAGGGCCACCTGCACCGCCATCGGCGTGCTCAGCGGCGGCGGCGACTGCAGCCGGACCTGCACCGCGGGTGCCCCCGGCAGGAACGCCGCCAGGCGGCCCGCGGTCCACCCGCCGTTGCCGGAGCGGGCGGGTCCGCGGTAGCGCCGGGGCACCTCGAGCACGACGTCCATCGGGTCATTCAAGCGCAGCCCCGCCGCGGTCCGCCGGTCGGCCCCGGCCCCGCACACACCGGCCCCGGTGCCCGCCGCGGTGGCCACCGCCGGCTGCGGGCAGGGGTGGTTGGACCGTTGCCCCCGCGCCCGTCGAGAATGGGTGACTCACGGTGGGCTCGAGCGGGCCCGACCGGCGACGGGAGGCTCGGCTGCGGTGAGCGATCTGATCGACACCACGGAGATGTACCTGCGGACCATCTTCGAGCTTGAGGAAGAGGGGATCGTGCCTTTGCGGGCGCGCATCGCCGAACGGCTCGGCCACTCCGGCCCGACGGTGTCGCAGACCGTCGCCCGGATGGAGCGGGACGACCTGTTGCGTGTCTCCGGTGACCGGCATCTGGAGCTCAGCGACCAGGGGCGCACCAAGGCCACCCGGGTGATGCGCAAGCACCGCCTCGCCGAGCGGTTGCTGCTCGACGTGATCGGGCTGGAGTGGGAGCTGGTGCATGACGAGGCCTGTCGCTGGGAGCACGTGATGAGCGACCGGGTGGAGCG
The DNA here is from genome assembly GCA_963784535.1 of uncultured Actinomycetota bacterium. Lineage (GTDB taxonomy): Bacteria > Actinomycetota > Actinomycetes > Actinomycetales > Kineosporiaceae > CAWARR01. The sequence continues at coordinate 107,275 of CAWARR010000007.1, read as the reverse complement.
CAAGCTGCTCGGCATGCTCGGGGACCCGAGGGAGTCCCCCTACGGCAATCCCATCCCGGGCCTGGATGAGCTCGGCGGCCCGCCGCTGGTGCTGGGTGACTTCCGCGACGGGGTGGTCCCGTTGCCGGGAGCGCTGGACTTCCGCTCCGCAGGCGTGGCGGTCGTGGTGCGCCGGCTCGGCGAGCCGTTGCAGACCGACACCGAGCTGCTCGGGCGGCTGGCCCGCGCCGGGGTGCGCCCAGGGGTCGCCGTGACGGCCCGGCGCGGCCGCGACCTGGTCCGCCTCGACGGTCCCGCGGGTGAGGTCGACCTGCCGGCGGCCGATGCGGTGCACATCTTCGTCAGCCTGGTGCCGAACGGCTGAGCGGTCGGCCGGCGATCTTCATGACGAAGGCCGGGCGATCTTCATGACGAAGGTATGACCTGCGTCATACCTTCGTCATAGATCCACTCTCCCGTATGTCTTGTTTAGGGTGTTTGTCATCTACGTACTGAAGTGCCTTGACTACTGTGTGAAGTACGCCGCGAAACTGCTCATCGTGTCGGGTGTGACATCGGCGGCACCCCTCGGTTAGCGTCGTTCCCAGCCCCTCGGACCTGGGGGGCCCTCGGGCGGACGCCGAACTCTGCCACCGCCCCGAGGACGGCCAACACCGCATGGCAGAGGCGGGGGACCCACTTCCGGGGCATCCGGGCGGCTCGAGCCGCCCGACGGCCCCTTGGGGTGAAGTCTCCAGCGACCGGCGGATCACCGATCCGCCGCGGTTGCCGGAGGCCGGGTGATTTCTCCCACCCGAACCCGACAGCTCACCTCGAAGGCGTCCGGAGAGGTTAGCCGTGCCCGAACGCGTTACTGCGCGCCATCGCGCGCCCGATCGCCCGACGACACCGCTGTCGAGTCTCAGTTCTTCGCTCTCCTCGCTGGTCAGCGACCACGTGGCCGGCGTGGGGCGGGGCGGCATCGTGTTGGCGATGTCGTCAGGGCTGGTGGCCAGCATGGGAGTCCCGGCGGGGGCCGTGACCGTTGCCCCGCCCCAGACCGGTTCCGTCCCGCGGTCCGCCGAGGCGGTGGCGCCGCAGGGCTCGTTGCTCGCCCTGCCCGCCTCGTTCGCCAGCGGCGCCGCCGTCAGCGCTCCGGCCACCGCGACGGTGACCTTCGAACGCTCCGCCTTCACGGCGGTGCCGAAGCCCAAGCCGAAGCCGGTGGTCACCACGACGACTTCACGCTCGCTCACCCGCACCAGCCTGACCACCGGCACCTCGACGGGCTCCACGACCAGTGTCACCGGCAGCTCCGTCGGCAGCGCCCGGGGCTCGTCGGTGATCGCGGTGGCCGCCCGCTACCTCGGCGTTCCGTACGTCTACGGCGGGACGACCCCGAGCGGGTTCGACTGCTCGGGTTACACCCAGTACGTGTTCGCCCAGGTCGGGATCCGCATCCCGCGCACGGCCGAGGCCCAGCGGCAGGCGGCGCGCGCCGTCCCGCGGTCGCAGGCCCAGGCCGGCGACCTGGTGTTCTTCCTTTCCGGCGGGTCCGCGTACCACGTGGGCATCTACGCCGGGGGGAACCTCATGTACGACTCGGGGAGCACCGGTGAGGTCATCACCAAGCGTGCGATCTGGTCGAGCAACGTGGTGTTCGGGCGGTTCTGACAGACCCGTCCGCGGCCACCACACCGGCACCCCGCCACGTCTCCCGCCGTGGCGGGGTGCCGGTTTTGCGTTCCCGGGCGCGGCAATCACGGGACGAAAGAGCGTGCTTATCGGCGGCAGTTTCCCTACCCTCAACACCAGACGGTTGAGTTCGTTCCGGCCTGGAGGCTTTACGTGCACGATGCGGTACGCAGCGTGGCCGCCGCACTTGCCTGTGCGGTGCGGCCAGCTGGTGCCGCGCACACGGAAGGCGTCGTCCCTGATGGGACGGCGCCTTCCCTTGTCTCCGGCAGGAGCGGGCGGGCAACCGTCAGCGCGCAACGTCGCGACGCCACCAGCCAGGTGCGCGTCCCGTCCAGAAAGGGGTGAGGGATGCGCACCCTGGTGCTCAACGCCGGGTACGAGCCGCTCGCCGTGGTGTCGTTCCGCCGGGCAATCGTGCTCGTGCTCGCCGGGAAGGCCACCGTCGTGGCCGACGGCGGCCTACCGGTCGTCGGTGGTTCGGTGACGTTACCCCGCCCCTCGGTGATCCTGCTGGCGCGCTACGTGCGGGTGCCGCACGGCAGGGCCGTACCGGTGAGCCGGCGGGGCGTGCTCCGGCGCGACGCCCACCGCTGCGCCTACTGCGCGGGGCACGCCACCACCGTCGACCACGTGGTGCCGCGCAGCAGGGGCGGGGCCGACGCCTGGGAGAACCTCGTCGCCTGCTGCGTCCGCTGCAACAACGCCAAGGGCGCCCGGACCCCGGAGGAGAAGGGCTGGTCGCTGCGGCTGCATCCGTACGCGCCGCGCGGCCCCGCCTGGGTGGTGCGTGGCGCCGAGGTGCGCGATCCCTCATGGGAGGCCTACCTCGACGACGCCGCCGTCGCCTGAGCGGGCGGCCCGCCGGAGCGGCCGGGCGGGTCAGCCGGTCAGGACCTGTGCGTAGCGCTGCGGCGTGATGTTGCGCCCGGTGAGCAGCAGCACGGTGGTTCCGGTGGTGGCCACCTTCCCGGCGAGCACGGCGGCGACGCCGACCGCAGCGGAGCCCTCCACCACCAGGCCGTGCTCGGCGTAGAGCCAGCGGATCGCGGCGCCGAGCTCCGCCTCGTCCACCGCCGTCAGGGTGACACCGCTCAGCAGCCCGGGGGTGATCGCCCCGGGCTCGAGGTTGCCCGCCAGCCCGTCGGCCAGGGTGTCGGCCACCTCGACCTCGACGCGGTGCCCGGCCCGCACCGCCGCCGAGACGGCCTTCGATGCCGCCGCCTCGACCCCCACCACGCGGACCTCCGGGCGGCCGCGCGCCCACAGCGCCAGCCCGGACGCGAGCCCGCCCCCGCCGACCGGCGTGACGACGGTGAGCGGCCCGTCACAGCAGGCGTCGAGCTCGGGCCCGATGGTGGCCTGGCCGGCGATGACCAGCGGATCGTTGTACGCCGAGACGAAGCGTGCCCCGTCACCCCGGGCCAGCTCCACCGCGTACGCCTCGGCCTCGTCGTAGCTGTCGCCGTGCTCGACCAGGTCGACGCCGTACCCGCGCAGCTTCGCCACCTTCAGCGCCGAGGCGTTCCGGGAGACCACCACGGTGGCCGCCCGCCCGGTCAGCGCCGCTGCGTAGGCGATGCCGAGGCCGTGGTTGCCGGCACTCGCCGTCACCGCCCGCACCCCCGCCGGCAGCCGGGTCAGAGCGGCCAGCGCGCCGCGGACCTTGAAGGACCCGGTGGGCTGCAGGGTCTCCAGCTTCAGCTGCGCGCCGGGCAGCAGCGGCGTGGCGAGCAGCGGCGACGGCGGCAACCGTGCAGCGACCGCCTCCCGGGCGGCGTCCAGGTCGGCCGGCACCGGGAGCTCCACGGTGCGCGCGGGGGTGGGCACCGGTCCATGGTGCCAGCCCGGCGGGGTGCGGCCGCTGGCGCGGCCCGCGGCGATGGGCCAGGGTCGGCCCATGACTTCGGACGCGAGCGGGCTGCCCACCACCCGGCCCGAGCTGGCGGGCAGCTTCGGGATGGTGTCCAGCACGCACTGGCTGGCCTCGCAGGTGGGGATGTCGGTGTTGGAGCGCGGCGGGAACGCCGCCGACGCCGCGGTGGCGGCCGGGTTCGTGCTGCAGGTGGTCGAGCCGCACCTGAACGGCCCCGGTGGTGAGGTGCCCGCGCTCGTCTGCTCGCCGACCGGGCAGGCCCACGTGGTCTGCGGGCAGGGCGGCGCGCCCGCGGCCGCCACCCCCGGGGCCTTCGCCGCGCTGGGGCTGGACGCCGTGCCCGGCACCGGGCTGCTCGCCGCGACCGTGCCGGGGGCCTTCGGCGGCTGGACGCTGCTGCTGCAGGAGTTCGGCACCTGGCGGTTGCGGGACGTGCTGGAACCGGCCATCGGCTACGCCCGGCACGGTGCGCCCACGCTGCCCCGGGTGGCCGCGACGCTGGAGGCCGTCGAGTCGCTGTTCCGCACCGAGTGGCCCACGTCCGCGGCCACCTACCTGCCCGGGGGGCGGGCGCCGCGGGCCTGGGACCGGCTCCGGCTGACCGCGCTCGCGGACACCTACGAGCGGGTGCTGGCCGAGGCGGAGGCGGCCGGCTCCGGCCGGGAGCGGCAGCTGGAGGCCGCCCGGGACGCCTGGTACCGCGGGTTCGTCGCCGCCGCCGTGGACCGCTTCTGCGCGGGCACCAGCTGGCAGGACGGCTCCGGGCGCCGGCACGGCGGGCTGCTGCGCGGGGACGACCTGGCCGGCTGGCAGCCGCGTATCGAGCCGCCCGCCCGCGGCGGCTACCACGACGTGGAGGTGCTCAAGCCCGGCCCCGGTCGCAGGGCCCGGTGCTGCTGCAGCAGCTCACGCTGCTGCAGGCCCTCGACCTCGGGGCAACGCCCGAGGTGCTGGAGGGCCCCGACGGCCTGCACGCCCTGCTGGAGGCGCAGAAGCTCGCCTTCGCCGACCGGGAGGCCTGGTACGCCGACCCCGACCACGTGGACGTGCCGCTGGAGGCGCTGCTGTCACCCGGGTATGCGCGCGAGCGGGCCGCGCTGGTCGACCCCGGCCGGGCCAGCCCGCGGCTGCGTCCGGGGTCCCCGCAGGGGCGCCGCCCGGTGCTGCCGGACCTGCCGGACTACACCGCAGACGGTGCGCCGCGCCCCGGTGTCGGGCCGGCGGCGGGGGCGGAGGACCCGGTCGACGGCGTGCCGCTGGCCGCGAGCGGGGAGCCCGCCGTCCGCCCGGCGCGGCGATTGCCGGAGGGATCCGCCGGGCCGGCCGCGCGGCGGGCCGAGGACGGGCCCGCGCGGGGTGACACCTGCCACGTCGACGTCGTGGACCGGAACGGGATGATGGTCGCCGCGACGCCCAGCGGGGGGTGGCTGCAGTCCTCGCCGGTGATCCCCGAGCTGGGGTTCCCGCTCGGCACCCGGGCGCAGATGTTCTGGCTGCAGCCCGGCCTGCCGGGGACCCTGCGCCCCGGGGCGCGCCCGCGCACCACTCTGTCGCCGTCGCTGGCGCTGCGTGACGGCCTGCCGTGGCTGGCCTTCGGGACACCCGGCGGGGACCAGCAGGACCAGTGGAGCCTGCTGCTGCTGCTGCGCCTGGTGCACGCCGACCGGGCCGCCCCGCTGGCCCTGCAGGCTGCCGTCGACGCCCCGATGCTGCACTCGGAGCACGCGCCCTCCTCCTTCCACCCGCGCAGGGCCGCCCCCGGCCGGGTGGTGGCCGAAGACCGCTGGCCGGGCCCGGTGCTCGCCGGCTTGCGGGCCCGCGGCCATGATGTCGTGACGGTGCCGGGGTGGTCGCTGGGGCGACTCAGCGTGGTGGCGCGGGAGCGGCGGGCGGGCGGGGAATGGCTGCGGGCCGCCGCGAACCCCCGCGGCGCCACCGGGTACGCCGTCGGCCGCTGACGTCGGCGAGGTGGGCAAAATGCCTGGCCGCAGGCGCCTTTGGTCCCTGCCCGGGGGCAACGGGGCGGAGCACGGTGGTGGCATCGGAAGGCACCATCCCCGTCGGTGAGGAGGCCCCGATGACCGAGAAGTCGATCATTGCCGTGGGCGTGGACGAAACGGACAGCAGCCGACGGGCGCTCGCCTGGGCGGCAGGTGAGGCGTTGCGGCGCGGTGCCGAGCTGCACATCGTCACGGCCTGGACCTGGGACGCGGTGGAGGGCGCGCCGCTGGCGGCGGTCGACCCGGCGAGCATGATGGAGATCGCTCAGCAGACCCAGGAAGAGGCCGTCGAGGCTGTGCTCGGCGCGATGCGGGCGCGCCCCGCGGTGATCCGCGAGGTGGTGCAGTCGACGGCCGCGGAGGCGCTGGTGGAGGCCTCCCGGGAGGCCGCCCTGGTGGTGGTCGGCACGCATGGGCGCGGGCCGGTGCGCTCGTTCCTGCTCGGGTCGGTGAGCCAGTCGGTGATCAAGCACTCGGCCTGCCCGGTCGTGGTGATGCCTCCGGAGCACGATGCGTCGGGTGAGCACGACCGGATCGCCTCTACGGGGTGATTGCCCTATGTGAACGAAGGCCCGCGGTGACCTGGGCAATGACCGGCGCTTCGACTACGGAACGTATTGGGACTTTCCTTCCCTGCGAGCATGTGGGACGCTCACTGTCGCACCGGCGCCATCGGCGCCGGTGCACCAGTTTGCCGGCAGCCGGCGACGGGGGACCGGCGGGCGTCGCGGCCCCGGCCCGTGCCGCTGCGGCCGATCCCCGCTCCCGCTCCCGCTCCCCGCTGCGCCTGTTGCCCCCGCGATCAGGCCGGGCCGGAACCGGAGCGGGACCCCGGGCACCGCAGCGTGCGGCGCGAGGGGCTTCTCGAACCAGTGATGGGCGTAGTGCTCCGTGTTGTACGGCGGGATCTCGCGGTACCCGGCGGAGCGATACATCGCGACCGCCTCGGTGAGGGTGCGGTTGGTGTCCAGCCGGACGGAGCTGCGGCCGTGCTGCGCGGCGTACCGTTCCAGCTCGCCCAGCATCCGGCGGCCGATCCCGAGTCCCCGCACGGTGTCGGCCACCCACACCCGTTTGATCTCTGCCGGCCCGTCCGGGTGCAGCTTGACCCCGCCGCAGCCCACGGGCTCGCCGCTCAGGGTGGCGAGCAGGAAGACCCCTGCCGGAGGCACCAGCTCCGCGTCGTGAACGGGGTTGCTCAGCGCGGGGTCGTATCCGCCGTCGAACCGGTCCGCGAGCTCGCGGCCGTAGGCCCGCACGCAGGCCCGGGCCCGCGGGTCTCCCGGCGGGCAGGGCTCGATGGCCACCATCGGGGCGATGAGCAGCCGCTCGACCTCGGCCATGGCCGCGACCAGGCGTTCCCGGTGCTGCCCGGTGAGCGGTTGCAGGATGGAGCCGGCGAGCTCGTCGGAGCGCCGGTCCAGCTCCGCCCATTCCTCCCGGCCCGCGGCGGTGAGTGTCGCCGACCGCACCCGGGCGTCGCCGCCGATCCGTGCGGCCGGCCCGACGCTGACCAGCCCGTCGCTCTCCAGGGTGCGCAGCAGCCGGCTGAGGTACCCCGAGTCCAGCCCGAGCCGGGCCCGCAGGACCGCAACCTCGGCGCCGTCGGGGCCGATCTCCCACAGCACGCGGGCCTGCCCGAGCGGGCGGCCGCGGGCCATGTACTCCTCGTCGAGGGCCCCGATCCGCTGGGTGACCGTGCGGTTGAACCGGCGCACGGCAGCGATCTGATCCGTTGCCATATCGCTGACTTTAGTCAGGTATTCGGGCCAACGCCACGGGTGTAGGGGACTCAGCCGGTGGAGTTCGACTCCATCTCCGGCCGGTAGCTGCAGATCCGGTCCCGTCCGCGCCGCTTGGCGGCGTAGAGGGCGACATCGGCCCGGGTGAGCAGGTCGGTGGGGGTGTCCCCGGAGAGGGCGAGCGCGACCCCCACGCTGGCCCCCGGCCGCAGCCGCTCGCCCTGGTGATCCAGTGGCTGAGTGATCGCGGCATGCGCCCGCCGGGCCACCCGCTCGGCGTCTGCCTCGCTGCTCACCTGCTGCAGCAGCACGGCGAACTCGTCGCCGCCCATCCGGGCGACCACGTCGCCGGGCCGGACGCTGGCCAGGATGCGCTCCCCGGTGGCCTCCAGCAGCCGGTCGCCCGCCGCGTGCCCCAGGGTGTCGTTGACCCCCTTGAAGTGGTCGAGGTCGAGGTACAGCACCGCGGCTCCGGGCGCCCGGCGCAGCAGCGCGCGGGTGAGTTCATCGAGGAAGGCCGCCCGGTTCTTCAGCCCGGTGAGGGAGTCGTGGGCCGCCTGGTGCTCGGCCTTGCTCAGCGCCTCGCGCAGCGCCTCGGCGGTGTTGGCGTCCTGCAGGGCCAGCCCGGCATGCTCGGCCAGGGTGGTGGCCAGGGCCTCCTCGAGCGGGCCGAAGGGTCGGCCGTGCTCGCGCCGCGCCAGCAGCAGGCTGCCGGCCCGGGTCTGTCCCGCCACGACCGCGACGGCGAGCGCGGCGTGGATGCCGGCCCGGGTGAGGCAGTCCTCCTCCCCGCGCCCGGCGTAGGAGTTGTCCACCACGGCCTGCCCGCTGGTGGCCGCGCGGGAACAGACCGACCCCAGCGGCATCCCCTCCCGGGCGGTGGCGGCCAGCTCCGTCGGTAGGCCCACGACCGAGGCGAACTGGGACTCGCCGGTGTCGAGCCGGAGCACGGCCACCTCCGACTCGACCAGCTCGGCGGCGGCCGCCGTCACCGTGTCGAGCACATCCTGCAGCGGCAGGCGGGAGGCAATCGCCCGCTGGATGGCGGAGATGCGTTCCAGGGTCAGCTGTCGCTGCATCCGAACGTGTCCGAGCAGTTCGACCACCTGCTCGGTCTTCGCCTCCTGGCCGGCCCGGGCCGCGCGCTCCGCCTCCAGGGCGCGCAGCAGGTCCATGGTCAGCCCGAGCACCGACGCCATCGCCCGCAGCATGGCCCGCTCGCCGGGGTCGAACTCGCCCCCCGCCCGGGCGGCGAGCAGGTAGGTGTCTTCGATTCGGCCCAGCCCGGCGCTGATCACCTCGCAGGGCCCGACGCCGGGAACCTCCACCCGGTCGGCCCAGCCGTGGCAGGCCGCCACCAGCGTGCGCTCGGGGATCGGGGCCCGCCCGAACCCGACCGAGGCGAGGACCCCGTCGGCGTTGACCACAGCGCCGATCTCCGCCTCGGCGGCCAGCGCGGCGGCCTCCGCACCGCGCTGGGCAGCGGCGAGCGGGTCGGGCAGCCCGGTGACGTCGGCGAGGAAGGCCACCAGTTGCTGGGTGGTCCAGGAGGGGTGCCCCGCACCAGGCTGGGCACTCACGCCACGGCCAGCACGACGAGGGTCTGGCTGTGGAAGCCGCGGATCCCCTGCGTCCGCGCGATCTCGCCGTAGGTGTAGAAGCCGGCCACCGGGGCGCCGCCGCCGTGGGCGGCGATGCGCTCCACCTCCTGCCGGGTCCCGCTGCCGAGTACCTCGCGGCGGGCGATGCAGTCGAAGGCCAGCAGCCCGCGTGCGGGCAGGCCGGACAGCTGTGACAGGGCGCTGAGGCAGGCGGCGTCGGTCGCCTCCAACACCGAGCCGGCGTCCCCCGCCATGATCCACACCAGGGCGCCCTCGGGGACCGGCGTCACCAGGTGCAGCGCCCGCGCCTCCAGGTCGGCGCCCATCACGAAACGGACCAGGTCCTGGCTGCGGCTGCCCAGCCCCAGGGGGTGCACGAGGGAGAAGCGGGTGAACGCCTCGGTGTCCTGCCCGGCCGCCGCCGGGGCCCCGGCGCGCTGCAGGTACATGTCGAGCGCGGGCTCGTCGTCCAGCGCCAGCACGTGGCCGCCCTCGGCGGCCGTGACCACCAGCGGCGCACCCACCCGGCGCCATCCGTGCCGCACCCCGATGCCCAGCGGGGCGTCGCTGCCGAGCCATACCCCGACGGCGGCGTCGGTGAGTACGCGGTCGCCGTCCGGGCCGCTGACCAACTGGTGGGTGCGGCGCATCCCGAGATCGTCACCGGCGCATCCACCGACCAGGGGGACGGCCGCGCCGGTGGCCCGGTACACGCCGGTGACCAGCGCCTGCTGGTCGCCGGCCAGTCCGTCGGTCAGCAGCAGCAGCACCTGGTGCGGCCGGTCTGCCGACTGCTCGGCCGCCTCGGTGAGGCTGCGCCCGAGGCGTTCTCCGGCGGCGTAGGGGTGTTCGGCCAGGCCCGCCGCGGCGGCGAGGTGCACCGTGAAGCCGTCGCCTCCGAACATCATCACGGTGACGCCGCGGTCCTGCAGCTGGGCCGCTGCCGCGGCGTCGGCGCCGCCCGCGACGGCGATCTCGCCCGCCGTGGTGCAGCCGGCCAGGGCCGCCGCGGGGGCGACCTCACGCACCCCCGCGGCCACAGCGGCCAGGTCATGTCGGGCGGAGGCGAAGATGACCACCAGGCACGGGTCGGGCCCGAGCAGTGCCTGCTCGGCGGCCTGCCGGGCGGCCGCGGCGGAACCGTCGAGGGTTGAGGTCCCCGCGCCCACCCAGCGCGTCGGCGGGGGGAGGGAGCTCACGGCCGACTATCGGCCCGGCGGTAACCCGCCTTGAGACCGGCGGCGCTCCCGCTGCCCGGCGGAGGTGCTCCCGTGCCGCGGCGGGGGCCCACCCGGAGGGTCTGCGGCCTGCAGTTCGGCGACGTAGCGTTGCCAGGCCGCCAGTTCGGGGTCTGCGGCCGGTGGATCCGTCGGGCCCGGGGCGGCGCCCGCACGCCGGGTGCGGGCCGGGCCCGGGGGGCCGTCGCCGGTGGTGGTGAAGTCGTGCAGCAGCCGCCACCACATGTACACGCAGAAGCCGCCGATCAGCGGCCACTCCACCGCGTAGGCCCAGCTGAGCTGGTTACCCGCGCGGGCCCGGGTGTACTCGAACCACCCGGCGGCGGACGAGATCACCACCGCGGCGACCACGGAGACATGCAACCGGACAGCGGGTGCCGAGCCCCAGCGGACCGCGGCCCGAGGCCGGCCGGCGGTCATGGCGCAGGTCGGGCAGTGCCCGCCGGGCGGCGCGCCCGGGCCGCGGGCACGGGGCCTTCGGCGTCGATGCGGCGGGCGGCGACGGCCTCGGAGGCCAGCCAGCCGCGCACCGCCAGGGCGACCCACACCGCGTCGATGACCATCGACCCGGCCCACATGATCGCGCCACCCAGGCGCTGGTCCTCCAACGGTCCGGGTCCGAATGGTCGGTCGACTCCCACGTAGGCGGCATAGAAGGGGTGGGTCGAGGCGTAGAGGAAGAAGCCGGTCATGGTCTCCGGCGCCATCATCAGCACCAGGGAGACGACCTTCGCCAGCGGGGCCACCCGGTGCGGGAGCGGGTTCCCGCCGAGCAGGGGGTAGAAGTACAGCAGCCCCGCCGACAGGTAGAGCGGGTGCTCCACGTAGTTGTGCAGCAGCGGGTGCACCGTCGCGGTGTTGTAGAACGGAGAGAAGTGGGTGCCCATCAGCACCCCGGTGAACAGCACCCAGGTGAGCACCGGCTGGGTCAGCACGTGCACCGCCCGACTACGCAGCACCGGGACGATCCAGCGCCGCCGGGCCGCGGGTGGGCAGGCCCGCAGCAGCAGCAGGACGGGCGCACCCAGCAGCAGCAGCGGTGCCGCGATCATCATCAGCGCCATGTGCTGCACCATGTGTGCCCAGAAGAAGGTGTCGTCGTAGGCACCGAACGGGCCGAGCAACACCACCGCGACCAGGCCGACCCCGGACACGAAGCTCCAGGTCCGCCAGCGCGGCCAGGGCTTTCCCGGGGTGCCTCGCGACACCGCGCCGACGCCGGTCAGATAGATGACCGTGACCGCGACCAGCACCCCGGTGAGGAGGGGATCGACCTCCCAGCCGCCGAGGAACCGCAGCGTCGCGTCCACTGCGTGAGCGTACTTTCAACAGGTGAATAGTGCGACCCGAGAAAGTCACGGGGATCATGTAATTTTGAACTTGACAGTTCGACATGGCGGGGCGACTCTTGGCGCGATCCGCACCGCAGCGGACCTCGCGTGGCTGAGCTTGGGGTGACCGCCATGAGGGCTTGGGTTGGGCTGGCCGGGACCGTCCTCACGGGTGCGCTGGCAGTGACCCTGGCGGGGACGGTGATGGCGCATGCCGCCTCCCCTCCGCACATCCTGGCAGCCACCGTCGAGGGCACGGCCACCACCTCGAAGGGCACGCTGCCGCACGCGTTCCTCAACCTCGACACCTGGCCCGACAGCCTCGCCGGCCCGCACGGCGCCAGCGGTGGCAAGCATCCCGACTGGGTGAGCTACGGGCCGTCGACCAACTTCTCCGTGCCCGCGCACTCGCTGGTCACGGTGACCATCAAGCAGTACGACTCCGGCGAGCAGTTGAACAACGACTTCTTCGGCACGGTGCTCGGAACGGTCGACGGGACCGCGACGGTGGACGGCCAGACGGTCACCCACGTCGACCCCACCCACATCGGTCACACCTTCACCATCCACGGGGTGAACACGGCCACGCAGGACCCGCTGTTCGTCAGCATTCCGCTGCCCGCGGTCTCCGAAGACGCCCCCAACCTGGCCAACGGCTACCCGGCTCCGCGGGTGATCACGTTCTCGTTCATCACCGGCAGCAAGGGCAGCTACGTCTGGAACTGCGAATACCCGTGCGGGGACGGCTACTACGCCAAGTTCGGCGGGCCGATGGCCACCCAGGGGTACATGTCGGGAACGCTCACCGTCTCCTGAAGCGCCGGTGGTTGCCGCGATGAAAGGGCGCCTGCCATGACAACGATCGCTCCACCCTCCCCGCCGACCGACGACGCACCACCGGCCCCCTCGCGGCCCGCGTGGCGACGGGCGCCGCTCGGGCCGATCCTCGGCATCTTCGTCGTGCTGTGCCTGCTGCTGACGCCCTTCGCCCTGTGGGTGCCCTCCCGCCTGATGGGGGTGGCGGCCTCGGCGCACATGGCCGAGATCAAGAGCACCGTCACCGCCTTCTCGCTGGCGTCCGTCCCGGTGGCGTCCATGGTCTGGTCGATCGCGCTGTACAGCCTGTTCGCCTGGCGCTATCGCGGCGAGGGCGCGCCGCCCGAGACCGCGCCGCCGCTGCGCGAGAACAACCGGCTGCAGGTCGTCTGGCTGGTGGTGTCCAGCGCGCTGTGCATGTTCCTGCTGATCTGGGGCCTGATCGTGATCGTCCCGCCCAGTCAGGCGTCCACCGCGGCGCCGATGGTGGTCAACGTGACCGGCCAGCAGTGGGCCTGGTCCTTCGACTACCCCGGTGACGGTGGGGTGAGCTCCTCGGTGCTCTACCTCCCGGTGAATCGCCCGGTGGTGTTCCACGTGACCTCCAAGGACGTCATCCACTCCTTCTGGATCGTCGCCATGGGAGTGAAGATCGACGCCAACCCCGGTGAGGTCACCACTGTCTCGGTGACCCCCGATCGGGCCGGTGACTTCGCGATCCGCTGCGCGGAGCTCTGCGGCCTCTACCACGCGTACATGCAGACCTCGGCGCACGTGGTGAGCACCGAGCAGTTCAACGCGTGGCTGCAGGATCCCAACCGCTCGACGACCTGATCCGCCCGGATCACGTGCACGACAGGAGGCCCCATGGCCCAGGCAACGGTTGAGCGGCAGGCCGTCGAGCGACCGCCCGTACCGCTGATGCGCCGACTCAACGTCTTCACCGGCATCGGGGCGGGCGTGCTGCTCGCCCTCATCGGGTGGCTCATCGCGCACCTCACCCTGCAGGACGACGGAAGTCACGCCAGCGACCAGGTCACGCTCATCACCATGTTCTGCTGGGTGATCGGGTTCCAGATCGGCGTCGGTGCGTTCGCCGGGCCGTTCCGCTGGCTGCTCGGTCGCGACCTGTCGCCGGAGGAGGAGCACTTCCTCGCCGGCAAGGACCAGGGGGTGTGGCGGTACTTCCGCTTCACCACCGACCACAAGGTGGTCGGCATCCAGTACCTGGTCATCAGCATGACGCTGTTCGCGGTCGGCGGGCTGCTGGCGATGCTCATCCGCACCAACCTGATGCGGCCCGGCTCACACCTGTTCGGCCCGCGGGAGTACAACGCCGTCGTCGGCCTGCACGGCATCATCATGATCATCGCGACGATCATCATGGTGTCGGGTCCGTTCGGCAACTTCATCCTCCCGATCATGATCGGCGCGCGTGACATGGCGTTCCCGCGGCTGAACGCGCTGAGCTTCTGGCTGCTGTTCTCCGCGGTGCCGGTGTTGCTGTCCGCCTTCCTGCTCGGCGGGATCCCGACCGGGTGGAGTGCCTACGCGCCGCTGTCCGACCAGGCGCCCCCGGGGATGGACGCCTTCCTGGTCACGATCATCGTGTTCGCCGTCTCCAGCGGCGTCGCCGGCGCGAACATCACCACCACCGCGGTGGCGATGCGGGCCCGTGGCATGACCTGGACCCGGGTGCCGATCTTCGTCTACGGCACGGTCACCAGCGTGGCGCTGGCGGTCATCGCCTTCCCCATGTTCATGGTGTCGATGATCCTGCTCGGGATGGACCGCGCGTTCGGGGCGACGTTCTACGACGCGGCCGGCGGCGGCAGCGGCTGGCTGTACGCGAACCTGTTCTGGCTGATGGGCCACCCCGAGGTGTACGTGATCCTGCTGCCCGCGCTGGCGGCGGTCATGGAGCTCACCCCGGTGTTCGCGCGCAAGCCGCTGTTCAGCTTCCCCGGGGCGGTCGTGGGCTTCGCCGGGATCGTCGGGCTGAGCCTGTTCGTGTGGGCCCACCACATGTTCATGTCAGGCTGGGCGCCCGACCTGGGCGGCCCGTTCATGCTCACCACGGAGCTCATCTCGATACCCACCGGGCTGCTCATCCTCGTGGTGCTGGGCACCTTGTGGCGGGGCACGATCTGGGCTCGGCTGCCGTTGATGGCCACGTACGCGCTGCTGTGGAACTTCATCATCGGAGGCCTCACCGGCATCTACCTGTCGGACGTCCCGGTCGATGAGGCCATGCACGGGAGCATGTTCGTCACCGCCCACTTCCACTACACCCTCATGGGCGGGGCGCTCACCGGAGCCATCGGAGGCCTGGCGTACTGGTTCCCGAAGATGACCGGCCGGATGCTCAACGAGCGGATCGGCATGATCGCCTTCTGGACGGTGCAGATCGGCTTCAACGTCACCTTCATGGGCATGTTCGCGGTCGGCCTCGGCGGCCAGCCGCGCCGGGTGGCGGACTACCCGCAGCTGTTCGCCACCGGCAACCTGGTCTCCACCATCGGCGCCTACGTCATCGGCACCGGAATGCTCGTGATGCTCTACGACGTCGTGCACTCCTGGCGCGGCGGGGAGGTCGCGCCCGCAAACCCCTGGGGCGCAAAGACTCTGGAGTGGCAGGTGCCGACGCCCGTGCCGTTGGAGAACTTCAGCGTGCTGCCCGTGGTGACCGGGGACTTCTACGGTTACGGCGAGCTGAACGGCCACGGCTCCGGCGAACCGGCCGATGAGCCCGCGCCGGTACCGGTGGGCGCCCCGGCAACCGTCGGCAGCGTCGACGGCGGCCATGACGGCGACGCACTCGACGGGGAAGGGGAGATGGCATGACCGCCGCGACGGCATCGGCCGGGCACCATGTCGAGGATGTCGACGAGGTCGGGAGCAGACAGCGGCTCGGAGTGATCCTGCTCATCTCGGCGGACGTCGCCTTCGTGCTCTCCATGGTGTTCACCTACTTCTACCTGCGCGCGCTGAACACCGAGGGCGGATGGATCCCCGACGGCGGGCACACCGTCGGCGTCGGAATGGGTTGGGTGATCGCCGCCGTCGTGGCCGTGAGCATGCTCGCCTACCGCTGGGGCGAGCAGGGGATCCGGAACGGGGACCAGGGGCGCCTGCTCACCGGCATGCTGCTGGCGCTGCTGCTCGTGGTCGTCGACCTGGGGTTGCAGATCTACCAGCTCGTCAACGCCGGGATGCTGGCCACCGAGGGCTCGTACGCGTCCTCGTTCCTCGCCCTGTCCGGGTATCACGTGGTGCATCTGCTGCTCACCCTCTTCCTCGGCCTCGGCATCTGGAACCGCGCCCGCAGAGGCGTTTTCACCGAGCACAGCCACTGGCACGTGAAGCTGATCGGGTACTGGTGGATGTGGGTGACGGCCGCTGCCCTGCTCACGGCCTTCACCACCTCCTTCGTCCGGGCCTGACCGGGAGGTCCCGACAGCTGGCGCCGGAGCCGACCCGCCGCGGTGCCGCCCTAGCCGGGCGGCACCGCGGCGGGACTCTGTTGTGCCGGGACCATGTCGTGCCGGGGGTCCGCCGTGGCGGGGGTCTGCCGTGCTGATGCCCGGCGGGGCGGGCGCTCAGTCGCTGGGGGAGGTTCCGCCGCCGAGTGAGGCCACCCAGGCGGGAAGCTCCTGCGGGCGGAAGCTCGCGCCGTTCCCGCTGACCGCCCACAGTTGCGCGACGTGGCCGGCGTTGCCGGCGGCGAAACCGCTTCCGGCGCCGGTGGGGGCGAGGGTGGTGACGCCGGCGGGGGCGTTGCCGCCGTCGGTCCAGGTGACGCCGTCGCCCGAGGTGAGCAGCCGGGCCGAGTCGGCGTGACCGGCGAGCAGCCACGCCTGGTCCGACCCGCACCCGAGGACGGCATGATCGACCTGCGGGGCGACCGAGTGCACGGTCCAGGAGGCGGCCGCGCCGCCGGCGGTGGCGACCTCCAGCAGGCGAGAACCGTTACTGCCCACCAGGAGGGGGAGGATCCAGCGTTCGCCGACCCGGCACGGAGTCAGTGCTGTCGCCCCGGCGGTCGCGCCGACGGCCACGGCGAGCGCCGACCAGGTGCGCCCGCCGTCCGCGGTGCCGAACGCCACTGAGGTGCTGCCCCCGGCGTGCCCCGTCAGCCACCCGTGTGCGGAGTCGGCCCAGGTGATCGCGTCCAGCCGCAGGTCGCTGCCCGGCGCGAGCCCGGCGGCGGTGGCGAGTGTGGCCCACCCCGTCGGCGTCCGGCGGACCAGCGAGTCGTTGCTGCCGCTGATGACCGCCGTCACCGCGGGCGTCGACCCCGGATACAGCGCAACGGCGCCGCGCGCGGGGGACACCGCGCCGGGCAGCTCGCCGGGTGCCCAGTGCGCGGAGCCGTCCGCGCTGCTGAGGTAGGGCGACACGGTGAGACGAACGGTGGGCAGCGACGCCGCGACGAGGTCGGATCCGCTGCGGGCCAAGCTGATCCCGCCGGTGGTGGGTACCGCGGGCGGGGTGACGTTGCGGGCGTGGCCCCAGCCGTCGCTGGTCAGCAGCAGCATCCAGCCGGCGGGTTGCGGCCAGAGCAGGAACCCGTGCAGGGCGTCGGCCATCAACAGTGTCGGCTGGTCGGAGCGCGGGACGGCGGCGGGTGCGGCGGAATCGCCGGAGCCGCCGGCCGCGGATCCGCAGCCCGAAACGGCGAGTGCGCAGCCGAGCACCGCGGCGGTGGTACGGCGGGGGCGGCGCCGCCGGGGCCGGCTCGCGCTCACCCGAGCCGCCGGCGTACCTCGGCGAGCACGATCGAGACATAGCCGGTGGTGACGTTGGGATCGGCGCCGTCAGGCAGGTAGGACAGCTGCGTGCCGTCGGGGGAGATGAAGTAGATCCCCTGGCTGTGCTCCACCATACCGACCGAAGGGACCGCAACGGTGACCTGGTAGGCGTTCAGCAGCGCGCGCAGCTGCGGTAGCGGCCCGGTGACGAAGTGCCAGTTCGGCAGCTGCTCGAGGTTGTGCTCGGTGGTGAACGTGGACACGTCGCGCACATCGGTGAACACGGGGTTGCTGTTGACCGCGACGATCTGGACCCGGCGCGCCAAGGGCCCCAACTCGCGGTTGACGGCGGCCAACTGGTTGGCGATCACCGGGCAGTTCTCGCTGCAGACGGGGTCGAAGAACGTCAGCAGGGTGAGGTACCCGTGCAGGTCGGAGGAGGAGAACCGGCGATCGTTCTGGTCGACCAGCGCGAAGGGCGGCGACTGGACCGGTAGCAGCGGCTGCACCCCACCGCCGCTGTTGGCCAAGGCCGCAGCGGCATCCGCGGGCCCGAACAGGGTGCTCGCCTGTGCCGTCGGGGCCAGCAGCAGGGCCGCAACGCCGAAGGCCGCCGCCGCCGCGCGGCCCGCGGCCCGCGTCGTGCCGGCGTGCCGCCACCCGGGCTGGACAGCCTGGCCCCGCTCGGGTCGGCCCGGCGCCGGGGCAGGCGCCGGCGCCTGCCAGGCGGCGAACAGCAGCAGCCCGAGCGGAAGGGCGCTGTTCGGGTCGGTGCTCGTGCCGCCGAGAACGCCGAAGTCCTGTGCCAGCCACCAGGTCACGGCGCAGAGCATCAGCCCGGCGGCGATGCTCAGCCGGTCGCCGAGCAGCAGCAGCGCCAGACCGACCGCGACCAGGAGCACCACCACCGTGGCGTTCACCGCCGGCGGATGCGCGCGTGCCAGCGACTCCATCGCGGCGATCGGCCGTGCCAGCACCGCAGGTTGTGCGGTGGCGGCCCCGCCGGCGAAGACGCCGCCGAGGCCCTCCCAGGTCCACGACCCCTCGGCGGGCAGGGCCTGCAGCACGGCTCCGACGAGCATCCAGGCCCCGACGGCGCCGGCGGCCACGCGCGCGGCGCGCGGCCCGGTCCACCAGTGCCAGGGGGCCAGCAGCAGTCCCGCTGCAATGGCGTACACGGCAACGGATCCCGGTGCCCCGGTGAGCCAGGTCGCGCCCGGCAGCAGCAGCCCGCCCAGCATCTCCCCAGCCACCCACACCAGGGCGGCCCAGGCCAGCGACGCCCACAGCACGGCCCGCGCGATGACGCCGGTTCCGCCCACCAGGATGAGCACTCCCAGCCCGAGCTGGGTCCACACACTCAGCGCGTCGGCGACGACGGGGTGGGCCGTCCACACGTCCGCCAGCGGTTGGATCAGGGACGACAGCCACGGCGGGGCCTGGGCGAGACCGGGATCCAGCATGGTGGGGACGAAGCTCGCGGGCATCGCGGGCTGCATCTGGAGCAGGCCGGCGACGATCCAGAGCAGGCCCAGCCCGACGCGGACCACGGTCCGGGCGCGGGGTTCCGGGCCCGGGGCCCGCGACCACCACCGGCGTACCGCCTCCGCCACGGTTGGGTGGCGGGTGCGTACCCACGGCGTCACGGCGAGCACAAGGAGTGCCAGCGCGAGGATCCAGATGCCGTCCCGCAGCAGCACCACGAACAGTTGCGAGCCGAGGGTGGGGATGGGGATCCCGGGACTGCCCGCCATTGGCCCGCTCCGAATCCTGCCCCGACGACCCGTTCCACGCGCCGCGGCACCCCGGAACCGGGGCTCGGCAGTGGGCGCTGCCACCGCCGGAAGGGCACCCGCGCACGCGAAGTCTCTCACGGAAGGGACCTCCGCGCGCGGTCGAGCCGGGTGCCGAATGCCTTGCTACATTGCGTCAATGGGCGGCTGGCGGGTGCGGCGGGCGGCAGCTCTGACAGCTGCCGGGGCGCTGTGCTGCCTGTGGGTGGCGGGCTGCGCCGGCGCCGGCGCCGGCCCCGCCCCGACGGTGTCGAACGCAGCCACCCAGCCTCCGAGCACCGCGCGCAGCACCACCGCGACGCCCTACCCCCTCGGGCTGAGCCGGATCGCACCGTCCGCCCGGCGGATCCTGCCCGGGTTGTCCGGGCGCACCGTGGCCGGGCAGAACCTGTCGGTGCGGGCTTTGCGCGGGCACGTCGTGGTGGTCAACGTGTGGGCATCGTGGTGCGAACCGTGCCGCAGCGAGTCGCCGCTGCTGGAGGCGGCGGCGCGCGGCGAGCGGGTCGCCGGGGTGCGCTTCGTCGGCCTCGACGAGAACGACACCCCCGCCGCGGCAACGACTTTCCTCCGCCAGGTGGGTTCGAGCTAC
Source organism: uncultured Actinomycetota bacterium (assembly GCA_963784535.1). Taxonomy (GTDB): domain Bacteria; phylum Actinomycetota; class Actinomycetes; order Actinomycetales; family Kineosporiaceae; genus CAWARR01. Next base: position 87,864 of record CAWARR010000007.1, on the reverse strand, counting down.
CCCCATCTCGACGACCCGGACGGGTCGCTGCTCGCGCTGCTGAGCCCCTGGGTGCCGGCCACGGCCGTTCCCAGCACGCTCGTGGTGGACGCCGAGGGGCGGGTCGCGGCGCGCTTCATCGGTGCCGTCACCCAGCCGCAGCTGGGGCAGGTGCTGGCCACCGTCGCCGCCGGCGGATAGCGCTGCTCAGGGTGCCCTGAAGGCCGCGTGCGCCGCGTCCCGGGCGTGCCCGGGGTCTCGGCCCGCAGGGAGGGTGGATCCGTTGCCCGCCAAGAGTTGCGCGAAGGCTCGGGGGGGTCCAGTGTGTCATCACCTGCGCTCCCGGGCAGGACGGCCCGACCTGGCTGGAGGGTGCGCCCAGATGACCGTCGTGACCGACCGGCGTGTATCGCCCGCCACTGCCCGCGCGGTGGTCCGCGCCTACGTCGCTCTCACCAAGCCCCGCATCATCGAGCTGCTGCTGGTGACCACCGTGCCCGCGATGATGCTTGCGGCCCACGGCCTCCCGCGGCTCGGGGTGGCAGCGGGCACCCTCGTCGGCGGCACCGCAGCCGCCGGCAGCGCGAACGCCTTCAACTGCTACCTCGACCGGGACATCGACGCGGTCATGGGGCGCACGGCGAACCGGCCGCTGATCCGGGACGCGGTGAGCCCGCGCGGGGCGGTGGTGTTCGCGGCCGTCCTCGGGGTGGCGTCGCTCGGGCTGCTGTGGGGGTTCGCGAACCCGCTCGCCGCGCTGCTGACGCTGGCCGCGATCGTGATGTACGTGGTGGGCTACACCCTGTTGCTCAAGCGCCGCACCCCGTCGAACATCGTCTGGGGCGGGGCGGCCGGCTGCATGCCGACGCTCATCGGCTGGGCGGCCGTGCGCAACGGGCTCGCCTGGACACCCCTGCTGCTGTTCGGCGTGGTCTTCTTCTGGACCCCGCCGCACTTCTGGGCGCTGGCGATGCGGTTCCGCCGCGACTACGCAGCCGCGGGGGTGCCGATGCTTCCCGCCGTGGCCGACGACCGCGTCGTGCTGCGCCGGATGGCCGGCTACACGGTGGCCACGGTGGCGACCTCGCTGCTGCTGTGGCCGGTGGCCGGTCTCGGCCCGGTGTACGGGGTCTCGGCGCTGGCCCTCGGCGCGGTGTTCGGTCGCGAGGTGTGGGTGCTGCGGGCGGCCGTGCTGCGCGCGGACGGGGTGCGGCCGCTGCGGCTCTTCCACTGGTCGATCACCTACCTCAGCCTGCTGTTCCTGGCGGTGGCGGTCGACGTCGTGCTGCGGCACTGGGGCTGACCGGATGCGGTAGCCGGGTCGGGAGCGGCGGGCGACCGGGGGCGAGGAGGGTCGTGCGGGCACGGTCGAGGGCGCCGCTGCGGGTGGCGGCCTGCCTGGCGCTGGGGTGCGTGGTGTCCGGCTGCGGCGGCGGGGCCGGCCCCGCCGGGGGCGGCGCGCCCGCCGGTACGGCGGCCGCGAGCAGCGACCATGACGCGGGGGTGGCGGGCTCGATCACCCGCAACGGGGTCCGGGTCGAGCTCCGCTGGACGGCGGGAACCGGCACCGCCGGAACGCTTTCGGCCACCTTCACCCCGCAGCAGCAGGGCTTCCACCTGTACAGCGTGTCCCTGCCCGCCGCGGGGGTGCAGGGCGTCGGGCGCCCGTTGCGGCTGGCGGTGGGCGGCGCGCTGTCCGCAGCCGGCGACCCGACGGCGGACCGCGAGGTGGTGCTGTTGCGGATGGCGGGGGTCAGCGTGCCGGTCCCGGTGTACCCGGACGGGCCGGTGACCCTCCGGTTGGCGGTGCGGCGCGCGGCGGCCGGGAGCAGCTGGGCGCGGGTCGGGTACGCGGCCTGCAGTGCGGCCGTGTGCCTGCCCCCGGTGTCGGGAGTTCAGGTGCCGCTCACGCTTCCGTGACCCGGGCCACCCGCGCCGGGATCGGCCCGGCCGGGGCGCGGCAGACGGCTACTCCAGCGGGCGGGCGGCGAGGCGCTCGGGGCCGACGGTGCTCATCGCGGCGATGCCCCGCCCGTCCATCCGCACCCAGACCTCGCGGTCGGCGAGCCTGACCCGGTGCACGCCGGGGGAGTGCCAGCCGAGTACCTCCTCCACCGGGACCGGCCGGCCGCCGCCCGGCGGCGGTGCGGCCGGGCGGTCGTCGGGCGCGGTGCGGGGCGCGGGGATGCCCGCGGTCGGGTCGGCCATGGGGTGCCTCCGGGGCGTGGGACGGGGACGGGTGGCGCGGAGGGGGGATCGGCACGTTCCGGGACGGGCTGGAGGAAGGGTGGCGCAGGTCTCGCCCGCCCGGGTGACGCTCGGCGCTGCCCGGCCACGGCTGCCGGGGGGAACGAGCACGTTACCCGCGGGTAGCATGGCTGCGTCCGGGGCCGCGACCCGCAGCCCGGGGGCCCGGGCGGCCGGGTGGAACGTGCCAGCGAAGGGCAGGACCATGAGCGTGACCTCGCAGCTCGACATCAGCGCAGAGCCGGCCGCGGTGTGGGCGGTGCTCACCGACCTCGCGGGCCTCGGCAGCTGGCAGACCAACCACCTGGGCTTCACCGGCCCCGCCCCGGAGGCGCTCCGCGCAGGCGTGGAGTACACCGAGAGGCTCAGCGTGCTGGGCATGCCCAACGAGGTGCGCTGGACGGTCACCGAGGTGGAGGAGGGCCACCGCGTGGTGCAGAAGGGCAAGGGCCCGATGGGGATCTCCATCGACGGCGAGTACATGGTCCGGCCGGAGGGCGACGGCACCCGGGTCACCCTCACCCAGTCGTTCTCCGGAGCCACGGTCTTCGCGATCAAGGGCCAACTCGAGCGTGAGGTGCAGAAGATCCAGCAGGACTCGCTGCGCAAGCTGGCTGGGCTGCTCACGCCGGCCTGATCGGGGCGGCCCGCCGCCGGGGGTGCGGGCGGGCGCCGGGGGCCGCGAGGATGGACTCCGTACCGGTCGTGCAGACGGCAGTCCGGCGCGCGGGAGGTGTCCGGTGGCAGCACAGGCAGGCTCGACGTACCGCTCGCCGTGGAGGACCCAGGAGCACGAGGATCTCGCCGGCCTGGCCCGCGCCTTCTTCACCAAGGAGGTGATCACCGAGCAGGAGCGCTTCGAGGCGCAGGGGTACCCCGACGCCGCGCTCTACCGCCGCGCCGGCGACCTCGGCCTGCTCGGACTGTCGGCGCCGCAGGAGTACGGCGGCGGCGGGGGCACCTTCCTCGACGAGGCGGTGCTGTTCGAGGAGCAGACCGCGGCGGGGGACGCCGCCCTCGGCCTGGGCGTGCACTGCGGCATCGTGATCGGCTACCTGACCGCCTACGGCACGCCGGAACAGAAGCAGCGCTGGCTTCCGCGGCTGTGCAGCGGCGAGGTCGTCGGGGCGATCGCGATGACCGAGCCCGATGGGGGCTCGGACCTGCAGGCGATCCGCACCCGAGCGGTGCGCGACGGCGAGGACTACCTCGTCACCGGATCGAAGACGTTCATCACCAACGGATTCCTTGCCGGGCTGATCATCGTGGCGGCGAAGACCGACCCGTCCCAGCGAGCCGCGGGGATCTCCCTGCTGGTCGCCGAGGTCGGGGCGGACACCCCGGGATTCCGCCGTGGGCGGGTGCTGAGCAAGCTGGGGCTGAAGTCCAACGACACGGCCGAGCTGTTCTTCGACGGGATGCGGGTACCGGCGGCGAACCTGCTCGGCCCGGCCGAAGGCCGGGGTTTCGCCCAGCTCATGGAGCAGCTTCCCCAGGAGCGGCTGACCATCGCCGTGGGCGCGGTCGCCGCGATGGAGCGGGCGGTGCGGCTGACCATCGACTACGCCCGGCTGCGTTCGGCCTTCGGCAAGCCCCTGTTCGAGCATCAGAACACCCGCTTCACGCTCGCGGAGTGCGCCACGATGGCCCACACCGGCAGGGTCTTCCTCGACGACTGCCTGCGCAGGCACGCCGCCGGCGGGCTCGACGTGGCGACCGCTGCGATGGCGAAGTACTGGCTCACCGACTCCCAGTGCACCGTGGTCGACCGCTGCCTGCAGGTCTTCGGAGGCTATGGGTACACCACGGAGTACCCGATCGCGCGGATGTACGCCGACGCCCGCGTGCAGAAGATCTACGCGGGGACCAACGAGGTGATGAAGGAGCTGATCGCCCGGGCCCTGTGAGGAGTCGGGTAAGGCCCCGCGCCGCCGCCGCGGGGGCCTCACCCGATTGCCCTACAGGTAGGCCCTCCGGAGCCCGATACAGGGGTCCGGAAGGGGTGACATGAACGAGCAGTCGAGCGATCGGCACGGTGGGCAGGCGGCCATTCCCGGCGGGGAGCACACCGCGACCCTGGCGGCGGGGTGGCGGGCGGCGGCCGAGCGGGGAGTGCCGGCGCTGGTGCTGGTCCCGGCGGTCGCCGGCGGCGCCGGCGCAGGCGGAGCCGGCGGGGCCGACTCCCTGGTGGTGCGCTGGGCCAACCGGCCGGTGCTGGAGCTGATCGGGGCCGAACGGTCCGAGCTCGTCGGCCGCGCCCTGGGCGACCTGCCCTCCGACGGGCCCACGGCTTTGGCGGCGGTGCTGCGGCGGCGGCTGAACGGCAGCGACGACGAACCGGTGGCCTTCCTGCGCCGCGGCGACGAGACCCGGCAGGCGGTGGGCGTGGACGTCGACGCCCTGCCGCCGCCCACCGTCGGGTGGCTCGTCCGGCTCTCCCCGATGTCGGAGGACGAGCGGGCGCTGCAGACCGCGCTGCGCGAGGCCGAGCACCGCTTCCACACCCTGGCCGAGCACGCCCCGACGGGGATCTTCGTGTCCGAGGCCGGCGCCCGGCTGGGCTACGTCAACGCCCGGTTCGCGGAGATCTTCGGCCGTGACCCGGCCCGGCTGCTGGGCACCCGGTGGCTGGAGCGGGTCGCCCCGGAGGACCTCGGCGGCCTGCAGGACGGGCTGGAGGAGGCGCTCAAGGGTGAGCCGGTGGAGCTGTCGGTGCGGCTGGCCCCCGGCCAGGGCCCGCTGCAGTGGGTGCACCTGCGGCTCGCCCCGACCACCACCCCCTCGCGCGCGGCGGGGTTCATCGGCACGGCCGAGGACGTCACGGCCCGCCGGATCGACGACGAGCGGGTGTCCTACCAGGCCTCCCACGATCCGCTCACCGGGCTGGCGAACCGCCGCAGGCTCAGCGACGTGCTCGCCCAGCATCTCGACGGCCGGCGCGGCTCGGACGTCAACTTCGCCGTGCTGCTGTTCGACCTCGACGGCTTCAAGGACGTCAATGACCGATTCGGGCACGAGGCCGGCGACCGGCTGCTGGTCGAGGTGGCGCAGCGGCTGCGGCGCGCGTCCCGCGACAGCGACCTGCTCGCCCGGCTGGCCGGCGACGAGTTCGTCGCCGTCCTGCACGGGGTCCGGTCGGTGGCCGGCGCGGAGACGGCCGTCCGCCGGCACCTGGACGCGATGGCGACGCCCTTCACCCTCGGTGCCGCGCAGACCCAGGTGTCGGCGAGCATCGGGCTCGCCCTGCCGGTGCCCGGTGACACCCCCGCGAGCCTGCTGCGGCGGGCGGATCGCGCGATGTACCAGGCGAAGTCCGCCGGGACGGGCGGCTACCGGGTGGCGGCCGCCGCGGGCGGGCACTCCTGATGGCCGACGCGGCGGGCATCCTGCTCGCCCGGCACGAGCAGCTGCGCTCCCGCCCCGGCGCGGCGGCCGAGGTGCTGCGGCTGGTCGCCGATGCCGACGCCAGCGCCCAGGACCTGGCCCACGTGATCGGTACGGACCCGGTGCTCGCGGCGCGCGCGCTGCGAGTGGCCAACTCCCCCTTCTACGGCGTCGGCGGCAGGGTGGCGACCCTCCCCTACGCGGTGACCGTGCTCGGCTTCCAGACCGTGCGCAGCCTCGCCGTCGTCGCCGCTGCGAACCTCGACGGCGACGTGGGCGTGCCGCCGGGGTACTGGCGTGCCGCCGCGCTCGCCGCCACCGCCGCCGAGGAGGTGGCCGGGGTGCTCGGGGGCGACCGCGGGCAGGCCTTCTCGGTCGGGCTGCTGCACACCATCGGTTCGGCCCTGCTGCACCAGCACGAGCCACTCGGGTTGGTCTGCCTGCCCGAGCCCGCCGATGCGGCGGCGCTGGCCGCTGTCGAGCTGGAGCAGTACGGGATCACCCACGACCATGCCGCGGCCAGAGTGCTCAGCTCGTGGCACCTGCCCGACAAGCTCACCGAGCTGGTCGCCCGCCACCACGAGCTGCCGCTGCCGGACGCCTCACCGCTGGAGCGGTCGCTGCGGGCGGGGCGGGTGATCGCGGACGCCGTGCTGCGCGGGGGAGCGGGCGAGGACTGCGCCGCCCAGCTGGCCTGGCTCACCGAGGGCGCGCTCGCAGGGGTCGACCTGGCGATGCGGCTGGAGCTGGTGAGCTCCCGGGCCGACGCGCTGCTCGAGGGGTTGCAGCCGCGGCACCGCTGAACCCGGCGCCGCGCCGGTGCCGTACCGCTTCAGCGGGCGAGGAAGTGCCAGCCGAGCCACCACCACACCACGAGCATCCCGATCCGGCCCCCGCGGGTGAGCATCAACCGGCCGAGGACGGTCGCGAGCGTCGTCAGCTGCGAGCCGGCGCGCCGCGCCCTCCGGTCGATCGCCAGCGCCGCGATCGCGACCAGGGCGAAGCCGACGATCGCCGTCCAGCGGGTGAGCACCACGTCACCGCCGCACCAGGTAGTCGCCGAAGATCACCCAGACGAGCACCCCCACGAAGCGTCCGGGCACCGAGTTCGTCACCGGGTCGAGCAGGATCGACAGCGTGGGATGGGCCCAGGTGGAGCCGAGCAGGTCGTTCGTGACCTCGAGCGCGATGAAGGCGAGCAGCACCACCCACCAGGCGCGCACGGCGGCCCGCGGCATGGCCGCGGGGGCGGGCAGCCGTTCCGCCCGCGACAGGGCCAACCCGCGGGCGAGCATGAGCCCGCCGACGATCGCGACCCCGGCGGTGGCTGGCCAGGTCAGCGGGCGGACGGAGGCCAGGAACCCGGCGGAGGCCAGTGCCAGCAGGGCCGTCGGCACTTCCACCGGGGGCCGGCGGAGGTCGACGCCCTCGGCCCCGTCGCCACCCTCGTCCATCGGCCCATCGTGCACCGGGGCGTGGGGGCATGGCGACCCGTCGTCGGCTCCGCCGGGAGCAGCCCTACGCCGATGCCGATCCCGACGCCGATCCCGATGCCGATCCCGACGCCGACAGTGAGGCCGGGGTGACCTGTAGCGGCGGCATCTCGGGTCGGGCGTACAACTCGTCCTCCTGGGCGTTGTGCAGGCGCAGTACCGCGTGCAGCCCGTAGAGCAGCCGCTGCAGTGCCACCACGTCCTCGTGGTCGGTGACCCCGCCCTCGGCCTCCACCTCGGCGAGCAGCCGGTGCAGGCGGCCGACCTGGTGCTCGATCTCGGCATGCGCGCGGCTGAGCGCCGCGGTCGGGTCGTCGCCGCCGAGGAGGCGGGCCACCACCGGCTGCAGCAGCCGCTCCTCGGCCCGCTCGTGCGGGATCAGCCGGGTCTCCAACCGGGCGAGCAGCTCCTGCACCGGGCCCAGCGCGGCGCCGTCGTCCAACACGTCAGCCTCCGCCCTGACCTCCTCCACCAGCGGCATCAGGTCGGCGTGCTCCACCCGCAGGGTGCGCACGGTGTCGGCGTCGGGCCCGGTCAGCGGCCGCGACCGCTGCCGGCCGGGCAGCACCGCGCGCAGTGCCAGCAGGATCGCCGCGACGTCGATGAGCTCCTGCAGCAGCGCGCCCGCGGTGGGCGGGATCGCGCCGGTGGTGGCCGCGAGCATGGCCAGCCCGGACAGCCCCATTCCGACGCCCACGCTCTGCCGGGCGATCCGGCGGGAGCGGCGGGCCAGCGCGATCGCGGTGGCCAGGCCGTCCACCCGGTCGACCGTGAGCACCACGTCGGCCGCTTCCGAGGACGCCGTCGCCCCGCGCGCCGCCAGTGCCACCCCGACCCCTGCGGCCGCCAGCGCGGGCGCGTCGTTCACCCCGTCACCGACCATCACGGTGGGTCCGTTGCGCGACTCGGCGAGCACGACGGCGAGCTTGTCCTGCGGGTCGTGGTCGGCGTACACCGCGTCCACGCCGACCACCCGGCCGACGGCCTCGGCGATGTCGGAGCGGTCGCCGGTGAGCAGCACGATGCGCTCCAGGCCGGCCCGGCGCAGCGCGCGCAGCATCCGTGGTGCGTCCGGGCGCACCGGGTCCTCGAGCAGCACCGCGCCGGCAGCGTGCCCGTCCACCGCCACGTAGACGCTCAGCGAGCCGTCGAGGGCGGCCCGCCGGCGCACCCTGCGGGCCCACGGCGCGGGCTCGTCGGCGAGGATCCAGGAGCCCTTCCCGACCTGGACGCGGTGCCCCGAGACCCGGCCCTCGATGCCGTACCCGGGCAGCTCCACCACCTCACCCGGCAGCTCGAGGTCGAGCTTGCGGGCACGCCCCGCGAGCACGATGGCCCCCGCGAGCACGTGCGGGGACACCTGGTCGAGCGAGGCGGTCAGCCGCAACAGTTCCGCCGCGTCGGGCCGCTGATCCCCGGCCGGGCGGTCGGCGACGACCACGTCCACCACCCGCGGGCGGCCCAGCGTGAGTGTCCCGGTCTTGTCGAACAGCAGCACCCGACCGGCGGCGAGGCGTTCCAGCGCGCCCCCGCCCTTGACCACCACCCCGGCACGGGCCGCCCGCGACAGCCCGGACATGTAGGCGATCGGCGCCGCCAGCAGCAGCGGGCAGGGCGTGGCGACGACGAGCACCGCCACCGCCCGGACGGGATCACCGCTCACCCCCAGGCGCCCGCCGCCAGCGCGAGGGTCAACGGCACGAATCCGATGGCGACCCGGTCGGCGGCCCGGACGAAGGCGCCGACGACGCCTGCGCCTGCTCCGACCATGCGGACCATCCGGGCGTACGTGGAGTCTGCGGCGGCCGAGCTGGCGACGCAGCTCGCACGGGCCGCCGGCGTTCACGACGCCGCTGCGCACCTCACCGCCTCGGCGCGCTCCACCGGCAGCGCCTCCCCGGTGAGCGCGGACTCGTCGAGCACGGCCGCGCCGAGCAGGTGCCCGTCGACCGGAACCACTTCCCCCGGCCCGACGAGAGCCGTCGCCCCGCGCGACCTCGGCCACCGGCACCTGCCCGACACTGTCGCCGCGCTGCCGGCGCGCGGTCCGCGGTGCGCGCTCCACCAGCAGGCACAGTTCGCGCACGGCCCGGGCCTGGGCGCGCTCCTCCAGCACCCGGCCGGTGGCCAGCATCCAGGCGATCACGGCGCCGGCGAGCGGCTCGCCGACGGCGAGGCTGCCGCCCAGGGCGAGCAGGGCGATGACGTCGACGCTCGCACGCCGGTGGCGCAGCGCGGTCGCCACCCAGCCGATCGACACCGCGAGTGCGAGCAGGGTGGAGGCGGCCCACAGCGCGTCCGCCGCGGGCACGAACCCCCCGCCGGGCCACCAGCGGGTGACCAGACCGGCCGCGAGCAGCGCGCTGGTAACGGCGAACAGGGTCGCGTCGGGATTGCGCCGGAGGGCTCGCACGCCTTCCAGCCTGCGTGGCGGGGCCCGGTGTGGGCGGGACCTAGGTCACGCTGTCACCCGGGGCCGTCGCGCACTGTGATGATGGCCTCCCCGCCGTCGGGCCCAAGGGGCCGGCGGCAGGCTCCGCCGCCGGGGGAGGGTGGGGCGTGGCGCCGCGTGAACTGCGTGGCGTAGCGACCGAGTTGACGAAGGAATGATCGGACATGCCTGCCCAGCTCCTGCTGGAATCCACTCGTCCGGATGCGATCTGCCACTGCGAGATGTGTGACTGTCTGTCCGAGGGCTGTGACGGCACCGTCTGCCACGGCTACGACGCGGACTGAGCCCGCGGTCGGCCGGGGGCTGCCCTGGCTCCCGGCCGGCTCCCGCCCGGGCTCACCCCGCTCCCGCCCGGCTCACCCCGCTCCCGCGTTGAGGCGGGCGAACATCGCGCGCTGGGCCCGGTAGAGGCGGGGGAACTCCGCGAACACCCTGGTGTAGGTGGCCACCCGTCCCGGGTCCGGCCTGAAGGTCGCCTGCACCGGTACCAGCGAGCGCACCTGCTCGGGGCGGACTGCTCCCACTGCCAGCGCCGCCCCCAGCGCGGCGCCGCGCAGCCCGCCGAGCATCGGGTCGGCGACCTGCTCGATGGTCCGGTCCAGGACGTCGGCGTGGATCTGGCACCACAGGGCCGAGACGGCCCCGCCGCCGAGCGCCCGCAGCGGGTCCAGCCGGTGCCGGGTGAACTTCTCCACCACCTCCAGCGTCCAGCGGTCGTTCAGCGCGACGCCCTCCAGCACGGCCCTGACCAGGTCCGCGTGGGTGGTGGCCAGCGACACGTTGTGGAACCCGGCGCGGGCGTTGCGGTCGGCGATGGGGGTGCGTTCGCCTGCCAGCCACGGGGTGAAGATCACCCCGCCGCTGCCCGGGGTGGAGGTCGCGGCCGCTGCCGTGAGGGCGTCGAAGGGCAGGTCGGGGCTGCCCAGTACCCCGCGCAGCCAGTGCAGGCAGCGGCCGGAGGTCTCGTGGTTGTTCACCACCAGGTACCGGCCCGGGAGGGTGGCAGGGACGGCGGCCACCTGGTGGATCACGTCGGTCTTCTTGAACGGCACGTGGCAGGACACCCATGAGGTGGTCCCCAGCGACAGGTGGGCGGCGAAGTCGGCCACCGCTCCGGAGCCGAGGGTGACGGCGTGCGCGTCGGGTACCCCGGCGACCACGACGGCCTCCGCGGGCAGCCCGAGCCGGGCGGCGACCGCGGCAGCACTCTGCCCACCACCGAGCCGTTGGGCAGTAGCGGCGGCAGCTTCGCCGCCTCCAGCCCGGCGGCCGCGACGAGCCGGCGGTCGTACCCGGCGGTGGACAGGTCGCGGTTGTCGGTCAGCCACGAGGCGGTCATCGACGCCGGGGTGGCGCTCGCCCGGCCGGTGAGACGCAGGGTCAGGTAGTCCACCGGTTCCAGCAGCCAGCGGGCGGCCGCATAGCTCTCCGGCCGCTGCGCCCGCAGGTACCAGCGGTGGCCGAGCGGGTCGGCCCCGTCCAGGGAGGGCGCCCCGCCGGAGCGGCGCACCCAGCGCAGCAGCTTCAGCGGCGCGTAGCCGGCCACCGGCCCGCCCATCCGGCGGCGCGCCTCGCCGCCCCCGCGGCTGTCCATCCACAGCATGCACGGGGCGACCGGCTCGCCGTCGGCCGCGGTCGGCACGGTGGAGGCCCACTGCCCGGTGACGGCCACGGCGCGCACGGTCGCCGGGTCGCAGGCGCCGCTGCGCAGCGCCGCCGTCGACAGCCGGGTGACCAGCTCCCACCAGCGCCGGGCATCCTGTTCGGCCCCGCCCTCGGGCAGCAGCACCGTCTGCAGTTCGTGCTCGGCGTGCCACAGCACCTGCCCGGTCAGGGTGGCCAGCCCGACCTTGACGGCGGTGGTGCCGAGGTCGACGACGAGCACGTGCCCCGCCCGTGCCCCCTGTCCCCGGACCGGCTCCGGCGGGGTCACGGTGCGGGCTCGTAGAACGCGTCCAGGGCCCCGGACAGCAGCGTGCGGGCCAGCGCCACCCCTTCCTCCCCGGCTCCGGACAGCCCGTACAGGGCCCCGCTGCGAGCGGTCCCGGGCTTGCGGGTACGGGCGTCGGCCACCCCGTCGGCGAGGTCGGCGAGGAAGCGCTCGACCACCCCCGCCGCGGTGTTCGGGCGGGTGACGCAGAAGTGCAGGCCGGGGGGCGCCTGCAGCCCGTTCAGCCGCCACCCGCGGGTCGCGATGAAGTCATTGACGTGGAAGATGTCCACCTCGGGGGAGGTGAAGGCGACGGCGAACAGCGGGTTCCCCACCACCTGCAGCCCCTCGACCGCGGCGATCCCGGTGCGCAGCCGCTGCGCCGTCGCGAAGATGTCCCGGGCGATCTCGAGGTAGCCCTGCTCGCCCAGGCTGACCATCGCCGCCCAGGTGGAGGCGATCAGGCCGCCGGAGCGGCTGCCTGCCATGCCGGGGGAGATGTACACCCCGCCGGGCCAGTCGGGCGCGCTGAAGTACTGATGGCGGCGCAGCTCCTTGTTCGCGTACAGCAGCACCCCGGTGCCCTTGAGCCCGTACCCGAACTTGTGCGTGTCGGCGGAGATGGAGGTCACCCCGGGCACCCTGAAGTCGAAGGGGGGCACGTCGTGGCCGAGCCGCTCGCCCCAGGGCAGGATGAACCCGCCCAGGCAGGCGTCGACGTGCAGGCCGATGCCGTGCTGCAGGGCGACGGCACCGAGCTCGGGGATGGGGTCGATCAGCCCGTGCGGGTAGTTGCCGGCCGACCCGACCAGGGCGATGGTGTTCGGTGTGACGTGGTCGGCGACCCAGTCGACGTCGACCAGGTGGTCGGGCCCGACCGGGGCGGGCACCAGCCGGACGCCGAAGTAGTGCGCGGCCTTCTGCAGCGCGCAGTGCGCGGTCACCGGTGCGATCACCTCGGGTTCGGTGACGGCGCGGTCGGCCCGGGCCGCGTCCCGGTAGCTGAGCAGCTGGGTGATCAGGCTCTCCGACCCGCCCGAGGTGAGCACCCCGCAGGCGTCCTCGGCAGCCTCCCCGTGCAGCAGGCCCGCGGTCATCGCGACGATCTCGGCCTCGAACTTGGTGGCGGAGGGGTACATGTCCCGCTGCAGCACGTTGGCGTGGGCGAACAGGCCGAAGGCCTCGGTGAGGAAGGCGTAGTGCTCGGGGTCGCCGTGGTAGAGCGAGCCGGAGACCTGCCCGCGGTGGCCCTGCTCGTCCTCCCGGGCGGCCATCCAGCGCAGCTCGGCCAGCACGTCCTCGCGGGGGCGGCCGGCTTGCGGAAGCGTGCGGACGGTCTCGAAGCGTTCGCGGTAGGGATAGAACTCCTCGATCAGGCGCTGGATCTCCTCGGGGGTGTCGAACACCACACTCACCTTCCATTCGCTGCAGTGAGTGCAGTGAAGTGTTTCGGTGACGGGCGCGTCAAGACCCCCGCGGGGGCTCTTCCACGCACCTTCCGGCGCCGTGATGATCCACTCCTCCGCGGCGCGAGGGCAGTTCGCTACGCTGACTGCATGAAGCGTGAGGAGCGCAGGGCAGCGACCCGGCGCGCTCTGGCCGACGCCGCACTCGAGCTCTTCCTCACCCGCGGAGTCGAGGCCACGACCGTGGAGGACATCGCCGCGGCCGCCGGGGTCAGCCCGCGGACGTTCTTCCTGCACTTCCCGACCAAGGCCGCGGCGGTCTTCCCCGACCACGAGGAGAACCTGACCCGCTTTCGCGCCGCCCTCGCCGCGCTGCCCGCCGGCGGTGACCCGGTCGCCTCGGTGTGCGGCCTGCTCACCGACAGCATCCGTTGGCAGATGCCCTCACAGTTCCGGCGGTCGCGCTACGGCCTGGTGGCCGGTTCCGAGGCGGTCCGGGACGTCGACGCCCGCACCGACCGTGACTACGAGGACGCCGTGACCGAGTATCTCGTCCTTCGCTGGGGCGCCTCGGCGCAGGCGCGGCTCGCCGCGCAGGCGGCCGCCAACGTGGTGATGGGGGTCGCCCGCGCCGCGCTGATCGCCTGGGGGCGCGACGGTATCGATCCCGCGGCCTCCGCGGCCCGGCTGCTGGACCGGCTGGTGGGCTCCCCGCTGGGCGGGGTCCCCGCGGACCTTGGGCCCGGAGAGCGCAGGTCAGCCGCAGGGACCATGGACTCGGAGCGTGTGGGCTGACCCGTTGGGCGGCCCCGGCCGAGGAGGTCGACATGAACACGCGGGTCGAGGTACCCGTCAGCGTGGTACGGGAGCTGGTCGCTCGCGCGCGGTTCGCGCCCTCGACGCACAACACCCAGCCGTGGCGGTGGATCGTGCGCGTCGGCGACGGCCGCGAGGCGGTCAGTGAGGTGGAGCTCAACCGGGTCGACGAGCGGGCGCTGACCGCGGGTGACCCCACCGGCCGCGAGCTGGTGATCAGCTGCGGAGCGGCCCTGCTCACCCTGCGGGTGGCCGCCGCACAGGCGCTGCTCGGCACCTCGGTGGAGCTGCTGCCCGACCCCGACCGGCCGCAGGTGCTGGCTCGGGTGCAGTTCGTCGACGGCAGCGTGGACGGGGAGTTCTCGCGGTTGGACGCAGCGGTGCCGGTGCGGCACACCTGGCGGCGGGGCTTCAGCCGCCGCCCGGTGCCACCGCAGTTGCTGCAGCGGCTGACCACCGAGGCCGGCGCCGAGGGAGCTCGGCTGCGCGAGGTCACCGCCCAGGAGCGCCCGGTGCTCGCCGCGCTGGTGCGTGAGTGCGACATCGACTACTACCGCGACACCGCCCGGCGGGCCGAGGCGGCGCGCTGGCTGCGTCCGCGCTGGCGCGGGCAGGGCGTGCCCACCCCGGCGGTCCGGCTGCTCCCGGCCCGGCTGGCACTGCGACACACCGACATCGGGGTGCGCCTGGGCGTGCAGCGGGCCGGGCTGCTGCTGTCCGCGCCGAGCGTGGTGGTGCTGTGGACCGACCGTGACGACGCCGCGAGCTGGCTGGCCGCGGGCCAGGCGCTGCAGCGGCTGCTGCTGGTCGGGGCGGCTGACGGGCTGGCTGCCGGCTTCGTGAACCGGCCCTGCCAGGACGCGCTGCGCCGGGGTGCGCTGCGCGGGCTGCTCGCGCTGGAGGGCCAGCCGCAGGTGGTGCTGCGGCTGGGCTTCCCGGAGGCGTCGGCCCGCCCGGTGCCGCGGCTTCCGGTGGAGGACGTGCTCGCCGCACCCGGGCTGGACGGCGGCCAGGACGGCGGGCTGGACGGCGGGCAGGGCCCGGCCTGGCCGGCTGCGTCGGGGCCGGGCAACAGCGAGGACGAGCTGGGGTAGGGGCGGCTCGGGGCCCCGCCGCCGGTCAGTCGCCGCCGGGCGGCGCCGAGGTCGAGTTCTGCGTCGGCCGGTGCCCGCGGGGTGCCTGCTCGACCAACCGGTCGAGCAGGCGGTCGAACAGGGTGGACTGCCCGCGGACGGCCAGCCGCCGGGCGTCCGCGAGGTCGAACCACGCCACGCGATCGAGTTCGGGCACCTCGATCCGGCGGCCGGAGCGGGGTGGCCACTCCAGTTCGACGGTGTTGCTCGAGGCGGTGGCCGGGTCCAGGTCTCCTTCCGCGGCCCAGGCGCTGACGACCTTCCCGCCGCCCTGGCGGACGTCACCGAGGGGGACCAGCGAGGTGGGGGGCTGCTGCCCGGTCTCCTCGGCGAACTCCCGGATCGCGGCGGCCAGTGGGGCCTCCCCGGGTGCGACCTCGCCCTTGGGGATGGTCCAGGCACCCGCGTCCTTCGCTCGCCAGAAGGGGCCGCCGAGATGGCCCAGCAACACCTGGACGACGTCCTGGCCGCCGGGCGCGGCCGGCCGGACCCGGTACAGCACGATGCCCGCGCTCGCGTTCCTCGCCATGGACCCCAGCGTGGCCCCGCTCCGCCCGGCAGGCGAGCTCGCCAGGCTCGCCGGCCGAGGCGTCGCCGGCGAGCCTGGCCGGCGGGGCCTTCGCGGGCGGCCGTCTTCCCCACGTTCGGTCACCGACAGTGATGGACCGTGAGTGAGAACGGGATCCTGCGCCGCGTCGATGGCACTCCGTGCGCGTCCCGCTACCAGGGACCGGAGCCGCCGGCGTCGGAGTTACCCGGGGTGATCACCCTGGTCGGGCGGGCTGTGGACGAACGTTGACGAATGCCGCAGGCCGGGTAGGCTCGATGTCTGGTCAGATCGGGCGGTGTCTGACTGACCGTGACGACGTTCGCCGGGCGACACGGAGGGTTATGCCATGGCTCGGGACGCGCAGGACGGGGTGGACCCCGAGTTCGACTGGCGCTGGGCCGAGGACGAGTCCGAGTGGGTCCCGCCGGCCATCGACACGTCCCGCCCGAGCGTGGCGCGCATGTACGACTACTACCTCGGAGGCAAGGACAACTTCGCCGTCGACCGCGAGGCCGCCGAGCGGGTGGCCAAGGTCGCCACCAGCGCTCAGCTGACCGCAATCGCGAACAGGCAGTTCCTCGTGAACGCGGTTGAGCTGATGGCCGCCGACGGCGTCCGGCAGTACATCGACCTCGGCACCGGGATCCCGACGTCACCCAACGTCCACGAGGTCGCCAGGCGGGTCGACCCCGGGGCGCGGGTGATCTACGTCGACCACGACCCGATCGTGCTGGTGCACAACCGGGCCCTGCTGGCGCGCTACGACGGCATCTCCACCGTGCACCACGACCTGCGCCAGCCGGCCACGGTGCTCGACGACCCGGCCGTGCGCGCGCTGATCGACTTCGACGAGCCGGTGGGACTGCTCTGCATCGCGGTGCTGCACTTCGTCCGGCACGACATCGCGCCCGAGGTCCTGGCCCAGTACCGCAAGGCGATGGCGCCCGGGAGCTACCTCGCGATCTCGGTGGCCTGCCGCGACGACCTCGACCCTGCCGTGGTGAGTGAGCTGGAGTCGGTTTACGAGAACTCGAACGCCCCGATCGTGTTCCGCACCCGGGCCCAGGTCGAGCAGCTCTTCGACGGTTTCGAGCTGATCGAGCCGGGGCTCACCTCACTGGCTGCCTGGCACGACACGGGTGAGGGTGGGGCCGGGGCCTTGTGCGGGGTTGCCCGCAAGTTGTGAGGCCGGGCGCGACCGGGTGGCCGTGGGGCTGATCGGCGGGGCGAAGGTGGAACGGGCACGGCGGGCCCCTTGTCGGGGCCGGCCGTGCCCGGACTGAGGGAGGATGCGCCCTCGCCGGGTCAGACCGCGCGCGAGCGGCGCGGGGACAGCCCGCTGATCGAGGGGAACGAGGGGCCGGGGAGGTTCGCGAGCTGGTAGCGGGGCGAGCGCTGCCCCGGGATGGCGACCTCGGAGCCGGACCGGGGGCAGACCTGCCCCGAGTGGATCAGGTTCTCGAGGATGTCCTGCAGGCTGTTCTCGGAGATGTTCACTGCGACGCTGAGGGCGAGCACCGACATCCCGTTCTCGCCGACCGCGGACAGGGCAGACATCACAGCCCGGCGTTGCCTGGACCTTCCGAGCATCCAGATCATCGCTGCAACCTCCCCGTGGGCGGCCGCCGGGCCGGGGGGCACGGTCCGGCGACCGCCTGCTCGTGGCTGTACCGGGAGCGGGCCAACGACCTCCCGGTCATCGCGACTCCTCACTCCGTGACCTCACAAAACTGGTCACGCCCGGCGTTGACTGCTCGCTACCCGTGCAGCACGGCCGGTGCCTGCGGCAACCAACCGGTCGTGTCGTCCGGATCATGACGTTCGCTATTCTGTCCTATGCAGACGCCCTGAGCAGATGCACGTGCACGCAAGGTTAGCAGGGTGCACAGGCAGATGCACGTGCATCTGACACATCTGTCCGGCTATTTCGGGCAGCCGACGCTGTGTAACGGCGGGGTGACGTGGCAGACTGCCAGGGGACGATCGCCGGAGGGCTGTAGTGACCACGCCGACAACAGGCGGACCGACCGTGCGCCGCATCCTGGTGGGTGCGCAGTTGCGGCGTTTGCGCGAAGCGCGCGGCATCTCGCGCGACGATGCCGGCTATGTGATCCGCGGCTCGGGCTCGAAGATCAGCCGTCTCGAGCTGGGGCGGGTGAGCTTCAAGGAGCGCGACGTCGCCGATCTGCTGACCCACTACGGCGTCGAGGACCCTGAGCAGCGCGAGGCGCTGCTGCTGATGGCCAGGGACGCGAACAACCCCGGCTGGTGGCATGACTACGACGACGTCATGGCGAGCTGGTTCGAGACCTACGTCGGGCTCGAGGAGGCTGCCTCGATGATCCGGTCCTACGAGGTCCAGTTCGTGCCCGGCCTGCTGCAGACGGAGGACTACGCCAGGGCCGTGGTCGTCGCCGGTCGGCCGGAGCTGACGGCCGAAGAGGTCGAGCGCCGGGTGGGGCTACGGATGAAGCGCCAGCAGCTGCTCGACCGCGCGCACCCCGCCCAGGTGTGGGTGGTGGTGGACGAGGCCGCCCTGCGCCGCCCGATCGGTGGGGCCAAGGTGATGCGGGCGCAGATCGAGAAGCTGCTCGAGCTGTCCGTGAAGCCGAACGTGACGATCCAGATCATGCCCTTCCGCTTCGGTGGGCACGCGGCCGAGGGCGGGGCATTCAGCATCCTGCGGTTCCCCGAGCCCGACCTGCCCGACATCGTCTACGTGGAGCAGCTGGTCAGCGCGCTGTACCTGGACAAACGGGAGCACGTCGACCGGTACCTGGAGACGATGAACCGGCTCACCCTGGACAGCCAGCCCCCGGAGCTGTCGGCCGAGACGCTGGGCAAGCTGCTCGCCCGGTCCTGACCCGCCCTGTACTTCCCGCCCGGCCCGCCCTGTACTTCCCGCCCGGCCCGCCCTGTACTTCCCGCCCGGCCCGCCCTGTACTTCCCGCCCGGCCCGCCCTGTACTTCCCGCCCGGCCCGCGCTGTATTTCCCGCCCGGTGGGGGCGGATGGTTGCGGCCGGTGACCGCCGGCCCCGCAGTGCAGGTGCGGGCGGGCGCATGTCGGTAAAGGAGCCCTCAACGGGGCGATATGTCAGCTTTTGACGTGCCTCGTTGACTACGGAAAGTTTCCGAACGGGCGCAATGACAACAGTGCGTACGAGTGCCCCTTCTGGGCTATGATGCGCGTACATGCAGATGCGCGAGCCGATGCACGTGCAGACGCGCGGGCACCTCAGCGGTGAGTCTGGCAGGGCAGGTCCACCGTTCGTGCATCCCGTTTCAGGAGGCGACATGTCCCAGGTGTACAACGGCATACCTGCCATCGAGCTGCAGGGAGTCACCTGGAGGAAGAGCCGGCGGAGCAACTCCACCGGTAACTGCGTCGAACTGGCCGAACTGTCGGCGGACGGTGAAGTGGCTGTCCGCAACTCCCGCGATCCTGAGGGCCCGGCACTCGTCTACACCCGGGCCGAGATCGAGGCTCTGATCCTGGGCGCCAAGGATGGCGACTTCGACGACCTGCTCAAGTAGCGGTCGGTACCCCCGGACCACGGCGGGCGTGGCGCGGATGCGCGGTACGCCCGCCGTGCCGGGGCCGGACTTCGATGGCCCGACGTCGATGGCCCGACGTCGATGGCTAGAGGTCCAGCAGTGACTGCACGAACGACTGGATGCGGCTGCCGGCGGAGTCCGGCACGTTCACGAACTCGAGGCCGTACTCCTCACCCGAGCCGCCGGTACGCTCCCCGCTGCGGCGGGCGATCCTGGCACTGATCTGCAGCTGGGTGCCGCCCAGGGGGAGTTCGACGTTCACCACGTCGCCGATCCGCAGGTTGGTCCCCGCGGGGAGCGAACACTGCGCTCCCAGCACGCTGATGTCGAGCAGGCTCCCGCTGTACACGCGGCCCTTGTCGTCGAGCTTGAGCTGGCCGCCGGCGCTCACCCGCTCGGCCCGGCGTCGTTCCAGCCGCTGGGTCAGGTTCGTCATCGAACGGACCCGGTCGATCGCTGTGCTGACGCTGTTGTCGAGGCTCTCCACCAGGTGATGCTGCTGCGTGGCGACGTTTCCGAGCACCCCGGTGGCCTCGTCGAGGCCCCTGATGCCGGTGCTCATGTCGGTGATCGCGCTCGCCATCGCGGAGGCGTCCTTCTCCAGTTCCCCGATGGTGGCGGAGATCTGCTCGGTGGACTTGGCCGTGGTCATGGCCAGGTCCTTCACCTCGTTCGCGACCACGCTGAAGCCGCGCCCTGCCGCCCCCGCCCGGGCCGCCTCGATGCTCGCATTCAGCGCCAGCAGCTTGGTCTGGTCGGCGACCCCGGAGATGACCTGCGCCATCCCGGCCACCCGGCGCAGGCTCTGCCCGAGCGCGTCGAGCACCCGGTCGGCGGCCTCCGCCTGCGCGACCACCGTGGTCGTGACGGTGTCCGCGTGGGACACCCGCTCGTCGATCGTGGTCGCTGCGGTGCGGACGGCGTCCACCTGGGTGACGACCTGGCCGAGCTCGTCGATGACCGAGCTCGCGGTCTCGTCGATGACCCCCTGCGCCCGCGCCCGCACCTGCTTCTCCGCCTCACGCTGGTGGGTGAAGCTGGCCCGCAGCTGCTCCTCTCGGGCCTGCTGCCCCTGGGCCAGTTGCGCTTCCTGCTCGATCAACCGGTCCCGGGCCAGGGCTATGGCGCGGCCGATGTCGCCGAACTCGTCCAGGCCGGTCGGCAACGGGTGGGCGGTGAGATCCCCGCCTGCGATGGCGCTCACGCCGGCCACGGCGAGGCGCACGTCGTGACGGTTCTGCCACCAGACCGCGGCCGCCGCCCAACCGGCCAGCACCAGGCCGAGTGAGGTGAGCAGCAGGGTGCGCGTGCGAACCGCGGACTGCTTTGCGATCCGGGCGCTCAGCAGGGTGTCCAGGGCGGCGGAGGTCTTCGCGACCGACGCAGCGGCTGCGGTGGCGACGGCAGCCGGGTCCGCCGGAGCGGGATGGGCGATCCCGTTGGTGAGCAGGCGGGACATCGCCGCGACGGCGTCCCCGGCGGCGCGCAGGTCCGCCAGCTCGGCCTTGAGGTCACCGGAGGAGGTGGAGGCGACCGCGGTCTCCGCGTCACCGGAGAGCGCTGCGGCGGTGTTGCTGAGCACCCCGGCATTCACGGCCTGCACGGCGACCAGGGCTCGGACGAGTTCGGGGCGAGGGCGGCCGAGCTGGCGGCCGCGAGCAGCGCCTTCGGCAGCTGGACCACTTCGGCGTCCATGACGTAGAAGGAGTCCAGGTCAGGGTCGAGGATCAGGTTGGAGTTGTTGCCGTCCGCGGTGATCAGGTCGGCGAGGGCGGAGGCGAGCTCCGCCCGGCCCGCAGCGGTGGACAGGTCGGAGCCGGAGGCCGCCGTGCGGACCTTCGCCAGGGCGTCCCCGAGGGCGAGTTCGGGATGGGCGGCCACGGCGGCCTGCAGCGTCGTCAGGTCCTGCGAGCTGCCGCCGACCACGGAGGCCATCGTGGTCAGCGCCGGAGCGAGCACCTCGACCCCGGCGCGCTCGCGGGCCGCGAAGGCGATCTGGCTGCTGATCACCCCGGTGAACGACCAGGCGGCGACGATCCCCGGTACCAGCAGGATCACCATGATGACGCCGAGCCGGGCGCTCATCCGCAACCGGCCGGTCACGAAGAGCATCGGTGTGAGCAGCCGGGAGGGCCGTTCAGGTGCATCCGTGGTGGTTCCGGGAGACGGGGTGGTCGGCGCCTCGCCCGCGCTCTGCCCTGACATGAAGTGAGTCCCCTCCGTTGTGACCGCCGGTACGAGGCGACCGGCCGGGAGTAGGCGGCGCGGCGGAGCCTCGTTGATCATGTCGGCCGTTCAGGGGTGGCCTGTACGCCTGTCGTGGCGCCGTCACCCATCCGGCGTACTCACCGTCACGGTGGTGACGGAAGTGACGTCGGAACGGGTGAATTGGGCCACCGAAGGTGACGGATCCGACCGGCGGACGTCGAAGGGGGGCTAAAGTCCGGCGCGCAGAGGCCGGTTACTGGTCATGGTGGTTTCCGAGTGTGCCTGATCGCTCGGTCTGGGGGTGGTGGGGTGCCGGGGCGACTGACGGAGATCGGTGTGGACAGGCAGGCTGCGTTCTACCAGGGCATCCTGGATCACCTCTACGACGGCGTGTACTTCGTCGACCAGAACCGCACTGTCACGTACTGGAACCGGGGCGCTGAGCGGATCACCGGGTTCAGCGCCGAGGAGGTGGTCGGTCGCCGCTGCGCCGACGGGGTGCTCAACCATGTCGACGAGCAGGGCCGGCGCCTGTGCGGGCGGCGCTGCCCGTTGCTGCGCACCATGCACGACGGGGCTCCGCGGGAGGACCACTTCTTCCTCCACCACGCCGACGGCCACCGGCTGCCCGTACTGGTGCGCGCGGCGCCGATGTTCGACGACGACGGGGCCATCATCGGTGCCGTCGAGACGTTCAGCGACAATTCCTCACTGGTCAACGCGCTGCAGCGGATCCACGAGCTGGATGACGCCGCCTGCCGCGACCCGCTCACCGACGTCGGTAACCGGCGCTTCGCCGACCTCAAGCTGGACAGCAGCCTCACCGAGTTCCGCGGGCACGGAATGCACCACGGCGTCCTCTTCGTCGATGTCGACCACTTCAAGGAGGTCAACGACCAGTACGGCCATCTCGCCGGCGACAGGGTGCTGTCGGCCGTGGGGCGCACGATGCTGAGCAACCTGCGCACCACCGACTTCGTGGCCCGTTGGGGTGGCGAGGAGTTCCTCGCCATCGTCTACAACGTCGACGCCGCCCGGTTGAAGGCGCTGGCCGAGAACCTGCGCATGCTGGTGGCCAGCTCCACGCTGCGGATGGACGAGGGCGACATCTGCGTGACGGTGTCGATCGGCGCCACCCTGATGCGCGCCCACGACACCCGGGAGTCGTTGGTGCAGCGCGCCGACGCGCTGATGTACCGCAGCAAGCAGGAGGGGCGCGATCGGGTGACCTGCGACGCCGACGAGGCGGAGGCTCAGGCCACCGCGTCGTAGCCGGCCCAGTTGGTGGCGATGAGGCGGCGGGGGTGCAGGGTCTTGGTGCCGTTGAGGTTTCCGGCGCCGGGGTAGAGGTAGAGGCGTCCGTTGCGGGTGCGGGCCAGGACGTCGGGGATTCCGTCGCCGGTGAGGTCGGGGGTGGCGGTGATGGTGTCGTAGCCGGCCCAGTTGGTGGCGATGAGGCGGCGGGGGTGCAGGGTCTTGGTGCCGTTGAGGTTTCCGGCGCCGGGGTAGAGGTAGAGGCGTCCGTTGCGGGTGCGGGCCAGGACGTCGGGGATTCCGTCGCCGGTGAGGTCGGGGGTGGCGGTGATGGTGTCGTAGCCGGCCCAGTTGGTGGCGATGAGGCGGCGGGGGTGCAGGGTCTTGGTGCCGTTGAGGTTTCCGGCGCCGGGGTAGAGGTAGAGGCGTCCGTTGCGGGTGCGGGCCAGGACGTCGGGGATTCCGTCGCCGGTGAGGTCGGGGGTGGCGGTGATGGTGTCGTAGCCGGCCCAGTTGGTGGCGATGAGGCGGCGGGGGTGCAGGGTCTTGGTGCCGTTGAGGTTTCCGGCGCCGGGGTAGAGGTAGAGGCGTCCGTTGCGGGTGCGGGCCAGGACGTCGGGGATTCCGTCGCCGGTGAGGTCGGGGGTGGCGGTGATGGTGTCGTAGCCGGCCCAGTTGGTGGCGATGAGGCGGCGGGGGTGCAGGGTCTTGGTGCCGTTGAGGTTTCCGGCGCCGGGGTAGAGGTAGAGGCGTCCGTTGCGGGTGCGGGCGATCAGGTCAGCTCGCCAGTCGGCACTGAAGTCCGTGCCGGCCGACGGTGGCGGCAGCTGCGCCGGCCGGGTGGCGAAGGGCGGGCACAGCACGTCGTAGTCGCGGACCTGGTCGGTCCACTGCACCATCATCAGCGGGCCCGCGGACAGGCTCGGTGCGCGGCAGCGCGCCGCGGCGGTGGCTGCCCCGGACGTGCCGACCGTCCCCCATGCGGGTACCCCGGGCAGCCACCAGGGACCGGTGATCGTCCTCCAGGCATCCGTGTTCGCATAGATGCCGTACCGGACGCCGGCCACGCCCAGCCCGCGCATGATGCCCTCGACCACCGAACGGTTGGCGCTCTGGCGGGCCGCGGAACCGGTGGGCCACGGCTGCGCGCCGAGGGCCTCGACGTCGATCCAGATCATGCCCGGGGTGAACGGGAGCGCGGCGAGCTGGCGGCGGGCGAAAGTGGCCTCGGCGTAGCCCACATTGCGCAGGCGGGCCTGCAGCGTCGGTCCGGACCAGGGGCCGCTCGATCCGTAGGCGGCGAGCTGGGCGGCGCTCGGGTAGCCGGCCATGGTGTACGCCTGCGCCGGGACCCCGGCGCCGCGGGCCCACGTCACCTGGGCCGCCAGGCACGGGTTGGCGGTGAACGGCCGGCCTCCGGTGAGCCCGATCACCACGGCGGGGGCGCTGGACGGCGGCATCGGCAGCCCGTACCCGGTGGGACACTGCGGCCACGAGACGTCGTAGCCCGGCCCGGTCGCCGTCACCGGCGCGGCGGAGGCGGACAGCGGCATCACGCCCGCGAGGCTGAACAGCACTGCGCCCGCCGTGAACGCTCGCGCGCGCAGGCTCCGAGTGTGCATGGTTCCCCCTGCATGTCGGGGTGGGCTCCCACCGCGCCGCGCCCCATCCCGTCCCCCCGCATGACATCCCCTGCGCGGAGGCTAGCCCGCCCATCGGGATCCACTGACGGGACGCGCGGTTGGTTCGGCCGAACGCCCGAGGCTGGTCCGTTCGGCGCACGGCATCCCCGGTGGGGAGTGTGGTTGCCGTCGTCGGTGCTGGGTCCGCGACCGGCAGGAACGCGTTTGCGTCACGGTGACCCAGGGTTCGGCAGGCTGCACCTGTCCGACAGTCTGCTCGGTGAAGGTCACGTGATGCCCGCAACTTCGGTGCTGCCCTCGCTCCGTTCCTCGGTCCGTTCCTCCGTGGGTTCCTCGGCTCCGCTGCGGTGGGTGTGGGCGTCCCCGTCAGGGGTGAAGGTCCCGCAGATCACCGCGATGTTCTGGGTGATCAAGGTGCTGACCACGGGGGCCGGGGAGGCCGCCTCGGACTACCTGGCCGCACACAACCTGCTGCTCGCGGCAGGGCTGGGGGCCGGTGGCCTGGCGGGGGGGTTGGTCTGGCAGCTGCGCTCGCGCCGCTTCCGTCCGGGGGTGTACTGGCTGGCGGTATCCATGGTCGCGGTGTTCGGCACCATGGCCGCCGACGCGGTGCACGTCGTCCTGGGCGTTCCTTACCCGGTGACCAGCCTCGGCTACGCCGGGGCCGTGGCCATCGTGTTCGCCGCCTGGTACCGCGCGGAGGGGACCCTCGACATCCACAGCATTCGCACCCGGAGCCGGGAGGGCTTCTACTGGACGGCCGTGCTGGCCACCTTCGCCCTCGGTACCGCCGCCGGCGACTTGTCCGCGTTCACTCTCCACCTCGGCTACCGCGACTCGGCGATCCTGTACGCCGCGCTCATCGCCGTTCCCGCGGTGGCCTGGTGGCGGCTCGACCTCAACCCTGTCGCCGTGTTCTGGACCAGCTACGTGCTCACCCGGCCGCTGGGAGCCTCCCTGGCCGACTGGCTCGGCAAGCCCACCGCCAAGTCCGGGCTCGGCCTTGGCGACGGCACGGTCACCCTGCTCGCCGCCGCCCTCATCGTGGCCCTCGTCGCCGTGGCCGCCCGCGCCACCGCGGGCCACCCGCCCCGGCACGCAGCGGGGGGCCATGCCGCAGGCGAGGACGCCGTGCCCGACCGCCGTTTCTGAAGGAGCAGGATCCACTCGCCCACAGGGCCGTGAGCGGTCAGCTGTCGCTCCCGGCGTGGTCGCGGCCATCGCGTTCGGGACGGGCGCGAGCGACGTGCACCAGCGAGCCGGCGACTGCGCCGCAGGCGGCTCCCACCACGCTCGCCGGCAGTCCCACCTCGAACGTCGCCGCCCAGGCAGTCGGGGCGTACGTCCGCAGGCCGATGAGCAGCCCGACCGCTCCGCCGAGCAGGCCGAGTACGACGGCCCCTGTGACGGCGTAGCGCAGCGGGATGGGCAATCCCCGGATCGTGCCCAGAATCCCGTCCACCCCACGACTATGGCAGGACGGCGGGCAGCGGCGCAGCAGCAAAGTCCTCGATGGGGCGGGCCTCGCGTCGGCCGGGTGGTGCCGGGCCGGTCACCCTGCCGGGGCCGCTGTGCGCGCCGCTGTCATCCGCCGATCCGGGACCCACCGGGCAGGATGCCCGCCTGTGGTGAGTGTGCCTGGGTCCCGCCTGTGGTGAGGGTGCCTGGGTCCCGCCCGCCTGGCGGCCACCCGCGGCGCGCCACCGCTCCCGCGGAAATGGGTCACGCCACAACTCGATGGCTGGCGGGCAACCAACGTGGCCTCGCGGGAGCACTACTGTGCGTGACTCGGCTACGTTCGGACCCGGCCAGGCCGGAGTCGCACGCCTGTCGTTGCCCGCCGCCGGTCCGGAGTGGGTGATCGCACGGAACGGACAGTGATGGTCGGGAACCTTGGGCCGCAGCGGAGGGCGCACGACGACTTCCGCGACTTCGTCACGCAGCAGGCCCGTGGTCTGGGCAGGCTGGCCTACCTCCTGCTCGGTGACGAGCACGCGGCCGAGGACCTCACCGCCGAGGTGTTCCTGGCCGTTTGGAGACAGTGGGACCAGGTCAGTCGGGCGGAGCGGCCCGTGGCGTACGTCCGGCGGGTGATGATCAATCAGGCGGCCGCGCACTACCAGCGCCGGGCCCGGGAACGGGAGGGGCTGGAGCGCCTGCAGGACGGTGTCGCGGACCGCACGAATGACCAGGACAGCGCCGCCGTGGTCGACGTCCAGTCGGCGCTTCTGCGACTGCCGCCGCGGCGCAGAGCCTGCCTGGTGCTCCGGTTCGCCTTCGACCTGACCGAGCGCGAGGTGGCGGCGATCCTGGGCGTGAGCGTGGGCACGGTGAAGAGCCAGACCTTCAAGGCGGCAGCCCAGTTCCGCCGCGAGTTCGGTGAGGCCTTCGTGGAGACGCACTTGCCGGCACAGGTGCCCCCGGCCCGGCCGCGATGGGGGAGGAGGAGCCTCGATGCCAACTGACCCCGAGGACTTCGACTGGATCGCTCCGCTGCTGTCGGCACACGCCGCGCGTCACGACCTGGACGCGGACATGATCGTCAATCGGGTGATGACGCAGGTACGTACGGCGACGACAACTCGGCGGCGCCGTTCCCCGTCGCCCTTGGCGCTGGTTGCGGCGTTCGTCGTCCTCATCGCAACAGCCGCGTCAGCGCTGCCGGCGCTGGCGAACTGGTTGTCCGGCGAGCACGACGAGGGAACCGTTCGCGTCCAGGGCACCCGGCCGGCCACCGGCACCCCGGCCTCGGCCGCGCCGACGGCCGGGCGCGGACCCAGCCCGTCGAGCACCTCCGCCGGCCCCACCCCGAGTGGGTCGACGGGCAGCACGAGAAGACTCGGGTTGACGACAGGCCTGAAGTGGCGTTCCAGTGGCCCCTTGGTCGCGCCGGAGCCCGATCCGGGCCATCCGGTAATGGCCGTCAAGGACCCGACCGTCGTCTACCACGCAGGACGTTGGCACCTGTTCGCCACGGACGTCACGGCGTCGGGGCTCGGCCTGGAGTACCGCAGCTTCACGGACTGGTCGCAGGCGGCGGCAGCGAGGCCCTACTACCTGGACCAGTCGGGGATCGGTGCGGGTTACCGGGCGGCGCCGCAGGTGTTCTACTTCGCGCCGCAGAGGCTGTGGTACCTCGTGTACCAGACCGGGAACGCCTCGTACTCCACCAATCCGGACATCGCCAACCCTGCGGGGTGGAGCGCGCCGAAGGACTTCTACCCCGGCATGCCCGCGATCATCGCCCGGAATATCGGGTCCGGGTTCTGGGTGGACATGTGGGTGATCTGCGACGCGAGCACCTGTTACCTGTACTCCTCCGATGAGAACGGCCACCTGTACCGGTCCCAGACCTCCCTGGCCGACTTCCCGCACGGGATGAGCCAACCCGTCATCGCTGTCCAGGAGGCCGACCCGAACCGGTTGCACGAGGCGGGCAAGGTGTTCACGATCGCCGGGACCCACCAGTACCTGCTGCTGGCCGAGGCGGTCGGCTCCGACGGGCGGCGCTACTCCCGATCCTGGACCGCCTCGAGTGCCGCAGGACCGTGGACGCCGCTGGCCTCCAGCCAGGCCAACCCGTTCGCCGGGGCCGGTACCGTCGCCGACTCCGGCACGCGGTGGAGCCTCGACATCAGTCACGGGGAGCCGCTCCGCACCGGCGTCGACCAGACCCTCAGCCTCAGCCCCTGCCACCTGCGCTACGTCTACGACGGACACGACCCTACGGCCCGCGGCGCGTACTCGACCCTGCCCTGGCAGCTCGGACTGCTGACCCAGACCAACTCCGCCTGCTGACCCGGGACCCGTCGGCCAGAGCACGCGGAACCGGGCAACGGGGGCGTTAGCGCCGGGCGGCCGTGCAGCCGGTCACCGCCGGGGCACCGGCCGCGTTCCCGCTGGCGACGAACCCGTACACCTGACTGCCGCCGGAGGGGATATCCGCGTTGTACGAGGCGTTCGAGACCACCACACCGCCGGTGGCACGCGGGCTCACCCCGTTCCAGACGTTGACCAGGGACTGGTCGGCTCCCATCGTCAGGCCCACGCTCCACCGGTTCATCGTCGACGCACCAGGGTTGGTGACGGTCACCGAACCCAGGAACCCGCCCGGCCACGCCTGCACCGTGTGGTAGGTCGCCGTGCAGGCAGCCTGCTCGCCGGCGGGTCCCGGCGGCGTCGCCGGGGTCGTTGGGGTGGTCCCGATGGTCGGCGTCCTCGGCGCGTCCGGCGTCGCCGCGGCGGGCGTCCCCGTGGTCGGCCTGGTCGGCGTGGTCGCGGGCGTCGGCCTCGTCGACGTCTTCTTCGGTGCGCTCGGCGGGGGCGTCGCTACGACCTGGGGGTTCAGCGTGATGGTGGAGCTGCCACTGCTCTGGTAGCCCTCGGTGGCCAGGATCATGTAGTTGAAGGTGCCGAGGTTCATCCCGGCGCGGGCCCACGCGTCGAAGTGGTTGCCGGTGGTGATGGCGCCGCCCGTGCGCCGGGACCGACGCACGCTCCAGTACTGGTCGAAGGTGGCGGTCCCGAGGATCGAGGGCTGGTTGACCCGCTGCGTCTGGTAGATGTCGTAGGTGCCACCGTCACTGGTGACCGTGCCCTTGTACGTTCCGGTGGGCCGGTAGGAGCCCCAGTTGTCCACGACGTAGTACTCCACGAGCGGGTTCGTCGTCCACCCGTACAGGGACAGGTAGCCGTTGCCGGCGGGAGTGAAGCTGCCTGAGTAGCTCACGGTCCGGCGTCCGCCGGTGCTCCAACCCTTTCCGGCGACGAAGTTGCCGGCGTGACTCCAGGACGTGCTGTACAACCCCCCGGAGCCGAGGGTCATCGAGACCGAGCCCCCGCCGTCGGTCCAGAAGGAGTAGAAGTAGCCGCCATTGTTGCCGGTCTGGCTTGAGCTGAGCGTGGTGTCGGCATGCGCGCTCACCACGCCCCCGACGAGGAACTGGACCACCAATAGCGGGAGCAGTACGCGGGCCTTGAACCGGCCCGGCACCGCGAGAGCCACTCCCGCGCGTCGACGGGCGCCGCCGGACGGGTAGCGGTGCCCACGTCGGGTCCGCCGCCCGCTGCTGGGTCCGTCGTGCCGCCTCCGTCGACGCAGGACGACGAACAATGCTGCCAGGCCGAGCACGCCAGCCGTCGCGACCAGAGCGAGGATCTGATCGGAGCCGACACCGGGAACGCCGATCCAGCGCACCTGGCCCAGCACGCGCGCGGGAGTGTCGCCGGCACGCAGGGGCAGGGCCCACGTGAAGACATCGTGCTGGCCGTGCGGGTCCCGGTCGACGATCGCGGGCCGCTGTCTGTCCGTCCACTGAACCCGGTAGTCCCGCCACGTGAACGATGGCCGATCGCTGCGCTTGATCCAGTGCGCGGGACGCTTGGCCGCCGACGCAGTGACATCGGCCGGGAACGCGTCCAGGCCCGATCCGGAGTTGATCGCCGCACTCAGGGCGGCGGTGTTCTCCTCCGCACCCCCGGGACCGATCCGAAGGTATTCCTCCCCGGCGTATCCGATCACCGTGATCGGCTGGTCGGCCGTCGAGGAGAGGGTGACCCAGCCGCCGCGGGCGATCCGGACGTCGAGCCCGGGGACGGCGGGCTCCAGCCCCGTGACCGTGGAGGCGTAGTACGTGCTGTCCGCTGCCGGGGGGACACCATCGGCCAGCGCCGCCCCGGGCGTTGCGGCCAGCGACAGGACCGCCAGCAGAAGCCCTGCTGCCGGGAGCGCCGTCCTGACCGGATCGCCAGGGATCCTCCAGCGCGCGTGAACCATTTCTGCCTCCGAGGCATCAGGCGGGATGGCCCTTGGGATCGACGTCCCCTTCGTGCTCGAAACGGCCGCAGAGGGTTGCCTCAGCAGGATCGCGAATCTCCGAACCCTCATGGGCCGCGACGCCCGCTGGAGGGAGAGACCCGCTCGAGCTGCTTTGTGAGAGCGGGCAACCTGCGGCGGGACTCGCGGGCACATAGGTCCTGAACGCTCGCCACGGCCCGAGCACAGGCGGGCTGGGGCTGGGTCGAGACGGCAAGATCATGGGGAGTCACGGATGTCCGAGATGCTCGGGATTCAGCCGAGAACGCGGCGGGGACGTCGGCTGGTGCGCGCGGTGTACCTGGCTGTTCCTGTCGCAGCCGTGCTGGCGGCCGCACTGGCGGCGCCTTGGGCCGGCGCGGCAGCGGGAACCCCGGGCGCGGCCGCAGCCCAGAGTGGTCGCTACTTCGGGACCGCGTTGGGGACACCCAGCCTCGCCAACGCCACCGACACGGCGCTCGCCGCCCGTGAGTTCAGCATGGTGACGCCGGAGAACGAGATGAAGCCGGACGCCACGGAACCCCGCCAGGGCCAGTTCTCGTTCGGCGCCGGTGATGCGATCTCCACGTGGGCCGCCCAGCACGGCATGCGCGTGCGTGGGCACACCCTCGCCTGGCACTCCCAGCAGCCGGGGTGGATGCAGCGCCTGTCCGGGGCTGCGCTGCGCAGCGCCATGATCAACCACATCCGGGGTGTGGTCAGCCACTACAAGGGCAAGCTCTACGCCTGGGACGTGGTCAACGAGGCGTTCAACGAGGACGGCTCCGCGACGGCAGTCGAACCTGCAGGGAACGGGGAACGACTGGATCGAGGTGGCGTTCCGGACCGCCCGGGCGGCGGACCCGGGCGTGCGGCTGTGCTACAACGACTACAACACCGAGAACTGGTCCTACGCCAAGACTCAGGGCGTCTACGCCATGGTGAAGGATTTCAAGACCCGGGGCGTGCCGATCGACTGCGTCGGCTTCCAGACTCACTTCACGGGCGGGGGCACCCTGCCGTCGAGCTTCCAGACGACGTTGCAGCAGTTCGCGGACCTGGGCGTCGACGTCCAGCTCACCGAGGTCGACGTGACAAATGCCTCGCCCTCCACCTACGCCGGCCTGACCCGAGCCTGCCTGCAGGTGAGCCGGTGCGCGGGCATCACGGTGTGGGGGACCAGGGACAGCACCTCCTGGCGATCCTCCGAGAGTCCCCTGCTGTTCGACGGCGCGGGCAACAAGAAGGCCGCCTACGCCAGCGTCCTGAACGCTCTCAACGGTTCCACCGTCCGATACACCGGTGGTGCCCCCGTCCCGTCGCCCAGTCCGTCACTGATCACGTCGCCCTCAGGCGCGCAGACGGGGACCCCGATCGCAGCCTCGGGGGTGGATCCCGCCGCCTGGTACGGGCTGGTGAACCGGTCAACGGGTAAGGCTGCCGACGACTACCAATGGCGGACCGCAGAGGGCGCCGCGGTCGCTCAGTGGCCGGCGAACGGCGCCGCCGCCCAGCAGTGGAAGCTCACCGCGACGAGCGCCGGCTACTACTCCGTCAAGAACCGCCACTCGGGGAAGGTCCTCGAGGTCAGCGGCGGCTCGAGCGTCAACGGTGCGCCAGTGGTCCAGACCACCGACGCGGGCAGGGCCAGCCAGCAATGGCAGCTCGTGCAGGACGCCGGAGGCTACATCCACCTCATCAACAGGGCCTCCGGCAAGGCCTTGGAGTCCAGCCACCAGGTCGCCAGCGATGGCTCGCCCCTGGACCAGTACCCCTATTGGGGCGGGGCCAATCAGCAGTGGCGCCTGACCGGCGGGCCGACGCGCGGTACCTCCAGCACGACTACCACCCCCAGCAGCAGCCCGACAACCAGCGCGACCACGAGTGTCACCACCGGTGCGGGGGCGAGCTGCGCGCTGCCGTCGTCGTATCGGTGGACGTCCACCGGCGCACTGGCCACGCCGAAGGCCGGCTGGGTGGCGCTGAAGGACTACACGGACGTCGTCTTCAACGGCAAGCACCTCGTCTACGGCTCGACCCACGACCGGAGCAGCTACGGGTCGATGAGATTCGCCCCGTTCACGAACTGGTCGGACATGGCCTCGGCCCCCCAGACCGGGATGACCCAGGCTGCGGTCGCTCCCACGCTGTTCTACTTCGCGCCCAAGAAGACCTGGGTGCTGGCCTACCAGTGGGGGCCTTGGCCGTTCTCGTACCGCACCTCCAGCGACCCCACCAGCCCCAACGGCTGGTCCTCGCCCAGCCCGCTGTTCACCGGATCCATCAGCGGCTCCAGCACAGGGCCCATCGACCAGACTCTGATCGGGGACGACACGTCGATGTACCTGTTCTTCGCCGGTGACAACGGCAAGATCTACCGGGCAAGCATGCCGATCGGGAACTTCCCGGGGAGCTTCGGGTCCGCGTCGACCGTGGTCCTCAGCGGGCGGCAGTTCGACGTGTTCGAGGCCGTGCAGGTCTACCGGGTCCAGGGTCAGCAGCAGTACCTGATGATCGTCGAGTCGATCGGCAGCAACGGCCGCTACTTCCGCTCCTACACCGCGAGCCGACTCGACGGGGCCTGGACCCCGCAGGCCGCCAGCGAGAGCAACCCGTTCGCGGGCAAGGCCAACAGCGGTGCCGCGTGGACCAACGACATCAGCCACGGCGACCTCGTCAGGAACAACCCCGACCAGACGATGACCGTCGATGCCTGCCACCTGCAGCTCCTGTACCAGGGCAAGCCGATCGGCGCCTCCGGCAGCTATGATCTCCTGCCCTGGGAGCCAGCCGTCCTCACCCTCAAGCGCTGACCACCACCGGTCGGCGCGAGACGGCTGCGGTGAGGGCGCCGCCGCAGCCAGCAGGGCGTGCTCAGGAGCGGACCGGTACGTCCAATTCGCGCAGCAGGGCCCGGACACGGCGTTCGATCTCGTCGCGGATCGGGCGGACGGTGGGCAGGTCCTGGCCGGCGGGGTCGTCGAGTTCCCATTCCTCGTACCGCTTGCCGGGGAAGATCGGGCAGGCGTCGCCGCAGCCCATGGTGATGACCACGTCGGCGGCGCGCACGGTCTCGTCGGTCCAGGGCTTGGGGAACTCGCCGGCGATGTCGATGCCCCGTTCGCGCATCGCGGCGATCGCGGCGGGGTTGACCTCGACACCCGGTTCGGACCCGCCGGACCAGGCGACCGCCGCCTCCCCGGCGAGGTGGGTGAAGAAGCCGAGGGCCATCTGGGAGCGGCCGGCGTTGTGGGTGCACAGGAACAGCACGGTGGGTTTGCCGTCGTCGTGCAGGCCCTCCACTTTGGCCAGGGCGCGCAGTCGTTGCCGGGCGAACCGTTCGGCCATCAGCGGCAGGAACGTCGGCACGGTGGCACGGTCGGCGAACTGGTCGAAGGAGGTGTGCAGGAACCGTTCGATGGTCTCGTGGCCGAAGATGCCGGTGAACTTCTCGGCCAACCGGGAGGCGGCGGACTTCAGCGCCACGACCTGGTCCAGGGGCAGGTCGGACCAGGCCTGGGCCGGGGCACGGTCCGAAGTCGGGGTGGGGGTGGTGTCGCTCATCGTGGGTGCCTCGCCTTCGAGGGGTGGCTGGGTCCGGGGTCGCCCGGCCCGGTGGTGGCGGGGCCGGTGTCTGCGCCGGTGTCGGTGGCGGGGTGCAGGGTGTGAGCCAGGCGTTCGACCCGGTCGGCGATCTCGGTGTAGGCGGCCTCGAAGGCCCTGTCGGTGTCGGCTCGGACGGGGTCGGGGACGGCCCAGTGCACCCGGCCCGCGGCGACCGCGGCGACGGGCCGCCCGGCGGGAGTGGACAGTTCCTCGTGGGCGTTGTCGCACACGCACACCACGAGGTCCCCGGCCGCGACCACGTCGCCGAGATGTGCGGTGCGGGCGCCGGCCAGGTGCAGACCGTGGCGGGCGCCTACGGTCACCGCTCTGGGGTGCACCCGCGGGGCGGGGTGGGTTCCGGCGGCCGCGGCGGGCAGCGGACTGACGTGCCGCCAGGCGGCCGCGGCGAGCTGGGAGCGGGCGGAGTTGTGGGTGCAGACGAACACCACCCGTTCCAGGCGCGACCCGACGTCCGGTTCCAGCCAGGGCCGGCTCGCGGCGGTCGGGGCGGGCCCGAGCAGGCTCATCACCTCCGGGTCGTCCCGGCGCAGCTGGAGGTAGGCGCGGCGGGCGTCGCCCTCAGAACGGACCCGCCGGACCAGGCCTGCCGCCTGCAGCACCTTCACGTGGTGGGCGAGCACGTTCGTGGCCAGCCCGTAGGCGGTACCAAGCTCGCCGGGGGACGCGTCGGTCACCAGCAGCCGGTCCACCATCGCTAGCCGTACCGGCTCCCCCAGGGCGGCATGCCGGCGGGCCCGCCGCAGCAGCCCCGCCTCGGCCAGCTCGCCGCGGCCGGGTCCCGCGTCTGCAGCCATCCGAGCCCACCTCCCCGCCTCCGGCCCGCTGGAGCGGGCCCACCCAGTGTTTACCGCCACGTCAATTGAGTCAATAGATGTCGAGGTAATAGGATGGGTGGCCCGATGGCCGGCTGGCCCAGCCGGCCCTCCTCAGCCACGCGGGACCCCGCGGCGCTCTGACCCCCGATCACCCCCCACCCCCGCGCGGCCGGGGGTCGGCTCGATCGGCTTTGCGTCCACCCGGACCTTCCCGACTGCGAGGTGCCTCACGTGAACGAACCACCCCTGCGACCGCCGCCACAGCCGGACAAGGTCACCCGGGCGGCGCTGTGGCGGCGCCTGCTGGCCGAGTCCATCGGCACCGGCCTGCTGGTCACCATCGTCGTCGGCTCCGGGATTGCCGCCCAACGCCTGTCCCCACACGACGCGGGGCTGCAACTGCTGGAGAACAGCACCGCCACCGTATTCGGGCTCGGCGTGCTGATCCTCACCTTCGGGCCGGCCTCCGGCGCCCACTTCAACCCGGTCGTCTCCGCCGCCGACTGGCTCCTGGGCCGGGCCACCCGATCCGGGCTCCCCCTGACCGAGGTGTTCGCCTACACGGTGGCGCAGGTGATCGGCGCGATAGGCGGCGCGGTCCTGGCGAACCTCATGTACGGGCTGAGCGCCATCCAGATCTCCGGCCACGCCCGGGCCAGCTGGCCGGCAGGGCTGGCCGAGGCGGTGGCCACCGCCGGGCTGGTCGCCGTCATCTTCACCCTCGCCCGCACCGGCCGCGGCGCCCTGTCCGCCGCCGCGGTCGCGGTCTACATCGGATCGGCCTACTGGTTCACCGCGTCCACCTCCTTCGCCAACCCGGCCGTGACGATCGGGCGGGTCTTCACCGACACCTTCGCCGGGATCGCGCCCGCCTCCGTGCCCGCGTTCGTGCTCGCCCAACTGGTCGGCGGCGCCTTCGGCCTTGCCGTGGTGGCCACCGTGTTCCCGGACCTGACCAGCACCCCCGCGGCCGCCCGGCACGCCGTCGCCACCGACCTGGACCCCACCAGCTGACCCCCGCCCACCGGTCCGCGCCCGGCCTCACCACCACCGACACGATCCAGCCGGGGGTCTCTACGTGCCGCCGGACATCGAGGCGGAGGTGCCGCGCCCTCGACGTGCCCAATCTGCTGCCGCGATCGGGGGCCGGCGGGCAGGACGACAGCGTCCCCGAGCTGGTCCGGGGCCGATGCGGTCACCCCCGGGTGGTAGCCGTCAGCGGGAGCGGGCCGCGCCGGTCACGGGCCACGTAGACGACGCCGCTGGGCGGCTGCGTGCGTGCCGTCCACGAGGAGACCGCAAGTCAGCAGCGCCTGGCCCACCGACGTGCCCTACGTTCGGTGGTCGCCACGGTGGTGCAGGAGTTCCTCCCGACCCGGTCTGCTCTGAGGAGTCGAGCTCCCAAGGCGCGGTCACCTGCTGGTACCCCGCCCTGGAGAACGAATCAGTCCTTGTGCGGACCAGTCGACAGTCGGGCCAGGAATCGCTCCAGCACGTACATCACCAGCGGCGCCTGGGTGGGCTTGCCCTGGTTGCGGGGGCGATCGGTCAGGAACCGAGAAGCGTTCCTCGCTGATCCGGCCCTAGCGTCGCAGTAGCGGTGGACCTGCCTGCCGGCAAGGTCACCGCCCCACCGATGAGGAGACGTACATGACTCTCGCGATCCGCAGTGTGGTGATCCCGGTGTCCGATCTGGGTGCGGCCAAGGCCGTGTACACCGCGCTGCTCGGCTCACCGCACACTGATCAGCCGTACTACGTGGGGTACAACGTCGACGGCTTCGAGGTCGGTCTCAACCCGGCAGGCGAGGGCGGTGGGCCGGTGGCCTTCACCGACGTCGATGATCTCGACGCGGCGCGTGAGACGCTGCTTGCGGCCGGTGCCACCGAGCGCGACGCGCCACGACAGGTCGCACCGGAGGTGCGGATCTGCGTGCTGGCCGACGTCGACGGCAATCCGATCGGCCTGCGCGGCAAGTAGGGCTGCACCCGGACGTGCACCGAGGTCGATCGGCTCCGGTGCGCAGATGTGGGGTTGACCGCGGCCGGAGTGCTCCCCCCGGGCACGCCGACCAGCTACCCCCTCGGCGACGGCCCGAAGCGCTCGCCGAACGGGAAGCGTGAGTGGCCGTGGGCAAGCTCGCTCCCGTGCCCCGAACGGCCCGACCCGTGATCGGAGCTGTTGTACGACGCTGACCGTTCACCGGACGACCGTGTTGGCGTGTCGGCCGGCGGATCGGCGGGGCCGCCCCGCCAGGAAGGTCCGGTTACGACCGTTGGGGTGGCCGCGGTCAGGGGTGGAGGAGCGGCGCCGGCGCGACCGCCGGGTCCGGATCGGGTCGGCCTGCGGGTTCCCACTGCGTGCCGATGCGTCGGTAGGGGTACCACTGGTAGTCCCGACCGAGTCGGACCTGGAGCCCGGCGGCGGTAATCCGATCGCGTTGCCGGCGGGCGGGAAGCCCGGTGGCCCGGTTCCGGTGCGAGCCTCCGAGAGATCACCGCGGAAGCGGTTCATCGCTGGTCGGCGAGGCGGCAGCCAGCTCTACCTCGGCGGGTGGCCCCGGCCTGGGATGTTGTGCTGATAGTTGCACATGTTCATCCGAGAGACTATTGTGCTGATAACGGCACAGTCTTGGCTTGACGCGACTGTGCGGATAACAGCACTCGGTGATCGCTGCGAGGTGGGCAAGGGTGGGCAGGATCGAGATCAGGCGGGCGGAGGATCTGGGCCTGGCGGTGTCGGAGGCGCGCCGGGCCCTCGGGCTTACGCAGCTGGAGCTTGCCGAGCAGTCGGGTGTCGAGCGGACCTACCTGGCCAAGCTCGAGGCGGGTTTGAGCACGCTGCTGCTCGACCGGAGCCTGCGGCTGCTGCGACGGCTGGGGGCCCGGCTGCTTGTCGAGCTCCCGGACGGCGCCGGCGACGACGCGAGCGCTGACGAGCACGTGGACCATTGATGGCGCGCATCAATCACCTCGCGGTCTGGCTCGGCCAGCAGAAGGTGGCCATTCTGCGCCGTACCGGGCCGGGCGGTGTCTCCTGCGAGTACACCCGGCAGACGCTTGCCGAACACTCGTTGGGCGTTCCCCTGCTGTCGTGCTCGCTGCCGGTGCGCCGCGGCCGCCAGGGGGCATGGCCGTTCGTCACTGGCCTGCTCCCGGAAGGCCACCACCGGATATCGATGTCGCGAATGGCGGGTGTGGACACGCTTGACGCGCTCGGCATGCTGGCCAGGTTCGGCCGCGATGTCGCCGGCGCCCTCGTCATCGCCGAGGACGCAGACGTCATGGACGAGGGCGCTGGCACCCCGTACGCCGCTGCACCCGTGGTGGTCCCGCTCAGCGACGATGATCTGCTGGCCGACGTGGCCAGCCTGCCGGCGCGCACGCTTGCGCTGCACGACGACTCCGAGCTGTCCCTGGCCGGGCTGGAGGACAAGATCCTGCTCGTGCGCACCCCCGATGGCTGGGCACGCCCGGTGCACGGCTACCCCTCGACCCACATCCTCAAGGTCGACAACCGGATCCACCGCGGGACCGTCGTGCTGGAGCACGACTGCCTGCACCTCGCCCGCCGGGCCGGGATCCCGGCCCCCGACAGCCAACTGACCAAGGTCGGGGACGCCGACTGCGTCGTCGTGGAGCGTTACGACCGCACCCTCACCGATGGGGCGGTGCACCGGGTACACCAGGAGGACGCCTGCCAGGCTCTGGGCATCGATCCGGCCGCGCGCGAGGCGGGTCGCGGGAAGTACGAGTCCTACGGCGGCCCGTCCTTCGCCCGGATCGCCCGGCTGCTCACCTCCTACGGGGCGGAGCCGGATGTCGAACTCGTCCGACTGTTGGAACGGGTCACGTTCACCGTGGCCATCGGTGATGCGGACGCTCACGGCAAGAACATCTCGCTGCTGCACCCCACGGCCGAACACGTCTCGCTGGCGCCGCTCTATGACACGGTCCCCACGGCGCTGTGGCCGCAACTGCGACCCACCGCCGCCATGCACATCAACGCCCGGACACTGCTGAGCGACGTGACCCGCGAGGACCTGCTCCGTGAGGCGCGTCGCTGGGGCCTGGGACTGCAGCTGGCCGAGCGCACCGTCACGGAGGTGACCGAACGACTTCGA
Organism: uncultured Actinomycetota bacterium; assembly: GCA_963784535.1. GTDB lineage: Bacteria > Actinomycetota > Actinomycetes > Actinomycetales > Kineosporiaceae > CAWARR01. The sequence goes on along the minus strand of CAWARR010000007.1, from coordinate 49,454 downwards.
GCAGCGACACCGCAGCTACCCACACGGGACCGGCTGGACCTAGCCACGCTGGTGACGGCCAACCTGAATCGCCTCGCCTGAAGGCCGCGATACAGGTACCGGGCTGTCTGCCACCGCCCCCGAAACCGTGTGCTCGGTGGAACCGTGTGTTGCCGCTGCTGGATGCTCGGAAGCCGTAGTCACTCTGCCGCTGTCTCGGTTCGCGTTCGTTGATCACCGGGTCGGCGGCAAGGCTGTCGCCGGGCCGGGCCGGGCCCGGGCTCGTGCTCGGCAGCGGGTGCTTGGTACTCGACGACCTTGGTGTAGCGAGTTGGCGTTCCGGTGACGATGAACGAGCACTCCCACCCCAGCCGCGGCCGAACCGACAGCAGGGTCACGTGCGGCCCTGCCGAGTGGTCGCTTCCATCTGGCCCCCGCGCCCGCCGCGCCCCCGACCTCTGGTCCCGAATGTCCCTGCTCGCCGCTACCCAGACGAGCTAGGCGCCGTACGCGACGCACTGTGGGCCTGCGACCTGACCACCGGCCCCGACGGCAAGCCCGTCGCCCTCGATCAGCGCCTCGCGGAGATCCCGGCAAGGTCGAGACGCTGTCGGGTCCGAACGATAGTGGGTTACCCCACTCGTGGCGGCCCGGGCTCCGGCCAGCCAGTGGGAGTCGCTGGTCAGTCGATGTGCGGGTAGGTCCCGTGTAGGTAGTGGTTGAGTTGGCGCCACTGGGTCGGGTGGATGTCGATGCTTTTCAGTTGGTCGGGGAGGAACCAGCCGACCTCGCTGGCCTCGTCGTTGGCTGCGGGCGCACCGTCGACCGGCCGCCCGAGGAGGATGACTTCGTACTCCTGGCGGGTCTCGCCGTCGGTGTAGGCGACGATGTGCCCGGGGTCGGAGAAGATCCCCAGCAGGCCCGTGGCCGTGACCAGGACGCCGGTCTCTTCTTGGGTCTCCCGGACCGCGCACTGGGTCGGAGTCTCACCCAACTCCATCTTGCCCATCGGGATGGCCCACTGCCCGGTGTCGCGGCGGCGCTGCAGCAGTACTCGGCCGTCCTCATCGACGGCGAGGACCCCGCACGCGGGAACGAGGCTGTTCGGCGTCGGTGCGTCGGGGTCGTTCCAGTACTCCACCCTGCCCATGGGGCGATCCTCTCCTGGCGAACCGCGTCTCGTGCGCGCGACGGTCCCCGACACGTGGGGACTCCTTGGCCTGCCGGAGCTCGGTTACGGACGACCTGACCACGGCACGGCCCCCGCCCACACCCGTTCGAAGGAGCTCAGGTAGTGGCGGGCCACCCGGGCGCCGTCCAGCATCCGCAGGTGCAGGGTCGGGTTCGCCGACGCCGGCTGGCCATAGGCGTGCGGGTTGACCATGATCTCGTCGTCGTAGCGGAACAGCGAGGCATACAGCGTCGTCGAGTGCAGCCGAACCTCGCAGCCGTCGACGTCGAGCAGTGGCTCGTAGTACGTCAACGCCGAGCGGATCTTCGCGGCCAGTGTCCCGGCGATGCCTTCCTCACGGTCCCGGATCGCGACTGCCTCGGATTCCGGGTCGCCGAAGCACAACCGGACGCATGCGCCGCGACCGGCGGCGTCGGTCAGCATCCGGGCCACGTGCGGCTGGGTCTGGGCGAAGAAGGTGCCGCTGAAGACCAGCACGTCCACCTTCTCCTGCGCCTCGCCGAGCAGGCGTAGCCATGCCTGGCGCGGTACCGAGGCTCGGTCCGGGTAGATCTCCAGCAGCTCCGACTGGGTGGCGTCCCGTTCCCGGGCGGGGGTCCTGGCCAACACCTGCGGCCACAGGTACGACTCGTCGACCCTCAACTCCTTGGCTGCAGTCCACCGATGACGGCGGTGACGGTTCGAGCCCGGAACGTCCCGGGACGTCAGGCGCCGGCCGCCGCCTCGTCCCCTGGCCAGGGCCCGGCCCCGCCCGTCCAGCGGGGGCGTCCAGGGGACGAAGCGCCTGGTGAAGACGTCTTCGGATCACGTCAGCTCGCCGGGACCGTGCCCAGGCAGTTGACGCGGTGCCCCATTGCGCCCACGACGCGAGCCGGCACGCCGGCTCCTCAGGCGGAAGACTACGACCGGACCACCCGGCAGGCCCGCTACACCGCCGAGATCGAAGCAGGCACCATCAGCCACCTACGCCAGCGGCTGGCCAACCCCCACGTACAGATCTGTGACGTGCCCCCGAGAGGGATCGAACCTCCGACACACGGTTGAGGAAGCACACCAGTGCTCGCTTGATGCTACAAACCCGTTGACCTGCAAGGCAATTTCGGGAGGCCTGCGCTAGTTGCTCGGAAACCGCGTGTCGGCGGTCGCCGTGCCGGGAGGGGTGCGGCGTCGGGTCAGGGTTGCCAGGCGCGGACTGCCGCGTTCCACCGCGCGCTTGCGGGAAGGGTGCCTGCGAGCAGTGGGTCGGCGAAGGCTGCCACGTTGTCGACCACGGTGGCAAAGGCGGCGGGCAGGTGGTCGGCGTCAGAGCCGAGACGGCGGCGGTAGGCGGTGTAGGTGGTGGCGCGGACCGCGGGGTAACCGGGGCCGGTCCGGGTGCGGATCGCGACCGACAGCGCGCGCAGGGCCACGCCGCGGTGTCTGGCGGTCGCTGTCAGCGCGGCGGCAAGGTCGGCGGCGTCTACGTCTTGGGTGCCGGTGAGGGTCCACAGGTCGGCGTAGTCGCGGACCCGGGAGTTCCCGGCTCCGAGATCGACTGCGGTGCACAGCTTCTCGGCCAGGACGCTCTGCAACGGGTACCCCAGGATGCGCACCTCGGGATGGATCTCGCGCAGGGTCGGGTAGGTGATCTGTTGCGGTGCGGGGGTGACCGGGTCGCCTGTGCTGATGTCGAGTTGCAGTTTCACCTCCGCCGCAGCGACACGGGCGTGCATGGTGACCCGAACGCCGCCGTAGAGGTCGCCGTCGCGGATCACCGATGCGGTGGCGGTGTCGGTGAGGAACTCCACGCCGTCCTCGACCGGAGCCTGGACGGAGGCGATATCGGTCACGGCGGCCAAGACCTGCTCGTGGTCCACGGTCAGGCCGCGGGCGAGCAGATCGGCGTCCATGGTGGCCCGGCGGGCCTGCCAGGCGGCCAGCAGCATGCCGCCCTTGAGCACGAACTGCTCCGTGTGCGGCCCGGCGGACAGTCGGGCCAGGAATCGCTCCAGCACGTACATCACCAGCAGTGCCTGAGTGGTCCGGCCCTGCTTGCGGGCCAAGTTCTGCAGGTCGAGGTAGGCGCGACCGCCGGCGTCCGCGCGGGTGGGGCGGCTCATGATGCGGTCAGCACCTCGACGGCCGCTCGCGTCGGACCGAGGACATCGAGCACGTCGGCGAGGTCGAGCAGGTGGGCAACGCGGGCGTCGCGCCGGGCCAGGTACCGGCGTAGCGCCAGGTGTGCAACCGGCTCCCCGATCCGGGTCCGCAGCCGCATCAGGTCCACCACCGTGCGCGCCGCCGAGTACACCCGGACCTGTTCCCGCGGTGCCGCATGCACCAACTGGACCTCGAACTCGATGGTGTCCGGGCTCCACGCGAACACCTCCACCGGCGGGTGGGCGATCCGCGGCCGCCAGGTCCCCTTCGGGACGGCGAACTGCACGGCCAACGGCACCTCGTCGGTGAGGTCATGCACCGTGGCCGCCGACAGCAGGCAGATGACGGCCCGGGGGGCCCGGTAGGCGACCGCGAGCAGGTCCGGATACGTCGGGGCCGGGGCGTCCGCGCGGCGGAACACCCCCCGCGACAACTCCACCAGTTCCCCGGCGTCCCGTGCTGCGTACAGGTCGCGGGACTGCACCCGGGCGCGGCGGGCCTGCGACGTGGTGAACGTCGGCGGCAGGTCTGACATCCCGACCATGAATGAAACCCTATCCCTTGCCTCTCGGAAAGGGAAGGATACTATTCACGCTCCGTCCCATCCGGTCAAGCGGTTGGGTCATTGCCGCGCGTCCACCGCCCGCGCCTGGCGCCTCACCTGAACGCCATCGTCGCCGGACTCCGGGTGCAGATCGACAACCCGCCGGTCTGCTCGCCGGAACAGGTGCTGCGGCACCCGAGGATCCTGGTGTCCGCCATCAGTGTGGTCGGGAGGGTCGAGCCGATCTGGAGACCACCCTTGGAACCGTGCTGCGGCGAAACCGTGCGTCCGCTGCTGGTTGCTACCCGATCCGCGTCCGTACGGCAGGGCAGTCTGACACGATCGTTGCAGGTCAAAGGCTGTTTGGTGCCCCCGAGAGGGATCGAACCTCCGACACACGGTTTAGGAAGCACGCCGGTGCTCGCTAGTGTCGCGTGTCGTTAATGCCTAGACGAACGCTGCTGGTTGAGAATGGGCCATGCCTCGTTCGGCGGTGCATGTTGTCCTGCGTGATGGTGATGGTGAGCGGTTGCGGTCGTTGACCCGGGCATCGACGGCGCCGGCAGGGCTGGTGCAGCGGGCCCGGATCGTGTTGCTGGCGGCCGAGGGCACTTCGAACACCGACATCGCCGCCCAGGTGGGTGTTGCCCGGCAGACGGTGGTGACGTGGCGGCAGCGGTACGTCGATGGAGGGATGGCCGCACTGCAGGACGGGGACCGTCCGGGCCGCCCACCCGTGCACGACGATGTCGCGGTGGTGGTGGCGACCCTGGAGCCGCCACCGGAAGGTCTGGGGGTGACGCACTGGTCGACTCGGTTGTTGGCCGACCAGTTGGGGATCTCGTTCGCGACGGTGGCGCGGATCTGGCGTAGGTGGAAGCTGCAGCCGTGGCGGATCGAGACGTTCAAGTTCTCCACCGATCCCGAGCTGGAAGCCAAGATCCGTGACGTCGTCGGCCTGTACCTGGCCCCGCCGGACAAGGCCGTCGTGGTCTGCGTGGATGAGAAATCGCAGGTTCAGGCACTGGACCGGACCGCGCCGGTGCTGCCGCTACGTCCGGGGATCCCGGCCAAGCAGACCCACGACTACGTCCGGCACGGCACCACCACGCTGTTCGCGGCGCTCGAAGTGGCCACCGGCAAGGTCGTCGACCGCTGCTACGACCGGCACCGGCACAGCGAGTTCCTGGCCTTCCTGAAGGTGGTCGCCAAGGCCTACCCGCGGGTGAAGCTGCACATCGTCGCCGACAACTACGCCACCCACAAACACCCCGCAGTCAAGGCCTGGCTGGCCAAGAACCCCCGGGTCACGATGCACTTCACACCGACCTCCGGGTCGTGGCTCAACCTCGTGGAGATCTTCTTCGGGATCATCACCCGCCAAGCCATCCGCCGCGGCACCCACCGCTCGGTCGCCGAACTCATCGAAGCGATCGAACGATTCATCGACGGCCGGAACGACCGCTGCGAACCCTTCACCTGGACCAAGACACCCGACGAGATCATCGCCAAGGCCGTTCGTCCAACCACTTCAAACTCGCGACACTAGATGCTACAAACCCGTTGACCAGCAAGGCAATCACGGCGAGCTCGCGCTGGTTGCTCGGAAACCGTGTGTCATCCTTCGCCGTGGTGGATCGAAGCCGAAGAACCCGTTGTCAACACAGGCTACGAGGTGAAGAGGTCGAGGTGGGGGAGAAGCTTCGCGGCGGCTTCGAGGACCGTCTCGGCGACGGCCAGGGCCTGGGTGGCCTCGTCGGTGTCGACGGCTTCGTCGGGGTGGCTGGGGTACTCGATCTCGTTGCGGCGGCGACGGAGCCCGCCGTAGGGGGCGAACGGGGCGCCGAACTGTGCACGGACAACGCGTTCGACGGCGACATGCCCGCCGGCGGTGGTCGGCCGCAGCCCCTGCTGGGCGAGCAGGGCGGTGCATGCTTGCCGGGCGGCGTCGTAGGCCAGGACCAGCGCGTTACTGGGGTCGGTGGAGAGCAGCACCTGGGCGGAGGCGATGGTCTGCCGCGCGCGGGTGAGCCCGGGTGCCCCGTCGGCGGCGGAACCGGTGACTGGTTGCAGGGCTCGTCCGGCTAGCAGGCTCTCGACCTCGGCCTCGCCGACGCTCCAGCGGCTCACCCGGGCACCCTACGGCGCGCGCCCGGGTTCGTTGATCACCGGGTCGGCGGCAAGGCTGTCGCCGGACCGGGCCCGGGCTCGTGCTCGGCAGCGTGTGCTTGGTCGGTGACGGGCAGGTGGGGGGCGGCCTTGATGGAGGCGACGAGGGCGTCGTCGCCGGTCTGCCAGCGGGCGGGGGAGCGCAGGGTCGGGTTGACCGGGATCCCGAGACGGGTCTCGGCCCGCTCGGCGGCGGCGTAGACCGCGGCCCGGTCCGGGGTGCCGACGACCAGGACGTCGATGTCGGCAGGGGCGGGCCCGTCCACCCCGGCGTAGCGAGCCGCCCATGACCCGTAGATGATGACCTGGCGGGTCCGGGGGAGGGCCGCGAACTCCTCGGCGACGACGACGTGGGGACCGAAACTGACCAGTAGTACCTGTGCGAGCGGCGAGAACGCGCGGTGGTCGGTGTTAGCCCGTAGCAGCCGGGAGCGACCCACGGCGCGGGCGATCAGCAGCCCGGCGCCCTCCAGCCGGGACAACTCCCGGTGGGCCGTGGTCAGCGGGACCCGCACCTGGGCGGCCAGTTCGGTGGCCGTGTAGTCCTGCTCGGGGTGCAGGAACAGCAGGGCTAGCAGGTCCGCCTGGTGCCGGGACCGGAAGATGGGCATCAACGGCGGAGCATTGCTACGCATAGACGGAATATATCACCCGGTTATGTGGAACTAATCCGCTGGCGGTCGCTGAGCGATCGAATGGCCCCCGTGTGGGGTTTCTGGACTGGCGGGACGTCCGGAGGGGATGAGCCCGTCGAGGACGCGGTCCAGGAGGCGGTCGAACTCGGCGTCGAGGTCGGGATCCTGGCCGGCGGGGGAGGTTCCCATGCCGCCGGCCATGCCCCCAGCTTGGCAGGAATCGAACGGATGTTCGAGTCTCGCATCTAGGGCTGCGCGGGGCGAGCGGGGACATTCGGGACCAGAGGCCGGGAACGCGGCGGTCGTGGCGGGCGAGATGGAAGCGACCAGTGGGCGCGGCCGGACGTGACCGGTTCGCCGCGGCCGGTCCCGGATCCTCGTGGGTGCTGGTGCTGAGGCTCGGGGTCAGCTCGGGGGGCAGCGGTGGGCGTCGGCCCAGGCCAGGGCGTCGCGGAGGGTCTCGGCGGGTTGGCGGGTGCCGCACGGGGTGTGGACGATCACCACGCGCTTGGCGTCGCAGGTGAGGGTGAAGTCGGCGAGGCCCGCGGCGGAGCGGACGGTGGTGTGCGAGCCGGGGCGGGACTCGACTAGGCCCTCGGCCTTGAGAGTGGCCAGCACCTTGGTGGCGGTGGCGCGGGAGACGCCCCACTGCTCGACGATCTCCCGCTCGGACGGCACCCGGTCGCCGGGCCGGAGGTCGCCGCGCGCGATGCGGTTACGCAGGTGGTGGGCGACCTGCATCGTCCCGGCCGGCGGACTTCTCGTCCGGATCGGCACGCCTGGTGCTGGACGAGGCGTGCGAGGTGGTCGGCCTGCCGCACGGCGAGGTGCAGCTGCTGCGGGTGGGGGAGAACGCCGTCTTCCGGGTGGGCACCGACCCGGTGGTGGTGCGGATCGCCCGGGGCCCGCACCTGCTGGAGGCCGTGCGCCGGGAAGTGGGGGTCGCCCGGTGGCTCCAGGACGTCGGGTACCCGGCGGTTCGGGTGCTGAACGGGGTGGAGCAGCCGGTGGTGGTGGCCGGGCATCCGGTCACGTTCTGGGAGTTCATCGAACAGGGACCGGCCCGGCCGACGTACACCGACCTCGGCCGGCTGCTCCGCGAACTGCACGAACTGCCCGCGCCCGCGCAGCTGGGACTACCGCCGTTCGACCCGTTCGGGTGATGCGCCGCCGCGACGGGCAGGTCGTGCTGATCGACCTGGAGAACTTCGCGCACAGCCGCCGCGAGTGGGACCTCATGGTCACCGGCACGGAACACGTCGGCCCCGGCTGGGTGAGTGACCAGCAGTACGCCGACTTCGTCGCCAACTACGGCCGGGACATCACTACCTGGGACGGGTTCGAGGTCCTGCGCGACATACAGGAACTCAAGATGACGACGTGGCTCATGCAGAACGTGGGGGAGAGCCCGGCCGTCGCGGAGGAGTTCGGGCGGCGGCTGGCCGCGATCCGGGACGGGGCGAGCCAGCGGGAGTGGCGGCCGTTCTGAGGCCACCCGCAGTGGGGTCCTCAGCGCTGTCGGGATGGGTGCCGATCGTGCGCTGGTCGGGCATCGGGTGGTGTACGCGGGACGTGAGAATCGTGCCGGTGGTAGTTCAGGGGCTAGTCCGAGCGCATGGCGGCCGGGGTTCCCACCTGGCAGTCCTGCCGGGGTGGTGAGCAGACACCGAGGGCTTGCGGGAGCTTGAGCCGGTACGTGGAGCCGTTTGCGCCGTAGGTGATCTCGCCGAAGTCGAAGCGCCAGACCCCGGCGTGGGCGACGCGGAAGTGCACGAGCAGGATGACCGTGTGCCCGGGGCGCAGGATGTACCCGGCCATGGGCCGCCGCAGATCCTGCGCGATGACCGTGTCGCCGGTCCCTTGCGCCATGCCGATGCCGGGTCCGGAGAGGTCGGCCCCGTCGACCGCTTGGACGCCCTCGACGTCGACCCCGGAGGTGCTGCCCGGGCGTCCCTCGACGAGGGCTAACTGCTTGAGGACGATGTCCCGGTCGGTGGTGTTCGGGATGGTCAGGTCCCCCCAGGTGGCGTCGCCACCCACCGGCAGGTTGACCCCGTTGAGCGTTGCATTCGCCGTCAGCTGCAGCGGCCCCTCAGGGCTCCGCGCGAAGGCCCACCAGCTCGCCCCGACCACGCCCAGAAGCAGCGCAGCGGCAATCGCACCCGCAGCGATGCGTCTGGGGCCGGTGGTTGCCCAGCGCCGGACCAGGCCAACCCAGCGCCGGACAACCACGACCCACTTCCCTCCGGTACAAGGTCCTATAACGCTGACAGGGTGTCTGTCAGTTCACATACACGATCTTCGCGTAGGGCGGGTAGTTGTTCGAGCCGCAACTGTAGCCACCCTTGCCGTGGGACCAACTCCAGCTCAGGTGCACGTAACTGGAGAAGCCGGAGGTTCCGCCGAGGCCGATGTACGAGAAACTGGCCGCCCCGGCGTACTTCTGCGCTCTCGCCGAAGAGGTGCTGAAGAAACTCCCAGCCATCTGGGTGTTCCGGTGGCCACTCTGCGGCGAGTCGTAGCAGTCGTACTGGGTCAGGCTGCCGTTGGAGGACGCCCCTCCCAGCCATTTCGTCGCCCGCACGCTCTTGGTCCACGGGGTGTACCCCGTACCTGAGCACGTGGTGTACCCCGAATAGGTACCGTAGGGCTTGAGGTAGCCCTCCGTGTACTGCATGTTCGTGGTTCCGTAGTACCCCACAAGCTTCCCGGCCGATGTGGCGCCGGTGGAACTCCCGTTCGACGTACTGACATGTGCCGAGCCGCTTACCTTCCAGCCGCCCTTGCCGTCTGCCTGAAGGCCGACATCGATGTCGGAGTCCGCTGTCCGGCCGTACGTCCAAGACCCGTCAATGGCCGCGGTCGCGTGGTACTCGACGACCTTGGTGTAGCGAGTCGGCGTTCCGGTGACGATGAACGAGCACGGCACGGTTCCCATTGGAGTGACGGATTGGGTCCCTACTCCCACCCCAGCCGCGGCCGAACCGACGGCGGGCGCAACAAGCCGAGTGACCTGGTTGCGCTTGGGCAGGCTCTCGGGCCGATCGTTGCGGCCCCAGCTATGCCCATTCCAGTAGCCGCTCACCGACTCCGCGCTGTTGCCGCCGGAGCCTGTCACTCCGATGTCGACGTCGAGCCAATTCCCGTTCTTCGCCAGGGCCCGCTGAAGCGCCTTGTCGGGCAAGATGCGGAGGGTGTATCGGCCCTGACGGTCCGTCGTTGCTGAGGCGAGGAGGCGTGGGGTGACAGTGTCTCCCACCTTGGCGTCCGTCAAGTCCAGCCACGTCGCGGTGACCGCAGCACCCACGACCCCACTGGTAGCTCGGGCATCGTTGGTCAACACCCCGGGAGCGGCCGGGCCCTCGATAACTCCCGTCAAGAAGGTGTCGTCGTCAACTGCTGCCTGCGCAACACCTGGAGAAGTGGCTCCGATGGCAAGGGCGGATTCCAGCGGTCATCGCAACACGGGCGACGTGATGGTCGGCGATGCTACCCGGTGGATCAGCGGATGAGGGTGGGGATCAGCTTGGCCGGCGGTGTGTCGGTGAGCTGGGCCCAGGCGCCGATGGCGGCGGCCAGTGCGAGGGCAGAGCCGGGGAGGGCCTGGTGGCCGCCTTGGCGCACGAGCAGTTTGTCGAGGGAGCGGAAGGCCTTGCCCTTGCTGGCCAGGGCGAGGATGTCGGTGGCGGCGCGTTCGCCGGTCCAGTGCCCGGTAGGTAGGCGGGTGCGCTGGGCCAGGAGTGTGGGTGCGGTGGGGTTCTGGCCTGGCATCCAGTCGTCGAGCAGGCCGAGGGTGATGCCGATGCAGCTGGCGACGGTGGCGACGGTGTTGTCCGGGGACTCGGGTTGAACCTGGTCCAGCAGGGTGGCGGCCAGGACTGTGTCGCCGTCCAGGACGGCCTGCACGATCAGGCGCAGGGTCGCTGCGGCGATGTCGCGGGTCGGCCCGACGGGGCTGAACAGCTCCATGTTGCGCCGTTCCACGGCGCGGTTCATCGCCCGTTGCAGGGTATCCAGGTCGGTGGCCTCGAGGTTGTCGACATCGATGCCTTCTTCGGCCAGCAGCGGCGCCAGGTCGCGCAGCATCTGCTGGGCCATGCCGGGGACCATCTGGATCTCGGGTGGGCCCGGCGGGGGTTCGGGGCCGCGCCGCCGCAGGTCTGCCACGCCGCCCATCCTGCCATCCGCGCCACGGCTACGCGGTGGTCCGGCTGCGCGGTGACCTGGACGGGTTCGCCTCCTGCGCGGCGGTGATGTCGGCCAGCTGTTGCAGCCGCGCGGCGGGGGTGTCCCAGCCGAGGGTCTTGCGGGGGCGGTCGTTGAGCTCGACGGCCACGGCCGCGATCTGGTCGGCGTCGTACACGCGCAGGTTGCTGCCCTTGGGGAAGTACTGGCGCAGTAGCCCGTTGGTGTTCTCGTTGCTCGGCCGCTGCCACGGGGATGCCTTCTGGCAGAAGAACACCGGCATCTCGAGCCGGTCGCTGATCTGGCGGTGCAGGGCCATCTCCTTGCCCTGGTCCCAGGTCAGGGACCGCCGCAACTGTGGCGGCAGCTGGCCCAGTGCTGTCACCAGGGCGTCGGTGACAGCCTCGGCCGTGTGCCGCCCCGGTAGGTGCAGCAGGATCGTCAACCGGGTCGCCCGGTCCACCAGGGTGCCGATCGCCGACCGGTTCAACTCCCCTGTGATCAGGTCGCCCTCCCAGTGTCCGGGCACGACGCGGGCCTCGGCCTCGGCGGGCCGGGCATCGATCATCGTCATGTCGACGAGCGACCCCGCCCGGCGGGCATCTGGGTGTCGCTGCGGCTTGCGGCGGCGCCGGCCCGTGCGCAGTGCCTGCGGGAACTCCCGGACCAGCCCACCCAGGTCTGGTCGGTAGACCGCCTGGTAGACGGTCTCCGGCGCCACGTGGCGACTGCGGTCGTCGGGGAACTCCTGGCGCAGCGCCGCGCAGATCTGCTCCGGGCTCCACCGCTTCCGCAACCGCTCGGCCACGAACGCCCGCAGCAGCGGATCACTGACCAGCCTGCCCGCCCGGGGCCGCCTGCGACGCGCCGCCGCCAACCGCTGCGCGCCCAACGGCCGGTAGGTCCCGCCAGGCTCCTCGACGTTGCGGCGCAGCTCCCGGCCGATCGTGGATGGGCTGCGCCCCAACGCCTCCGCGATCGCCCGCACTCCGAGCTTCTGCCGCCGCAGATCGGCGATCCGGACCCGCTCGTCCTCCGACAGATACCGCGAGGAGATCTCCCGCTTTCGCGCACTGATCACCGGCGGATAATGCAGCTTCCGGCCGTCGCGCACCGTGATTGTCCGCCCGTGTCGCCGCCTCTTCCCGGTCCGCCGGTTGATCCCGACGATCCGGCTGGCCTCGGAGTTGTTCACCCCCTCCGCTATCAGCCGGGCGAACTGCTCCCGCTTGACCGTCTGTGGCGCCGGACCCCGCCGACCACCAGCCATCGCTACTCCCGAACCTCAGGTGTTGCGATGACCGCTGGAATCCGCCTGACGACGGTGGGGCCAGAGAACTTGACGACACTCATGGCCGACGCACACACCGAGAAGATGCGCCTGGGCGCCAACATCCTGGCCGCCCGGATGCCCGAGACCGACAAGCTGTGGAACACCATCTGCGCCTGGTGGCCGGCCATCGAAGTCCTGATCGTCACCGGCGTCACCAACGCCAAGACCGAGGCCGCCAACACCTCGATCAAGCACATCAAGCGAACCGGGCGAGGATTCCGCAACGAACACCACTACCGCGCCCGTATCCTCCTGGCCAGCGCCGCCCGACGCGCGGCATGAACACCGCTCAGCGCACCGCAACCACGCGCAAGTGCGGAGAGCCGTCTTCCCCGGCCTGAAGCGGGATGGTGATACGAGCGGGCTCGTCGATGAGTTCCAGCCCCAGTTCGTGGGTCGTGAGCCTGAACTCCCGCGTAAGGTCGGGAAATCCGTCCCGAATGGCCTTGGCGCGCTCCTCGGGGCTCAGATTGTCCCCGAACTGCCACCGCGTCTGGGTGGTGAAATCCTTGATATTGGCCTGTCCGAGGGTGACTGTGACAGCGTTATCACCGAGGGAAATGTCGCACAGGACGACCCGACCCGTGCTCCTCGCATGGGCTAGGGCCTCCTGCTTGTCTCGAAGCAGGGTCAGCCCCTGTTCCTCCATTGCAGCCTGGATCCGTGCCTTCTCGGGTCCTCTTGTGCCCTGCACGAACACCATGGGCTATTGCCCTCTACGGGTCGGGTCGGTGCTGGCCTTCACAGTGATCTCCTTGAACTTGGGGAAGGCGCCCTGGTCGCTGACCAGCATAGGCCATCTGTCACGATTCGCACCCGTCTGATTACAGACTGTGCAGAGGTCTCGCTGCTGCGCGCGGGGCATCCATAGGTCACGGACAGCGCTGATGTCTTGGCGCACGCGCGCGGGAACGTTCACCTTGGTTCACGCCTGGTTCACAGCGGGCGGCATCTGGGGGCAGTCGGCGGCACTCTGTGGCATACGGCTGCACAAGGACGACATGGCGTTTCCGCAGGTGAGTGCCCCTTTTTGGGCCTGTGGGCTTGGTGCCCCTGATCGGACGGCTTACGAACGGGCAATTCCGGATGAATCTGGACGAACTAACCGCGCGAGACGGTGGATCGGTGGCCATCCACCTGGCCCCACGACTCTGCGGGTGTGGTTGTGGCGAGTCACTGACCGGGCGGCGGAAGTTCGTGAATCAAGATCACTACAGCGTGTTTCTGAGCGTGCAACGGTACGTGGGGCGGCACTCAAAGGCGACAGAGACGTGCGCTCCTTAATCGGCGCAGACCGATACTCTCCTTCCTGGGAGCCGTGCCTGCTGACTGAATCGGGAGGTGGCCTCCACGCGAAGGCGAGCTCAGCCGGTTCTTCGAGCAGGAAGCCACGTATTCAGAGCATTCGCGATCTCTGTCCCGAGAGGCGACAACTTGTCATCACCCTTGCCGCTGGCGGCCAGTGCCTTAACGGTTAAGTCCGCGAGGTCCCTTACCTTCATGCCTAGAGTACTCGCCGCCACTGCGATGAGCGGCTTTCCAGGAGCCACCCTCAGTATTTCAACGGACGAGCCGCTTGGAAGTATCGCCTCTACGGACTTCTTCTCTTCCTCAAGAATCACCTGGGGAGAAAACGACCACTTGGTATAGTCAAATAATTCCGGCATGCGCTTCGCAAGCGCATCAAGGCTCTCTCTACTCTTACCAGCTCCGGCTACAACGCCCAGCAGGTTTGGCTCAATTCTTGACTTCCAGCGATCAATGATGATCGCGTGTCGTTGTGAATCTGTCACAGAGGCGGCGAGCTTGGCCCGATAGGCATCCTCATCCCAGTCCGTTTTACCGAGATGCCCTGCCAGAGCCTTCACTACTTCGGGGAGGCAGAAGAGCGATTCGACCTCATGCACCTTCAGGCTATGCACATAGTCGGGCTGACTATCATGGAACGCGTCAGGGTGAAAATCCCCGTCAATTAGTCCCAATACCTCCAAGCCCTGAGATATGCCCGACTTGTTTAGCGCCTCGCAACATCTCAAGACCGACTGACAGCTCCCCACCGGCCTCACCACTGTGTCTTGACCGTTGAACCAGGCTCCGTAGAGAGAGTCGTCGAGACCACCGGGCTCGCCCTCGGTGAAGACAACGCGTGACGCATAGAACGATAGCGATGCGGCACCCAGTATCGCCTCAGCTACATCCTTGGGTAGTTCCGCATCAACGTCGACAGCCTTCAGCCCGCCGACAGGGTTTGCGATTACATACCTTGCATCTCCCCTGGATAGGGCGAAGGACAGGTCATGCGTGACATAGACGAATCTTACGTCGGGTCTTGCCTGCTCCAAGGAGTTCCAGAGGGCAACTGCCAGCATCGTGTGAAGGTGCGTCTCGGGTTCGTCAACCACCAAAATGCCCGCATCTACGGTCAGTACCTTACCGCAAAGGTACAGGGCCGCCTTCTCGCCATCGCTCATCGAATTACCCGAATACTCGGCCTCCGAGCCCGCTGTCTTGTTCTTGACTAGCGGCTTCCAGTCAGGCCACGAGAGTTCCCTTCCCGGGAATACGCTTCTCCAGATCTCTTGTACCTTCAGCATTGCAGTATCAGACGGCGCGCCCGGGTTTGCGGGGTTGGCTAGGAACGCGCCACGAAAATCCACCGCCGCTCGTGCATCCTGCGCCAGTAGTTGGGAAAGCATGTAGTCGAAGTCTGTGGCCAACTCCCAATGAGCGCTGTGCGCCTGCTGTCTTTGGGAATTGTAGTTATTCCTTGCATCGTCCATACCCATAACGGGAATCTGTGGGGCTACCCGCGTACTCCGCAGTGCGTTAATGAAATCGATTGGCACTGCATGCCCAATTTCGCGAATCTTCCTGCTCTTCCCGCTACCATTCGGCCCTATTACAACAACAGGGCTACGGCCCTCGAGGGCCGTGCCGTCAGCAAGTGTAATCGTCATATCCATAATGAGGCCATTATAACCCAGGTTTCAGTCTTACGTCTCAGTGCTTCGGCGCCCGCTCGTCCTGGTCTTGGCGGTCTGAGACTGAGGCATTAGTTTCTTACCCCTACCTCAATCCAGGGAGGACAGCTATCACCTGACCGACGCCCACGGGATACAACCCCGTGGGCGTAGAGCTACCGGCGCAACGACATCTTGATCGTAGGCTCAATCCCCAACTCTCGGCACCGGCGAGCCCGATGCCTCGATCTTCTGCTTCAGGATGATCGAGTTCGAATCCGAGATCCGATCGGGGAGTTGCGTGAGCTTGAAGCCGAGCCAGAGGCAGTAGTTCTTCCAGCTCCTATCGAGCTTCTTCACGTTGGCGTTGTTACGGATGATCTCTAGCACCGCGATGGCTTGGTCGCACACATAGCTCAGCTTCTGGGCAGTGCCGAACTTGACGGCGTAGACCGTAGGGCCGCGGCGCAAGTCCCAGGCCTCAATTGGGGTGGACATCGTCGTCTTGATCTTCGAGAAGTCTTTGTCGGCCACTGTATAGCCGAGTTTCTTGACCACCTCCGAGTCGTTGAAGTCGCCCTCGACCGACTCGATCACCCGCAACTCGTCTTCCGTGACCTCGATGGTGATGCTGTTAATGTAGGTATCGAGTTGCTCGATATAGTCCTCATTGAAGCGGAGCCATCGGCCTTGGGAAAGCATTACGCTCTCGCCGTCAACGATAAAATCGAGTGACTCCTTGAGCGACTTGGTGTAGGGCCGCTGTCCCTCATTCTCAACCCGCACTCGGATGTGTAGGACGGCATCTTGGGCAATGCCCTCTGTTGCGACGTAAGATTGCAGGACGGCTACGTCGAGATCGGCGTCCCCGAGTTCGAGTTTGCCGTGGCCAGGGCACGTCAGCGTGAATCGTTCGTTGCCAGAGAAGACAAAGTCGACGCCGACCAGCTCGTGTCCTCCGTGCGCGAACTCCGTCCGGGCGTCATTGCCAAGGATGGCCGCCACGAGTGAGTCGTCGTATCGGGCTATAGCCACCTCGTCCGTAATCAGGGCCGTGCGTGGCAGGGCGAATAGGGCCGGTTGCTCAACCTCGGCGGCCAGGGCCGTGAGCAACCCTCCTAGCTCCGCCTTCTCAATGGGGGCGTTGAGCAGGACCGAGGAGCCGAACTTGCCACTACGGCCGTAGCTCTCCCGGAAGGAGTGGACGATTCCCGCCTGGAGGTAGTCAACGGACTCCCCGCTCTCAACGTCCAGTTGCGTGTGGCTCGTGTAGCTTCGGATCTCCTTCTTGCGCTTCCCGGCGAACTTTTTCGAGGCCTTCTGCTTGATATCGTTCTCGTTGGCGATGCGCTTGGCCACTTCGATGCCAAAGTCGTGATCGCAGAAGGGCCGGACATAGAAGTGCGACTTGCCGTAGGTGAGCACGAAGCAACGGCCCGCTTGTTCGAAGACGTATGCTCCGAAGTAGATCAAGTTGAGGAACTGCCGATCGTCGAAGAACTCAGCGAACGTGCCAACCCACGGGATGGGGTTTGGCTCCTCCCCCTCCGAGAAGTAGAAGGACGTATCCCAGGGCGCGTCGGCACTTTCGTGGATCGGCTTCAAGCCGACGGAGTCGAACTTGTCCTTCATGGCGGCCACGTTCTCGGGCGGCACGGAGAAGATGTTGAGTTTCACCGCTCGACCATCCTTTCCGACTCCGGCGACGCCGCGACTGCATCAGCCAATGCCGCCTCATCAGCCAACTGCCGATCGAGGACCGTCAGTCGATCCATGGCGTGTTGGATGAACTTGCGTGCGCAGGGGACGCAGTAGTGCTCGTCGGTTCGTCCGACGGTCACCTTCAAACGACGATCGCCCTTCGTAAGGACATGCGTCTTGCTGTGCTGGCAGGAGTGCCGCTTGGCTACCTGATCAATCTCTAGCTTCAACAAGAGCGATCGCGGCTTACCCATGGAAGAGGTCCGTTTCGACGGCCGTCACGAGACCGTCCATCTCCTCGAGGATCTGGTCCAGTTCGGGTTGGCTGAACTCGTGCCGCTCCTTCTTCCCGCGACCAACGAGCGTGTGCGCCTGAGCGTCGATGGCGGCCTTAACGATGACCCAGTTGGACTGGCCGAGGTGCTTCTTGTCGAGGTCGCGCCCCTCCGGACTCAGTCCCCGGTCGCGCACCAACCGGCCGGCTCGGGTCTTGACGGTCTCGTCGAGGAGGGTTCGGGACGCACGGCGGCGCGCTTGCTTGGTGACCGGGACAACCTCCAGTTCCTGGATGGCACGCCCGTAAGCCTCGGGGGTAACACCAGCGGCCTTTAGGAGCGCCAGGGCCTCCTTCAGTCGACCGTCAGAGAGAAGCGGCAATTCCTCAAGCATGACGGTTCCCGGCTCGGTGATCCGCACAGAGTCGGACGGTAGATCGCGATCTTCCATCTCGGCCGTAGGGTCGACCTCGCGCTGAGTGGCCGCACCAATGGGTACTTGCTCGGTCAGGAGGCTAATCCACTCCTGATCGGCTTCGGCGAATTCCTTGAAGTCTTGCCACGCCTTGACGGTGTTGGCACCTGCGTGGAAGACAACTGAGCCGAAGTTGAGCGGATGCCCCGGCGAGTCCTGCTCGATGACCCGCATGATCCTGCCGACGAACTGCACGAAAGGAGACAGGGTGGCGAAGATGCTGAACACGGCCGCCACCGAGAGGTGCGGGTGATCGAAGCCTTCGCCGAGCTTACGTACCTGGACGATCACATCCAGGTCGTGCCGATCTAGCTTGGCGAGCACGGCATCATTGATCTTGGAATCTTCCAAGCTGTGGATGTAGGCGGCTTTGAGGTCTCGCTCGGTATAGGCCGCCACAACTTGCTTGCAGTGCTCCATGTTGAGAGCCGACGCGATGATCTTCAGGCGATCTTCGCCGGTCGTCGCCCGCAGGCGACGTAGCTCGGAGATGGACGCGTCGACGATGGTGTCGAGCGTCTCCTTCGAGGAGACGATACTGCGCCGGAAGCCCGCATCCGTCTCCCCGAGCCTGCGAACCTCGTCGAGCGTGACCTCGACCTCCTGACCATCTTCCCGGCGTACGTAGCGCAAGGATGACGGATTCAGAACCAGACCCTTGACGTGCTTGACGAATCCATGCTGAACGGCCCGGTAGATCGGGTACGTATAGATGATCTCGCCAGACATGAGCCGTCCGTCGGAGCGAGTTGGCGTAGCGCTCAGGCTGATGATTCGCGCTTCGGGGAACTTTTCCCGAAGGGTCTGCCAGCTTTCGGCGACGTTGTGGTGACCCTCATCGAAGATGATGAGGTCGAAGTAGTCCGCGGGCAGTTCAGCCAGCCACCTGTTCTCACTGCCGCCCCGTTGAAGCTGTTGGATGTTGGTGATGACAACGTCAGCCGCGTCAATGTCGCCGCGATTCGAGTTCCGGCCCCGAATCTCGGCCGGCTCCGGGAACTCCGGCCCCGGTAGCACGGCGCACTTCTTGTAGAACAGTTGTTGTCCAGACGGGTTGAAGTCCCTCAGCAGTTGCCCCGCAATGGAAGTGCCCGGAGCGATGACCAACACCTTGCTGGCACGCACAGCAAACGGAGCCAACGTGATCAGCCCAGACTTCCCACAGCCGACAGGTAGCACCACTCCGGCCTCGCGGTGCTTGTCGGGGTCGCTGAAGTGATCACTGAGCGCGGCGTAGGCCTCCCGCTGTGGCTCACGTAGCCGCTCGTTGTCGGCAACAGTTGGCGCTAGGCGCTGGAATATTGGGCTGGTACTCAAGCCTTGGACCCCTTATGTCCCGAATGGGAGATTACTGTACGTGTCGGTACAAGTACTTTACGACGTTCCGCTGTCATGGTCTACTTCGACGTTGGTCGTGCGAGGCAACCCGCCCATGTGCACAGGGATGCCGGAATGGGGTTGCCGATGAGCCTGTGGACGCCGCCGGGCGCGGACTTGGGCGAGTTTGCCCCGCCAGAACCGGATGAGCGCATGCGTCTCTTCATCGGCGGGCTGGATGTCGATGGCCAACCGTTGCCCATGACGTACCGGCGCACCCGATCTGTCGCTGACGACTGGGTCATCACGGCGGCGACCCCGGAGGGCCCCGCGACCCTGCTCAAGGCGTCGCGAGACATGTTCGCCCTGGGCTTCTACTCCTACGAGTTGGTGGCGTGCTCCAACGCTTGGTCGCTGTTCGCGGTGGAGGCGGCGCTGAAGCTTCGACTCGAAGCCCCGCAGAAGACACCGTTCGGGCGGCTGATCAAGGATGCCAAGGACGCGGGCCTCATTGGTGAGCATCTAGCCGACATCCTGGACACGGGCCGCGACTTGCGAAACCGATTCGTGCACGAAGGCAAGCAACCGACCTGGACGCTGGGCATGGCCGGGAGCGTAATCGGGACTTCATTCAAGATTGTGGCGGAGCTCTACCCCGATAAATCGGCTGGAACAGGCGACCTTGAAGTGAGAAGCTGACGGCATGCAAGCGGAAGATCCAATCGAAGAATCAAAAGGGTACGCGTCGGCGCTCGATTTGCCGTCTGTGGCGGAGTTGCTAACCCAGATCAAGGGCCTCAAGATGATTACCCTCTTTGTGGGCTGGAAACAGCGCGCCGAGATCAAGGAGGTGGAGCGTCGCATCCGAGAGATCACCTCGACGGTTGATCAGTTCTACGCGCTACTCGGGGACCGCAACTGGATCTTCCACGACGACTTGTACATGGAGAAGATGACGGCCCTCGTCTCCAGTACTGCCGACGCAGACGTCGCTGAAGCCACCTTCATCGAGGAGCAGTACAGGAACGCCGAGTGGCTCTCCTTCATGATCGGACGGCTGAGGGGGCTACCCGCGATGCGGCCCCGGCTTGACCTCATCCAGAGGGCGGAGGCCGACTACCGGGAGGGTCGGTTCTACGCCGTCGTCCTGGTCTTGATTGCGGTCATGGATGGGTTCGTCAACGATCTCGACCGAGGGCACCGTCAGGGACTTCACGCTCGCGAGGCCGCCGATCTGGCCGCCTGGGACAGCGTCGTGGGGCACCACAAGGGCCTAGCCCACGCGCACGCCGCCTTCACGAAGAGCTTCAAGGGGACGCAAACCGAGCCGGTGTACGAGTTGTACCGCAACGGGATCGTGCACGGGAACCTGACCAACTTCGACAACCTCATCGTCGCGACGAAGGCGTGGAACCGCCTGTTCGCGGTGGCGGACTGGGCCCGAGCCCGCGAGAAGCAACAGAAGCCGGTCGAACCGAAGCCGACCCTGCGCGAGGTCCTCGGCCAGGTGGCGGAGAACGGTCGCGTGAAGAAACTCCTGGACGCCTGGGAGCCATCGCGGCTGGTGCCGGGCGACCCTGGGTTCAGCGAGCACTCGATCTACGTGGCGGCCTCGGACTTCTTCGAGGCGTGGAAGCTGGGGCGCTACGGCCTGATGGTTCCGTTCCTCCCCTACCCGATACAGGAGTCGTACGGGAAGACAGCGCCCCGGCAGGTACGCGACCTGTACCACGACCGCGGCCTGACGAGCTGGAGCATCGACGCGCTGGACTTCGTAGCCGCGAGCGTGTGTGAGGTGCAAGCGACCCTGCTCATCGACGGGGCCGAGCGGGTTGCTCAGATGCGATGGCTGTATGGATCAGCCGAAGGCAACGATCCGGTGGTGCCGCCCGACTCCGGCTTTTGGCGATTGATGCGCTGGGGGCCGGACACGTTCCTGACCACAGAGAAGGATCATATGACCACAAACGACTAGACTCGGGTTGATTGCGACCGAAGGCTCACTCGTTGGCCCCGATCCAGATTGACGCGCCGACCCGAGCCAGCTCAGTCCGGCGCTCAATGTAGTCAGGCTGGACGCGAGCCATGAGACTCCAGAACGTCGGCCCGTGGTGCGGCTCCCTGAGATGGGCGAGTTCATGGGCCAGGACGTACTCCACCAGCGGCGGGCGCAACTGCATGGTGGCCCAGTTGATCCGCACGCGGCCCGTGGGCTCGGCGGCACCCCAGCGGTAGCCGAGTTCGGCTACCTCGAAGGCGGTCATCTTCACGCGGAGTCGTTGGGCCCAGTCGGTGACACGTGGTTGGAGCCATGTCTTGCCGCGGGACCGGTACCAACGGATGAGTGCGGCGTGGCCTTCCCCTACCAACCCGGCGGGCAACACGAGCCGGCCGCGTTGGAGGCTCACATGCCGAACATCGGTGCGGGTGATAAGGAGACGGTGACTGCGACCGAGGTAGAGGAAGCCTTCGCCGTCGACCAGCTCTTTCGTTACGGGCTCGTAGTGGAGGGCTTCCTTTTCGGCGAGCTTCTTGTAGATCCACGCTCGCTTGGCGGCGAGGAAGGCCTCCAGCTCGGCGCGATCGATGTCCTCGGCGGCGCGCAACGTGAGACTGCCATCCCGCTCAATGGTGAGGCGGGCCTTGCGGCTCGGCCCGGCGGTTTCCAGGGGGACGGCCATGCCATCGAGGCGTAGCACCGCGTTGGTCATGACTGCCTCCGGGCGATGAGCGCCTGGTTGGCCTTCGACAGCTCCATAAGGCGGTCGGCCACGGCGGCCTGTTCGGCGAACGCGAAGAGGTTCCGGTCGTCGAGGACATGGATGATCTTCTTACGTAGCTCTTCCTGCGCATGCGGGTTCTGCCAGAACCGCACCCGATGGGTGTAGTCGGCGACCTCGACCACGATGTCTTCGGCCAGGTGGATGAGGTCGACTCTCACCTCGTCGGGGAGCGTCACATCCGTGGCGAACTCTGCCTCTAGGACGCCAAAGAAGCGGCTGACCAGCGGGTCGGCGTGCGGGCGGTCCTGGTCGCCTTCCGCGGTCGCGTCCTTCATGAGGTCCTCAAGAGCGATGGCAAGCTGGTCCCATTGGCCCGTGAGAGTCTTGAGGATCTGGTCGAGGCGCTCGGAGAGCTTGGTGAATCGAGCCGGGTCCTCGTCGAAGTTCTTGCGGATGTGGAACCGCAGGGCGTGCTCCATCTCGGAGGCCTTGGCCTTGTCGGAGGTAAGCCCCTTGAGCTTGGCGATGAAGTCGGGAGCGGTGATGGACACGGGCGGGATCTTGGTGGCAATGTCGAGCGCCGTGACGTGCTCGTCGATGAGTTTGCGCACCTTCTCCCCGTACAGCGACGGGTCGAAGTCGCCTAGCCCGGCATCGCGGTAACGCCGACGAGCGACCAGCTGGATGCGGCCGAAGCGCTTGGCGTCCTTGACATACGGCAGGCCTTCAGGCCGAGGGAGTACCACGTCGAGGGTAGTGAGGAACTGCTTGAGGACAACGCCGAAGCGGACCCGCAACGCCTCGTCGGCCAGGACCTGCACGCAGGCCTCTACGTCCTCATCGGTGTCGAAGGTCTCGATGCCTGCCTGAGCGAAGACGGCGGCTACCCGGGCATGCCGGTCGCGGAGCTTGGGTAGTTCGTCCTTGATGCTGGCGAGCGCGCCGACGGCGTCCTCGGCGTCTTCCGGCGCGTATGACTGGAGCGCCTTCTGGAGGTGTGAGCCGACACCGAAGTAGTCGACTAGCAGGCCGACCTCCTTGTGATCCGCGGTGCGGTTGACGCGGGCGATGGCCTGGAGGAGCTCGGCGTCCTGGATGAGGCGGTCAAGGTAGAGGACCTGCTCCACGGGAGCATCGAAGCCAGTCAGGAGCATCGACTTGACGAGAGGAAGGCCACCGGGCTGGACTTGTCCCCGACCGGGCCGAGCGGCTTCTGGAACTCGGCGATGACCTGCTCTTGCTTGGTCTTATCGGTCCACTGCACCCAGGTGGCCGGTGTCATTGTTGCCGCCGGATATCACGGGGACGAAGTCGAGGGCGAGGATGAGAGCAAGATGCTCGGGAGCGCACGAACGAGCATCTGCTGACGACGGTCGAGGCTGTCGATGTCCATGCTCCGGAGACCACGTCCGCCAGGAGCGAGGTCGGGAAGGTCCTCAAGCTCGCCGACCAGATCGGCCCGGGCCGCCTGGAGGGCTTCCCGGTAACGGACGGTGGCGCGTCGGCTGGTCGCCGCCAACTGCGCCTTGAAGCCCCCGGGAAGCACCGTGGAGACGTAGTGCAGGAGCATGCTTCGAGCCTTGGCCGCGATCAGCTAGGGAGCCTCCAGGACTGCCCCCGACGTGGCGTAGCGTGCCTTGAGCTTCTCTACCTCCTCGGCGGTGTGCTCGGCGAACATGTCCTCGAACAACTCGTCGAGGTCGCTGGCGCCATGCGACTGCGCCCTTGGCAGTACGGCCCTCATAGAAGATCGGCACGGCCGCACCGTCGGCTTCGGCCTGGCGGATCGTGTACTTGTCGATGAAGGGGCCGAAGATCGCGTCGGTGCGCTTCTTGCCCTCGCGCATGATCGGCGTGCCGGTAAAGCCGATCTTGGCGGCGTTGGGCAGGGCCGCCATGAGGTTGGCGTGCAGTGACGATGTCTGCGAACGGTGCGCCTCGTCTACCAGGATGACGATGGCTTCGTCCTCGTTGAGGATCCGAGAGACTCGTTGGCGTGTGTCGCCCGCCAGCTCGGTTTCCTGGTGGCGGGGCCGTCCGTGTCGCGGTACTTCTGGATCATGGCGAAGACCAAGGCGGGGCCGTGCTCAGTGAGAAGCTGGCTGAGCTTCTTGGCGTCGCGCGGGCGCGCTGGACCCCTTCCCCGGAGAGCTTGGCCGTCCCCGACAGTTGCTTCTCGAGGTCGGTCCGGTCGGTAACGATGACGACCTTGAAGGCGCGCAGTACTGGGTCCGACCGCATGGCGCGCACGAGAAAGACCATGGTGAGGCTCTTGCCGGAGCCCTGGGTGTGCCAGATCAGGCCGCCGCGGCGGTCGCTACTCGCCGTCGACGAGTCGCGTCTTGCCAGTCCGGAGCCGCTGCATGTGCCCGGCCGACTGCGCGGTACTGCTGGTAGCGCGCGACGATCTTGATGCGCCGTCCGTTCGACTTCGGTGAACAGCGTGAAGTGCCGGACGATGTCGAGCAGGTTGGCGGGCGTCAGCATGCCCGCCACCATCAGCTCCTGGCCTGTCAGCTCCGCGACGGTCTTACCGAGCTTCTGCTGCCAACGCGTCGCTTGGATGTGCGGCGCGCAGTCCTTCCACTCCAGGAAGTGCTCCGGCCCGGCGGTGAAGGTTGCGACGCGCGCCTTGTCGCCGTAGGTCGAGACGACGAACTGGTTGGTCCAGAACATTTGCTCGTTGCCTTCGGGCAGTGCCGAGGTCGCGCTGGTTGGCGTAGCGGCGGAGCTGGTTGATGCCCTCAGCCATGGGGTCGGTGATGTAGGGGCTCTTGCACTCGATGACGACGAGCGGGATGCCGTTGACGAATAGCACGACGTCCGGGACCACGAACTTCTTCGCCTGGCCGCCAGGCTCGTCCACCCGGAACTGGTTGATCGCCAGGAACTCGTTGCGCTCGGGGTGGTCCCAGTCGATGAGCTTGATGCGCTGACTGCGGCCTTGGTCCCAGCCGGGCAAGCCGGCGACGGACACGCCTTCGAGGAGCCGCTCGGTCATCCGTTCGTTGATCTCGATGAGGTTGCCTGGCTTCGGTGCGCGTCAGCGACGAGACGGCCTCGGACAGGCGGGACGTCGTCCAGCCAGGACTGCCCGTCCGGGCCGAGGTTGATCTTCGAGAGCTTGCCGCGCGTAGCCGGTCCTCAAGCATGGAACCTGACGGAACGATTCCGCCGCTCGGTGACCGGGTCCTACTTCGGCCTTCGATGTACTGCCACGCGAGACTCAGTCAACTGAGCAACGAATGGTTGCTCGACCTCGGTGTATTCGGGGCCGAGGCTCATCAGACAACCTCCGGAGGCACGCGGACGCGACCGGCAGGAGTCAGCTATGAGGCCGATTTTAGCCCCTGAAGCTTATCCAAGTTCGTTCTCTCTGCCGAGCTTCGGGTGTCAATACTGCGAGGGCCGCTCCGATCTTCACGTTGCGCTTCGACAGTTGGTAGCGGCACCCTAGGTCTCTCGAATAGTCGACGCGCTGAAGTTTCGTCTGGTCACACCCTTGGCCAAGGAGTCCTAATGGAATCTGTAGCTCCAACGAAGATAACTGATATAGAGAGAAGCCAAGCGGAGTCGACGACGCTGTCTCGGAGTCACGGTCAGGGTGGTGCATGCCTGATTACGGCGCATTCGAATCCAAGGGAGCACGGCTCGTCCCTTGTCGCCCATCTTGGCCGTACATGGTCACCAGGATCCGCCGGTCGGGAACAGTTCCAGCAGCCCCGTGTTTACAATAGCCGAGCTGATGAGTCGAATGCTTTCGACTATGTCTCGACGTAGATCTCGGCGGTCGCCCATGGTACGGTTCCGATCGCTCCAGATACGATAGGGTTGCTCTCGAACGGCCCGTCGCGCTCACTGACCCGTCACTACCATTCGCCACGCACAGCCGCGGCTGACGAGTTTCGGTCTATGCGTCTCGAACAGGTCATCGGCCATTCCCTGTTTGTACAAGCCTATCTTATCGATACGCTCGTCACGACACCGATCTGCTCGTCTACTGCCGTAGGATCTCAACGACTGGCCTGCTCGGCAAGAGTCGGGGGTCGATAGGGAAGACGCGAAAGGTCCGGAAGGTCAAGCTTCTTCGTGCCGTGCGTCGATTCTCCAACGAGCCCGCAGGAAGTCACTAGCTATGAGCCTTGAACCAGTACGCAGGTAGCGCGGAATTAGCTCAGGACCGGGGTCGACAGCCTTTACGTCTTGATTGAAGGCCGCAGGCGTTGACATCTGACTCACCGGAAAGGTGTGGGCCAGGATCATCCCACGCACAACGATATAGGTGACGCCTTTGGCGCCAGCTTAGACCCAGCGGCTACGCCTGCAGGCGTGAGATAATCCGTCGTTGTCTCAAGGTCAAACAGACTTCTATCCTTCGGAGTCGACCCAAGGGATATTCCCCGCCCAATATTCTGATTTGCTTTTGACGGCGTACCGCGCCGATGCCAGGTGACGTAATCGTCGGAACGATGTCCGGGGCCACGACCCGTCCGCTCATAACGGACGTTCACTCATAGCCAAGCTCCTTCAGGAACCCGGCGAGCGTGTAGGCGGCAGCATCACGTTCCGCTTCAAGCACTGACAGAGGCGTCCGGTACTTGTCCCACCACGTCTCGAACGCTGAGACCACTACTCGCCGGTGCCCGGTGGTCCGGTCATTGGCCTCGGCCAACAGGTCATGCTCCAACGCGTCGAGCACGATCTGGCGGGCCGACGTGTCGTCGAGCGCCATCGCTGGCTGCCGCGAGACGGTCGGCGAACGCCCCCTTTTCAACCTTGAGCTGCTTCTTGGTGGCCGCTAGCTTGCTCTTCAGCTTCTTGAGCTCGGCCGGCGATAGGGCCTCCTCGGCGGGTTCGTCGCCGTCTTCTTCTTCATCAGAGGCAGTGGCCGCCTTGATCGTGCTGTCCAGCTCAGCGACCTCTCCCTCGAGGTCGGCGAGCTTGTCGAGGTACTCGGGCAGGAGTGCCCGGGCGACCTTGTGGTCGAGCGGGTTGACCTTCGCCTTCTCCTCGTCGAGAGCGTCGAGCACAGTCGCGACCCAGGCCTAAATGAGTCCCTGGTAGCCGAGCGTCGCGAGCGCCTTGAGGTCGGGCAGGCTCACCCCCCACCACGAGGCGACGATGCCGCGGATCGCGAACGGATCGAGCAGTGGCGTTGACGGCCAGCGCGTCTCGGAACGTTTCAATGAAGTCCTTGCGCAGGTCGACGAGGTCGCCTGGCGACTGCAGCTTGTCGAAGCGTTTCTCCTCGGTCCTCCCACCACAGACTCAATCGCGTGTACCACCGCGCCCTCGGCCGCGACGACACCGGCGTCGGACTCGATCAGACGCCTGATGTCGCGCCGCTCTGACGACCACATCGGCAAACTGGACGTAGTCAGCGTTCTTGGGCACGAAGAAGCGGTCGGGATCCAGACCGTGAGCAGTGAAGAGATCTGCCTTGGCATCGACCTCGCTGACGGGAATGCCGCCGTGCAGATGCGCCCGTACGTCCTGCGGCTCGGGTTCCGGCGTGGTGTCGACGTAGCGGCGAATGTTGAGGTTGTCGTCGTTCTCGGCCAGCTCAGCGCGACTCAACTACGCGCGCGAAGCCAGTCGACATCCTTGAAGGCTCGATAGGCCGAGACGATCTTCTCGATGTGCTCGGGCTCCAGGTAGTTCTGGGCCCTGCCCTCGCGGTAGTCGCGGTCGGCGTTGATGAACAGCACCTTGCCCCTGCGCGCTCGGCCGGCTTCGAGCCCTCGGGGCGAAGCACCAGGATGCAGGCCGGGATGCCGGTGCCGTAGAAGAGCTGCGGGCCGAGGCCGATGACGGCCTCGATCATGTCGTCGTTCGAGGA
Source organism: uncultured Actinomycetota bacterium (assembly GCA_963784535.1). Lineage (GTDB taxonomy): Bacteria > Actinomycetota > Actinomycetes > Actinomycetales > Kineosporiaceae > CAWARR01. The sequence goes on along the minus strand of CAWARR010000007.1, from coordinate 21,988 downwards.
AGCCAGTACGGATCCGGCCCTCCTCGCCACCACGGAACAGCACGCCGTGGGGCATGACGGTGGTGACCATGCCGCCGGGCCGGGTTACCGCCAGCATGTGCTGGACGAACATCAGGTCGGCCTTCTTGCCCTTCTCGGGCGTGTAGCCGTAGCGGAAGCGCTCGGGGAACGGGATGGCGTCGGCGGCGTAGTTCATGGAGAACGGCGGGTTGGTGATCACCCGGTCGAAGCGCTGCAGCTCGCCGCCGCTGACGTGCGCCGGGTCCTCAAGGGTGCCGTCGTCGTTGTTGCGCACGTCGGCGTCGGGGATGCCGTGCAGGAGCAAGTTCATCTTGGAGATGGCCCAGACGCTGCCGTCCTTCTCCTGGCCGGCCAGCGCCAGGTTGCGGCCGTCGCCGCCCGTCTCCTCGACGTACTCCTTCGAGAGGATGAGCATGCCGCCGGAGCCTGTGCACGGGTCGTAGACGCTCATGCCCTCGCGCGGGTCGGCGATCTGCACCATGAGGCGGACGACGTCACGCGGCGTGTAGAACTCGCCGCCCTTCTTTCCTGCCGAGTCGGCGAAGTCGCGGATCAGGTACTCGTAGGCGGCGCCGAGGAGGTCGGGGAACTCGAAGTCCTCCTGGCGCAGCGGCACCTTGTTGAAGTGCATGATCAGCTCGCGCAGCTTCTTGTCGGACATGCCTCGATTTTTCGCCGCCGTGACGTGGTGTCCTGACGGGCCGGGCTGACGTCGTGTGGATCTTGGTTTTGGTGGTGGGGCGTGTGGTGGTGCCGGCTGTCGTGCCGGGCGCCGGTTCCACGGGCCGGTCGGGGTGTCCTTCCTGGGGTTTGTCGGGGCGGTGAGGCCGTTGGTCAGGTCGGGGCGGGCAGGGCCAGGATGCGGGTGAACGCGTCGTGCAGGTCGTCGGCCCAGGGCCAGTCGGGTGGGATGTTCAGCCAGCGTTGGCGTTGTCCTCTGGTGATGCGTGCGGCGGTGTGCAGCAGCCGGTAGCGCAGGGTTTGGGGTTCGGCGCGGGCGAGGTCGCCGGTCAGGGCCAGGTGGCGGGTCCAGGCGAGTAGGTCGGTGGCCAGGGCCACGACCTGGCACCAGGCTTCGTTGATGTTCCAGGACTTTGAGGGGAGTCGTCGAAGCCCGGTGGCCTTGGCGTTACGGACGCCGTCCTCGACCCTGGCGTGGACCCGGTGACGGGCCTCGAGGCGCTGCAGTTGCCCGCCGACGGTGTTGGTGGCGATGACCTGGTACCGGTAGCCGTCGTGTTGTTCCAGCAGGGAGACCTGCATGCCCTTGGGGATCGGTTCACGGCGCACGATCACTCGCAGGCCGGGCGGCCAGCCGGACAGTTGATCCCCGCCGACCGAGGTGCGCAGCAGGCCGGTCAGTTCGGCGACGGCCGCGTCGGCGCGGGGCGACCCGTCGGGGTCCAGTGCCGGTTCCCACCCGGTCTGCCCGAGGCGGGTGATCGCGGTACGGGTGCGCTGGTCCAGGTCGAACCCGATCGAGTAGGCCACCCGGTGGCCGTGCCGTGCATTGAGCGCGGTGATGTGGTCGATGATCTGATGGCCGGCGCCCGCGCCGTCGATGGTGACCAGCAGGTCCCGCCGGTGCGGCCAGGGGATCGCCGCGATCGCGGCGTCCAGGACCTTCACGTGGTCGGACCCGGTGTTGGACCCCGAATTGCCCGGGCGCAGCAGGACGACCACAGCTCCCCGGTGTTGTCACACACGGCCAGGAGCGGATGGTGCCCATACGTCCCCTTGAATGTCCCTTTCGCCCCGATCTTGTCGCTGTGCGCGATCACGATGGAGGCGTCCAGGCGGATCACGACCGTCTTACCCAGGTCGCCGTAACACGTTCGCGCAGAGGGGATCCGCCCGTGCCGGGCCACGATCTGCCGCCACACGTGAGCGCGGGTCTTGGCGCGGGCCCGCTCGATCCGGCCCAGCTGGGTGTCGCTGATCTCGTTCAGGCACCGCCACGCGGTGGTGGTGGAGGCGACCGGCCCGAACAACTCGCCCTGGTCGCGCAGTACCCGGATGTCGTCGATCGCGGTGGCACCGTCGGCGACCGCCACCGCCAGGTCGGCCAGGACCCGGCCTCGATCCAGGTCGGGGTCGAACCCCCGAACGGCCAACGCCTTGCTCAACGCGGCGGTCAACCCGACCCGATCGCCGAGCAGGCGCAGCAGCGCCGACCCCACGTGGGACACCACGCCCTTGCCCGCCACCCGCACCCGCAGATCGCGGGCCCATCCCGTACGCTGTTGCACCGGAAAAGTGCTCCCTCTGCTGCCTCAAACGGACCCTCGATAAGTCCTATTGTTGCAGGTCAGGAGCACTTTTCCTCATTTTCGATCAAGCCCACCCGGCGCCTTCGTGAATTGCCGAGGCATGGTCGACTGTCCGACCTTGCGGTTGAAGTCGATGTGCTGGAGGACGCCGTCCAGGGCGCGGTTCTCGTTCTCTAGGTCCTGGAGCGCCTTGTTGAGCCCGTCGCCGACCGACTTGTGAAGGTGACCGTGGATCTGCTCCCAGCGGGCGCGATGCGGCACGTAGAAGGTGCTGTAGAACGCAGGAGCCTCGGCGCGTTGCTCGGCCTCCTGCTGGTTGCGACCCTTGGCCAGCTGGTCGGAGATGACTCGCTCGCGCTCCGCGTCGAACTGGTCGGAGGCGTACTTGAGGAAGAGCATCCCGAAGATGAACTCTTTGTAGGCGGAGGCCTCCATGGAGCCACGCAGGATGTCGGCCGCCGAGAAGAGGTGGCGCTCAAGCTGGGGAAGGGTCAGTCGTGGCATGTCTCCTACTATTCAAGTCCTTTTCGGGCAATTGATCAAGGTTGCATTGCGGCGCGCTGGCTGATCGTGTGCCCCTCTCCGGTGCGTGGTCGGCTCCGGACTGAACCTACTGCGCGGCACCGACGCAGGTGGGGCGGACACCGCGACGGGGGATGCGGTCGCATCCCCGGCACCGCAGGGAGACGACGATCAGACGCGAGCGGTGCTCACCCCGTCGCGACTTCCGGCTGGCTTGCGGTGGCATCCTTCCGCCACGGCGCGAGCGGATCGCCGAGGGTGTCGAGCATGAACTCGCACCAGAGGCGGGCCGCGCCGACGGCCAGGTGGGCGTGCCTGGCACCGAGGCCGACGCGCGGGCGGCCCGGGCCGTGGCCGGTGCCGGCCTTGTTGCGGAGTTCAGCTACGCCGGTGGCAACGGTGGTGACGCCGCCGAGGATGCGCTTCACGGCGTCGCCGCCATCGGGGCCGGGTGAGGCGGAGGTGGGGTGCACCTTGAGGGCGAGCTGGGCTTCGAGGGCGAGCTTGGGGAGGTCCCAGGCGTCGTCGGGGGTGCGGCCGACTTCGTGCAGAACCACCTTGGCGGTGCTCTCGATGAGTTCCTTGGCCGACCCGATGGCCTGGGCGGGATCGTCGGACTCGATGGCCCGGCCGATGCGGTCGAGGTGCTCGCGGATGGCTCCGGGATCGGTGAGGCTGGCGAGGGCTCCTTCCCGCAGGGACACGACAGCGCCGCCGACGATCCGCCCGGTGTCGAGTACCTGGTAGCCGTCGCGTTCGATGAGGTCGAAGGCCGTCTGCGCGTACTGGCGCTCTACGCCCTTCGCGGTCAGTTCGAAGACTCGCACCGCACGGGCGACCTGAGGCGGGTACGACCAGTCGATGGCGTCGAGGTAGCCCTGATAGAGCGCACGACGTTCGCCGTTCTCCCGGGGCGACGGCTCGGCGGGCGCGAAGCCCTCGTCTTGCCACATGCCGTCGATCTCACGGAGCACGGTGCCGGTGGCCAGTTCGCGGAAGGCGCGACGCGTGGCGCGGCCGATGAGGTCACGGCGGGAGGTGGGGTCACTCACGATCTCAAGCCTACGAGGCGGGGGCGACAGAGCCGCGGGATTTGCTGGTGAGAGCGGAGCTGGGTTGGCATATGGCAATGCTTGTTACGATCTAGATCATTGTAGCAAGTTCGCTGTGTTGGATATGTGTTCAGCAACCCATGCCGATGCTTCAAGGCTGTTCGCTTGAGGACTCGGTTTGGGTGCCGAGATGTCGCTCTCGGCGGGCGCTGTCACCGAAGTGACGGAACGGCTCCCTTCTCAAGAGCTTGCGGAGTCGGGACGGCTAGGCGTCCCTTGGAGTTGGGCTAGATCTGACCACCGGTGCCTGACTGCCAAACCCACGAGTTGTCGGCGCGGTAGAGGACGAGGTTACCGTCATTTTGGAGCACGAGGCGGTTGCCCGTGCCGGTGGTTCCGGTGTACCACAACGGCGTGTTGGCGCTGTTGTAGAGCACCAGGTTGCCATCTGCCTGCATCACCAGGCGGGTGGCTCCAGAGTATTGGAGGAACCACGTCAGGACGTGGTAACCCGGTCCATATAGCACCAGGCTTCCGTCGGATTGGAGGAGCAGGGCGTAGCGCTTGTCGGGGGAACGAAGGTAGTGCTGTACCGATCCGTTGAGCCACTCCTCCTGTGCTCCATTCAGCCTGTCGGGGGTAGCCGTGCTGAACGGCGTCGTAACGCCGCGCCCGCCGGTTCCTGACTGCCAGGTCCAGCCGCCGGAGTCCCTGTAGACGACCAAGTTGCCATCCGTCTGGAGAGTGAGGTGTGACGAGTTGTTGATGCCGCCGGTGCCGGTGAACCACAGAGGCACGTTATTGGCGTTGTAGAGCACCAGATTTCCGTCCGTCTGCATGGAGAGACGGGTGGCTCCGGGATGAGCACCTGAGCTCCAGATGTCTCTTCCGCCGTACAGAATGATGTTGCCGTCGGACGACAGAAGCATCGCGAAACGCGCATCCGCAGACTCGATGTACTGATTCGGGACGAGTTGCTGGCCGGCCGCGAGCGTGTCGGTTCCGAGGAACGTCGCGCTTGTGCCGATGCCGGGCCAGGCGGGGGGCGGCGGGACAAGGTCCTGGAAGTGGATGAAGCCACTAACGGAGTTGGCGGCTATGGTGCGCGTGCCGTAGTTGTGGGTGTAGTTCCAGTTGTACTCCTCGATCGTGACATTGCTACCGCTGACGGATTCCACCCAGGCGACGTGCCCGCTTGACCACCAGGCAACAGCGCCGGCCGCCGGCGTCATGTTGACTGCGTAGCCCATGTTTTGCGCGGCGGCACCCCAGTTCCCAGCGTCGCTCAGGGTGTAGCCACCCATGCTGTTCCGGAAGCCTGTCATCCCATTGTTGTTGATCATGCGCCAGGAGACGAACGATGTGCATTCGCGCTTGTAGAAACCGGAGCTTGTCGAGTTCGGCGGGACGATCGTGTCGGCGGGCTGGAGGGTGCAGTTACTGTTGGGCGGATTTGTGAGCCCCACTGGTGGGGTGTGCGACGCGCCCTGATAGAGGTTGGTAGTGCACCAGGCGTCGTTCTTGTTCGGGTAGTTATCAGTCCCGGCACTCGCGGAGCTGACGTTCATGCCCACAAGCGCGAGTGCGGTGAGCAGGATCACGCAGAGTTCGGCGACCACGTACCTGGCACGAGGTGGCCGGAGTATTCTTGAACGATTGCGAGGATTCATCTCGCATCTCCCTTTGTCGAAGGTCGTCCGGGTATTCACCGCGGACTCCAATACCATGATCAATAATGGCTACAAAGTCAATGGCTTTGGCTGCGCAAAGGACGGAATAACTAGTCCGGCTGAGCCGTCCTAAATGCTTGAAGGAATGCTCCCCTTTGCTTGCTCGACAGCTCTTGGAATGCAGTCGTGTCTAAGCATGCCGCCTGAGGCGTCTTGTAATATACGAAGTAATCACCGAACTTGAACACAGTCTCGTTATTGACCGTTAGTGTGCCGAAGCCTTGATTGGGGTTCTTCGTCTTACCAATCAGCCCCAAGGGACCAGAGTTGGTGGTAGCCTTACATGCGGGGGACAGACTTACGAGCGCCTGCGATGAAAGCCCTACCGATTGAGGGTCAGGGTATTTCGCCAGAAACTGACTGTCATAGACATAGACCAGATCTTTGATGTCGTCAGTGAGCTGTATTTTGATACCCAGTTCTTTGATGTCGAGATAGGATTTGGGTGCCACGGTCGGAGTCGTCGTCACCGAGCTTGCCTCGGCAATTCACGAAGGCGCCGGGTGGGCTTGATCGAAAATGAGGAAAAGTGCTCCTGACCTGCAACAATAGGACTTATCGAGGGTCCGTTTGAGGCAGCAGAGGGAGCACTTTTCCGGTGCAACAGCGTACGGGATGGGCCCGCGATCTGCGGGTGCGGGTGGCGGGCAAGGGCGTGGTGTCCCACGTGGGGTCGGCGCTGCTGCGCCTGCTCGGCGATCGGGTCGGGTTGACCGCCGCGTTGAGCAAGGCGTTGGCCGTTCGGGGGTTCGACCCCGACCTGGATCGAGGCCGGGTCCTGGCCGACCTGGCGGTGGCGGTCGCCGACGGTGCCACCGCGATCGACGACATCCGGGTACTGCGCGACCAGGGCGAGTTGTTCGGGCCGGTCGCCTCCACCACCACCGCGTGGCGGTGCCTGAACGAGATCAGCGACACCCAGCTGGGCCGGATCGAGCGGGCCCGCGCCAAGACCCGCGCTCACGTGTGGCGGCAGATCGTGGCCCGGCACGGGCGGATCCCCTCTGCGCGAACGTGTTACGGCGACCTGGGTAAGACGGTCGTGATCCGCCTGGACGCCTCCATCGTGATCGCGCACAGCGACAAGATCGGGGCGAAAGGGACATTCAAGGGGACGTATGGGCACCATCCGCTCCTGGCCGTGTGTGACAACACCGGGGAGCTGCTGGTCGTCCTGCTGCGCCCGGGCAATTCGGGGTCCAACACCGGGTCCGACCACGTGAAGGTCCTGGACGCCGCGATCGCGGCGATCCCCTGGCCGCACCGGCGGGACCTGCTGGTCACCATCGACGGCGCGGGCGCCGGCCATCAGATCATCGACCACATCACCGCGCTCAATGCACGGCACGGCCACCGGGTGGCCTACTCGATCGGGTTCGACCTGGACCAGCGCACCCGTACCGCGATCACCCGCCTCGGGCAGACCGGGTGGGAACCGGCACTGGACCCCGACGGGTCGCCCCGCGCCGACGCGGCCGTCGCCGAACTGACCGGCCTGCTGCGCACCTCGGTCGGCGGGGATCAACTGTCCGGCTGGCCGCCCGGCCTGCGAGTGATCGTGCGCCGTGAACCGATCCCCAAGGGCATGCAGGTCTCCCTGCTGGAACAACACGACGGCTACCGGTACCAGGTCATCGCCACCAACACCGTCGGCGGGCAACTGCAGCGCCTCGAGGCCCGTCACCGGGTCCACGCCAGGGTCGAGGACGGCGTCCGTAACGCCAAGGCCACCGGGCTTCGACGACTCCCCTCAAAGTCCTGGAACATCAACGAAGCCTGGTGCCAGGTCGTGGCCCTGGCCACCGACCTACTCGCCTGGACCCGCCACCTGGCCCTGACCGGCGACCTCGCCCGCGCCGAACCCCAAACCCTGCGCTACCGGCTGCTGCACACCGCCGCACGCATCACCAGAGGACAACGCCAACGCTGGCTGAACATCCCACCCGACTGGCCCTGGGCCGACGACCTGCACGACGCGTTCACCCGCATCCTGGCCCTGCCCGCCCCGACCTGACCAACGGCCTCACCGCCCCGACAAACCCCAGGAAGGACACCCCGACCGGCCCGTGGAACCGGCGCCCGGCACGACAGCCGGCACCACCACACGCCCCACCACCAAAACCAAGATCCACACGACGTCAGCCCGGCCCGTCAGGACACCACGTCACGGCGGCGAAAAATCGAGGCTTGTGGGTGAAGGCGAAGCAGTGGGGCTCGGCGCGATCGTATTTGGCGACCGGGTGGCGTTATAGACAGCCACACCAACTACGACAATGACCACGGCGACGAGACCGACGACGAGCGGTAGGACCATCCCCTCTTGACGCTTGAGATACTTCATACAGTATTGTTTCCAACTTATGTTTAATTGTTGTACAGACAATATAACTTTGATGGGCTTTGGTCAAGGGAAAGCGCAGGCATCCAGGAACGGATGCCCTCCCCTCGTGTGGCGGCATTCTCACTCGTCAATATGACGTAGAGTACCAATCGGATGGGAGGCCGTATTGCTGACCAACGGACCTTCCGGGTAGTTCCTGGCCTCTGTATATGACTGACCATTGGCCGCCGCCGTCCTTGTGCGCGACGAACAGATACCCCGACGAGTTTCCTGGAGGTGCCGCGTTGCCTTTGGCGTTGGCGCCGTTTGTGACAAGCTCCGAAACGGTGTCGTCCGCGCTAGCAGTGGATTGCGCTCGGACCGCTTTGGTGATCAGGTCCGTGTCTGTGGGCGCTGGCGTCAAGGATGCCTGCGAGATGGGTGCCACCGTGGGTGAGGCCGCGAGCTGGACTGGCCTGGCTCTCTGGGATTGCCATACGGCCGCGCCAGCTACCACGACTACTACGGCAACCAGGATAATGGCGAGGGGCACGACTGTTCCCTCTTGGTGCTTGATGTACTTCATGTGGCGTTGTTCCGACTGATGTTCTAATTGTTGCACTAACAGTATCGCGTTGATGATCTCTCGTCGAGGCGGAAGCGGGCGCTCGAGCTGTCAGCCCCCGAATAGCTTGGACATCCAGCCTTTCTTGCCCGGTGGCGGCACTTTCCGCGGGTCCGGCAGTATCAGGGTCGACAAGCCAGTGGGCGTTACCGAAGGGCTGTAAGGCCGTTTTCGCGAGGAACCGCCCGGGCGCTTCGCCGGAGGACTGCCGCGCCAGCTTCCGGCTGGGTCGCGCTCAGGGAAGTGCTGAGGCCGGCGGAGCGAACATTGAGCGGCCTGCGCGAACCAGGCGGCCCAGCGGTCGATGAACTCGCTCAGATCTCCGGGCACGAGTGGACTGAACGGCCAAGCGAGGTAGAAATTGGTGGGGGTGCTTCGGAAGGCGGCGTCAACGGCGTCGCTGTTGTCTATGCCGATGCGTGACGTTGTATCAATTCCTTGCGCGCAGGGGGCGAATTGCCCGTGGTAGCGGGCGCCGAAGTCGGAGATGAAAGACATGCTCGTACCCTCGGGGTAGGAGGCTTGCGGGTCTTGGATGTACAGGGATTCGACGAAGGCAGTCTCGAACCAGCCGTACTCTCCCTCCCGGACGGCGTCGCAGTACCAGAGGGAATGTGCCCGCCCGATGTAGTCACGCTCGCGCGTATCCGAGGCTTGACCTACTGCAATGTGACCCCAGACAACCAGATCAATCGGCGGCCTCATATGGGTTGAATTCCACGGCTCCCGATGCGGGAAGGGACCCCCGGGATGCGTTATCTGGAGGCACCCCCTGCCCAGCCGCAACTCCTTGTCATATTCGGACAGCGCTATTTCTTGGTTCAAGCCCCCAGCGAGCATGTTTCGATGATCCACACCTCGAACCGGGACGTCGATCTCAGCTGAGATCGTTTCAAGGGTTTCGTCGCGAATCATGTCGAACTGCTGGGTCGCCGCGAGGGCTAGTTCACGGCGGATTTCCTTGGCGGATCTCCCTCTAGATTCTCGCGTTAGCTCGTCGTCTTGCCGCTTTGCCACGGCTCGTGTGGCATCCCGGAGAGAGCTGAGTCCAGTCGAGGCTGGGGGTCGCTCTGCTACGACCTTCGCAAGTCGGCGCGCCAGGTTCTCCGGCGTGGGCCGGGCGGCGGGGGCCTTGGAGAGGCACTGGTGGACCAGGGCGGCGAGGGATGGCGGAACGCTGGTTAGCGAGGGGGCCTGCTGATGCAGGTGCTGATCGCGGAAGTCCGGCCCATTGAACGGTCTGGCACCCGACAGCAACTCATGGCAGATGACGCCCCAGGCGTAGACGTCGGCGGCGCTGGTGGCGCGTTCCTCTCGCCACTGTTCCGGCGCGTTGTAGGGCCGGGTGGTGAGGCCCTTGCGCGTTTCGGTCTCGGTGGTGGCGTCCGCGTAGCGAGAGATCCCGAAGTCGCTCAGGCACCAGACACCGCCGAGCATGAGGATGTTTTCGGGCTTGAGGTCGCGGTGGACGACACGTCGCTTGGTCAGGCGCACGAGGGCGTCGGCGATGTCGACGAGGATTGGGAAGGCGTCTTCGTGGTCGAGGCGGCCAGTGACGGTGAGGTAGGTCCGGAGGGAGTGCTGGGCGCGAGGCATGAGCAGGGCCCACGCGTCAGCGGTCTCGCCGATGCCCGAGACCGGGACGATGCCGGGTAGGCCGCGGAGGTCGTCGGCGAAGAGCAGTTCGCGTTTCGCCCCGGCGGCCTTGGGGACGAGCTTGATAACGCCGTGCTGGTCGCCACTGCTGGCCCCGAAGACCTCGCCGAAACCACCCCGGTCGAGGCGACTACCGAGGGTCCACGACTGGCCGTTGATGTGGATGACGGTCACGTGGGCTCCTCAGTGACGCGCAATTCGGGGGCGGGGCCAGGGGTGAGCAGTACTTCGGGGAGCGTGAGCCGCGCCCCGTCAACGGCGGCCCGGACGGCCGCGTAGTCGGCGTCAAGGAGCTGAGCCAAGCCTTGGGCGGTGGTCGAGCTCCCGTCCAGCACGGCCAGCAAGACGTGGAGTTCGGTGACGATGCCGGTGCCGTCGGCCAGGGCGAGGTCCTGGGCCAGCCGGATGTCGGGCCGCTCGATCCACTCAAACGGTTGGAAAGGATGCGCGTTCGATGCGCCGAGCCGGGCGAGGCTCTGGTAGAGCCAGTCGCGCACCTGGGCCCCGGCACCGGCGCGGGCGTCGTCCAGGCAGGTTGTGACGCGGCCGCCGGGTAGCTCGATGAGGGCGAGGAGCAGGTCGGAGGTGTAGAAGGCACGGCCTCGGGCCGCGCACGACGCACGCGCAGTCTCCAGAGCCGCGCGGAGGGCACCGGCCAGCGGAACTGCACGGGCCAAGCTGTACGCCGACACGTTCAAAGAGCCCGAGGGAACCAGCATGCCGTCTGATACGGAGCCCTCGAGGGCCCGCTCGATGTTGGCGTCACTCACGTCGCACAACCGGAGATAGTCGCGCAGGAGCGCTGGCTCGCGCTGGCACTGGCCGGCCATTGTGAGGACGGCCTCGGCGTAGGCCTCGAGGTAGGGGTCGATGTGGCGGCCGATCGTCTTCGCGTCGCGGCCCGCAATCTCGCCGCCGTTGGATGCGCGCTTGCCCTTGCCGGGCGCGCCCCTCCCACCCTGTCCTGTAGTGCTCGGTGGCTTGATCCCTGCCAGGGCGGCACCCACGAGCACATCGAGCGCGGCCGCAAGCTCGTCGTCGGTCGACGCTGTCCGTGCCGCACGATCAGCCTTGTTTGCGACAAATGCAAGGAATAGGCGCGAAGAGCGGATTCGGCTGGCTCCTGCTTCGACGGCCATGACTACAGGCCAGAGCGATGCAACGCTCGTACAGGAGTCGATCACCCTAGCGCCGCTACCTCCTTCGTAGAGATGAGCAAGATCGCCGAGTAGCGCCGCGTACGGATCATCAGGTGGCACGACCCCTCCTCGGCGTCTTGGTCCTGGGCGGACCCCTCGTCTTGGTCCACCGTGTTGCGCGCCTCCGGATGACGAGACTCCGGACGGATCATCCCATCCGGATGGCAATCTGCGCGGCCGTTCGAGCGGAGCACCCCGGAGCCAGGAGCTCCCAGGGTGCGCGTACTGCGGTTGTCCAGGTGTTGGCCCGGCATTGGGTGAGCATTCTTAGTGAGCCGGGCGTTGTCCATCAATGGGTAGGCCATTCGCCAGGAATAGGCATATCCAATGCCTCGTCGCTCAATGAGGCTTATCTCGAACCCGCAGGACCGGTTCTTCAATGAATCGGCCTCATCTGCGGCGGGAATTCGAGCCTGGAGGCATCAATGGCACCTGAATATGGAGCCGTGCGTCGAATCCGTATTTGCGGAGCGGCGGCGGCCCGGATGATTGCGCGTGGATGGGGTTGCCCGGACTGTGCGGGAGGCTTTAGCCGGCGCACGAGCGGCGGTTGCGAGACGTGCAACCCGCCGCGTCACCCGCGGCCGGTCCGCGAGGAGGAGCTGTGACTGCGCCGCGTAACTCGGCGGCGCGGCGAGCCCAGCTGGCGCGCTACGACGGTAGCGGGAAGGCGCTGGACTGGCGGGTCCGCCAGGAGCTGGGGCGGATCTCCGAGGCAGAGGCGGTGACACGGGCGGCAATTGAGGCGGCCGAGAACCAGGAGTCATTCGCGATTGACCAGGCCATCGTCAACGGGGAGTTGCTGACCCAGCACGCCATCGGGAGCCTGGGGCGGATCAACCGCCGGATCGCGGACGTGAGCCGGTTGAACCCGGATCTGGAGTTCGCCTGCCGCGAGATCGAGAGCGTGTTCGCGTTGGCGGCGGCGCAACAGATCGGGCGCTACATGACGCGGCGGCGCTCATGAACGCGCACGGGTCGGTGCCGACTCTGCTCGCCCTCCTGGCGCTGGTCGGGCTTGGGATCGAGGCGCTGGTGCGCAGGCGGCGGGGCCGCCAGGTCCGGCCGGGGGCGCAGGAGTCGGAGCCTCGGCCTCCAGTGGTAGCAACGCGGCCCCCGTCACCGGAGCCGGAGCCTCAGCCGCGACAGGTATCTCAGCCGGTGGTTGTCCCCAGGCCGGTCGTTTCCCGGGCGGAGCCCGAGGCTCCGCCGCTGGCACCGCGCGTGGAGCGGCTCCACACCCTGGAGCTGTCCGCCATGCACCAGCTGGATCTGTTGCAACGCGAGGCGTTGGCCCGGCTCGCGGCCGTGCGGGGGTCGCGTGACCGGCAGGGAGGCGACCGATGAAGAGCATCGACGAGGTGGGTCGAGGGCTGGTGTTCCTGGTGGCGCTGTGGATCGTCATCCCAGCGGTGTGGCAGGTACTGCGCGCTCTACTGCCCTTGATCTTCATGCTGTTGGGGGTCGTCCTCGTGGTGAAGGCGATCCAGGGCAGGGTCGGCAAGTGGTAGCGCGAGAGCGGTACCGGACGATCCTGGCCGACCCGCCGTGGGGCACGAGGAACCTAAGCGCGCCGGGCGGACCGTCGGACCACTACCCGCTCATGTCTCTCGATGCCATATGCAGGTTGCCCGTCGGTGATCTGGCGGAGGACGACGCGCACTTGTGGTTGTGGGTGACGAACGCCGACATCTTCGAGCAGATCTCGGTGATGGAGGCGTGGGGATTCTCGTACCGCTCCTGCCTGACCTGGATCAAGCCGCGGTTCGGCTTGGGCAACTACCTGCGCAACCAGACGGAGCACCTGCTTCTCGGGGTGCGCGGGCGGGCACCGGTGCAGTTTCGGGGGCAGGGCACGTGGACGTACGCGCCACTCCAGGACCACAGCCACAAGCCGGAGGAGCAGTACGCGATCATCGAGCGCTGTTCGCCGGGGCCGTATCTGGAGCTGTTCGCGAGGCGCAAACAACCCGGCTGGGACTCCTGGGGCAACCAGGTGGAGTGTGACGTCGAGTTGGGCGCACCGGCTCGCCTGGGGACGGGGCGGTGAGCGTCGGCCGCACCAGAAGCAGGCGGCGCTGGCCGCTCGTCGTCATCGGGGGATCGGCTGGCACGGCCACGTGGTCCGGGTGGGTCGGTCTCGGGGCTCTGACCGGGTTCGGGCTGGTGCATCCGTTGCCGGGGATCTGGGACGGCCTCGTCCTCAACACGGCCATCACCTTGCCGATCGGGGTGGAGGCGTACGCCGTCTACGCCTTGGCGGTGGCGACCGACCCGCGCCCGTTGCCAGTTCTGGCTCGGCGGTACGCGTGGGCGTCGGCGGGCGCGGCGCTGGTGCTGGGCATGGTCGGGCAGATCGCCTTCCATCTGCTCGGCGCGGCGGGCGTCGTCCGCGCACCGTGGTGGGTGGTCGCCGCGGTGTCGTGCCTGCCCGTCGGGGTGCTCGGGGCCGCGTCGCTGTTGTGGCACCTGGCGGCGGCTATCCGCGACGAGGCGGCGGTGAGCTCGTCGGACGAGGTCAGCTCGTCGCCGGGCTCGTCGGCGGGGTCGTCGCGCTCCTCGTCGCAAAGGCGTCGCACGGCGGACGACGAGACGTTGCGGACGCTCGTCGCCCAGGCGCGGTTGCTACGGCCCGGGGCGGGTGAGCCAGCAGTGCGCCGACTGCTCACCGAGGCGGGACTGGCCGCGTCCGGGGCGAGGGTGCGGGCCGCCCTGGTGCGCGGGGACAAGCGCGACTAAGGGTTTTCCGGTCATCACTCTTATATGAATGGAGGTTTTCCCATGGACGTTGACCCCGAAACATGTGAGCACCCGGACGCTGAAAGTACCGGCGGACCGGATGGGTCGCAGTACTGCCCGGACTGTGGCAAGTGGAGCACAGATTACGACTGGGACGACGACTGATCCGCCTGGTGATTCGTCCAGGAAAATCTCGGACGTCCCGCCATCGCCGCCTGCATTTCGCCTGATGAACGTTGATTGCATGCAACGTATAAATGTCTCTACGTGGAGCCCGGCGTCCTCAATTACTTGAGCGACAAGCCTGCGTGTGTTGCCGGGCTTCCACGGCTTTGATGAATATGAGGAGGGGTGGCGATGGGAAAACGAATCAAGGTGCGAGGGGTCCTGCGGAAGGACCCGGATGTGCGGCTGTATGTGATGGCGCTCATCGAGCTGGCGCGGCAGTTGGAGGCGGAGGAGCGGGCGGCGGCCGAGCACGGCACCGCCACGGCTCCGCGTCAACGAGGGGAGGTGGACCTGTGACCGAAGCAATCATCGTCATGGTGGTCCCGGCCATCGTGCTGGCCTACGTGACGCTCGCCGTGCGGGCCGAGAGCCGGGCGAAGTGGAGCGAACAGCTCCAGGCGTACGCCGTGCTGTTTCCGCGGGGCGTGTCCCCGGCGCAGGTGGCGGACTTTCTGGCCGGACTGTCGGGGATCGTGGCGGAGCGCTGGCGGCGGCCGTTCGTGGTGCGGGCGGTGGGCTGGGAGGTGACTGCCACCAGTGAGGGCATCATCCATCACCTGCTGGTGACGCCGACCCATGCTCCGACGGTGCTGTCGACTCTCCGGGCGGCGATGCCCGGTGCCCGCGTGGCTCGGGACGAGAACTACCGGCCCACCCGACCGACGCAGGCGGCCCAGCTCGGGCAGGTGGGCGGGAGCCGGGTGCTGGCCGACGGGGCGGCGAGCCGGGTGTCGGCGGCGTTGCTGTCGAGCCTGCAACCCCTGCGCGATGGCGAGCGGATCGTGGTGCAGTGGGTGCTCGCCCCGACCGGTCCGGCGGGGACGACGCCCATGCCGACCCCGGCCCGGCGCGGCAACCGCCCGATGCTGGCGCAGGTGCTGGAGCGGGTGATTTCGAGCCCGCCGATGGACGCGGCGGCGGTGGCCGACTGGCGGCGCAAGCACGCCGCCCCGGTGTTTGTGGCGACGGGCCGAGTGGGCACTTGCGCAGGCTCAGTTGGTGGTGCCCAGAGGTTGCGAGCCCATGTGCTGGCGGCCCTGCACACGGCCAAGATGCCGGGGGCTCACCTATATAGGTCGTGGATGCCGAGCGGCTGGGTGGCGGCGGCGATGAGCCGACGCCTGACGCCGCTGGTCGGCGCACCGGCGGTGCTCAACGCGGAGGAGTTGGTCGGGCTCCTGGGGGTGCCGCTGGCCGACGTGGCGCTACCCGGGCTGACGCTGGGCGGAACGCCGGCGCTGGCCCCGATCTCGGAGATCCCGAGCCACGGGCGGATCGTGGCGCAGTCGACGTTCCCGGGGGCGGAGCGGGCGCTGGCGTTGTCGGTGCCCGACTCGTTGCGGCACCTGCACGTGATTGGTCCAACCGGCGCGGGTAAGTCGACCTTGCTCTTGGGACTCATCACCCAGGACATGCAGGCCGGGCGAGGCGTCATCGTGGTGGACCCCAAGGGCGACCTGGTGGCCGACGTGCTCGACCGGGTGCCGCCGGAGCGAACCGGCGACGTGATCGTGATTGACCCAGCGGACGAGGAGCGGCCGGTAGGGCTGAACCTCTTGGCCCGCCCGGACGACTCCCCGGAGCTGGTGGTCGACCAGGTGGTCGAGCATCTTCCACGATCTCTACAAGGACTCCTGGGGACCGCGAACCGACGACATCCTGCGGGCGGCCCTGCTGACGCTGGTGGGCGTACCCGGCATGACGCTGGCCGAAGTGCCTCTGCTGTTGACCGATCCGGGCTTCCGCCGACCGCTGGTGGGGCGGATCAACGACCCAGTAGCGCTGGGGCCGTTCTGGGGTTGGTACGACGCTCTGAGCGATGGTGAGCGGACCTCGGCGATTGGTCCGGTGATGAACAAGCTCCGGACGTTCCTGCTCCGGCGGCGACTGCGCAACATCCTCGGGCAGGCCGAGCCGGTGTTCGACTTCGACCGCGCCCTGGCACAGCGGGCCATTGTGCTCGTGCCGCTGACGAAGGGGTTGCTCGGCGAGGAGGCGGCGGCGCTATTGGGGTCGCTCGTCGTGACCCGGCTGTGGCAGGCGGTGCAGAAGCGGGCCGGTATGGCGGCTCAAGACAGGCCCGCCACGTTCGCCTACATCGACGAGTTCCAGGACTACCTACACCTACCGGTCGGGGTGGAGACGATGCTCGCCCAGGCCCGCGGGCTGGGCCTGGGCCTGACGTTGGCCCACCAGCATCTTGGCCAGCTCCCCGCGTCTGTACGTGAGGCGGTTCTGGCGAACGCCCGGAGCCGGGTGATCTTCCAGGTCGCCGCGAAGGACGCTGGGGCGCTGGCCAAGGAGCTGGCACCGCACTTGAAGGCGACCGACCTGCAAGCTCTGGGCCGGTATGAGGTGGTGACGACGCTCGCCACGGGGGCCCGGGTATCCCCGCCAGCGACGGCGGTCACGCTGACGCCGCCACCAACGACGGGACAAGCCCGGACGGCGCGACTGCGCTCCCGGAGCCACTACGGGACCGCCCGCGCAGACGTCGAGGCGGCGATCCACGCTCGGCACGCCCGGCCCGTGCGGCCGACGTCGCTGGGGCGACGGGGAGGTCAGCTATGAGACGGACCAACCTTCCGCACTCATCCTCGGTTCCGGTCGCTATGCCGTTCGAGTGGCGAGCGAGCGGGCAACAAGGCAGGTCAGGACGGCTCTGGCGACCAGATGTGCGAGTGACTTCATACGGATCGCTAGAGGTGAGCCGATGAGTACCTCCTCCTACGTCACGGCGGCGTCGGTTCACCGGCTACGGCTCGGCCTGACCGACCGAGAGGCCGACATCATCCGCACATTGACGTCCGTGCGCGTGGCCACGGCGCTCCAACTCGAGGCGTTGCACTACGCGGACGTGACCACGCGGCGGGCGCGGGCGTCCCTGGCGTCGATGGTCGAACGGCGAATCGTGGCCCGGTTGCCCCGGGTGGTCGGCGGGGTGCGGGCGGGGTCGGCCGGGTACGTGTACGGCCTGGACGTCGCCGGGGCGCGCCTGGCGGCCCTGATCGGGCGGGGTGGCACGGAACAACCGGTCCGGCCGTGGGGCCTGGGACGGACGTTCCTGGCGCATTCGCTGGCCGTGACCGAGCTGTACGTCCAGCTGATGGTAGCCACCGCTCGGGGCGAGTTGCGGTTGGTCAGCTTCAGCGGAGAGCCCCGTTGCTGGCGCTCGTTCTCCGGGCCGGGGGGCGTGCGTGCGCTCAAGCCGGACGCGCACGTCGTCATCGAGACGGACGGGTATGAGGACCACTGGTTCGTGGAGGTGGATCTCGCGACCGAGGCCGCGTCGGTGGTCGGCCGCAAGTGCGGCGTCTACCGGCGCTACTGGCAGACGGGCATCGAGCAGGACCGGACGGAGCTGTTCCCGAAGGTGCTCTGGTTGGTGCCCGACCAACAGCGGGCCGAACGCCTGTCCACCGTGATCGCCCACCAGCCCACGGAGGCTCGGCCGCTGTTCGTGGTCGCACTGCAAGAGGCGGCTGTGGTGCGGATGCGCCAGGGGGCCGCGTGATGAACGAGCTACCGCGCAACCAGATCCTGACCGGGGACGCCGCCGCGACTATGCGTCAGTTACCGGCGGCCTCGGTCGATTGCGTGGTGACCTCCCCGCCCTACTACGCCTTGCGTGACTACGGAAGCGACGGCCAACTCGGCCTGGAGGCCAGCGTCGACGAGTGGGTCGAAGGGTTGCGGGCCGTCTGCCAGGAGGTGGCGCGGGTGCTCAAGCCGGGCGGAGCGTTCTGGCTGAACCTGGGCGACAGCTTCTCCCGGCACGAGCGGTTCGGGGCTCCGACGAAGGCTCTGCTCATGGCTCCGGAGCGGATGGCGTTGGCGCTGGTTGGTGACGGGTGGCTGGTGCGCAACAAGGTGATCTGGGCCAAGACGAACCCGATGCCGTCCTCCGTGCGCGACCGGCTGACGCTGACCTGGGAGGCGCTCTACCTGCTGGTGCGGTCGCCGTCGTACTACTTCGACCTCGACGCCATCCGGGAGCCACACACGCACGGGGCCCCGACGGCCCGCGCCGCCATCAAGGAAGAGACCGACATCGGGGCGGGGCCACTGGCGGCCAGCCGGGGCGGGTTGGCGAACCTCAAGGCTTCCGGCCGGGCCGGGCACCCGCTCGGCAAGAACCCGGGCGATGTCTGGCGGATCGCCACCAGCGGCGGCCACCGAGGCGCGCACTTCGCGACCTTCCCGCCCGCCCTCATCCGCCGCCCGATCCTGAGCACCTGTCCGCCCCTGGTGTGTAGCGACTGCGGTCGGCCATGGGGATCTGTGCGAGGGCGGACTACCGGGGCGGTCGGACCACACTGCGACCTGGCGGCGGCCCCGCGCCCGGGGGTGGTGCTCGACCCGTTCTTCGGTAGCGGGACGGTCGGGCTGGTAGCCGCCGAGACGGGCCGCGACTGGATCGGGATAGAGCTACAACCGGCCTACGTGCGGCTCGCTCAGGAGCGGCTCGGCCTCGCACCGGAGCTCGACCTGGAGGCGGCGGCATGAGCGCACCTCGTCGGCGGCGTGCAGTCGACGTCGATCACCCCAAAACGGGTGGCCGACTGCACCAGCACCGAGGAGGACCGATGTCCGAAGTAAGCGGACGCGGGTACAAGACGATCGCCGTCCGACTACCCGACGAGCGAGCATGCACAGCTCGTCCTGATCGCCGCGTTCGGAGGAGTTGTCGCTCAACGACACCCTCCGGCAGGCCGTCCTGGCGCTCATCGAGGTCAAGCGGGCCGGAGGCGATCTGGCGGCCCAGGCCGCCAAGGCTCTGGCCGAGATGGAGCAGGAGGCCGCGATGAAGCGAGCCGCCCTGCAGGCCCTGATGGGCCCGGTCGACGTGTCCGGCCAGCCGACGCTGACCGAGCCGTCGGGCGACACCCAAGCCGCGCCCACGGGGACGCCCCCGCCGCGGCGACCCACCTGATCTACGGGTGGCGCGTGCACAGTGCGGGAGGAAGGGCTTCGCGCTCTCCCTCCCGCACCCCACCCATATCGCGATATCTATGGTCGAACAAACAAACATGACCGGTAAGGACAGGCTGTCCTTTAGGAAAGGATAGTGTGGAATGTGAGCAACAATTCCTTGTAAAATGGTCGGTGACCGGGAAGAATGCATTGAAAGGTGGTGGACAGATATGACAGCGAAAAGCATGGAACCAGTCAGTGAATCGAGTGCCAAGCTCGGAGCATATCGTGCAACACGTTCGACAAGAACGGGGCTTGACGATGAGGAGGCTCGCCGCCCGCGCCAAAGTCGACTTCTCCTATGTGTCGAAGTTGGAGCACGGATTGGTGGGAGCGCCCACGGCCCGCCAGTTGTGGAAGATTGCGCGAGCGCTGGACATTGAGGTCGCAGATCTGTACTCGGAGGCGGGCTTTGTCGACGCCCACGGACTGCCGGGATTCGCGCCCTACCTGCGGGCCAAGTACCAACTGCCCGACGAGGCCATCTCCCAACTACTCGCGCACTTTGCCTTGATTAACGAGAAGTATCACGCGGACGCGAATGGCGACGCGAGGAGAGTACCGAGGTGGCCTCCGATGCGTAGAACGATTAATGCCTGCGCGACTTGGCCCCACTGCACCGCCTCTCGACGCCGGGCCGCGCTCCGGTTCGCGGAGGCGCAGGCCGAGTGCCTCCTGCGCCTGTCCGGCATCACCGGGCCGCCGCTCGCGAGAGGACATCATCGCGGGGATGCCGCACATCCATGTTGAACGGGTGCATGGCACCAAGGACGCGCTGGCGGCGACGCAGTGGTCGTACGGCCGCTGGGTCGATCCTCATCAACGGAGCCACGAGCCCGGGTCGGCAACGCTGGAGCTTGGCTCACGAGGTCAAGCACATCCTCGACCACCCGTTCGTAACCATCATCTACCCCAAGGGCTCGAACGAGCTGGCCGAGAAGTCGTGCGACTACTTCGCCGCCTGCCTCCTGATGCCCAGGCGCTGGCTCCGCCGCGCCTGGAACGAAGGGCCTCGCGACATCCCGAAGCTCGCCCGGCTATTCGGGGTGACACCGGCCGCCGTCACGGCGCGGCTACTGCAGACCGGGCTGATTGACGCAACATCTCATCACGTCGTGAAGGAGGCCTAACGTGGCTGAAGAAACTCATATCCAAGGTCCAACTCGGGAGCCGGGCTCAGCCAAGCGGGCCGCTATCTACCTGCGGGTGGCCAGCGGAAAGCAGGCAGACGAGGGTGCTATCCAAGCTCAGCGCGATGCCTGCCAACGTTGGGCGCGCGAACATGAGGTGGAAATCGCCGGAGAGTACGTGGACGTCGGCAGGTCCGGCCGCACCATCCACCGACCAGGGCTCCAAGGCTTGCTCGCAGATCTAGAAAGTGGGCCCCGGGTTGACTATGTCTTAGTTGAGCAGGTCGCCCGGCTATCGCGCTCGCTGGAGGTTCACGAGCAGGTCCTATCTGTGCTTGCCAGAACCGGTACCAAGCTCCTCTCGGCCGACGAGGGCGATGTGGGGACGGCCCAGAACGAGTCGGTTTCCCTGCTGAAGCTGGTCATGGCGGCGGCATATGGTCGCGACCGGATTGATCGACGCTACATCACATCACCTCGTGAAGGAGGCCTGACATGAACAAACCACCCACAAAGCCAGCGGTGAACAATACGGCGGCGGGCGGACCTGAGCTGACCAAGCGGGCAGTGAGCTACCTGCGCGTCTCCACGACGAAGCAGGCTGACAAGGACGAGGACGCCGAGGGCTACTCACTGCCAGCCCAACGGGAGGCGGCCGAGCGGAAGGCCGAAGCCCTCGGGGCCGAGATCGTCGAGGAGTATCTCGACCGGGGCGAGTCGGCCAAGACCACCGACCGACCACGGTTCCAGCAGATGATGCAACGCATCCGGACGATGCGTGATGTGGACTTCGTGATCGTCGACAAGATCGACCGGCTGGCCCGGAACCGCCGCGACGATGCCAACACGATGTTCGAGCTGAAGGCGGCCGGAGCCGTGCTGGTGTCGGTCAAGGAGAACGTCGACGAGACCCCGGCTGGCCAACTCCTGCACGCGATCATGGCGGGGATTGCGGAGTTCTACAGCCGCAACCTCGGTACCGAGGCGCTCAAGGGCATGACGCAGAAGGCCAAGACGGGCGGCACGCCGGGCAAGGCCCCGGTGGGCTACCTCAACACCCGGCGGCGGATCGAGGCCCGCGAGGTTCGCGTGGTCGAGGTTGACCCGGACAAGGCGATGCACGTGCAGTGGGCCTACGAGGTGTACGCCACGGGAGAGTGGACCATCCGGCGGCTCGCGGAGGAACTGGCCGCGCGCGGTCTCCAGAGTGATCGGGGCAGTGTGCGTGGCAAGCCGCTGGCCAACTCCTACGTGGCCAGGTTGCTCAGCAATCGCTACTACGTCGGCTACGTGACGTTCAACGGTACGGAGTACGAGGGCCGACACCAGCCCTTGATCACCCAGGACCTCTTCGACACGGTGCAACAGGTGCTCAAGGCCCACGACGTGTCGGGGGAGAAGCAACGCATCCACCACCACTACCTCAAGGGCAGTATCTTCTGCGGCCAGTGTGGCCGCCGGCTCTCGTTCACCCTGGCCAAGGGGACCTACCCCTACTTCTTCTGCCTGGGCCGCCACAAGC
>CAWARR010000006.1:0-610295 GCA_963784535.1 uncultured Actinomycetota bacterium | reverse complement strand
CCACGCCTGCGGGCACGACGTCCATCTCGCGGCGATCACCGCGCTGGCCCGCGACTGCTCGCGGGCTGTCGCTGCCCGCCGGGCTGGTCGTGCTGCTGCAGCCGCGCGAGGAGGTGGGCCCGACGGGAGCCGCGGACGTGCTCGCCTCCGGGCTGCTGGAGGAGTACTCCGTGCGAGCCGTGGTCGGCGCCCACGTGCAGCCGCTGGTCGGCGCCGGGGAGGTGAGCGCCGATCCCGGCCCGGTGAACGCGGCGGTGGACGAGATCGAGATCCGCGTCACCGGCGCGGCGGGCACGGCGCCTACCCGCACCTGGCCACGGACCCGGTGCCGGCGCTGTGCCGGGCCGTGCTCGCGTTGCAGGACGCCGTGCGCTCGGCCGTCGACCCGATGGAGCCGGCCGTGGTGTCGGTGACGCAACTGTCCGGCTCGGGGGCGCCCAACGTCATTCCGGACGTCGCGGTGGCCGCGGGGACCATCCGCACCATGCGGCCGGAGGTCGCCCGACGCCTGCTCGCCCGGATCGGGGAGACCGTCGCCGGGGTGGCCGCGGCGCACGGCTGCAGCGGTGCGGTGCAGGTGCGCCGGGGCGAGCCGGCGCTGGTGAACGATCCGGGCATGGCGGCGGCCGCGCGGCACTGGCTCGACCGCTTCGGCGTGCCGCCGGCGCCGTTCGCCTCGTGCGGCTCGGACGACTTCGCCGGCTACGGCACGGTGCTGCCGGCGCTGATGCTCTTCGTCGGGACCGGCCCGGCCGGACCCGACGGTGCCGGGCCGATGCTGCACGACCCTCGCTACCTGCCGGCCGACGACGCGGTGGCGACGGTCGCCCGTGCCCAGCTCGCGGGGTGGCTGGCGGGGTGGGTGGCCACGTGCTCGCCGCCGCCCCGGGGGCGACCGTCACCGGGGGGACCTAGGCTGGGACTTCGTGGCCGATCCCGCGACGTACCGTCCCCGCTCGGGGGAGATCCCGGACTCGCCGGGCGTCTACCGATTCCGCGACGCCCACGGCCGCGTGATCTACGTCGGCAAGGCGAAGAGCCTGCGCTCCCGGCTGAACTCCTACTTCGCCGACCTCGCCTCGCTGCACCCGCGCACCCAGAGCATGGTGACCACGGCCGCAGGGGTGGAGTGGACGGTGGTCTCCACCGAGGTGGAGGCGCTGCAGCTGGAGTACTCCTGGATCAAGGAGTACGACCCGCGCTTCAACGTCAAGTACCGGGACGACAAGTCCTACCCCTACCTCGCGGTCACTCTCGGCGAGGAGTTCCCCCGGGTGCAGGTGATGCGCGGGGCGAAGCGGAAGGGCACGCGCTACTTCGGCCCGTACGCCCACGCCTGGGCGATCCGCGAGACGGTCGACCTGCTGCTGCGGGTCTTCCCGGTACGCACCTGCAGCAACGGCGTGTTCCGGCGTGCCGGACAGGTCGGCCGGCCGTGCCTGCTGGGCTACATCGACAAGTGCTCCGCACCGTGCGTCGGCCAGCTCGACGCCGCCGACCACCGCGAGCTTGCCGAGGACTTCTGCGACTTCATGGGCGGGCAGACCGCAGCGCTTCGTGCGCCGGCTCGAGCAGCAGATGCGCGCCGCGGCGCCGGCCCAGGACTACGAGCGGGCGGCCCGGCTGCGGGACGACCTCGGCGGCGCTGCGGCGGGCACTGGAGAAGAGCGCCGTGGTGCTGCCCGACGGCACCGACGCCGACGTGTTCGCCCTGAGCCAGGACGACCTCGAGGCCGCCGTCCAGGTCTTCCACGTGCGCGACGGGCGCGTCCGCGGCCAGCGCGGCTGGGTGGTCGAGAAGGTCGAGGACGTCACGCCGGCCGACCTGGTCGAGCACCTGCTGCAGCAGGTCTACGGCGACGCGCCCGCCGAGGCCGTCCCGCGCGAGGTGCTGGTGCCGGAGCTGCCGCCGACAGGCGGCCGGCGTCGAGACGTGGCTGAGCGGGCTGCGCGGGCTCGCGGGTGGTGGTCCGGGTGCCGCAGCGTGGCGACAAGCGGGCGCTGATGGAGACGGTGGCCCGCAACGCCGCCCAGTCGCTGATGCTGCACAAGACCCGCCGCGCCGGCGACCTCACCAGCCGGCAGCCAGGCGCTGCAGGAGATGCAGGAGGCGCTCGGCCTGGCCGAGGCGCCGCTGCGGATCGAGTGCTACGACGTCTCGCAACATCCAGGGCACGCACGTGGTGGCGTCGATGGTGGTCTTCGAGGACGGGCTGGCGCGCAAGGGCGAGTACCGGCGCTTCACCGTCCGCGGCGTGCACGGGCAGGACGACGTCGCCTGCGATCCACGAGGTGATCGACCCGCCGGCTCCGCCGCCACCTGGACGAGCGCGAGAACGCGGGCCTCGACCTCGGTGGCGGGAGCTCGGCGAGCCGAGCCGGGCAGCTCCGGCGCGCCGCCGGCGGTGCCGGGCCGGATCGACCCCGAGACCGGGCAGGCCGCGGCGGTTCGCGTACCCGCCGAACCTGATCGTCGTCGACGGCGGTCCACCGCAGGTGGCGGCGGCAGCGGCGGCCCTGGCCGAGCTCGGTATCGACGACGTCGCGCTCTGCGGCCTGGCCAAGCGGCTGGAGGAGGTCTGGCTGCCGGGCGAGGACCTGCCCGTGGTGCTGCCGCGCAGCAGCGAGGGGCTCTACCTGCTGCAGCGGGTGCGCGACGAGGCCCACCGGTTCGCCATCACCCACCACCGGCAGCGCAGAAGCCGCGCGATGACGGCCAGCGTGCTGGACGATGTTCCCGGGCTCGGCCCCGCCCGGAAGAAGGCGCTGCTGGCCGCGTTCGGCTCGCTGCGTACGCTGCGCGCCGCGAGCCCGGAGGAGATCGCCAGCGTGCAGGGGATCGGCCCGGGCGTGGCCGCCGCCGTCTCGGCCGCGCTCGCGGCGCAGGCGGGACACCCGTCGGTGGACACCTCCACCGGTGAGATCATCGACTGACACGGCCCGTGACCGGGCAGTGACGAACGCGGGGAGAGGGAGGACGGGAGCGGACGTGACTGCTGGGGAGGGCGCCTCGGGCCCCGGGGCGGGGACGAGGACGGGCGGTGGGCGAGGGCCGGGCGAGGGCCGCGAGCTGCTGGTGATCACCGGGATGTCGGGGGCGGGCCGCTCGACCGCTGGCGACGTGCTGGAGGACCTCGGCTGGTACGTGGTGGACAACCTGCCACCCCAGCTCATCGGTTCGCTGGTGGAGCTCACCGCAACGCCGGGGGCCGACGCGCATCGGCTCGCCGTGGCCGTCGACGTGCGCGGCCGCAGGTTCTTCACCGCGCTGCGCGAGGCCCTCGAGGAGGTGCAGCGGCTGGGCACACCCACCCGGGTACTGTTCCTCGACGCGGTCGACGAGGCGCTCGTGCGCCGCTTCGAGTCGGTGCGCCGGCCGCACCCGCTGCAGGGCGGCGGGCGGCTGCTGGACGGGATCATCCGCGAGCGCGAGCTGCTCGGGGATCTGAGGCTGATCGCCGACACCGCCATCGACACCTCGCACCTGAACGTGCACCAGCTCGGGGCGCGGGTGGCGGAGGCGTTCGGGGCGGACGCGGGCCCGGCACAGCGGCTCACCGTGATGTCGTTCGGGTTCAAGTACGGCCTGCCGCTGGACGCCGACCACGTCGCCGACGTGCGCTTCCTGCCGAACCCGTACTGGGTGTCGGAGCTGCGCCACCGCAGCGGGCTGGACGAGGTGGTCAGCGACTACGTGCTCCGCCAGGACGGCGCGAAGGAGTTCCTCGACGCCTACGCGGCGACGCTGCGCCCGGTGCTGGCCGGCTACCTGCGCGAGAACAAGCGCTACGCCACGATCGCGATCGGATGCACCGGCGGCAAGCACCGCTCGGTGGCGATCACCGAGGAGCTGGCCGAGCGGCTGCGCGCCGGCGGGGCGAGCGCGACCACCATCCACCGCGACCTGGGCCGGGAGTGATGGCCGCTCTCGGCGTCGTCGCCCTCGGGGGCGGCCACGGGCTGTCCGCCTCGTTGTCGGCGCTGCGACACCTCACCGAATCACTGACGGCGGTGGTCACGGTCGCCGACGACGGGGGATCCTCGGGGCGGCTGCGCCGGGAGTTCGGCGTGCTGCCGCCGGGAGACCTGCGGATGGCCCTGTCGGCGCTCTGCGACGACAGCGAGTGGGGCCGGTTGTGGCGCGACGTGCTGCAGCACCGGTTCGCCAGCGCGGGAACCCTGCACGACCACTCCATGGGCAACCTGCTCATCGTCACCCTGTGGGAGCTGCTGGGCGACCCCGTGACCGGGCTCG
Organism: uncultured Actinomycetota bacterium; assembly: GCA_963784535.1. GTDB lineage: Bacteria > Actinomycetota > Actinomycetes > Actinomycetales > Kineosporiaceae > CAWARR01. The sequence continues at coordinate 606,040 of CAWARR010000006.1, read as the reverse complement.
ACTGGGTGGCCCGGCTGCTCGGCGCGCGGGGCCGGGTCCTGCCCATGGCGGCGGTCCCGTTGGACATCGAGGCCACCGTGGCCGGGATCGACCCGGCCGCCCCGCAGGACCTGGTCACCGTGCGCGGGCAGGTGGCGGTCGCGAGCACGCCGGGCCGGGTGGTGGGGGTGCACCTGGTTCCGGACAGCCCGCCGGCCTGCGCCCCCGCGGTCGAGGCCATCCATTCGGCCGACTGGGTCGTGCTCGGACCCGGGTCGTGGTTCACCAGCGTGCTGCCGCACCTGCTCGTCCCCGGGCTCGCAGCCGCCCTGCATGAGACCTCCGCCCGCCGGTGCGTCACCATGAACCTCGGGCCGCAGATGGGGGAGACTGACGGCTTCAGTGCCGAGGCCCACCTCGAGGTGCTGGCGGCGCACGCCCCCGACCTGCGCATCGACGCAGTCCTCGCCGACCCGCGCGCGGTGGACGATCCCGACGCGCTCACCCGGCGTGGCCGCCTCCCTCGGAGCCCGCCTGGTGATGCGTCAGGTGTCGCTGGGCGACGGCACCGCCCGGCACGATCCGCTGCGGCTGGCCGCGGCATACCGCGATGTCTTCGGAGGTGTCCTCGCTGATGTGTGACCCGCAGCAGCCCGGCCGGGTGCCGACCCCGGAACGGGGTCCTCGCCACGGGCGGCCGACGGCGGTGGCAGGATGTCCGCCATGGCTCTGACGGCGCAGGTGAAGGACGAGCTCAGCCGGCTCCAGGTGACCAAGCCGTGCTGCCGCAAGGCTGAGGTGTCGGCCACTCTGCGTTTCGCCGGCGGCCTGCACATCGTCAGCGGGCGGATCGTCGTCGAGGCCGAGCTGGACACCGGGATCGCGGCCCGGCGGCTGCGCCGCGACATCGCCGAGGTGTTCGGGCACACCAGCGACGTCATCGTGCTCGCTCCCGGAGGCCTGCGCCGGGCCAGCCGCTACGTGGTGCGGGTGGTGCGCGAGGGTGAGTCGCTGGCCCGCCAGACCGGCCTGCTCGACGTGCGCGGGCGTCCCGTCCGCGGGCTCCCGCCGCAGGTGGTCTCCGGCGCGACCTGCGACGCGGAGGCCGCCTGGCGCGGCGCCTTCCTCGCCCACGGTTCGCTCACCGAACCGGGCCGATCGTCGGCGCTCGAGGTCACCTGCCCCGGCCCCGAGGCGGCGCTCGCGCTGGTCGGCGCGGCCCGCCGGCTGGGCATCTCGGCCAAGGCGCGCGAGGTCCGCGGCGTCGACCGGGTGGTGATCCGCGACGGCGAGCCGATCGGCGCGATGCTCACCCGGCTCGGCGCGCACGACGCGGTGCTGGCCTGGGAGGAGCGCCGGATGCGCCGCGAGGTGCGGGCGACCGCAAACCGGCTGGCCAACTTCGACGACGCGAACCTGCGCCGTTCGGCGCGCGCCGCGGTGGCCGCCGGGGCACGGGTGGAGCGGGCGATGGAGATCCTCGGCGACGACGTGCCCGAGCACCTGCGCGAGGCGGGGCGGCTCCGCCTGGATCACAAGCAGGCCAGTCTGGAGGAGCTCGGTCAGCTCGCCGACCCGCCGATGACCAAGGATGCCGTCGCCGGGCGGATCCGGCGGTTGCTGGCGATGGCCGACAAGCGCGCCGGCGACCTGGGCATCCCCGGGCACCGAGGCGAACCTGACCCCCGAGATGCTCGACGCCTGACCGACCGATTCCCCCGGGCGGGGGAGGCGGCGGCGGTGACCATAGGCCCACCATTCGGGGGAGTGGACCCGGTTGGGTGAACCTGCTGGTAACCCATAGTGTTGACGTACGCGGGCGTAGCAATGGTGTGCGCCTGACGACCATCCGAAGACTCGCGCCGGCCAGGGCCGGTGCGCCAGGGAGGGCTACTCCGTGACCGTACGGGTTGGCATCAACGGCTTCGGCCGGATCGGCCGTAACTTCTTCCGCGCAGCGTTGGCGTCCGGCGCGGACATCGAGATCGTCGGCGTCAACGACCTCACCGACAACAAGACGCTGGCACACCTGCTGCAAGTACGACTCGATCCTGGGCCGGCTCGGCGTGGACGTCTCGTTCAGCGAGGACGAGATCACGGTGGGCGGCAAGAGCTTCAAGGCGCTGGCCGAGCGCGACCCGGCCGCGCTGCCGTGGAAGGACCTCGGCGCCGACGTCGTGATCGAGTCCACCGGGCACTTCACCGACGCCGACGACGCGCGCAAGCACGTCGACGGCGGGCGCGAAGAAGGTCATCATCTCCGCGCCGGCGAAGAACGAGGACATCACCGTCGTGATGGGCGTCAACGACGGTGCCTACGACCCGGCGGCCCACACCATCATCTCGAACGCCTCGTGCACCACGAACTGCCTGGCGCCGATGGCCAAGGTGCTGCAGGAGGAGTTCGGCATCGTCAAGGGCCTGATGACGACGATCCACGCCTACACCAACGACCAGGTGATCCTCGACTTCCCGCACAAGGACCTGCGCCGCGCGCGGGCCGCCGCCACCAACATCATCCCGACCACCACGGGTGCGGCGCAGGCCATCGCGCTGGTGATCCCGGAGCTGAAGGGCAAGCTCGACGGCTTCGCGATGCGCGTGCCGGTCCCGACCGGCTCGGCCACCGACCTCACCGTGACCCTCGCCCGCGAGGTCACCAAGGAGGAGGTCAACGCGGCGTTCAAGAAGGCCGCTGACGGCGCGCTGAAGGGGTACCTGGAGTACACCGAGGACCCGATCGTCTCCAGCGACATCGTCACCTCGCCGGCGTCGTGCACCTTCGACGCGGGCCTCACCACCGCGCAGGGGGACCACGTCAAGATCGTCGGCTGGTACGACAACGAGTGGGGCTACTCCAACCGGCTCATCGACCTCACGCTCCTGGTCGGCGCCACCCTGTAGTTCCCGCCGTAGACAGTCACCGACCGGTGTCGGCGTCAGGACCGGCCGCGACCCCCGAGGTGGGGTCGCGGCCGGTGGTGCGCCGCGCCGGCTCCCAGCAGTCCAAGGAGCCGCAATGAAGACCATCGAGGACCTCGGCGACCTGCGCGGCAGGCGCGTGCTCGTCCGCAGCGACCTCAACGTCCCACTCGACTACGCCACCACCCCGGCGACCATCACGGACGACGGGCGGATCCGCGCGTCGGCGCCGACCATCAGCCGGCTGGCGCGAGGCGGGTGCCCGGGTGGTCGTGGTGGCCCACCTCGGCCGCCCGAAGGGCGTACCGGAGGAGAAGTACTCCCTCCTCCCGGTATCCGCGCGCCTCGGGGAGGTCCTCGGCCACCCCGTCGGCTTCGCCTCCGACACCGTCGGCGCGGCGGCCCGGGCGGCGGTGGCGGCGCTCGCGGACGGCGAGGTGGTGGTGCTGGAGAACCTCCGCTTCAACGCCGGCGAGACGAGCAAGGACGAGCCGAGCGGGGGGCCTTCGCCGACCAGCTGGCCGCGCTCGCCGACGTCTTCGTCAGCGACGGCTTCGGGGTGGTGCACCGCAAGCAGGCCAGCGTCTACGACATCGCGCAGCGGCTGCCGCACGCCGCAGGTGGGCTGGTGCTGGCCGAGGTCGACGTGCTCCGCCGGCTGACCGTCGAGCCGGAGCGGCCGTACGCCGTCGTGCTCGGCGGGTCGAAGGTGTCGGACAAGCTCGGCGTGATCGACAACCTGCTCACCAAGGCCGACCGGATCCTGATCGGCGGCGGCATGGCGTACACCTTCCTGGCCGCCCAGGGCCACGAGGTGGGCACCAGCCTGCTGGAGGCCGACCAGCTCGACGCCGTGCGCGGATACCTGCAGCGGGCCGCCGAGCTGGGCGTCGAGGTGGTGCTCCCGATCGACGTGGTGGCCGCCGACGCGTTCAGCGCCGACGCCGCCCACGACGTCGTGGCCGCGGACGCGATCCCCGCCGGGCGGATGGGGCTGGACATCGGTCCGGACAGCGCGAAGCTGTTCGCCTCCCGGCTCGCCGACGCCCGCACGGTCTTCTGGAACGGCCCGATGGGCGTCTTCGAGCTCGAGCCGTACAGCCACGGGACGCGGGCGCTCGCGGCCGGCCCTCACCGGCTGTCCGGGCCTGACCGTGGTCGGCGGCGGCGACTCGGCCGCCGCGGTGCGCCAGCTCGGCTTCGCCGAGTCCGCCTTCGGGCACATCTCCACCGGCGGCGGCGCGTCGCTGGAGTTCCTGGAGGGCAAGACCCTCCCCGGCATCACGGTCCTGGAGGACTGAGGCGTGGCTGCAGCAGGCTCGGCACCGAACGGCAGCGACCGTACCCCGCTGATGGCGGGCAACTGGAAGATGAACCTCGACCACCAGCAGGCCACCCATCTGGTGCAGAAGCTGGCCTGGACGCTCGACGACGCCAAGCACGACTACACCGCCGTCGAGGTGGTGGTGCTGCCCCCGTTCACCGACATCCGCTCGGTGCAGACCCTGGTCGACGGGGAGAAGCTCGGGCTGCGCCACGGCGCCCAGGACCTGTCCGTGCACGACTCCGGTGCCTACACCGGTGAGGTGTCGGGGCAGATGCTGGCCAAGCTCGGCTGCAGCTACGTGGTGATCGGGCACAGCGAGCGGCGGCAGTACCACGCGGAGACCGACGACGTGGTCAACGCGAAGGTCAAGGCGGCCTTCCGGCACGAGCTGCGCCCGATCATGTGCGTCGGCGAGGGGCTCGAGGTCCGCCGCGAGGGCCGTCAGGTGGAGCACGCCCTCGCCCAGGTGAGCGGCGGGCTGGAGGGCATCGCCGGCGCCGAAGCGGCCACCATGGTCATCGCCTACGAGCCGGTCTGGGCCATCGGCACCGGAGAGGTCGCCACCCCGCAGGACGCGCAGGAGGTGTGTTCGGCGATCCGTGGCCGGCTGGTCGAGCTGTACTCCGCGGAGCTGGCCGCCGGGGTGCGGGTGCTGTACGGCGGCTCGGTGAAGGCCGCGAACGTCGCCGCGATCATGGCGCAGCCGGACGTGGACGGCGCACTGGTCGGTGGCGCCTGCCTCGACCCGGTGGAGTTCGCCTCGATCGTGCGGTACCGCTCGCACGTCACCGCGTGACTCCCGGCGCCACCCGGCGCGGCAGCGGGCCGGTCGCCGCCGCGCCGGGCGGCGGGCCGGCCCCGCAGCCGGTGGGACCGGGTGGTCTCCTCGCCCGCGGGCATCGCCTACTCTGAGGGGGTCGGCCCGCAGCACCGGGGCCGGCAGTTGCACGCTGAGGACGCACAGCCACGGCGCCCGCCGCCGTGGGTACCCGCACCGACGACAGAGGAAGACCGTGACCATAGCCCGCATCGTCCTGCAGGTGCTGCTGGTGGGCACCAGCCTGATCCTGACCCTGCTGATCCTGCTGCACAAAGGGCGCGGTGGAGGCCTGTCGGACATGTTCGGCGGCGGGGTCTCGACCAACCTGGGCAGCTCGGGCGTGGCCGAGCGCAACCTGAACCGGTTCACCATCATCGTCGGGTTGATCTGGACGGCGGCGGTGGTCGTGCTCGGGGTGCTCGAGCGTTTCTCGAGCTGACCGCAGCACCACCGGCAGCGGGCCGAAGGCACGCCCGCCGGGCAACACGAAGGACGGCGGCCGGCAGCTAGGTCGTTGAGCGGTACGAACCTCGTGGGTGGCACGAGGCCGGAACTGGACGGGCGGCGCCGTGGAGGCGCCGTGGACAGGGGAGGAACCACCGGTGGCCAGTGGCAACGCGATCCGTGGCAGTCGGGTAGGCGCCGGCCCGATGGGCGAGGCCGAGCGGGGCGAGGCCGCCCCCCGGTTCCGCATCTCGTACTGGTGCGCCAACGGCCATGAGACCCAGCCGAGCTTCTCCGAGGAGGCCGGCGTCCAGCCGCCGGAGATCTGGGACTGCCCGCGCTGCGGCTTCCCCGCGGGCCAGGACCAGGAGAACCCTCCGTCGCCGCCGCGCAACGAGCCCTACAAGACGCATCTCGCCTACGTGAAGGAGCGGCGCAGCGACGCCGACGGCGAGGCGATCCTGCAGGAGGCTCTGGAGTCCCTGCGCAACCGCAAGATCATCCGCTGACCGCAGCCCGGCCGCGCGGGGTCACGGTTTCACGACGACGCCCGCGGACCGGGCGAACCACGGTGCGAGTTCGAGCAACTGCCCCTGGGTGATGGTCGCGCCGCGCAACGCGTCGATCCCGTCGGCGATCTCCACCGTGGACGCCTCGGACAGGTCGACGTCCTTCATCCGCGCCGCGGCGAACCGCACCGGGCCGACCTTCGACCCGGGGAAGCTCACCCCGGTGAGGCAGGCGCCGCCGAAATCGACGTCGCGCAGCACGCAGTCGGTGAAGTGGACGTCGGTGAGGTTCGCCCCGCGCAGGTTGACCGAGTCGAGCTTGCAGCCGTAGAAGCTCACCCGGCGCAGGCCGCTCGAGTACATCTCCACCCCGGCCATCGACCCGGAGATCAGCTCTGCGTCGACCCAGTCGGTCTCGACCAGGCTCGTCGCGACCCAGCGCACCGACTGCAGCCACACGTCGTTGAACCGCGCGCGGCGCGCGCTCCCGCCGTCGAAGGTCACCATGGACAACGCCGTCTCGATGAACCGGGAGGCGTCGGCGTCGGCGCCGTCGAAGCTGAGGTCGCTGAGATGGACAGAGTCGTAGACGGCGTTGGGCCCCAGCTGCCCGGCGAACGGCTCGAGGAACCGCGCGTACGGCAGCTCGGCGAGGTCACGGGGGGTCGGCACGGCAGCAGCTCCTCGGCGTGATGGGCCGGTCAAGGAATGGCGGGCCGGACCATGCCCGGCGACACCTTCGCCGCCGCCTGCGCGTCGAGCAGCCAGAGCGTACGGCGCCGCCCGCGCGCACCCGCGGCCGGCACCGCCACCTCCCCGGCCTCGCTGAGCGCCAGCGACACCGCTGCGGCCTTGCCCGCCCCGGCCGCCAGCACCCAGACGCACTGCGCCCGCCGGATGGCGCGCAGCGTCAGCGACACCCGGTTCGGCGGGGGCTTCGGCGCGCCGCGCACCCCGATCACCGCCCGGTCCTGCTCGTACAGCGCCGGGTGCCCGGGGAACAGCGAGGCGACATGCGCGTCGGGACCCACCCCGAGCAGCAGCACGTCGAAGCTGGGCACGTCGGAGTGGTCCTCCGGAAGGGCGGCCGCGGCGAGCAGCTCCGCGTAGGCGCGGGCGGCGGCGTCGACGTCAGCGCCGAACTCCGCGCCCGAGGCAGGCATCGGGTGCACCCGGGCAGGGTCGAGCGGCACGGAGTCGAGCAGGGCCGCGCGGGCCTGGGTCTCGTTGCGGTCCGGATGCCCGCTGGGCAGGAAGCGCTCGTCGCCCCACCAGACGTCGAGGCTTCCCCAGTCGACCGCGTCACGGGTGGGCAGCGCGGCCAGCTCGGCCAGCGCGGCGATCCCGATCCCGCCTCCGGTGAGCACGAGGTGGGCGTGGCCGCGGGCGGACTGGGCCTCCACCAGCGCGCTCACCAACCGCGCCGCGGCGGCCTCGGCGAGCAGTTCGGCGTTGCGGTGGACGACGACGGCGGGGGCGGCCGTCACGCCCCACCCTCCATGGCCCCCACCAGGTCCGTCCCGTCCGCGGCGGCGCCCGCCCGCGCGGTGGCGGACTTGCTCGACAGCAGCCCCAGCCCGCGGGTGATCACCTCGGCGAACACGTCGTCGGGGTCGAGCCGGCGCAGCTCCTCGGCGAGGCAGTCGCGATCCTGCCGCGGTGGCAACGAGATCCGCCGGTCCGGCTGGCCCGGCTGGGTCAGGGTCGCGACGTGCCCGTCGGGGCGGGAGAGCAGGATCGTCCCGGAGGAGCGCTTCAGGCCGACGCTGACCAGGCCCGTCCCGGCGGCCGTGCGACTGCGGCGCACCGGGCAGTCGAGGGTCAGCCGCAGCCAGGCCGCCATCAGGTCGGTGCTGGGGCTGTCGGACGCCCCGGTGACCACCGCAGCGGTGACCTGCTCGAACGGCGGCTGGTCGAGGGCGGCGGCGAGCAGCGCCCGCCACAGGGTGATCCGGGTCCAGGCCAGGTCGGTGTCGCCCGGGCTGTGCCGCTCGGCCCGCTGCTGCAGCGCCTTCGTCGGGCTGCGGCACAGCGAGGCGTCGGTGATCCGGCGCTGCGCCATCCGGCCGATCGCGTCCTCGGCGGGCACGTCGGGGGCGTTACCCGGCCACCAGACCACGATCGGGGAGTCGGGCAGCAGCATCGGAACCACGACGCTGTCACCGTGCTCGGACAGCGGCCCGTACAGCCGCAGCACGATCACCTCGCTGGCGCCGGCGTCGCCGCCCACCCGGATCTGGGCGTCGAGCCGGGAGGAGCCGCGCCGCTCGCCGCGCACCACCGCGATCACCCGGCACGGGTGCTCGCGGCTCGCGTCGTTGGCCGCCCGATGGCCTCCTCGGCACGGGCGTCCGCGGTGGCGAGGATCGAGGGTGAGCACCCGGCCGAGCGCGATCGCGCCGCCCGTCTCGCGCAGGTCGACCAGCTTGCGGTTGACGGCTCCGGTGGTGGTGTCCGGCAGATCGATGATCACGGCAACCTCCAGACGATCACGGCAACCTCCAGACGATCACGGCAACCTCCAGGCACGCCCGTCGCGGGCCATCATCTCCTCGGCCGAGGCCGGCCCCCAGGTACCGGACGGGTAGGGCTCGGGTCGCCCGTGGCGGGCCCAGTGCCCGTCGATCGGGTCAAGGATCCGCCAGGACAGCTCGACTTCCTCGTGCCGTGGGAACAGCGGCGGGTCGCCGAGCAGCACGTCGAGGATCAACCGCTCGTACGCCTCCGGGCTCGACTCGGTGAAGGCGTGCCCGTAGCCGAAGTCCATCGTGACGTCGCGGACCTCCATGGCGGTCCCCGGCACCTTCGAGCCGAACCGCATGGTGATGCCCTCGTCGGGCTGCACCCGGATCACGATCGCGTTCTGGCCGAGCTCCTCGGTGGCGGTGCGTTCGAAGGGCAGGTGCGGCGCCCGCTTGAACACCACCGCGATCTCGGTGACGCGTCGGCCCAGCCGCTTGCCGGTACGCAGGTAGAAGGGCACCCCCGCCCAGCGCCGGGTGTCGATGTCGAGCCGCACCGCGGCGTAGGTCTCGGTGATGGACTCGGTCGGGATGCCCTCTTCCTCGAGGTACCCGATGACCGGGTGGTCGCCCTGCCACCCCGCGGCGTACTGGCCGCGGGCCGTGTGCCGGGTGAGGTCGCGCGGCACCCGGACGGCGGAGAGCACCTTCTCCTTCTCGGTGCGCAGATCGCGGGCGTCGAAGGAGACGGGCTCCTCCATCGCGGTGAGCGCGAGCAGTTGCAGCAGATGGTTCTGGATGACGTCGCGGGCGGCGCCGATGCCGTCGTAGTACCCGGCCCGCCCGCCGATCCCGATGTCCTCGGCCATCGTGATCTGCACGTGGTCGACGTAGTTGGCGTTCCAGATCGGCTCGAACAGCTGGTTGGCGAAGCGCATCGCCAGCAGGTTCTGCACCGTCTCCTTGCCCAGGTAATGGTCGATGCGGAACACGGAGTCGGGTGGGAAGACCGACTCGACCACCTCGTTGAGCTCGCGGGCGGAGGCGAGGTCGTGGCCGAAGGGCTTCTCGATCACCACCCGGCGCCACTGGTCGCCGTCCTGCGCCGACAGCCCGGACCGGGCCAGCTGCTTGGTGACGACGGGGAAGGACCGCGGCGGGATGGACAGGTAGAACGCGTGGTTGCCTCCCGTGCCCCGCACCTTGTCGAGCTCGGCAATGGTCGCGGCGAGGGTGTCGAAGGCGGCGTCGTCGGTGAAGTCACCGGGGACGAAACGGATGCCCTCGGCCAGCTGTTGCCAGACCGACTCGCGGAACGGCGTCCGGGCGTGCTCGCGGATCGCGTCGTGGACGACCTTGCCGAAGTCCTCGTCGGCCCAGTCCCGCCGGGCGAACCCCACCAGCGCGAAGCCCGGCGGCAGCAGCCCGCGATGGGAGAGGTCGTACACCGCCGGCATGAGCTTCTTGCGCGCCAGGTCGCCGGTCACCCCGAAGATCACCAGCCCGCAGGGGCCCGCGATCCGCGGCAGCCGCTTGTCGCGCTCGTCCCGCAGTGGGTTGTCCCCGCGGGCCACCCGGGCGGGGCTCACTCGGCGTCCCGCTGCGGACCGCGACCGAGCACCTCCAGCAACCGGGCCGTTCCCGCGGCCCGGTCGCGAAGGTGCAGCCGCAGCACCGGCCGCCCGTTCGCGGCGAGCACCTGGGCGTCCCCGGCGGCCTGGGCGGCGATGAGGGTGCCGAAGGTGAAGGGGCGCTCCGGGACCTCCAGGTCGGTCAGGGGCGCGGCGGTGATCTGCAGGTAGCTGCCGACGGCCGGCCCGCCCTTGTGGAACTGCCCGGTCGAGTGCAGGAACCGTGGGCCCCAGCCGAAGGTGACCGGACGGCCGGTACGGGCGGCCAGCCCCGCGCGCACCCCGCTCAGCGCCCCGTCGTGGACCCGGTCGAGGTAGGCCATCACCGCCAGGTAGCCGCGGGGGCCGAGCGTGGCCAGCAGCGCGGCCACGGCGCCTTCGAGGTCGCCCGCGTGGCCCAGCAGCCCGGGGGTGGCGCGGATCTCCACCGCGCCGTCCACGAGATCGGCCGGCGCAGGCTCGGGGCGGGCGTCGAGCAGACCGCGGGCGGCCTTCTTCGCGCTCTCCACGTCCGGTTGGTCGAAGGGGTTGATACCGAGCAACCGACCGGCCACGGCGATGGCGTACTCCCAGAGCAGCAGTTGCGCGCCGAGCGGGCCGGCCACGGTGACCTCGGCGGCGACCCCGCCGTCCGGGGCGGACCCCAGTTCCGCGTCCTCCGCCACCTCCTGCTCGTCCTGTGCCGGGACCAGCCTGACCACCAGCACATCGGCGGCGCCGCTGCTGAGCTCGGGCGCCTGCGGGCCCTCGACGACAACGGGCAGCAGCCCGCTGCCCTGCTTGCCCGTGGACTCGGCGATGAGCTGCTCGGCCCAGTCGGCGAACCCGACGGTGCCCGAGCCCTCGTCGACGAAGACCACCTTGTCGCGCAGCGGGCTGGTGCCGCCCAGTGCCGCGCCGAGCACGAGCGCCGGGTTGCCCTCGGAGTCGTCGGTGAGCAGGTCGACCACCACTGCGGCCTGGTCGAGCAGGGCGCCGATGTCGGCCCCGGCGAGCCCGGAGGGAACCAGCCCGAAGGCGGTCAGGGCCGAGAACCGGCCGCCCACGCCGGGGTCGGCCCTGAAGACCGCCCGGTAGCCCGCGGCCAGCGACGCCTTCTCCAGCGGCGAGCCGGGGTCGGTGACCACGACGATGCGACGTGCCGGCTCGATCCCGGCGGCGGCGAACGCCGCCTCGAAGGCACGCCGCTGGCTGTCGGTCTCGACGGTGGACCCCGACTTGCTGGACACCACCACGACCGTCCGCTCGAGGTGCTCCTCGAGCGCGGCCCGCACCTGGCCCGGGTCGGTGCCGTCCAGCACGACCAGCGGGACCCCGGCGGTACGGGTGATCACCTCGGGGGCCAGCGACGAGCCGCCCATCCCGCACAGCACCACCCGGTCGATCCCCTCGGCGGCGAGCTCGGAGCGCAGCCGCTCCACCTGCTCGACCAGCGGGCGGGAGGTCTCGGGCAGGTCGACCCAGGCCAGCCTGACGTGGGCCTCCGCCTCCGCCGCGGGGCCCCACAGGGTTGCGTCGCGGGCGGCGATGCGGCCGGCGACCCCGTCCTGGACGAGGGCCGGCCCATGCACGGCGACGGCGGACGCGGCGGCGCCCGACGCGGTGACCTCCAGCGCGCTGCCCTGGTCGTCACCCGCCCAGGCCACCAGCCACTGCGGTTCGGTCACTGCTCCTCCTCGGTGCGCGGTCGGTGCGGGCTCATTGCTGCGCCTCTTCCTCTGAGTCCGTCGCGGACACCCGCGCCAGCTCGTCCGAGACGGTCGCGAGCAGCTCGCCCCAGCTCTTGTCGAACTTCTCCACGCCCTCGCGCTCGAGCACCGCGGTGACATCGGCGTAGGCGATCCCGAGCTCCTCGAGCGCATCGAGCAGCTGTGCGGCCTCGGCGTAGTGGCCGCGCACGGAGTCGCCGTGGATCTCCCCGTGGTCGGCAACCGCGCGCAGCGTCGCACCGGGCATGGTGTTCACCGTGTCCGAGACCACCAGCTCGCTGACGTACAGCGTGTCGGGATAGGCGGGGTTCTTCACCCCGGTGGAGGCCCACAGCGGGCGTTGCGGCCGGGCCCCGGCGCCGGCCAGCACGCGCCAGCGTGCGCGCCGAGACCACCTCCTCGTACGCCTGGTAGGCGAGCCGGGCGTTGGCCAGGGCCGCCTTGCCGCGCAGCTGCAGCGCGGCCGGCGTGCCGATCGCCTCCAGCCGGCGGTCGACCTCGGTGTCCACCCGGGAGACGAAGAAGCTCGCCACCGAGCCGATCCGGGACAGGTCGAGGCCCGTGGAGTGTGCCTGCTCGATCCCGGACACGAAGGCGTCGATGCACCCCCCGGTAGCGCTGCAGGCTGAAGATCAGCGTGACGTTGACGCTGATTCCCTCCGCCAGGGCCGCGGTGATCGGCGGGCAGCCCCTCGACGGTGGCGGGAATCTTGATCATCACGTTCGGGCGGTCGACGGTTGACCAGAGCCGTCGGGCGGCGGCGATCGTGGCCGCGCCGTCGTGGGCGAGCCGGGGATCCACCTCGATCGAGACCCGGCCGTCGAGGCCGCCGCTGGCCTCATACACCGGGCGGAGCACGTCACAGGCACTGCGCACGTCGTCGGTGGTGATCTCGAAGACGGCGGTGTCGACGTCGGCCCCCGCGGCCGCGAGCCGCCGCACCTGCGCGGTGTAGCGGTCGCCCTTGGCCAGCGCGGCGGCGAAGATGGTCGGGTTGCTGGTGACGCCGACGACGTGGCTGTCCCTTACCAGCGCGGCCAGGTCGCCGGATTCGACGCAGCTCCCTGGACAGGTCGTCGAGCCAGACCGAGACGCCCTCGCTCGCGAGCCGTGCGAGTGCATCGCTCATGCCTGTGCCTCCTCAAGTGTCACTGCGTCGTTCCTGCGGGTTCCGTCAGCTCCTCGCCGCCGCGATGCTCTCCCGGGCCGCGGCGACCACAGCCTCCGCGGTGATCCCGAACTCGCGGTAGAGGGTCTCGTAGTCGGCCGAGGCGCCGAAGTGCTCGAGGCTGACGATCGCGCCCGGCGTCGCCGACGACGTCGCGCCAGCCCTGCGCGATGCCGGCCTCGACGCGACCCGGGCCCGCACCGCCGGCGGCAGCACGCGACTCGCGGTACGCCGGCGTCCTGCTCGTCGAACCACTCCCGGCAGGGCATCGAGACCACCCGGGCGGGGATGCCCCGCCTCCTGCAGCTCGCGCCGGGCGTCCAGGGCGAGCTGCACCTCCGACCCGGTACCGACGAGGACCACCGCGGGGGTGCCGCCGGCGGCCTCGTCGTCGGCGGCCAGCACGTACGCCGCCGCGGCGTGACGCCCTCGGCGGGGGCGAACCCGGAGCCGGCGGAGCGGTCGAGGACGGGCAGATTCTGCCGGGTGAGGCACGAGCCCGGCCGGGCGGTCGGGGTGCTCCAGCACGGTTCGCCAGGCCCACGCCGTCTCGTTGGCGTCGGCGGGGCGGACACGTCGAGCCCGGGATCGCCCGCAACGCGGCGAGGTGCTCCACCGGCTGGTGGGTGGGCCGTCCTCGCCCAGGCCGATGGAGTCGTGCGTCCAGACGTAGACCACGGGCAGCCGCATCAGCGCGGCCAGCCGCACCGCGGGGCGCATGTAGTCGCTGAAGACCAGGAAGGTGCCGCCGTAGGCGCGGGTGCCGCCGTGCAGCGCGATCCCGTTCAGGATCGCGCCCATCGCGTGCTCGCGGATGCCGAAGTGCAGCGTGCGGCCGTACGGGCTGCCCTGGCCCCACAGCCGGGTGCTGTACTGCGCGGGCAGGAAGGACGGCTCGCCCTCCATCGTGGTGTTGTTGCGACTCGGCCAGGTCGGCCGAGCCGCCCCACAGCTCGGGCAGCGCGTGAGCGACGGCGTTGAGCACCGCGCCCGACGCCTTCCGGGTGGCCACCGCGGTGCCGGCCGGGAAGACCGGCAGCTGCCCGGCCCAGCCCGGCGGGCAGCCGGCGCTCGCGCAGGCGGTCCGAGCAGCGCCGCCCGGTCGGGGTGCTCGGCCGCGCCACTTGGCCAGCCGCTCGTCCCAGTCGGCGTGCAGCGCCCGGCCGCGCTCGCCCACGCGCCGGGCGTGCGCCGAGCACCTCCGCGTCGACGGCGAAGGTCTGCTCGGGGTCGAAGCCGAGGACCTGCTTGGTGGCCGCGCACCTCGTCGACACCGAGCGCGGAACCGTGCGATCTTGCCGGTGTTCTGCATGGTCGGCGCCGGCCAGGCGATGATCGTGCGCAGGATCACCAGGGAGGGGCGGGCGGTCTCGGCCCTGGCCGCGTCGAGCGCGGCGTGCAGGGCGTCCGAGGTCCTCGGCGTACACGCCGTCGACCCGGTCGGCGGCCTCGCCACCGGTCCAGTCCACGGTCTGGACGTGCCAGCCGTACGCCTCGTAGCGCTTGCCGATGTCCTCGGAGAGGGCGATGTCGGTGTCGTCCTCGATCGAGATGCTGGTTGTCGTCGTAGAGCACCACCAGGTTGCCGAGCTGCTGGTGGCCCGCCAGCGAGGACGCCTCGCTGGTGACGCCCTCCTCGATGTCGCCGTCGGAGGCGATCACCCAGACGGTGTGGTCGAAGGGGCTCTCCCGGCGGGCGCGTCCGGGTCGAGCAGCCCGCGCTCGCGGCGGGCGGCCATCGCCATGCCCGACCGCGGTGGCGAGGCCCTGGCCGAGCGGCCCGGTGGTGATCTCGACCCCTCGGTGTGGCCGTACTCGGGGTGGCCCGGGGTCGAGTGACCCCAGGTCCGCAGCGCCTCCAGGTCCTCCAGCTCGAGCCCGTAGCCGGACAGGTAGAGCTGGATGTACTGGGTCAGGCTGCTGTGCCCGCAGGACAGGACGAAGCGGTCGCGCCCGAGCCAGTGCGAGTCGGCCGGGTCGTGCCGCAGAAGCCGCTGGAAGAGCAGGTACGCCGCGGGCGCCAGGCTCATCGCGGTGCCGGGGTGGCCGTTGCCGACCTTCTGCGACGGCGTCCATGGCCAGCGCCCGCGACGGTGTCGACGGCGCGGTGGTCGAGGTCGGTCCACTCCAGGAGGGTCGGCACGTGCGTGTGCACTGGCGATGCTTGGCGGGTCCACTCCGTCAGGAGGCCGTTCGGCGTCGTCGTGCTGCCGGTCGGGCTGCGCTGCGGCCGGCAGCTGCTGGACGGCCGGTCGGGCCGGAGCCGGCGTCGACGCGCCTGGGTGTCCGAGCCTATCGCCGGGACGGCCCCGGGCAGCCGGCATGAGCCGCGCTGCCGGCCTGCCCGGGTGAGGCATCCGTCGGCGCCGGCGCGGATCGGGACGGCGGCCGACGCAGCAGTGAGCGCGGCCGCCGTCGCACCCTGCCGCCGAGGACCCATGCTGACGACCTCGCCCAACGCCCGGCCGCCGTCGCCGCGGCCCGTGGCGCGTCGGCGGAGCCTGCGCGCGCTCGGCGCGGGCCTACCTCGGCGCTGACCAAGCCGCGGATCATCGAGCTGCTGCTGGTCACGACGGTGCCCGACCATGGTCCTCGCCGCAGCGTGGCCTGCCCGCCGCTCGTGGCTCGTGCTCGCCACGCTCGTCGGCGGGACGCTGGCCGCCGGCAGCGCGAACACGCTCAACTGCTACCTCGACCGCGACATCGACCGGCGTGATGCACCGCACCGGCAGCCGCCCGCTGGTCACCGGCGAGATCACCCCGCGCGAGGCGCTCGTCTTCGGCCTGGCTGCTCGGCGTGCTCGCGGTCGCCTGGCTGGCGCTGCTGGTCAACCTGCTGGCCGCGGCTGCTGGCCGCTGGCCGCGATCGCTGTTCTACGTCGTCGTCTACACGCTGCTGCTCAAGCGGCGCACCCCGCAGAACATCGTCTGGGGCGGCGCCGCCGGCTGCATGCCGGTGCTGATCGGCTGGGCGGCCGTCACCGGCTCGCTGAGCTGGGCGCCGGTCGTGCTGTTCGTGCGTGATCTTCCTCTGGACCCCGCCGCACTACTGGCCGCTGTCGATGCGCTACCGGACGACTACGCGGCGGCCGGCGTGCCGATGCTGCCGGTGGTGGCCGACGCCGCAGGTCGTGGCCGGCCGGGTCGTCGCCTACGCTGGGCGATGGTCGCCGCTCGCTGCTGCTGGTCCCGGTCGCGGCATGCGGCTGGCTCTACGGCGGGTCGCGCGGTGGTGCTCGGGCGCGCTGTTCCTGCTCGAGGCCTACCGCGCTGCACGCCCGGGCCCGGCGCGGCGACGGCGCGCAGCTGCGGCCGATGCGGCTGTTCCACTGCTCGATCACCTACCTGACGCTGCTGTTCGTCGCCGTGGCGCTCGACCCCTTCGTCCACCTCGGCGGGCTGCTCGCGCACTAGCGCGAGCACGGCCGGGTAGGGGGCGGGTGGGGGGTGAGGCCCTAGCCGGCCGCCGGGACGGTGCTCGGCAACGGGCGCGGGCGGAGGGTCTCGAGCACCACCCCGGTCACCGCCGAGGCGATCAACGCGGCGCCGACCAGGTGCAGGGCGACCAGGCCGTCGGCAACCCGGTGGCGTACTGCAGGTAGCCGATCGTGCCCTGGAAGGCGATCACCCCGAGCAGGTGCAGGCTCAGCCCGGCGGGCGGGTCGCGGTGCGCCGAGCCAGCCGGAGCGCGATCACGAGCGCGATGGTCAGACCGGTGAACAGCCAGACCGCGTCGGCGTGCAGCCAGCTCACGGTGCGGGGGTCGAAACCGAACCGGGAGGGGTGCGCGGCGTCGCCGGAGTGCGGTCCCGACCCCGTGACGACGGTGCCGAGCAGCACGACCGCCGGCCGTGGCGGCGAGGCCGAACGAGCAGCGCCGACCTCCCGCTGCACGTCGGGGCGGCGCCGGGCTCGACGACCCGGATCTGCACCAGCAGCGCCTTCGCGGCGGCGACCAGCACCATCGAAAACAGGAAGTGCGCAGCGACGGTGGCCGGGCGCAGCCGCGGTGAGCACCGTGATCCCCCCGACGGGATCTGGGCCACGACGCCGAGCAGCGGGGCCCAGCCCAGCCACAGCAGCGCGCGGGGAGCGGTCACCGGTGCGCTGCCGGTGCTGCCGCACGACGACCACCACGGCCACCGCGACCGCCGACCAGACACCCAGGTGAGCATCCGGTTGCCGAACTCGATGTCCTTGTGGCAGCCCTGCGCCTGGTGCACCACCGGGGTGTACGAGCCGGGCACGCACTGCGGCCAGGTGGGGCAGCCGAGCCCGGACCCGGTGAGGCGCACCAGCCCCCCGGTGAGCACGATGCCGACCTGGACCACGAGGTTGGCGACCAGCACCCGCCGGAGCCACGGCGAGGGCAGGGATGGGGAGGAGACGTCCACGGGAACGGCGAGACGAACTGGTCACGGCGCCCAGCGTAGAGTCCCCGACCCGCCCGGGCGCCCCGCAGCCGGGGCGTGTTCACTCAGTCTCCAGCGGAACAGGCGCACCGCCGCGGCCGCAGCCCAGCACGCCCACCCCAGCAGCACCGCGAGCGCACCCCGACGCCGTCCGGACGTGCAGCGGCGGCACGCAGCCCGTCGCCGAGCGCGCCGGAGGGCAGCAGCGCGGCGAGGATCGAGGCGCGGCCGAGCCGGTGCGGGGGGATCACCACGCCGCCGCCGGCCAGCAGCAGCACCCAGACCAGGTTGGCGACGGCGAGCACCGCCTCGGCGCGCAGCGTGCCGGCCAGCAGCAGCGCCGAGCGCCGACGAAGGCGGCGTCCCGACGCACGCCGATCACCAGGGCGGCCGGGCAGCAGCCGCCCGGCTGCGGGGCGCCAGCCCAGCGCCAGGCGCCAGCCCACCGAGCACCACCACCTGCACGACCTCGACCACCAGGACGGCGAGCGACCCGCCGGCCAGCAGCCCGCGCCGGCCCAGCGGCGTGGTGGCCGAGCAGGCGCAGCACGCCGTAGCGCCGGTCGAAGCCGGTGCCGATCGCCTGCCCGGTGAACGCGGTCGACATCACCGCCAGGGCCAGCACGCCCGGGGTGCCGCGACGTCGATCCGCGGCGCCCGGCCCACGAGGTCCGGGTGAGTGCGCCAGCGCCACCAGCAGCGCAGCGCGGGCAGCACGAGCGCGACAGCAGCTGCTCGCCGTTGCGCAGCAGGACGCCGGTCTCGAAGCGGGCCTGCGCGAGCACCCGGCGCACGGCGGCGCGGCCGCGGTCGGGCCGAGGCTCGGCGCGCGGTCGGGGCGGGCTCGGGCGGGCTCATCGCAGGCTCCTTCCGGTGAGCTCGAGGAAGACGTCCTCGAGCGTCGCGCCCGCACGGTGCAGACCCTCGGGCATCAGGCCCGTGCGCGGCGCACCAGGACGGTCACCGTCGACAGCATCGCGGCGGGTCGACGTGCCCGCGGACGACCGGTACGTCGCCCGGTCGCGGCTCGCTGACCTCGCACGTCGGTCGGCAGGGCCGCGACGCAGGCCGCCCAGGTCGAGGCGGGCGCGACGGACTGGAAGCGCACCGCGTCGCCGTGCTCGCTCGCCGCCGGTGAGCTCGGCGGCGAGCCCGCGGCGACCACGCGCCGGCGTCGACGACGACCACGTGGTCGGCCAGCCGCTCGGCCTCGTCCATCAGGTGGGTGGTGAGCAGCACCGCGACGCCCTCGTCGCGCAGCCTGCGCGCACGAGGTCCCAGACGGCGAGGCGGGCCTGCGGGTCGAGCCCGGCGCGTGGGCTCGTCGAGGAAGACCACCTCGGGCCGGCCGACGAGCGCGCAGGCCAGGGCCAGCCGCTGCCGCTGGCCACCGGACAGCCGGCGCACGGTGCGTGCGCGCGAAGCCGTCGATGCCCAGCCGGTCGGCGAGGGCGTCGACCGGTCGAGCGGACGGGCGTGCAGGCCGGCGACGTGGCGCAGCAGCTCGCCGGGCTCGCGCGCCCGTGGGCAGGCCGCCGTCCTGCAGCATCACGCCGACCCGGGCCCGGTGCTCGGCCCCGGCGTGCCAGCGGGTCGACGCCCGAGCACGCGCACCGTGCCGCCGTCCGGGCGGCGCAGGCCCTCGCAGCACTCGATCGGTGGTGGTCTTGCCCGCGCCGTTGGGGCCGAGCACGGCGGTCACGGCGCCGCGGCGGCGCGTGCAGGTCGAGCCCGTCGACGGCCCGGACGCCCCCGTAGCGCGCGCACGAGGCCGCTCGACGACGACGGCGGGCGTCGGCTCGCAGCGGGTTCGGGCATGCTGCGGACGTCCTCAGGTCGCGTCCGCTCGATCGCGCCCACGTGGAGGCCACCCCGCGGTTGAGGTCGGTCGGCAATTAGGTCACAATGGTGTGGTGTAATTCGATGCCGAGCGACGCGGCGCGCCTGCCCGGCTGACGGACCAGGCGTCGACCGCGCGCACCCGCGACCGGGTCGCGCGCGCCGTGCTCGAGCGCGGGCCGGTGACCGCCGCCGAGCTCGCCGAGCGCGCTCGGGCTGACCCCCGCCGCCGTGCGCCGCCACCTCGACGCCCTGCTCGCCGAGGGCTTCGTCGCGGTCTGGCGCGCGAGCCGCCAGCGCTCGGCCCGCCGCGGTCGCGGCCGGCCCGCCCGGCGCCTACGTCGCTCACCGACGCCGGCCACGGCGGCGCTGACCAGCGGCTACGACGACCTGGCCGCCTCGGCCCTGCGGCTCCTGGCCGAGCTCGCCGGCCCGAGCGCCGTCGAGCGGCGTTCGCCGACCGCGCGGGTGGCCGACCTGGAGCAGCGCTACGCGCCCGTCGTCGAGGCCGCGGGCGCGGGCCCGCGCCGCGCGCCGAGGCGCTCGCGCGGGCCCTGCCGCAGGACGGCTACGCGGCGCCAGCGCCCGCCCGGTCGACCGCCGGCGAGGCGGCCATCGGCACCCAGCTGTGCCAGGGGCACTGCCCGGTGCAGCACGTGGCCGCGCGAGTTCCCGCAGCTCTGCGAGGCCGAGACCGAGGCCTTCTCGCGGCTGCTCGGCGTGCACGTCCAGCGGCTGGCGACGCTCGCCCACGGCGAGCACGTGTGCACCACCTACGTCCCCAGCACGCACCGGCCGGGCTCCGACCGACCCCGCCGCCGCGGTCGCACCGGCGTCGCGGAACCCGGACCACCCCGGAGCGCCACCCACCACGAGAGGCACCGACCTGATGCACGTCTGCCGACCACCCGCCGAGCTCGAAGGCCTCGGCCGCTACGAGTACGGCTGGGCCGACTCCGACACCGCCGGCGCCACCGCGCGGCGCGGGCTGTCCGAGGACGTCGTCCGCAACATCTCGGCGCTGAAGAGCGAGCCGGAGTGGATGCTCAAGCACGCGGCTCAAGGCGCTGCGGCTGTTCGGCAAGAAGCCCATGCCCACGTGGGGCAGCGACCTGTCCGGGCATCGACTTCGACAACATCAAGTACTTCGTGCGCTCCACCGAGAAGCAGGCCACTCAGCTGGGACGACCTGCCCGACGACATCAAGCGCACCTACGACCGGCTCGGCATCCCCGAGGCCGAGAAGCAGCGCCTGGTCGCCGGCGTCGCCGCGCAGTACGAGTCCGAGGTCGTCTACCACCAGATCCGCGAGGACCTGGAGGAGCAGGGCGTCATCTTCCTCGACACCGACACCGCCCTGCGCGAGCACGAGGACCTGTTCCGCGAGTACTTCGGCACGGTGATCCCGGCGGGCGACAACAAGTTCGCCGCGCTGAACACCGCGGTGTGGTCGGGCGGCTCGTTCATCTACGTCCCGAAGGGCGTGCACGTCGAGATCCCGCTGCAGGCCTACTTCCGGATCAACACCGAGAACATGGGCCAGTTCGAGCGGACCCTGATCATCGCCGACGAGGGCTCCTACGTGCACTACGTCGAGGGCTGCACCGCGCCGATCTACAAGTCGGACTCGCTGCACTCCGCGGTCGTCGAGATCATCGTGAAGAAGAACGCCCGCGTCCGCTACACGACGATCCAGAACTGGTCGAACAACGTCTACAACCTGGTCACCAAGCGGGCCGCGGCCGCACGAGGGCGCCACCATGGAGTGGGTCGACGGCAACATCGGCTCCAAGGTGACGATGAAGTACCCGGCGGTCTACCTGCTCGGCGAGCACGCCAAGGGCGAGACGCTGTCGATCGCCTTCGCCGGCGAGGGCCAGCACCAGGACGCCGGCGCGAAGATGGTGCACGCGGCGCCGCACACGTCCTCGTCGATCGTCTCCAAGTCGGTCGCCCGCGGCGGTGGCCGCACCTCCTACCGCGGCTGGTCCAGGTACTGGAGGGCGCCCACCACTCGCGCTCGACGGTCCGCTGCGACGCGCTGCTGGTCGACACGATCAGCCGCTCGGACACCTACCCGTACGTCGACGTCCGCGAGGACGACGTCTCGATGGGCCACGAGGCCACGGTGTCGAAGGTCAGCGAGGAACAGCTGTTCTACCTGATGTCGCGCGGGCATGGCCGAGGACGAGGCCATGGCGATGATCGTGCGCGGCTTCATCGAGCCGATCGCCCGCGAGCTGCCGATGGAGTACGCGCTCGAGCTCAACCGGCTGATCGAGCTGCAGATGGAAGGGGCCGTCGGCTGATGGCAGCCACAACCAGTGGAGTCGTGCGGACCGCACCCACGACCAGGGCGACGGCGCCGGGGACGGTGGTCGCCGGGAACGCGTCCGCGGCGCACAGCCACGGCGCCGGAGTGCCCGTCAGCTCCCGCGGCGAGCGTCCGACGCTTCGACGCCGGCCGACTTCCCGGTGCCCACCGGCCGCGAGGAGGACTGGCGGTTCACGCCGATGCGACCGGCTGCGCGGCCTGCAGCTCGGACGGCGCCCAGCGACGCCGGGGCCGAGCTGCAGGTGGACGCCGCCACCCCGGTCCGGGTGGAGACCGTCGGGCGCGAGCGACCCGCGGCTGGGGCCGCGCGCGGCGTGCCCGCGCCGGGCGACCGCGCCGCCGCGCTCGCGTCGGCCGGCTGCGCACGGCGCTGCGTGCTCACCGTCCCGGCCGAGGCGGCGGTCGACGAGCCGGTCGTACGTGCGCGGTCAACGGGCAGCGGCGGGCCGCGGCTACGGGCACACCCTGGTCGTCGGTCGAGCAGGCCGCCACGGCGGCGGTCAGTGATCGACTTCCGAGCACGGCGGGCGGCGGCGCGGACAGTCCGAGCGTCGAGGTCCTCGTCGGCGACGGCGCGGACCTCACCGTGGTGTCGGCTGCAGCGACTGGGACGACGACGCCGTGCACCTGGCCCCCACCACGGCCCGGCTCGGCCGCGACGCCCGGCTCCAGCACATCGTGGTCAGCTTCGGCGGCGACGTCGTGCGGGTCAACCCCTCGGCGCGCTTCACCGGCCGAGGGCGGCGAGGTGGAGCTGCTCGGGCTGTACTTCGCCGACGCCGGCCAGCACCTGGAGCACCGGCTGTTCGTCGACCACGCGGCGCCGCACTGCCGCAGCACCGTGACGTACAAGGGCGCGCTGCAGGGCGAGGGCGCGCACACGGTGTGGGTCGGCGACGTGCTGATCCGGGCCGCGGCCGAGGGCACCGACACCTACGAGCTGAACCGCAACCTGGTGCTCACCGACGGCGCCCGCGCCGACTCCGTCCCGAACCTCGAGATCGAGACCGGCGAGATCGTCGGCGCCGGCCACGCCAGCGCCACCGGCCGCTTCGACGACGAGCAGCTGTTCTACCTGCAGGCGCGCGGCATCCCCGAGGAGGAGGCCCGCCGGCTGGTGGTGCGCGGCTTCTTCGCCGAACTGATCCAGCAGATCGGCGTGCCCGAGCTCGAGGACGCGGCTGCTCGCGGCGATCGAGGCCGAGCTCGCCGGGTCGATGGCCGACGCCCCGGCACCCGCTGCCGCCGGGGACCCGCGGTGAGCGGCGCCGGGCCGCAACGGGTCTGCGCCGTGCACGACGTGCCCGTCGCGGGCGCGCTGCGGGTGGTGCTCGGCGTCCACCCCGGTCGCCGTCGTCCGCGACGAGGACGGCGACCTGCACGCGATCGGCGACATCTGCACCCACGCCGAGGTGTCGCTGTCCGAGGGCGAGGTCGACGGCTGCACGATCGAGTGCTGGCTGCACGGCTCGCGCTTCGACCTGCGCACCGGGCGACCCACGCGCTGCCGGCGATCGGCCGGTGCCGGTGTACCCCGTGAGCATCGACGGCGACGACGTGCTCGTCGACGTCGATGCCCCCGTGAATGCCACCACCCCCGCGAATGCCACCACCCCCGTCAATGCCGTGAAGGAGAGCTGACCCGCATGGCCACCCTGGAGATCCGCGACCTGCACGTCAGCGTCGACACCGCGCAGGGCAGCGAAGGAGATCCTGCGCGGGGTCGACCTGACCATCCGGCAGGGCGAGACCCACGCGATCATGGGCCCGAACGGCTCGGGCAAGTCCACCCTGGCCTACTCGATCGCCGGACACCCGAAGTACACCGTCACCGGCGGCACCGTCACGCTCGACGGCGAGGACGTGCTGGCGATGACGCGTCGACGAGCGCGCCCGGGCCGGGCTGTTCCTGGCGATGCAGTACCCGGTCGAGGTCCCCGGCGTCACCGTGTCGAACTTCCTGCGCACCGCCAAGACCGCCATCGACGGCGAGGCGCCGAAGCTGCGCACCTGGGTCAAGGACGTCAAGGCCGCCATGGAGGCGCTGCGCATGGACCCCGCGTTCGCCGAGCGCAACGTCAACGAGGGCTTCTCCGGCGGCGAGAAGAAGCGCCACGAGATCCTCCAGATGGAGCTGCTCAAGCCGAAGATCGCGGTCCTCGACGAGACCGACTCGGGCCTCGACGTCGACGCGCTGCGGATCGTCTCCGAGGGCGTCAACCGCGTGCGCTCCAGCGGCGAGGTCGGGGTCCTGCTGATCACCCACTACACCCGCATCCTGCGCTACATCCAGCCCGACTACGTGCACGTGTTCGTCGACGGCCGGGTCGCCGAGGAGGGCGGCCCCGAGCTGGCCGACCGCGCTCGAGGCCGGCGGGCTACGACCGCTTCACCGGCGCCGCGGCGGGCGGGCAGCCGTGAGCCATGAGCGCCCCGGCCGTGCGGCAGGCTCCGCCCCCGGCGGCAGAGCCCTTCAGCGCTGCCGAACTCGCCGCGATCCGGGCGGACTTCAGCGTGCTGGCGCGCAGCGTGGGCCAGCACCCGCTGGGTACCTCGACTCCGCGGCCACGTCGCAGCGCCCGCGCGCGGTGCTCGACGCCGAGCGCCACTTCCTCGAACTGTCGAATGCCGCCGTGCACCGCGGGGCGCACACCCTGGCGGAGGAGGCGACGGACGCCTATGAGGCCGCCCGCGAGGCGGTCGCCGGTTTCGTCGGGCGCGGGCCCGACGAGCTGGTCTGGACCCGCAACGCCACCGAGGGGCTGAACCTGGTGGCCCTCGCCCTGAGCGACCCGTTGGCACTGCGCGACCCCGAGACCGCGCAGTTCGCGCTGCGCCCCGGCGACGAGGTCGTCGTCACCGAGCTGGAGCACCACGCGAACCTGGTGCCGTGGCAGCGGGCGTGCGCCCGCAGCGGTGCCACCCTGCGCTGGATCCCGCTCACCGACGAGGGCCGGCTCGACCTCGCCGCCGCCGACGGGGTGATCGGCCCACGCACCCGGGTCCTCGCCTTCGCCCACGCCTCCAACGTGCTCGGCACCGTCAACCCGGTGCCGGAGCTGGTCGCCCGGGCGCGCGCGGTCGGAGCCCTGGTGGTGCTCGACGCCTGCCAGTCGGTGCCGCACTTCAGCGTCGACCTGGACGCCCTCGACGTCGATCTGGCCGTGTTCTCCGGGCACAAGATGCTCGGGCCGACCGGGATCGGCGCGTTGGTGGGGCGCCGCGACGTGCTCGCCGCGCTGCCGCCGGTGCTGACCGGCGGGTCGATGGTGGAGCGGGTGACGATGGAGGTCGCGACCTTCCGCGAGCCGCCGCAACGGTTCGAGGCGGGGACACCGCCGGTGAGCCAGGCGGTAGCCCTGCACGCCGCCGTCCGCTACCTGCAGCAGCTCGGGATGCATCGGGTCGCCGCGCACGAGCACCTGCTCACGGCCCGGCTGCTCGCCGGGGTCGCCGACCTGCCCGGGGTGCGGGTGCTGGGGCCGACGCAGGCCGACGACCGGGTGGGCGCGGTGAGCGTGGTGGTCGACGGCGTGCACCCGCACGACGTCGGCCAGGTGCTCGACGCCGAGGGGATCGAGGTGCGGGTGGGGCACCACTGCGCCCAGCCCGTGCACCGCCGGTACGGCGCCACCGCGAGCACCCGGGCGAGCGTGTACGTGTACTCCACCCCGGCCGAGGTCGACGCCTTCTGCGCGGCCCTCGCCGGGGTGCGCTCCTACTTCGGGAAGGCGTGAGCGTGTCCGGCCTGGAACAGCTCTACCAGCAGGTGATCCTCGACCACGCGCGCGAGCGGCACGGTCACGGCCTGCGCGATGCGCAGACCCCTGCCCGGTCCGCGGAGAGCCACCAGTACAACCCTCTGTGCGGCGACGAGGTCACCCTCCGGGTGGCGCTCGACGACAGCGGCACCGAGCCGGTGGTCCGGGACGTCTCCTGGACCGGGGAGGGCTGCTCGATCAGCCAGGCGTCCACCTCGGTGCTGTACGACCTGGTCGTCGACCGGCCGCTGTCCGAGGCGGGAGAGGTGGTCGACGCCTTCCGGGCGATGATCCGTTCCCGGGGGAGCGTGCCACCGGACGAGGAGGTCCTCGGCGACGGCGCCGCCTTCAGCGGGGTCGGCCGACATGCCAATCGGGTCAAGTGCGCAATGCTGGGATGGACGGCGTTCGAGGACGCGGTGCACAGGCTCGGCGTGAGCGTGCACGCGAACGAGGAGAAGCGATGACCGAGGCCGACCTCCAGGCACTGGCCGGCGACCAGCCACTGACCGGGGATCAGACACTGGCCGGGGATCAGACACTCTTGCCGGTGGTGGAGGAGGCCCTGCGTGACGTCGTCGACCCCGAACTGGGGATCAACGTCGTCGACCTGGGGCTCGTCTACGGGGTGACCGTCAACGAGGACCGGTCCGCCGTGATCGACATGACCCTGACCTCGGCGGCCTGCCCACTCACCGACGTGATCGAGGACCAGGCCGCGCAGGCGCTCGAGGGCATCGTCACCGACTTCCGGATCAACTGGGTGTGGATGCCACCGTGGGGTCCGGACAAGATCACCGACGACGGCCGCGAGCAGTTGCGGGCGCTCGGATTCAACGTCTGAGCTGCTCTCGACGACGCGGTTGGCTATCATCACCGGATATGCCCCGAAAGGGGGTTTCGCGGGGTGATGTCGGGCGCACGAGGGGGTTGGAGTGACGCCTCAGCGGGGGACCTCGCCGGAAGGCGAAGAGGAGTCCGAACGCGGGCAGGAGTCCGAACGCGGGCGGGAGTCCGAACGCGGGCAGGGCCGGGACGCGCCACTCTCCGGCCGCCGGGCGCCCGCCGAGATCGACACGAGTACCGCCCATCCCGCCCGCCGCTACGACTACTGGCTGGGCGGTAAGGACAACTTCGCCGCCGACCGCGCGTCGGGCGACGCGGTCGCCGCGCTGTTCCCGAGCATCCGGCTGGCTGCGATCGAGAACCGGCGGTTCCTCGGCCGGGCGGTCGGCTACCTCGCCGCGGAGGCGGGGATCGACCAGTTCCTGGACGTGGGGACCGGGATCCCGACCTCGGGGAACACTCACGAGGTGGCGCAGCGGTTCGCCTCGAGCGCCCGGGTGGTCTACGTGGACAACGACCCGATCGTGCTGGCGCACGCCCGGGCACTGCTCACCAGCGCCAGCCCGCAGGGCTTGACCGCCTACATCGACGCCGATCTGTGCGACCCCGGCACGATCCTCGACGACCCCACCCTGGCGGCCACGCTCGACCTGTCCCGGCCGGTGGCGCTGTTGCTGGTGTCGGTCATGCACCTGGTCCGCGACAGCCAGCAGCCGTACGCGATCGTCCGCCGGCTGCTCGGCGCACTCCCCGCCGGCAGCTACTTCGTGCTCTCCCACGCGACCGCCGACCACATGCCCACCGATGTCTCGACCGACCTGAGCGCCATCGATTCCCGCTTCCAGTTCCGCAGCCGCAGCGAGGTCGCCGAGTTCTTCGCCGGCTGCGAGCTGGTACCGCCGGGGATCGTCTCCGCATCCGAGTGGCGCGCTGAACGGGAGCCGCAACCCCGGCCGTCGGTCGCCGACGTCGCCTACCACGCGGCCGTCGGCAGGCTGGTGCGCTGACCTGGGCGGCACCGGCGGTCCACCCGCCGCCGCGGGAGAGGGCATGATGCGCGGGTGAGCCGCGACCCGCACCCGACCCGCACCGTGACCGTGCGGGCCGAGCGGTTGTCGGGCTGGGTACAGGGGTTCGCCGCCCGGCACGGCACGGTGGTGGCCACGCCGACCGCTGACGGTTTCGACCTCACCGGCGCCGACGGCGCCCGGGCCGAGGTGTCGACGGTGACCGCCCCGCTGCCGCTGCCCCCCTGGCCGCCGGACCCGGGTGGCGCCGACGCGCTGGCCGCCGCGCTCTCGCGGCACCTGCTCGCCGAGCCCGAGGTGGCCGTGCTGCTGGCCCGCCGCGGCGGGTACGCGGTGGCCCGGCTGCGCGGGTTGCGGGTGCTGGCGGCGAAGGTGGGGTCACGGTACGTGCAGGGGCGCACCGCCGCGGGCGGTTGGTCGCAGCAACGGTTCGCGCGCAGGCGCGAGAACCAGACCTCCGCGCTGGTCGCCGCCGCCGCGCAGGTCGCCGCCCGGCTGCTCCCCGCCGCGGGCGACGTTCCGCCCGCGCAGGTGCTGGTCACGGGAGGCGATCGAGCGCTGGTCCAGCGGATCCTCCAGGAGGCACGGGTGCCTCAGCTCGGCGAACTGCCTCGGGGTCCGCACCTGGCCGTCGGCGATCCCCGCTCCGCGACCGTGCAGGAGGTGGCCTCGACGCTGCGCACCGTGCGGGTGATGCTGACCGACCCCGGCGCCGGGAGCTGACTTCGCCACCTCAGCCGGGGCGCCGTCCCCACGCCGAG
This sequence comes from uncultured Actinomycetota bacterium, assembly GCA_963784535.1. Classification (GTDB taxonomy): domain Bacteria; phylum Actinomycetota; class Actinomycetes; order Actinomycetales; family Kineosporiaceae; genus CAWARR01. Next base: position 578,086 of record CAWARR010000006.1, on the reverse strand, counting down.
ATCAGCGGGGCGAGCGTGAGATCGAGCTCGCCGGTGCCGACGGCCGCGACGTGCGCGTCGATCTCGGCCTCATCGGCCAGCCGGGCGGCGATCAGCTCGGCCCGGACCTGCCGCATCGTCGCGATCTCCAGGCGGTCGCAGACCGCCCCGCCGACCGGGAAACTGCCCGCCGCCGCGACGTCGACCAGGCCGGCGTCGCGCAACGTCCTCGGCAGCGTGCGGCCGTAGCGCAGCTCGGCGCCGCGGCGTGTCATCAACTCCCGGAAGGCGCCCCGCAGCCGGTTGGCTCGCCGCTGCGCCGGGCCACTCTCGTCGAGGCACACCAACGGCTGCAGCTCGGTGTCGGCGTCCTCCACCAGAAGCCAGCCGCCGGGCCGCAGCGCCGCCACCATCGTCGCCAGCGCTCGAGCGCGGTCGGGCAGATGGACGAGGACGAGCCGGGCGTGCACCAGGTCGAACGTCCCCGGGTGCGGCGGCGGTTCCACGGCGACATCGTGCCGGCGGGCCTCGTAGGCCCCGTCCGGGTCCAGCCACGCGGGATTGATGTCCGTCGCCAGTACGTACCCGGTCGGTCCGACGGCCGCGGCGAGCGCCTCGGGGATGCTGCGACCTCCGGCCCCCACCTCCCAGCAGCGCCATCCCGGCCCCACGCCCAGTCGGTCGAAGTGCCCGCGGGTCACGCCGTCGAACAGCTCGGCCAGCGCGACGAACCGCTCGCCCGCCTCGGCCTGCGCGTTGTCGAGGAGGTAGCGGTGGTCAGGGGCAGCCCCAAGGACGCCCGGCGACGAGGCCTCGCCCGGCGAGCCGGCAGCCTCGGCGGGCGGGCGCGCGGTAGTGGCCCGGTCCGGTTGGGGGTCGACATCGCGGCCCTGCGGCGAGGAGTTCACGGCCACATCTTTCACCTCCTACCGTGCGGGACACCCCGCGGCGACGGCCCACCTGCGGGCCGGCGCCGGCTACTCGTCGTCGACGCCTCGCGCCGCCAGCGCCTCGCCGAGCCGGTCGGCGTGCCGCAGTGCGCGGATGACGAGGGGGACGGCGAGCGCCCGCATCGACCGGGTGGCTCCGCGGGCCATCCGGGCCTCGTGCACCTCGCGCGCGAGCCCGGCCAGCACCGGCACCGTACGGATGGCGAGGGCGAGCACCAGCGCGACCCGCTCGGGGTCCACCCCGAGCCGGCGCAGCGGACGCAGGCAGCCGATCACCGCATCGAGCAGATCCTCGGTGCGGGTGGTCAGCGTGACCAGGCCCGCCGCGGCCACCGCTACCAGTAGTGAGCCGGTGACCGTGAGCGCACCGCCCGGCCCGGCGAGCCAGAACTGGACCGTTGCCACCACCACCGCGACCACCAGGACGGGGCGCAGCTGCCCGAACAGCGCCCGCCCCCCGATCCCGGCCGAGGCTGCCAGCCCCCCCAGCAGCACCGCCGCGGCCGCCGGCGCCCAGGGCGTGTGCAGCAGGGCGAGCCCGAGCAGGCCCGCGGCCAGCACGGCGAGCTTCACCCCGGCCCGGGCACGGTGCAACCACGACGTCCCCGGCAGGTAGGCGCCGACGAGCATCTCAGCCCACCAGTTCGGCGTAGACGTCGAGCGCGTGCGCCGCCGGGCCGTCGGCGACCACCCGGCCCTCGTCGACGACCAGCACCCGTTCGAAGCCGCGCAGCTGCTCGAGCTGGTGGGTGACCAGCACCACCCGCTGTGGTAGCTGCGCGAGCAGGTCGGCCACCCGGCGGGCGTTGCGGGCGTCCAGCAGCGTGGTCGGCTCGTCGCACACGAGTACGGACGGCTCGGTGACCAGCACGGAGGCCAGCGCCAGCAACTGCTTCTGCCCACCGGAGAGCAGATGCGCGGGGTGCTCGGCGTGACCGGCGAGCCCGAACCGCTCGAGCACCCCCGCCACCCGGCTCGCCACCTCCGCGCGCGGCAGGCGGGCCCGGCGCAGGGAGAACGCGACGTCCTCGGCGACGGTCGGCATGACGATCTGGGCGTCGGGGTCGGTGAAGACGAACCCCACCCGGCGGCGCACGGCGGGGCCGTCACGGCGGGTGTCCAGCCCGTCGACCACCACCCGCCCCCGGGTGGGGACCACGAGCCCGTTGAGCAGCCGGGCCAGCGTGGACTTGCCGGAACCGTTGGGCCCGACGATGCCGATCCGCCGCTCCCGCAGCACGACGTCGACGTCGCTGAGCACGACCCGCTCGCCGTAGCGGTGCGTGACACCCTCCACCCGGATGCCGTCGCCCGCGGGCCCGGGCGGCGTCACCGCTGCCCGCCGGCCACCGTGGGGCCCACTCGCTCCACCAGCACGGCTACGCCCTGGCCGCCCCCGACGGCGCAGGTGGCGATGCCGTAGCGGGGCGGCGCCGTGCTCGGGGCGCGCACCAGCGCGGCGAACAGCCGCACCACCAACAGCGCGCCGGAAGCGCCCCAGGGATGCCCGAAGGCGATGGCCCCGCCGTGCGGGCAGACCCGGTCGGCGTCGGCACCGAGGGCATCCAGGCCGAGCGCATCGGTGCACGCGAGCACCTGGGCGGCGAAGGCCTCGGTGATCTCGAGCACGCCGATGTCGTCGAGGTCGAGCCCACCGCGGGCGAGCACGGCCCGGACCGCGGGGACGGGACCGAGCCCGGGGGTCCGCGGATCGAGGCCGACCGCCGCGGTGGCCAGCACCCGCAGCCCGGGCACCCCGGCCGCCCGGCGGGTGCTCTCGCTCACCAGTGCCACGGCCGCAGCGCCGTCGTTGATGCCGCAGGAGTTGCCGGCGGTCGCCGACCCACCGGGAGTGAAGGCGGGGCGGAAGCGGGCCAGGGTGGCGGGCCGCAGGCCTGCCCGGGGCCGGTCGTCGGCGTCGGTGCCGCCGACCGGGACCAGTTCGGCCGCGAACCACCCGGCGGCGCGTGCTGCGCTCGCCCGGGCGTGGGAGCGGGCGGCGTAGGCGTCCTGGCGTTCCCGGGACACCCGGCATTCGCGGGCCACGGTCTCGGCCGCCTCGCCCATCTCGGGGTCGGCGAAGCCGGCCGGGGTGAACGGTGCGCGCAGGTAGGCGCGCGGCGGCAGCCCGGGCCCCGCCGGGTGGCGCGAGCCGCCAGGGTGCGGTGCTCGCGCTCTCCACCCCGCCGGCGAGCACCACGTCGGCGTTGCCGGAGCCGATCAGCGCCGCCGCCTGTCGTACCGCCTCCAGCCCCGAGCCGCATTGCCGGTCGACGGTCACCGCGGGAACGCCGGTGGCGAACCCGGCGGCGAGAGCGGCGAGGCGGGCCACGTTCCCCCCGGGGCCGCAGCAGTTGCCGAGCACCACCTCGCCGATCCCGGCTCCGGTCACGGGGTCGACGCTGTCGGGTGGGATGCCCAGCGCCGACAGGTCCGCGTGCAGCGCGGCGAGCACCGGCGCCGCCAGCGCGGTGGTGTCGAGGTGAGCCAGCCGCCGCCCGGCGGTGGCCACCGGGGTGCGGCGGGCGGCGACCACGACGGGCGCCCCGGCAGTCATCGGCGCGTTCACCCGCGGTGGGCGGCGCGTCCCGCGCGGGTGACGCGCTCACGCAGCACCGCGCGCGCGACCTTTCCCCCGGTCGTGCGTGGCAGGTCGGTGACCAGCACGTAGCGCACCGGCCGGGCGGCCACCGGCAGGCCGAGCCGGGCGGTGGCGCGCAGGGCGGGCACCGGGTCGGCGGCGCCGTCCGGGCGGACCGCGGCCACCACTCGCTCGCCGAGCCGGGCGTGCGGTTCGGACAGGCAGACCAACTCGGCCACCCCGTCCACGCCGGCGAGCAGGTGCTCCACGTCAGCGAGCAGTACGACGTGCCCGCCGACCGAGGCTGCGTCGCCGCCGCGGCCGCGCACCGACAGCCGGCCACGGCCGTCGAGGTGGCCGCGGTCGCCCACCGTGCACCACCCGTCCGGGTCGCGCCGCCACGGCCCGGCAGTGGAACCTCCGGCAGTGGAACCTCCGGCAGTGGAACCTCCGGCAGTGGAACCTCCGGCAGTGGAACTCAGGTACCCCAGGCAGGTGTAGGCGGAGCGGGCCCAGATCAGGCCCTCCCGCACCGCCACCTCGACCCCCGGGAAGGGCACCAGCCCGCTGCCGTCCGCGTCGACGGCGACGAAGGACAGTTCGGCGGCCCCGTAGTACTCGACCAGCTGCAACCCGGCGCGACCGGCGCGTCGGCGCAGCGGAGCCGCCGTGCTCGCCCCGGCGACCACTGCCGTCCGCAGCCGGGGGAGCAGCCCGGCGGCGCGGGCATCGAGCACGTCGGACAGCACGGCGGGCACGCACTGCAGCACGGTCGCCGCCGCGGCCTGCGGGCCGGCTGCCACAACCCCCCGCCAGCGCCCGCCGGCGACCACCGGCACTCCCGTGGCCAGGGCGTGCCACACCGCGAACAGGGTGAGCGTGGAGGACAGTTCGCCCGGTGCCCAGACGACGTCGTCGGGGCCGATCCCGGTGACGGCGGTGAACGGCTCGAGGCTGTCGGCCCAGGAGGCCATCGTGCGCAGCACCAGCCGCGGTCTGCTGGTGCTGCCTGAGGTGGACAGCGCCAGCAGCGGCCCGGCCGTGGTGGTGGCCGGCACGCTGCCGGCGGGCAGGGCCCCGCCGGGGTGGACCACCGCCGGGACCTCGCCGCGGGCCTCGGCACGCAGCAGTCCGGTGACGGCCTCCAGCGGGGGGCTCGTGGGCACCGCCCGCAGGGCTGCTGCACCGCCACGCGCCGCACCTGTCTGCGCCGGGCGAGCGCCGGCCAGCAGGTCGGGCACGGACAGCCAGGTGTGGCCGTCGGTGCACAGCGCCCGGGTGACCTCGCCGGCCGCGGACCGGCGGGCCAGGGCACCCAGCAGGGTCATGACCTGCGAACCGGTCGGCGCGCGCCCTCGCGGCGCGGGGGCAGAACCGGGTATCCGCGCTGCACCGCCGCGGCCACCGCCGCTGCCGCCACCGCCTTCACGAGGTCGCCGGGAACGTACACCCACGACGCGGTGAGGCCCTGGACGAGGCTGAGCCCGGCCTTCGCCGCCATCACCGGGATGCCGACGGCGTACACCACGAGGATGCCGCCGACCACGTTGGCGACCACCCCCCAGCCGAGCGCCAACCCCCGCGGCCACAACTCCACCAGGCGCCCGATGACCCAGGCTCCGAGGACCCAGCCCAGCACGAACCCGGCGCGGGGGGAGGCGAACACCCCGAGGCCGGAGGCGCCGCTGGCGAGCACCGGGAGCCCCGCCGCCACCAGCACCAGGAAGGTGGCCACGGCCAGCGCCGCGCGGCGGGCACCGAGCACGCAGCCGGCGAGCATCACCCCGAGGGTCTGGGCGGTGATGGGCACCGCGCTGCCGGGCACGAAGAAGGCGCCGGGCAGCGCGAGCGCCGCGATCAGGGCGGCGAAGACCGCGACCAGGGCCAGGTCGCGGGCGCTCAGGCGGGTGGACAGCACCGCCCCAGCGTAGCGGCGGGGGTCAGCCCGGGCTCTGCCGGAAGCGGCCCGGCCCCGAGGTGACCGGACCCGCCCGCCGCCCCCCGTACCATGGGGAGGTCCATCGCCGCCGGTCCTGGAGCCCCGACACCCATGATCGTCGCCCACGACGTAGAGCTGCGGGCCGGTGCGCGCCTGCTGCTCGAGCACGCCACCTTCCGCGTCGCGGCCGGGTGACCGGGTCGGCCTGGTCGGGCGCAACGGCGCCGGGAAGACCACGCTGACCCGGGCCCTCGCCGGCGAGGGCCAGCCCGCCGCGGGCACGGTGACCCGGTCCGGCGACGTCGGCTACCTGCCGCAGGACCCCCGCACCGGCGACCTCGACGATGCTCGCCCGCGACCGGATCCTCTCCGCGCGCGGGCTGGACGACGTCCTGCGCCGAGATGCGCGAGACCGAGGCCGCGATGGCCAGCGCCGACGACCAGACGCGGGAGCCGGCCATGGCGCCGCTACGGCCGCCTCGAGGCGGAGTTCACTCCGCGCGGGCGGCTACGCGGCCGAGAGCGAGGCGGCGCCGATCTGCGCCAGCCTCGGGCTGCCCGAGCGGGTGCTCGGCCAGCCGCTGGGCACGCTCTCCGGCGGGCAGCGGCGGCGGGTGGAGCTGGCCCGGATCCTGTTCTCCGGCGCCCAGACGCTGCTGCTCGACGAGCCGACCAACCACCTCGACGCCGACTCGATCGGCTGGCTGCGCGACTTCCTCCGCGCCTGGTCCGGCGGGCTGGTGGTGATCAGCCACGACGTCGGCGCTGCTCGACACCACGGTCAACAAGGTGTTCCACCTCGACGCCAACCGCGCCGATGCTCGACCTCTACAACGTCGGCTGGAAGGCCTACCTGGAGCAGCGCGAGACCGACGAGCGCCGCCGCCACCGGGAGCGGGCCAACGCCGAGAAGAAGGCCGCCGCGCTGATGGCCCAGGCGGACAAGATGCGCGCGAAGGCGACGAAGGCGCGCGCCGCCCAGAACATGGCCCGGCGGGCCGAGCGGCTGCTGGCCGGGCTGGAGGACCAGCGCCAGCACGACCGGGTCGCCCGGCTGCGCTTCCCGGACCCGGCGCCGTGCGGGCGCACCCCGCTGACCGCCTCCGGGCTGTCCAAGTCCTACGGCTCGCTGGAGGTGTTCACCGACGTCGACCTCGCCGTCGACCGGGGCAGCCGGGTGGTCGTCCTCGGGCTGAACGGCGCCGGGAAGACGACGCTGCTGCGGCTGCTGGCCGGCCTCGAACCGCCGGACACCGGCGCGGTGGAGCCCGGGCCACGGCCTGCGGCTGGGCTACTACGCCCAGGAGCACGAGACCCTCGACACCTCCCGGCACGCGTGCTGGAGAACATGCGTTCCGCCGCGCCCGACCTGACCGACACCGAGGTGCGCAGCGTGCTCGGCTCGTTCCTGTTCACGCGGTGACGACGTGGACAAGCCGCCCGGCGTGCTGTCCGGCGGGGAGAAGACCCGGCTGGCGCTGGCGACGCTGGTGGTCTCGGGCGCGAACGTGCTGCTGCTGGACGAGCCGACGAACAACCTCGACCCGGCCAGCCGGCAGGAGGTGCTCGACGCGCTGCGCGCGCTATCGCGGGCGCGGTCGTCCTGGTCACCCACGACGAGGGCGCGGTCGAGGCGCTGGCACCCGAACGGGTGGTCCTGCTGCCCGACGGCGTCGAGGACCTCTGGAGCGAGGACTACGTCGACCTGGTCGCGCTGGCCTGATCCCGGCACCCGCCCGCCGAGCTGGCACGATGGGGATCATGGTGTGTCGTTGACGACAGTTCGGCGTGGCAACGTCGGATCGCGATCAGGGTCGTACAAACTCGTACTAACCCGCATGGTCTTCAACGCTGTCCCTGGATGGAAGGCCGGTTTCGAGTGGCCGTCCTGACGAACCGGGTTGACCATGGTCGGGCAAGGGACATCGTCTAGGAGGATCAGTGACCGACACCGTGAAGAAGGGCGCCCGCATCACGGGACCAGACCGGGCCAAGCTGGCCGGGGAGCTCACGAAGAAGTACACGCAGGGTGCCAGCATTCGCGCCCTTGCCGAGGAGACGGGACGGTCGTACGGCTTCGTCCACCGGATCCTCACCGAGAACGAGGTCTCGCTGCGCAGCCGCGGCGGGGCGACGCGGGGCAAGGCCAAGCGCTGACCTCCAGCGCCGTCGTCCACGGGGGGCGGTATCGAGCAGACCCCGCCCCCCGTGCGGCGTCGGCCCGCCCGCGGCCTCGCTAGGGTGCGGGAACTGCGCTCCGTACCCGAATCGAGAGGTTGCCCGTGCCGGCACCGACCCAGCCTCCCCATGGCGGACCGCCGGAGGCCGTGGCCGAGCTGCTACCCGGGTCCGGGGTGCTGCTGGAGCCGGCCGGCCGCCGCGCCGACGTCGTGCTCGCCTCCCCGCAGAACCGGAACGCGCAGACCCCGAACACCTGGCGCGCACTTGCCGCGCTCGGCTCCTGGCTCCCGTCGGTCGCCGACGTCGTGGTGCTGCGGGCGCAGGGACCGACCTTCTCCGCAGGCCTGGACCGGCGGGCCTTCAGCCGCGAGGGTCTGCCCGGCCAGCCCGGCCTGATCCAGCTGGCCGCCCTCGGGGCCGCCGAGCTGGACGCCACCATCGCCGCCTACCAGCAGGCGTTCGCGTGCTGGTCGGGCGACGGAATGATCACTGTGGCCGCCGTGCAGGGCCACGCCGTCGGCGCCGGCTTCCAGCTGGCGCTGGCCGCCGACCTGCGGATCTGTGCCGACGACGCCCGTTTCAGCATGCGCGAGACGAGCCTCGGCCTGGTTCCCGACCTCGGCGGCACCCACCCCCTGGTGGCCGCCGTCGGCTACCCGCGCGCGCTGGAGATCTGCGCCACCGGGCGCTGGGTGGACGCCGCGGAGGCGCTGCAGCTGGGCCTGGTGCAGCAGGTGGTCCCCGCCGCCGGGCTGGCGGCGGCGACCGACGCCCTGGTCGGCGCCCTGCTCGCGGCGCCCCGGTCGGCGCTGCTGGCCACGGCCGCGCTGCTGCGCCCCGCCGCAGGGCGTGAACCGGGGCAGCAGCGGGCCGCCGAACGGCTGGCCCAGGCCGAGATGCTGCGCGAACTCGCGGCCACGGACCGGGACGGCCCGCCCGCCGGGTGACGGCCGCCCGCTGACGGCCACGCCCGGGGGCGGCGCCCGGGGGGCAGGGGAAGCAATCCCCCGGCGGTGGCGTTGGCGCGGGGGTGGCACATCACCAGGCGTGGTCGACGATGCGATCGTTCACGCGCGACCCCCAGGTCGGGCGGCGCAAGCTCGCGGCCGGCACCTGGCGACGGATCCTCGGGTACGCCCGCCCCTACAAGGGCCGGATAGCCGTCTTCCTCGTGCTGGTGGTGCTCGACGCCATGCTGCTGGTGGTCAGTCCGCTGCTGCTGCGCTCGATCGTCGACAGCGGGGTCATCCCGCACCACCGCGGCGTGGTGATCACGCTGTCGCTGCTGGTCGCCGCCCTGGCCGTGCTGGACGGGGTGGCGGGCACCGTCCAGCGGTGGTTCTCCTCGCGGATCGGTGAGGGGCTCATCTACGACCTGCGCACCGCGGTCTTCAGCCACGTCCAGCGCCAGCCGGTGGCGTTCTTCACCCGCACGCAGACCGGGGCCCTGGTCTCCCGGCTGAACAACGACGTGATCGGCGCTCAGCAGGCATTCACCTCGACGCTGTCCAGCGTGGTGTCCAACGTGGTCTCGCTGGTGCTGGTGGCCGGCGCGATGCTCTATCTGTCGTGGCCGATCACCCTGGGCGCGCTGCTGCTGGTGCCGCTGTTCCTGGTGCCGGCCCGGCGGGTGGGCTCCCGGTTGCAGCGCCTGACCCGCGAGCAGATGCAGATCAACGCCGAGCTCGGCTCGCGGATGACCGAGCGGTTCAACGTGGCCGGGGCGCTGCTGGTGAAGTTGTTCGGCCGCCCCGACCAGGAGGACCGCGAGTTCGAGCAACGCGCCGGGCAGGCCCGCGACATGGGCGTGCGCATCGCCATGAGCAACCGGGTGTTCTTCACCGCGCTGACCATGGTGGCCTCGTTGGCGACGGCCCTGGTCTACGGGGTCGGCGGGCTGATGGCCATCGATTCGGGCATCACCGTGGGCACCCTGCTGGCGCTGGCGGCCCTGCTCGGCCGGCTCTACGGGCCACTGACTGCGCTGACGAACGTGCGGGTCGACGTGATGACGGCCCTGGTCAGTTTCGAGCGCGTCTTCGAAGTGCTCGACCTGGTCCCGCTGGTCACCGACCGGCCCGGGGCGCGGGACCTGCCGGCCGGGCCGCTGGCCGTGCAGCTGGAGGACGTCCACTTCCGCTACCCCTCGGCCGACGAGGTGTCGCTGGCCTCCCTCGAGCAGGTGGCGGTCGCCGACCGCCGCGGTGGGGGCGAGGTGCTGCACGGGGTGAGCCTGCGCGCCGCGGCCGGCCAGCTGGTCGCCCTCGTGGGGCCCAGCGGGGCGGGGAAGACGACGATCACCAACCTCGTCTCCCGGCTGTACGACGTGACCTCCGGGAGCGTCCGGCTCGGTGACGTGGACGTCCGCGACGCCACCCTGACGTCCGTGCACGCCACGGTCGGGGTGGTCACCCAGGAGGCGCACCTGTTCCATGACACGGTGCGGGCGAACCTGCTCTATGCGCGGCCGCACGCCACCGAGGCCGAGCTCGAGCAGGCGCTGCGCGACGCACAGATCTGGGAACTCGTCGACGGCCTGCCGGAGCGGCTGGACACCGTCGTCGGCGACCGCGGGCACCGGCTGTCCGGCGGGGAGAAGCAGCGCATCGCGCTGGCCCGGCTGCTGTTGAAGTCGCCCGGCGTGGTGGTGCTCGACGAGGCCACCGCGCACCTGGACTCGGAGTCCGAGCTGGCGGTGCAGCGCGCCCTCGACCGGACCCTCAGCGGGCGTACCGCGCTGGTGATCGCCCACCGGCTGTCCACCGTCCGCTCCGCCGACCTCATCGTCGTGGTCGATGGCGGGCGGGTGGTGGAGCAGGGCCGGCACGACGACCTGCTGTCGGCCGGCGGGCTGTACGCCGACCTGTACCGCACCCAGTTCGCCGACCAGACCCGCGGGGCCGACCAGACCCGCGGGGCCGACCAGACCACCGCCGACAGCCCCGACACCCCCGCCGACGAGGCTGCCGGGCCGGACGCTCACAGCGACCGGGTCATGCCACCGTCCACGGTGAGCAGCGTCCCGGTCACGTAGCTGGCCGCGGGGGAGAGCAGGAACACCGCCGGCCGGGCGAACTCCAGCGGCTCGCCGTAGCGGCGCAGCGGAAGGGCGGCCTCGTGCGCCCGCCGGGTCTCGTCGGGCCGGGCGGTCGCCGGGTCGCCCGGGCGGGCCCGATCGGTGTCGATGCGGCCGGGCAGGATCCCGTTCACCCGGATGTTGCGCGGGCCGAGCTCGTCGGCGAGGGTCTTCGCCGTCATCGCCAGGCCGGGCCGCAGCCCGTTCGACAGCGCCAACCCCTCGACCGGCTCGTGCACGGTGGTCGAGAGCACCAGCACCAGCGAGCCGCCCTCGGTGGACACGTTCCGCCCCACCGCCCGGGCCAGCCGCAACGGGCCGAGGAAGGCCGCCTCGAAGGCCAGCCGCCACGCCCCGTCGTCGGTGTCCAGGACCGTCCCCGGCGGCGGACCCCCGACGCTGATGAGGGCACCGTCGAGCCGGCCGTAGCGGGCCACCGCCGCCGCGACCAGGCAGGTCTCCATCCCGGGGCCGGCGAGATCCCCGGCCACCGCGATCGCCCGCTCCGAGCCTCCGACCCCGGCGGCCGTGGCGCGCAGCGCGTCCTCGTCGGGGCCGGACAGGACCAGCCGGGCGCCCTCCGCGGCGAGCTGCTCCGCGCACGCCCGGCCGAGCCCGCGTGACGCCCCGGTCACGACGTAGACCCGGTCGCTGAGCCCGAGATCCATCTGCCACCTTGCCCGGACCAGGGCTGTGCCGCACTGGTCCTGCGGAGTCCTCCGCAGCCCGCCCCGCCCGGGTTCACCAGGGGCCCGGGGGGACCTTTCCGGCATGTCCGGTACGTGGTCGACGCTGCGTCATCAACGGTGCTGTCGACGGTGCACGTACGGTCTATCGATCCCCGCCGGCCGTGACTTGAGGGGTACGGGCCCGGCTACAGGTCCTCCTCCGGGTCCGGGTGCCGCCGACGGGCCCGGCGACGCTGCGCGATCTGCGCCGGGGTGAGCCCCGCCGCGGCGTCCTCGCGGCGCCTGACCTCGCGGTAGCCGTAGTAGCCCAGCAGCACGTAGGCGGTGATGGTGAACCCGAGCCACTGGACGGCGTACGACAGGTACGGTCCGATGTCCGGGGTCGGCTCCGGCAGCGGCGTGGGGGCGGCGCCCGCGGGGCCCGGCGATTCGGTGGCGAGCACCCCGTAGGCCTGGTAGCTGGGCGCGTCGAGGGTGGTGGCGATGCGCGGCAGGTCGATCCGCAGCGCCTGCCCGGCCGGGGGGGTGCGGGCCAGCGGTGGCTCGCTCGGCCGCAGCCGCGCCACCACCACGACCGGGCCCTGCGGGGGAGCGGGGACGGAGTCGGGGTGAGCCCCGGTCTGGCCGTTCGGGATCCACCCCCGGTCGATGAGGAACAGCGCGCCCTCCGGGGTCCGGAGCGGCACCAGCACCTCGTAGCCGAAGGTGCCGTTCAGCGGCCGGTTGCGCACCAGCACGGTCTGGCCCGCGTCGTAGCTGCCCGACACCCGGACAGGCAGCCACTGGTCGACGGCCGGCAGCGTCGCGGCGGGGGTGGGAAGCAGGTCGGTGAGCGGCACCGGGGCGCGGCCGTAGTTCGTGGTCACCCGGTCGTTCTTCGCGACCGTTGCCTGGTGGCGGTGCCACTGCCACCGCCCCAGCAGCAGGAAGGCCACCGAGAGGACCACCACGCCGGCCGCCGCTCGGGCCCAGTACCGCTCCCGGAACAGCCGCAGCGTCGCCACCGCGCTCGCCCGGTCGAGACGGGAACGCTCCGGCAGGGTGGCGGTCACGCGGGGGCTCCGGCCGCCCCCGGGCCGGCGCCGGTGTCGTCCGCCGGCGGGTCGACTGCCGGCGGATCGACTGCCGGCAGTTCGACTGCGGGGACGGTCTCGCGCAGGAACCCGCGCGCGGACAGGAAGTCGGTCAGCCGGGAGCGGTGTCCATCGCAGGCGAGCCAGGTCTTGCGCCGCTGCGGGGGGTGGAGTTGAGGGTTGTTCCAGCGCAACGCCCAGCGGGCTTCGACGTGGCACCCGCGGGCACTGCAGTGCAGCGCCAGCGGCGGCAGCGCGGGAACGGCGGGGTCTGGCACCCGACCAGTCTCGCACCCGCAAAAAAGGACGCCGGGCGGCCACGGGGGATGCCGCCCGGCGTCCGGACGCGCGTCCCGACGGGGGATGCAGAACGCGCTGATTCAGTATGGCACGCCGATTCCGGCCACCAACCCCGCATCTGGAGATCCTGCCCCGACCGGGGCGAGGATCCACCATTCGGCTGAGCGGAAGGCTACGGCTCGTCGTCCGGACCCCCGCCGGGGCCGGCGCTCCCGGCCCCGCCGGGTGGAGGCCCGTCCGGTGCCGCCGGGTCGAGGCCGCGCGCAGGTCGCGGCGTCACGCCCAGTTCGGGACCGGGACCGGGCGGCACCCGGCCGGCGTTCGCCATCACCACCGCCACGTAGGGCAACAGCACCGCGGCCGCGGCGAACACCCAGCGCAGCGGGCCGTGAACGACGAAGATCAGCAGGAAGCAGACCGTCCGCACGAGCATGGACACCAGGTAGCGGCCCATTCGCCGGTCAAGGTCGTCCGAATGCGGCTGCCTGGCACTGGTGATCCGGTGGATCTCGGCGTCGCCGGCTCCCGAGCGGGCCATTCCGTAACCGTACGTCTGGCCCGCACCCGCTGCATGGTGGGGTGCCACCCGCGCTCAGCCCGCCCGCACGTCCAGCACGAGCTTGCCGGCGGTGCGTCGTGCCCGCAGGTCCTGGTGCGCCCGGGCGGCCTCGGCCAGCGGGTAGTGGCCACCGCTGACGACCTCCAGCCGACCGGCCCGCACCAGCGAGAACAGCTCCTCCATGGCGGGCGCCAGCCCGCCGGGCAGCCGCAGCGCGTGCACCAGCCAGAACCCGCTGACCGCGCGCGAGGTGGCCATCAGCCGGCGGGGATCAACCGGCGTCGGCGGAATGCGGGAAGCCATCCCGTAGCTGATCAACCGGCCCAGTGGAGCGAGCGCGGCGAGCGACCCGTCGAACACGTGCCCGCCGATCATCTCCAGCACGACGTCCACGTCCTTCCCCCCGTTGGCCGCCCGCAACGCGGCCTGCACCTCCTCGGCGCTGTCCAGGGCCGACACGTCGACGGCGCAGTGCGCCCCGAGCCGGACGGCGAGCTCACGCTTGTGCTCCGAGGAGGCGGTGGCGATCACCCTGCCCGCGCCCCACTGCCGGGCCAGCTGCACCGCCAGGCTCCCCACCCCGCCGGCGGCGGCGTGCACCACCACCGACTCGCCGGGGCGCAGCGCCGCACACGTGCGCAGCAGATGCCAGGCCGTCGTCCCCTGCAGCACCAGCGCGAGCGCCCCGGTGTCGTCGACGCCGTCCGGTACCCGGAAGGTCGCCGCCGGATGGGCCACCGCCTGCTCGGCGTACCCGCCGCCGCCGGCCAGCAGCGCCACTACCCGGCTGCCGTCGAACGCGCCCCCACGGGCCCGGCCGACCACCTCCGCCCCGGGCACCAGGGGCAGGGTCTGCGCCGCGAGGTAGGAGTTCTCCGCCTGATGGGTGTCGGCATAGTTGACGCCCGCGGAGTCCACGTCGATGAGCACCTGCCCGTCGGCCGGTCGCGGGGGGTCTATCTCGGCCGGCCGGAGCACCTCGGGGCCGCCGAACTCCGTGATCTGCACAGCATGCATCCCGGAACGCTATCGCCCGGGCCGCCGATCGGCGGGTCCGACGTGCACTACCGTCATCCCGCGGAACCGAGGGCGAGGAGGAACCCATGGCGCGCAGCGTGCTGGTGACGGGCGGCAACCGCGGGATCGGGTTGGCGATCGCCCGGGCGATGGCGGCCGACGGGGACGCCGTCACCGTCACCCACCGCTCCGGCCGCCCACCGGAGGGAGTGTCCGGGGTGGTCTGCGACGTCACCGACACCGCTTCGGTGGACGCGGCGTTCACCGCGGTGGAGCAGCTCCAGGGGCCGGTGGAGGTGCTGGTGGCGAACGCCGGGGTGACCCGGGACCAGCTGCTGCTGCGAATGAGCGACGAGGACTTCGACACCGTGCTCGACACCAACCTCACCGGCGCCTTCCGCTGCATCCGGCGGGCCTCGAAGGGCATGATCCGGCTCCGCCGCGGGCGGATCGTCATGATCTCCAGCGTCGTCGGCCTCTACGGAGGCGCCGGGCAGGTGAACTATGCGGCGAGCAAGGCGGGTCTGGTGGGAATCGCCCGGTCGGTGACGCGCGAGCTCGGCGGCCGGGGGATCACCGCCAACGTCGTCGCCCCCGGGTTCATCGAGACGGACATGACCGCCGAACTCCCGCAGGAGCGCCGCGACGCTTACGTCCGGGCGATCCCGGCCGGGCGCTTCGCCACCGCTCAGGAGGTGGCCGGGGTGGTGCGTTTCCTCGCCTCCGACGCCGCCGGGTACATCAGCGGCGCGGTGGTGCCGGTCGACGGCGGCCTGGGCATGGGCCACTGACCCCGAGGCAGTGCGGGGCTGGCAGGATCGTCCCCGCCACGGGGCGGGGTTTCGACGGTCGACGACGGGAAAGGGAAGACGACGATGGGGCTGCTCGAGGGTAAGCGGGTACTCGTGACGGGGGTGCTGACGGACTCCTCGATCGCGTTCCACGTGGCCCGCCTCGCCCAGGAGCAGGGAGCGAGCGTGGTGCTGACGTCCTTCGGCCGGCAGATGCGCCTCACCCAGGCGATCGCCCGCCGGCTGCCCCGCCCGGCCCCCCTGGTGGAGCTGGACGTCACCGAGCCGGCAGACCTTGACACCCTCGCCGAGCGGGTGCGCGAGCACGTCGACGGGCTCGACGGGGTGATGCACTCGATCGCGTTCGCCCCGCAGTCGGCGCTCGGGGGCAACTTCCTCGACACCCCCTGGGAGGACGTCGCCACCGCGGTGCAGGTGTCGGCATTCAGCCTCAAGGCGCTCGGGATGGCGGCACTGCCGCTGATGACCGGCGGCGGCAGCATCGTCGGGCTGACCTTCGACGCCTCCCGGGCCTACCCCGTCTACGACTGGATGGGCGTGGCCAAGTCCGCGTTCGAGTCGACCTCGCGGTACCTGGCCCGCGACTTCGGGCCGCGCCGGATCCGGGTCAACCTCGTCGCCGCGGGGCCGATCCGGACCATGGCGGCCAAGTCGATCCCCGGCTTCGAGGCGTTCGAGGCCGCCTGGCCGGAGCGCTCGCCGCTGGGCTGGGACTTCCACGACCCGGAGCCGACGGCCCGCGCCTGCGTGGCCCTGATGTCCGACTGGTTCCCGGCGACCACCGCCGAGATCGTGCACGTCGACGGCGGATTCCACGCCATGGGGTGAAGGGCTGCGGCGAACCGAAGGGCTGCAGTGAAGCGAAAAGGGGAGGTGGGACGGTGCTGTCCCCCGGAACCGAGCGCCGGCTGGTGCTGCTGAGGCACGCCAAGTCTGCCTACCCGCACGGCGTTCCCGATCACGAGCGGCCGCTGGCGGGCAAGGGCCGGCGCAACGCGCAGGCCGCGGGGCGCTGGTTCGCGGCCGAGGGGCCGCGCCCCGACCTCGTGCTGTGTTCCGATGCGCTCCGGGCCCGGCACACCTGGGAGATCGTCGAGGCCGCCCTGCCCGGGCGGCCGGTCCCGGTGCAACTGGAGCCCGACCTGTACGGCGCGGACCCGCTCGACCTGCTGGCGCTGGTGCACGCGTTGCCGGACGCCGTCCGGGTGGCCGTGGTGGTCGGGCACCAGCCGACGCTGGGCTCCACCGCGCTGCTGCTTGCCGGTCCCGGATCCGACCCGGTGGCGGTGGCCCGGCTGCGGGAGAAGTACCCGACGAACGCGGTGGCGGTGCTGCGCCTGGACGGGCGCTGGGCGGGGCTGGCCGCCGGGACGGCCGCACTGGAGGCCTTCGCGGTGCCGCGCGGCGGCGGCTGAGGGAGCGGCTACCGGCCACCGGGAGCGGGCGACTCGAGCGCATCGGCGTCCTCGACCTCCGAGCGCGGGATCCCGAGCAGGTAGAGCACGGTGTCCAGGTAGGGCACGTTCACCGCCGCGTCCGCCTGTGCCCGCACCACCGGCTTGGCGTTGAAGGCGATCCCCAGCCCGGCGGCGGCCAGCATGTCGAGGTCGTTCGCGCCGTCCCCGATGGCCACCGTGCGCGCGAGCGGCAGCCCCTCGGCGGCCGCGAACCGCCGCAGCGCGGCCGCCTTGCCGGGGCGGTCGACCACCTCGCCGAGAACCCGGCCGGTGAGCACCCCGTCGAGGATCTCGAGCCGGTTGGCGTGCGCGTGGTGGATGCCCAGCGACTCGGCCAGCGGGGCGACGACCTCGATGAAGCCACCGGAGACGGCGGCGAGGGTGAACCCGAGCCGGCGCAGGGTGCGGCACAGCGTGCGCGCCCCGGGGGTCAGCCGGATCGCCGCGCGCACGTCCTCGAGCACCCGGTCCGGCAGGCCGGCCAGGCAGGCCACCCGCTCGTGCAGGCTGGTGGCGAAGTCGAGCTCGCCGCGCATCGCCCGTTCGGTGACCGCGGCGACCTCCGCCGCGCGGCCGGCGTGGGCGGCGAGCAGTTCGATGACCTCGTCCTGGATCAGGGTGGAGTCGACGTCCATCACCACCAGCCGCCGGCCCCGGCGGGACAGCCCCGCGGGGGAGACGGCCACGTCCACCCGGTGCGCCGCCGCCTGCGCGGCGAGTTCCCGGCGCAGCAGGTCGGCGTCGTCCCCGGAGACGTCCAGCTCGACGGCGGTGACCGGCCAGCGGGCCAGCCGCCGGATCCGGTCGATGTTGGCGCCCCGCTCGGCCAGCCGGGCGGCGATGGCCCCCACCGCGACGGGCAGCAGCGGCGCCCCGATGAGGGTGACGTGCAACCGTCCGGCGGGGCGCGGCGCATTGTCGCCGCTGCCGGACAGGCAGGTGACCTGGAGCCCGAGCCCGGACCCCACGGCGTGCGCCGCCGCCGCCACGGCGCCGCCGTCGGAGCCGGACGTGACCAGCACGGCCAGGGTGAGGTGGCCGCGGACGACGACCTGCTCGACGTCCAGCACCTCCACCCCCGGGGCGGACAGCGCCTCGAACACCGCCGCGGTCACCCCCGGCCGGTCGGGGCCGGTGATGGTCACCAGCAAGGTGGCCAGGGCGGGGTCGATGCCGGTCACTGGTCGGTGCTCCCGTCGTCGTGCGGTGCGGACGCTCGTGCCGGGGCGGGGGCCGGGGCCGGTGCCGGGTGCGCTGCGGGGCCGGGCCACCGCCGGTGGCCAGGCACGAGGACGGCGGCGAGCAGCGGGAACAGCGCGGAGAGGCCGAACGCCGGGCCGTAGCCGTTCGCGGAGATCAGCTCCGCGGCGATCGGCGGGGTGATCGCCGCGACCAGGTTCTGGCCGGTGTTCTGGGCACCGAGGGCGCGCCCGGCCCACCACCGCCCCGCGTACTCCGCGACCGCGGTGAACGCCAGCCCGTTCGGGGCGACAGTGATCACGGCGGCCAGCACCAGCCAGCCGGCCGCGGGCAGGCCCGCGGCCGCCGCCACGGCCAGTGCCCCGACACTGACGGCCACCGCTACCGCGACCCTGCGCAGCGGTCCGGTGCGGCTGCCGACGCGGTCGGACCACCAGCCGGCGCCGAGCCGGACTGCCGCCCCGCCGAGCTGGGCCAGCGCGAGCAGCCGCCCACCGTCCACCGCCGACCAGCCGCGCGCATCCACCAGGAAGGCGAGCCCGAAGGCGCCGACGGTGAACTGGGGCACCACCAGCAGGGCGCTGGCAGCATGGATCCGCCACAGCACCGGGGTGCGGTAGGGCGAGGGCGCCGGTTCGTCGGGGCGGGCGCCCGAGTGCGCGGGGTCGCGGACGACGGCGGCCACCAGCGCTGCCGCCGCGAGGCAGAAGCCGGCCAGGGCGAGCAGGGCGGTGGAGATGCCGTGGCCGGCCAGCCCGGGCAGGGCGAGGGCGGCGATCCCCACCCCGAGTGGCTGCGCGGTCTGCCGGATCCCCATCGCCAGGCCGCGTTCGTGCACCGCGAACCACCCGAGGATGAGCCGGCCGCTGGCTGCGTGCACGCTGGCGCTGGCCGCGCCCCCGGCGACCAGCAGGGCTGCGGTCGGGGCGACGGCGAGGCCGGGGGCACGGGCGGCCCACGCGGCGGCGGCCAGCGCGGGCGCCGCCAGGGCGAGGCCGGAGGCGAGCACCACTCGCTCACCCCAGCGGTCCGCGGCGGCACCCCACAGGTAGAGCGTGGCCGTCAGCCCGAGGCTCGGGGAGGCGACGAGCAGGGCCGCCTGCGACAGGCTGAGACCCTCGGCGCGCAGGTGCGGCACCAGGTAGGGCAGCCCGAACTGGAACGTGCAGCCCGCCATGATGGCGGCGACACCGGCCGCAAGAACGCTCCAGCGCCGCCCGGGCGGGCCTGGCAGCTCGGAGCTGGTGGTCACCTGACGATACTAACGTCTCAATATATGAGACTCGTCGGCACTGCGGGCTCAGACCGGGATCTTCTGGCCCTTGCCGACCACCGTGATCCCGGTGTCCGTCACGGTGAAGCCGCGTGCGCGGTCCTCCTCGGGGTCCATCCCGATCCGGGCGCCCTCGGGCACCACCACGTTCTTGTCCAGGATCGCCCGCCGCACCACCGCGTGCCTGCCCACGTCAACGTTGTCCAGCAGTACCGAATCGCTGACCGTCGCCCACGAATGCACCTCGACGTTCGGCGAGAGCACCGAGTTCTCCACCAGCGCCCCCGACACGACGCACCCCGGGGAGACGATGGAGTTCACCGCATGGCCGATCCGGCCGTGCCAGCCGTGGACGAACTTCGCCGGCGGCCACGGGCCCTGATTGGTGTAGATGGGCCACTCGTAGTTGTACAGGTTGAAGATCGGGTGCACCGACACCAGGTCCGTCTGCGCCTCGAAGTAGGCGTCGAGGGTGCCCACGTCGCGCCAGTAGTCCCGGTCGCGTTCGGTGGAGCCGGGGACGTGGTTGTCGCGGAAGTCGTACACCGCCGCCTCTGCCCGGGCCACGAAGTCGGGGACGATGTCGCCACCCATGTCGTGCCGCGATCCCTCCCGCTCGGCGTCCCGGGTGACCGCCTCGACCAGGGCATCGGCGTCGAAGACGTAGTTGCCCATCGAGGCGAGCACCTGGTGGGGTGCGTCGGCCAGGCCCTGCGGGGCGGTCGGCTTCTCCAGGAACGCGGCGATCCTCGACGGGTCGCCCGCGGCGGTGTCGATCACCCCGAACTGGTCGGCGAGTTCGATCGGCTGCCGGATCGCAGCCACCGAGCAGGCCGCCCCCGAGTCCAGGTGGGCGCTCACCATCTGGCCGAAGTCCATCCGGTAGACGTGGTCCGCCCCGACCACGACGACGATGTCGGGCCGCTCGTCGTAGACGAGGTTGAGGCTCTGGAAGATGGCGTCGGCGCTGCCGAGGTACCAGCGCTTGCCGACCCGCTGCTGGGCCGGCACCGGGGCGATGTAGTTGCCGAAGAAGTTCGACATCCGCCACGCCTGCGAGATGTGCCGGTCCAGGCTGTGGGACTTGTACTGGGTCAGCACCACGACCTGAAGGAACCGGGAGTTCACGAGATTGCACAGCGCGAAGTCGACCAGCCGGTAGACGCCGCCGAAGGGAACCGCGGGCTTCGCCCTGTCCGCGGTGAGCGGCATCAGGCGCTTACCCTCGCCTCCGGCCAGGACGATCGCGAGCACCTTGGGAGCGGCCATACCTGCGACCCTAGGGCGTTGGCCGAGGTTCGCACTACCGTGCAGTGGTGCGCATCGACCTGCTGACACGTGAATACCCGCCGAACGTCTACGGCGGCGCCGGGGTGCACGTCGCGAACCTGGCGGCGGTGCTGCGCAAGCACGCCGACGTGCGGGTGCGGGCCTTCGGGCAGCCCCGGACCGAACCTGGTGTCAGCGGCTATCCGGACTGCCCGAACTGGCAGCCGCGAACGCCGCATTGCGGACGTTCGGGGTCGATCTGGCGATGGCCGCAGACTGCGCGGGCGCCGACCTGGTGCACTCCCACACCTGGTACGCCAACCTCGCCGGGCACCTCGCCGGCCTGCTGCACGACGTGCCGCACGTGCTGTCGGCGCACAGCCTGGAGCCGCTGCGGCCGTGGAAGGCCGAGCAGCTCGGCGGCGGGTACGCGCTGTCGTCCTGGGCGGAGCGCACCGCCTACCTCGGCGCCGCCGGGGTGATCGCGGTGAGCGCCGGGCATGCGCGCGGACATCCTGCGCTGCTACCCGGAGGTGGACCCGGAGCGGGTCCACGTGGTGCACAACGGGATCGACCTGTCGGGGTGGAGCGCGCGAGGAGAACCCCGACGCGGTGGCCGAACTGGGCCTGGACGCGTCCCGCCCGAGCGTGGTGTTCGTCGGCCGGATCACCCGGCAGAAGGGCCTGCCGTACCTGCTGCGCGCGGCGCGAACGACTGCCGGCCGACGTCCAGCTCGTGCTCTGCGCGGGCGCGCCGGACACCCCCGAGATCGCCGCCGAGGTGAGCGGGCTGGTCGGGCGGCTGCAGCAGCCAGCGTGCCGGCGTGGTCTGGATCGAGCGGATGCTGCCGCGCGACGACCTCGTCGCCAGGTGCTGTCCGCGGCGACGGCCTTCGTCTGCCCGTCGGTGTACGAGCCGCTGGGCATCGTCAACCTCGAGGCGATGGCCTGCGAGGCCGCCGGTCGTCGGCACCGCCACCGGCGGGATCCCCGAGGTGGTCCAGGACGGGGCGACCGGCCGGCTGGTGCCGATCGACCAGGTCGATGACGGCACCGGAACCCCGCGTGACCCGGAGCGCGTTCGTCGCCGACCTCGCCGCGGCGCTCACCGAGGTGGTGAGCGACCCGGAGCGGGCCAGCGGCGATGGGCCGTGCCGGCCGGGCGCCGGCGTCGAGGAGCATTCTCCTGGGACGCGATCGCCGAGCGGACCCTGCGAGGTCTACCGGGCGGTGACGGCCGGCTCAGCGCCGGTCTGAGCCGGCGAGGGCGTTCACCGCGGCCACCACCGACCGGCGCGAGACGGCGTCCAGCTCACGCAGCGTGCGGGAGCGGCGCTCGGCCTCCCAACCGCTGACGGCCGCGCCGTCGTCGCTCGGCTGCCAGATCGACGATCGCGCCGCACCCGCGCGGCGAGCCCGAGCACCGCGAGCGCCCGCGGACGGCTCCCGCCGGCAGCTGGGCGAGCCCGAGGGTTGCCGCGCGGATCTCGCCCAGCCGCCGGGCTGCGTCCTCGCGCCACCGGGCGACGTCCAGCCGTCCAGCTCCGCAACGGCCTCGGTGAGCGCCCCGCGCAGCTCGCGCTCCGACCAGCGCACGATCCGGGGGGAGGGCCGGGGGGCGGCGCCGGGACCGGCGCACCTGCCAGGTCGACCATGGTGCCCGGCTCCCAGGCGGAGCCGAAACGAGTGATCCTCGGCACGGCGGCCCACCACCCGCCGGTCGCGCAGCGGCCCGGCCAGCACACACTCGCCCGGCCTGCACCGCATGCTCGTCGAAGGCCGCCGGGCCGGGCAGCCCGAGCACGTCCCCGGGCACGGGCAGCGCCACCCGCAGCTGCGCACACCCCCCGTGCAGCAGCGCTTCGACAGGTCGGACACCCGCCGGCAGCACGCCGGCCTCGCGTCGGCCAGTCACCCCAGGGGCACTCGCCGGACACGGTCGTGCGGTTCGTCGTCCCCGTGCACGGCGCGGCGCAGCACCGCGCCCGGAGGCGAGCGCGGCCGGTGAGCGCCGGCGTCCACCCCAGGCCGCAAGCAGCACGGAGCGGGGAACGTTCCAGCACCACGCCCAGGGTAGGTGTCACGGCGCCGCCGCACCGTGCCCTAGGGTCACCTGACATGGGTGACGTCCTGGACATGATCGGCCGTCACGGTCGTCCGGGACGGCACGACGCTGCTGGACGACGTCAGCTGGACCGTCGCGGGAGGGCGAGCGCTGGGTGGTGCTCGGACCCAACGGCGCGGGCAAGACCACCCTGCTGCAGATCGCCGGCGCCCGGATGCACCCCACCCGCGGCGTCGGCGCACGTGCTCGGCGAGCAGCTCGGCAAGGTCGACGTCTTCGAGCTGCGGCCCCGGATCGGGTTGGCCAGCGCGGCCTTCGCCGAGAACCTGCCACCGCGACGAGCGGGTGCGCGACGTGGTGCTCACCGGCGCCTACGGCGTCACCGGCCGCTGGCGCGAGCCGTACGAGGAGCTCGGACCACGCAGCGGGCCAAGGACCTGCTCGACCGCCTTCGGCGTCGACCACCTCGCCGAGCGCACGTTCGGCACCCTGAGCGAGGGGGAGCGCAAGCGGGTGCAGATCGCCCGCTCGCTGATGACCGACCCCGAGCTGCTGCTCCTCGACGAGCCGGCCGCCGGGCTCGACCTCGGCGGTCGCGAGGACGCTGGTGCGCGACGCTGCCGAGCTCGCCGGCGACCGGCGCTCACCGGTGCTGGTGCTGGTCACCCACCACGTCGAGGAGATCCCGCCCGGGCTTCACCCACGCTGCTGCTCCTGCGCGACGGCCGGGTGGTCGCCGCGGGCCCCGTCGACCGAGGTGCTCACCGGCGACCAGCTCAGCGCGACCTTCGACATGCCGCTCGAGGTGGACCGGCACGGCGAACCGCTGGACCGCCCGGCCGCGTCAGCCCGTGGAGCCGCAGCTGCGCCGACCCAGCCGGCGGGAGCCGTCCGGCACGGTGAGCGGGAGAGCGACGTCGTAGGAGCCGATGTGGCTGGTCTGGGCTGGCAGTCGGCGCTGCGTGGCCCGGGCTCGTCGAGGTCGCTCTCGCTGCGACTTCGTCCTGCGCGATGTTCGCCGGCGGGGCGCTGGTCGCCGCGCTGGCCGCCGCGCTCGGCGCCGGTCGTCTCGGTCGCAGGTGGTGGCCTTCGCCGCAGCCTCCACCGTGCTGCTGTTCGCGGTCCGCCCGCCGCTGCTGCGCTGGAGCCGGCGCACCGCCGGGGCGGTGACCAACGTGGCGGCGCTGGTCGGGCAGCGGGCCGAGGTGGTGTCGGAGGTCACCCGCTCGGGCGGCCAGGTGAAGCTCGGCCGGCGAGATCGTGGTCCGCCCGCACCGACGCGACCGGTCTCGCGCTGCCCGCAGGCCTGCACGCCACGTGCTGCGGATCGACGGGGCCACGGCGGTCGTCACCGGGGAGCCGCCGGGCGATCGCCCCACCGGCCGGGTGAGCGGCTGCGCTCCGACCGGCTTTCCACCCCGCAGACCCTCACTCTCGCAATGGAGCAGACATGAGCCCACAGTCCGTCGTCACCCTTGTCGTCCTGCTGCTGGTCCTGCTGTTCGTCGTCATCCACGGTGGCCCGGTCGGTACGGATCGTGCCGCAGGCCACCGGCGGTGATCGTCGAGCGGCTCGGCCGGTACTCGCGCACGCTCGATGCCGGGCTGCACTTCCTCGTCCCGTTCGTCGACCGGCCGCGGGCGGTGCGTCGACCTGCGCGAGCAGGTCGTCTCCTTCCCGCCGCAGCCGGTGATCACCTCGGACAACCTGGTGGTCACCATCGACACCGTGATCTACTTCCAGCCCACCGATCCGAAGGCCGCCGTCTACGAGATCGCGAACTACATCCAGGGCATCGAGCAGCTCACCGTCACGACGCTGCGGAACGTCATCGGCTCGCTGGACCTCGAGCAGACCCTGACCAGCCGCGACCAGATCAACGGGCAGCTGCGCGGGGTGCTCGACGAGGCGACCGGCCGCTGGGGGATCCGGGTCAACCGGGTCGAGCTGAAGGCCATCGACCCGCCGGCGAGCGTGCAGGACTCGATGGAGAAGCAGATGCGTGCCGAGCGTGACCGGCGCGCCGCGATCCTCAACGCGGAGGGCGTCAAGCAGTCGCAGATCCTCACCGCCGAGGGCGACAAGCAGTCCTCGATCCTGCGCGCCGAGGGCCAGGCCCAGGCGGCGATCCTCAAGGCGCAGGGTGACGCGCGGGCGATCCAGCAGGTCTTCGACGCGATCCACCGCGGCAACCCCGACTCCAAGCTGCTCGCCTACCAGTACCTGCAGGTGCTGCCGCAGATCGCGAACAGCCCCTCGAACAAGGTGTGGATCGTGCCCACCGAGCTGACCCAGGCGCTGCGCGGGATCGGGCAGGCGCTCGGCGGCGCCACCGACGGGCAGGGCACCTGGGAGCCGGGGCCGGTGACCGGCTCGGGGCTGGCGGCCGACCTCGCCGAGGCCCGGCTCGAGGACCCCGAGCAGGCCCTCTCGCGGGCCCGGGCGGAGGCCGCCGGCGCGGTGGCCGACGCGGAGGGGGCCGCCCGGTCGGCGACGCCCGGTGGCTTCACCGGCAGCGTCCCGCCGGCGCCGCCACTGCCGGAGTGAGCGCTCAGCGGCCGGCCGGGTAGGCGGCGGCGACCGCCCGCTGGGCGCCGAGCACCAGGTCCACGTACCACTCGGCGTGGTTGTAGGCGAGCAGGGCCGTGTGGACACCGGCGGCGGTGCCGTCAGCTCCCGAGGCACACAGGTAGCGGGCCGCCGTGAAGATGGCGTCCCGGTAGTTCCAGGGGTCGCGTACGCCGTCGCCGTTGCCGTCGACGGCGTACGCGGCGAAGGTCGCGGGCATGAACTGCATCGGGCCGATCGCGCCGGCCGAGGACGGGCCGTTGTTGCGGCCGTGACCGCTCTCCACCTGGCCGACCCCGGCGAGCAGTGTCCAGTCCATCCCGGGGCAGGTGGTCGCGGCCTGCCGGTAGGCGGTGACGTAGGCGGGGGGTATCGGCAGCGCGGTGACGTCCGTGCCGGTGCTGAGGCGGGCGGCCTCGACGGCGGCGCGGGCGGCGGCAAGCCGCCGGGCGGCCGCCTCGGCGGCGGCAAGCTTCCCTGCCACCTGCCGCAACCGGGCAAGCTCGAGCTGGGCCCGCACCAGCAGCGCGTCGGCTTCGGCGGTGTGCTCCTGAACGTCCCGCAGCGCGGCCGCCAGGCGGGCGGTGGCCGCGGCTGCGGAAGCGGCCGATGCGGCCGACGCCCCGGCCCGGCCGACCGCGTCCGCGGTGCGCAGCCCGGCCGAGACCAGCATCCCGTTCTCCACCCGCGAGGCGGTGGACAGCCGCCAGAGCGCGTCGTCGGGGGAGCCCGCGCTGAGCACGGTCATCAGCAGTCCGAGCTGGCCGCCGTCCACGTAGATCGCCCGCACCTGGGCGGTCTGTTCGGCCCGGGCCCGCTCCGCCCGGGCCTGCTCGGCCACGCTGAGCGAGTCGGCGGCGGCCTGCTCGGCGAAGGCGGCGGCGAGGTGCGCGGCTGCCGCGGCCTCCGCGGAACCGGCCTCCCGGTACCTGCGGGTGAGCTGGTCCACGGTCCCGGCGGCGGCCTCGGCGGCGGCCGAGGCGGCCACGGCGGAGGAGGGGGCCGGGGCCGGGCAGCCCCCGCCGCCCGTGCCGGTGCGGCGGGGGCCGCCGGGAGGGCCGGCAGCAGCGCGCACAGGGCGGCCGCGAGCGCGGCCACCGGCAGGGCACGGGCCAGGCTCATTCGCGCACCGGCCACCGGGGCTGTGTCGGCATCGCCGCAGTCGCGCTTGAGCTCCGGCGTCCCCGCCGGCCGGGCGACGCCTCCCCGCCCGGCCGTCCCGGGGCGGCCGCGCACCCGCCCCCGACCGGGCCGGCGACCCCGGATACTCTCCAGCGGTGAGTGCCTGGGAGGTGCTGGCCGTCCTGCTGGCGGGCGTGGCCGCCGGGACGATCAACACGGTTGTCGGTTCGGGCACCCTGGTGACCTTTCCCACCCTGCTGGCCATCGGCCTGCCGCCGGTGACCGCGAACGTGTCCAACAACATCGGGCTCGTCTTCGGGACCGTCACCGGCACCTGGGGTTACCGGCGCGAGCTCGCGGGCCAGCGGCACACCCTGGCCTGGCTGGCGCCGATGTCGCTGCTCGGGTCGGTGGCCGGGGCCGTGCTGCTGCTGCGGCTCCCGGCCTCGGCGTTCACCTCGATCGTGCCGGTGCTGATCGCCGTCGCCCTGGTCCTGGTGCTCCTCCAGCCGCGGATCGCCGCGGCGGGGGCGCGCCGGCGCACGCGTTCGGGCCGGGTGCATGCCGGGGTGGGGTGGCTGGCGATGGGCGGCGTGCTGTTCGCGGGGGTGTACGGGGGCTACTTCGGTGCGGCTCAGGGCGTCCTGCTGGTGGGCCTGCTCGGCTCGCTCCTGGATGAGTCGCTGCAGCGTGTCAACGCGGCCAAGAACCTCCTCTCCTCGGTGGTCAACGGGGTGGCCGCGGTGACGTTCCTGCTGGTGCGCCCCGCGGCGGTGGACTGGACGGTGGTCGCGCTGATCGCCGTCGGCTCCGTGGCGGGCGGGTTGATCGGCTCGGCGATCGGGCGCAGGCTCCCACCGGTCGCGCTGCGCGTGGTGATCGTCGTCGTCGGCGTGGTGGCGATCATCCGGCTGGTGGCGTGACGCCGGGGCGGGCGGCGTCGCCCGGGCGGGGCGGCGTGCACCGGGTGGAGCGGTCCGACGACCCGCGGGTGGCCGACTTCGTTGGCCTGACGGACGTCGCGCTGCGATCGCGGCGCGAGCCCGAACTGGGGCTGTACCTGGCGGAGAGCGAGAAGGTGATCCGCAGGGCACTGGCGGCCGGGCACCGCCCCCGCTCGCTGCTGCTCGCCGAACGCTGGCTGGACCCGTTGTCAGGCCTGGTCGAGCAGGTCCGCTCGGGCGGGGCACCGGTCTTCGTCGCAGCGCCCGAGGTGCTGCAGGCGGTGACCGGCTTCAACGTCCATCGCGGGGCGATCGCGTCCATGCACCGGCCGGCGCCGGTACCGCCGGCCACGCTGCTGCGGGACGCGCAGCGGGTGGTCGTGCTCGAGGACGTCGTGGACCATACGAACGTCGGCGCGGTGTTCCGCTCCGCCGCCGGGATCGGCGCCGACGCCGTGCTGGTCAGCCCGCGCTGCGCCGACCCCCTCTACCGGCGCTCGGTGCGGGTGTCGATGGGAACAGTCTTCCAGGTGCCGTGGGCCCGGCTCGATCCGTGGCCGGCGGCGCTCGAACTGCTGCGCGCGAACGGCTTCGTGATCGCGGCGCTGGCGCTGGCCGACGGTGCGATCGAGCTGGACACGCTGCAGCTGGACCCCCCGCGGCGGCTCGCCCTGGTGCTGGGGACCGAGGGCGACGGGCTCTCCCGCGGGGCGCTCGCGGGGGCGGACCTGTCCGTGCGCATCCCGATGGCCGCCGGGGTGGACTCGCTGAACGTTGCCGCGGCGGCGGCGGTGGCGCTGTGGGCACTCCGGCCGGCGCGGATGCGCGTGCCCGGCCAGGACTGACCAGTTCCAGCGCCGGGTCGGCCACCACCTGCGCGCCGGGCTGCTACTCGAACAGCTCCGTCAGCGGGCGGCGCGGAGTGGCTGCGGCGTCGACCAGCGGACGGCCGATGCGCAGCAGCACCTGCGGGTGTCCCCAGATCTCCAGCACCTCGGCCACCTGCGGGCGCAGCTCGCGGTTCTGCAGCGCCTGCTCGGCGAAGGTGGCGACGAGCCCCTTCGCGGTGGCGGTGAGCAGCAACCGTTCCAGCGCCATTCCGGTGACCACCCAGTCCAGGCGGGTGTCCTCCCGGGTCGACAGCACCAGGACGGTGCTGCGGGCGAGTTCCGCCTCCACCTCTTCGGGCTCGGGGACACCCCGGGTACCACCGTGCACGAGGGAGTCGACAGGGAAGGGGGAGGTGCCGAGCGCGCTGCTCGGGATGCCGTCGACGACCGACCCGGGTAACCCGCCGCGACGTACCCAGCGCTCGACCTCGCTGCGCAGCTCCGGGTCCTCGGCCTGGCTGCGCACCGCGTGCCGGAGCAGGTGCGCCAACCGCCGCCTGGCCGCCGGGTCGGCGACACTCAACCGCGCTCCCTCGGCGGCAACGGCCTGCCGCATGTCGAGCAGGTCCTCCTCGGCGACCACGTTGGAGCGGTAGACGCGGCGGTGGGTGTGCCGCATCGGGATCATCCGGTGCAGCAGCACCTCGTCCTCGCTGGGCGGCCGGGGCCGCCGGAGCGCACGCTGGCGACCAGGGTGGGTTCGGCGGGGTCGGGGATCAGCTCGACGCCGGTGGCATACCCGAGTGAGCGCATCGCCAGGCGCGCATTGAAGACGGCGGCGCCGCAGGAGATGGTGCGGTCGCGCCCGGTGGGGTCGATGACCGGCAGGCTGCGGGTGAGGTCCTCGATGATCGCGAGCCCGGCCTCGAGCCGGCGCAGCCGCCACGGCTGGCTGTTGT
Organism: uncultured Actinomycetota bacterium; assembly: GCA_963784535.1. GTDB lineage: Bacteria > Actinomycetota > Actinomycetes > Actinomycetales > Kineosporiaceae > CAWARR01. The sequence continues at coordinate 549,242 of CAWARR010000006.1, read as the reverse complement.
GGATCGAGGGGGCCCAGCGCGCGGCCTCGGCGATGATCTCGTGTTCCCCCGGCTGCAGCGGCGCCCGGTGCGGCGCCGAGCCCGCAGCCGACCCCGGGACGTGCCGGGACCGACTCTCGGGCGCTGCTGTCATCACGACCTCCCTGGCACAGGTGGTGCAACCGTAGGTAGCGGGCAGCGCGACGGTGCGGGGCGAAGGTCCCGGAGGGTGACCCGGGTCCCACCTGCGTCACCGCGCAACGCGGAGGTCGGGCCGATGGGCCCGGTCCGGCGGGGGGATCGTGCCGGCTGGCCGTGGTCGCGCGGTTCAGACCGCCGCGGTGGGCCTGGTCCCGGGCGCGGGCTGCGCCCAGCGGGGGGCCCCGTCGGGGCCGCCGCGCAGGCCGGCGAGAACCTGTTCGCTGATCACCCGCAGCTGCTCGATCTGCTCCGGGGTCAGCCGGTCGATGAGATGTGCCCGGACGGACGCCACATGGGCCGGTGCGGCCTGCTCGAGTGCGGCGAACCCGGCGTCGGTGAGCAGGGCGAAGGCGCCGCGGCGGTCGGTGGGGCAGCTCTCCCGGCGCACCCAGCCGGCGTTCTCGAGCCGGGCGACGGCGTGCGAGAGCCGGCTGCGCGAGGAGTCGGAGGCGTCGGCGAGGTCGCTCATCCGCAGCCGGCGCCCGGGCGACTCGGACAGCCTGACGAGGATCTCGTAGTACGTGTGCGGGATCCCCGCGTCGCGCTGCAGTTCGCGGTCGAGCTGGGCCTGCAGCAGGGTGGTGGCGGCAAGGTAGGCCCGCCAGGCCTGCTGCTCCGCCGCATCGAGCCAGCGCACCCCGCCATTCATGGCGTTGATCGTAGCATTGATTGAGCGTTTAACAATCGTGTCCGCCTAGACTCCTGCCGTGCGACGGCGGCCGGCCAGGCCCTGGGGGCACCACCCCCGGGCGGCGATCGCCCTCGCCGCAGCGGGCGCGCTGGCCGCCTGCTCGGCCGGGGCGAGCAGCCCACCGTCCGCGGCGGGCCCGCCGGCGCTGAGCAGGGGAGTGGCGGCCGGCCGGGGCGGGCCTACCGCCACCGCCACCGCGACAGCACCGACGACAGCACCGGCGGGCGGCCCGATCACGCTCGCCTTCGGCGGGGACGTGCACTTCGCCGCCCGGGCCGCCGCGCTCCTCGACGACCCGGCGACCGGGCTGGCCGCGCTGCGGCCCTACCTCGCCGGGGCCGACGTCGCCATGGTCAACCTCGAGTCGGCGATCACCGAGCGCGGAACGCCGGCGCCGAAGCAGTTCCACTTCCGCACCCCCGCCACCGCCCTCGACGCGCTCGCCTCCGCCGGCATCGACGTGGTCACGATGGCGAACAACCATGCGGTGGACTACGGCGCGGCGGGGCTGCAGGACACCCTGGCCGCGCTCGGATCCGCGCCGATTCCGGTGGTCGGGATCGGGGCGGACGAGGCGCGCGCCTACGCCCCGGCCTACCTCACCGTGCGCGGGACCCGCATCGCAGTGCTCGGCGCGACCCAGATCTACGACTGGACGCTGTCGGCATGGCCGGCGCGCGGCGCCCGCCCCGGGGTGGCGGTGGCCGCGAACCCGGCGCGGCTGGTGACCGCCGTGCACGCGGCGCGGGCCCATGCCGACCTGGTGGTCGTCTACCTGCACTGGGGGACCGACTACACCAGCTGCCCGAACGCGCTGCAGCGCTCCACCGCCACGGCGCTGGCCGCGGCCGGGGCCGATGTCATCGTCGGTTCGCACGCCCACGTGCTGCAGGGCGCGGGCTGGCTCGGCGACAGCTACGTCGACTACGGGCTGGGCAACTTCGTCTGGTGGCGGCGCAACACGGCCGCCGAGGCCAGCACGGGCGTGCTCACCCTCACCGTCGCCGACCGGCGGGTCACGGCGGCCGTCTGGACGCCGCTGACCGTCTCGGCCGACGCCCTCCCGCGGCCGCCGTCGGCCGCCGCCACGGCCGGCCGCCGCAGCGCCTGGCTGGCGGCCCGTTCCTGCACCGGTCTGGCCGCCCACCCCGCAGGTTGACCGGACCCCGGATCATTTCAAACACACAGAGTGCGCAACCGAATACCTGCTGTAGTCTCTCCTCGTCAGCACAGGTACTCCGGCAGCGTCGACGGCCCATCGTGGGGGTGGCCGCCGACTCCGGAGGGGGCGTGGGACCGGGCTGGCTCTGGCGGAACAAGGTGCGAGTAGCGGCGCTGCGGCGCCATCGCGACCGCGGAACGGCGGCGCGGTGGGCACAGGACGGTCGGGAGGGCGGTCACCGTGTTGCAGGGACTGGACGCGTTCCAGGGGCTCGACGTCCGGGTGGGGGGCCGATCGCGGGCCACGGTGCGACCGGTCGTGCTCGTCGATCCGGAGGGGCCCGAGACGGGCCAGCTCAGCTGGGACGCCGCCGACCTCGCCTGGGCCCCGGCCGCAGCGCCCGGACGCGGCCGCCGGATCGGGCGCCGGGGCGGCCCCCGGAAGGGACTGCTGGCCCGGCTGCGCGGTCAGGACGCGCTCGCGCTGCTCGACGCCGGCCCTGACGCGGTGGTGGCCGTGGACGCCTCCAACCGGGTCGTCCTGTACAACCGCGGAGCGGAGGCACTGTTCGGCCACCGAGGTCCCGACGTGATGGGGCAGTCCGCCGACCTTCTCGTCGCGCCGGCAGCCCGGGGCGTGTTGGCCCTGCTCCGCCAGCAGGTCCTGGACGGCGCGCGTCCGGGCCCCGGTGGCGAGGCCGTCGAGGTCGCCGGGCTGCGCCAGGACGGGACCGGATTCCCGGCGGCGATCTGGCTCTCGCGGGTGGAGACCCGCGATGGCGACGTGGTCGCGGCCGTGATCCGCGACGTCAGCGAACGGCGCGCGGCCCAGGCCCGCGCGGAGGCCCTCGCCGCCCAGTTGTCCGAGTCGCGGGACACCGTGGCCGCGGTGCTGCGGGCCGTGTCCGACCGGGTGGTGATCATCGCCGCCGCCGACGGGCGGATCACCGCGTTCAACCGCGCCGCCGAACGGATGCTCGGCTACGCCGCCGAGGAGATCATCGGACGCTCCACGCTGTGCCTCAGCGACGCCGAGGACGTCGCTGCCGCTGTCTCGGAGCTCGGCATCGAGCCGGGCCTGGACCCGTTGCTCGAGATCACCCGCTCGGGGCTGCCGAACATGCAGGAGTGGACCTACCTGACGAAGACCGGCGAGCGACGCCCGGTCTCGCTGCGGATCACCGCGGTGGGCGACCGGCGAAACCCCACCGGCTTCGTCTGCGTCGCGAACGACCTGACCCTGGGCTGGCAGCCGGTGACGGCCGCCCAACCCAGTGCGGACCGGCTGCTGCTGGAGTTGGACGACGCCCCCACCCGCACGCTGCGCTGGCAGGTGGGTGGCTCCGGCTTCGCGCGGCGCCGGTAGCCCGACCGGGCACCCCGCCCGCAGGCCCGACCGCCGTTCGGAGGGGGACGGCAGGATGGGCCGGGGCGGGGTGCCCGGGAGGGCGGCTCCCGCTGGACGGAAGCCAGCACTGGCGCGCCGGCCCCCTTCGGGGTTGGCTGGCGCCTGCGCGGCCCGCCGGTCGCGCCAGTCCACGGGCAGGAAGGGGCGCGCGTGCGTACCCAGGTCGGGATCATCGGAGCAGGCCCAGCGGGGCTGTTGCTGGCGCACCTGCTGGCGCAGCAGGGGATCGACTCGGTGGTGCTGGAGAGCCGTTCCCGGGAATACGTCGAGGCCCGCATCCGGGCCGGGATCATCGAGCAGGGGGCCGTTGACCTGCTCGTCGAGGCCGGCCTCGGGGAGCGGCTGCGCAGCGAGGGCCTTGCCCACCACGGCATCTACCTGAACTGGCCGGGGGAGCGCCACCACCTCGACTTCGGGGCGCTCTGCGGCCGCTCGGTGTGGGTCTACGGCCAGACCGAGCTGCAGAAGGACCTCGGCCGGATCCGCGACCGTGCCGGCCAGGTGACCCACTACGAGGTCAGCGACGTGCGGATCGAGGACGTCCGGACCGACCGGCCCCGGGTGCTGTACCGCGCCGCGGACGGCACCGAGCAACTGCTCGAGTGCGATGCCGTCGCCGGCTGCGACGGTTTCCACGGGGTCAGCCGCCCGACGATCCCGCAGCCCGCCCGCAGCACCCGCGAGCGCGTCTACCCCTACGCCTGGCTGGGCATCCTCGCCGACGTGCCGCCGTCGACCGACGAGCTGATCTACGCCTGGCACCCCAACGGCTTCGCCCTGCACAGCATGCGCTCCCCGACGGTGAGCAGGCTGTACCTGCAGGTGGACCCGGACGCCGACCTGGCCGACTGGCCCGACGAGCGGGTCTGGGAGGAGCTCGCGGTGCGGATGGCGTTCGACGGCTGGACGCTGCACGACGGGCCGGTCCGGGAGAAGAGCATCACCCCGATGCGCAGCTTCGTCAGCGCCCCGATGCGCCACGGCAGGCTCTTCCTTGCCGGCGACGCCGCGCACATCGTCCCCCCCACGGGGGCCAAGGGTCTCAACCTCGCGGTGGCGGACGTCCGGCTGCTGTCCCGGGCGCTCGGCGCGCTGCTCACCGACGGCCGCACCGAGCTCGCCGACGCCTACTCCGACACCGCGCTGCGCCGGGTCTGGCGCTCGACCCACTTCTCCTGGTGGATGACCTCGATGCTGCACCGCTCCGGGGATGACTTCGACGCCGAGCTGCAGCTGTCCCAGCTGCGCTACGTGTGCAGCTCGCAGGCCGCGGCCACCGGGTTGGCGGAGAACTACTCCGGCCTCCCGTTCGAGGACTGACCCGCGGGCCGGTCTGCTGTACTGCACGGATGCAGGACACGCAGCCCGCCGCGGGTGCGGCCCCCCGCGAGGTGGTCGGGGCCTGTTCCCTGGACTGCCCGGACGGATGCTCCTGGGTGGTGCAGCTCGACGCGTCCGGCCGCCCGCAGCGGCTGCGCGGCAACCCGGCGCACCCCTTCACCCGCGGCGGGCTCTGCGCGAAGGTCACCTCTTACCTCGAGTACGCCGCCGCAGCGCAGCGGCTGGTCCGCCCACAGCGCCGGATCGGGGCGAAGGGCGAGGGCCGCTTCGCCCCGATCTCCTGGGAGGAGGCCCTGGCGGAGATCGCCGCTCGGCTGCAGGAGGTCGCCGACCAGCACGGTGGCGAGGCGATCTGGCCCTACGCCGGCACCGGGTCGATGGGCTGGCTGCAGGGGCTGCCCGGGGCGGGCAAGCGGTTGTTCCACTGGCTCGGCGCGAGCAGGCACGACCCGAACATCTGCTCCCGCGCGGGCACCGTCGGGATGCGGTACGCGACCGGTACACCTGCCGGGATGGACCCGGAGAACCTCGCCGACTCACGGCTGATCCTGCTCTGGGGAACGAACACGCTCAGCTCGAACCTGCACCTGTGGCCCTTCGTGGCGCGCGGACGCGAGCGCGGGGCGCCGCTGGTGGTGGTCGACCCGGTGCGTACCCGCACCGCCGCCCGGGCCGACCGCCACCTCGCGCCCCGCCCGGGCACCGACGGGGCCCTGGCCCTCGGCCTGATGGCCCACCTGGTCCGCCTCGGCGCCCACGACGAGAAATTCCTCGGCGAGCACGCCCTGGGGTGGGAGGAGTTCCGCGACGAGGTGCTCGCCGGCTGGGACTGCGAGCGCGCGGCCCGCGTCTGCGGCCTGCGGCCGGAGGAGGTGGCGTGGCTGGCCGAGCAGATCGCGGCCCACCGGCCCACCGGCATCCGCACTCTGATGGGGGTGCAGCGGCACGGCGGAGGTGGCCAGGCGGTGCGGCTGCTGGCCTGCCTTCCCGCGCTCACCGGTGACTACGCCCGGGTGGGCGGCGGGATGTGCTACTCCACCGGAGCCGCCTACCCGCTGGACGAGGACGCGCTCGGCCGGCCCGACCTGCAGCCCCACGGTCCGACCCGGCTGCTGCCGATGGCGGCCCTCGGCGGCACATTGCTGGAACGCCGCGACCCGGCGGTGATGGCGCTGGTGATGTGGGCGGCCAACCCGGTGGTCTCCAACCCCGACCAGGCCCGGGTGCGCGCGGGGCTCAGCCGCGAGGACCTGTTCTTCGTCGCCGTCGACCACGTGCACACCGCCACCACCGCCTACGCCGACCTGGTGCTCCCCGGCACCACCCAGCTCGAGCACGCCGACCTGCACGACTCCTACAGCCACCTGTACCTGAACTGGAACGAGCCCGCGGTGGCACCGGCGGGAGAGTGCCTCCCGCACACCGAGATCTTCCGCCGGCTGGCGGCGGCACTCGGCGCGCGCGAGCCCGCGCTGTTCGCCACGGACGACGACCTGGCCCGGGCCGCGCTGGGCAGCGGGCACCCGGCCCTGTCCGGCATCACCCTGGAGCGGCTGAGGCAGCAGGGCTGGGTCAGGCTGGGCCATCCCAGCCCGTACCTGCCGTTCGCCGCGGGGTTCCCCACCCCGTCGGGACGGTTCGAGTTCGCCTCCGCCCGCGCCGAGCGCGAAGGGGCGGGGCGGCTGCCCGGCTACGTCCCGCCGCACGAGGCCGGTCGTGCCGCGGACCCGGGCGCGGACGCCGGTGCTGCGGACCTCGACCTGATCTCGGCCGCGAACCACTACCTGCTGAACTCGACGTTCTCCACCAGCCCGCTGCACACCCGGCGCGGTGAGCCGGTGGTGACGGTGCACCCCGAGGACGCCGCCCGGCTCGGGATCCACGAGGGGCAACTGGTGGAGGTGTCGAACGACCGGGGGGCGTTCACCGCGCGGGCCGCGGTGAACGACACCGTCCGCCCCGCAGTGGCCGCCACGACGAAGGGGCTGTCGCCGCTCCGGCCGTCCGGGACCTCGGTGAACGCGACCACCGCCGAGCGCGATGCGGACCTGGGCCGGGGCGCCACCTACCACGACAACCGGGTGCGGATCGCCCCGCTGCCGGCCGGATCGGCGCAGGTCGCACTAGCGCAGGGCGCGGTGATCGACGATCCGGCGCATCTTGCCGACCGAGCGCTCGATGCTGTCGGGCTCGACCACCTCGACCCGGATCTTCACCCCGATGCTGTCGCGGGCCAGCTCGGCGAGCTGCCCCCCTGCGGCGGCTGACCCGGCGCCGGCCCCGGGCCTGCGCTCCACCCGCACGGTGAGTTCGTCGAGCCGCTGCGGTCGGGTGAGATGACACTGGAAGTGCGGCGACAGTTCGGGCAGCTGCAGGATCAGCCCTTCGAGCTGGCTGGGGAAGACGTTCACCCCGCGGATGATCATCATGTCGTCGCTGCGGCCGGTGATCCGCTCGATCCGGCGCATCGTGCGGGCCGTGCCGGGCAGCAGCCGGGTCAGGTCGCCCGTGCGGTAACGGATCATCGGCTGCGCCTCGCGGGTGAGGGTGGTGAGCACGAGCTCGCCGAACTCCCCGTCCGGGAGCGGTTGCCGCGTCACCGGATCGATGATCTCGGGGTAGAAGTGGTCCTCCCACAGGTGCAGCCCGTCCGGCGACTCGGCGCACTCCTGTGCCACGCCGGGCCCCATCACCTCCGAGAGGCCGTAGATGTCCAGCGCCTGCATCCCGAGCCGCTGCTGGATCTCCGCCCGCATCCCGTCGGTCCACGGTTCGGCGCCGAGGATCCCCACCGACAGCGAGCAGGCCGCCGGGTCCAGGCCCTGCCGCTCCATCTCGTCGATGATCGCGAGCAGGTAGGAAGGGGTGACCATGATGATGTCCGGGCGCAGGTCGGCGATGAGCCGCACCTGCCGCTGCGTCATTCCCCCTGAGGCCGGCACGACGGTGCACCCGAACCGCTCGGCGCCGTAGTGCGCCCCCAGGCCGCCGGTGAACAGCCCGTACCCGTAGGACACGTGCACGCTCTGCCCCGGGCGCCCGCCCGCCGCCCGGATGCAGCGCGCCACCAGGCCCGCCCAGATGTCGAGGTCGCGCCGGGTGTGGCCGACGACGGTCGGGCGCCCGGTGGTCCCGGAGGAGGCGTGCACGCGGGCGACCTGCTCACGCGGCACCGCGAGCATCCCGAACGGGTAGTTCTCGCGCAGGTCGGCCTTCGTGGTGAACGGCAGTCGGGCCAGGTCGGACAGCTCGGTGACGTCGCGGGGGTGTACGCCGGCGGTGTCCCAGCGCTCCCGGTAGGCCCCGACATGGGTGTATGCATGCAGCAGCGAGCCCTGCAGCCGAGCCAGCTGCAGCGCGGACAGCTCCGCGCGCCCGGCAGTCTCGATCGGCTCCAGGTCGGTGGTCAGCAGTGCCGGCTCGGTCATGGGCGCTCCCGTAGGTCCAGCTGGACCCTACGGCCGCCGGGCCGCCCCGGCACCCGCACATCGACCGGTTCAGCCCAGTGACAGGAAGAGCCGCTCCAGCCGGGCGCGGTCGCCCGCGGCGGACTCGCCGGCGATCATGCACTGCTCGAGGCCGGCCGAGATCAGCGCCAGCCCGGCCTTGTCGAGCGCGCGGGACACCGCCGCCAACTGGGTGACGATGTCACCGCAGTCGCGGCCGGTGTCGAGCATGTTCAGGATGCCGGTGATCTGGCCCCGCGCCCGCTTCAGCCGACGTTCGATCGGGATCCTGGCCGAGTCCTCGAGTTCCACGTCGCCCTCCGCAGTTCGGGCGAGGCCGGTTGCGGGCCGCGCCGGGTCGGTTGACCGACCGGCCTAGACCACCCGGCCGGGCCTGCCGCCGGAGGCAACGACAGGCAGCCCCGCGGCCTGCCACGCACGCATTCCACCGGCGACATCGACAACGGTGAACCCGGAGGAACGCAGCACCGACGCCGCCCGTGCCGAACGGGCGCCGGAGCGACAAATGGTCAGGATCGTGGCGGTGCTGGACAGCTCGCGGGTGCGCCCCTGCAGCTGGGCGAGCGGGATGTGGCGCGCCTTCGGCGCGCGACCCGCGGACCATTCCTGCTGCTCGCGTACGTCCACCAGCACGGCACCGTCCTTCTGCAGTTGCGCTGCTGCGGACGCGTTGACCCGCTTGCGCGGTGCATTGGGGTCGCGGTGGAGGAGCTTGCTGAACCAGCTCACGGTCCGGGCCTCCCGGGTTCTGGCGACGGCGGTACCGTCGCAACGCCATCGATACCCCTAAGGGTATACGCCCGGGGCCCCCGGCGAAACCCGGGGCGAAGGTCACCCTGCCGTGTCGGCGCCGTGGACAGGTTCGGGCCGCAGCCAGCACAGGTGCTCCTGCTCGCCGAGCAGCTCCAGCCGGCGCCACAGCACGCTGGTGGGGACGGCCTGGCTCGGATGGGCCTGCACCGCGGCCAACTGCGCCTCCCGCCGCACCCGGAGCACGATGTCCACCGCCGCCGGCTCGCGTCCGCCGAACCCCGCCCCGAACTCCTCGTTCAGCTGCCCGGTCACCGAGGTCGGCAGGGTCCAGCCGAGCACGCCCAGGCCGAGGCGCTCGCCGGTCGCGACCGCCACCTCGGTGGCCGCCACGTGGTCGGGGTGCCCGGTCACGCCGTCCCGGTCGAAGGCCAGCAGGCCGTCCGAGCCCCGGCTGACCGCCTCGTCCACCGCGGCGGCGACCAGCCGAGCCCGGTCGGCGGCGGCGAGGCCGCCGTCCGGCTCGTCGAGCAGCGTGACCCCCTCCAGCGCGAGCAGTCGGGCCGCCTCCGCCAGCTCTCCGGCCCGGATGTCCCGCAGGTCTCCCTCGATCCCGTGCAGCGTGGACGCCTCGCCATGGGTGAAGCAGAGCACCGCCGGGCGGGCACCCGCGGCCACGAACTCCGCGAGCACGGCGCCGAGCCCGAACGACTCGTCGTCCGGGTGCGCCACCACCACCAGCGGGCGCTGCCATCCGGGCAGCGTCGCGGCGGGCGACCCGGGTTCGGTGTCGGAACGGGGCATGGATCCTCCTGTCTGGGTACCGGTCGGGTGTGGCCTCAGCTCAGGCACACCGCCGGCAGGTCGAACCAGCGCAACTGCTCGAAGTCGGGCGTGACGGCGCACCCCGGATCCGCAGCCACCGGAGGGTCGAGATCCGTCGGCGCGGCCGCGGCGCACACCGTCGCGGCCTGCTCGAGGTACCCGGCGAGCGCGCTCACCGGCGCGGTCCGGCCCACCTGCGGGTACGTCATCGCCCCGTCGGCGCCGTACCCCACCTGGTGCAGCCGCAGCGGTGGCTCGACCGGACCGCGGCGGTGTCGCCAGAGCCCGGTGGCCGGCTCGAAGCGGTAGTCGGGGAGCAGCCGCCAGCCCTCGCGGGCGAGCAGGTCGACCGCGTCGATGAGGTAGTCGGCGATGGGCTCGGCGATGAAGTAGTTGAAGTTGACGCGCACCCACCCGGGCTTGATCCCCTCGCACCCCCGGGTGATCTCGCGTTGGAAAGCGTGCGAACGGTCCAGGTCGATGCCGAGCAGCGAGTGGCCGTAGGGGCCCGCGCAGGAGCAGCCGCCCCGCGACTGGATGCCGAACAGGTCGTTCAGCAGCGCCACCACGAAGTTGTGGTGCAGGTAGCGCCCCTGCGGGCGACGCACCACGAAGGAGATGATGGACAACCGCTCGGCCTCGGGATTTCCGAGCACCTCGATCCACGGGTTCGCCGTCCACACCCGCAAGGCCCGGCGGACGAAGTGCTCCTCCCGGGCCCGGATCACCTCCACCCCGACGGCCTGCTTCAACTGGAAGACCAGCCCGGCCCGGATCGACTCAACGATGGCAGGGGTTCCGCCCTCCTCGCGGTGCTCCGCGTCCGCCAGGTAGACGTGGTCACGGGGATTGACGTAGGCGACGGTGCCGCCGCCGGGCACCACCGGCACCGAGTTGTGCAGCAGCTCACGCCGGGCGGCCAGGACACCTGGCGTGCTCGGGCCGCCGATGAACTTGTGCGGGCTGAGGAACACGGCGTCCTTGTACGTCAGGGGATCACCCCCCGGCTCCGGGTTCATCCTGATCTCCAGGTACGGGCCGGCGGCGGCGAAGTCCCACAGCGACAGCGCCCCGTGCCGGTGCAGCAGCGCCGAGATGCCGTCGGTGTCCGACAAGATCCCGGTGACGTTGCTCGCGGCCGAGAACGAGCCGATGCGCAGCGGCCGGTCGGCGTACTGCACCAGGGCGCGCTCCAGCGCGGCCTGGTCGATGTGACCATCGGCGTCGGCGGGGATGACCACGACGTCGGCGATCGACTCACGCCACGGCAGTTCGTTGGAGTGATGTTCGAACGGGCCGATGAACACCACTGGGCGTTCCTCGGCGGGGATGTGCGCCGAGAGCCCGTAGCGGTGGTCGAGGTCCGCCGGGAGGCGCAGGTTGAGGATGCCGATGAGCTTGTCGATCGCTGCCGTGCACCCCGACCCGGCGAAGATCACCGCGGTGGACGCGTCGCCGCCGATCGCTTCCTTGATGATCCGGCGGGCATCCTCGCGCAGCCGGGTGGTCTGCAGCCCCGTCCCGCTGGACTCGGTGTGGGTGTTGGCGTACCGGGGGAGTACCTGGTCGCGGATGAAGTCCTCGATGAAGGACAGCGCCCGCCCGGATGCCGTGTAGTCCGCGTAGGTGACCCGGCGCGGCCCGTACGGTCCGGGCAACACCTCGTCCTCGCCGATGACGGCGTCCCGGATCCGGCGCAGCAGGGCGGGCTCCTGCGGCTGCTCCGGCTCACGCACGGGCTCGGGCTCATCCATCGGTGTGGTCCTTCCCTCGGAGGCCTGCCGGCTCACTGTGGGCGGCACAGCTCCGCCCGCCACACGGCCACGAGAGTACGCACGAACACCCCGGCGAGAACCCCGCTGGCCACGAGCAGGGCGGCGATGCCGAGCCAGCGGTACCCGGCGGGGTGTCCCGGGCCGGCCGCCGCCACCAGCAGGGCGGAGGCAAGGGCGGCGAGCGGGAAGGTCAGGGCCCAGGCCGGCACCCCGAACGGGATCCGGCGCAGCCGGCCCACCTGGGTGGCAAGCACCAGGGCGAAGAAGATCGACACGCCCAGCAGCACCCGGGACGTGGCGTCGGTCGGGGTGCCGCCCAGCCGCAGCCACGACAACATCGCCACCGTGGGAGGTGCGATGAGCACCGCCAGCGTGGGGGTGAGCGGGAGTGGCAGGGGGCCACCGCTCACCAACCGGTTGACGATCACCGCGAGCAGCACCGGCCAGAAGGCCAGGCCCACCCCGAAGAAGTACCACGAGATCTCCACCGGGGCGTGCACGACGCCCGCGAGCGGCACCACCAGGTTGCCCACGACGGGGATGAACCACCCCGGGTGCACGTGCTGGGCGCCGAAGCGGTCGTCGGTGATCCACAGCCGCACGATGTCCACGCTGAGCACCAGTTGGACGGCTGCACCGGCCCACCACAGCGGCGCGGACAGCCGCGGCGCGGAGTCGACGAACGCCGTGGCGAGCAGCAGCACGGAGATGGACACGGTCGGCACGAAGGCCATCGCCACCGGGTGCCGCCACTCCGCGCGGACGGCCGCCGGATGGCGTACGAGCTTGCTCAGGTAGGCGGCGGTGACCACCACGAAGGTGCCCAGGGCCATCCAGGCGAGCAGGTCACCGAACGCGGCGGGGGAGTGCAGGACCGGCACCGCCCTCCGCCAGGCCAACGACAGCCCGCTGACCCCCATCACGCTGGCGAATACCCCCACCGGAAGGTGGGCCACCCGCTGCCCGAACCCCGCACCCCCCGCAGCCCGATCGACGGGTAGCTGCGAGGTGGAACTGACGACGGTCATCTCTTCTCCGGGCTCGGGGCGCGCGCATGCGCCTGGACCGCGGCGGCACCGCGGTCCAGGCGCAGCGGGAAACTAGTGGTGGGCCTTGAAAACCATGCCCAGGACACGCATGTTGATCCACATGAAGCGCCAGAGCTGGTAGGGGATGAACTGGCGCATCCGCAGCGTGCGGGCAGTGGGGAGCGGGGAGGAGAGGATCCGCTCGTCACCGTATTCCATCGGGATCTCCTTGCCGGGGAACGGGGTGGGCTGGTCGGGGTGCGGGGGGCCTCACTCGGGCAGCAGGGACCAGCCCAGCCGTGCCTTGGCCTTGTAGATGAAGACGAAGTGCAGCACGTGCTTCATCCAGTGCGCAGCCAGACCCATCTCGCCGTAGGTGTCCTTCACGCTGCGCCCGTGCTTGGGGTAGCGGATGTAGTCCGGAACCACCGGGTACATGGTCATCGCCGCTGCGGTGCCCTTGGTCAGGCCCTTGCCCGCGGAGGCGATGCAGGCCGCGCCCATGGCCGCCATCGAGGCGGTGTGGGTCGGAGCGGGCGCGCCCTTGTCGAGCATGTCCTTGATGGTCAACGCCACCGCCCGGCCCATCACGCCGGACGGCATGCCCGTGCGGGGCGGGGCCGGGGCGATCACGGTGCCGTTGGGGCTCTTGCGCGGCCGCGAGATCGGGTGCGGCGGGGCGAACGCGATCCCGATCGCGAAGACGTTGCTGTACGTCGGGCTCTGGTACGTGCTCGGCCAGTCCTCGGCCCGCCACTCGTCGTAGGTCTTCGCCGAGTAGTCGGCGTCCACCTTCAGGAACCCGTTCGGCGCGAAGAGGGTGGCCGAGATGTCGTTGCCCTCGCGGTCGAGGACGTCGAGCCCGGCACCGCGGAACGGCGGCAGCAGCATGGCGAAGTCGAAGGAGATGCTGTTGCGCTCCCCGTCGAGGGTCTCGTAGTAGACCTTCCCCGGCTCCACCCGCTCGACGTGCGCGCGCAGGATGGCGTGCACCCCGCGCTCGTGGAAGAGCGATTCGGTCCACGTCTGGCTGGAACTGACGAACCCCTGCTGCTCGAAGTGCATCCCGCCGACGCCGAAGTCGCCGAGCTCGTACTCGTTGGACAGGTAGACCAACTCTGCTCGATCGCGCAGCCCTCGGGTGCGCAGCTCGTGCTCGACGTTGAAGGTGTACTCGAAGGCCGCGCCCTCACAGGTGCACGTGCCGTGACCCATCCCGATGACCAGCGTCTGCCGCTCGCCGGCCTCGAGCTTGGCGATGACCTCCTGGAGCGCCGCCGAGGCCTGCTCGGCGTGCCCCGGGGTGCACACCGACAGCGAGTTCCCCTCCGGGCCGAGGCCCGGGGTCGCGGCGAAGTTCAGCTTCGGGCCGGTCGCGTTGATGAGGTAGTCGTACGCGAGATGCTCCACCTCGCCGGCGCGCTCCGGCTGCGTGTAGTGAATCTCCACGGTCGGGCGGGCGTCGTCGACGGTCCCCTCGGGGCGGATCGCCACTGCCTTGGCCTGACGGAAGTCGATTCCCTTGCGCTTGTAGATCGGCGCAAGGGGGAAGGTCACGTCCTTCGTGCTCATCCGGCCGACGCCGACCCAGATGTTCGACGGGATCCAGTTCCACTTGGAGTTGGGCGATACGACGACCACCTCGTGCTGCTGCTTCTTCAGCAGACGGCGAAGGTGCAGGGCAGCCGTATGCCCGGAGATTCCAGCGCCCAGGACTACCACACGTGCCACGGCGTGCTCCTACCAACGGCTAAGGGGCTCTTCACTGAGCCCTCGGTGAACGAAACAATACCCCCTGGGGTAACGAAATGTGAAGTGGATCACCTTGATCATTTCACTTCTCGTTGATCCACCCCTGCAACCGCGCCGTGAGTGACTGGTCACACCAGTCCTTGGGACGCAGGTCGCGGTGCACCGGGATCCACGCCTGGCAGGTCCCGGGCGGGCCTCGCGAACACCGCGGAGCACCCGTCCGCACGGACCGTTGGGAGCCTCACGAACGCCGCAGCGATCACGATAGCCCCTACCGGCCCGGGTACCTAGAGTGCCCGGGACCAAGATCCTCTACATGATCTTGGATCGTGGTGCGGGAGCGGACCCGCTCAGGCGAGGGAGAGGAAGAGCTTCTCCAGCTCCTCGGTGCTCATCTCCTGCTCGCCGCCCTCGCCGATCAGGCATTGCCGCAGCCCACTGGCCACGATCTTGAAGCCCGCCCGGTCAAGGGCGCGCGAGGCGGCCGCGAGCTGGGTGACCACGTCGCGGCAGGACCGACCGTCCTCGATCATCGCGATGATGCCGTCGATCTGGCCGCGCGCGCGGCGCAAACGGTTGACGATCTCCTTGGCCGCCTGCTCGTCGATCTCCACGTCCAGCCTCCAAGCGGATGTGCCGGGCCTGCGTGGCCGAGCGTGCAAACCATGTTACCCAGGGGGGTAAGCATTGGCACGTGGTGTGACGCGACCGGCACCTTCCCCGAGGCGGATCACCCGACGTGACGGCCGCATCACCCGGGCCTCACGACGAATGCCCGACCCTGTTGATCGCCGGTGATCACCTCGGGTACTTTCCACCGAGGCCGCAGCCCGGGCGCCGAACCTGCGCAGGGCTCAGGGCACGGCGCGCGTGGCGCGCGGTGCGGACGGCCCCGCCCGAGGCGCAGCGCGTGGGACGCGCCGCGGGCGGAACGGGGGGGCATGGGCGCCGCCCCCGGGGGAGAAGCGTTGACGGCACGATCCGGGGCAGTCCTCCCGGGGGGGAGATCATCAGTGACGCAACGATTGGGCGCGCAACGGTTGGGCCCGCAACGGTTGGGCCCGCAACGGTTGGGCCCGCAACGGTTGGGCCCGCAACGGCGCGCCGCGGGGGCGGTGTGAGCCCGCGGGAGGGCGTCGGCGCAGCCCCGCCCCGGCCCGCGGTCCATCATCCGGGGGATCGATTCGTGCGCACCGATCCCGCCCCGGGCCGCGACCTGGCGCGCCACCGGCTGCTCGGCCGGTGGATGCTCAGCCGGCGCTGGCAGTTCCTGCTGATCCTGCCGAACCAGGTGCTGTTCTGGGTGGTCATCCTGGTCGGGTTCCTCGGCACCGCCGACCCGAACACCAACTTCGCCACCGCGATCACCTGGTACGTCTGGTTCTTCCTGGTCTTCGTGCTCATGGTCGTCGTCGGCCGCGGCTGGTGCGCGGTGTGTCCCTTCGGCGGGCTCGGGGAGTGGGTGCAGCGGCGGGCGCTGTGGAAGCGAGGTCGGCGCCGGGTGGGCCTCGGCCGACCCTTCCCGCCCGTGCTCGCCCGCTACGGCTACCTGCTCCCCGTCCTGATGTTCCTGCTGCTCACCTGGATCGAGGAGTTCTTCGAGATCGCCGGGCCCGGGGCACCGCCGGCGACGAGCATCATGGTGCTCGGCATCGTCTCGTTCGCCCTGGTCTCCTTCCTCGTCTTCGAACGGCGAACCTTCTGCCTGCACCTGTGCCCGCTGTCCGGGTTGATCGCCACGGTGGGCAGCACCGGTGCGGTGGCCGGATACCGCACCCGCGACCGGCAGACCTGCCTGGACTGCGAGGGCAAGGAGTGCATGCGCGGCGGCAGCAACGGCTACGGCTGCCCGTGGTTCACCTGGCCGGGCAGCGCCGAGAGCAACCTCAGCTGCGGGCTCTGCTCGGAGTGCTACAAGGGCTGCCCGCACGGCAACGTGGGGCTGTTCGTGCAACCGCCGCTGACCTCGGTGGTGGCACCCTCCCGGCGCCGGGGTGACATCGCCTGGGCCGTCGCCGTGCTCTGGGGGCTGGTGGTGTTCCAGCAGCTCAACGCGCTGCCCGCCTACGCGCGCCTCGACGACTGGCTGAACCGGGTGACCCGCTTCCCCGGATACCCCAACCCGCTGGACTTCCTCGGCGGGATCACCGCCGTGACGGTGCTGACGGTCGCTCCGGTGGCTGCCCTGGCGCTCGTCGCGGGCCGGGCCGTGCAGCCGCAGCCGGAGGGCCCGGAGTCCTTCATCGACCACCACAGCCGGTTCCGGTCCTACTTCGGCCCGGTGATGTACGCGCTGATCCCGCTCGTCGGGGCGGACTACCTGGCCAGGCAGCTGCCGAAGTTCCTTGACCACGTCGCCGCCGTGCTGCCCGCAGCCGCCCGGCTGGTGGGGCTGGGCCGGCTCTTCGGGGGGCTCGCCGACACCCGGCTGCTGCCCGTCGGGGGAGTGGTGGCAGCCCAGGTGGCCGTGGTGGCGGTCGGCGGGCTCGCCTCGCTCTGGGCGGGGTGGCGGATCACCGGCGCCGAGGTCGCAGCGCTTGCGCGCACCCCCGCGCTGGGTGCGATCAGCAGGGTCGCCACCGCCGTCCTCGTCCTCGCCCTCGCCGCCGTGGCGGCCGGACTCTACGTGGTGATCCATGCAGCCGAGTGACACGACGGTGACCGTGGCCGCCGAGCGCTGCGCCGGGTGCCAGGAGTGCGTGGTCCGCTGCCCCGAGCAGGCGCTCACGCTCGACCCGCGGAGCTGGACGGTGACCACCGACTCCTCGCTGTGCAGCGGCTGCCGGCAGTGCGAGCGGCTGTGCCCGTTCGGTGCCATCCACGTCCTGGGCCCCGCCAAGGTGTCACCGGGGGTCCGCCGGCCGG
The DNA here is from genome assembly GCA_963784535.1 of uncultured Actinomycetota bacterium. GTDB lineage: Bacteria > Actinomycetota > Actinomycetes > Actinomycetales > Kineosporiaceae > CAWARR01. The sequence continues at coordinate 531,999 of CAWARR010000006.1, read as the reverse complement.
CCCACGCCGTGCTGTCCACCTGGGAGGCGGCGATCGCCGAGGCGAGCCGCTGCCTGAACTGCCCCGACCCGACCTGCCGGCTGGGCTGCCCCGCGCACAACGACATCCCGTCGTTCGTGGCGGCGGTCGGCCGCGGTGACCTGCAGGAGGCGCACCGCGTGCTGCGGGGCACCTCGGTGCTGCCGGACGTCTGCTCCCGGGTCTGCGATCAGCAGATCCAGTGCGAGGCGACCTGCTCCTGGACCCTCGCCGGGCAGTCGCCGGTGGCGATCGGGCAGCTCGAGCGCTTCGTCTGTGACAACGCCCCGGCACCCCCGCCCACCATCACCGCGGGGCGCGGCCGCACGCTCGACGTCGTCGTGGTGGGCTCCGGGCCGGCAGGGGCGGCGGCGGCCTGGGAGCTCGCCGAGGCGGGGGCCACGGTGACCGTGCTGGAGCGTGACGAGGTGCCCGGCGGGCTGCTGCGCTGGGGGATCCCGGACTTCATCCTGCCCGAGGTGGTCTGGCAGCGGCCCTGGCAGGCGTTGGAGGCCGCCGGGGTCCGGGTGCACTGCCGCACCACCGTGAGGCACGAGCACCTCGGCGCCCTGCAGGCCGCGCACGACGCCGTCGTGCTGGCCTTCGGTGCGAGCGCGCCGCGCCGTCGACGCGTGCCCGGGGACACCCTCGGCGGGGTTCACGACGCCGCCTGGTTCCTGCGCGAGGGCACGGCCCTGGCCGCCCGTGGCGGCCACCTCGACGCGCTGCTGTCCGGGTGGCGGCTGCGCCCGGGGCGGGTGCCCACCGTGCTGGTCGTCGGGGCGGGGAACACCGGCATCGATGTGGCCCGCACCGCTCGCCGCCTCGGCGCCAAGGTGATCTGCACCGGCCGGCGCGAGCAGGAGGAGACCCCGGTGCGCGTCGACCAGCTCGCCGCCGCCGTCGCCGAGGGCGTCAGCCTGCGCTACCGGGCCGCGGTGACGGCACTCGAGGGCAAGGGCGGCTGGGTGCGCACCGCCGTCCTGGTCCGGACCACGCCGGACGGCGACCCGCTGCGTGGCCGGGCGCGGCGGCGATCCCAGCTGCGCGAACCCGTCGACCTGGTCGTGATGGCGCAGGGCAGCGCCCTGGACCCGGAGTGGGCGGAGCAGCTGCCGTCCCTGCAGCGGGAGCCCCGCCGCCAGACCCCCCCACCGGCCGAGTGGATCGGCAGCGGGCTGTTCGGCCCGAGCGGGGCGGACATCACCCCGATCGGGCTGCGCGCGCTGCGCCGTGAAGCCGGCGTCGAACGGGCGGCGCTGCCCGTGCACGAGCGGGTGTGGTTGTGCGGCGACGCCCTCACCGGGCCCGGCACGGTGGTCGAGGCGATGGCGCAGGGCAAGCGCGTCGCCGAGGCGATCCTCGACGCCCAGCCCTCCCGCCGCGCCCCGCGGCCGATGGGACGCTCCCCGCGGGCGCTCGTGGTCTTCGACGAGCAGTACCCCGCGGCGGTGCTGCTCGCCCGCGAGGTCGGCGACGGGCTGCGTACGGCCGGGCTGAGCGTCCAGCTGCGGCCGGTGCTGTCCGCCGGGGTCGCCGACGTGGCCGTGGCCGACCTGGTGGTGCTCGCCGCAGGCCTGGCCCGCTCCCGCAGGCGCGGGCCGTCGCGGGCTGCCCGCGCCTGGCTCACCTCGCTGCCGCCGCTGCACGGCCAGCGCTTCGCGATCGCGGGGCTGCCGGGGAGCCGGCGCCGCGCGGCGCGTGGTTCGCAGTTCCTCCGCGACGAGCTCGAGAGCCGGGCGGCCTCGCTGGTCCCCGTCGCGGCGGTGGAAGAGCTCACCGCCGTCTGGCAGGGCCCGCCGGGCAGTCGCGTCCGGCCCGCGCCTCAGCCGCACCCGCCGGCCACGGCCGACGACCTGCAGCAGGAGCTGAACGAGGGAGCCTGACCGGGCGCCAGGTACCGCCGAGAACCGGGTCAGCGCGGCCGGGTCAGCCTGGCCGGGGACCCCCGGAACCTGCCTGCAGGTCCTCCTCCACCCTGGCCGCGGCCTGCCACAGCGGTGGCAGCAGTTCGGCCCGGATCCGTTCGGGCGACCAGCGTTGCGCCTGGCCCGACACGTTCAGTGCCGCTACCACCGCGCCGCCCGGCCCCCGCAGCGGAACCGCCACCGCGCGCAGCCCCTCCTCCAGCTCCTGGTCGACGATCGCCCAGCCCTGCTCGCGCACCCGGTCCAGCTCGGCCACCAGCAGCCCCCGGTCGGTGATCGTGTGCGGGGTGAGCGCGCGCAGCACCGCCGTGTCGAGGTAGTGCTCGAGCCCTGCCCGGTCCTGCCCGGCCAGCAGCACCCGGCCCATCGAGGTGGCATGGGCCGGAAAGCGGGTGCCGACCGTGATCGCCACGGTCATGATCCGCCGGGTCGGCACCCGGGCGACGTAGACCACGTCGTCGCCGTCGAGCACGGACAGCGAAGAGGACTCGTGCACGTCGGCGACGAGCTGCTCCAGGTGCGGCTGGGCCACTTCGGGCAACGTCAGCCCGGACAGGTAGGAGTAGCCCAGCTCCAGCACCCGGGGGCGGAGACTGAAGCTGCGCCCGTCGGCGTGCACGTAGCCCAGCGACACCAGGGTGAGCAGGAAGCGGCGGGCCGCAGCCCGGGTGAGGCCCGCGCTGCGGGCGACCTCGCTGAGAGTCAGCCGCGGGTGCTCGGAGTCGAAGGCCCGGATCACCGCGAGCCCGCGGACCAGCGACTGCACCACCTCGCGGTCCGGCGCCGGCTCGCTCATGCGATCGCCGGACCGGCGTCGAGCGCCCCGAGTTCCGCGGGGGCGACCGGGCAGGACCTCCACCAGCAGTGCACCGGCCCAGGCTACGGCCACGGCGGGTGCCCCCGCCGCCGTGCCCGGACTCAGCTGTAGAAGGTCACCTGGACGATCGAGTCGTAGTACGGGTTCGGGTGGAACTTGTCGATCACCTGGCGGGGCAGCGCGGTGAACCACACCAGCAGGTAGCGGGTCTGCACCGGCTGTGCCGCCGTCAGCGTCACCGTGGTGGAGTCGGCCGTCTGCACCGCCACCGTGGCGAACCCCGGCGGCGCCTTCTTCACCTGCACCGCGGGCAGGGCCGCCAGCCCCGGGTCGGCCGCTCTGAGTTCCAGGGTGGCCCCGGGGGCTCCGATCCTGACCGTGGCGCTGCCCACGGTCTGCACCGAGCCGAGGTCGTAGATGATCCCGGTGCCGAGCTTGCTGTCCAGCTTCGGGCCGTTCACGTACGAGAAGGTGCTCCACCCGCCGCCGGTGCCGGTCAGCGTCTTCGCAACGTCGGCCGCGTGCTCGTCGGAGGTGCTCGCCTGCCACAGTGACGCCCCGGCCACGGTGAGCGCCGTCGGCGTCGGGGTCACCGGCACGCTGCTGGTCGCCGGGGTGCCGGCGGAGGCCTGCGGGGTCGAGCCGAACAGGCCCATCATCCGGGCACCGAGGACGCCGACCGCAGCCACCAGCAGGATCACCCCGGCGACCGCGAGCAACGGCCCCCGGTTGCGGGGGGGCGGGCCGGCGAGAGCCCCACCGCGGGCGCCGCCCCGCACGCCGCGGTCGGCCGGCGGCAGCGGATCGGGCCGCGGCGAGTGCCGGGGCACCCTCGCCAACTCCTCCAGGGCATGCCGGCAGCTCAGAATCGGTTCGCCGGCCCCGGACCCCGGGGCCAGCATCCGCAGTGCGAGCGTGCTGACCTCGACGGGGACGCCGGGGACCAGCTCCGCGGGCGGGCGCGGCCCACTGCCGTCCAGCGGCGCCGCGGCGAGCCCGTAGCCTGCGCCGAACGGCCAGTGCGCGGTGAGCGCCGCATACAGCAGCGCCCCCACCGCCCGGGTGTCGGCGGCCTGCGCCTCCTGAGGCCCGGGGGCGCCCACCCCGGCCAGCGCGGCCTCCAGCCGCAGTCCCTGGATCTTCACCTGCTCGGCACCGGAGCGCAGCACCGTCAGCGGGTCCAGCCGGAGATGGGCCTGCCCGAGTGCGTGCGCCGAGGCCATCGCCTCGGCAAGGTCGGCCGCCACCCGGGTGGCCTCCCAGGCAGACAGCGGCCCGCCGGCCAGGGCCCCGGCGAGGTCGACGGCGTCTCCGGGCCACTCCGTCACCACGTAGGCGTTGGTGCCGTCGTCCACCGCGTCGAGCACCTGCAGGAACCGGGTGTCCGGGACGGTCGCGGCCGCCCGGGCCGCCGCGAGCAGCTCGGTGGAGCCCGCGGAGGCTGACGCCATCAGGTAGACGGCGACCATCCGGTTGAGCTTCTCGTCCACCGCGAGCCAGATCTGGGCCGCGCCGGAGCTGCGGAGCAGCCCCTGCGTGCGGTAGCGCTCCCGCAGCCGGCCGGTGAGCAGCGGGGCACCGGTGGTGGGTGTCGCGGCAGTGGCGGGTGTCGCGGCAGTGGCGGCCGACGGGCCCTCGCGATCCGGCGGGAAGGAACCCCCCACCTCGTCACCACCCCTCGTCGTCGGGAACCAGCCCATCCTAAGAGGTAATCCTGGCCCACCCCCCGACCCGACTCACGGACGGTACCGCCGCGGGCCTCGTCGGACCGGGGTGCGCAGGCCGCGGCACCCGCGGTGACGGCATGGGGGCACCAGCGGGCCGACACCGATCGCTGAAGGTGACCCGCCGCGATGGTGCGGGCACGGCCGGTCAGACCGCGGTGGACACCCGGCCCAGGAACGGGCGCAGCGCGGGCGGCGAGCGCAGACAGTCGAGCACGGCGTCCGCGGCCGCGGGCCGAGCGATCAGGAACCCCTGGCCGAGATCGCAGCCGAGCTGCGCCAGCGCCTCCAACTGGTCCTGGGTCTCGATCCCCTCGGCCACCGTCACCAGTCGCAGCACGCGGCCCAGTTCGACGATGGTGCGCACGACGGCGAGGTCCTCCCCCTGCGGGTCGGCGCCGATGCCCTCGACGAACGAGCGGTCGATCTTCACCTGGTCGACGGGGAAGCGGCGCAGGTAGGCCAGCGAGGAGAAGCCGGTCCCGAAGTCGTCGACGGACAGGTGCACGCCCAGATCGCGCAGGGCCGACAACCGCCCGGCCACCGTCGCCGGATCGGCCATCAGCAGCGACTCGGTGAGTTCCAGGGTGAGGGCCTCCGGCGGCAGTGCGGTGGCGGACAGCACGTCCGCGACGTCCTGGCCGAAGCGGGGGTCCACGACCTGGCGCGGAGAGACGTTGACGTTCAGGCACAGCTCCGGCAGCTCCTCGCGCCACCGGAAGACCTGGCGGGCCGCGTGCCACAACACCCAGCGCCCGAGCTCGAGGATGGTGTCGCTCTCCTCCGCCAGCGGGATGAACACCCCGGGCGGGACCATCCCGTGGCGCGGGTGGGTCCAGCGCATCAGCGCCTCCACCCCCACCGGAACCCCGGTGTCCAGCCGGACCAGCGGCTGGTACTGCAGCCAGAACTCCTCGTGCGCGATCCCGCGCTGCAGGTGGCTCTGCAGGTTGAGCCGCTCCATGGCCTCGCGGTGCATCTGCGGTTCGAACACGCTCACCCGGCCGCTGCCGGAGCGCTTCGCGCGGTACATCGCCACGTCGGCGTTGCTGAGCAGGTCCGCCGCGTCGCCCTCGCCGCGGTCGGCGGCGACCCCGATGCTGGCCCCCACGCACACCTCCCGGCCGGCCACCCGGTAGGGCAGGCTGACCGCGTCGATGATGCGCCGGGCCACCGGCAGGGCCTCCTCGACGCCCGTCCCTTCCAACAGCACGGCGAACTCGTCGCCCCCGAGCCTGGAGGCCGTGTCGCAGGAGCGCAGGCACCCCTGCAGCCGCCGCGCCACCGACGCCAGCAGCTCGTCCCCGGCCTGGTGACCGAGGCTGTCGTTCACCGCCTTGAAGCGGTCGAGATCGATGAAGAGCACCGTGAGCTCGTCGCCGCGCCGGCGCACCACGGTTCGGGCGTGCCCGAGGCGGTCGAGGAACAACCCGCGGTTGGCCAGCCCGGTGAGCGAGTCGTGGTGGGCCTCGAGCATCTTCTCCAGCGTGCGGGCGTCGGTCAGGGCCAGACTGACCTGCTGCGCGAAGGCGGCCAGCAGCTCCGCCTGCTCGGCCCCGTGGTCGCCGTCGTCGGCGGTGTGCGCCACCAGGCTGCCGACGATCTTGGCGTGCTCGTGCACCGGTGCGGCGATCACCCCCGGCAGCTGCGGATCCGAGTGCCCACCGGCGGGCACGAGCTGCCCGCGGGCCATCGCCGCGGCGGCCGCCCCGAGGGCCTGCTCGTCGCGGTCGGCCTCCGCCGCGCCGCCGCCGGGCCCGTACCGGGAGGCGACCAGCAACCGTTCGCTCGCCAACGGGTCGGCGAGCACCAGTGACACGGTGGCGCTGCCGAGCAGCCCGGAGGTGCTCTCGGTCACGGCGTCGAGCACCTCCTGCAACGGCTTGCGGTGCGAGATCGCGCGCTGGATGGACAGCAACCGCTCCAGCAACTGGTGCCGGGACCGTTCCGCCGCCAGCGCCCGCAGGTTGCGCAGCACCAGCCCGAGGACCCGGGCCATTCCCTGCAGCAGCTGCTCCTCCTCGGGGCCGAATGCCTCCTCCACCCGGGCGACCACCAGCATCCCGGCCACTGCCCGCCCCGCGTCAGGGGTCCCGGCCGGCCGGTTGGCGGCCGCCTCGCCGGGGGCGGCCAGCTCTCCGGCCGCGGCGTGGAGCTCGCCGAGCCCGGGGACCAGCAGCATCGCGGTGCCGGGTGTCACCGTGACCAGCGCCGGCGGGGGAGGGGCCTGCCCCATGCCCACGCAGTCGGCCACCTGCCCGCCGGACACCACGGCGCCCACCTCGGCGTCGAGGGTTTCCGCGGCGCGCTCGATCGCGACCCGGACGGCGCCGGGCTCGTCCTCGGCCGAGCTGATCGCCGCGAAGTACTCGGTGAGCTGGTGGGTCGACCAGTGCAGGCTCATCACCGCCTCAGCCGAAGGCCAGCGAGACCACGGTGAGGTGGTGCATGCCGCGCGAGCCGTGGGTGCGGGCGATCTCGCCGTAGGTGTACAGGCCCCCGTGCGGGGCTCCGCCCAGCGCCGCGCCGATCGCCGCGACCTCGTCCTGCACCCCGTCGGTGCCGAGCATGACCTTGCGGGCCCCGCAGTCGAACAGCACCGCGCCGAGGGCGGGGACGCCGCCGAGCCCGTCCGTCGCCTGTCGGCAGGAGTCGGCGGCGGCGTCGATCAGGCTGGCCGGGTCGGTTTGCATCAGCCAGGTCAGCGCCCCCTGCGGGACGTCGGCGAGGCAGAGCAGCGAGCCGTCTGCCGGATCGCCGTCGTGCACGACCCGGATGTCCTCACGGTTGCGCCGGGACAGGCCGAGGGGGTGGCGGAAGGCGCGCAACCGGAATTCCTGCGGATCGGCGAGCAGCTCCTTGCCGGCCCCCAGCCCCCGCAGGTAGACCTCCAGGGCGGGCTGGTTGTCGAGCTCGAACACGCGGCCGCCGCTGCTGCTGGTGACGACCATCGGTTCGCCGGTCTTCGCCCAGCCGTGCGCGATCCCGATCCCGATCGGCCGGGTGGAGCCGATGCCGACGCCGATGAGGCCGTCGGTGAGCAGTTCCACGCCGGAGGAGTCGCCGTGGAACTGGTGGGTGACCTCGTAACGCAGGTTGTCACCGGAACAGCCGCCCACCACCGGGACGGCCGCCCCGAGCACCGCGTAGGCACCGCGCACGATCTCGTGCTGCTCGCCGGTCAGACCGTCGGAGATGAGCAGGCAGGCCTGGTGCTCGAGCTCGAGATCGGTGGCTGCCCCCGCCGCCTCGGCGCCGGCCTCCCGGCGCCGGTCGGAGGCCGCGCGGACGACTCGGCTGCGCACCTCGAACCCCGGCCCGCCCAGGCCGAGGGCGACGACGCCGGAGCGCACCCGAGCCGCGTCGAAGGGCACGTCCGGACCGGCCAGCTGGCCGTCCGTCGTGCATCCGACCAGGGTGGCGCCGGCGGGCAGGGTGGCGCGCAGCGACTCCAGCAACGCCGGCATGTCGTAGTCGGCGCTGCAGAAGGCCAGCACCAGTCGGGCGGGGCGGCCGGCCAGCGCGGAGCCCACCGCCTCGGCGGCGGCCACGGCCGGGTCGGTGCTGAGGCTGCTACCCACCCCGAACCAGCGTGCCCCGGCGGGCGTAGGCACCAGCGCGGGGACGGGCACCCGTGCGGGGGCGGGCACCCGTGCGGGCGCGGGCCGGGCGTCGGCGGGCAAGCTGCTCAGGTCCACCCGGTCCCCATCGGCCGCGTGGGCCCCGACCTGAGCGCCCGCGGGCCTGACCGCCCGCGCGGGCTACAGCGGGACCACCCCGGAGGCCAGCACCCGCTCCTCGATCGCCCGGACGGCGGCGCGCAGGTCTCCCAGGTGCCGCGAGGTGACCTGTTCGAGGGTGAGCACCCGCCGCCGCCAGGTGAGGTTCACGCAGCCGATCACCTGGCCGGCGACGGTGATCGGCATCGCGATGGAGTCGCGCCCGTCGTCGGCCTCGGCCCGTGACAGGTCGTAGTGCCCGCCGAAGTCGGGGTCGCGGACGGCATACCCGCGGCGACGGGTCTGGTCCACCAGCCCCCGCAGCGCCTCGTCGTCGTGGGCCGGCCGGTGTCCGGGCACGTCCCGCTCCCGCAGCCGGCGGATCACCGCCACCCGCTCCTCGTCGGGGCAGAAGGCCAGGTAGGCGCGCCCCGAGGCAGAGCGGAGCAGGTTCGCCCGGAAGCGCACCGGCCCCACCGGAACGTCGTCGAAGTAGGCCCGCGGGCTGTTGGTCTCGAGTACCTCCATGTAGTCCAGCCGGGGGACGGACAGCACCGAGGGCCAGCGGATCCGCTCGCACATCCGCTCGAGCACGGGGAGGCGAGCTCCACCAGCCAGGTGCCGTCGTCGAGCCGGGCCCGCGGCTGCAGGGTGTGGCTGGGCAGGAAGGCCCCGTCGGCGATCCGCTGCCAGACCATCCCCTGCCGGTAACAGGTGTACAGGATTCGGATCAGCGTGGGCTTGGGCAGGCCGGTGGCCCGGTGCAGGTCGTGCAGGCTGGCCGCCCCCATCTGCTGCAGCGCCTGGACCACCTGCAGCCCGCGCCCGAGGGACTCGATCGGCTTGACCTTGTACTGGCGCATCCGAGAACCTCCCGGGCGGCGTTTCACTCTGCGAAAACCTAGCAGGCAGGCATTGATTTCCCGGCCCGGCGGACCGGATCGTGTTCGCCATCCGCCGGACCGGACACGCCCCTCGACGCGGAGGAGGACCATGGCTCGCTCTGCGCTGCGTGGGGACGTCCACGAGGGGGACCTCCTGTGGGCTCCGGACCCGGACCGGGCGGCGCAGACCAACGTGGCCGCCTTCACCCGGTGGCTGGAGCGCACCCGAGGGCTCCACTTCGCCGGGTACCGCGAGCTGTGGACCTGGTCGGTCACCGACCTGGAGGGGTTCTGGCAGGCGATCTGGGACTACTTCGGGATCCTTGCCTCCGCACCCGCCGCAGCGCGTCCTGGAACGGCGGGAGATGCCCGGCGCGCGCTGGTTCCCCGGCGCCCGGCTGAACTTCGCAGAGAACGTGCTGGGCCGGGTGGGGGAGGGCGGCACGGCCCTGCTGTACGCCGCGGAGCAGATCCCGCTGACCGAGCTGAGCAGGGCCGAACTGGCCGGCCGCGTCCGGGTGCTCGCCACCCAGCTGCGCAAGCTGGGCGTGAAGCGCGGCGATCGCGTCTGCGCGCTAGATGCTGAACGTTCCCGAGACGGTGGTGGCGATGCTGGCGACCACGGCGATCGGCGCCGATCTGGTCGTCGGTGGGTCCCGGACTTCGGCACCCGCGGGGTGCTCGACCGGTTCGCGCAGCTGGCCCCGACGGGTTCTTCCAGGTGGATGGCTACCAGTACGGGGGCAAGCCCTTCGACCGCCGCCCGGAAGTGGAGAAGACCTCGCGCCGCCTCACCAGCGTGGAGCACGTGATCCAGCTGCCGTACCTGGACGTCGGCGCGCGGCTCGCCTCGGCACCGTCTCATGCGCTGGACGGACTGCTGGACCATCCACCGGTGGCCGCCGCCGACTTCCAGTTCGAACAGGTGCCGTTCAACTACCCGCTGTGGATCCTGTTCTCCTCCGGCACCACCGGCCTGCCCAAGCCCATCATGCACAGCCATGGCGGCATCCTGATCGAGCAGTTGAAGCACCTGGCGTTCAACTTCGACATGCATGCCGGCGAGAGCGTGTTCTTCTTCACCACCACCGGCTGGATGATGTGGAACTTCCTGGCCAGCAGCCTGCTGTCGAACGTGAAGCCGGTGCTCTACGATGGCAACCCGGCATGGCCCGACGGCGACATCCTGTGGAAGATGGTGCAGGACTCGAAGGCCGACATGTTCGGCGCCAGCCCCACCTACCAGTCCATCCTCGAGAAGAACGGCATCGTGCCGAAGGCGAAGTTCGATTTGTCGCACCTGAAGTCGATCACGCTGGCCGGATCGCCGGTGTCGCCGGAATGCCAGCAGTGGTTTCACGACAACGTCAAGCGGGACTGCTGGGTTGCCCCGGGCTGTGGTGGTACGGACATCTGCTCGGGATTCGTCGGCGGCTGCGTGATCCTGCCGCAGCGGGCCGGCGAGATGCAGGCGCGCTGCCTCGGCATGGCGGTGCACGTGATGGGCGAGAACGGCAAGTTCGTGACCAACGAGGTCGGCGAGATGGTGATGACTGAGCCTTCGCCCTCGATGCCGGTCGGCTTCTGGAACGACAAGAACGACGAGCGCTACATCGAAACCTATTTCTCCGATTTCCCCGGCATGTGGCGCCAGGGTGACTTCTACATGATCAACGATCGCGGCGGGGCCTACGTGCTCGGCCGTTCCGATGCCACGCTGAACCGGCACGGCATCCGCATCGGCACCTCGGAGATCTACCGCACCTCGGGCATCGAGCCGGGCGTCGAGGACGGGCTGATCGTGAATCTGGACCTGCCGGGCGGAAAGTTCTTCATGCCGCTGTTCGTGAAGCTGGCCCCCGGTGCCACCCTCGACGCCGCGCTCGAGCACCGCATCCGCGCCCGGCTGCGCAGCGAGTACACCCCCCGCCATGTCCCCGACCGGATCATCGCCGTCGCCGCCATCCCGGTCACCCGCACCGGAAAGAAGATGGAGGTCCCGGTGCGGCGGATCCTGCTCGGCCAGCCCCCCGAGGCCGCCCTGGCCCGCGAGGCGCTGGCGGACCCGCGCGCACTGGAGGCGATCCTCGCCTACGCCGGCACCCAGACCGACTACGAGCTCACCTGATCCCCAGCCCACCCGACCGCTCCGACTCATCTGCGTCCGCCTCGAGGAGAGCCATGACCGACACCGGGACCCGTCGCAGCTTCCCCCTGCCCTCCGAGATCGCCGACGCGCCCGGGGCGCAGGGCTGGCAGTCGATGTACCCCTACTTCACCCGCTTCCAGCCCGCGGACGACGAGCGCTTCTGGTTCTACAACGCGATGCACTTCCCGGAGCCGATGCCCGCTTTCGACGTGCTCACCGCCGAGATCCCCTACAGCGCCATCGGGGCGAACACGGCACGGGTGTTCGCCTTCCCCACCACGCTGGGGATCGAGCACCGGATCGTCAACGGCCGGGTCTACATCACCGCGAACCCCGTCACCGACCCCGAGCAGATCCAGCGCCGGCTGGCCGTCTTCCAGGAGCGCGCAGGGCACTACTACGGCAACTGGGACACCCTGTACGAGGGCTGGAAGGTCCGCATCGCGCGACCTGATCGCCGAGATGGAGGCCATGACCGTCCCCGAACTGCCGGAGTTCGAGGACGCGGCGGTGGTGTTCGAGTCGCGCGGGATCGCCCAGAACCACTACGTGCGGGCCAACTTCCACCGTTGCCTGGACCTGTTCTCGGTGATGTGGCATCACCACACCGAGATGCTCATGCTCGGCTACGGCGCCTACGTGGTCTTCTTCGAGTTCTGCAAGAAGGCGTTCCCGGAGATCCCCGACCAGACGGTGGCCGCGCATGGTCGCCGGCATCGACGTGCGTGATGTTCCGGCCCGACGAGGAACTGAAGCAGCTCGCCCGGCTGGCCGTCGACACGGGCGTCGACGACGCTTTCGTCGACGGCGTCCCCGCGGCCGAGGTGCTCGCGGCGCTGAGGCAGCGCGGGGAGGCCGGACGGCGCCTGGCTCGCCGCCCTCGACAAGGCCCGCGACCCGTGGTTCAACGTCTCCACCGGCGACGGCTTCTACCACCACCACCTCAGCTGGGATGACGACCTGTCGCTGCCCTTTGCGGCGCTGCCCCGCTACATCGCGCAGCTCCGTGCCGGCGCCTCGCTGGAGCGGCCCGACCGAGCGGCTGCGCGCCGAGCGCGACCGGATCACCGCGGACTACCGCGAGCTGCTCCGCGACGGCGGCGAGCAGGCGGCCTTCGACCAGATGCTCGGGCTGTGCAGGCTGGTGTTCCCGTTCGTGGAGGACCACAAGTTCTACTGCGAGCACTGGTTCACCACCCGGTTCTTCCAGAAGGTGCGCGGGTTCGGGGAGCTGCTCGCCCGCTGGGGGGTGGTCAAGGAGGCGGAGGACATCTTCCAGCTCCAGCACACCGAGGTGGACCAGGCCCTGTCCGACGTCATGCTCGCCTGGGCCGCCGGCGGCACCCCGGTGGGCTCGGCACACGTGCAGGCGGTGGTGGCCGACCGGAAGCGGATCCTCGAGGCGCTGCGCGCCTGGTCACCGCCGCCGGCGCTGGGGCCCATCCCCGAGGCGATGAACGACCCCGCCGTGCAGATGCTCTGGGGTGTCACCGCGGAGACGATCGAGACCTGGTACAGCGCCGCCGAGGCGCTGGACGCGGACGAGATCCACGGCTTCGCCGCCTCACCCGGGGTCGTCGAGGGCCCCGCGCGGGTGCTGATGAACGTCAACGAGATCGGCGAGATCAGGGACGGGGAGATCCTGGTGTGCCCGGTGACCGCCCCGAGCTGGGGCCCGGTCTTCGGCAAGATCGCGGCGGCCGTCTCCGACATCGGCGGGACCATGTCGCACGCCGCCATCGTCGCCCGCGAGTACGGCATGCCCGCGGTGGTCGGAACCGGCCAGGCCACCCACCGCATCCGCACCGGGCAGCGGCTGCGGGTCGACGGCGACCGCGGCGTGGTGCGGATCCTGGACTGAACCGTGGCATCGACACTGGCAGCGGGCCGGGCACGACGTCAGGCACGGGCACTCGGCGCGACAGGGTCGCTGCGGGCGGCCGGCCGCAGGCAGGAGGAGCGATGACGCAGGTCCCCGCGGTCGTGCCGTTCGCCGGGATCGGCCGCGGCGACACCGCGATGGTCGGCGGCAAGGCGGCCAGCCTCGGCGAGCTCACCCGTGCCGGGGTGAGCGTGCCGCCCGGGTTCGTCGTCACCACGGCGGCGTTCCGGGCCGCGCTGGAGGGCCTGTGGGCGGGCGGCGGCCCGGAGGCGAGGGTGGCCGCGCTGCGCGGGGCGGGCGACGAGGCCGTCGCCGCGACCTGCACCCGGCTGCGCGCGGAGGTCGCCCGGGCCCCCTTGCCGGCCGCCGTCGAGCGGGCGGTACGGGAGGCGTACGCACGGCTGGCCGGGCCGGGCGGCGACCTTCCGGTGGCGGTGCGGTCGAGCGCCACCAGCGAGGACGGCGAGGACGCCAGCTTCGCCGGGCTGCAGGACACCCACCTGTGGGTGCGCGGCGCCCAGGAGGTGCTGCGCGGCATCAGGAACTGCTGGTCCAGCCTGTACTCCTTCGAGTCGGTGACCTATCGGCTGCGCCGCGACCTTCCCGAGGAGGGCCTGGCGATGGGCGTCGCGGTACAGCAGATGGTCGACGCGCGCAGTTCGGGGGTGATGTTCACCCGCAGCCCGCTCACCGGCGACCGCTCGGTGGTGTTCGTGGAGGCGAGCTGGGGGTTGGGCTCGGCGGTGGTGAGCGGCGAGGTCACCCCCGATGCGTGGGTGGTGAACAAGGTCACCGGCGAGGTGGTCCGCCGGACCGTGTCGACGAAGTTGCGCCGGCACCGGCCGGACCCCCAGGGGCAGGGCGTGATCGAGGAGGATGTGCCGGAGCGGTTGCAGGCCACCCCCGCGCTCTCGGATCAGGAGTTGCACCACCTGGTGGAGGTGGGCCGCGGGATCGAGCGGCACTACGGCGCCGCGCAGGACATCGAGTGGGCGATCGGGGCCGCCGCGGGCGGCGACGGCCCGCCCCGGCTGCTGGTGCTGCAGAGCCGGCCGGAGACGGTCTGGTCGGGCCGGCAGGCCCCACCCGCCGCCGCGCCGGCCGCGCGGGCCTTCGACCACGTGGTGACCCTGCTCTCCGGCGGCGTGACGGCCCCCGGGGCGCAGGCGCCCGCCGGCCCCACCCCCGGCGCGGACGCGGGCGCGGCTCCCGGCAACGACCCCGGCGCCGGGGCGAGCCGGTGAGCCTGCAGCCGGAGGAGGTCGCGGACATCCTGGCGCTGCTCGATTCGCTCGGGATGGAGGAGTTCGAGCTCACCACCAGCCGCTTCACGCTGGCCCTGCGCCGCACCACGGGCGGGTGGACACGCTCGGAGCAGGTGTTCGCGCCGCCCGGGCCCCGCCCCGGTCCGGACGCACCGGCTCCGGAGGCCGGCGCCCGGGCCGCAGCGGGGCCGGAGACGGAGGGCAGGGCCGCAGCGGGGCCGGCCGCGGCCCTGCACCCGGTGCCCGCCCCGCTGCCGGGCACCTTCTACCGGGCGCCGTCCCCCGGCGCTGCGACCTTCGTCGAGGTCGGCACCCGGGTGCAGGAGACGACCGTGATCGGCATCGTCGAGACGATGAAGCTGATGAACCCGGTCGCCGCCGGGGTGCACGGGCGGGTGGCCCAGATCTGCGTCGCGGACGCCGAGGCCGTCACCACCGGCACGGTGCTGGTCACGGTGGACACCCGGGCCGGCGACCCGGCGGAGGGCGACCGGCCCGCGGATGCCGCGGGGACGCCATGAGGGTGCGCCGCCTGCTGATCGCCAACCGCGGTGAGATCGCCGTGCGGGTGGTGCGCACCTGTGCCTCGCTCGGGATCGAGTCGGTACTGGCGGCCTCGGACGCCGACCTGGACTCCACCGCGGCGCAGATGGCCGACCGCACGGTCAGGCTCGGCCCGGCGCCCGCCGCGCGGAGCTACCTCGACGTGGACGCCGTGGTGCGCGCCGCGGTGTCCGGCGGCGCCGACGCCGTCCACCCCGGGTACGGCTTCCTCGCCGAGAACCCGCGGCTGGCGCGGGCCTGCGCGGGCGCCGGGCTGGTCTTCGTCGGCCCCGGCCCGGAGCAGCTCGCCGCGGTGGGGGACAAGGTGCGGGCCCGCCGGCACGCCGCGGCCGCGGGGCTGCCGCTGCTGCCGGGGGCCGAGGTGGCCGGGGCCGAGGTGGCGGGGGCCGAGGTGGCGGCCGGGGAGTCCGGCGTCCCGGCCGACCCCGGGCTGGGCTGGCCGCTGCTGGTGAAGGCCGTCGGTGGTGGCGGTGGCCGCGGGCTCCGCGTGGTCCACGGCCCCGCCGAGCTCGCGGCCGCCGTGCACGAGGCCGCCGCCGAGGCGGGCGCGGCCTTCGGGGACCCGCGCCTGTACCTGGAGCGCTACGTGCCGGGGGGGCGGCACATCGAGGTGCAGATCATCGGCGACGGCCGGCAGGTGGTGCAGCTCGGCGAGCGCGACTGCTCGGTGCAGCGCCGGCACCAGAAACTGCTCGAGGAGGCGCCCGCCCCCGCGCTCGACGACGAGCTCCGCGGGCGCCTGCACCGCGCGGCGGTGCGCCTCGGGCGCCACCTCGGCTACCGCAGCCTGGGCACCGTGGAGTTCCTGGTCGAGCCCGACCGGGAGGCGTTCTGGTTCCTTGAGCTGAACGCCCGGATCCAGGTGGAGCACCCGGTCACCGAGGCGGTCACCGGCCTCGACCTCGTGGCGGAGCAGCTGCGGGTGGCGGAGGGGCGGGAGCTGCGGCTGCCGCCGGGCGGCGTCGCCAGCCACGGGCACGCGATCGAGGCCAGGGTGATCGCCGAGGACCCGGCCCGCGACTTCGCCCCCAGCCCCGGCCGGGTGGAGCAGGTCCGGTTCCCGGTGGGGGAGGGGATCCGGGTGGACTCCCACCTGCAGGCCGGCAGCGAGGTGCCCCCGTACTACGACAGCCTGCTGGCGAAGGTGATCGCCCACGCGCCCACCCGTGCCGAGGCGCTGCAACGCCTCGCCGTCGCCCTGGAGCGCACCCGGATCACCGGAGTGGCCACGAACCTCCGGCTGCAGGCCGCGCTGCTGCGCGATCCCGGCCTGGCCGCCGGGGGGGTGGACACCGGCTACCTCGCCCGGGTGCTGCCGGGCCTGCCGGCAGCCAGCCTGGCGGGACACGATGGCTGAGCCGGGGCCGGAGCTCGTCGACGTCTCGATCCGGGACGGCAACCAGAGCCTGTGGGGGGCCGTCGGGCTGCACACCGCCCAGATCGTCCAGGTCGCCCCGCTGCTGGACCGGGTGGGGTTCCGGGCGCTGGACTTCTGCTCGAGCACGGCCATGGGGGTGGCCGTGCGCACCCACCGGGAGAACCCGTGGGAGCGCATCCGGCTCACCAGCGCCGCCATGACGGACACCCGGCTGCAGTTCATCGGCACCGGGATGCGTTTCATCTCCTGGGAACGGGCGCATCCGGAAGTGATGGCCCTGGTCTATGCGCGGCTGGTGGCGAACGGGATCACCCGTTTCATCGTGCTCGACCCCACCCACGATCTCGACGCGATGCGCGCCTCGGCGCAGGCGGTGCGCCGCGCCGGCGGCGAGGAGATCGTCGGCGCGCTCACCTTCACCCTCAGCGCGGTGCACGACGACGCGTTCTACGCCGCTCTGGCCGGGGCTCTCGCAGCGTGCCCCGACATCGACCGGCTCTACCTCAAGGACCCCTCCGGGCTGCTCACCCCCGACCGGGCGCGAACCCTGCTCCCGGCGGTGCGGGGTGCCATCGGCGGGCTGCCGCTGGAGCTGCACTCCCACTGCACCGTCGGCCTGTCGCAGCACACCTACCCGATCGCCGCCGGCCTCGGGGTGGCCGCACTGCACGTCGCCTGCGGCCCGCTCGCCGACGGCTCGTCGCTGCCCGACGCCGCCCGCACGGTTGCCGCGCTACGGGCGGACGGGCTGCAGCCGGACGTCGACGACCGGCTGCTGGGCGCGGTGAGCGGCTACTTCGCCGGGCTGGCCCGGGCCGAGGGCCTGCCGGCGGGAGCGCCGCAGGCGTACGACCCGTCCTTCCTGCGGCACCAACTGGCCGGTGGGGTGATGACCACCACCCGCCGGCAGCTGGCCGAACTCGGCCTGGAGGACCGCTTCGACGCGGTGATCGAGGAGGTGGCCCGGGTGCGGGCCGAACTCGGGTACCCGATCATGGTGACGCCCTTCCCGCAGATGGTGTGCTCGCAGGCGCTGGCCAACGTGCTCGGACAGGAGCGCTACGCCACCGTCCCCGACCAGGTGATCCGTTACCTGCTCGGTACGTTCGGCCGGCCTACCGCGGAGGTCGACCCGCAGGTCGCCGACCGGGTGCTGGGCCGCCCGCGCGCCCGCGAACTCGCCGCGGAGCCGCCGCCGCCGTCGCTGGCGGAGCTGCGGAGCCGGCTGGGCGCCCGCCTCGACCCCGAAGAGCTGCTGCTGCGCGCCACCATGCCGGCCGACCAGGTGGACGCCATGCTCGCCGCCGGACCGGCCCGCCGGCACTACGCACCCGCGACGGTCGGCGTCCGCGCCCTGTTGCGCGGGCTCGCCGAGCGGCCGCCGGTGGCCGAGCTCACGGTGCGCACGCCGGAGATGTCCCTGCGGCTGCGCCGCCGCCCCGACCCGGACGAAGGTGGCCATGACGACGGCTGACCTGGCCCTCCCGCGCTCGGCCGAGACCCGGTTGCTGCAGGCCCGCGGCTTCGTGCTGGACATGGACGGGACGCTGGTGCTCGGCGACTCCCGCAACCACGGCCTGGCCCCGCTGCCCGGCGCGCTCGAGCTCACCGCGTGGCTGGACGCCCGCGCGGTGCCCTTCGTGGTGAGCACCAACGGCACCACCCGCGCGCCGGCGGTGTACGCCCAGGTGCTGCGGGAGTTGGGCTTTCCGGTGGCCGACGAGGCGATGCTCACCCCGGTCAGCTCGGCACTGGAGGTGTTCCGCCGGCGCGGCCATCACCGGGTGGTGGTGCTCGGCGAGGGCGGGATCCACGGGCCGCTCGCCGCGGCCGGGCTCGAGCCGCTGGCCCCGCAGGGCCGACCGGAGGCCGACGCGGTGCTGGTGGGCTTCTACCCCCAGTTCACGATGGCGGCCCTGGAGTCCGCCTGCCACGCGGTGTGGGCGGGCGCCCGGCTGTACTCGTGCTCGCCGTCGATCTTCTTCGCCAGCGCGGCCGGGCGGACGCTGGGCACGTCGCGGGCGATCACCGCGATGATCCGCAGCGTGACCGGGTGCCGCAGCGAGGTCGTCGGGAAGCCGTCGCTGCACGCGCTGCGCACCGCCGCCCGCCGGCTCGGCGTGCCCGCGAGGAGCCTGGCGGTGGTGGGTGACGACCCCGACCTGGAGATCGTGATGGCGCACCGGGGCGGTGCCCTGGCGGTGGGGGTGACCACGGGGATCGCCGGTCCCGACGGCTTCGCGGCGCTCCCGGCACCGCGCC
Source organism: uncultured Actinomycetota bacterium (assembly GCA_963784535.1). Classification (GTDB taxonomy): domain Bacteria; phylum Actinomycetota; class Actinomycetes; order Actinomycetales; family Kineosporiaceae; genus CAWARR01. Next base: position 513,409 of record CAWARR010000006.1, on the reverse strand, counting down.
GGCCCCACCTCGTGCTGCCGGGCGTGGGTGACCTGGTCGGGGTCCTCGGGCGCGGGCAGGGCTGACAGCTCCCGCCACCACGAGCCAGGTCTGCGCCGGCACCCGGCCAGCGCAGTTCATGGCCTAGCCCCGTCCCCGGACACGTCTTCCGGCTGCCGGAAGTTGCGTTCCGCGCCGGTCGCGCGGTGTCGCATTCTCCCGTTCAGGCGTCACCGGAAACGTCGAGCACCGGACGCCGCCCGGCAAGACCCCGCCGCCCGCACCGCGCTCCGTCCACCGTCACCGCTGCCGGCCCCGAGGAGAGCTGATGTCCACCACAGCCCCCAGCCAGAACTCCGTCCAGACCCGGCATCCCGCCGGCGACCAGGCCCCCGTCGAAGGGTTCGGCGTCATCCGCGACCAGTGGTACGTGGCCGCCTACGGCCGCGAGGTCGGCCCGGACCTGCTCGCCCGGACCATCCTCGGCGAGCCGATCGTGCTGTACCGCACCCAGGACGGTCGCCCGGTGGCGCTCGCCGACCGGTGCGTCCACCGCAGGTTCCCGCTGTCGGCCCACCCCAGCCGGCTGGTCGGCGACGTGCTGGTCTGCGGCTACCACGGGTTCAGCTACGACCCTTCGGGCGCGTGTGTCGCCGTGCCCGGGCAGACCCGGGTGCCGCGCACCGCCCGGGTGGCCGGCTACCCCGTCGTCGAACAGGACTCCTTCGTCTGGGTTTGGATCGGTGACCCCGCGCTGGCCGCGGGCAGCGCGCCGCCCCGGGCGCCCTGGCTGGCCGACCCCGCGTGGACCACCGTCAGCGGGATGGAACCGCTCGCCGCCCGCTGGTCACTGCTGGTGGACAACCTGATGGACCTGTCGCACGAGACCTACCTGCATGCCGGCTACATCGGCACCCCGGAGGTCGCCGCCACCCCGATCATCACCGAGGTGGACGAGACCGCGCGAGTGGTGCGGGTGAGCCGGCACATGGCCGACGCCGAGTGCCCCGTGTTCTACTCCCGCTCCACCGGGATCCAGGGGCGCATCACCCGCTGGCAGGACATCGAGTACCACCCGCCGTGCCTGTACCTGCTGCACAGCAGGGTCGCGCCGGTGGGGGTACTGCCCGGCCCCGACGGCCGGGACGAGGACGCCTTCCACGTGGAGGTGGTCTACGCGATCACGCCCTCCACCCCGGGATCGACCTACGACTTCTGGGCCGTCGCCCGCGACTTCGCCCTGGAGGACGAGGAGGTCTCGACCTTCCTGCGGGACAGCAACCGCACGGTCGTGCTGCAGGACGTCACCGCGCTGGACCTGCTCGAGACCGTGGTGGCGGACGACCCGCCCGGCGTGCAGGAGCTGAGCATCACGATCGACACCGGCGCCCTGGCCGCGCGCCGGATGCTTGCCGGGATGGCCGAGGAGTCGGCCGCCGCGGCCCGGCCGTGACCGGCATCGGCGCGCCGCGCGGGGCGCAGCCACCCGCACGCCGGGTGTTCCGGGTGGAGTGGGTTCCCGGCACCGACCAGCTGCTGGGCCGCTGCTTCTGCTCGGCCGAACTGCTCGGCACCGAGCCCGGCCTCCTCTGGGACTGGCTGCTCGGCCACCCCGCGGGCCACGACCCGGCGCCGGCAACCGCGCCGCCGCGGCGATGACGGGGGGAAGCGGCGTGCCAGCGCAGGTCGCCCCCCGCCCGACGACCGGCCCCGGCAGCCGGCTGGTGACGGTGACCGTCGCCCGGCGCAGGGTCGAGGCGGAGGGCGTGGTGTCGCTGCAGTTGCGGGCCCCCGGTGGCGGCTGCCTGCCGCGCTGGGAGCCCGGCGCGCACGTGGACCTGCACCTAGGCCCGGGACTCGTGCGCCAGTACTCGCTCTGCGGCGACCCGGACGAGCCCGACGTCTGGCAGGTCGCGGTGCTGCGCGCCGCCGCGGGCCGCGGGGGCTCGGCCGCCGTCCACGACCGGCTCGTCGAGGGTACGCAGCTACAGGTGGGCGGCCCGCGCAACGCGTTCCCGCTGCTGCCCGCTCCGCGCTACCTGTTCATCGCCGGGGGGATCGGGATCACGCCCATCCTGCCGATGCTGGCGGCCGCCCGGGCGGCGGGAGCCGACTGGAGGCTGGCCTACGGCGGGCGCAGCAGGTCCTCGATGGCCTTCCTCGACCGACTGCCGGCCGACCCGGAGCGGGTGGAGGTGTTCCCGCAGGACGAGGCCGGGCTGCTCCCGCTGCGGCGGCTGCTCCCGGCCCCCGGCGCAGGATCCGGCACGCCACCGCCACTGGTGTACTGCTGCGGCCCCGAGCCGCTGCTGGCCGCCGTGGAGCGGGCCTGCTCCGGGTGGCCGGACGGTTGGCTGCGCACCGAGCGCTTCGCCCCGCGGGCGCAGCCCGCCGACACCCCGGCAGCCGGCAACCCGGGCCTCGACAACCAGGGCCTCGACAACCAGGGCTTCGAGGTGGAGCTGTCGGGCAGCGGCACCACCCTGACCGTCCCTGCCGACCGCTCGCTGCTGCAGGTGCTCGAGGACTCCGGGGTGGCGATGCTGTCCTCCTGCCGGGAGGGTACCTGCGGCACCTGCGAGGTGGGCGTCCTCGCGGGCGACGTCGAGCACCGCGACAGCCTGCTCACCCCCGCCGAGCGGGCCGCGGGCGACATCATGCTGCCGTGCGTGTCCCGGGCTCGCGGAGCCAGGCTCGTGCTGGACTTGTAGCGTGGCGGAGGTGGTGGTCGCGACCCGTGGTGAAGCGCCCGTGCCGGGCAGCGTGGGGGCCAAGCTGTTCGCGCTGCTGGACGCCTTCGACCCTCGCCACCCCGCGCTCGGGCTCTCGGAGCTGGCCCGCAGATCAGGGCTGGCGCTCAGCACGGCCCACCGGCTGGTCGCCGAGCTCACGGGGTGGGGCGGGCTCGAACGCGGCAGCGACGGCCGTTACCGGATCGGGCTGCACCTGTGGGAGGTGGGCTCGCTGGCCCCGCGCGGGCTCGGCCTGCGCGAGGCCGCACTGCCGTACATGGAGGACCTCTACGAGGCGACCCACGAGAACGTCCAGCTCGCCGTCCGCGAGGGGATCGAGGTGGTGTTCGTCGAGCGCGTCGCGGGCCGGCATGCCGTGCCGGTGCTCACCCGCGTCGGCGGGCGCTTTCCCATGTCCGCCACCGGGGTGGGGCTGGTGCTGCTCGCCCACGCACCGGCCGAGACCCGCGAGCAGGCCCTGGCCGCGCCGATGGAGCGGTTCACCGAGCTCACCCTCGTCGACCCGGCCCGGCTGCGCCGGGTGCTCGCCGACGTCCGCCGTACCGGCCTGGCCGTCAGCGACCGCCAGGTGACCATGGACGCGCTCTCGGTGGCGGCACCGGTCACCGACGGGCGAGGGGAGGTGGTGGCCGCGCTGTCGGTGGTGGTGCAGGCCGCCGGAGCGCACCCGCAGGCGCTGGCACCGGCGGTGCGGGCCGCGGCCCGGGGGATCTCCCGCACCCTCGGCACCCCGGGTCCCGCCGCGCCCCTCGGCTGAGCCATCGCGTCACGGCCTTCGCGTCACGGCCATCGCGTCACGGCCGGCCCCGTCCTGGCCGCCGCGGGCCGGACGTAGACTCCCCGGGTGGCCCACCAGGAGACCGCCGGGGACGCCGACGAGGTCGATCTGCCCCGGGCACAGGCCGGCAGCCCGCCGCAGCACCTGCTGGTCACGTTCCTGGCGGACTACTGCCTGCACACCGGCACGCAGCTGCCCTCGGCGGCGCTGGTCGCGCTCGTCGGGGAGTTCGGGGTCACCCCCATGAGCGCCCGCGCGGCCCTCAGCCGGCTGGCCCGGCGCGGGGTGATCGATCCGGCCCGGCGTGGGCGGCGCACCTACTACGCCCTCGGCTCCGACGCGGCCAGGGTGCTCGCCGGCGGCAGCCGCCGGCTGGTGGCCTTCGCCCTGGACGCCGAGGACTGGGACGGCGTCTGGACCGTGGTCGCCTTCTCGATGCCCGAGGAGCGTCGCGACGCCCGCCACCTGCTCCGCTCGCGGTTGCGCTGGCAGGGGTTCGCGCCCCTCTACGACGGGTTGTGGGTCTCACCGCATGCCACCTCCGCGGAGGCGGTGGCCATCACCACCGAGCTCGACGTCCCCGCAATGACGGTGCTGCGCGCCGCCGACGCCTCCGCCGGGGTCCCCGGGGCGCGGGCGCCGATCCAGGCCTGGGACCTGGCCGAGATCGCGGGACTCTACGAGGACTTCATCGAGCGCTGGACTCCGGTGGTCGAGCGGCTGCGTCGCGGCGAGGTGAGCGCTGCGGAGGCGCTCACCACCCGGACCCGGATCATGGACACCTACCGCCGCTTTCCCGGGCTCGACCCGCAGCTGCCGATGCGGCTGATGCCGGCGGGGTGGCCCCGGCAGGCGGCGCGCGCGCTGTTCGTCGAGGCCTACGACTGGCTCGGCCCGCTCGCCGAGGCTCGGGTACGCCAGATCGTCTCCGAGCACGACCCCGACCTGGCCGCGCCGGTGTCGCACCACAGCACCGAGCACCTGCTGTCCGGGGCGAACGCGCCGGCGGGCTGAGCGGGGGCGCTACGACAGCCCGGTCACGCTGCCGTCGTCATCGAGACCGATGCCGAACGCTGCCGGCGTGCTGGACAACCCGGGCATGGTGCGCATGTCACCGCAGATCGGGTAGATGAACCCGGCACCGACCGAGGCGCGGACCTCGCGCACCGGCATCCGCCACCCGGTCGGGGCGCCGCGCAGGGCGGGGTCGGACGAGATCGACAGGTGGGTCTTGGCGATGCACACGGGCAGCTCGCCGTACCCGTTGCGCTCGTAGGTGTCGAGCTGGCGGACGGCGAGCGGGGTGTAGTCCACCCCGGCGGCGCCGTAGATCCGGCCGGCGATGGTCTCGATCTTCTCCCGCAGGCTGGCGGTGTCAGGGTAGGCGTAGCTGAAGCTGTGCGGTTCGGCCGCGGCCTCTGCCACCGCCTCGGCGAGCTCGATGGCCCCGGCGCCGCCGCGGGCGTGGTGCTGGGTCACCGCCACCCGGGCGCCGGCCTCGGCGGCCACCCGCCGGATCACCGCCCACTCGCTCGGGTGATCTGTGGGGAAGGCGTTCACCGCCACCACTGCCGGAACGCCGTGCACCTGGATGTTCTCGATCTGCTTGCGCAGGTTGGCGGCGCCCGCCTCCACGTCCGCGGGGTTCTCGGCGAGCAGGTCGACCGGCAGCGGGCGCCCGGCCACGATCCGGTACCGCCCGGAGTGCGCCTTCAACGCCCGCACCGTCGCCACCACCACGGCGGCGTCGGGGACCAGGCCGGAGGCCCGGCACTTGATGTTGAAGAACCGCTCGGCGCCCATGTCCGCCCCGAACCCGGCCTCGGTGATCAGGTAGTCACCGCCGTGGATGCCGATCAGGTCGGCGAGGATCGAGGAGTTGCCGTGGGCGATGTTGCCGAACGGGCCCGCGTGCACCAGCACCGGCGTGTTCTCCAGCGTCTGCAGCAGGTTCGGCTTCACCGCGTCACGCAGGATCGCGGCCATCGCCCCGTCCGCCTGCAACTGGGCCGCGGTCACCGGCTCACCGGCCCGGGTGTACCCGACGACGATCCGCGCGAGCCGCGCCTTCAGGTCGGGCAGCGAGGACGCCAGCGCCAGCACCGCCATCACCTCGCTGGCGGCGGTGATGTCGAACCCGCTCTGCCGGGTGACCCCGTCGGCCCGGCCGCCGAGCCCCACGACGATGGTGCGCAGCGCGCGGTCGTTGACGTCGAGCACGCGGCGCCAGGTGATGTTCTCCACGTCCAACCCGAGTTCGTTGCCCTGGAAGAGGTGGTTGTCGACGATCGCGGCGAGCAGGTTGTGCGCCGCGGTCACCGCGTGGAAGTCCCCCGTCAGGTGCAGGTTGAGCAGCTCCATCGGGACCACCTGGCTGTACCCACCACCGGCCGCGCCGCCCTTGATCCCGAAGGTGGGGCCCATCGACGGCTGCCGGATGGCGACGGTGGCCGTCCGCCCGAGGTGCTTGAAGGCCTGCCCCAGACCGACCGTGGTGGTCGTCTTCCCCTCGCCGAGCGGGGTCGGGGTGATGGCCGAGACGACCACGTACTTCGCCCGCGGCCGGTCCGCGAGCTCCTCGATCGCCCCCAGCTTGATCTTCGCCACCGACTCCCCGTACGGCTCCAGCAGGTGCGCCCCTATCCCCAACTGGTCCGCGATGTCCGTCAGCGGCTTCAGGCTGGCGTCCTGAGCGATCTCCAGATCGGAGGGGAAAGACATCGTGTGCCTCCAGGGACGGGCGGGGTGGCCGCTGGCGCGAGCGGTGGTGGAACGCCGCCCATCGGGTTTAGCAGACCGTCGCTGCGAACAATCTCGGCAGGAAGTGCCAACGTCTTCTCGCCCGAGCGGCTGAAGTTGCGGTCGGCCGATCGTGGCCGGGAGCCGGGACGAAGGTTGCGCGCAGGGCAGCGCCGCCCCCGCCTACGCTCGGGAGCAGGGAAGCGGGACGAGCTCGGAGGTGGGCTCAATGGACGGTTCCCGGCGGGATGACCTCGCGCCCGGCAGCCGCTCGCAGGCTGCTCCGGCGGGCGCCGACGAGCCGTACGCAGCGCTGGTGGAGACGCACACCAGCGTGGTGATCTTCCTCGGCGACCTGGCGCTCAAGGTGAAGAAGCCGCTGCTGCTGCCGTTCATCGACCTGTCCACCCGGCGGGCCCGGCTCGCCGGGTGCCGCCGCGAGGTCACGCTCAACCGTCGGCTCGCACCCGAGGTGTACCTCGGAGTGGGCCGGCTGCAGCCGCTCCGGGGCACCTGCCGGGCGGGTGGCGTGCCGGGCGGGGCACCCGGATGGGCGGGCGAACCGGTGGTGGTGATGCGGCGGATGCCCGCGGCCCGACGGCTGTCGGCCCTGGTCGCAGCCGGTCGCGACGTCCGCCCCGCACTGCGTGAGGTGGCCCGCCGGCTGGCCGCGCTGCACGCCGCGCAGCCCGCGATCGGGGGGTACCGGCTCGCCGCGACCATGTCCGAGTTGTGGGAGCAGGGGCGGCTCCAGTGCGCGCCCTTCGAAGGCCGTCTGCTCCCCGCTGCGGAGCTCGACGAGGTCGCGGCACTGGCCCGCGAGTACCTCATCGGGCGGGCCGAGCTGTTCGCCGCCAGGCAGAGCGCCGGACTGGTCCGCGACGGTCACGGCGACCTGCTCGCCGACGACATCTTCTGCCTCGACGACGGGGTGCAGATCCTGGACTGCCTCGATTTCGACGACCGGCTGCGGATCGGCGACGTGCTCGCCGATGCCGCCTTCCTGGCGATGGACCTGCAGGCCCACGGCGCCGCCGCCGCCGCGGCCGGCTTCCTCGCGGACTACCAGGAGTTCTCCGCCGAGGTGCACCCGGCCGGGCTGGCCGACCACTACATCGCCTACCGGGCCTTCGTCCGGGCCAAGATCGAGTGCCTGCGGGCCGACCAGGGCACCCCCGCCGCGGCCGGGCGCGCCGCCGCGCTGCTCCAGTTGTGCCACCGCCGGCTGCTCGACGCACGGCCGCACCTGGCGCTGGTCGGGGGGCTGCCGGGGGCCGGGAAGTCCACCGTCGCCGCGGCGCTCGCGGCGGCCGGGGCCGGGCGGGAGGGCGGCGGCCGGGAGTGGGTCCTGCTCTCCAGCGACCTCGCGCGCAAGGAGCTGGCCGGGGCCGGACCGCTGGAGCCGCTGGCGGCCGGATTCGGCCGGGGGTGGTACGCACCGGGACGGCGCGCGGCGACCTATGCCCTGCTGCTGCAGCGCGCCGGGCTCGCCCTGCGGCACGGGATGTCGGTGCTGCTGGACGCATCGTGGACCCGCGCCGCGGACCGGGCCGCCGCGCGGGACCTGGCGACGTCCGCCGGAGCCACGCTCACGGAACTGCGCTGCCACGCCGACCTCGAGGTCTGCGCCCAGCGGCTGCAGGCGCGCCGGCGCGAGGGGCCGCACGTCTCCGACGCCGATCCGGCGATCCTGCGCGAACTGGCCGCCCGGTTCGAGGCGTGGCCGCAGGCGCACCCGCTGGACACCGGCGCCGGGCCCGCCGCCGCGGTGAGCAGGGCCACGGCCGTGCTCGCTCCGGTGCAACGCGGCGAGTGATCGGCCCGGGCGGCGCGGGCATTCACAGCCAGGTGGGCTAGCGTCGAGGCTTCCTGTCCTCGATTTCCGTGGGGTTGTCGTGAACGTCCTGCCGCGGCGTCTGGCCGCACTGCTCGTCCTGCCCGCTGTCGGCCTGGCCGCATGCGGCGGCGGCGGGTCCACCGGGGCGGCGGCGACCTCGTCGTCCGCCTCGCCCACGACCAGCACCTCGCCGACCCCCACCGTTGCCGCGGCTACCGCGCCGGTCCTGAAGACCAAGGCCGGGGTCACCGTCACCGGCGTCTTCGGGCAGAAGCCCGCCCTGACCATCCCCGCCGGTAACGCCCCGACGGCGCTGGCCGCCGAGGTCCTCAGCCAGGGAAAGGGCGCGGCCATCGCATCGGGTCAGACGCTCGTGGTGAACTACCTCGGCGAGACCTGGGACCCGCAGAGCGGCAAGCCGAACATCTTCGACAACTCCTACGACCGCAAGACCCCCGCCGGGTTCCAGATCGGCACCGGAGCGGTGATCACGGGCTGGGACAAGACGCTGGTCGGGCAGCACGTCGGCTCCCGGTTGCTGTTGACGATCCCGCCGGCCGAGGGGTACGGGGCGACTGCTGACGCCTCCAACGCGCTCGCCGGGCACACCCTGGTGTTCGTCGTGGACATCCTCGACGCGTTGGCGGTCAACACGGCCTCGACCGGAACGGCCGTGACGTCCGTGACCGCCGGCATGCCGGCGGTCACCTCCGAGTCCGGGAAGAAGCCCGCCATCACCTCCGTGAAGGGCGTCAAGACCGTCACCACCCCGACGTCGGCCCTGCTGATCAAGGGTGCGGGCGCGGCCATCGACCCGACGAAGACGCTGGCCCTGGAGATCATCCAGACCGACGCCGCCACCGGGAAGCAGACGCAGCAGACCTGGGGTCCGGGCTCGAGCTCGTCCCCGCCGAGCAGGTGCTCGCGGTCGCCGACGCGCTGAAGGGTCAGAAGCTCGGCAGCCGGGCCGTCGCGGTGACCCCGGCCAGCACCAGCGGCGCGGCGGTGGTGCTGGTGCTCGACGTCGTCGGCCAGTACTGACGGCGGCGGCGAGCCGGGGGGTACCGGCTCACAGTTGGTCCACCCCGGTGAGGCGGACCACGGCGGCCCCCTCGGCGTCGCTGGCCGCGAGGTCGACCTCGGCGGCGATACCCCAGTCGTGGTCGCCGTCGGGGTCGTCGAGGATCTGCCGGACCACCCACCGGGTGGGCTCGACGGCGATCAGCACCATTCCGGGACCTCGCGCGTCCGCCCCGGTGCCGATCTCGCCGTAGCGCTCGAAGTAGGGCTCCAGGGCGTCCTGCCAGGCCTGCGCGTCCCACCCGGCGGCGGCGTCGAGCCCGCCGAGGTCCTCCCAGCGCTGCAACGATGCCAGCTCCACCCGGCGGAAGAGGGCGTTGCGGACGAGCACCCGGAAGGCGCGCGGGTTGGCCGTCACCGGAGGCGGGCCCTCCGGGCCCGGCACCCGCCGCCCGGCCGCGGGGTCGCCGCCGCGCCGGCCCGCAGCTGCTCCCACTCCTGCAGCAGGCTGGAGTCCACCTGGCAGCACCAGCTCCCCGAGCCATTCCACCAGGTCGCCGAGCTCCTCCGTCTTCGCCTCGTCCGGCACCGTCTGCCGCAACGCCTTGTAGGCGTCGGCGAGGTAGCGCAGCACCAGCCCCTCGGAACGGGCCAGCCCGTAGTGGCGCACGTACTCGGCGAACGTCATGGCCCGCTCGAACACCTCGCGGGCCACCCACTTCGGGGACAGCTCGTAGTCATCGACCCACGGATGGCCGCGCCGGTAGATGTCCAGCGCGGCCTCGAGCAGCTCCTGCAACGGCTTGGGGTGGGTGATCTCGGCGAGCAGCTCCATCCGCTCCTCGTACTCGATGCCCTCCGCCTTCATCTGCGCGACGGCCTCGCCGCGGGCCGCGTGCCGCTGCGCGGACAGCACCGGTCGCGGGTCCTCCAGCGTCGACTCGATCACCGACACCACGTCCAGCGGGTAGTCCGGGGACTGCCGGTCCAGCAGCTCCACGGCGGCCAGCGCGAACGGCGACAACGGCTGGTTCAGCGCGAAGTCGAGCTGCAGGTCCACGGTCAGCCGTACCGTCCGGCCCGACTCGTCGGGCACCGGGAGGCGCTCGACCACGCCCGCGGCGAGCAGCGCACGGAAGATGGCGATCGCGCGCAGGATCAGCCGGCGCTGGGCCGGGCGGTCCTCGTCGTTGTCCTCCAGCAGGTGCCGCAGCGCGGTGAACGGATCTCCGGGACGCTGCAGCACGTTGAGCACCATCGCGTGGGTCACGGTGAAGCTGGAGGTCAGCGGCTCGGGCTCGGCCGCGACCAGCCGGTCGAAGGTGGCCCGGCTCCACGACACCGTCCCCTCCGGGGCCCGCCGGCGCACCACCCGGCGGCGCTTCTTCGGGTCCTCGCCCGCCCGGGCCAGCAGGCGGGCGTTCTCCACCTCGTGCTCGGGGGCCTGCACCACCACGGTGCCTGCGGTGTCGTAGCCGGCCCGGCCTGCCCGGCCGGCGATCTGGTGGAACTCCCGCGCCTTCAGCTGCCGCACCCGAGTGCCGTCGTACTTGCTCAGCGCGGTGAGCAGAACGGTGCGGATCGGCACGTTGATGCCCACCCCGAGGGTGTCCGTACCGCAGATCACCTTCAGCAGCCCGGCCTGGGCGAGCTGCTCCACCAGCCGCCGGTAGCGCGGCAGCATCCCGGCGTGGTGTACCCCGATGCCGTGCCGCAGCAGCCTGGCCAGGGTCGCGCCGAAGCCGGCGGAGAAGCGGAACGCCCCGAGCGCGTCGGCGATCCGGTCGCGCTCGGCGCGGCTGGCCACGGCGGCGCTGGTCAGCGCCTGGGCCCGCTCCAGCGCCGCGGCCTGGGTGAAGTGCACCACGTAGACCGGCGCCTGCCCGGTCTGCAGCAGCTCCTCGATGGTCTCGTGCAGGGGGGTGGCGGCGTAGTAGTGGTGCAGGGGTACCGGCCGTTCGGTCGAGGTGACCGCCGCGGTGGGCCGCCCGGTGCGCCGGGTGAGGTCCGCGCGGAACCGGGTCACGTCGCCGAGGGTCGCCGACATCAGCACGAACTGCGCCCGGGTCAGCTCCAGCAGCGGCACCTGCCAGGCCCAACCGCGATCGGGGTCGGAGTAGAAGTGGAACTCGTCCATCACCACCTGGTCGACCTCGGCGGCGGAGCCCTCGCGCAGCGCGAGGTTGGCGAGGATCTCCGCGGTGCAGCAGATCACCGGCGCCCGCGGGTTCACCGCCGCGTCCCCGGTCAGCATGCCGACGCCGTCGGCGCCGAAGGCCTCGCACAGGGCGAAGAACTTCTCCGAGACCAGCGCCTTGATCGGCGCGGTGTAGAAGGTCCGCCCGCCCGCGGCCAACGCAGCGAAGTGCGCTCCGGCCGCGACCATGCTCTTCCCCGAGCCGGTCGGGGTGGCGAGGATCACGTTCGCCCCCGAGACGACCTCGATGAGCGCCTCCTCCTGCGCCGGGTAGAGCGTCAGGCCGAGGCCCTCGACCCATCCGTTGAAGGCGTCGAAGACGCTGTCCGGGTCAGGCCGCTCCGGCAGCAGTGGCCCGAGCGTGCCGCCCAGCCCGCTCACCGGTGGGCCCCGACCCGGGTGGAGGCGGGCTGGGCGAGGACCGGAAGCGGTTTCACGCCCTGACCCTAGCCACCCCGCAGGCCCCACCCGTGCAGCCCGCCGGGGGCAGCGCGGGGGCGCCGCCGGCTGCTCGTTATCCTGGGCACCGGCGGGGCCGGCCCGCGGGAGGGTCGGGTGCCGCGGTGCAGGCGGATGCACAGGTCACGGATGTCGGCGCAAGCCCGCAGGTTGCGGGCGACGAGGCGGGTCCGCCCGCGGGGATGACCCTGCAGCAGTGGCAGCGCGAGGTGCGCCGGCTGGCCGCCGAGCGCGGCGCCGTCATCCTCGCCCACAACTACCAGCGCCCCGAGATCCAGGACGTCGCCGACCACGTCGGCGACTCGCTGGCGCTCTCCCGGATCGCCGCCGGATCCGGGGCCGCAACGATCGTCTTCTGCGGCGTGCACTTCATGGCCGAGACGGCGAAGATCCTCTCCCCGGCGGCCACCGTGCTGCTCCCCGACCCGGCCGCGGGGTGCTCGCTCGCCGACCAGATCACCGTCGAGCAGCTGCGCGGGTGGAAGGCCGAACACCCCGGGGCGGCGGTGGTCGCCTACGTCAACACCACCGCCGAGGTGAAGGCCGAGGCGGACGTGTGCTGCACGTCCTCGAACGCCGTCGAGGTCGTCGCCTCGATCCCGCGCGAGCGGGAGGTGCTCTTCCTGCCCGATGTCTACCTCGGGTCCTTCGTCCGCCGCCGCACCGGCAGATCCGGCCTGCACGTCTGGCACGGCGAGTGTCACGTGCACGCCGGGATCAGCGCGCAGGCCCTCACCGCCGCGGCCGAGGACCACCCCGACGCCCAGCTCTACATCCACCCTGAGTGCGGCTGCGCCACCTCCGCGCTGTACCGGGTGGACGAGGGGGCCGTGCCTGCCGAGCGGGTCAAGGTGCTGTCCACCGGGGGGATGCTCGAGGCCGCCCGCACCACCCGGGCCCGGCAGGTGCTGGTGGCGACGGAGATCGGCATGCTGCACCAGCTGCGGCGGGCTGCGCCCGAGGTGGACTTCCGGCCGGTCAACCCGCACGCCTCGTGCCGGTACATGAAGCTGACCACCCCCGTCGCCCTGCTGGAGTGCCTGCGTACCGGCCGCACCGCCATCGATGTGCCGGCCGAGGTGGCAGGGCGGGCACGCTCGGCGCTGCAGGCGATGGTGCGCATCGGCAGCCCCGGAGCGGGGGAGTGACGCCGAGCACCCGGCCCCAGGACATCGCCGAGGTGCCCGCCGACGTCCTCGTCGTCGGCAGCGGGGTCGCCGGGCTCACCGCTGCGCTCGACGCCGCGGAGGCCGGGCTGCGGGTGCTGGTGGTCACCCGCGGGCAGATCGGGGCGGGCAGCACCGCCTGGGCCCAGGGCGGGCTCGCCGCGGTCACGGCGCACCAGCCGGTGCCCGGCGACGACCTTGCGCTGCACGCCCGCGACACCCTGGTCGCGGGGGCGGGGCTGTGCGACGCCGACGCCGTCTCCTCGGTGCTCGCCGAGGCGGGGGCCGCGGTGGGGGATCTGCTGCGGCGCGGCGCGGTCTTCGACACCGCCGCGGACGGCTCCTGGCTGCGCACCCGGGAGGGCGGGCACAGCGCGGCGCGGGTGATCCGGGCCGGCGGAGACGCCACCGGCGCCGAGGTGAGCCGGGCACTGGTGCAGCAGGCCCGTGCCCGCGCGATGGTGGTGCTCGAAGGACATCGCGTCGTCACCGTGCTGCGGGACGCCGACGGCCGGGTGGCCGGGGTCGAGGCGCTCGCCGAGGCCGCTTCCGCCCGCTCGCTGGTGCTGCCCGCGCACGCCGTGGTGCTCGCGACGGGCGGCGTGGGGCAGCTGTACGCCCGCAGCACCAACCCCCCCGGGGCCTCCGGCGACGGGATCGCGCTCGCCCTGCGGGCGGGGGCGCAGGTGAGCGACCTGGAGTTCGTCCAGTTCCACCCCACCGCGCTCGCCGTTGCCCCCGACGCCGGCGGGAACGTGCCGCTGGTCACCGAGGCGGTGCGCGGAGAGGGTGGCGTGCTGCGCGATGCCGCCGGGCGCCCGCTGCTGGCCGGGGTGCACCCAGACCGCGATCTCGCCCCGCGGGATGTCGTCGCACTCGCCATCGCCCGGTACCTGCAGGCGTCGGGGGAGCCGCACGTGTGGCTCGACACCCGGGCGATCCCCGGGTTCGCCGCCCGGTTCCCGACGGTCGCCGGGGCCTGCCGCGAGGCCGGAGTCGATCCGGCCGAGCGGATCCCGGTGGCTCCTGCGGCCCACTACCACTGCGGCGGAGTGCTCACCGACCTTGCCGGCCGGACCACGGTCCCGGGGCTCTACGCCGCCGGGGAGGTGGCCCGCACGGGGTTGCACGGTGCCAATCGGCTCGCCTCGAACAGCCTCGTCGAGGGGCTGGTGATGGGCCGCCGCTGCGCGGCCGACCTCGCCCGGGTGGCGGCGACCACGCCGGCCGGGGGCTCCCGGGCGGACGCCCGGGTCACCCGCGCCGCCGCCGACGGTCTGCACTGCGCCCAGCACGCGGCGCCCACGCCGGGCAGAACCGCGGGGCCGCACCTGCCCCGCGCCGCCGCCGACCCCCCCGAGGTGCCCGGGCTGCCCGCGGTGCAGGCCGCGATGAGCGCCCACGCCGGGATCGCGCGCGACGAGTCGGGGCTGGCCCGGGCCGTGGGACTGCTGCTGCGGCCCGCCCCGGCGACTCCGGCCCCCGAGCAGCTGACGGTGCTCGCGGCGGCCGCCATCGTGGTCGCAGCCCGCGAACGCGAGGAGTCGCGGGGCTGTCACCAGCGGACCGACCGTCCCGGTAGCGAGCCCGAGCTGCAGGTCAGCACCCGGTGGTGCCTCGCCGACCCGTCCCGCGACGAGAGCCTGCGCCGGTGCCGGGGTGCCGTCCCGGCGCCGACCGCCTCCGCCACGCCTCCGCGGTGACCTCCGCGGCCGGCGTCCGGCGCTGACCCCCGCATGCCGACCCCCGCATGCCGACCCCCGATGCTGACCCCCGAGGCTGACCCCCGAGGCTGAGAGGACGGCGATGGACGACCTGTTCCCCGCGGACCTGGCCGGCAGGCTGCGCTCCGCACAGCTGGATCCGGGGCACGTGCGCACCGTGCTCGACGCCGCGCTGGCCGAGGACCTGCGCTACGGGCCTGACGCCACCACCGCCGCCGTGGTGCCCCCGTCGGCGCGGGCCGATGCATCCCTGGCCAGCCGGGCGGCCGGGGTGCTCGCCGGCGTGGTCGTGGTCGAGGCCCTGCTCGCCGGCCGGCTCGGCGAGGACGCCCGGGTGCGGGTCGAACGCGCCGACGGCGAAACGGTGACCGCCGGGCAGGTGGTGCTGCGGATCGACGCGGCCGCGGCCCGGCTGTTCACGCTGGAGCGCACCGCCCTCAACCTGGTCAGCCACCTCAGCGGCGTGGCCACCGCCACCCGCGCGTGGGTGGACGCGGTCGAGGGCACCGGATGCCGGATCCGCGATACCCGCAAGACGCTGCCCGGGCTGAGGGCGCTGCAGAAGTACGCCGTCCGCTGCGGGGGCGGGGTGAACCACCGGATGGGGCTGGGCGATGCCGTGCTGATCAAGGACAACCACGTCGCGGTCGCGGGGTCGGTGACCGCCGCGATGGCGGCCGCCCGGCGGGGCGCCGGGCAACTGCCGATCGAGGTGGAGGTGGACCGCCCCGAGCAGCTCGAGGAGGCGATCGCCGCCGGTGCCGACCTCGTCCTGCTCGACAACTGGAGTGTCGAGCAATGCGCCGACGGCGTGGCCCTGGCCCGCGGGAGCAGCACCCGGCTGGAGGCGTCGGGGGGGCTGACCCTCGCGACCGCCCGCGCCTACGCCGCCACCGGGGTCGACTTCCTGGCCGTCGGCGCGCTCACCCATTCCGTCAGAGCGCTCGATCTCGGACTGGACCTGTGAACCCCGCGACCGCCGACCTCGCGAGGCTCGAGCCGGGCGGCCGGAACGGCGGATGAGCAGCCGGCAGGAGACCGAGCGGGACTTCATCCGCCGCGTCACCCGGGTGCGTCCCGTCCCGCTGGTGCCCGAGATCGCCCTGCACCTGGCCGACGACGTGCTCGCCCTGTGGGCGGCCACCGAGGTGCGCGCCGGACGCGCGGGCCTCGACCCACCCTTCTGGGGGTTCGCGTGGGCCGGCGGCATCGGGCTGGCCCGCCACCTGCTCGACCACCCGGAGCTGGTGCGCGGCAGGCGGGTGCTCGACCTCGGCACCGGCTGCGGGATCGTCGCGGTGGCGGCCGCGCTGGCCGGCGCCGCGGAGGTGACCGCGAACGACGTCGAGCCACTGGCGCTGGCCGCGGCCGGGCTCAACGCCGAGGTGAACGCCGTCCGGCTGGGGGCCCTGCCGGGGGACCTGACCGCCGGCCCGCCGCCGGCCACGGTGGAGGTGCTGCTCGCCGCCGACGTCTGCTATGAGGCGGCGATGGCCGCGGCCGTGCTGCAGTTCCTGCACCGGGCGGCCGGGCAGGCAGTCCTGGCGCTGCTCGCCGACCCGGGTCGCAGGTACCTGCATCGCTCCGGGCTGACGGCTCGGCAGGAGTACGGCGTGCCCGTGCCGGTCGACCTCGAGGGGCGTTCGCACCGCGACGTGGTGATCTGGTCCGTCAACGGGCCGCAGGGGTGAGCCGCGTAGGCTGGACGCCGTGCCAGCACCGCTGACGGATGGTCAGGTGGCTCCCGCGCCGCAGGTCAGCGACCGGGTGTTCACCATCCCGAACCTGCTCAGCCTGCTCCGGCTGGTGCTCGTGCCGGTCTTCGCCTGGCTCATCCTCACCCGCCGTGACGGTGCGGCCCTCACCGTACTCGCGGCCAGTGGCTTGTCGGACTACCTCGACGGCGCCCTGGCCCGGCGCTGGGGGCAGGTCTCCCGCATCGGACAGCTGCTCGACCCCGCCGCGGACCGGCTGTACATCGTGTCCACCCTGCTCGGGCTGGCCTGGCGCGAGGTCATCCCCTGGTGGCTGGTGGCGGTGCTGGTGGGGCGTGACCTGCTGCTGTCGTTCACCCTTCCGGTGCTCGCCCGGGCCGGGTACGGGCCGCCGCCGGTGCACTTCCTCGGGAAGGCGGCGACGCTCAACCTGCTCTACGCCTTCCCGCTGCTGCTGCTCGCCCAGGGGCACAGCACTGCCGCCGACGTCGCCCGGCCCGTCGCCTGGGCCTTCGCCTGGTGGGGGACGGCGCTCTACTGGTGGGCGGGGTGGCTGTACGTGCGCCAGGTGCGCTCGCTCGTCAGGGCGGCAGGCGAGGGTGGCGGCAGGTAAGGGCCCACCACGCTCCTGACCCACGATCCGAGCCGGCTGGCAGGTTCCGTCCTGGGCGGCCGGCCACCCGTGCGACGATTGGCCGCGATGGCGCCCACAGCCCACGATTCCGCAGCGGCCCCCAGCCGCCGCGAGGCACACCCCCGGCCCGCGGCACCGCCGCGGCGGCCCGACGCGTCGATGACCCTGCTCACCGAGGTGATGCAGCGGCCCCTCGACCCCGGCTACGCGGCCGCCGCCGCCGCCAAGCGGGCAGGCAGCAGGGCACACCGCCGTCCTGGCGTGCTGGCTGCCACGGTGGTGATCGCGCTGCTGTGCGGGGGAGTGTTCGCCACCGCCGTGCGCGAACTGCGCCGGCCGCAGCCGGGAGCGGTCCGGGCCCGGGCCGCCCTGGAGCAGGAGATCGAGCGCCGCACCGCCGAGGCCGAGCGGCTGCAGGCCTCGAACGAGAAGCTGCGGGCGCAGGTCGCCCAGGCGCAGCAGGAGGCCCTCGGCAGTGGGGGAGACTCGACGCTGGCCGCTGCTGCCAACAATCTCGGGGTGCTCACCGGGGAGCTGCCGGTGACGGGGTCGGGCCTGGTGCTCACCATGGACGACGCCCCAGGGGTCGCCGACTCCGCCGCCGCCGACCCGCGGGCGAACTCCTCGAACATCAACGGCCGGGTGCTCGATCGGGACCTGCAGATCGTGGTGAACGGGCTGTGGGCCTCCGGCGCCGAGGCGATCTCGGTCAACGGCGAGCGGCTCACCGCGCTGAGCGCCATCCGGTCGGCCGGGCAGGCCATCCTGGTGGACTTCCGGCCGCTGGTGCCCCCGTACGTGCTCCAGGCCATCGGCAACCCCGCCGACCTGCAGGCGCGCTTCGCCCAGGACATGGCCGGCCCGTACCTGCAACAGCTGACGAGCAACTACGGGATCCGGGCCGGCATCGAGGCGAAGAAGTCGCTGACCCTGCCCGGAGCCGGCTCGCTCTCGCTGCACTACGCTCACCTGACGGGTGCCTCCCCGTCCGATACGTCCTCCGCGACCAGCCCGACCGCAGCGAACCGATCGGCGAGCAGCACCCCTCCGTCCTCCACCGGCGCATCGTCCGTTCCGCCGTCGGTGACCACCGGCACCACCGGAACGCACGGGACGGGTGGCTAACGTGTCCTCGGAGGTGTCCAAGTGATCGCCGTGCTCGGCCTGGTCGTCGGCGTGGTCGCCGGGTTGGTACTGGAACCCACCGTGCCGATATGGCTGCAGCCGTACCTGCCGATCGCGGTGGTGGCCGCCCTCGACGCCGTGTTCGGCGGGCTGCGCGCAGTGCTCGACGGGATCTTCGACGACCGGGTGTTCACCGTCTCGTTCCTGTCCAACATCGTCGTCGCCGCGCTCATCGTCTACCTGGGTGACCAGCTCGGGGTGGGGTCGCAGCTGTCCACGGGGGTCGTGGTGGTGCTCGGCATCCGGATCTTCTCCAATGCCGCGGCGATCCGCAGGCACCTGTTCAAGGCATGAACGTGCCGGACCAGCAGCCCGAGCCCACCGTGCCGGACCAGCAGCCCGAGCCCACCGTGCCGGACCAGCAGCCCGAGCCCACCGTGCCGGACCAGCAGCCCGAGCCCACCGTGCCGGACCAGCAGCCCGAGCCCACCGTGCCGGACCAGCAGCCCGAGCCCACCGTGCCCGAGCCCACCGACGCCCGGGGCGACGTCGATCCGGTGGCTGACGCGGGGGCAGGCTCCTCCGCCACCGCCCAACCCGGGACGGCCGTCACCGCGGACACGGGCAGCGGGCCCGAACCGGGCGAGGAGACCGAACCGGAACCGGAGCCGGACGGCGTGCCCGCACCGGAGGCGAACGCCGCGCCTGCGGCTGCGGCTGCGGCTGCGGGTGAACCCGAGGCCGGGCCCGAGCCGGCGGCGCCGGAACCGGCAGCGATGGCCCAGCCCGAGCCCACCGACGCCCCACCCACCGACGCCGAGCCCACCGACGCCGAGATCCGCCGCGACCTCGAGCCCACCGACCTCGAGCCCACCGACCTCGAGCCCACCGACGCCGAGATCCGCCGCGACCTCGAGCCCACCGACCTCGAGCCCACCGACCTCGAGCCCACCGACGCCGAGGTCCGCCTCGACCTCGAGCCGGAGTTCGCGGCGCTGATCGAGGAGATGGAGCGCTCCCGCCGGGCGCGCCTGGCCGCCATGGACGCTGCCGCCGCCGCGGACCTGCACGGACCGGCCGGCACCGGGACCGGCGGCAGCGACGAGTCGCTGCCGGCCTCCTTCGGCTCGCCGCCGACCGACCCGGCCGCGACTGACCGCACGGTGGCAGCGGCAGCCGTCGCCGACGGGGCGTCGGCGGCGTTGGACGAGCCCACGGCCCACCTGTTCAGCGCGCCCCCGCCGCTGCCGGCGGGGACTGCTCGGCGGCGGCTGCTGCAGGCCATGCGCCCCCGGGCCAGCAGGGCACAACTGGTCGCGTTCCTGCTGTGCGCGGTGCTCGGCTTCGCCCTGTTCGTGTCCGTGCGCCAGACCCAGGCGCAGGGCCTGTCCTCGCTGCGGCAGAGCGACCTGTTCGCACTGCTGGACAACGTCACCGAGAAGTCGACCCGGCTGGAGGACGAAGCCCGCCAGCTGCAGCAGACCGCCGATCAGCTGCGCTCCGGCTCGGACCGCTCGGCGGCGGCGCAGGCGGCGGCCAGGCAGCGGCTGGACATGCTCGGCATCCTGGCGGGCACGGCCCCGGCCGTGGGCCCGGGGATCGACCTGGCCATCACCGACCCGCAGGGCCAGGTGAACGCCGCAACCCTGCTCGACATCGTCCAGGAGCTGCGTGACGCCGGGGCGGAGGCGGTCCAGGTGGGCACGACCCGGGTGGTCGCCAGCACCGCATTCGTCGACGACACCACAGGGGTGCTGGTCGACGGCACCACGGTGTCGCCCCCGTACACCTTCCTCGTGATCGGGGACCCGCAGACGCTGGCTGCCGCGCTGGAGATTCCCGGCGGGGTGATCGACACCCTGCACCAGGCTGGCGCCACCGGACGCATCACCCAGCGCAACACGCTCACGGTGAGCGCGTTGCACAAGGTCGAGACGCCTCAGTACGCTCACCCGGCCCAGTCCTCCACGCCGTAGCAGAGCGACGGCACTCGACATCCGGGACCGGCGCACGACAGACCCAGGAGGAAAGCCGAGCCATGTCGGACTTCGAGTTCCCCGCGGACCTGCGCTACACCGCCGAGCACGAGTGGGTACGGGTCGAGAGTGATCGCGCGCGGGTCGGCATCACCGCCTACGCGCAGGACGCCCTGGGGGACATCGTCTTCGTCACACTGCCCGACACCGGCGCCCAGCTCACCGCCGGGCAGCCGTGCGGCGAGGTCGAGTCCACGAAGAGCGTCAGCGACATCTACGCGCCGCTGTCGGGGGCAGTGCTCAGCGTGAACCCCGCGCTGGAGGGCACTCCCGAGCTGGTCAACTCCGACCCGTACGGCGAGGGCTGGATGTTCGAGATCTCGCCGGTCGACCCCGAGGGCGTCGCCGCGCTGCTCGACGTCGAGCAGTACCGCGAACGGATCGGCTGACCGCGCCCGCGGGACGGCGGGCGCACCTGGGGTGCAGGCTGCCTCGAGCGTGCGTCGAGGGTTAGTCTTGCTGCCCAGCACGTGGACCATCGAGGAGGCACGGCATGTCGGTTCCCCCGCCGGGGGCAGGAGAGCAGCCAACGGGTGCTCCCCGTAGCCAGGACCACGGTGTCCAGCCGGCCGCGGACACTACCGTCACGCTAGGGGCCGTCGGTTCCCCGGACGCGGAGGTCGCCGAGCAGGGCCTCTCGGCGGCCGAACAGGCGGCCGTCGAGGCACTGCCAGCGAGTTCCGCGCTGCTCGTGGTCCGCCGCGGGCCCAACGCCGGCGCCAGGTTCCTGCTCGACGGTGAGCGCACCACGGCGGGGCGACGCCCCGACAGCGACATCTTCCTCGACGACGTCACGGTCTCGCGCCGGCACGCGGAGTTCCTGCGCCGCGAGGGCCGGTTCGTGGTGCGCGATGTCGGCAGCCTGAACGGCACCTACGTCCAGCGCGACCGGATCGAGGAAGCGGTGCTGCGCGCGCGGTGACGAGGTCCAGATCGGCAAGTACCGGATGGTCTTCCACCCGAGTCCGCGGGACGCCGGAGCCGGCGCGGGGTGGTGAGCCCGTCGTGGTGAGCGCGGCGGTCGGCGCGGGGTACCCCGTCCGCCTCGATGAGCATCGGCGAGGTGCTCGGCGCTGTTGCGGCCGGACTTCGCCGACGTCACCATCTCCAAGATCCGTTTCCTCGAGGAGCAGGGCCTCGTCGAGCCGGACCGCACTCCCGCCGGCTACCGGAAGTTCTCCCACGACGACGTCGAGCGGCTGCGCTACGTGCTCAGCGCGCAGCGCGACCACTACCTGCCGCTGCGGGTGATCCGGGAGCACCTGCAGGCCCTCGACCGGGGGCTGGACCCTCCTCCGCTACCCGGCCGCCCCCCGCGGATCCCGCGGCTGGTGCCCGACGCCACCACCGCTGACCCGTCGGGTCATGACCTGCGGCTGACCCGGGCCGACCTGCTCGAGGCCTGCGGCGCCGACCCCAGGCTGCTGGACTCGCTGGAGTCCTACGGCTTGCTGGCCCCTCGCCCCGGCACCGGCGTGTACGACGTGGACGCCGTCACGGTCGCCCGCGCGGCGGTGCAGCTGGCCGAGTACGGCATCGAACCCCGGCATCTGCGTGCCTTCCGCACCGCCGCCGACCGGGAGGTCGGCCTGGTCGACCAGGTCGCGGCCCCCTTCCGCGGCCAGCGCGGCCCCGAGGCCGCCGCCCGCGCCGACGAGGTGGCCCGCGAGGTGACGGGCCTGTGCCTGCAGCTGCACGCCGCGCTGGTGCGGGCGTCGGTGGGACGCACCGAACGCTGACCGCGGCCCGGCCCGGCCCGCAGCTGGGCGTCGCGTCGCCTCTGCCTCCGGGGTACGGTGACCATGTGCGCGAGCTCGACGTCATCGGAGTCAGGGTCGAGATGCCGTCCAACAACCCGATCGTGCTCCTGCGCGAGCGGGGAGGGGACCGGTACCTCCCGATCTGGATCGGCTCCGCCGAGGCGAGTGCCATCGCGTTCGCGCAGCAGGGCGTCGTCCCGCCGCGCCCGATGACCCACGACCTGATGCGTGACATCATCACCGCGCTCGGCCGCCAGCTGGAGGAGGTGCGGATCGTGGCGATCCGCGACAACATCTTCCTCGCGGAGCTGGTCTTCGACGGCGGGCTGGTCATCGGCTCCCGGTCCTCCGACGCCATCGCGCTCGCGCTGCGCACCGGCGCCCGGATCGTCGGGGCCGACGAGGTGCTCGAGGCCGGCGGGGTGGCCGTTCCCGACGAGGACGAGGACGAGGTGGAGAAGTTCCGCCAGTTCCTCGACCACATCTCCCCGGAGGACTTCGAGGCCGGCGGCGAGACCCCGCCCCGGAGCTGACCGGGCGGCTGCTGCCGGGCCGCCCGCTGACCGGGCGGCTGCTGCCGGGCGGCTGCTGACCGGGCCGCCCGCTGACCGGGCGGCTGCTGACCGGGCGGCGGTGGACCGTGCGTGACCGGTCGGGGGTGTAGTCACAACGGTCGCTACCCGGCGTTTCGGCTCACCCGGCGTGGCGATTGCGACACGCCGGGGGCAGAACGGGTGTCCCTCGTTGACGCTGCGCAGGTGCACGCCTACCTTTCAAGAGAACGCCCTCGCTGTAGTTCCACCGATGTGCCCCCGGTCGCGGAGCCCGTCGGACCTTCCCCCGGGGGCGACCTGACAGGAGGTCGGCGTTGAGCGGTTCGGGTGACGCCACGAGCAACGCCAGTCGGTCGACCCCTGTCCCGGAGCGCGCTCAGGGCCTGCTGTTCACCGACGACCTACCGGTGCTGGACGAGGAGGTCGGTTACCGCGGGCCCACCGCCTGCGGGGCCGCCGGGATCACCTATCGCCAGCTCGACTACTGGGCCCGCACAGGGCTGGTGGAGCCGAGCGTGCGCCGCGGCCACCGGGTCGGGCACGCAGCGGCTCTACAGCTTCCGCGACATCCTCGTGCTCAAGGTGGTCAAGCGGCTGCTCGACACCGGGGTGTCGCTGCAGCAGATCCGCGTCGCCGTGCAGCACCTGCGCGACCGCGGGGTCGAGGACCTCGCCCAGATCACGCTGATGAGCGACGGTGCGAGCGTCTACGAGTGCACCTCCGCCGACGAGGTCATCGACCTCGTGCAGGGTGGGCAGGGAGTGTTCGGGATCGCCGTGGGCAGGGTCTGGCGCGAGGTCGAGGGCAGTCTCGCCGAACTGCCGGGTGAGCGGGCCTGCGACGACGCCACCGCCGGGCACCCCGACGACGAACTCGCCAACCGGCGCAAGACCCGCGCCACGGGGTAGTCGAGGGATCGTGTCGTGCCGCTCGGACGCCGGGCGGCGCGACATCAGTGCGTCATGGCCAGAATGTGCAGCGGCGTGGCGCCGGGTCGTTCCGGGCGAGAGGTCAGGACGCCTGCGAGTGGCCGCGCCGACCGCCGGCCCGCGTGCCGGCCCGCAGGATGCGGGCGAGGTGGGCGTCGAACGCCTCGGACAGGTCCATCGCTGCCGGCCCCGGCCACCGGTGGATCGGCTGGCTCGCGCCCTGTGCCTGTTGCAGCGCGCTGCGCTCGGCAACGGCGGGGGAGAGCACCAGCGGCCCGAACATCGAGGACAACTCGGCCACCCGGTAGCGGTGCTCGGGGGAACGCTCCCGGAACCGGTTCACCAGCACGCCGAGAGGCTGTAGTGCCGGGGCGATCGAGGCGCGCAGATCATGGATGGCGCGCAGCGCCCGGTCCGCAGCGGTCACCGAGAACAGGGCCGGCTCGCTCACCACGACCGCCCGCTGGCTGGCCACCAGCCCCGAGCGGGTGAGCCCGCCGAAGGACGGCGGGCAGTCGACCAGCACCAGCCGGTAGTCCGGCGCCTGGGTCAGCGCCTGCCCGAGTCGCAGCAATGCCTTGTCCGTCGTCCGGGGACCGTCCAGGGCCGCACTGTCCTGCGAGCCGGCGAGCACATCGAGTTGCCCGCGCTCACCGTCGGTCCAGCCACTGGCTACGGCCGCAGCCTCTACCCGGTGCCGGCGCGGAGCCGCCATCACGTCGGAGATCGCCAGCTCGGTGCGCTCGGCCACGTCCAGGCCCATGGTCGCGTCGGCCTGCGGATCCAGGTCCACGACGAGCGTGGACACCCCGCGCGCCAGCGCCGCGGAGGCGAGACCGAGGACGACGGACGTCTTGCCGACGCCACCCTTGAGGCTGCAGACACTGACCACGATCACGGGGGTGACGCTACCCCCGAAACGGTCCCGATGGCGCGGTGCACCGCCGGGCGCGGCGTGCCCGCCGTCGGACGGCCACCACCGGACGGGCATCACCGTGGGCCGTCCGCCCTGGTAGCGTCGGGGCTGCTGCAGACCCTGCGCGGGAGAGCCCCGTCACGGGGCGCCGAAGGGGCAACCCTCCCCGGAACCTCTCAGGCGCCAGGACCGCACGGGCGAGGCGACTCTGGAGGCCACCCGGCCGACAGAGGGGGAGGCCGACGGGCAGCCGTGAGGCTGCGTTGAACGCGATCCGTGGAGCCTCCATGCCCCAGCTCCCTGCGGGTGAGCCCGCAGACCTGTCCCGACCCGACGGTCGCCGCCTCGACCCCTTTGCCTTCGCCGACCGCCACATCGGACCCGACGACGCGGCCACGGCGACGATGCTCAAGGCGATCGGGCAGCCCAGCCTCGCGGCCCTCGTGGACGCGGTGCTCCCGGCGGCTCTGCGCGGTGAGGGCGCCCTCGAGCTGCCCGCCGCGGCGGGCGAGAGCGAGGTGCTCGCCGAGCTCGCCGCCCTCGCCGACCGGAACACGCTGGCGGTGCCGATGATCGGGCTCGGCTACTACGGCACCCACACCCCCGGGGTGATCCTGCGCAACGTGCTGGAGAACCCCGCCTGGTACACCGCCTACACCCCCTACCAGCCCGAGATCTCCCAGGGCCGGCTCGAGGCGCTGCTCAACTTCCAGACGATGGTCGCCGACCTCACCGCGCTTCCGGTGGCGAATGCCTCCCTGCTCGACGAGGCCACGGCCGCCGCCGAGGCGATGACGCTGATGCGGCGGGTGTCGAAGGCAGCGCCGGACGCCGTTCTGGTGGTGGACTCCGGACTGCTGCCGCAGACCCGGGCGGTGATCGGGACGCGCGCCCGCCCGCTCGGGCTCACCGTGGTGGAGGCGGACCTGTCCGGGCCGGCGGAGCACGTGGCCGGCACCGTGCAGCGGGCAGCCGGCGGGCGCGAGGTCTTCGGGGTGCTGGTGCAGTACCCCGCGGCCGACGGCGAGGTCCGCGGGCTGGCCCCCGTGGTGGAGGCCGCCCACGGCGCGGGGGCGTTGGTGGCCGTGGCCGCCGACCTGCTCGCCCTCACCCTGCTCACCCCTCCCGGCGAGGCGGGGGCGGACGTGGCCGTGGGCAGCACGCAGCGCTTCGGCGTGCCGCTCGGCTACGGCGGCCCGCACGCGGGGTACCTGGCCGTGCGCACCGGGCTGGAGCGGGCCGTGCCCGGCCGGCTGGTGGGGGTGTCCCGGGACGCCGACGGAGCCCCGGCCCTGCGGCTGGCGCTGCAGACCCGGGAGCAGCACATCCGCCGCGAGAAGGCGACCAGCAACATCTGCACCGCGCAGGTCCTGCTCGCCGTGATGGCCTCGATGTACGCCGTCTACCACGGGCCGCACGGGCTGCGCTCGATCGCCGAGCGCACCGCGGGCCGGGCGGCGACCCTCGCCGCCGCGTTGCGCGCCGGCTCCGTCGAGGTGGTGCACGGCGCGTTCTTCGACACGGTGCTGGCGCGGGTGCCCGACCGGGCCGGCGAGGTGGTGGCCACCGCCCGCGAGCGCGGGGTGCTGCTGCGGCAGGTGGACGCCGACCTGGTGTCGGTGAGCTGCGACGAGACCACCACCGCGGATCAGCTCGACAGCGTCTGCGCCGCGTTCGGGGTGGCGGCCGCACCGCCGGGCGAGGACCCTGCACCGTCGGCGCTGCCCCCGGCACTGCTGCGCCGCTCGGCCTACCTGACCGATCCGGTGTTCAACACCCACCACAACGAGACGTCGATGCTGCGGTACCTGCGCCGGCTTGCCGACCGCGACTACGCCCTCGACCGCGGGATGATCCCGCTCGGCTCGTGCACGATGAAGCTCAACGCGACCACCGAGATGGAGGCCATCACCTGGCCCCGGTTCGCCGGGCTGCACCCGTTCGCTCCGGCGGAGCATGCGGCCGGCACCCGGGAGCTGATCGCCGACCTGCAGCGCTGGCTGGCCGAGCTCACCGGCTACGACGCGGTGAGCCTGCAGCCGAACGCCGGGTCCCAGGGCGAACTGGCGGGCCTGCTGGCAATCCGGGGGTACCACGAGTCGCGCGGGGAGCTCGACCGGGACGTGTGTCTGATCCCCGCCAGCGCCCACGGCACGAACGCGGCCAGCGCGGCGATGGCAGGGCTGCGGGTGGTGGTGGTGGCCTGCGACGAGCAGGGCAACGTCGACGTGGCCGATCTGCGGGAAAAGCTCGCCGAGCACGGACCACGACTGGCGGCACTCATGATCACCTATCCCTCCACCCACGGCGTGTTCGAGGAGGCTGTCGCCGAACTGTGCGCCGCCGTGCACGACGCCGGCGGGCAGGTCTACGTCGACGGGGCGAACCTCAACGCCCTGGTGGGGCTGGCGCGGCCGGGGCGGTTCGGGTCGGACGTCAGCCACCTGAACCTGCACAAGACCTTCGCCATCCCGCACGGCGGGGGCGGGCCGGGCGTCGGCCCGGTCGGCGTGCGCGCACACCTCGCGCCGTTCCTCCCGAACCATCCGCTGGACCCGGGCGCCGGGCCGCGGACCGGTGTCGGGCCGGTGTCGGCCGCCCCGTTCGGGTCGGCGGGAGTACTGCCGATCTCGTGGGCCTACATCCGGCTGCTCGGCGCCGCGGGCCTGACCCGGGCGACGCAGGCCGCCGTGCTGGCCGCGAACTACGTCGCGGCCCGGCTGCGCGAGCACTACCCGGTGCTCTACACGGGGCGGGGCGGGCTGGTCGCCCACGAGTGCATCCTCGATCTGCGGCCGATGACGAAGGCGACGGGGGTGAGCGTCGACGACGTCGCCAAGCGGCTGGTCGACTACGGGTTCCACGCCCCGACGATGTCGTTCCCGGTGGCCGGCACCCTGATGGTCGAGCCGACCGAGAGCGAGGACCTGACCGAGCTGGATCGCTTCTGCGACGCGATGATCGCGATCCGGGCCGAGGCGGACCGGGTCGCCGCGGGGCACTGGCCGGCGGACGACAACCCGCTGGTGGGGGCTCCGCACACGGCCGAATGCCTGGTCGGGGAGTGGTCGCACCCGTACCCGCGGGCCGAAGCCGTCTACCCGGCCGGGGTGGACCCGCGTTCGAAGTACTGGCCCCCGGTGCGCCGCATCGACGGCGCGTACGGCGACCGGCACCTGGTGTGCACCTGCCCGCCTCCGCAGGCCTATCAGGACTGAGCGCGCAACCCGGCGCAGCCGGGGCGGGGGTGCTGGGTTGCCGCGGGATCGGTGCGCACCGGGTCCCGGCGGTGCGAAGCGAGGGATCCCGGGTCAGAAGGGCTCGGTGGTGTAGGTCGAGGTCAGCGGGGCGAAGGCGGAGCCGGTCGACAGCTTCCCGTCGACGGTGGCGATGCAGCGGAACTCGTGCCGGCCCGCGTCGTAGTCGGCCTGCGTCGGGGTGAGCACGTCGACCTGCCAGCTGCCGAGCGGGATCCGCGCGGCCTGCCCACCGAGCACCACCTTGAGCACGTCGGCGCTGCACGCGGCCCGCACCTGGGGCAGCGCCGCGATCAGCTCGTTGTCGGGGACCCCGCCGAGCCCGGCGCCGGCGGGGATCACCCCGACGGCGAAGGTCTGCCACACGTGGCCGCTGCTGCACGCCGGGTGCGAGACGCTGGCCAGCACGCCGCTCATGTACACCGTGCCGCCCCAGCACTCCGCCTGCCGCGGGCAGGACAGCCCGGGCACCTGCACGCCGGCCGGGCAGGGCACGGTCGCCGCGACGGCCCCACCCGCTGCCGCCGTGGCGGCGCCGCCGGCCCCGCCGGTAGCCGGCCCGCTCGACACCGCGGCGCCCGCCCCGGTCGACCCGGTGGCGCCCGCCGAGGGACCGGCGCCGAACAGCAGCCCGCGGGCGAGCACCGCGGTGAGCGCGATCAGCGCCACGGCCGCCGCCGCGAGGGTCGCCGGGAGCAGCGCCCGCCGCCGGGCGGTACGGCGGGCGGGGACCGGGCCGGCCGGCAGGCCGAGCGCCGGCCCCGGCACGGGCACCGCCGCCGGCGGCGAGGTCATCGGCAGCGTCGGTGCGGGCGGCGGCGTCGGTGCGGGCGGCGGCGTCGGTGCGGGCGGCGGCGTCGGTGCGGGCGGCGGCGTCGGTGCGGGCGGCGGCGTCGGTGCGGGCGGCGGCGTCGGTGCGGGCGGCAGCGTCGGTGCGGCTCCCACGGAGACCTGCGGGGCGGCCGCGGGTGGTGGGCCGGGGTGCAGCGCCGCCGGGGGAGCATGCCGGGGGGCGGTGCCCGGGCCCGGTGCCGGCGCCGGGCGCAGCGCAACGCCCGCCTGCCCGGCGGCGCCGAGATCGCAGCCGGCGAGGGTGTCGCGGAGCACGCTCGCCGCGGGCAACCGGTCGATGGGTTCGGCCTGCAGCGCCCACCGGAGCACCTCAACGAGCGCAGTCGGAGTGCCGGGAACGTCGAGGACGGGCTCGTGGTGCAGCCGGAGGATCGTCGCGATGCTCGGCCGGCCGCCGTCCGGGAAGCGCGGCGGGATCCCCGCCAGCAGGGCGTACAGCGTGGCGGCGAGGGAGTAGACGTCGAACAGCTCGGTCGGATCGGCGAGCTGGAAGGCCTCCGGGGCGGCGTAGGCCGGGGTGAGCGCCTCCAGGGTGGCCGACTGCCCGCCGTCGGCGTCGAGGATGGAGGCCAGCCCGAAGTCGGCCAGCCCGACCGCCCCGTAGCGGTTGACCAGGATGTTCGCCGGCTTGATGTCCCGGTGCAGGACACCCGCCGCGTGCGCGGCGCTGAGCGCGTCAGCGATCCCGACGCCGATCTCACGCACCTGGTGCGGCGGGAGCCGGCCGTGCCGGCGCAATGCCGAGTCCAGGGACCCGCCCGGGCACAGTTCCATCACGAGGTAGGGGCGGCCGTCCGCAAGCGTCCCCGCGTCGTACAGGTCGACGACGTTCGGGTGCCCGCTGAGGTGGCCCGCGGCGGTGACCTCGCGCAGGAATCGGCGCTGGTCGCGGTCTGACAGCAGCGCCCGGTTGTCGATCTTCACGGCCACCTCGCGCCGCACGGCGAGCTGAACGGCCCGGTAGACGGTGCCGAACCCACCCCGGCCCAGCACCTCGATCAACTGGTGGCCAGGGACCTCGGGCACGCTGATCACAACCGCGGAGCCTAGCGGCCGCGCCCGGGCACGGCCGCGAGGGCAGCCACCCCGGGTCAGCGCCGCGACCGCCCCCGCCCGGCGGTCGCCACGCAGCGTGATCAGGCGCCGGCCTGCACCAGCCGCGACCCGTGCCGGGTCTTCACCACCTCGAGCCGAGCCGGGATCCGCTCCCGCAGGTCGGCGACGTGGCTCACCAACCCGACCGCCCGGCCGCCGCTGCGCAGGCCGTCGAGGACGTCCAGGACCTCCTCGAGGGCCTCCTCGTCGAGGGAGCCGAACCCCTCGTCGACGAAGAGCGTCTCCACGCTGGAGCCGCCGGCCTCGGCGGTGACGACGTCGGCCAGACCGAGGGCGAGCGCGAGGGAGGTGTAGAAGGACTCCCCGCCGGACAGTGACGCGGTGTCCCGCTCCAGCCCCGTCCAGCCGTCGACCACGCGCAGCGCCAGCCCGCTGCGCCCCCGCCCACGCTGCGCCTGGTCGGAGTGCACGAGGGTGTACCGGCCGGAGGACATCGCGCTCAGCCGCAGGCTCGCGGCATGGGCGACCTGCTCTAGCCGGGCCGCCAGCACGTAGGCGGACAGGCTCATCCGCAGCGCGTTGTCCCCGCCGGTGCCGTCGAGGCAGCGGGCCAGCTCGACCAGGGTCACATGGTGCTCCAGCATCGGCGCGCACGCCCGCAGGTGACCTTCCAGGTCGGCCGCGATGGCCTCCAGTGCGCTGAGCGCCGTCTCGGCGGTGGCCAGGGCGCGGGCAGCGGCCTCGTCGTCGGCACGGGCGAGTTCCTCCTGCTGGACGGCGGCGGTCAGTGGAGCCGGGGGCTCCGCAGCGGCGCGGAGGAGTTCCGGAGCCTGAAGCCGGGCGCTGACGGCGGCCAGTTCCTCGTCGTACCGGGCGACCTGCCGCTCCACCGCGGCGAGCTGCTCCGGCGCCAACACCGCCCCCACCGCGCTGGGCAGGTCGGGGAAGCCCGCCTGCAACGCCGCCGTCTCCGCGGTGTCGGCCGTCTGCGCGTACAGCTCCTGGGCCTGCGCCAGGGCGTGCCGGGCGTCGAGCAGGGCCTGCAACGCCTCCGCCCGGTGGTGCAGCCGCTCACGCCGGTGGGTGACCGACGGCTCACCGGCGCGGGCCTCGTCCACCCGGGCACGCAGCCCGCCGGCCCGTTCCTGCGCCCGCGCCCGCTCGGCCTCGGCGGCCCGCAGGTCTGCCTCGGCAGCCTCCCGCCGGGTGACACCCTCGTGCAGCCGGGCGGCGACGGCGTCCTCGTCGACGGCGGCCTGCTGCTCGGCGGCCACTGCCTGCCGCACTTCGTCCACCGCCGCCTGCGCGGCGGCCAGCCGCGCCGCCGCGGAGGCGGTGTCGGCGGCAGCGGCAGTGTCCGCCGCCACCGCGAGCCGCGGCCGGAGCGAGGTGAGCTCGGCGTCGAGTGCGTCCAGCAGCTCCTGGGCCGTGTCGACCGCGG
This sequence comes from uncultured Actinomycetota bacterium, assembly GCA_963784535.1. Classification (GTDB taxonomy): domain Bacteria; phylum Actinomycetota; class Actinomycetes; order Actinomycetales; family Kineosporiaceae; genus CAWARR01. Next base: position 482,481 of record CAWARR010000006.1, on the reverse strand, counting down.
CCCTGGCCCGCTGTTCCGCAGCGTCGTCCACGGCCTGTCCGGCCGGCTCTGCGGGCAGGGGGTGGACGGCACTGCCGCAGACCGGGCAGGGGGAGCCGTCGCTCAGCTCGCGGGCCAGCTCGGCTGCCATCCCCTCCAGCCGCAGCTGCCGCAGGTCGAGCCAGCGTTCGCGCAGGTCGTCACGGGTGCGCCGAGCGGCCTCGCGCCGCTCGTCCAGCTCGGCCAGCTCCGCGCGCAGTCGGTCCCGGTCACCGACCGCCGCAGTCACCTGTCGGGCGGCCTCGAACTCGGTCGCCGCCGCCGGGGCCGCCACCGCCCGGCGGGCGGCCCGGCGACGGCGCTCACGCGCGTCCAGCAGAGCAGCCTCGACCTCCGCCACCGCCTCGCGGGAGGCGACGAGCCGGTGCAGCGCCGCCTCCACCGCGGCGGACCGCAGCCCCGCCTCGGCATCGAACCGGGACAGTGCCTGTGCATCGGCCTCAACGGCCACCAGTTGGGCCGCTGCCTGCCGGGCCTCGTGCAGCTCCCGCTCAAGCCACTCCTGCTCAAGCCACTCCTGCTCAAGCCACTCCTGGTCCAGCCACTCGGCAGCACCGTCCGGCCCGGCGGGGACGGCGGTGCGCGCCCCGAGCACCTGCACGGCCGTTGCGACCGCGGCGGCGGCGGAATCGCGCCGGGCCCGGGCGGCGGCGAGCGGGTCGACCAGGGGCACCAGGCCGGCGGCGCGCAGCGCGCCCCGGGCCTGCTCGCGACGATGCTCCTGGTCCAGCGCCGCGGCGAGCAGGGCGGCCCGCTGCGCGGCGGCCGCAGCCTGCTCGCGCTGGCGCTCCGCGAGAGCCTGGGCGTTCTCGCGGGCCGCGGTGGCCCGGCGCAGAGCCGCTTGCGTCCCGCCACGGCCGGCGACGGCCTCCTCACCGGCGTGGCGGGCCCGGGCCCGCAGGGCGCGAACTGCCGCTTCGGGGTCCGTGCCGGCGCCCGCGCCGACGGGATCCCCACCAGCGGAGTCCACCACCCCGGCGTCCCCCGCGGTGGCGTCGGCGGCGGTGCCGTCGGTTGCGGTGGTGTCGGCGGCGGTGCCGTCGGTGGCGCTGCGGTCGGTGGAAGGAGCCTCACCCGCGGGCCGTGCAGCGCCCTCGGGGAGCGAGGCCGCCGCCTGCTCGGCTCGGGCGAGCAGGCGCTGGGTGGCGACCCACGCGGTCTCGACCTCGCGGCGGACGAGCTGTTGCTGCTCGCGCACCCAGGCCTGGACCGCGGCGAACCGGTCGGTGCCGAAGAGTCGCTCCAGCAGTTGGCGACGCTCCTCGGCATCCGCACGAAGGAAGGCGGCGAACTCGCCCTGGGGGAGCAGCACGAGCTTGGTGAACTGCTCCAGTCCGAGGCCGAGCACGTCCTCGAGCAGCTGACCGGCCTCGTCCAGCCGGGTGGTCAGCACGTCCCACTCCCCGTCGCGGAGTTCGCGCACGACGACCCGGGCCGGTTGCGTGGTGGTGCCGCTGCCGCGCTTCTTCGGGCGCTCCCACGCGGGCGCGCGGGTGACCTCGAACCGGCGCCCGCCGACGGAGAACTCGCAGGCCACCTCCGGCGCGGCCCAGCCCTCGGCATGGTCGCTGCGCAGCCGCGTCGTCCCGCGCCCACCGGGAACCCGCCCGTAGAGGGCGAAGCACACCGCGTCCAGGACGCTGGTCTTACCGGCGCCGGTGGGGCCGTGGAGCAGGAACAGGCCCGAGCGCGCAAGCTCGTCCAGATCCACCTCCTCGGTGCCCGCGAACGGCCCGAAGGCGCTGATCCGCAGCCGGTGCACCCTCACCCGACGTCCTCCAGCGGCCCGTCCTGCAGCGGGCCCTGCTCGTCAGGCAGCGCGCCGTCAAGCACCGGCCCGTCCTGCCGCGCGGCGCCCAGCACGCTCACCCCGTACTGCTCGGCCGCCGCCACCCGGCCGGCCTCGATCGCCGCCTGCAGCACCCCGACCTCCGCCGCGGACGCCGAGCGCGTCCGCACGTGCGCCAGGAACCCGGCGCACACCTCCAGGTCGCCGCGGCCGCGCACCCGCGCGAGATACCCGCCGGGCTGCGTGGTGAGCTGACCCTCGGGGGCGAAGCGCAGCTCCAGCGTGTGCGGGAACCGGGCCCGTACCCGCTGCATCGCCTGGCCGGGCCGCTCGGCGTCGGTGAGCGTCACCTGGCACCATGCCCCCTCGTGCCGGGACAGGGCTGGATCGGTGAGCAGTTCCTCGAGCCGACCCCGCAGCAACGCCAGCGGGCGCGCCACCGGGGAATCCACCGCCTGAACCCGGCTCACCCCGCGGGCCCCGAGCTCCACCAGCCAGGTGCCCTTGCGCTGAGCGTGCTCGGAGAAGGAGTAGGGCAGCGGCGAGCCGCTGTAGCGGACGGCCGGGGCAAGCTCCTGCCTACCGTGCAGGTGCCCCAGCGCGACGTAGTCGAAGCCGGCCAGCACCCCCGCGGGCACGGCCTGCACCCCGCCCACGCTGATGTCCCGCTCACTGTCACTGGGCTCCCCGCCCACCACGAAGGCGTGCGCCGCGAGCACCGAGCGCACCCCGGGGCCGCGCCCGGCCAGATCGGCCCGGGCGGCCCGCACCGCGGCGGACAGCACCGCCTCGTGCCCCGGGCGTGACTCCAGCGCCGCGCCCGCCCCGAAGCCCGGCAGCAGCCCGCCCACCAGGGCCGGCTCGAGGTAGGGCAGCGGGTACAGCGCGACCGGACCGTACCGGTCCTCCAGCAGCACCGGGTCGGCCACCCGGCGTGGGTCGGTGCGCACGTGCAACCCGGCGGCCCGCAGCAGCTGGGAACCGAACCCGAGCCGGCGGGGGGAGTCATGGTTCCCACTGGCCAGCACCACCGTCGCCCCCGCGCCAACCAGCCGGGCCAGGGCGTCGTCCAGCACCGCCACGGCGTCGACCCCGGGCAGCGCACGGTCGTAGACGTCACCGGCGACCACCACGGCATCCACCGACTCGGCCCGCACCACCTCGACGAGGTGGTCGAGGAAGGTGGCCTGCGCGTCGAGCATCCCGACCCGGTGGAAGGACCGCCCGAGATGCCAGTCCGAGGTGTGGAGCAGCCGCACGGCCCCGACTCTAGGGACCCCGGGCGACAGGATGCGGGACCCCCGCCCGCGTGGCGGTGACGACGGCCGCGCCGAGGTCACCCTCCGTCGATCAGGTCGGCCGGCCACTGGCGGCGGGCCACGCTGTGTGGTTCCCTCCGGGTGTGGGCGACGAGATCTCGCGCGCCGCGTTCTCCCGGGAGCAGCGCCAGCGCTATCGCGAGAAGGTGCAGCTCTGCCTGGACGTCTTCGAGCGGATGCTGTCGGCCGCGAGCTTCGACACCGAGCGGCCGCTGACCGGGCTGGAGGTGGAGCTCAACCTCGTAGACGACGGCTACCAGCCGTTCTTCGGGAACACCGCGGTGCTGGAGGAGATCACGGACCCGGCCTTCCAGACCGAGCTGGGCGCGTACAACATCGAGTTCAACGTCGCCCCCCGCGCCATCGACGGCCTCGGTTTCGGCGAGTTGGAGACCGACCTGCGCCGCTCGCTCAATGCCGCGCAGGAGCGGGCCAACCGCCGCGGCGGGCACATCGTGATGGTCGGCATCCTGCCGACGCTGATGCCACGCCACGTCGAGGGAGCCGGCTGGATGAGCCCAGCCACCCGGTACCTCGCGCTGAACGACTCGATCCTCGGTGCCCGCGGGGAGGACATCGAGCTCGACATCAGCGGTGCGGAACGGCTGCACACCTTCGCCGGCACGCTCGCCCCCGAGTCTGCGTGCACCAGCGTCCAGCTCCACCTCCAGGTCTCCCCGCAGGATTTCGCCTCCACCTGGAACGCCGCCCAGTTGCTCGCCGGGCCGCAGCTGGCGCTGGCGGCGAACTCGCCGTACTTCTTCGGGCGGCAGCTGTGGGCGGAGACCCGCATCGAGCTGTTCGCCCAGGCCACCGACACCCGCCCGCCCGAGCTGCGCAACCAGGGCGTGCGCCCCCGGGTGTGGTTCGGCGAGCGGTGGATCACCTCGGTCTTCGACCTGTTCGAGGAGAACGTCCGCTACTTCCCCGCGCTGCTGCCCGAGGTCGGTGCCGAGGACCCGGCGGCGGAGTTCGAGGCCGGCCGGGCGCCCCGGCTGCAGGAGCTGCGGTTGCACAACGGGACCATCTGGCGCTGGAACCGCCCGGTGTACGACCTGGTCGCGGGCCAGCCGCACCTGCGGGTGGAGAACCGGGTGCTGCCTGCCGGGCCCACAGTCATCGACACCCTCGCCAACGCCGCCTTCTACTACGGCGCCGTGCGGGTGCTCAGCGAGGACGACCGGCCGGTGTGGTCGAAGCTCGCCTTCCCCACCGCGGAGGAGAACTTCCGCGAGTGCGCCCGGCACGGGATCGAGGCCACGGTCTACTGGCCCGGGCTCGGGGAGGTCACCGTGGACGAGTTGCTGCTCCGCAGGCTGCTGCCGATGGCCGCCGAGGGCCTGCGCCGCTGGGGGGTCGACGCGGCCCTGAGCGACCGCCTGCTCGGCGTGCTGGAGGCCCGGGCCAAGCTCGGGCGCACCGGCGCCGGCTGGCAGGTGGCGACGGTGCACGACCTCGAGCGCCGCGGCGCCGACCGCGAGCAGGCCCTGACCGAGATGCTGCACCGGTACAGCCAGGGGATGCACGCGAACGAACCGGTACACACCTGGCCAATGCCCTGACCGGCGGGGGCCACGTCACCCGGATGATCGGCCACCCCGGCTGACGCGACCCCGCCCGGCCTGCAAACCTTGCCCGGGGCGACGCGACGGTGCCGCCCTGCCCAGCGCTCGCGAAGGAGAGTCCGTTGGCCGACGTGCCCCAGCACAAGGTGTTGCTCGACGAGTCGGAGATGCCGACCCGGTGGTACAACATCGTCCCCGATCTGCCGACCCCGCCACCCCCGCCGCTGCACCCGGGGACCAAGCAGCCGGTCGGTCCGGACGATCTGGCTCCGCTGTTCCCGATGGCCCTCATCGAGCAGGAGGTCACCGCCGAGCGGTACGTCGACATCCCGGCCGAGGTGCTCGACGTCTACCGCCTCTGGCGGCCGTCCCCGCTGTACCGGGCGCACCGGCTGGAGCGGGCACTCGGCACCCCTGCGCGGATCTACTACAAGTACGAGGGCGTCTCCCCGGCCGGGTCGCACAAGCCGAACACGGCCGTGCCGCAGGCCTACTACAACGCCCAGGCCGGGGTGCGCAAGCTCACCACCGAGACCGGCGCCGGGCAGTGGGGGACGGCGCTCGCCTTCGCCTGCTCGCTGTTCGGGCTGGAGTGCGAGGTCTGGCAGGTCGGCGCCAGCTACGACCAGAAGCCCTACCGGCGGATGATGATCGAGGTCTTCGGTGCCACCGTGCACCGCTCGCCCTCGGCCCTGACCGAGTCCGGCAAGGCGATCCTCGCCGGACACGAGGGACACCCCGGCTCGCTCGGCATCGCGATCAGCGAGGCGGTCGAGGTGGCGGCGCAGGACCCCACCGTGAAGTACGCCCTCGGCAGCGTGCTCAACCACGTCCTGCTGCACCAGACGATCATCGGCGAGGAGGCGCTGCTGCAGTTCGCCAAGATCGGGGACACCCCCGACGTGGTGATCGGCTGCACCGGGGGCGGCTCCAACTTCGCCGGCCTGGCCTTCCCGTTCCTGCGCGAGAAGCTCGCCGGGAAGATCTCCCCGGTGCTGCGCGGGGTCGAGCCGTCGTCGTGCCCGTCGCTGACCGCGGGTCGCTACGCCTACGACTTCGGCGACACCGCAGGCATGACGCCGCTGATGAAGATGTACACCCTCGGCCACGGCTTCGTCCCGGCCGCGATCCACGCGGGCGGGCTGCGCTACCACGGGATGTCCCCGCTGGTCTCGCACATCTACGACTCCGGGCTGATGGAGGCGCTCGCCCTCCCGCAGACGGAGTGCTTCGCGGCCGCCGTGCAGTTCGCCCGCACCGAGGGGATCGTGCCGGCGCCGGAGTCCTCGCACGCGATCGCCGCAGCGGTCAGGGAGGCCAATGCTGCGACCGAGGCGGGCCAGGAGCGCTCGATCCTGATCGCCCTGAGCGGACACGGGCACTTCGACCTCGCCGCCTACGACGCCTACCTCGGCGGGCAGATGGTCGACGAGGAGACCACTCCCGAACGGTTCGAGCAGGCCCTCGCCGCACTGCCGCAGGTCTGACCCGTTTCCCCCGCGGGGCCCGACCGGGGCCCCGCGGGGGAGCCCGGCGCCCCGCCCCGCAACCGGGTGAATCTGCCCGCCGGCGGGGGCCGGCCGGGCCCACCGCCGGCCACACTGAACGGATCCGGAGCGTGCCCGGGGACTGGAGGTGGCGTGAACCACGTGTCTGCCGGCGGCAGGCTGGTACTGCGCGTGGCGGGCGGCCGGGTGGTGCTGCGCGCGCTGGCACCGGTATGGCTCGAGGGCGACTGGGCGGTCCCCGTGCTGGCCGGCAGCGGCGCCCTGGACGCCGGCGCCGGCGCACTCGAACTTGCCACGCCGTCCGGACCGCTGCGCTGCGAGGCACACCTGAGCGTGGGGGACGGCGGGCTGCTGCTGCTGCGTCCCGGGCCCGGCGACACCTCCGCCGCAGTGGCAGGCGCCGCGTCCACCCCGCTCCCGCTGCAGCGCCGCCAGGACGTGCGCGGTCCGCTCAGCCTCCCGCTGCGCGGGGCCGTGCTGGGGCGCGCGGGTGCGCCGGGGGAGCACGACGAGGCGGTGGACACCACCTTCGAGGGGGTCACCTGGAGCGTCTCGGCGGGTGGACTCGGGGCCGCCCTGTCCGCCGCCGACGTCCCCCTGCCACCGGGCGCCCGGCTGTACGTCGAGCTCGAGCTGCCCGCCGGCCCGCTGGTCCCGGCCGTGCTCGCAGTCGCGCAGCGACGCGAGGCGCACCTGCACGCGGGGTTCCTCGACATCGCCCCTGCCGACCGGGAGCGACTGGTCCGGCTGGTCTTCGCCGAGGAGCGCCGCCGACTTGCCCAACGGCACGGCCGTGGTGACCTGCCGTAGCCGGGACCGGCGCGGCCCCGCTGGTAGAGTCCGCCACCGACACTCGGGGTAAGCAGGGAAGGGGGCCCTCCGTGGCCAGCACCGATGAGTACGCGGCGACGTTCCGGATCATCGACACCGACGACGACGGGTTGATCACGGGCGCGGAGTTCAAGCGCCTCCTCGACCTGCTGGGCGGCGGCAGCGTCACCGAGGAGACCGCCGCGAGCATGTTCGGCCAGATCGACGGCGACGGCGACGGCCAGGTCACCCTCGAGGAGCTCAGCGCCTACCTGTCCTCGGACGCGAGCTGATCGCACCCTGTCACCCACCACCGCCGGCACCGCCGGCCGCCGATGCCTGGGAGCGTGCGTGTTCACCAAGGTCCTCGTCGCCAACCGCGGGGAGATCGCCGTCCGGGCGTTCCGCTCCGGCTACGAGCTCGGGGTGCGCACCGTCGCCGTCTTCCCCTGGGAGGACCGCAACGCGGTGCATCGGATCAAGGCGGACGAGGCGTACCTGATCGGTGAGCGCGGCCACCCCGTGCACGCCTACCTCGACGTCGCCGAGATCATCCGGGTGGCCCGGGAGTCGGGCGCGGACGCGGTGTACCCGGGCTACGGGTTCCTGTCCGAGAACCCCGACCTCGCCCAGGCCTGCGCGGACGCCGGAGTGACGTTCGTCGGCCCGCCCGCCGCCGTGCTGCAACTGGCGGGGAACAAGGTGCGGGCCATCGCCGCGGCCCGTGCCGCCGGGATCCCGGTGCTGCGCTCCTCGGCGCCCTCCGCGGATGTGGACGAGATCGTGGCCGCGGCAGCCTCGATCGGGTTCCCGCTGTTCGTCAAGGCGGTCGCCGGTGGCGGCGGCCGGGGGATGCGCCGGGTCGCGGACCCGACCGCGCTGGCCGACGCGGTGCGCACCGCGATGCGTGAGGCGCAGGGCGCCTTCGGCGACCCGACCGTGTTCCTCGAGCAGGCCGTGCTGCGGCCCCGCCACATCGAGGTGCAGGTGCTGGCGGACGCCGGCGGCGACGTGGTGCACCTGTACGAGCGCGACTGCTCGGTGCAGCGGCGGCACCAGAAGGTGGTCGAGATCGCGCCCGCCCCGTCGCTCGACCCCGAGGTCCGCGACGCGCTGTGCCGCGACGCGGTCGCGTTCGCCCGGGCCATCGGATACGTCAACGCCGGCACGGTGGAGTTCCTGCTCGACACCGAGGGGGAGAACGCCGGCCGGCACGTCTTCATCGAGATGAACCCGCGCATCCAGGTGGAGCACACGGTGACCGAGGAGGTCACCGACGTCGACCTGGTGCAGGCCCAGCTGCGGATCGCGGCGGGGGAGCGGCTGAGCGACCTGGGGCTGTCCCAGTCGCAGATCCGGGTGCGCGGTGCTGCCCTGCAGTGCCGGATCACCACCGAGGACCCGGCCAACGGGTTCCGCCCCGACACCGGGATGGTCAACACCTACCGCTCGCCCGGGGGCGCCGGGGTGCGCCTCGACGGGGGCACCGTGCACGCGGGCGCGACGATCAGCCCGCACTTCGATTCGATGCTGGTCAAGCTCACCTGCCGCGGGTCCGACTTCTCGACCGCGGTGCTGCGGGCGCGGCGGGCGCTGGCCGAGTTCCGCATCCGTGGCGTGAGCACGAACATCCCCTTCCTGCAGGCACTGCTGGCCGAGCCCGACTTCGTCGCGGGAGGGTTGACCACCTCGTTCATCGAGGAGCGCCCGCACCTGCTCACCACCCGCGGCAGCAGCGACCGGGGGACGAAGCTGCTCACCTGGCTCGCCGACGTCACCGTCAACCACCCCAACGGTCCGGCCCGGGTGAGGCTGGCACCGCAGGCCAAACTGCCCGCCCACCCGGCCGTGCCTGCCACCGGCGCCGCGCCGGACGGTTCCACCCCGCCGGCCCCGCGCTGGCGGGAGCGGCTGCGGGCCCAGGGCCCGGAGGGTTTCGCGGCGGCGCTGCGGGCCGAGCGTGCCGTCGCGGTCACCGAAACCACCTTCCGCGACGCCCACCAGTCGCTGCTGGCCACCCGGGTACGCACCCGCGACCTGGTGGCGGTCGCCCCGCACGTGGAGGCCTCCACCCCGCAGCTGCTCAGCGTCGAGTGCTGGGGCGGCGCCACCTACGACGTCGCACTGCGCTTCCTCGGGGAGGACCCCTGGGAGCGGCTCGCCGCCCTCCGCGAGGCGATGCCCGGCACCTGCCTGCAGATGCTGCTGCGGGGGCGGAACACCGTCGGGTACACCCCGTACCCGACCGAGGTCACCGACGCCTTCGTCCGCGAGTCGGCGGCCACCGGCGTCGACATCTTCCGGATCTTCGACGCCCTCAACGACGTCGAGCAGATGCGCCCGGCGATCGACGCCGTTCGCGCCACCGGGACCGCCGTCGCCGAGGTCGCGCTGTGCTACACGGCTGACCTGAGCGACCCGGCCGAGCGGCTCTACACCCTGGACTACTACCTGCGGCTGGCGGAGCGGATCGTCGATGCCGGTGCGCACGTGCTGGCGGTCAAGGACATGGCCGGCCTGCTCCGGCCGCCCGCCGCCCGCCGTCTGGTCGGCGCGCTGCGCGAGCGCTTCGATGTCCCGGTGCACCTGCACACCCATGACACCGCCGGTGGACAGCTGGCGACCCTGTTGGCCGCGATCGACGCGGGGGTGGACGCCGTCGACGCGGCGAGCGCGCCGATGGCCGGAACCACCAGCCAGCCGCCGCTGTCGGCGCTGGTCGCGGCGATGGCGCACACCGAGCGCGACCCGGGGTTGGACCTGCGTGCGGTCACCGACCTCGAGCCCTACTGGGAGGCGGTGCGCCGGGTCTACGCCCCGTTCGAATCCGGGCTGCCGTCGCCCACCGGCCGGGTCTACGACCACGAGATCCCCGGCGGCCAGCTGTCGAACCTGCGCCAGCAGGCCATCGCGCTCGGGCTGGGGGAGAAGTTCGAGCAGATCGAGGCGATGTACGCGGCCGCCGACCGCATCCTCGGCCGGCTGGTGAAGGTGACGCCCTCGTCCAAGGTGGTCGGTGACCTCGCGCTGCACCTGGTGGCAGCGGGCGCGGACCCGGCGCAGTTCGCGGCCGACCCGGCGCGCTTCGACATCCCCGACTCGGTGATCGCCTTCCTCGGCGGGGAGCTCGGCGACCCTCCGGGGGGCTGGCCGGAGCCGTTCCGCAGCGCCGCCCTCGCCGGGCGCAGCATCCCGAGGCGTTCGGTGGAGCTGTCCGAGCAGGACCGCGCGGAGCTCGCCGTGCAGCCGCGGGCGACCTTGAACCGGCTGCTGTTCCCCGGCCCCACCCGCGAGTTCCGCAGCGTGCGCGACACCTATGGCGACCTGTCCGTGCTCGACACCGTCGACTACCTCTACGGACTGCGGCAGGGCAGTGAGCACGTCGTCGAGCTGGAGCGGGGCGTCCGCATCATCGCCGGCCTGGAGGCCATCGGGGACGCGGACGAGCGCGGCATGCGCACGGTGATGTGCACCCTCAACGGCCAGTTGCGCCCGATCCAGGTCAGGGACCGGTCGGTGCTGGTGGACGTGCGGCTCGCGGAGCGGGCCGACCCCGCCGCGCCGGGGCAGGTGCCGGCGCCGTTCGCCGGCGTGGTCACGCTGACGGTCACCGAGGGTCAGCAGGTGGAGGCCGGGCAGTCGGTGGCCACCATCGAGGCGATGAAGATGGAGGCCGCCATCACCACCCCGGTGGCCGGGGTCGTCCGCCGTGCCGCCATCGGTACCGTGCAGCAGGTCGAGGGCGGTGACCTGTTGCTCGTGATCAGCTGAGCCCGGCCGCCCGGCTGCCCTGCTTCGTGCCGGGGCGGTACCGGGGTCAGCGCCGGGGTCAGCGCCGGGCGAGGGAGTCGAACAGCACCGTGCGCAGCTCGTCGGCCGTTGTGGCCCGGTAGGCCTTGCCCCCGGTGGGGGCGACCATCTCCTGCAGCGCGGGCAGGTCGGCGGTCGGCCCGATGCCGATGGCGATCAGCCGCACCGGCTTCTTCGGGTCATGCAGCTTCTTCAGCTCGGTGACCACCTGGTCGAGGGTGGTGCTGGGGTCGTTCTCGTTCGTGCCGTCGGTGAACAGGACCACGGAGTTCACCGCGCTCGGGTCGTAGCCGGCCTGCATCGCCCGCATCGCGGCGAGGGTGGTGGCGTACAGCGCGGTGCCACCACCGGACAGGTGCGAGCTGAGTCCGGCCAGCTCCTTGTCGAGCCGGGTCCGGTGGGGCACGCCGTTCTCGCTCGCCCCGAGCGGGGCCAGCGGCGAGAGTTGCTGGTAGGGCAGGGTGCCGTCGAGCGCGAGCGCGAACACCCACAACCCGGCGGACGAGCGGTCGGACAGCAGGTCACCGGCCGACACGGCGGCCTGACCGGCGAGGGCGACCCGGGTGAACTGCGTCCCCGGCACCAGTGTGCGCATCGACAGCGAGACGTCCATCACGGTGAGGATCCGGCTCGGGACCTGCAGCTGCTGCAGCCGGTCCAGGAACGACGTGGTCTCGGCGGCGCCGGGCACCGTCAGCGTGCTCACGGTGCCGGCGCGCACCCCCGAACCTGCGGGCCCGGCGCCGTTGCCGTCGCGCAGGCCGTTGCGCCGCACCACCGCCCGCGCGGAATCGGCGGCCAGGGCGGTGAGCACCGCGTTGACGGCGGCGGTGCGGGTGGCGCCCTGTGCCTCGGGCGCGACCCGCAGGACCGGGTAGTCCAGCGCCGGCGAGCCGTCGCTGGGGTAGACGGCCACCAGCCGGGGGGAGTCACTGCCGCGGTTGGCGTTGAACACGGCGATCTCGCTGGTCGCCAACAGCGGGGCGTCGGGGTCGTTGTCCGCGGCCGCGGCGAGGGCCGCCTGCGCGGTCGGCGCGGTGCTGCGCGAGGCGGCCAGCACGGCCGCGGCGACGGCCTGGTCGGCGGCCTGGCCTTTGCCGAGGGACTGCCAGAGGGCGAGGATCGCCACCAGCCCGGCCGCGTTGGACTGCAGGTCGGGCATCGCCACCGGCCTCACCCCGCTCAGTGCCTGCGCCCACGAGGGAGGTTTCGCCGCCCAGCCGAGCTTCGCGACCGCCGCCGGGCTGGTCGCCACCACCAACGGCGAGGAGGCCAGCGCGGACTCCTGTTGCAGCGGCAGCCGCTGGACCTGGCGGGTCCACAGCGAGGAGTCCGGGATCCAGATCTGGGCAGCCCGGTCGGGCGGCAGGAGGGCCGCGCTCGCGACGAAGGCGGCCGGGGCGACGTTCTGCACCGCCGCGGTCAGGCAGTGCCCGTCGGCCAGCGGGCGGCCCTGCAGCGGCCGAAGGATCTCCTCGACCGCGGGGACGGCTTCCGGGGCCACGGCGAGAGTGATCGCCGTGCGGGCGCAGGACTGGTCGGCGGCCGCCCAGGGAAGCGGCAGGCCCAGCCTGCGCGCCACCGGCGGGGTGGCGACAGTCACGACGGCGGCGAGCACCAGCACGCCGGTCAGGACGCCCCAGCGCCGTTTCCCGGCCGATCCTCGATGCCTGCCCACCACTCCTCGCCTCCCGCGGCCCGGCGGCCCGGGCCCGGGCCGCCGACCCGTCGGCCTGAGGCGACGGAGACGAGGAACGCCGCGGACGGACAACTTCCGCGCGTTCACTGTGTGTCACCGTGGGCCGACGGGCACCCGGTCAGACTAACGCCCGGTGAGCAGCGTGACGAGACATCCCCCGGTGTTCACCCACGCGGGGGAGTGCCCGGGCGGCACACTGGTCACCTGCCGCACCGAGCGGAGCCGGGGGACCACCCGCGCGCTCCGCGACCTGCGGTGGCTTGGTACAAATACCCGCGGGGGTGATCGTGCCCCGGGGGAGCGATCGTCCCGTCGGCCCACGGCGTTCCTCGCTTCACGGTGTCCCTTCAACAACGAACACGGAAAACCCGGGCGAACCGGCCACCGGCGCCGCGACCATGCAGGGAGTACCACCATGACGACCCCGAGCCCCGGCACGCCATGGCAGCCCGTTCGACCCGACGCGCAGGCGACAGCGCTGGTGGCACGCTCGCTCGGCCGGCCCGAGGCGCTGGCCGCTCGAGCGGAGTCCTTCGTCGCCCACCTCACCCAACTCGCCCCGGCACCGGGCCTGGGGGAGTCGCTGACGCCGCCGGCGGCGGAGCGGCTGCTGGCGAGCATCCTCACCGCAATCACCACCCTCAGTGACGGTAAGGATGCTGATGCGGCCGAGCAGGCGGAGGAGGAGTTGCGCGACCTCGGGTCGTGGCTGAACCAGGCCGGTCTGGACGCGGAGGGATTGCGCGGGGTGGGCTACGCGCTGGTGCGGATGGCCCGCGAGATGGCCGGCCCGCAGTGGACCACCTCGGTCGGCTCCGCCTGGGCCTCGGTGCAGGCCTGGCTCGTGGACCACCTCGTGCAGGGCGCCCGCCGGCAGCCCACGCTGGTCACGCCGATGGCACCGATCCCGGCGCTGGGCGAGGAGGCGGCCGCCGAGGACCCCGGGGACGAGGCCGCGCCGGAGGGCGGGCCAAGGCCCGGCGTCCGCTACGAGCGGCTCGTCCAGCGGCTCTCGTCGGGGCCCTTCGGGCGCCGGCGGTGAGCGCTGCCGGTCGCGCCGGGGAGCGGGTGTTCCGGCACGCCGCCGAGGGGGTGTTGCTGTACGGGGTCACCCCGCCCCGCCGGTCCACCTCGCCCGAGCGGGCCGACGAGATCACCCGCGCCACCCTGGACCGGCTGGCGCCGCTCGACCTCGACGCCCTGATCCTCTACGACGTCGACGCCGAGAGCGACCGGTCACCGGGGGAGCGACCGTTCCCGTTCGTCCCGATGATGGATCCGGCGCACTTCTGGCGGCAGCACCTGTCCCGCTCGGGGCCCGCACCGTGGGCAGGGCCGGTGGTGGTGTACCGGGCGGTGGCGAAGTACGCCGGGCCCGAGCTCGGGACCTGGCTGTCCGCGGCCGACCCCGACCAGGTGCTCACCGTGCTCGTCGGCGCCTCCTCCCGTGACCAGCAGGTCAGCACCCGGCTGGAGGACGCCTACCTCCTGCACGCCCGGGTGAGCCCCCGGCTCGCCCTCGGCGGCGTGCTGATCGCCGAGCGCCATGCCGGCCGGGGAGATGAGCACCTGCGGATGCTGCGCAAGCAGGAGGCGGGCTGCAGCTTCTTCGTCTCCCAGGTCTGCTACGACCTGGACCACACCCGCAACCTGCTGTCCGACTATGCGTACACCTGCCGGGAGCGGGGCGTCACCCCCCGCCCGGTGGTGCTCACCCTGGCGCCGTGCGGTTCCGCCACCACGCTGGAGTTCATGACCTGGCTGGGGATCGACATCCCGCGCTGGGTACGCAACGAGATCGTCTTCTCCGCCGACCCGCTCGCGGAGTCCTACGAGCAGTGCCTCGTCGGCGCCCGGGTGCTGATCGCCTTCTGCCGCCGGCTCGGGTTGCCGTTCGGGATCAACATCGAGAGCGTCACGAACCGCAAGGTCGAGATCGAGGCCTCCGTGGAGCTGGCCCACGAGGTCCGCGGCCTGCTCGGCACCCGCTGAGTACCCGCCCTCCGACGGGGTGAGGGGGCGCCGGTAGACCCGGACCTTCATCGGGTGGCCGCCGTAGCCCTGCATCTTGAGCACGCTCAGATCCCCGACGTGGAAGCCGAGCATGATCACCCCTGCCGGGGCGCAGCACCCGTCAGCGGCACAGCAAGCTGGCCACATGCGGATCCAAGTCCGGCATGCCCTGCTGGGAGAGCCGCACGGTTCGAGTCCCGGACGGTACCGCGACCCGCACCTCGATGGCGAACCAGGGAACCCACGCGCTGGCGCCCGAGTTGTCCGCGCTGCAGCCCAGCGCGGTGGGGGCACGGTAGGGCAGGCTGATCTCGACCTGCCCGCTGCGGTCGGGGATCAAGGTTGGTGACCGGGACCAGAGCGGCGTGAAGGTGTTCCCCTCAGCTGCGGACGCGATTCTGAACAGGGTCAGGTCACGGGCCCGGCCCGGGGTGAGCAGGATCTGGACCGCGAGGTCCAGCCGGCGGGTGGCCCGGTCGTAGCGGACCTTCGCGTCATCGATCAGGGTGACCACCTGACCCAGCTCACCGCAGACGGTGCGCAACGCCGCCACCAGCGCCTGGGCGGCAGCCGGGACGGTCAGGATTCCGGTCGGGCCGAGTCCGTCGGCCGGCATCGGGGGCTGCGGCCCCGCGGCCGTCCGGACCGCCGAGGCCTCGATCCCGAGGAGGTCGGCGCTGTTCGCGGGCAAGGCGTTAGCACTGGTGGCGCCGAGCTGTCCAACCTCGAAGGGGCCCCAGGGCGTGGTCACCGCGTCGCAGGACTGCAACTCAAGGTGAACTCCCAGCTGGGTTCGGCCCGGGCCGGCCGGCAGGACGGTGTCCGCCGGATCGGTCAGCCGGAGGAGGAAGCCCTGCGGCGGCAGCAGGGACAGGTAGTGCCGGCGAGGGCCGGTGTTGGTCACCGACAGGGTTACATCCACGGCCGCCCGGACCGGATCGACACGGGTCGTGGCGGCGGTGACGGTCAGGTCGTGGCCGGCCAGCCAGGAGCCGCAGACCGCGTTCACCTGGCTCGACAGCGGGCCCGTCAGGCCGGCCGGAGCCAGCTCCCGGGTGAACCGGCGGGACCCGTCCCGGACCCGGGCCAGCAACCGGTAGTCGCCGGGGGCGCTAGGAATCCTCGCCGCGGTGCAGTCGACCGTGCCGCTGAGCTCGACCTGGGTGGTGACGCCGGCCGCGTCGATCCGGACCGGCCGAGGCGTTCGGGAGACCACACCCGGACCGCTGATCCCGAGCAGTTCTACGCCCCCGCTAGGCAGCCGGTCGAAACGCAACTGCGCCCGCAACCGCAGCATGGCCGGCTCCCGCGGGCGCCCGTCCGCGCCGACCCCCCAGCCACCCACCAGGTCCTGCATCTTGGCCGGCGCGCTGGCGTACGCCAGCCGAGGGGAGGCGGGTCCGCGCAAGTACCGGATCAGGCCGATTGCCCCGACCACGGTGACCGCCACCGCGAGCACCGCGACGGTGGCTCGCACCGGGCGAGGATGCTGACGCGCCCAGAACCGGACCGGGTCGGTCGCCGCCCGCTGCCGGCCGAGTTGCAGCACCTCGCGATCGCCACCGGACTGCATGTCATCAGGCTAAGCCGGATTTCCGGTTCCGATTCATGGTCCAGGAAAGGGGTGGCGGACCAGCTGAGACGACTCGCCGAATGTCCCACCGATCTGGGGGTCAGCCCACCGGGACCGGGCGGCGGGCCAGCAGCACGCCCCCGGGCACCGCACCCTCGGGGTCGAGCAGCAGTTGCACCTCGACGCGGAATCCGGCGTCGCGCAGCCAGCGGGCCATCCGGGTGAGCGGGCGCCGGTAGACCCGGACCTTCATCGGGTGGCCGCCGTAGCCCTGCGTCTTGAGCACGCTCAGATCCCCGACGTGGAAGCCGAGCATGATCACCCCGCCGGGGCGCAGCACCCGGTAGAAGTGGGTGAGGGCGACGCACACCAGGTCGTCGGGCAGGTGGATGACGGAGTACCAGGCCAGCAGACCCCCGAGGCTGCGGTCGGGGAGGTCCAGCTCGGTCATCGACCCGACCGTGAAGCGCAGTCCGGGATTGCGGGTGCGGGCGATGTCGATCATGGCGGGGGACAGGTCGATCCCGAACACGTCGAGTCCGAGGTCGCGCAGGTGAGCGGTGACGTGCCCGGGCCCACAGCCCACGTCGGCGACCGGCCCGCCGCCGTCGCGGAGCAGCTCGGCGAACAGCGCCAGCGCCCCGCGCACACCGTGGTCGCGGCCCAGCCCGTCCCGGAACAGCTCGGCATAGCTGGCCGCCACGGTGTCGTAGGAGGCGCTGATGTCGGCGAGCGACGGGTCCGCACTCATCCCCACGAGGCTAGCCGACGACGACTCGGCGTCCGGGTCGGCTGAGCCGTTCAGCGAGGTCTTGCCCGGAGTGGGGATCCGCCGCAGACTTGGCCGATATCGGAGAAAGGTATCGCGATGGCGGATCGGATTATCGAGCTGCTGCTCAAGGCTGTGCGACAGCTGAGCCAGGACGACCAGGACGAGGTGCTCGGGGCACTGCTGCGCGGCGGGCTGGCCGGGAGTGAGGCCTTGGCTGGTACGCCTGAGGGCGCTTACCTGGTGGGGACGCCGCGCGGGTACGGGTCTGCGGAGGACCTCTCGGATCAGGAGCGGCGGGAGGTCATACGGGCGATGGACACGAGGCTGAAGGTTCTGCCGGTGCGCTTGCCGGAGGGCGACTACGAACGCCTGCGCCGGTTCGCCCAGGAGCAGGGTTTCAG
This sequence comes from uncultured Actinomycetota bacterium, assembly GCA_963784535.1. GTDB lineage: Bacteria > Actinomycetota > Actinomycetes > Actinomycetales > Kineosporiaceae > CAWARR01. Next base: position 465,183 of record CAWARR010000006.1, on the reverse strand, counting down.
CATGGCCGTGGTGGTCCGAACGTTGGTGGAGCGTTTCCTCAACCAGCGCGCCGCGTGAACGTGATCGCCTCGGTCACGAGCCGCGAAGTGACATAATGTTCATTATCGGCGGTACCTGAGAGGGGCCCGGGACTGACGGCGTCCTCGGCTATGGTCGCCGGCATGACCCGGTGGGCCGACATCACCGCAGCCGTGGCCGTCGCCCTCAGCGGTGAGCGTGACGACGGTCGACGCCGGCTCCACGAGTGCTGGCAGGCCATCGCCGACACCGATCACGCCCAACGCTGCGTCGTGGCCCACTACCTGGCCGACCTCGAGGCCGATCTCCCCGACGAGGTGCAGTGGGACGAACGGGCCCTGTCCGCTTACCAGCACGTCGCGGACACCGACCTGGCACCGATCGGGATCCCCTCCGCCCGCGGACTGGCCCCGAGCCTGCACCTGAACCTCGGCGACGGCTACCTTCGGCAGGGCCGCGTCCACCAAGCCCGCGCCCAACTCGACGCGGGGGTGGCCGCAGCCCACGCCCTCGGCGAGGACGGGTACGCCGCCATGATCCGCAAGGGCCTCGACGGGCTGGAACGGCGTGTCACGGCGGCCGAGGCGAGCACCTGACCGCCCCTCCCCCGCGATCTCCCCAGACCTGACCGAGCTCCGGATCCCGCCGGCCGCCACGGCGCCCGCATCGGGGTGAGCCGGCGGGCGCACGCTCAAGACCGGGAGCGGCGATGCCGTAGGTCCCCCCGTGCGCCCCGGACCGTCCGCGTGGACCCCCCAGCGCGCCCGCACCGCGAGACCCCTGCCCGCGTCCGCCGCGCTGGTGCGGGCCCTGCCCAACCCCCTGGCGCTGGTTCTGGCGCTGGTTCTGGCGCTGGTTCTGGCGCTGGTTCTGGCGCTGGTTCTGGCCACCCTCGCCGCGGCCGTGCCGGCGCGCGGGGCGGCCACGCTCACTGCCGGAGGGGCGCCGGCCGCGGCGACGGCGGGCGGGGTGCCCGGAGGCGGTGAAGGGCAGCCCACCGAGGCCGAGGTCGCGGCCGCCCAGCAGCGCGCCGCCCAGTTGCACCGGAGGGCTGACACCGAATCCGGCAGCCTCACGCAGGCGAGTGCGGCGCTGTCGGACGCCGCAGCCACGGCCGGCCTCGCGCTGGAGCGCTACCGCACCGCCGTGCTCGCCGAGCAGCGGGCACAGCAGGCCGCCTGGGCCCAGCAGGACCTGCTCGGCCGGGCGCAGCACACCCTGGACGCACGCCGCGCCGACCTCGGTCTGTGGGCCCGCGAGGCCTACGCCGACGGCACCACTCTGGCCGCGCACCCGGTGGTGGCCACCCTGTTGTCGGGAGGGACGACCGACGATCTCGATCTCACCACCGTCGTGCTGGGGCGGATCGGCCGCAGCTGGAGCCTCGCGCTCACCCAGGTGCAGGCCGCCCGCCAGCAGCAGGCGCTGGCCGCCGCGAGCGCCCAGACCGCAGCGGACGCCGCCACCGGTGCCGCCGCCGGTGCGGGCCGGGCGCGGATGGCGGCCGATGCTGCCGTGCGCGCCCAGCAGGCGACGGTGGAGGCAGCGCAGTCACAGCTGGCGCGCACCACCGACGCGGCGGCCGAGGCGGACCGGAAGGCAACCCTGCTGGCCACGGCCCGACTCATCGCCGCCCGCCGCCAGGCAGCGGCCGGCAACTCCGTCACCGGACCGGTGGGTGACTGCGCCGGGGGCGACGTGTCGGCCTATGCCAACGGCACCATTCCGCTGTCGGCGCTCTGCCCCCTCTGGGGCGCCCCCGGGGAGTACCTGCGCGCCGACGCGGCCTTCGCCTTCGATCGCCTCAGCCAGGCCTACGCGGCAGCGTTCGGGGCGCCGCTGTGCGTCACCGACTCCTACCGCTCCTACGCCGACCAGGTGCGGGTCTTCGCCGAGCGCCCCGGCCTGGCGGCCACCCCCGGCACGAGCAACCACGGCTGGGGCACGGCGGCGGACCTGTGCGGCGGGATCGAGCAGTTCGGCACCACCACCCACACCTGGATGCTGCTCAACGCTCCGCTGTTCGGGTGGTTCCACCCTGCCTGGGCAGAGCCCTCGGGGTCCACCCCGGAGCCGTGGCACTGGGAGTTCGCCGGTTGAGGCCGTCCCGAGCGGACGGTTCTTGGCAAGATCTTGTGCAGCCCGGCGCTACCGTCGACCCTGCGGGGACGGCATGATCGGGCGCCGGACGACGAGAGGACGACACGGCTGTGGACACCGACGCGGCAGCCCCCCGGCAGCACGACCTGGCCGGACGCCGGCGCGAGCAGCGCGCCTGGTACTTCTACGACTGGGCCAACTCCGCCTACGTCACCACGACCGCGACCGTGTTGTTCGGGCCCTACCTCACCGTGGTCGCCAAGCGCGCCGCCTGCCCAGGTCAGGACAGCGGCCTGCGCTGCAGGACCGACCTGCACGTGCTCGGGGCGCCGGTGAATCCCGGGTCCCTCGCGCTGTACACGATCACCGCGGCGACGCTGCTGTCGGCATTGCTGCTCCCGGTGGTCGGGGCCGTCGTCGACCGATCGGGTCGCAAGCGCACCCTGATGGCCCGCTTCGCCTGGGCCGGCGCCACCGCCGCCGCGCTGATGGTCCTCGTCTCCGGGTCGAACTGGCAGCTCGGGGTCACCCTGCAGGTGATCGCCACCCTCTTCCTCGGCGCCTCGCTGGTGGTCTACGACTCGATCTTGTGCGACATCGCCACCCCCGACGAACGGGACGGAGTCTCCAGTCGCGGCTGGGCGATCGGCTACCTCGGCGGGGGCCTGCTGCTGGCGCTCAACCTCGTCGTCGTCAGCATGCACTCCGCGCTCGGGCTGAGCACCGAGGCCGCCGTCCGGGTGAGCCTGCTCTCAGCAGGCGTGTGGTGGGGCGCCTTCACCGTCATCCCCTACCTGGGGCTGCGCGACCGCGCCCCGGTCGACCTCGAGCCGGTGCGGGCCCGCGGGTTGCTGGCCGCGTCGTTCGGGCAGCTCGCGCAGACGCTGCGACACCTGCGCGGGTACCCGCAGACGATGCTGTTCCTGCTCGCCTACCTGTTCTTCAACGACGGCATCCAGACGGTGATCTACGCCTCGAGCATCTTCGGCCAGGAGGAACTCGGGCTCGACAGCCAGCAGCTGATCATCGCCATCCTGCTGGTGCAGTTCGTCGCCTTCGCCGGGGCGCTCGCCTTCGGCCGCGGCGCTGCCCGCTGGGGTGCCTGGCGGACCGTGCTGGCCAGCCTGGTGATGTGGTGCGGCGTGGTGGGGTTGGGCTACTTCGTCCCGGCTCACCAGTTCCTGCTCTTCCTCGGGCTGGGGACACTCATCGGGCTGGTGCTCGGTGGCAGCCAGGCGCTGTCCCGTTCCCTGTACAGCCAGCTGGTGCCACGCGGCCGCGAGGCGGAGTACTTCAGCCTCTACCAGGCCGCCGAGCGCGGCACCAGCTGGTTCGGGACGTTGCTGTTCGGGCTGGTCTTCCAGCACACCGACTCCTACCGGCTGGCCATCCTCGCCCTGGTGGTGTTCTTCGTCGTCGGCGGCGGGCTGCTCGCCCGGGTCGACATGCGCCGCGGCATCCTCGACGCCGGCAACGCGCTGCCCGCGGTGGTCTGACCCGGTTCAGGTCGACCGCGGCGTGCGGAACACGAGCCGCTCGCCATGCGTTGACATGCCGTGACGACGCCCCACGAGCCCGGAGGGATGCCATGAGCGACCGGAGCATGCGCGGGACCCGCCTAGGGGCCCAGAGCCTCGAGAGCGACACCGGTGTCCAGCCCGCAGCACGGCAGGACGTCCGCTACCACTGCCCCAACGGCCACACCGTCGTCGTACCGCTGTCCGTCGAGGCGGACGTTCCCCCGCTGTGGGAATGCCGGTGCGGGACGATGGCGCTGCGCGAGAACGCCGAGGCGCCCGAGGAGAAGCCGGGCAAGCGGGCGCGCACGCACTGGGACATGCTGATGGAGCGCCGGACCACGGCGGAACTGGAGGTACTCCTGGAGGAGCGGCTGGAGCTGCTCCGCAGCGGGGTGCTGACCCAGCGCAGGACCGCCTGACCCACCAGCCACCATGGCGCCTGGTACCCCCGAACCGGGCGCGCGGGGTCCCGGAACAGCGATGTTCCGGGACCCCGTTTCCAACTCGTCGGACGCGCACTAGCCGCCGCTACTGACCGGCAGGTGCCGCTCAGTCGCCGTGCCCGCCCTGCTCGCCACCGCCCGGGGGGAGGGCGCGCCCCGGCCCGCCCGGCTCGGGCGGGGGCTGGTTCGCCGGGACGTCGCGCACATCGAGCACGTCCACCTGCACCACCTCGCCCGCCACGATGCGCGACACCCCTGCGGCGCGCAGCAGCCGCAGCGTCATCGGCGCGGTCAGTCTGCCCAGCGCCGGACGCAGCAGGCGCCGGGTCGGCGGGAGCACCAGCAGCAGCCCCACCACGCCGGTGAGCAGGCCGGGGAGCACGAGCAGCAGCCCGCCGACGGCCACCGTCGCGGTCTCGGCCAGGCCCGGCCCCGCCGCCGCGGCCACGGCGGTCCTGCCCGGGTCGAGCCTGCCCGGGTCGAGCCTGCCCAGTGCGCGCCGCCCGAGCCGGCGCAGCACCAACACCCCGAGCGCGCTGAAAGCGACCACGAGCAGCACCGTGGCCGGCGCCCCGAGCCAGCGGCCGACCTCGATCGCCAGCAGCACCTCCACCAGCACCATCAGCAGCAGCCCCGCGCGCAGGCGCCGCCCCGCCGGCGAGGGGCGCGCGGGTGCCGCCGGGCCGCTCATCCGCGCCGTTCCAGGACCCCACCGGCGTTACGTCGCCGGGCCCGCCCGGTGAGCTGGTCGAGGCGCCGCGTGGCGCCCCACTGGGTGACCCGCCACAGCGCCTCGATGACGATCCCGCGGCTCATCTTGCTCACCCCCAGCTCGCGCTCGACGAAGGTGATCGGCACCTCCTCGACCCGCAGGTCGAGGGCCACCGCCCGCCGGGCCAGATCGACCTGGAAGCAGTAGCCCTGCGAGACGACGGTGTCCAGGCCGAGCTTCTCCAGGGTGGTCCGCCGGAACGCGCGGTACCCGCCGGTGGCGTCCCGCAGCGGAATCCCCAGCATCAGCCGCGCATAGGTGTTGCCCACCCTGCTGATGACCTCCCGGCTGCGCGGCCAGTTGACGACCTCCCCGCCGCGCACCCAGCGCGAGCCCAGCACCAGGTCGGCGCCCCCTGCCACCCGCTCGAGCAGCCGGGGCAGTTGCTCCGGCTGGTGGGAGCCGTCGGCATCCATCTCCACCAGGACGTCGTACCCGCGCTGCAGCCCCCATCCGAAGGCGTCGAGGTAGGCGGCGCCGAGCCCCTGCTTGCCGGGTCGGTGCAGGACGTGCACCGACTCATCGCTGCCGGCGAGTTCCTCGGCGAGCTGGCCGGTGCCGTCCGGGCTGGAGTCGTCCGCGATCAGGACGTGCGCGGAGGGAACGCTCGCGCGCACACGTCCAAGGATCAGGGGCAGGTTGTCCCGCTCGTTGTAGGTCGGGATCACCACCAGCACCCGGCCGATCGCCGCTGCCGGGGCGCTTCCGTCCGTCGTCACGTGCTTCCTCCCGCCCTCTCGTCCGGACCCGCGGGCCCGTTCGTCCCTGCCTGACCTGCCTGACCTGCCTGAGCTGCCTGCACGTCCGGGGGCGACCGGTCCGCCGAACCTGCAGGCGCCTGCGCGGCCGGCCGCTCGGTGTCGGGCGCGCGCTCCAGCGCCCCCGGAACGTGATGGACGAGCGGGCCACCGGGACCGTTCCCGGCGCCGCGCCCGGGGAGCCGACCCGCGCTGCGGATCCCGGTGCCGGCCAGGAGCAGCCCCAGCAGCGCGAGCAGGGCCTCCGGCAGCCAGCCGACGCGGGTGGCCACGGTCTGCCCGCTGCGCAGCGGCAGGCGGGCCTGCAGCACCCGCTGGGTGAACAGGCTAGTCCTCTGCAGCACCCTCCCGTCCGGCATGATCAGGGCGCTGACCCCCACCGTCGAGATGTGCACCACCGCCCGGCCCGACTCGACCGCCCGCAACCGCGACATCGCCAGCTGCTGAACGCTTTCGTCGGTGTACCCGAAGGTGGCGTTGTTGGTCTGCACCACGAGCAGGTTCGCCCCGGCGCGCACCGCCTTGCGCACCAGGCCGTCGTAGGCCACCTCGAAGCAGATCACGTCACCCAGCCGCACCCCGCCCACCGGCAGCACCCCGACCCGATCGCCGGCCACGAAGTTGCCGGCGAGGTCGACCTTGTCGCTGAAATGCCGGAAGAAGGAGCGGAAGGGGACGTACTCGGCGAAGGGTGCCGGGTGCTGCTTGACGTACCAGGCGCCCGGACCGGGGTTCGGGCCCGTGGATGGGCCCCACAGAATCCCGGCGTTCGACTCGTGCCCGGGCGGTTGCTGCAGCACGGCCCCGACCAGGATCGGCACGCCGACCCGGTCTGCCGCGTTCTGGATCACCGCGTAGGCGTCGGGGTTACGCAAGGGGTCGATGTCGCTGGCGTTCTCGGGCCACAGCACCACGTCGGGCGCCGGCGCCCGCCCGGCGGACACGCGGGCGGCCAGGGCAAGCGTGGCCGCGGCGTGATTGTCCAGCACCGCGCGGCGGCGGGCGTTGAAGGCGAGCCCGGGCTGCGGGACGTCGCCCTGCACCGCGGCGACCTGCGTGCTCCCCTGCCCGCTCACGGGGAGCGGAACCACCGCTGCGCCGCCCATCACCGCGAGCCCGACCAGCAGCGCCGGCAGCGGTGCCCGCCACTGGGCCGCCCCCAGCGGGCGCACGCCACGCAGCCGGAGCGAGGCCACGGCCACGGCGAGGCACCCGCCCGCGGCCGCCACGGCAGCGCTCACCAGCGGAGCGCCGCCCAGCGCCGCGTAACCGAGGGTCGGCGCGTCGGCCTGCGAGAAGGCCAACCGCCCCCACGGGAAGCCTCCGAAGGGGACGCGACCGCGCAGCCCCTCCTGGGCGACCCACAGGCCGGCGACGGCGACCACGGTGGCCGCCCGACCCCCGCGGGCCCGCCAGGCGAACGGATGCACCAGCCCGAGCAGGGCCATGAACAGCGACTCCAGCACGGCCAGCGCCACCCACGGCAGCAGCCCGACGTACACGCCCGACCAGCTCAGCTGCGGCAGGAACATGGCCAGCCCGGCGATCCAGCCCAGCAGCGCACCGGAGCGGGCCCGCTGCCCGCGCACCGCCAGGGCGAGTCCGCCGACCCCCACCGGGGCCAGCGGCCACCAGCCGGGGGTGGGGAAGGCGGCGTAGATCGCCAGCCCCGAGGCTGCGGCCAGTGCCGCGGCGACCGGCAGGCGGAGGGCACGGGCCACCGCGACGGCCTGGCCCACGTCGCCTGCGCCCGCCGCGGCGGGGCGGGTCGGGTCGGCGACGACGGTGCGGCTCACGCTGCGAAGCGTACGGCGCCGCGGGTAACGACGGCGCGACGGCCGGGCCCCGGGCGGTCGACCGGGCCCGCACCACCCTTCGGTCCGGGAGCGACCTCGTCGGGTGCGAGGGCGCCCGCGTTGTCTACTGGGCGGCGCGGGCCCGGTGCGTGCCCACCGTTGGCCGCCGCTCCGGGAGTCGGCGTGGGAGCGGGTCCTGGCCACGAGGTCTGCTGACCTCTCGGCCCGTCCCACGTCGTCCCCCCGGGCACGGCAACCGTCCGGGAGGGGGCGGACGGCCTGGCAGCAACCTAGCCCACGGCGCGGAGCTGTCAACTGGCCCCCTACCTGCGGCGATGCCAGTCACCGCAGGTCAGCGAGGTTGTGATCCACCCTCGGCCGGACGGCCGATTTCCCGGCTCCCCGGCGTGTCGGGAGTGTGTCGTGACCCACGATGGATCATTCTTTGCCGCCGCACGTGCTTCGCCGGGCCTCAGCCCGGGACCACCACTGTTCCCCGCGCGGTGGTGGCCAGCAGCGCAGGGTCGAGCACCTCGGCCGCCGAGGCCGAGCGGTCCGGGCGCCCCCGGCACACCACCCTCGCGGCGAAGGCCAGCTCCCGGCTGCGGCGCCCGACCCGCACCACCTCGGCGCTGATCTCGAGCACGTCCCCCGCCCGCACCGGCGCCAGGAAGCTGACCTGGGAGTAGCCCGCGAACAGCCCCTCGTCCCCGTCGGCGCGGATGCAGACCTCGGTGGCGACATCGCCGAAGCAGGCCAGCGAGTAGGCGCCGTCGACGAGGTCGCCGGCGTAGTGCGCGTGCGCAGTACGGGACGTAGCGGCGGTGAACCACCACCAGCCCGAGCCGGGCGTCGGCGGTCACGACCGGGCCCCTGCCGCCGCGGCGCGCCGTTCGGGTGCCGGGGTGAGCAGTGCGTGCACCAGGTACGAGGCGACCTCACCGGGGGTGGTACCACGGGTGAAGACCCGATCCACGCCCAGCTCTGCGGCCGCCGCCTCGTCGAAGCGCGGCCCGCCAACCACCAGCAGGGGCCGTTGCCCGGCCGGATAGGCCTCACGGAAGGCAGCTGCCATCTCCCGCGTGTTGTACAGGTGGGCGTCCCGCTGCGTGACCACCTGGGAGACGAGCACCGCGTCCGCCCGCTCGGCGCGCGCACGCTCCACCAGGTGGGGCACGGCGACCTGGGCGCCGAGGTTCACCACCCGGATCCCGGAGTAGTACTCCAGCCCCTTCTCCCCCGCGAATCCCTTGATGTTGAGGATCGCGTCGATGCCCACCGTGTGCGCGTCGCTGCCGATGCACGCCCCGACCACCACCAGCGGGCGGCGCAGCCGGGTCTTGATCGCCGCGTTCGCCTCGCGCGCCGACACCAGCGGGTACTCCCGCTCCGAGACGTGCACGCCGGCCAGGTCCACAAGATGGTGCACGCGCCCGTACACGACGAAGAAGGTGAAGTCCGGTCCCATGGCCTTCGCGTGCACGACCAGCGCCGGGTCGATCCCCATCTTCGCCGCCAGTTGTGCGGCGGCGGCCTCGGCACGCTTGGAGTGCGCGATCGGGAGGGTGAAGGACACCTGCACCATGCCGTCCCCGGTGGTGTCGCCGTAGGGCCGCAGCACGCCCGCCCCGCCATCCTTCGTGCCGGACTTCGCAGCGCCGGACGTCATCGGGTCGCCCCCTCCTCGAGCAGGTCCACGGCCGGGTTGAGGTAGCCCGGGGCACGCGGCACCACGCCGTCCAAACCCTTCCCGCCGGACGCTGGCCGGCGCATCAGGCCGAAGGTGCCGTCACCGATGGCCGGGAGCAACCCGTCGTCCACGATCCGCGCGAGCAGGTCCACCGCCTCCGCGAGCACCTGCCGGGCCCTGGTGGCGATGAGGCCGTCCGGCGGGGGCCGGAAGTCCTCGCGCAGGCCGCCGGCGGCGTTCAGCACGTAGCGCACGTTCTGCAGGGCGAGGTCGCGGTCCGAAAGCCACGGCGTGACGACGGCCTCGGTCATCATCCCGACCAGCAGGATGCCCTGCCCGGTCAGCGCCCCGGCCAGGTTGAAGAACCCGTCCAGCAGGTAGCCGCGGAAGATGTCGCCGGTCATGTGCTTGGTCGGGGGCATCCACTTCAGCGGTGCCGCGGGGAACAGCTCGCGGGCGAGCAGGGCGTGGGCGAGCTCGAGCCGGAAGGAGTCGGGCACCTCGGGGTTGATCTCGAAGGCGTGGCCCAGCCCGAGCTGCCAGTCGGCGAGCCCGGCCTCCTTGGCGAAGTACTCGTTGAGCAGCTGGCTGACGGTGACGGTGTGAGCCGCCTCTACGGCGTCCGCGGTGGTGAGGTAGTTGTCCTCGCCGGTGTTGATGATGATCCCGGCCCTGGCGTGCACCTGACGGCTGAAGCGCTGGTCGACGAAGGTGCGCACCGGGTTGATGTCGCGGAAGAGGATGCCGTACATCGAGTCGTTGAGCATCATGTCCAGCCGCTCCAGGCCGGCGAGCGTTGCGATCTCCGGCATGCACAGGCCCGAGGCGTAGTTGGTCAGCCGGACGTAGCGGCCGACCTCGCGGCTGACCTCGTCGAGCGCGGCCCGCATCAGCCGGAAGTTCTCCTGGGTGGCGTAGGTGCCGGCGTAGCCCTCGCGGGTCGCCCCTTCGGGCACGAAGTCGAGCAGGCTCTGACCGGTGGAGCGGATCACCGCGATCACGTCGGCGCCCTCCCGGGCCGCCGCCTTCGCCTGCTCCATGTCCTCGTAGATGTCGCCGGTGGCGACGATGAGGTAGATCCAGGGGCGCTGCGGCGGGTCGCCCAGCCGGGCGACCAGGCGCTCCCGCTGTGCCCGGGCCCGGTCGATCCGGCGCAGCCCCGCGGCCACCGCGGACCGCGCGGTGCGAGCGACCCGGGTGGCGGCCGCGCCCTGCGGCAGCCGGAAGTCCACCGCCCCGGCCGAGGCCTTCTGCGCCAGGGTGAGCAGGTCGGGGGCCTGCTGCCGGGCGAGGGCGTCCCAGACCGGCAGGGCGACACCATGCTCGAGTCCGACCGCTTCCCGGACGGCGTCGACCAGGTGATTCGGCCAGGGGACGCGGTCGGCGTCGGCGCCGCCGAGCCCGGCCATCCGCAGCGTCGCCCGCTCCACCGACACCGTGGTGTGGGTGCGGGCCAGCCGGACGACCGGGGCTCCGGCCCGGCGGGCCAGCCTGCGGGCGGTCCTGATCGTCGCCGGATCGAGGTCGAGGACGGCGCCGCTGCGGCGCGCGCGTGCCGCGGGCATGGACGCTCCCTTCCGCCGGGGTGAACTTCACCATCAATGACATTCCATCATGACGCCCGAGGTGCGGTAAATCCTTCTGCCCGGAGTCACCGTCACGGCAGATATTCTTGCCCGAACTCCGTTCTCCCGTGACCGGACGGCGACGACGTACCCTCCGGGCCGGGCCCGCGCGCCGGCGGCTAGGGTCATTTCGGGTCGACGGCGGCCCGGATGGCATCGCTGCCCGGCCGCTGCGACCCGGCGGCCCGGCGCCGCGCGGGCGAGGAGGGGCCGTGGGCTACAGGCTCACACGATGGCTGGTCAGCCTCATCTTCCGGCTGGTGTGGCGACCGCACGTCAGCGGGGTCGCCAACATCCCCCGTCAGGGGCCCGTCATCCTCGCCAGCAACCATCTGAGCTTCATCGACAGCGTGGTGATCCCGCTGGCCGTCCCGCGCCAGGTGCGCTTCCTCGCCAAGGCCGAGTACTTCGAGGGCCGCGGGGTGCGCGGCAGGCTCTCGAGCGCGTTCTTCCGGCTCATCGACGCGGTCCCGGTGCGTCGCGACGGCAGACGCGAGTCCATGGCGGCCCTCGACGCCGCCCTCGGCGTGCTGCGAGACGGTGGTGCGTTCGGGATCTACCCCGAGGGCACCCGATCCCGGGACGGGCGGCTGTACCGGGGACGGGCCGGGGTCGGCTGGCTGGCGCTGGCCTCGGGCGCCTCGATCGTTCCGGTGGCGCTGGAGGGCACCGACACAGTCCAGCCCGTGGGGCGGCGCCTGCCCCGGGTCAGGCCGCTGCGGGTGAGTTTCGGCGAGCCGCTGGACCCCACGCCGTGGATCACCGCGGTGGCCGCCGGAGGGGGCGCGGGGCTGGCCCGCCGGGAGATCACCGATGCCGTGATGGGCCGGATCGCCGCGATGTCACGGCAGCCGCTGGCCGCGGGGTACAACGACCCTCCCGGTGGCGAGGACGAGCCCGACGTCGGTTGAACCCGACGTCGGTTGAGCCCGGGCCGCGGTCAGGCGCGCGCCGCGGCACCCAGCCGCTGCTCCAGCAGCTCCCGCACGCCGGGGACCGTGCGTACCAGGTCGAGGGCCACCTCGGCGTGCCCGGCCGCGTAGCCGTTGCCGATGAGCAGGGTGATGTCGGCGGCCAGTCCCTCGGCGCCGAGCGCGGCGGCCGGGAACGAGGTGGCCATCGAGAAGAACACCACCGTGCCCAGGTCGGCGGTGGACAGGATCGCGCCGTGCTCGCACCCCGGCACGTCCACGCACACCACGGTGATGTCGGCCGGGCCCCCGGCGGCCTCGACGGCCGCGGCGAGCGCCACCGGGTCGCGGGCGTCGGCCAGCGCCACCACATCGGCGAGCCCGGCGGCCTCGAGCCGCTCGCGCTCGGCGGGTACCGGCACCACCCCGATGGTGCGGGCCGCGCCCGCCCGCCGGGCCGCGGCGAGCGCGAGGCTCCCGCTCTTGCCCGCGCCGCCGATCACGGCCACCACGGGGGGCCGCCCCGCCGCCAGGTAGCGGGCCACCACCCGCCGGGTGAGGGCCGGCGCCCCGCACACGTCCATCACGGCCAGGGCCAGCTCCGTCGGCAGGTCGGCGGGCAGCCGCGCGGCGACCGAGCGGCCGAACAGGATGGCGTGCCCGGCACAGGGCACCTGCTCCCCGCCACCGTCCCACCCGGCCAGCCCGTCGGTGCAGGCGAGCGGGGTGAGGGTGAGCGAGACCAGGGTGGCCACCTGCTCGCCCGGGTGCAGGCCCAGCGGGCTGTCAGGGCCCACCTGCTCGACCGTGCCCACGAGCATGCCCCCCGAGCCGGTGACCGGGTTGTGCATCTTGCCGCGGGTGGCGATGATCTCGGCGACCTCGGCCCGCACGGCGGCACCGTCACCGGAGTGCTTGTCCCGCAGCTGACGGTAGCTCGCGGCATCGAGGTTCAGCCGCTCCACCCGGACCAGCACCTCGTCGGGCCACAACGGCAGCGAGGGATCCAGCCTCCACGCTGCCTGCGGCAGCACCCCGCCCGGCTCGAGGACCCGGTGCAGGCCGATGGGGGAACTCGCGACAGAGGATCGCTGGGCAACCATGCAGCAAATCCTACTGTCTCGTACTCCACAAACAGAAGATTCTCCCGTATGGTTGAGCGGGTGAGCGAGATCGTGATGAACGCTGCGAACCGCGCGACGCAGTACGCGCCGCGGTCGACCGTCCCGCCCGCCGCGCCGCAGCCCTACCAGTACCGGCGGACCGCGCTCGTCGAGCCCGACTGGACCCGCCTGCCCGGGTGGCGGCAGGTCACCGCCGGCAGTGGCGCAGCGCCCAGTGGCAGCGCGCACACTGCGTGAAGACCCCGGCAGCTGCGCAGCGTCCTCGGCGACCTGCTCGATGACACCTTCTACGCCGACCTCGAGCGCGACCAGGCCGAGCGGGCGACGATGTCGATGCTCATCCCGCCGCAGATGCTCAACACGATCGTGCCGGCCACACGGCACGGTGCCCGCCGGCGGCCGGCGTTCACGGCGGCCTCTACGCCGACCCGGTCCGCCGGTACATGCTCCCGGTGTTCTCCGACCGCCGCAGCGACTGGCCCAGCCACCCGTTCGCCAGCCGGGACTCCCTGCACGAGCACGAGATGTGGGCCGCGGAGGGCCTCACCCACCGCTACCCCACCAAGGTGCTCGCCGAACTGCTGTCCACCTGCCCGCAGTACTGCGGGCACTGCACCCGGATGGACCTGGTCGGCAACTCCACCCCGCTGGTGCCCAAGCTCAGCTTCGGCCTGAAGCAGCCCGACCGCTTCGCGCGATGATCGACTACCTGCGCCGCACGCCCAGGTGAGGGACGTGGTGGTCTCCGGGGGCGACGTCGCGAACCTGCCCTGGAAGCACCTCGAGGCGTTCGTGCTGCAACTGCTCGAGATCGACACCGTCCGCGACATCCGGCTCGCCACCAAGGCGCTGATGGGGCTCCCGCAGCACTGGCTGCAGCCGGAGGTGGTGGAGGGCATGGGCCGGCTCGCGGGGCTCGGCCCGCGCCCGCGGCGTAGCCTGGCGGTCCACACCCACGTCAACGCCGCGCAGTCGGTCACCCCGCTGGTGGCCGAGGCGACCCGCGCCATGCTCGACGCCGGGGTGCGGACGTGCGCAACCAGGGCGTGCTCATGCGCGGGGTTAACGACAGCGTCGAAGGGCTGCTCGACCTCAGCTTCGCGCTGCAGGACGGTGCCGGCATCACGCCGTACTACTTCTACATGTGCGACATGATCCCGTTCAGCGAGCACTGGCGGGTGTCACTGGCCGCGCCCAGGAGCTGCAGCACGGGATCATGGGCTACCTGCCCGGCTTCGCCACCCCGCGGATCGTCTGCGACGTGCCGTTCGTCGGCAAGCGCTGGGTCCATCAGGCGCACTCCTACGACCCGGTGCGCGGGATCAGTTCTGGACGAAGAACTACCGCACCTCGATCGAGTCCGACGACCCCGAGGCGCTGCTGCGCACCTACCCCTACTACGACCCGATCGACACCCTGCCGGCCGAGGGCCAGCAGTGGTGGGCGCAGGCCGAGCAGCGCTGAGGCGGCGGGCCCGTGCCGCTCACAACGGCAGCGAACGGGCCTCGTACGGGGTGGACAGCACGATCGTGGTCCGGGTGGACACGCTCGCCTCGGCCCGGATCCGGGCCAGCAAGCCTTCCAGCGCCCCCGGGGTGGAGACCCGCACTTTGAGGATGTAGTTCTCCTCCCCGGCCACCGAGTGGCAGGCCTCGATCTCGCTGATGTTGGCCAACCGGTCGGGCACGTCGTCCGGTGAGGCGGGGTCGAGCGGGGTCACCGAGATGAACGCCGTGAGCGACAGCCCGACCGCCTCGGCATCGATGACCGCGCCGTAGCCGCGGATCACGCCGCGCTGCTCGAGCCGGCGCACCCGCTGATGCACCGCGGAGGTGGACAGCCCTGTGGCCTTCCCGAGGTCGGTGAAACTCATCCGCCCGTCAGCGGTGAGCAGCCGAAGAATCTGCCGGTCGATGTCCTCCACATCGCGAAGGCTACCTGTCCTGCCCCGGGCCGGGATCGAGGTTTCCCCAGCGCACGCCGACCGGCGCTCCCCCCGGGCGCGACCTGTCGCTCGTGCCACGCGCCGCGTACCCGGCGACTCACGGTGACCTGCGGGAGGATCTGCACGTGGCCCCCACCCTGATGCTGCTCGACTCCGCCGCGCTGTACTTCCGCGCCTACTTCGGGGTCCCCGAGAGCGTGACCGCCCCGGACGGCACGCCCGTCAACGCCGTCCGCGGGTTCCTCGACATGATCGCCACGCTGGTCCAGCGCTACCGCCCGGACCAGCTGGTCGCGTGCTGGGACGACGACTGGCGACCGGCCTTCCGGGTGGCCGCGATCCCCTCCTACAAGGCCCACCGAGTGGCCGACCCGGCGGCGGGCACCGAGCAGGTTCCACCCGCGCTGCAGGCGCAGGCACCGGTGATCGTGCGAGGCCCTGGCCGCGCTCGGGATCGCCCGCATCGGGGCTCCCGGGTACGAGGCCGACGACGTCATCGCCACCCTCGCCGCACGCCACCCCGGGCCGGTGGACGTGGTCACCGGCGACCGCGACCTCTTCCAACTCGTCGACGACGCGGCCGGCGTGCGGGTGCTCTACACCGGGCGCGGCGTGCGCAATCTCGAGGTCGTCGACCAGGCCGCGCTGCAGGCCCGCTACGGGGTGGCCGACGGGCCGCGTTACGCCGACTTCGCGGTGCTGCGCGGAGACCCCAGCGACGGGCTGCCGGGAGTGCCCGGGGTCGGGGAGAAGACCGCGGCGGCGCTGATCACCCGCTACGCCGACCTGGCCGGTGTGCGGGCCGCGGCACAGGACCCCGGCAGCGACCTCGCCGCGGGGGTGCGCCGCCGGCTGCTCGCCGCCGCCGACTACCTCGCGCTCGCGCCGGCGGTGGTGCGGGTCGCGCGGGAGGCCGCCGTCGGCGAGGTCGACGCCCGCCTCGCCGACGCGCCGGCGGACCCGCGGGCGCTGCTCGAGCTCGCCGCCCGTTGGGGCGTCGACTCCAGCCTCGCCCGGGTGGTCGAAGCGCTCGGACGCGGCGCCGGCGCCGGCTCGCCCGCCCTGGTCCGCGCCACCGACGACCAGCCTCACACCACCGCGGAGCAGCCTCACACCACCGCGGAGGAGCCTCACACCACCGAGGAGTAGGCCACCACCCCGCGGCGGACCCGCTCCACGGCGTCCGCCGCGCTGTCCCGCAGCCGCCGCGACCCCGGCCCCTCCCCGGCTGCCTGGCCCAGCTGCCCGAGCAGGTCGATGAGCTGCTTGCACCAGCGCACGAAGTCGCCGGCGGCCAGGTCGGTACCGCGCAGCACCTCCTCCAGCGGGCTCCCGACGGCCCACCGGTACACCGCCCAGGCCAGGCCCAGGTCGGGCTCCGGGGTGGCGTCGAGCCGATGCTCGCGCTCGCGGTCGTCCAGGGCCGACCAGATCCGCACCGTCCGGGTGACCGCCTCCCGCACCCGGCCCCCCGGCACCCGCGGGTCCAGCCCGGTGCCCTCACGCCGGGCCTGGTAGACGACGATGCTCGCGCAGGCGGCCAGCCCGGGCCCGTCCAGGCCCTCCCAGGCCCCCTCCCGCAGGCACTCGGCGACGAGCAGGTCGGTCTCTGCGTAGATCCGGCGCAGCCGCAGGCCCTCGGGCGTGACCAGGTCACCGTCGAGGTAGCCGCGCTCGGTGAGCAGGTCGCAGACCCGGTCGAAGACCCGCGCGATGGTGTTGGTCCGGCCCTCGATGCGCCGCACCAGGGCGTCGGTCTCGCGCTTGAGCCGCCACCAGCGTTCCGCCCAGCGGGCGTGGTCCTCGCGGTCGGCGCAGCCGTGGCAGGGATGGCTGCGCAGCCGTGCCCGCAACCGGGCCAGCTCGGCGTCCTCCGCGGCCGCCGAGCGCGGGCGCCGGGGCGGGCGGGGCTGATCCTGGCCGCTGCTGCCGAGCGCGTTGCGCAGGCTGGAGGCCAGGTCGCGGCGCGACTGCGGGTTGCGCGTGTTGAAGCTCTTCGGCACCGGGACCCGGGTCAGCGGGGCCACCGGGCCGCTCACATCGGCCGGCGACAGCCGGCGCACCTGGCGGTCGGCGGTCAGCACGGTGGGCCGCGGGCCCTCTGCGCCTCCCGCGATGCCCGGGTCGACCACCACCACCCACCCCGCGGACCTCCCGCCGCTGACCCGGATCACATCGCCCCGGCGCAGCCGCTCCAGCGACGAGACCGTCTCGGCGCGGCGCTCGCGCGATGCCGAGCGCGACAGTTCGCCCTCCCGGTCGGCAATCCGCCGGCGCAGCCCGGCGTACTCACCGAAGTCGCCGAGGTGGCAGTGCATCGCCTCGGCGTACCCGGCCAGCGCCTCCTCCTGCCGGCGGGCCTGGCGGGCCAGGCCGACGACCGCCCGGTCGGCCTGGAACTGGGCGAAGGAGGTCTCGAGGATCTCCCGGGCCCGTGCCCGCCCGACCTGGTCGACGAGGTTGACGGCCATGTTGTAGGTGGGTCGGAAGCTCGAGCGCAACGGATAGGTGCGGGTGGAGGCGAGCCCGCCGACGGCCTCGGGGTCGAGCCCCGGCTGCCACACCACCACGGCGTGACCCTCGATGTCGATGCCGCGGCGGCCGGCCCGGCCGGTGAGCTGGGTGTACTCCCCCGGCGTGACGTCGGCGTGGGCTTCCCCGTTCCACTTGACGAGCTTCTCCAGCACCACGCTGCGGGCCGGCATGTTGATCCCCAGGGCGAGCGTCTCGGTGGCGAAGACCGCCTTCACCAGGCCCCGCGAGAACAGCTCCTCCACGACCTCCTTGTAGGTGGGCAGCAGCCCGGCGTGGTGGGCGGCGATCCCGCGTTCCAGCGCGTCGGTCCACTCCCAGAAGCCGAGCACGGTCAGGTCCTCGTCCGGGATGTCGGCGCAGCGCGCGTCGACGACCGCCCGGATCTCCTCCCGCTCCTGGGCGCTGGTCAGCCGCAGCCCCGCCGCCACGCACTGCGCCACGGCCGCCGCGCAGCCGACCCGGCTGAAGATGAAGGTGATCGCCGGTAGCAGGCCCTCGCGGTCGAGCGCGGCGATGACCTCGGGGCGGCTGGTCGTGCCGCGCGGGCGGCCGCGCTGCGGACGGGTAGCGCGACCGCGGCGGGGCCGGCCCTCCCGCAGCTGCTCGCGGGCCAGCCGGCGCAGCTCCGGGTTCACCCGGAAGCGGTCCCCCGGCTCGGCCCCGTCGGGGCCACCCGGCCGCGGCGGGGCTGCCGCGCGCGGGGGCCCCGCAGCGTCGCCCCCGGGCGCGCCGGGGCCGGCCGGCGTGTCGACGAACAGGTCGAGCAGCCGGCCCCCGACCAGCACGTGCTGCCACAGGGGCACCGGCCGGTGCTCGGTGACCACCACCTCGGTGTCACCGCGGACGGTGTCGAGCCACGCGCCGAACTCCTCGGCGTTGCTCACCGTGGCCGACAACGACACCACCTGGACGTGGTCGGGGAGGTGGATGATCACCTCCTCCCAGACCGCGCCG
Source organism: uncultured Actinomycetota bacterium (assembly GCA_963784535.1). Taxonomy (GTDB): domain Bacteria; phylum Actinomycetota; class Actinomycetes; order Actinomycetales; family Kineosporiaceae; genus CAWARR01. The sequence goes on along the minus strand of CAWARR010000006.1, from coordinate 446,991 downwards.
CGGAAGCGGTCCGCGAGGTAGTGCACCTCGTCCATGACGACGTAGCCGAGCCCGTCCATGGTCGGGGACCCCGCGTAGAGCATGTTCCGCAGCACCTCGGTGGTCATCACCACCACCGGTGCCTCCCCGTTGACGGAGTTGTCGCCGGTGAGCAGGCCGACACTGTCCGCACCGTGCCGCTCGACCAGGTCGGCGTACTTCTGGTTGGACAGCGCCTTGATCGGGGTGGTGTAGAAAGCCTTCCGGCCGCCGGCCAGGGCCAGGTGCACGGCGAATTCCCCGACCACCGTCTTGCCCGCACCGGTGGGGGCGGCCACCAGCACCCCCCGACCCTCCTGCAGCGCCTGGCAGGCCCGGACCTGGAACTCGTCGAGGTCGAAGGGGTACCGCTCACGGAAGGCCGCCAGCGGCGTGCGCTGCTCGGCGCTGCGGTGGGCGGCGGCCGCGTAGCGTTGCGCCGGGCTGGCGCCCTGACCCTGGCCGGCGGCGGACGTCATGGCCTCACGCTACCCAGCCGGCCGTGCCCGGCCCGCCATCGCCGGCCGCGGCGGCTCGCGCACCCGGCGTCGCCCGCAGCAGCCGCAGCACCCCGGGAACCACCTCGCAGTGCAGCGGGAGGGCGGCCAGCCGCTCCCCGTCGGCGTAGCCGACGATCCCCTCGGCGTCGACCCGGACGCTGCGGGCACGCCGGATGGTCACCTTCGGGTGCCCGACATGCTCGCCGGCGTACACCCGCGGGAACAACCGGACGAAGGCGAGCCGGGAGACCGGCTCGAGCACCAGGACGTCGAGCAGGCCGTCGTCGAAGCGGGCATCGGGGCAGACCCGCATGCCGCCGCCGTACGACGGGCCGTTCGCCACCGCGACGAGCATCGCGGCGGTCTCCCAGCGCTCCCCGTCGAAGTCCATCCGGTAGCGGCGGGGGCGGAAGAAGGGCAGCTCGCGGGCGATGGCGAGGTCGTACCGGGCCGCCCCCCGGGGCCACGACCAGCGGTTCGCCCGCTCGTTCACCAGCGCGTCGAAGCCCGCCCCGAGGACGCCGGCGAACCAGCTGTGCGCCTGCCCGTCAGCACCCGGGGTGCAGCGCACCGCGTCCACCCGGCGCTCGGCGCCGGAGGCGAGAGCGGCGGCGACCACCGCGGCGGCCGCACCGGGGTCGCCCACCGGCAGAGCGAGCCCGCGGGCGATGTCGTTGCCGGTCCCCGCCGCGACGATCCCCAGCGGCAGTCCGTGCGGGACCGCGACATTCACTCCCAGGTTGACCATGCCGTCGCCGCCGACGACGGCCAGGGCGTCGAGGCCCTCGGCGACCGCCTGGTCCACCCGCCGCCGCAGCGCCGGACCACTGTCGGCGCCCAGGTCCACCACCTCCAGCCCGGCCGCGGCGAGCACGGTATGCGCAAGGGCGCCGGCGGAGGCTCCACGGCCGCTTCCGGAGAGGGGATTGACCGCCAACCCGACGCGGGCGCTCATGGCGCGCCCGGGGGCGGTGGGGTGGTCGCGGCCGGCGTGGTCACGGCGGGCAGGCTACAGCGGCCCGGCTACAGCGGGCTGGCTTCGTCGTCCGAGAGTCCGGCGAGCGGGTCGGCGGCCTCGCGGCGGGCGCGCCGCCGGTCGACGCTCCAGGCGATGCCTACGGCGCCCATGTAGAGCGCGACCATCGGTAGCGCGAGCACGATCATGGTGCCCGCGTCGGGCGTCGGCGAGGCGATGGCGGCGAACAGGAAGCACAGGAAGGTGGCAACCCGCCACGCCTTCCCCAGCGCCCGCGCGCTGACCACGCCGACCAGGTTCAGCGCCACCAGCATCAGCGGCACCACGAAGGCGACGCCGAAGGCGAGCATGAGCCGGGTGACGAAGGTCAGGTACGTCTCGGCGTCGATGATCTGGGTGGACTTGGAGGGCACCAGGTCGGAGAAGAAGCGGATGGCGTTCGGCAGCACCATCCAGGCCAGCGCGATCCCGGCGGAGAACAGCGGAACGGCGGCTGCCACGAAGCCGAGGGCATAGCGCTTCTCGCGCCGGGTGAGCCCGGGCACGATGAAGGCCCACAACTGGTAGAGCCAGACCGGGCTGGCCACCACCACGCCGAGGTAGACCGCCAGCTTGAGCCGAAGGTTGAACGGGTCGCTGATGCCGGCGAAGTTCAGCGTCACCAGGGCGTGCCGCTGGGCACTGATCTGGGTCAGCGGCCGTTGCAGCGAAGCGATCAGGGGTTGGTAGAGGAACCACCCCCCGACGCCGCCGGCAGAGATCGCCAGCACCGCCCTGATCAGCCGGGACCTCAGCTCACGCAGGTGCTCCCGCAGCGGCATCCGCCCGGCGGGGTCCTTGGCCCGCCGCCGTGGCGCGGTGATGGCCACGGGCCGACGTCAGGCGTCGTTGCGCTTGTCCGTCGGGGCCGTGGCCCGCCCGGGGTCGCCGTCAACGACGCGGCCCTCGAGCGGCTCGGGCGCCGACGGGGTTCCCTTCGCGGGCGGGGCGTCGTCCTGCATCTGGCGCATCTCGGTCTTGAAGATCCGCATCGACTGGCCCAGGCCCCGCGCGGCGCCGGGCAGGCGCTTGCCGCCGAAGAGCACGCCGATGAGCACCACCAGCACAACGAGGTGCCATGGCTCGAGTGCACGCATTTCGACGTCCTCTCCACAGGGTTTGCTGGCGCCATACTACGTCGTGGCCCTGACCGCCGTCGGCGATGGGCCCGCGTTCACACGGGCGGCGGCCCGACGCCGGGCGGGTGGGGGCAGGGCCGGCCGCTCACCGCCGCGCGGTCGCCCCGGCCCGGTGCCGGGCCCGGTATCCCCCGCCGCCGGCGCGTTCCCGGCGCAGCCGGGCAGGGCTGTCGAAAACGGCGAGGTCCGGGCTGCCCGGCGGCGGGGTGGCGAGGGCGCCGAGTTCCTCCGAGAGCACCGTCAGCCGCTCCGAGGCCAGGCTCAGCTCGCGCAGCAAGGCCATGGCCTTGCGCCAGAGCGAACGGCCGAGGAGGTACATCGTCCACGCCGCAGCGGCGACCAGCGCCGCCCACACGAAGACCCACACCCACCAGGTCACCACCCCAGGCTACCGGCAGGGCGAACGGGGCGGGCCGCCGGCCGGGATCAGGCGGCGTTCTCGGGTGCGGCGCGGTGGCGGGGCTGGCGGTGAGCGGCAGCGGCCGCGGCCACCAGGTCGGCCTGCTCCAACCACAGCGCGAAGTCGAGCACGTCGTCGTAGCACAGCGCCGGCCCGTCGTGCTCCTCCAGCGCCTCCGCCGGGATGTTCCACGGCTCGGCGACGACGCCTCCGGAGACGAGCAGTGCGACCACGTCGTTCCCGGCCGGCTTGCGCACCTCGTCCAGGCAGGTGCCGCAGGTGAAGGCGTAGTAGGACCAGGACTTGACCGAGCAGACGACCAGCCGCACCTGTTGCGGACTCAGCTCAACATCACCGCAACTGGGGCACGACGCCTTGATGGTCGTCATCGTCGAGGCACCTCCCGTAGCCCGTGTGGTGGCGTGTGCCCAGTCGTTCGGCAACAGTCCAGTACTTCGGTAGCAGTACGGGATCGCTTGAGCACCCTTGGTCACCACGCGGGCCCAATCCTGGCACCCCGGACCGCCCCGGGTCCGGCGCGACACGAGAAAATGGGCTATCCGGGCAGGGTCTGTGCGGTCTCGTACGCGGCCAGCGCCGCCTCGGCCGTCGCCGTCACCCGCTCGGCCAGCGCGACCGGCGTCACCACCCGGCCTCCGCCCCCGAGCCGCAGCACGAGCCGGCGCACCCAGCCCGCGTCGGCGGTGCGCAGCCGCACCCGCAGCCAGCCGTCGGCACGCTCCTCCACCGCCTCGACCGGGTAGTAGTCCACCACCCAGCGCGCGTCCGGTGCCAGATCGAGGGTGACCACCATGTCGTCCGGGGCCGGAGTGAACAGCTCCTCCCCCGCGTCGCGGGAGACCGCCTCCGGCGGCGGGGTGCCGTCGACCTCGAGCACCTGCGCGCCGACCACCCGGTCGAGCCGGAACACCCGCACCGCCTCGGCCCGGTGGCACCACCCCTCCAGGTACCAGCGACCCTGCACCACGATCACCCGCATCGGGTCCACGTCTCGCTCGGTGGTCTCGTCCCGGCTGGGCACCAGGTAGCTCAGGTGCAGCCTCCGCCGCCCGGCCAGCGCCTCCCGCGCCGTGGCCAGCGCGTGCTCCTGCCCTCCCCGGCTGAGATCCACCGAGATCGCCCCGGCGGCGGCGGCAGCCTCGCCGGCCGCAGCGGACAGCTTGGCCAGCACGGACTCGAGCACGTCGCGGTCGTGCAGCCCCGGCACCTGCGCCAGCGTCCGCAGCCCCACCAGCAGCGCCACCGCCTCGTCGACGCCGAGCCGCAACGGCCTGCTGATCTCCTCGGCGTTGCCCAGGTACACCCGGCCCGACTCCCAGTCGGCCTCGATCAGGTCGTCCGGCATGTGGCCGGGAGTCCCGCACACGAACAACAGCTCGAGGTCCTTCACCAGCTGCTGCTCGGAGATCTGGAAGTGCCGGGCGGCCTCCGCCAGCGGCACCCCCTGCCGCTGCAGCAGCCACGGCACCATCGCCAGCAGCCGGGACAGCCGCTGCGTCGCCCCCACGCTCACCCGGACACCTCCGCGGGCTCGTCGCGCTGGGCAGCCAGCGCCGCCTGCAGCCGCCGCACCACCGCGGCGCGCAGGTCCGCCGGCTCGAGCACGATCACGTCGGGACCGTGACTGGCGATCTCGTCCGCGAGCCATCCCACGTCGCCGACGGTCACCCGCAGCTCCTCCCAGCCCTCCGCCCGGGCCGCCTGCACGGCTGCGCCCACCTGCTGCTGCCCGGCCGGCACCTCGGCGGCCGCGGCCGGGCCCGCCGCCGCTGCCCCACCGGCGGGCCGGCCCGCCCGCAACCGCAGCGTCCCGCCCCTGCCCGAGCGCACCCGCAACACCGCCGCGCGCTCGTCCACCGGGGTCGGGGCCCCGCCCGAGGCGGCCAGGGGGTCAAGGTCCTGCGGGGCCTCGAACGACCCGGCCGCACCGATGCGGCGGATCCCTCCCTCGATCCTGGACAACCGGAACACCCGCTCCGCCCCCCGGTCCCGGTCGCGGGCGACGAGGTACCACCACCGGCTCCGGCTGGTCACCGCCCACGGCTCCACATGCCGTTCGGACACCTCCCCGTCCGGCTTGCGGTACCGGAAGGCGACCGGAGCGCGGTCACGGGTGGCCGCGTACAGCGGCTCGAACGCGGGCTCGGCCGTGCGCACCCGGGGCTCGAGACCGACCAGGGAGTCCTCGTCGGTCTCCACGCCCAGCGCGCGCAGCTTGACCATCGCCCGCGCCGCCGGGCCGGCCAGGCTGGCCTGCTGCCAGACCCGGCTCGCCAGCCCGAGCACGGCGAGCTCCGAGGCGGTCAGGTCGACGTCGGGCAGGGCGTAGGAGTCACGGTCGACGCGGTACCCGGTGTCGTCGTCGAACCAGGCGCTGTCCGAGCCGGTGACCAGCGGGATCCCCAGCTCGCGCAGGTCCTCCTTGTCGCGCTCGAACATCCGGTCGAAGGCCTCGGCCGTATCGCAGTCGGCATACTGCGGAACGGCATGCCGGATCTGTTCCTTGGTCAGCCACCGGCGGGTGGACAGCAGGCAGATGACGAGGTTCAGCAGGCGCTCGGTGCGATGGGAGGACATCGCCCTGCACGCTACCCGAGGTAGCCTCGTCCGCCAGGGAGGTCGGAGTGATCAGCGGTGACCGATCGGGGGCGCGGGCGGTGATCCAGTGGCGCGAGGGCCGGGTCACCCAGGTTCACGGGGGGTGGGCCGGCGCCCTGGAGCTCAGCGTCGAGGTGCACGACGCCGGCACCCCGGGCTGGAGCGCCTGCCGGGCGCTGGCCTACCCGCGGCTGGTCGGCGAGCCCCGCGCCGGTGAACGGGTGCTGGTCAACACCACCGCGCTCGAGCGCGGGCTGGGCACCGGCGGCTACGCCCTGGTGGTCGCGCTGCCCGACCGGCCACCGCTGGACCCCGAACTCGGCCCCGGGCACCTGGTGAAGGCGCGCTACACCCCGTTGCAGGCCATGGTCCTCGGAGCCGACGAGCAGGACTCCCCGCACCACGACACGCTCGCGGAGGCCGACGACCTGCACGGGATGCCCGTCGTGATCGCCGACCTGCACTCCGCCCTGCCCGCGGTGCTCGCCGGGCTGCGCCACGAGCGCCCCGACGCGCGCGTGGCCTACGTGATGACCGACGGCGGCGCCCTGCCTGCGTGGTTCTCGCGCACAGTCGCCGGGTTGCGCGCCGCCGGGTGGTTGCAGGCGTGCGTCACCACCGGCCAGTCCTACGGCGGCGACCTGGAGGCGGTGACGGTGCACAGCGGCCTGCTCGCCGCCCGGCTCGTCACCCGCGCGGATGTCGCGGTGGTCACCCAGGGTCCGGGGAACCTCGGCACCGGCACGCGCTGGGGGTTCTCGGGGGTGGCGGCCGGCGAAGCGGTGAACGCGACCGCCACGTTGTCCGGGCGGCCGGTCGCCGCCTTGCGGGTCTCGACCACGGATCCCCGGCAGCGCCACCGCGGCGTCTCCCACCACAGCCTCACCGCCTACGGGCGGGTGGCTCTGGCCGCGGCCGACGTGGTGGTGCCGCGGCTGCCGGGCGCCGCCGGGGAGCGGGTCCGCGCCCAGGCGGGCCCGCTCGGCACCCCGACCGGCCGGCACCGACTGGTGGAGGTCGCGCTCGACGGGTTGCTCGACGCGCTCCGCGGCTGCCCGGCCCGACTGTCGACGATGGGCCGCGGCCTGGACGAGGACCCGGCCGCCTTCCTCGCCTCCGCCGCGGCCGGGCGACACGCGGCGGCCCTGCTCACCGATGCGATCCGGCCACCCGAACCGCGCTGACCCCGCGGCCGCCCGGCCCGGCGCGGCCGGCGCCGCGGGTCAGCGCACGTCGACGAGGTCGACGACGAAGATCAGCGTCTCGCCGGGCGCGATGGCGCCGCCGGCACCGCGGTCACCGTAGGCCAGGTGCGGCGGGATGGTGAGCCGGCGACGCCCGCCGACCCGCATCCCGCTGATCCCCTGGTCCCAGCCCGCGATGACCTGCCCCATCCCGAGCCGGAAGTCCAGCGGCGCACCGCGGCTCCACGAGGCGTCGAACTCCTCGCCGCTGGAGAAGGCCACCCCCACGTAGTGCGCGGACACGGTCATCCCGGCTGCCGCCTCGGGCCCGCTGCCGACGATCTCGTCGTGCGACCTGCAGGTCCTGCGGGGGCGGGCCGTCGGGGAAGTCGATCTCGGGCTTGGAACGGTCGAGGTTCACGCGTCCTCCAGGTCGCAGGGTTCCGCCGGGCCGGTTCTGGCGCCTCAGGCGGCATCGAGAATGTCGACGACGAAGACCAGCGTGTCGGTCCCGCTGATGCCGGCCGCGTCGTTGCCGTTGGCACCGTACCCCTGGTCCGGGGGGATGACGAGCAGCACCTGGCTGCCGATGGGCTGCCCCACCAGGCCGATGTCCCAGCCGGCGATCACCCGGCCCACCCCGATGGAGAACGTCGCCGGTTCCCCGCGCTGCCACGAGGAGTCGAAGACCCGCCCGCTGGACCAGATCACCCCGACGTAGTTCACCGTGATCTGCTGGGACTTCTGCACCTTCGCACCCTTGCCGACGATCAGCGGCTGCACCACCAGGGACAGCGGAGGCGCCGCCTTCGGCACCGTGATCGTGGCCCGGCCGTTGGCGGCGAGCCGCACCGTCGGCAGCCCGCTCTTCGGCGCGACCGGTGTGCCGGTGGCCCGGGTCAGCGCGTCGCGGGCGGACTCCAGGTCAACCACCACGACCAGGGTGTCGGTGGGGCCGATCCCCACCGCGGGTGCCCCCTGCACCCCGTAACCGTCCGCCGGCGGGACCGCGACCAGCACCCGCGAGCCGACCGGGACGCCGATCAGCCCCTTCACCAGGCCCGGCAGGTACTTCTTCACGTCGAGCACGAAGCTCACGGCGGCACGCCCCCAGGAGGTGTCGAACTCCTTGCCGTCGGTGCCGTTGACGCCCATGTACTGCACCGTCACCCGTTGCCCGGGCTTGGCCGCCGGGCCGCTGCCACGGTCGATGATCCGGGAGGTGGTGCGGGTGACCGACAGTGGGGTGCGCAGGGCGATGGACGGCTTCGCGCCGGGCTCGCCGGTCACCGTCACGCCGGCAAGACCGCTGCCGCTGCTCTCGGCAAGGGACGCCACTGCGGGCCCGCCTGCGGCGCAACCCGCCAGCGCCATCAGCGCCAGGGCGAGGACGGGCAGCAGAGCACGACGGGACCGGGTGCGTCGAGGGGACACGCCTGCACCTTCGTGAGGGGACCGGACCGGGCCACCCTAACCGGCCCCCCGGCCGCCATCACCGGCCGCTGGTCCCGCATCGGGCCACGAGCGTGCTCACATGCTCTGGATCAGCCGCTCGACCCGCTCGTCCACGGCCCGGAACGGGTCCTTGCACAGCACCGTGCGCTGGGCCTGGTCGTTGAGCTTCAGGTGCACCCAGTCGACGGTGAAGTCGCGTCGGCGCTCCTGCGCCCGGCGGACGAAGTCCCCGCGCAGCTTCGCCCGCGTGGTCTGCGGGGGCACCGCGGTGGCCTCGAACACCTCGATGTCGGCCGTTACCCGCTCGACCAGCCCGCGCTTGGCGAGCATGTAGTGCAGCCCGCGGTCGCGGTGGATGTCGTGGTAGGCGAGGTCGAGCCGGGCGACCCGCGGCGAGGACAGCGGAAGTCCGTGCCTGGCCCGGTAGCGCTCCACCAGCCGGTGCTTGATCACCCAGTCGATCTCGCCGTCGACCAGGCTCAGGTCTCCGCTCCCGATGGCCCGCAGGCCGCGCTCCCACAGATCGAGCACCCGCTTGACCACATCGGTCTGCAGCCCGCGGGCCTCGACGAAGTCCTTCGCCCGGTCGAGGTACTCCTCCTGGATCTCCAGCGCGCTGGCCTCCCGGCCGTTGGCCAGCCGCACCCGGCGCCGGCCGGTGAGGTCGTGGCTGATCTCGCGGATCGCGCGGATCGGGTTCTCGAGGGTGAGGTCCCGCATCACCACGCCGGCCTCGACCATGCGCAGCACCAGGTCGGTGGCCCCGACCTTGAGCAGCGTGGTGGTCTCGCTCATGTTCGAGTCGCCGACGATGACGTGCAGCCGCCGGTAGCGCTCGGCGTCGGCGTGCGGCTCGTCCCGGGTGTTGATGATCGGCCGGGAGCGGGTGGTCGCGCTGGAGACGCCCTCCCAGATGTGGTCGGCGCGCTGGCTGAGGCAGAACACCGCGCCGCGCGGGGTCTGCAGCACCTTGCCGGCACCCGCCACGAGTCTGACGGGTGACCAGGAAGGGGATCAGCACGTCCGCGAGCCGGCTGAACTCCCCGTGCCGGCTGACCAGGTAGTTCTCGTGGCAGCCGTAGGAGTTGCCCGCCGAGTCGGTGTTGTTCTTGAACAGGAAGACCTCGCCGGCGATGCCCTCCTCGTGCAGCCGTCGCTCGGCATCGACGAGCAACCCCTCGAGGATCCGCTCCCCCGCCCGGTCGTGGACGACGAGTTGCCGGACGTCGTCGCACTCCGGAGTGGCGTACTCGGGGTGGGAGCCCACGTCGAGATAGAGCCGGGCGCCGTTGCGCAGGAAGACGTTGCTGGACCGCCCCCACGAGACGACCTTGCGGAACAGGTACCGCGCCACCTCGTCCGGTGACAGCTTCCGCTGGCCCTCGAAGGCGCACGTGACGCCGAATTCCGTCTCCAGCCCGAAGATTCGGCGGTCCATCACCCCACTGTAGTTTCCGCCGACGAGATCGGCACGGGACGCTGCCCGGTCGGTACGCCCGGTGGCCGCGTTGGACGGCTCGATGGTCAGCCTTCCCCGCCGAGATCGTGCTCGCCGTCGGGATCCGCGGGCTCGGGCGGCTCCGCCGGAGCCACCGGCTGCTGCGTGGACGCCTCGGGCTCCTCGGCACCGGGCTCGTCGGCACCGGGACCGGCCCCGGTGAGGGTGTCGTGCAGGCCCGGGCGCGGGTCGTCGGTGTGCGGAACGTCGGTGGTGGGGTCGTCCGGGGTGAGCAACCGCTCCAGCAACGGCCCGGCCAGCCGCCGGAACGCCCTGCGCGGCCGCAGCCGGTCGAGGACCGCGACCTCGAGCTGCGCCGTCCCGAGCGTGCGGGGCGTGCCCCCGGCGGGGTCGCGGGCCAGCTGCTCGACCGCCAGCGAGAGTGCCTCGGACAACGTCATCCCCGGTCGCCACCGCTCCTGCAGCCCGGTGCCGATCTGCTCGGCCTGCCCACCGATCGCCACGAATCCCTGCTCGTCGGCCACCGAGCCGTCGTAGGTCAGGCGGTAGATCTGGTCCTGCTCGGCGTCGGCTCCCACCTGGGCCACCACCAGCTCCACCTCGAGCGGCTTCGGCTCGGTGGTGAACACGGTGCCGAGGATCTGGGCGTAGAAGTTCGCCAGCCCGCGGGCGGTCACGTCCGTCCGGTCGTAGGCGTATCCGCGCAGGTCGGAGTAGCGCACCCCGGCGACCCTCAGGTTCTCGAACTCGTTGTACCGCCCGGTCGCGGCGAAGGCGATCCGATCGTAGATCTCGCTGATCTTGTGCAGCGCCCGCGAGGGGTTCTCGGTGACGAAGGCGATGCCGCCGTCGTAGCCGAGCGCCACCACCGGGCGGCCACGGGCGATGTTGCGCCGGGCGAAGTCCGCCCGGTCCTTCATGATCTGCTCGGGCGGGGCGTAGAACGGCATCGTCATCGCGGTTCACCGCCCCCGCCCGGGGCCCCCGAGGGCGTTCGGCACGGCGCCGTGCCGGCGCCCGGCAGCTCACTCATCGAAGGTTCCCTCCGCCGCCCGCAGCGCCGAGACCACGCCGGCGAGCTCGTCGTCGTCCACCCGGTGGTACCCGTCGCCGGTGACGGTGCCGACCACCGGGAAGATCCGCCGCTGCTCGTCGGGGCCCCCCGTGGCCGAGTCGTCATCGGCGGCGTCGAACAGTGCCTCCACCGCGACCCGGACGGCTGCGGCGGCGTCCATCCCCGGCCGCCAACGCTTCTTCAGCGAGCCACGCGCGAACAGCGACCCGGACCCCACGCTGTGGTGGTCGTGCTCCTCGTAGCGGCCACCGGTCACGTCGTAGGAGAAGATCCGGCCACGGCCGGCATCCAGGTCGAAGCCGGCGAACAGGGGGACCACGGCGAGCCCCTGCATCGCCAGCCCTAGGTTGCCGCGGATCATCGTCGCCAGCCGGTTGGCCTTGCCCTCCAGCGACATCAGCGCGCCTTCGATCTTCTCGTAGTGCTCCAGCTCGACCTGGAACAGCCGGACCAGCTCGATGGCCAGCCCGGCCGACCCGGCGATGCCGACACAGGAGTAGTCGTCGGCGGGGAACACCTTCTCGATCTCGCGGTGCGCGATCATGCTGCCCATCGTCGCCCGCCGGTCCCCCGCCATGACCACCCCGTCGCCGAAGGCCAGCGCCACGATGGTGGTGGCGTGCGGGACCTCCGGCACCATCCCGGCAGGCAGGCCCCGCCGAGCGGGCAACAGGTGTGCGGCGTGCGCTCCGAGGAAGTCGGAGAAGGAGGACGAGCCCGGGGTAAGGAAGGCGGCGGGCAACCGCCCGGATGTCGTCGTCGGGGGGTGCAGGTCGGTCACGGGGTCGACCCTATCCGCCGCTCCCGGCGGGCCGGGCGGGTGCCCGCGATCATGACCCCGGCGACCTGCCGGCAGGCCGCGGAGGTCACTGCCCGCCCTTCTGCACGAACCCCTTGACGAACTCCTCCGCGTTGCTCTCCAGCACGTCGTCGATCTCGTCGAGAATGGCGTCGACCTCGTCGTCCTTGACCTGGCTCTGGGCCGCGGGCGGAGGGGGGGCGTTGTCCGGCTCGTCGTCACGGTCCCTCGGGCGCTGGTGCTCCTGACCTGCCATCGAGTGCCTCCTCCGGCTCGGCATCGTCCGTCCCACCCCGTCGCGGCTACTCTCCGGCGCGACCGCGTGGTCACGGGACCTGCCCCGATCCTAGGCACTGCGGCGGCCCGACGGGGGGTTACCCCGCTCGGTATCGGCGGCAGGCGACTAGGCGAACAGCACGCTGATGCTCTCGCGCATCGAGATCCGCCGGATCGCCTCACCGAACAGGGGCGCGATCGAGACCACCTCGGCCTTGGCCGGGAGCGGGCTGCGGTGCCCCTCGATGGTGTCGGTCATGAACAGCCGCTCTATCGCGCTGGCGTCGATCCGGGCGCCGGCGTCCCCGGCCAGCAGGCCGTGGCTGACCGCGGCGTACACCGTGGAAGCCCCCCGCTCCATCAGCTTGGCCGCCGCCTCGCACAAGGTTCCCGCCGAGATGGCGAAGTCGTCGAAGAGCACCGCCACCCGCCCCTGCACGTCACCGATGATCTCGACGATCTCGGCCTGCTCGTCGTGGGCGACCCGGCGCTTGTCGGCGATCGCCAGCGGCGCGTTCAAGCGGGTGGCCAGGCCGCGGGCCCGCTTGGCGAACCCGGCGTCCGGGGCGACGATCACCAGGTTCTCGGGCAGGGCGGAGGCCAGCCGCTCCGCCAGCACCGGCTCGGCGCGCAGGTCGTCGACGGGGACCTTGAAGAAGCCCTGCACCTGGGGGGCGTGCAGGTCCATGGTGACCACCCGGTCGGCGCCGGCCACCTCCATCGCGTCGGCGCACACCCGTGCCCGGATCGACACCCGGGGTTCGTCCTTCTTGTCGCCCTTGGCGTAGGAGAAGTACGGCAGCACCACGGTCACCGAGGCGGCGCTCGCTCGCTTCAGCGCGTCGATCCAGAACAGCAGCTCGACGAACTCGTCGTTCGGCGCGAAGGCCAGCGCCTGGACCAGGAACACGTCGCGGCCGCGGACGTTGTCCTGCACCCGGACGAACAGGTTTCCGTCGGAGAAGCGCAGCACCTCCCCGGGGGTCAACGGATGCCCCAGGTAATCGGCGATCGAGCGGCCGAGCCGCTGCGACGCGGTACCGGCCATCAGCACGAAATCCCCGACCATGGCGCGAGCCTAACCTGGCGGCCGCCGTCCGGGACCGGGGCCTCCGGCCGGGATCGCGGCCGGACACCGGGACCGGGGCCTCCGGCCGGGCCCTGCGGCCCGGGCTCAGGTCGCGGTGAGGGAGTCGACCAGGTCGGCGGCCGTCGGGCAGCGCTCCAGCAGCGCCCCGACGTGCTCCCGGGTTCCCCGGGTGGGGTCGAGCGTCGGCACCCGCTGCAGCGCCCCGCGGCCCGGAACGTCGAAGATCACCGAGTCCCAGGACGCCGCCGCCACATGCTCGCCGTAGCGGGACAGGCAGCGGCCGCGGAAGTAGGCGCGGGTGTCCTCGGGTGGTTCGGTGACAGCGCGGGCGATCTCCTCGTCGGAGACCAGCCGTTCCACCTGGCCGCGCGCCGCCAGCCGGTGGTACAGCCCCTTCTCCGGCCGCAGATCTGCCCACTGCAGGTCGATCAGCTGCAGCCGGGCGGCCCCCCAGCCCAGCCCCTCCCGCTCCCGGAACCCTTCCAGCAGGCGCAGCTTGGCCACCCAGTCCAGCTCCCGGCCGCACGACATCGGGTCGCGCTCCAGCCGGGTGAGGACGCTCTCCCAGCGGGCCATCACCTCCACGCTGACCGGGTCGAGGTCGCTGCCGTAGCGGTCGGCCAGGTAGGCGGCCACCTGCTCGTGGTAGGCCCACTGCAGCTGGACCGCCGTCAGCGTGCCGCCTTCGCGCAGCGTGAGCAACGCCCGCAGCGAGGGGTCGTGCGAGACGGCATGCAGGCTCGCGACGGGTCGCTCGACCGACAGCTCCCGGGTGAAGGCACGCTGCTCGATCAGCTCGAGCACCAGCGCCGTGGTGCCCGTCTTGAGGAAGGTGGAGACCTCGCAGAGGTTCGCGTCACCGATGATCACGTGCAGCCGGCGGAACCGCTCCGCGCTGGCGTGCGGCTCGTCCCGGGTGTTGATGATCGGCCGCTTCAGCGTGGTCTCCAGCCCGACCTCGACCTCGAAGAAGTCGGCCCGCTGGCTGAGCTGGAAACCGCTGCCGCTGCCGTCCTGGCCCCGCCCCACCCGGCCGGCCCCGGTGACCACCTGCCGGGAGACGAAGAAGGGGGTGAGGTGGCGGACGATGTCGGAGAAGGCCGTCTCGCGCCGCATCAGATAGTTCTCGTGCGTTCCGTACGACACGCCCTTGTTGTCGGTGTTGTTCTTGTACAGGTTGACCGGTGCCAGGCCGGGGGTGGCCGCGATCCGGCGCACCGCCCGCAGCATCACCACCTCGCCGGCCTTGTCCCACAGCACCGCGTCCCGGGGGTTGGTGACCTCCGGTGAGGAGTACTCCGGGTGGGCGTGGTCGACGTACAGCCGGGCCCCGTTGGTGAGGATGACGTTGGCCAGACCCGGGTCATCGCTGACGTCGGTGAGCTGACCGGGGTCGGCGGCCTCGCGGCTGAGCTCCCAGCCGCGGGCGTCACGCAGCGGCGCCTCGTCCTCGTAGTCCCAGCGGGCGCGCCCGGCCCGGCTCCCCAGCGGAGCCGCGTACGCGTTCACCACCTGGCTGGACAGCAGCATGGGGTTCGCGGTGGGGTCCCCCGGTGCGGAGACCCCGAACTCGGTCTCGATCCCCATCACCCGGCGCGCGGTCATGACCGCAGCCTAGGCGTCCCGGCGGACGGCTCGCGGCGACGGGCTGCCACACTGTGGCCGTGGTCTCGATTCCCGCCGCCTGGCGCGGCACCCACGGCGCGGGGAGGCGGCTCACCGCAGCCAGCGCCCTGGCGGACGCGGCGGCGACGGTGCTGTTCGTCGTGCTGGGCCGGATGTCCCACCACGAGGGATCCCTCCTCGGTGGCACCCTGTCCACGGCGTGGCCGTTCCTGGTCGGGCTGGCCCTCGGGTGGGCAGCCCTGCTGCTGCTGCGGCTCGGGCCGCTGTCCTACCGGGCCGGGGTGCTCGCCGTCAGCTCCACCGTGGTGTTCGGCATGCTGCTGCGCCACGTGGCCGGGGGCGAGGGAACCCCGCTGACCTTCCTGCTGGTGGCGACCTGCTTCGTCAGCCTGTTCCTGCTCGGCTGGCGCCTGCTCGCCCGGCTGGTGCGGCGGCGCGCCGCCCGCGCCGCCGGCGCCTAGCCCCCCGCCCCTCCGCGATCCGGCCGGCCCACCGGCACTGCCCGGCCCACCCGGGCCGGCCGACTCACAGGTACTGGCCGGTGTTGGCGACGGTGTCGATCGAGCGGCCGGGCTCGCTGCCCTGCTTGCCCTGGATGATGGTGCGGATGTAGACGATCCGCTCACCCTTCTTCCCGGAGATGCGGGCCCAGTCGTCGGGGTTCGTCGTGTTGGGCAGGTCCTCGTTCTCCTTGAACTCATCGACGCACGCGTTCAGCAGGTGCTCCACCCGGATCCCCCGCTGGCCCGTGTCGAGCAGGTCCTTGATCGCCGTCTTCTTCGCTCTGTCGACGATGTTCTGGATCATCGCGCCGGAGTTGAAGTCCTTGAAGTAGAGGATCTCCTTGTCGCCGTTGGCGTAGGTGACCTCGAGGAACTGGTTCTCCTCGGTCTCGGAGTACATCCGCTCCACCGTGCGCTGGATCATGGCGTCCACGGTCGCACCGGGGGCCTGGTCGTTGGCGGCCAGGTCGTCGGGGTGCAGCGGGAGCCAGGGAGTCAGGTACTTGGAGAAGATGTCCCGGGCCGCCTCCGCGTCCGGGCGCTGGATCTTGATCTTCACGTCCAGCCGGCCGGGCCGCAGGATCGCGGGGTCGATCATGTCCTCCCGGTTCGACGCCCCGATCACGATGACGTTCTCCAGCCGCTCCACCCCGTCGATCTCCGACAGCAACTGCGGGACGATGGTCGTCTCCACGTCGCTGGACACCCCGGAGCCCCGGGTCCGGAACAGGGAGTCCATCTCGTCGAAGAAGACCACGACGGGCGTCCCCTCGGACGCCTTCTCACGGGCCCGGGCGAAGATGAGCCGGATGTGTCGCTCGGTCTCGCCGACGTACTTGTTCAGCAGCTCCGGGCCCTTGACGTTGAGGAAGTAGCTCTTCGACTCCTTCTCGCCGCGGGCCTCCGCCGCCTTCAGCGCCAGCGACTTCGCCACCGCCTTGGCGATGAGCGTCTTGCCGCACCCGGGCGGGCCGTACAGCAGGATGCCCTTCGGCGGCTTCAGGCCGTGCTCGCGGAACAGGTCGGGGTGCAGGAACGGCAGCTCCACCGCGTCGCGGATCTGCTCGATCTGGGCCGACAACCCGCCGATGTCGGAGTAGTCGATATCGGGGATCTCCTCCAGCACGAGATCCTCGACCTCGGCCTTCGGGATCTTCTCGAAGGCGAAGCCGGCCCGCGGATCCATGGTCAGGGCATCGCCGATGCGCAGCTTCTCGGTCAGCACCTGCCCCGCGAGGTGCACCACCCGCTCTTCGTCGGCGTGGGCCACCACCAGCGCCCGGTCGTCATCGATCAACTCCTTCACGATGACGATCTCGCCGACCCGCTCGAAGGCGCCCGCCGCGACCACGTTGAAGGCCTCGTTGAGCATGACCTCCTGGCCGGGCTGCAGCGCGCCGACCTCCACCGAGGGGGTGCAGGCCACCCGCATCTTGCGCCCGGAGGCGACCACCTCGACGGTGCCCTCCTCGGCTTCGGCGAGGAAGATGCCGTACGTGTTGGGCGGCTGGGCCAGCCGGTCGACCTCGGCCTTCAGGGCGAGGATCTGGTCGCGAGCCTCGCGCAACGTCGAGGCGAGCCTGTCGTTCTGGGTGGACAGCTGGGCGACCTGCGCGCGCAGCCGTGCCAGCTGGTCGATGTCCGCCGTACCTGCGCGGGTCGCGCGCAACCGGTCTATCTCGTCCCTGAGTCGCGCGATCTCCTCATGCAGCATCGCCTCGTCCGGACCCACCTCGTCACCGGCCATCGCAGGAGCCTCCCTCGTTGCCGTGGGGCGGAACCCTTCGACACTAACGCCGAGACGGCCGGGCCTGCGCGGCGGCGTGGGCTCTGGGGCGCGAGACTTCCGGCTCGCACCACGTCTCGGTCATCGGCGCCCCGAAGAACTCACCCTTGAGCCACGGACGACTACCATCACACGGCGTCGCCGTCCGGGTCCAGAGGGTGAGAGAAATCTCCCGCTTCCGGTGGGTTCACCGCCCGGTGAACCCGCCGGATCTTCTTCTCCGACACGGGCCTCTCCCCCAGCTCCTCGGCCGTCCAGTGCCCCCACGCCTCCTCGACCGCCTCGCCCCCGTCCCGGGTGCTGCCGGCCGGCCTGCGCCGGCGCAGCGGCGGGGCCATCCCGTCGGCCAGCCGCCGAGCGGTGATCAGGAAGCCGGTGTGCCCGACCATCCGGTGCTGCGGGCGCACGGCCAGCCCCTCCAGGTGCCAGCCCCGCACCATCGACTCCCAGGCCGCGGGCTCGGTGAAGCGCCCATCGGCACGCAGCGCCTCCGCCACCCGGGAGAGTTGGGTCGCGGTAGCCACGTAGCAGATCAGCACCCCACCGGGGACGAGCGCCCGACCGACCGCGTCGAGGCACTCCCAGGGAGCGAGCATGTCCAGCACCACGCGGTCGACGTCGGTGTCCTCGAGCTCCTCGGCGAGGTCGCCCACGGTGATCGTCCAGGCCGGGTGCGGGCCGCCGAAGAACGTCTCGACGTTTCCGCGGGCGATGCCGGCGAAGTCGGCCCGCCGCTCGAAGGAGTGCAGGCTTCCGGTGTCCCCGACGGCGCGCAGCAGGGACATGCTCAGCGCCCCCGAGCCCACCCCGGCCTCCACCACCCGCGCACCGGGGAAGATGTCGGCCATCGCCACGATCTGCCCGGCGTCCTTGGGGTACACCACTGCTGCCCCGCGCGGCATCGACAGCACGTAGTCGGCCAGCAGGGGGCGCAGCGCCAGGTACTCCACCCCGGCGGTGTTCGTCACCACCCACCCCTCCGGGCGACCGATCAGCTCCTCGTGCCGGAACAGCCCGCGGTGGGTGTGGAACTCCCGGTCGGGGGCGAGGGTGATGGTGTGCATCCGGCCCTTCGGGTCGGTGAGCTGCACCCGGTCACCGGGCCGGAACGGGCCGCGGCGATGTGCCGCGCCGGTCGGGTCGGCGGCGCCCGTTCCCGCGCCGGGATCCGGGTCGGTGCCTGGTCGGGGGGTCATGGCCGCCGAGTCTAGGCGCGGCCCGCCGTCAGCCCACCAGGCGCGCCTGCACGTCGCCCCAGCGCAGCACCCCGACGACCCGGGCGCCGCCCGCCACCACGACGTACTCCGGGTGCGGCACGGACTGCAGCGCGGCGAGCAGGTCCTCCCCGCTGAGCTCCACCGCCAGGCTGGCCCCCGGCGGCAGCGCGCGGGCCACCGCACCGACCCGCACCGACCCGGCCCGCTCCGGCGGCACCGCGGCCACGGCGGCGGCGTCCACCAGCCCGGACGGCCGGCCGTCGGGGTCGAGCACGACCACCTCGCCCACGCCCGCGGCGTTCGCCGCCACCACCACCTCCGCGACGCTCGCCGCCGCCGGCACGGCCACGGCCGGACGGAGCAGGCCCGCCGCGCTCACCGCCGGGGCACGCCGCCGCCAGCGCGCCGCCCGGATCGCCTGGGTCGCCCCCTGCCAGAGCACGCTCGCGACGAGGAGCATCCACACCACGGTGGTCAGGTCCACGCTCGCGCCGGTCAGCACCGCCCGGGCCACCACGTACCCCGCCGCCCCGACGGCCACCACCCGCCCGCACCACCCGGCCACCAGCGAACCCGTGGTGCGCTCCCCGGTGACCGACCACACCAGCCCCTCCAGCACCCGCCCGCCGTCCAGGGGCAGCCCCGGAAGGGCGTTGAAGCCGGCCACGAACCAGTTCGACAGCGCCAGCGCGAGCAGCAGCACGGAGGTCACGCCCTGCGGTTGCAGCGCACTGCGCAGCTGGGTGGCGAGCACCGCGATGACGGCGTTGGTGATCGGCCCGACGGCGGCGACGAAGATGGAGCGCCCGGGGGTGGGCAGTTCGTCGGAGAACGCCGTGTGCCCGCCCCAGACGTCGAGCACGATGTGCGTGGGCGGGGTCCCCACCCGGCGCGCCGCCACCGCGTGCGCGAGTTCGTGCAGGAACACCGAACCCAGCAGCATCAGCGCGAAGGTGGCGGCGACGAGGTAGGCCAGCGGCGCGGAGGCCGCCGGGGCCTGCGCGTGGACGGCCGGGACGTACAGCACGGTCACCAGCGCCGCCACCACGAACCACGAAGGGCGCAGCAGCACCGGCGCCCCGAACACCGACCCGATCCGCACCCCGCCGCCGTCAGCCACGCCTGATGCTAGCCGCAGTGCCTGTGCGGACCCTGTGCCCGCCGGGTGCGCCCGGGTTGTCCGCCCCTGCTCCTAGAGTTGCGCCATGGGTGTCACCGCGCTCTCTCCGTCCCGCGCCGGGGACTTCATGCAGTGCCCGCTGCTGTACCGCTTCCGGGTGGTGGACCGGCTGCCCGAGGCTCCCAGCCCCGTCGCCGTCCGTGGCACCGTCGTCCACGCCGTGCTGGAGCGGATCTTCGACCTGCCGGCGGCGGGCCGCACGCTCGCCGCCGCCCGCGAACTGGTCGGCCCGCAGTGGGAGCGGGTGCGCGCCGAGTCCCCGGAGCTCGCCACGCTCTTCGACGGCGACGCGGCCGCGGTGGCGCAGTGGCTCGGCCGGCGCCGAGGACCTGCTCGCCCGCTGGTTCGAGCTGGAGGATCCGACCCGGCTCGAACCGTCCGACCGGGAACTGTACGTCGAGACCACCCTCGACGACGGGCTGGTGCTGCGCGGCTACGTGGACCGGCTCGACGTGGCGCCCGACGGGCGGATCCGGGTGGTCGACTACAAGACCGGCCGGGCACCGTCGCAGGCCTATGAGGCCAAGGCCCTGTTCCAGATGAAGTTCTACGCCCTGGTGTTGTGGCGGCTGCGCTCCGTGCTGCCCTCGGTGCTGCAGCTGGTCTATCTCGGCAGCGGTGAGATCCTGCGGTACACCCCCGAGGAGTCCGACCTGCTCGCCACCGAGCGCAAGGTCAAGGCGCTCTGGGCGGCCATCGTGCGCGCCGCCGACTCCGGCGACTGGAGGGCGTCGCCGGGACGGCTGTGCGACTGGTGCGACCACCGTGCGCTGTGCCCCGCCTGGGGGGGCACCCCTCCCGCACTGCCCGTGGACGCCGCCGACCGGGTGTCCGGGGTGGCGGCTTCGGCACCGGACACTCCGGGACTCGACGAGGGGTGAGACCCGCGCGGGCGGGGGGGGAGCGATCCCCACCCAGGTCCTAGGGGTGGCACCACTGCCGGCGGCTGCGGCGCACGGCAGGCTAGGGGCGGAGCGGGCTTCGGGGCCCGACCGGGCTGCGGGAGACCGCCGCCATACCGGGGATGACGACAACAGAGGGGAACACCGTGACGATCGGTCACGAGACGGGGCGCGACGTCGTTGCGCGCGCCGTCCGACTAGTGAAGAGGTACGGCAGCGGCGAGGCCACCGTGACGGCACTCGACGGTATCGACGTGGAGTTCGAGCGAGGCCGACTGACCGCGATCATGGGCCCCTCGGGATCGGGGAAGTCCACGCTCATGCACTGCATGGCCGCCCTCGACCGGCCCACCTCCGGGCAGGTGTTCATCGAGGGCGACGAGGTCGGGCTGCTGCGGGACAAGGCCCTCACCCGGCTGCGGCGCGACCGGCTGGGCTTCGTCTTCCAGTCCTTCAACCTGGTGCCGACGCTCACCGCGCGGGAGAACATCACCCTCCCGCTGGACATCGCCCGCGCCAAGGTCGACGCCGAGTGGTTCGACGCGGTGATCGACACGATGGGTCTGCGTGACCGGCTCTCGCACCGGCCGAGCCAGCTGTCCGGTGGCCAGCAGCAGCGCGTGGCCTGCGCCCGGGCCCTGGTCAGCCGCCCCGCGCTGGTGTTCGCCGACGAGCCCACCGGCAACCTCGACTCCCACGCCAGCGCCGAGATCCTCGGCTTCCTGCGCCGCTCCGTGGACGAGTTCGGGCAGAGCATCGTGATGGTCACCCACGACCCCGGCGCCGCCGCGTACGCCGACCGGGTGCTCTTCCTCGCCGACGGGCGCATCGTCGACGAACTGGAGGGGCCGACCTCGCAGTTGGTGCTCGACCGGATGAAGGGCTTCGAGCTCGCCGGACGGGCGATCTGAGCCATGACACGGATCACCCTCAGGGGCGTGCGGGGGCACCTGCTGCGATTCCTGCTCACGGTCGCCTCGGTCACGCTCGGGACGGCCTTGATCGCGGGCACCTACGTGCTCACCGACTCCATCAACAAGACCTTCGACAAGATCTTCGACGCCGGTTCCACGGGCCTGGACGTCACCGTACGGGGAACTGCGGCCGGCAAGCTCAGCGACGGCAGCGGAGGCTTCGCGCGCGAGCAGCTGCCGCTCGACCTCGCCACCCGGCTACGGTCCGTGCCGGGCGTCGCCCGGGTCGTACCCGACCTCAACGGCACGATCGTCCTGGTCGGCAAGGACGGCACCGCGGTGCGCAACAGCGGGGCCCCCAGCCTGGGCTACGCGATCTACCCGGACGACCCGGCCCTGAGCGTGGTCTCGGGTCGGCTGCCGCAGGGGCCGCACGAAGTCGCCGTGGAGACCTCGACCCTCAGCCGGGCCAAGCTCGCCGTCGGTGACCACACCAAGGCGCTGATCGGCGGGGAGCCCACCGACGTGACCATCACCGCGGAGGCGAAGTACGACGCGCCCATCGCGGGCGCCACTCTCGTGCTGCTGGACGGGAAGACGGCCCAGTCGGTGTTCGCCCCGGACGGGAAGGTCGGCGCGTTCAGCGTCACCGCGGCCCCCGGCGTGTCCCAGACCCAGCTCCGGGACAGGATCTCGACCGTCCTGCCCCCGCAGGCCGAGGCGGTGACCGGAAAGGCCGCCAACGCCGAGGCGAAGAAGAGCCTGCACGACGCGCTCGGCTTCATCAACACCTTCCTGCTGATCTTCGCCGGGGTGAGTGTGTTCGTCGGCGGCTTCATCATCGCGAACACCTTCTCGATGCTGGTCTCCCAGCGTGCCCGCGAGCTTGCCCTGCTGCGCGCGTTGGGGGCCGCCCGCGGGCAGGTGCTCCGGGTGGTCCTCGGTGAGGCGGTCATCGTCGGGTTGGCCGGCGGGTTGGTCGGTCTGGGCGTCGGGGTCGGCCTCGCCAAGGGGTTGCAGGCCTTGTTCGGCGCCGTCGGCCTGGAGATCTCCGGCGGCCTGCCCGTGCTCCCCCGCACCGTGATCGTGACGCTGCTCGTCGGCGTCTGCGTCACGGTGCTGTCCGCCGTGCACCCGGCGATCCGGGCCTCGCGGGTCGCCCCGATGGAGGCGCTGCGCGACGACCTGGTTCGCCCGGTGAAGGGCGTCCGCCGCCTCGGCAGCGTCGGCCTGGCAATGCTGGCGGTCGGGGCCGTCGTCGTCGGGACGCTGACCCGGCAGTCCGCCGTCAACTGGTGGGGGATCCTCGCCGGCGTCGCCCTGGTCCTGATCGGCGCGCTGGTGGCGGCGCCCCTGCTGACCCGGCCGGTGATCCGCACGGTCACCTGGCCGTTCGTGCTGATGTTCGGGGTGGTCGGTCGGCTCGCCCGGGAGAACGGCCTGCGGGTGCCGCGACGGACGGCGATCACGGCGAGCGCGCTGATGATCGGGGTCACCCTGATGGCGGGGGTCTCGGTGATCGCGCAGTCGATGAAGGCCAGCGTGGCCGACATCGTCGATCGGCAGCTCACCGCCGACTTCGTGCTGGACGGGGGGCAGACGCCCTTCCCGGCGACCGTGGTGGACCATGTCCGGACGTTGCCCGGGGTGCAGTCAGCAGCCGGGATCGCCCTGGTACCGGTGGAGGTCGGGGCGGATTCGCTCTCGGCCGTGGCCACCGATGCCGCCTCGATCGGGGACAACGTGAAGGTCCCGCTGCGCGCCGGCTCACTCGCCGTGCTCGACCGCGGGCAGGTCATCGTCGACGGCGCCGTGGCGGACCAGCGTCACTGGACCGTCGGCTCCACCTTCACCTCGACCATCGCCACGCTCAAGGACCGCACTCTCACCGTCGGCGCCGTGGCCACGGCCAACAGCCTGCTCGGGGCCCAACTCGTGGTGCCGCGCACGCTGTACGCCGAGGCGGTGCCGGAGTCGATGCAGGGCGAGTACCAGGCCTACGTCAGGCTCTCTCCCGGCGCCGACCCGGCGAAGGTGCGTGCCGAGCTCACCGCCACGGTGAAGCCGTACCTGGTGATCTCCGTCCAGGACGGCCAGGAGTTCAGCAACGCCCAGGCGTCCCAGGTGAACACGATGTTGACGATCATGTACGTGCTGCTGGCACTCAGCGTGGTGATCGCCGTGCTCGGGATCATCAACACGATGGCGCTGTCGGTGTTCGAGCGGACCCGGGAGATCGGGCTGCTGCGGGCGGTCGGGCTCTCCCGCGGGCAGCTGTCCCGCACGATCACCATCGAGGCCGTCTCCACGGCGGTGTTCGGCGCGCTGCTGGGGGCCGGGCTCGGCCTCGGCCTGGGGGTGGCGATGCGCCGGGCGCTGGCCGACCAGGGGCTGGGGACGCTTGCCGTCCCGTGGACGACGCTGGTGTCGCTCATCGTCGCGGCCGCGGTAGCAGGGGTTGTCGCGGCAGCCCTGCCCGCGATCCGGGCTGTCCGGCTCGACGTCCTGACGGCCGTCACCACGGAGTAGCGATCGCCGAGCACCGACGAGGGGAACCGGGCTGAGCCCGGGCCGGAGGCGCCCCCGCCCCCGGCCCGGGCTCAGGGTGCGGTGGCCGCCGGATCGTGCGAGGCCGACGAGGGGTTGATCCGGCCGGCGGCGATGTCCTCCGCCCAGTGGCACGACACCCGGTGGCCGGGCGCCAGTTCGCGCAGCGCAGGCACCTCGTCGTCGCAGCGGGTGGGCCGGCGGAAGGGGCAGCGGGTGTGGAAGCGGCATCCCGACGGCGGGGAGGACGGGCTCGGCACGTCACCCACCAGCAGGATCCGCTCGCGCCTGTCCTCCACCTCCGGATCGGGGATGGGGATCGCCGACATCAGCGCGATCGTGTACGGGTGCAGGGGCTCGGCGTACAGGGCGTCGCTGTCGGCCTCCTCAACCAGGGTGCCGAGGTACATCACCCCGATGGTGTCACTGACGTGGCGCACGACTGCCAGGTCGTGGGCGATCACCACGTAGGTGAGGGCGAAGGTGTCCTGCAACTCCTCCAGCAGGTTGATCACCTGCGCCTGCACCGACACGTCGAGGGCCGACACCGGCTCGTCGGCGATCACCAGGTCGGGCTGCAGGGCGATGGCCCGGGCGATCCCGATCCGCTGCCGCTGGCCGCCGGAGAACTCGTGCGGGTAGCGGCCGGCGGCGCTGCCCGGCAGCCCGACCACGTCGAGCAGCCGGCGCACGTGCGCCGTCGGGCCGCCCTGCGGGGTCACCCCGTGCGCACGCAGCGGTTCGAGCAGCACCGACTCCACCGACTGGCGTGGGTCGAGGCTGGCCATCGGGTCCTGGAAGACCATCTGCATCCGCCGCCGGGCGCGGCGCAACCGCTCACCGCGCAGGGTGGCGACGTCCTCCCCGTCGAACTCCACCCGCCCGGCGGTCGGCTCCACCAGCCGCAGCACCGCCCGGCCGAAGGTGCTCTTGCCGCACCCCGACTCCCCCACCAGGCCGTAGGTGCTGCCGCGACGCACGTCGAGGTCCACCCCGTCCACGGCCCGGACGTGGCCGACGACGCGATCCAGCAGCACCCCGCGGGTGATCGGGAAATGGACCTGCAAGCCGCGGACCCGCAGCAGCGACGGCGAGCCGTTCACCGTGCTCCTCCCCCTGCGCCGACGCCGCGGCGGAGCCGGCCGCGGGCAGCGGGTTGTGGCAGCGCAGCCGGCTCGCGCCGCGGGCGTCGAGCTGCGGGGCGGTCTCGGTGCACTCGGGGACCCGGCTGCTGCAGCGCGGGGCGAAGGCGCAGCCGGCGGTCCAGGCGATGGTGTCGTTCGGCGAACCGCTGATCGGGTGCAGCGGCTGGTCGCGCGGAGCGTCCAGCCGGGGGATCGAGGCCAGCAGCCCGCCCGTGTACGGGTGGCGGGGGTCGGCGAACAGCGGACGGCGCGGGGCGGACTCCACGATCCGGCCCGAGTACATGACGTGCACCGTGTCGCACAGTCCCGCGACCACCCCCAGGTCGTGGGTGATCAACAGCAGTGCGGTCCCCGACTCGCGGACGAGCACCCGCAGGAGATCGAGGATCTGCGCCTGGATCGTCACGTCGAGCGCCGTCGTCGGCTCGTCGGCGATCAGCAGCCGCGGCCGGCAGGCGAGCGCGATCGCGATCAGGGCACGCTGTCGCATCCCGCCCGACAGCTGGTGCGGGTACTCCCGCAGCCGGCGGGCAGGGTCGGGGATCCCCACCCGGCGCAGCAGCGACTCCGCCTCCGCGACCGCCTCGGTGCGCGACATCCGCTGATGGCGCACCAGTACCTCGGTGACCTGGACCCCCACGCTGACCACGGGGTTGAGGGAGGTCATCGGATCCTGGAAGACCATCGCCATGTCCCGGCCGCGCAGGTCACGCAGCCGCGAGTCGGCCGCCCCCAGCAGTTGCTCCCCGTCGAGCGTGACGCTGCCCCGCACGTCGACACCGCGGCGCGGGAGCAGCCCCATCACCGCCAGCGACGTCACCGACTTGCCCGAACCCGACTCCCCCACCAGCCCCAGCGTCTGACCAGGCTGGATGTCGAAGGTCACCCCGTCGACGGCGCGCACGTCCCGGCGGCCGCGCCGGGTGAAGGTGACCTCGAGGTCGCGCACGTCGAGCAGCGGCCCGGGCGCGACGGCCGTCCCGGTGGCGGCGGCACCCGGTGTCGAGCCGAGCAGCTCCCTGCCGCGGGCGTCCCGGACGCCACCGCTGCCACCGCTGCCCGTGCTGCCCGTGCTGCCACCGCTGCCGGCGCCCGCCGCCATCCCGCTCACCGCCGGTACTTCGGGTCGAGGGCCTCGCGCAGGGACTCTCCGAGCAGGGTGAACCCGAGCGCGGCGATCACGATCGCCACCCCGGGGAAGATCGCCAGGTGCGGGGCCGAGGACAGGAAGCGCTGGGTGTCGGCGAGCATCCGTCCCCACTCCGGAACGCTCGGGTCGGTGCCCGACAGGCCGAGGAAGGCCAGCCCGGCCGCGTCGATGATCGCCGTGGCGAGGGTGAGGGTGCCCTGCACGATCACCGGGGAGATGGAGTTCGGCAGCACGTGCCGCAGGATCACGTCCCGCCGCCGCACCCCCACCGAGGTGGCGGCCAACGCGTAGTCGCTCTCCCGCTGCGCCAGCATCGATCCGCGCAGCAGCCGGGCGAACACCGGCACGTTGACCACCGCGATGGCGATCATCACCGAGGTGAGCGACTGCCCGAGGGCCGCCGCCACGGCGATGGCGAACAGCAGTCCGGGAACCGCGAGCATGATGTCCATCAACCGCATCACCAGCCCGTCGATGCGGCCGCCGAAGGCACCGGCGAGCAACCCGAGCAGCGTCCCGGCGCTGGCTCCGAGCAGCAGCGAGACCACCCCGATGAGCAGCGACTGGCGGGCCCCGAAGATCACCCTGCTGAGCTCGTCGCGGCCGAGGTTGTCCAGGCCGAGCAGGTGCGCCGCCGAGGGGCCCGGGATGTTCGTCGGCGTGACGATGCCCCGCCCCGCAGAGATGTCGTCGGGTGCGTACGGCGCGAGCCACGGCGCCAGCACGGCGACGAGCACGAACACCACCACCAGCACGGCGCCGACGATGGCGGCCGGGTCGCGCCGCAGCCGCTGCCAGGCGTCGCGGCCCAGCGAACCGCCCTCCTCCTCGCCGGCCATGACCGCGGCCGTGCGTGGGTCGGCGCTGGGGGCGAGCTCGTGCGGCGCGCTCATCGCGCCCTCACCCTCGGGTCGATCAACCCGTAGCTGATGTCCACCAGCAGGTTCACCGTGACGATGATCACCGCGATGATGAGGATGAACCCCTGGATCACGCCGAAGTCGCGGTTCTCGATGGCGGCGACGAGGAAGCTGCCGATGCCGGGGAAGGCGAACACCGTCTCGGTGAGCACGGCTCCCGACAACAGCAGGCCGACCTGCAGCCCGGTGACCGTCACCACCGGCAGCATCGCGTTGCGCAGCACGTGCCGGCGGGTGATGGTGCGGGCCAGCAGGCCCTTCGCCTCGGCGGTACGGACGTAGTCCTCGTTCACCACGTCGAGCACGGCCGCCCGGGTGATCCGGGTGATGATCGCCAACGGGATCGTGCCCAGCGCGATGCCGGGGAGGATCAGGTGCCGGATCGCGTCCCAGGACGCGTCGGGCCGCCCGACGAGCAGGCCGTCCAGGACGTAGAACCCGGTGGGGTGATCGGTGAACAGCCGCGGATCCTGCCTGCCGGTGGTCGGGAGCCAGCCGAGCTTGACCGCGAACACGTACTTGAGCAGGAACCCGAGGAAGAACACCGGGATCGTCACGCCGATCAGCGAGCCGGTGACGGACAGGTTGTCCACCCATCCGAGGTGGCGGCGGGCGGCGAGGTAGCCCAGCGGGATCCCCAGGCCGACCGCGAAGATCATCGCGGCGATGCTCAGCTCGATCGTCGCCGGGAACAGGCGCAGGAACTCCTCGGTGACCGGGCGCTGGGTGCGGATGCTCGAACCGAGGTTGAGCCGTACCGCCCGGCCGAGGAAGGACAGGTACTGCTGCCACACCGGCCGGTCCAGGCCGTAGATGTGGTTGATCTGGGCGATCCGGTCGGGCGTGGCCCGCTCCCCGAGCAGCGCCGCGGCCGGCCCGCCGGGCAGCGCCCGGATCCAGGCGAACAGCAGCACCGACAGCCCGAGCAGGATGGGCACCAGCTGCAGCAGGCGCCGGACGATGAACCTCAGCACCGTTCCACCCGGCTGCCGTCGCGCTCAACGGCCGCCCGGAGCCGCCTGCGGGCCGGTCCGGCGTCCCCGAACTGGGCGGGGACGCCGGACCGGTGCTCCCGGTTGAGCGGGATCGAGCTCACGCGCCCGGAACGGCGACCGTGTTGAAGTCCTCGTTGCCGACCGGACTGGGCACGAACCCGGTCACCCCGGCCTTGAAGGCGAGCGCCGGCTGGGTGTGGGCGTAGGGCAGACCCGGCAGCATGTCCATGATCATCCGGTTCGCCTGTTGGTAGAGGGCCACCCGCTGGTCCTGGTTGGTCTCCGCCTCGGCCTTGTCCAGCAGGCTGAACAGCGCCGGGTCGTTGAAGCCCCAGGCCGGCTGGGCGGTCTGGAAGAAGGTGCCGATGAAGTTGTCCGGGTCACCGAAGTCACCGGTCCACCCGAGCAGGTACAGCTGCGCCTTCCCCGCGTCCACCTGGGTGATGTAGTCGGGGTTCCACGGGGCCTGCTTGGTGTTCACGGTGAACCCGACGGCCTGCAGGTCGGCCTTCATCAGCTGGTAGTTGGCCGCGGGGTCGGGCATGTACGGACGCGACACGTTGGTCGGGTACCAGAACGTGAGGGTCGGGTTGGTCACCCCCGACTCGGCGATCAGCTGCTTGGCCTTCGCCGGGTCGTAGTTGTAGGTCGTGACGTCGTTGGCGTAGCCGAAGACCTCCGGTGGCATGAACTCCTTCGCCACCACCGAGCCGTCGGGGTAGTTGGTCTTGATGATGTTGTCGCGGTTGATCGCGTAGGCGATCGCCTGCCGGATCTTCGGGTTGTTCATCGGCGGCATCGCCT
This sequence comes from uncultured Actinomycetota bacterium, assembly GCA_963784535.1. Classification (GTDB taxonomy): domain Bacteria; phylum Actinomycetota; class Actinomycetes; order Actinomycetales; family Kineosporiaceae; genus CAWARR01. The sequence goes on along the minus strand of CAWARR010000006.1, from coordinate 418,273 downwards.
GGTTGAAGCCGATGTAGGCGACATTGAACGCAGGCCGGAGCAGGATCTGGAACCCGCCGTCCTTCAGCGCCTTGGTGTCGGCCGGATCGACCAGGTCGTAGCCGTCGATGTCACCGGCCTCCAGCGCCTGCCGCCGGGCCGGGCCGTCCGCGATGGGCTTGAAGATCAGCGTCTTGACCTTGGCCTTCTCACCCCAGTAGGCGTCGTTGCGCTCCAGCACCACCTGGTTGCCCTTGTCCCACTTCACCAGCTTGAAGGGCCCGGTGCCGATCGGGTGCTCGGTGCCGAAGGTGCCGCTGAACACCGGCGCGTCGGCGGTGCCCGACACCTGGTCCGCCTTGTACTCGGTGAGCGCCTTGGGGCTGGCGATCGAGAACGACGGCAGCGACAGCGCCGACAGGAAGGTCGAGGACGGGCGGGTCAGGGTGATCACCGCGCTGGTGTCCGAGGGCGACGCGCAGCCGCTGTAGAGGCTCTTCGGCAGCGTCGGGTCCTCGTTCTTGGCGAACCCGCCGAAGACGGTGGACCAGTAGTACGACACCGAGCTGCTCTGCTGGATGCCGGTGAAGTGGTACCAGCGCTCGAAGTTGGTGCACACCGCGGCGGCGTTGAAGGGGGTGCCGTCGGTGAAGGTCACGCCGGAACGCAGGGTGAAGGTCCAGGTCAGGCCATCGCTGCTGGTCGTCCACGAGCTCGCCAGCGCGGGCTTGATGTCGGTCTTGCCCGGCGCCGTGGTGACCAGACCCTCGAAGATCTGCCGCACCACCCGCAGCGACTCGCCGTCGCTGACGTACGCGCCGTCGATGATCGCAGGATCGGAGGAGGCCCCGAAGACGAAGGTTGCGTTGTCGGCGCTACTCGCCCCGCCGCTTCCACCCGAGGAGCCGCCGCAGGCGGCCAGCGCCATCGCGACCGCTGCGGTCGTGGCGGCTGCCCGCAGAGCCCTTCCCCGCCCGGTTCGACTGCCGAATCGCATCTGCCACACCCTTCACGCCGTCACCCGCCACGGCGGCCGGTTCGGTAGGGCGACCCTAGAGCCACGAAGTTTCCCCCGATAAGCCCTTCCGACCCGCAGAACCATCACGTTTCGGCAACGCCGACGGGAGGCTTGCCCAGCTGGGGTGGTTGCGGCAGCCGCAGGTCCGCGAGCGAGATCCCCTCCAGGGTGCGCAGCACCCGTCGTCCCGGGCCGGGCTCGATGGTGACCAGGTGCTCGACCGCCAGCACCGGCACCCCTGCCGCGTGGGCCGACGTCACGCCCGTCGGGCTGTCCTCGATGGCCAGGCAGTCCTGCGGGCGGACCCCGATCCGGGCCGCGGCCTCGAGATAGGGCTCCGGGTGCGGCTTGCCCCGATCCACCTCGTCCCCGGTCACCAGGGTGGCGAAGCTGCCCGCGGGCAACCCCGCGACCACCGCCTCGGCGAGCCGGCGGTAGGACATCGTCACCAGCGCGCACGGCACCCCGGCGGCGACGAGCTGCGCGAGCAGGGCCTGCGCCCCCGGCCGCCACGGGGTGTGCCCCCGCACCGCCTCGGCCACCGCGTCGAGCAGCCGCTCGACGATCTCCTCGGCCGGCAGCTGCACCCCGCCGTGCCGGCGGATGTACTCGGCGGACACGAGCAGGCTGTTGCCGACGAGGTTGTGCGCCTGTTCCAGGGACCACCGGCCGCCGTGCGCGGCGACCAGCTCGTACTCGGCCGCGATCCAGTAGGGCTCGGTGTCGACGAGGGTGCCGTCCATGTCCCACAGCACCGCGGCGGGCAGGGAGCCGGTGGGCTGATGCGGGACCGGGGGGCCGGCGCCGGCGCTCATGTGGCGGTGAAGTACTTGGCCTCGGGGTGGTGCACCACGAGGGCGTCGGTGGACTGTTCGGGGTGCAGCTGGAGTTCCTCCGACAGCTCGACGCCGATCCGCTCCGGCTTCAGCAACCCGACCAGCTTGACCCGGTCCTCCAGCTCGGGGCAGGCCGGGTAGCCGAAGGAGTAGCGCGACCCGCGGTAACCCTGCCGGAGGATGCCGGGCAGCTCCGCGGCGTCCTCGCCGCCCAGCCCGAGGTCGGCGCGCACGCGGGCGTGCCAGTACTCGGCGAGCCCCTCGGTGAGCTGGACCGACAGCCCGTGCAGTTCGAGGTACTCGCGATAGGCGTTCTTGGCGAACAGCTCCGCGGTCGCCTCTGCCACCCGCTGGCCCATCGTCACCAGCTGCAGCGCGAGCACGTCCGGCCCGCCGAGTTCCAGCGCCTCCTCGGCGGAGCGGAAGAAGTCGGCCAGGCACAACCCCCGGTCGCGCCGCTGCCGCGGGAAGGTGAACCGGAGCCGCTCCGTCCCGGGGGTCGCGCTGCTGCCGTCCCCCTCGTGGTGCAGCACCACCAGGCTGTCCCCCTCCGAGACGCAGGGGTAGAAGCCGTACACCACCGCCGCCTCGAGCAGCCCTTCGGTCTGCACCCGTTCCAGCCACATCCGCAGCCGCGGGCGCCCCTGCGTCTCGACCAGCTCGTCGTAGTCGGGCCCCGAACCGGTGCGGCTGCCGCGCAGGCCCCACTGGCCCATGAAGGTGGCCCGCTCGTCCAGGTACGCGGCGTAGTCGGCGAGGGCGATCCCGCGCACCACCCGGTCGCCCCAGAAGGGCGGCGTCGGCACGGCCAACCCGCGGGCCACGTCGGAGCGGCCGACCGGGGCATCGGCCGTCGCCTCCTGCCGGTCGCGGCGACGGACCCGGCGCGGCCGCAGCTCGGGCAGCGTCGCACCGGGGGTACCGCGACGGACGGCGACCAGGGAGTCCATCAGGCGCAGGCCCTCGAACGCGTCCCGCGCGTAGCGGACCTCCCCGGCGTACACCTCGGCCAGGTCGTTCTCCACGTAGGCGCGGGTGAGGGCCGCCCCGCCGAGGATCACCGGCCAGCGCGCGACCTCCCCGCGGGAGTTCATCTCCTCGAGGTTCTCCCTCATCACCACGGTCGACTTCACCAGCAGCCCCGACATGCCGATCACGTCGGCCCGGTGCTCCTCCGCCGCCCGGAGGATCTCCGAGATCGGCTGCTTGATGCCGAGGTTGACCACGTCGTACCCGTTGTTGGACAGGATGATGTCGACGAGGTTCTTCCCGATGTCGTGCACGTCGCCCTTGACCGTCGCGAGCACGATCCGACCCTTGCCGCCGCTGCCGTCGGCGGTGTCGATGTGCGGCTCCAGGTGCGCGACGGCCGACTTCATCACCTCGGCCGAGGCGAGCACGAACGGCAGCTGCATCTCCCCGCGCCCGAACAGCTCTCCGACCACGCGCATACCGGCCAGCAGGTGGTCGTTGATGATATCCAGCGCTCCCTGCCCGGAGGCCAGCGCCGCATCGAGGTCCTCGGGCAGGCCCTTCGCCTCGCCGTCGACGATCCGCCGCTGCAACCGCTCCCCGAGTGGCAGCGCGGCCAGCTCGGCGGCCCGGTCGGCGCGCACCGCGGCCACGTCGACCCCCTCGAACAGCTGCAGGAAGTGCGCGAGCGGGTCGTAGCTGAGCGCGCCGTCAGGGTCGTGGCGGCGCCGGTCGTGCACCAGGTCGAGGGCCACCTGCCGCTGGTCGTCGGGGATGCGCGACATCGGCAGGATCTTCGCCGCGTGCACGATCGCCGAGTCCAGCCCGGCCTTGACCGCCTCGTGCAGGAACACCGAGTTGAGCACGACCCGGGCCGCCGGGTTGAGCCCGAAGGACACGTTGGACACGCCCAGCGTGGTCTGTACCGCGGGATAGCGGCGCTTCACCTCGCGGATCGCCTCGAGGGTGGCCACGGCGTCGCGCCGGGTCTCCTCCTGCCCGGTGGCGATGGGGAAGGTGAGGCAGTCGACGACGATGTCCTCGACCCGCATCCCCCACGTCCCGGTGAGAGCGTCGATGAGCCGGGCGGCGACGGCCACCTTGTGCTCGGCGCTGCGGGCCTGCCCGGTCTCGTCGATGGTCAGGGCGATGACCGCGGCACCGTGCTCGCGGACCACCGGCATGATCCGGGCGAACCGGCTGCCCGGCCCGTCGCCGTCCTCGAAGTTCACCGAGTTGACCACCGCCCGGCCGCCGACCAGCTCCAGCCCGGCCTCGATCACCGCCGGTTCGGTGGAGTCGAGCACGAGCGGCAGCGTCGAGGCGGTCGCCAGCCTGCCCACCACCTCGCGCATGTCGGCCGTCCCGTCGCGCCCCACGTAGTCGACGCACACGTCGAGCAGGTGCGCCCCGTCGCGCGTCTGGGCGCGGGCGATGTCGACGCACTCGTCCCAGCGGGCCGACAGCATCGCGTCGCGGAAGGCCTTCGAGCCGTTCGCGTTCGTGCGCTCCCCGATCGACAGGAATGAGGTGTCCTGACGGAAGGGCACGTGCTGGTACAGGCTCGCCACCCCGGCCTCGGGCCGCGGCCGGCGGGCCCCGACCTCGCGGTCCCGCACCCGTTCCACCACTTCGGCCAGGTGCTCCGGGGTGGTACCGCAGCAGCCACCGACGAGCGAGAGCCCGAACTCCCGGGTGAAGGTGTCGTGCGCGTCGGCGAGCTTGTCGGGGGTGAGCGGGTAGCGGGCCCCCTCGCGGGTGAGCTCGGGAAGGCCGGCGTTCGGCATGCAGGTGACGGGCACCCTGGCATGCCGGGCCAGGTGACGCAGGTGCTCGCTCATCTCCGCCGGGCCGGTGGCGCAGTTCAGCCCGATCGCGTCGACCCCGAGGGCCTCCAGCGCGGTCAGCGCGGCACCGATCTCGCTGCCGAGCAGCATCGTGCCGGTGGTCTCGACGGTCACCTGGACGAGCACGGGCAGGTCGACCCCGGCCGCCTCCGCCGCCCGCTTCGCCCCGATCACCGCCGCCTTGGCCTGCAGCAGGTCCTGCGCGGTCTCGACCAGGGCGGCATCGGCGCCGCCGGCGATCAGCCCGGCGACCTGCTGCTCGTAGGCGTCCCGCAGCCGGGCGTAGGTCGCGTGCCCGAGCGAGGGCAGCTTCGTCCCCGGGCCGAGCGATCCGAGCACGAACCGCGGGCGCTGCGGGGTGGAGAAGGCGTCAGCGGCGGAGCGGGCGATGCGGGCCCCGGCCCGGGCCAGCTCGTGGATCCGGTCCTCGATCCCATATTCGCCCAGATTGCCCAGGTTTGCGCCGAAAGTGTTGGTCTCGATGCAGTCCACGCCCACGTCGAGATATGCCTCGTGCACCCCCCGCACGATGTCGGGGCGGGTGACGTTGAGGATCTCGTTGCACCCCTCATGGCCTTCGAAGTCAGCGAGGGTGGGGTCTGCGGCCTGCAACATCGTGCCCATGGCGCCGTCGGCGACCAGGACGCGCGTGGCAAGTGCGGAGCGGAAGGCCGCGGCGCGGTTTCTCATCGTGGTCGAGTCTAAGGCGTGGCATCGCCACCGGCGGACCGGGCGCACCGCGGACGCCCGTAGGCTGGCGCTACGGTGGGCAGTCCGCCCGAGGGAGGTTTCGTGCGCGACCCAAGCGAGCAGTCCGTGGTTCCGCAGCTGCGGGATCCGGTGATGGTCGCCGCCTTCGAGGGCTGGAACGACGCCGGTGAGGCCGCCAGCGGCGCCCTCGCGCACCTGGAGACGGTGTGGGAGGCGCGAGCCCCTTGCCGAGCTCGACCCCGAGGACTACCACGACTTCCAGGTGAACCGGCCGACCGTCACCCTCGACGAGCAGGGCCGCCGGGTGATCACCTGGCCCACCACCCGGCTGTACTGGGCGCGCCCCGAGGGCTCCTCCCGCGACGTGGTCCTGATCCGCGGGATCGAACCCTCGATGCGCTGGCAGTCGTACGTGAAGGAGCTGCTCGACCACGCCCGGACGCTCGGCGTCACCACCCTGGTGACGCTCGGGGCGCTGCTCGCCGACGTGCCGCACACCCGGCCGATCCCGATCACCGCCACCAGCGACGACGACGGCCTGCTCGAGCGCTGGCGCTGGAGCGCTCGCCGCTACGAGGGCCCCACCGGCATCGTCGGGGTGCTCAACGACGCCGCCACCCGGGCGGGCATGCCGGGGCTGTCGCTGTGGGCGGCCGTGCCGCACTACGTCGGCCAGGCCCCCTCCCCCAAGGCCACCCTCGCGCTGCTGCGCCGGGTCGAGGAGCTGCTCGACGTCACCGTGCCGCTCGGCGACCTGCCCGAGGACGCCCGGGCCTGGGAGCACGGCGTCGACGAGCTTGCCGCCGAGGACGGGGAGATCGGCGAGTACGTCCGCCAGCTCGAGCAGGCCAAGGACACCGCCGACCTGCCCGAGGCCAGCGGCGAGGCGATCGCCCGGGAGTTCGAGCGCTACCTGCGCCGCCGGGACGACGGCGGCACCGCGGGCGGCCACCCCGGGCGCTGAACCGCCCCGGGGTTCCCGCGGCTGCCGCGGGCCCCACCCGGTGCGCGGGCGGCCCTACAGCGGAACGCCGAGCAGCGCCTCCACCGCGATGGCGACCAGCTCGTGTCCCTCGGTTCCCGAGCGCGGTCGGCGGGTCCACCCGAGCCCCGCCCGGGCCGGTGCCGGTGCCGGTGCCGGTCGACCGTGCGCCAGCTGGTCGGCCGCCCAGGCGTCGACGAGGTCGAGTGCACCGGGGGCGTCGAGGTCGTCGGCGAGCCGCTCCCGCAGGTCGTCGACCAGCGGCTGCGGGTCGGTGGACCGGGGTACCGCCGCGGCCTCACGCCACGCAGCAGCCGGTGGCACGCCGCCTGCAGGCCCTCGGTCGGTCCATTCCCAGTCCTCCCGGTAGTGGTGGGCGAGGATGGCCAGCCGGATCGCCGCGGGGTCGACCGCCTCGCGCCCGCAGCTGGGAGACGAACACCAGGTTCCCGCGCGACTTGCTCATCTTGTGCCCGTCCAGCCCGACCATCCCGGCGTGCACGTAGTTGCGCGCGTACGGCCAGCTGCCGGTCAGCACCTGCGCCTCGGCCGCGCCCATCTCGTGGTGGGGGAACTCCAGGTCCGCGCCCGCCGCCCTGCACGTCGAAGGACATCCCGAGGTGCTCCAGCGCGATCGACGTGCACTCGATGTGCCACCCGGGCCGTCCGTGGCCGAGCGCGCCGCCGTCCCAGCTGGGCTCCCCCGGTCGCTCCACCCGCCACAGCAGGCAGTCCAGCGGGTCCTGCTTGCCCGCCCGCTGCGGGTCGCCCCCGCGCTCGGCGAACACCTCAAGCATCTGCGACTCGCGCAGGTTGGCCACCGAGCCGAAGTGGGGGTCGGCGTGCACCCGGAAGTACACGTCACCGTCAGGCTCGCCCGCGGCGCCGGTCACCCGGTAGGCGTGCCCGGCGTCGAGCAGCCGCTGGACCGCGGTCACCACCAGCGGGATCGTCTCCACCGCGCCGAGGTAGACGTCCGGCGGGATGACCGCGAGTGCGGCCATGTCACCCGCGAACAGGTCGGTCTGCTCCTTGGCCAGCACCTGCCAGTCCACCCCGGTGGCTTCGGCCCGCTCGAGCAGCGGATCGTCCACATCGGTGACGTTCTGCACGTACCGGACCTCCAGACCCGCGTCCCGCCAGGCCCGGTTGAGCAGGTCGAAGGCCACGTACGTGGCGGCGTGTCCGATGTGGGTCGCGTCGTACGGCGTGATCCCGCAGACGTACATCCGGGCGACCGGACCAGGGGCCGCAGGGCGGACGGTGCCGCTCGCGCTGTCGAACAGGCGCACGGGTAAGCCCCTGCCGGGCAGCCGGGGAACGTCGGGTGCGGGCCAGCGGTTCACGTCGGGAGCCTAACCCGGGACGGCTCAGAACGCGGGCCAGGGGATCGCGGGGCGGCCCCGTGCCGGCCGCGGGTACCGACCCGAACCGAGCAGGGTCACGGCCCGCTCCCGGGTTCGGTCCAGCTCGTCGGCGGCCAGCAACGAGCGCAGCCGGGCGCGCAACCGCCCACCGTCGGACAGCTCCTCCGCCAGCCGGGCGAGCACCTCGCGGGCTTCGTCCGGCAGCCGGTTCCCCGGCCCACCCCCACAGCACGGTACGCAGCTTGTCATCCACGTTGAAGGTGAGCCCGTGGTCCACCCCGAGCACCGCGCCCGACTCCGCCGCTCAGCACGTGCCCGCCCTTGCGGTCGGCGTTGTTCGCCACGACGTCGAAGACGGCCATCCGACGCAGCTCCTCGGCGTCCGCATGGGCCAGCACCACGGGTGCACCGTCGTAGTCCTGCGCATCGAGCACCCTCAGCCAACCGGCGGGCACTCGCGGTGCCGGCAGCACGTCGACCAGACCGGCCCCGGGCTCGGGCAGCTCCGGGTCGCCCTCGGCGTCGACGCGCCCGTCCCGCACCCACAACTGCACACTGCCCGACCCGAACGGCCCGTCGCGCAACACCGTCGGCGGCACGACGTCCCAGCCGGTGGCGGCCGAGAGCAGGTACGCCGCCACCTCGCGGCGGGCCAGCGTGCCGTCGGGGAAGTCCCACAGCGGCCGCTCCCCCGCGATCGGCTTGTAGACGCAGTCGCGCGCTGAGCGCCGCCCAGGGTCGACCCTCGCCAGCAGGGTGGCGTTGCTCGCATCGGTGATCCGGCCCCGGATGTCGAGCTCCCGCGGGCGAGCAGGTCGAGGGCGGCCGCCTCGTCAGCGCCCGGGACCGGGGTGTCCGGCGCACCTGTCACCAGCGCCCCTCACCGCCGGTACCCGTTCGACCGCGGGCAGATGTGCCCGTCCGGGTCGAGCGGGTTCCCGCAGAAGGGGCACGGCGGGCGCCCTGCCGCGACCACGGCCAGCGCCCGCTTGGCGAAGGCCCGAGCGGCCGCGCCGCTGAGGCTCACCCGCAGGATGCCACCGTCCTGGTCCTCGGGTGGCTTCGGATCGGTGTCCTCCTCGTCCTGCTCGCCGACGGTGATCCCCTCCGAGAAGCACTCGATCACCACGCCGCTCGGTGCGCGCGTCCCAGGCCAGGCTCATGGCGCCGACCCGGAACTCCTCCTCGATCGGGGCTGTCCAGCGGGTCGTTGTCCTCGGCGTGGGCGGGGGCCAGCGCGGGCACCGGGGCCGACCCGCCGCTGCGCCGCAGCACCTCGTCGAGCAGTTCCTCGACGCGCTCGGCCAGAACGGTGACCTGCTGCTTCTCCAGCGAGACGCTGGTCACCCGGGCGCCGCCGCGGGCCTGCAGGAAGAAGGTCCGCGAGCCCGGCTGGCCCGACGGTGCCGGCGACGAACCGGTCCGGCGGGTCGTACTCGAACAGCAGCCGTGCCATGGTGGCGACCCTACGGTGTCGCCGGGGCGCCGTCACGGCGGGCGCCGGTGGCACCCCCGACGACGGCGTCGGACGTCCGACCGGCGTGCCCGCCGCCGGCGCCGCGGTGGGCGGCACCAGCCCGCTGAGGTCGCCGCCGGTGTCGTTGACCCGCAGCGCGAACGGGCGCAGGGCGGTGTACCGCACCACGGAGACCGAGCAGGGGTCGACGACCAGGCGCTGGAAGGCGTCCAGGTGCATGCCGAGCGCGTCGGCGAGCACGGCCTTGATGACGTCCCCGTGGGAGACCGCCAGCCAGAGCGCGTCGGGTCCGTGCTCGGCGGGCCACGGCCGCGTCGTGTTCGCGCACCGCGGTCACGGCCCGTACCTGCATCCCCAGCATCGACTCCCCGCCGTCGCCGGGGAACGTCACCGCGGAGGGGTGTGCCTGCACCACCCGCCACAGCGGGTCCTTGACCAGTTCCTTCAGCGTCCGGCCGGTCCAGGCGCCGTACCGGCACTCCCCGAGCCGCTCATCCGTGAGCGGGGCGGGGCGGGGAACCGCGCGCGGCCCGGGCAGCGCCACCACCGCGGCGGTGGTCTCCTGGCAGCGCTGCAGCGGGCTGGTCACCACCGCACCGAGCGGGAGCGGCGCCAGCCGCCGGGCGAGGGCCTCAGCCTGGGCGCGGCCGGTGTCGTCGAGCCCGATCCCCGGCGTCCAGCCGGCCAGCACACCGCCGGCGTTGGCACTGGTGCGTCCGTGGCGGACCAGGATCAGCGTTGGCACCCGCCGAGCCTACGGGTCGAACGGCCGGGAAGGGCCACCCGGCGGGCGGGGCCGGCGGGCGGGGCCGGCGGGTGCGGTCAGGTGGCGTTCACGACCCCGGCGGCGAGCAGCCCGATCAGCGCCAGCCCGGCCAGCAGCCGGTAGCCGATGAACACCGTGATCGGGTGCCGGGCGACGAAGCGGAGCAGCCAGGCGATGGAGGCGTAGGCGACGATGAAGCTGATCACCGTGCCGAGGGCCAGCGGGCCCCAGCCCGACCACCTTCGTGTTCACGTCCTTCAGCTCGTAGAGCCCGGCGCCCGTGAGCGCGGGGATGGCGAGGAAGAAGGACAGCCGGGTGGCGGCCACCCGGGTGGCGTCAACGAGCAGGCCCGCCGAGATGGTCGCGCCGGAGCGCGACACGCCCGGAACCAGTGCGAGGCACTGCATCAGCCCGATGAACAGCACCTCGCGCAGGCTGAGGTCCTCCTCGCCCTTGCGCTGGCGTCCGCGCCCCTCCGCGACGTACATCACGGCGCTCCACACGATGAGGGCCACCGCCACCACCCACAGGCTGCGCAGCGGGCCCTTCACCACGTCCTTCAGCGCGAAGCCGACGATCCCCACCGGGATCGAGCCGGCGATCACGTACCAGGCGAACCGGTAGTCGGGCTCGCGCCGGGCCTGCGCCGAGACCAGCCCGCCGACCCAGGCGAGGGCGAGCCGGGTGATGTCCCGCCAGAAGTAGAGGAACGTCGCCACGATCGCGCCGAACTGGATGATCGCGGTGAAGGCCGTCACCGCGGGGTCGTTCACCGCCAGTCCGAGCAGGCTCTCGGCCACCGTGAGGTGCCCCGTGCTGGACACCGGCAGGAACTCGGTCAGCCCCTCGACCACTCCGAGCACCGTGGCGTCGAGGTACCCCAGCGCGCCGCTCACGATGCGAGCCCGGCTGCCTCGACGGCCTCGACGACGGTTCGCAGGGTGGACACGCGGGCCTCCAGGGTCGGCTCGGCTGGGGAGACGGTGAGGGTGGTGACGCCGGCGGCGGCATAGGCCTGCAGCCGATCGCGGATGCGTTCGGGAGGGCCGAGCAGGCTGGTGGAGTCGATGAACTCCTGCGGCACGGCGGCCGCCGCGTCACGGTGCCGGCGGGCGAGGTAGAGGTCCTGCACCTGCGCCGCGGCCTGCTCGAACCCCATCCGGCGGGCGAGCGCGTTGTAGAAGTTCCGCTCCCGGCTGCCCATCCCGCCGACGTAGAGCGCGGCGTAGGGGCGCAGCGGGTCGGCGCAGGCGCGCAGACGTCGGCGCCCACCGCGACCGGCACGGTCGGCACGACGTCGAACCCGGCCAGCCGGTCGCTGCGGCGTCCCCTTGCCTGCGCTCGTCCGCGGCCGGCGCGCAGCGGGGCCAGCGAGAGCTCGGCGTGCTCCGGTGAGAAGAAGATGGCCAGCCAGCCGTCGGCGATCTCGCCGGCCAGCTCGAGGTTGCGCGGGCCCGACCGCGGCCAGGTAGACGGGATCTGCTCGCGCACCGGGATGCACGGTGAGCCTGATCGCCTTGCCGGGCCCGTCCGGCAGCGGCAGGGTCCAGTGCCGGCCCGCGTAGCTGACGCTCTCGCGGCGCAGCGCCATCCGGACGATCTCGACGTACTCGCGGGTGCGCCCGAGCGGGTGGTCGAAGCGCACCCCGTGCCAGCCCTCCGACACCTGCGGTCCGCTCACCCCGAGGCCGAGCCGGAAGCGGCCGCCGGACAACGTGTCCAGGGTTGCCGCGGTCATCGCGGTGAGTGCGGGAGTGCGGGCGGGGATCTGCATCACGGCCGAGCCGATGTCGATCCGCTCGGTCTGCGCCGCCACCCAGGCCAGCACGGTCGGCGCGTCCGAGCCGTACGCCTCGGCCGCCCAGCACACCGCGTACCCGAGCCGGTCGGCCTCCCGGGCCAGTGCCAGGTTCTCCGCGTCGTTCCCTGCACCCCAGTACCCGAGGTTGAGCCCCAGCCGCATGAGGCGGGAGCCTAGCCGCAGCCGTGGCCGCAGCCGCAGGGAACCCGCGGACGGGCCCATCCGCGCTGGTCGGGGGCCCGAGGCAGTAGGTTGGGCTGCCGTGGAACAGCGTGTGGTGGGCCGCAGCGGGCTGCGGGTGTCCAGGATCGGCCTGGGCACCCTGACCTGGGGCCGCGACACCGATCAGCACGAGGCCGCCGATCAGTTGCGGGAGTTCGTCGACACCGGCGGAACACTGGTGGAGACGGCGGACACCTACGGCGAGCGGGGTCGCCGAGGAGCTGCTCGGCACCCTCCTCGGCGGGGTGGTGGAGCGCGAGGAGCTCGTGGTCTGCACCCGCTCGGGGGTGTCCTGGCGGGACGGCGGGCTACGCCCCGACCCCTCCCGCGCGGCGATGCTCAGCGGGCTCGACGCCTGCCTGTCCCGGCTGCGGACCGACCACGTCGACCTCTGGTTGGCGCCGGCCTGGAGCGAGGAGGTGCCGCTGGAGGAGACCCTCACGGCGCTCGAGTACGCGGCCCGTTCGGGCCGGGCCCGCTACGTCGGCTTCTCCAACTACACCGGCTGGCAGACCGCCCGGGCGGCAAGCCTGCTCGGCCGGGATCGCCACCCCGGTCGCCGCGGAGGTGGAGTACTCGCTGGTCCAGCGCGACGCCGAGCGGGAGGTGGTGCCCGCGTCGCAGGCGCTCGGCCTGGGCGTGCTCGCCTGGTCCCCGCTGGGGCGTGGCGTACTCACCGGCGAAGTACCGGACCGGGACACCCGCCGATTCGCGCGCCGCGTCCCCGCACCTGTCCGAATTCGTCGGCGCATACCTGGACAAGCGCTGCCGCCGCGTGGTCGACGCGGTGGTCACAGCCGCAGACGGGCTCGGCTGCTCGCCGCTGGAGGTCGCGCTGGCCTGGGCGCGCGACCGCCCCGGGGTGTCCTCGGTGCTGGTGGGCGCGCGCACGGCAGCACAGCTGCGGGCGTCGTTGATGAGCGAGGACGTGGAGCTGCCGACCGAGATCCGTGCCGCGCTCGACGAGGTGTCGGCGACTCCCTAGCTGCGCCCGCGGGCCGCGGCCCGGTGGGTGGCGCCGGCCGCGGCGCCGGACCGCTCAGGCCGGTGTGCCCGCGCCGTCGTCGAAGCCGGCAGCTGGGCCGGACGCCACGGCCCCCGCCCGCACGTCGGCCTCGTCCGGCAGGTCCTCGTCCTCGTCGTCCTCGTCTTCGTCGTCGTCCTCGTCCGCGTCGTCGTCTTCGTCCGCGTCGTCGTCCGCTTCGTCGTCCGCTTCGTCCTCGTCGTCGTCCGCTTCGTCGTCGTCGACCTCGAGCTCCGCGCCGTCGAGGTCGTCGTCATCGAGGTCGTCCTCGTCGTCCTCGTCGTCCTCGTCCGAGTCGTCGGCGTCGTCGTAGAGCACGAACGGGGTGACCTCGTCGAAAGCGGAGTAGAGCGCGTCGTCGTAGCTCTCGAACGCGTCGGCGAGGGTCTGGTAGGCCGCGGAGACGGCCGGGTCGGCCTCCCCACGGCGGTTGCCCGCCGCGTGCAGGTGTGCCTCGAGGGCAGCGACGAGGCGGTCCAGCGCCGCCCGCGGATCGGTGGTCATGGCATGACCGTAGCGGTTCGTGGTGACATTGGGGTGATGAGCGACCTCCCCGCGCCGGTGCCGGTGCCTCCGCTGCCCGACGACCTCCCCGCGACCCACGGGGAGTACGAGTACCGGGTGCTGACCATCCCCCGCGGATACTCCCGCGCGGACGTACACCGGCTGCTCGTGGAGCACGCCGAGTACGGTCACTGGGAGCTTGCCCGGGTGCGCCTGTTCATGGGCGGCCTACGCCGGGTCTGGCTCCGGCGGCGGATCATCAGGGTGGTCCGGTCCGGCTGACGGGCCGGCCCCGGGCGGGCGGGGCCTCCCCCGCCCGGGCCGGGGATCAGCAGTTGTCGAGGAAGTTGCGCATCACCCGGACGCCGAAGCGCAGCGCGTCCAGCGGGACCCGCTCGTCGACGCCGTGGAACATCCCGGAGAAGTCGAGGTCGGGCGGCAGCCGGAGGGGAGCGAACCCGTACCCGGTGATTCCCAGCTCGCTGAGGGACTTGTTGTCCGTGCCCCCGGACAGGCAGTAGGGCAGGACGCTCGCCTCCGGGTCCTCGGCGCGCAGGGCCGAGGACATCGCGTCCCACAGCTGCCCCGACGCAGGCGCCTCCAACGCCACCCCGTGCTGGGCGACCTCGACGTCCACCCCGGGCCCGGCCAGCTCCCGGACGGTGGCCATCAGACTCTCCTCGTGCCCCGGCAGGAACCTGCAGTCCACCAGGGCCGTGGCGGCCCCCGGGATCACGTTGTGCTTGTATCCGGCCTCCAGCACGGTGGGGCTGGAGGTGTTTCGCAGGGTGGCCCCGACGAACCGGGCGGTGCTCCCCAGCGTCGCCACCAGGGCGTCCGGGTCGTCGACCCGCACCGGCACCCCGGTGATCTCCTCCACCCCGGCGAGGAAGTCCCGCACCGTGGGGGTCAGGGCCAGCGGCCACGGGTGGGCGCCGATCCGGGCCACGGCCGCGCACAGCTTGGTCACGGCGTTGTCATCGTTGATCAGCGAGCCGTGACCCGCCCTGCCGTGGGCAACCAGCCGCAGCCAGGCCAGCCCTTTCTCCGCGGTCTGCACCAGGTAGGCACGCCGCCCCTGCAACTCCACGGAGAACCCGCCGACCTCGCTGATGGCCTCGGTAGCGCCGGAGAACAGCTCCGGACGGTTGCGCACCACCCAGGACGCGCCGTAGTCCCCACCCGCCTCCTCGTCGGCGAAGAAGGCGAGCACGATGTCGCGGGCGGGGCGGCGCCCGGCGCGCGCCATCTCCCGCACGGTGGCGAGCACCATCGCGTCCATGTCCTTCATGTCCACCGCGCCGCGGCCCCAGATGCACCCGTCGAGCTCCGCGGCGGAGAAGGGGTCGACCCGCCAGTCCTCGGCCCTGGCCGGGACGACGTCGAGGTGGCCGTGCACCACGAGTGCCGGCCGGCCGGGGTCACGGCCCTGCCAGCGGGTGACCACGCTCGTCCGCCCCGGCGCCGACTCCATCAGCTCGGCCTCGAGGCCGACGTCGGCCAGCAGCGCGGCGACGTAGCTCCGCAGCGGCCCGCTCCCCCGGGCCGCTGCCGTCACCGTAGTTCGAGGTATCGATGCGGATCAGGTCGCGGCAGATGTCCACAACCTCCTGCTCGGCACCAGCCACGTCCTGCTCGGCACCAGCCACGTCCTGCCCGCCGTCGCCCGCCGGCGCGGACCCCGGCTGCGGTGCGTCAGCCATCACGACTCCCCTCGATCGACAGCTCGCTCCGGCGCCCTCCGGGCAGGCTCCGGCGGCCGCTACGGTAGCCGCTCCCGTGCGCGCCCGGCGGCCCGGCGACAGGGCCCACCCGGGCCCTCGCCGACCGCGACGGTGGCGTCGGGCGGGCCCCCGCCGCGTGCTAACCTCGATCCCGCTCCGGCTCTCGCCGGGCCGCTCGTCCGGGTGGCGGAATTGGCAGACGCGCTAGCTTGAGGTGCTAGTGCCCGAAAGGGCATGGGGGTTCAAGTCCCCCCTCGGACACCCATTTGTTGCACACCTGCCACGTTTGAGTGGCCGTGGTCGAAGCCCTTCCAGCACCCGCCCGCGGCGTCGACGCAACAGTCGCGAGCCTGCGGTCGCCCGCTCGAGGCGGTGGCCGTGGTGACCGCCCGTGTGATCACCCCCGTGGTGCTGCCCCCAACCGGCTCGCTGGGGCCTGCGCCGGAGCACGCCAGTCCGGGGCCGGTGCTGCGGCGAGCGGCCCTGCCGTTGCCGGGCCTGTCCCCCGCCCTCGCCACTTCTGAGGTGGATGCCCGCCCGCGGAGGGTCTACGGGCTGTCCGCGGTGGACGACCGGGGCCGGCTGGCCGACCGGGTGGTGTGGCGGGCGCTGGGCTGGACCCCGGGGACGCGGCTGCAGATTCGCACGGCCGGTGGCCTGGTCGTGGTGGAGGCCGCCCCTGGTGGGGCGTTCGCGGTGACTCGGCAGGGGCATGTGCGGATCCCGGCCACGATCCGGCACTGGTGCGGGCTGGCGGGCGGGGATCGGCTGCTGCTGGCCGCAGACCCCGCGCTCGGGCGGCTCGTGGTCTACCCGCCGGAGGCGCTGGACCGGGTCACTGCCGCGCTCGACGCGGCCCTGGTCGGGGACGGTGCG
This sequence comes from uncultured Actinomycetota bacterium, assembly GCA_963784535.1. Taxonomy (GTDB): domain Bacteria; phylum Actinomycetota; class Actinomycetes; order Actinomycetales; family Kineosporiaceae; genus CAWARR01. Next base: position 402,166 of record CAWARR010000006.1, on the reverse strand, counting down.
GCGTGAGCGCCACGCTTCCGGCCACGCCTGGGCGGGCCGGGCGGGAGGAGCTGGAGGCGGCTCGGTTGCTGCTGGCCCGCCTGGGGGTCTCGCCCGCCGACCTGCTCGGGCCGGCCGCCCCTCGGCGGGCGGTGCCGACGTTCGCCGACTACGTGCCCGTCGTCTCCGAGGGGGTGGGTACAGGGACGCGGCGGGTGTACGGGTCGTACTGGAACCGGATCCTCGAGCAGTGGGGCGATCGGCGGCTGGACGATCCGACCCCGTCGGACGTGCAGCGGCTGGTCGAACACGTCCGCACCCATGTGGTGGCCCGCCGCAACGCCCGCAGTGGGCGCAGCGCCGCCGAGCACACGATCGCCGCCCTGCGCTGCCTCTACCGGCACGCCATCGCCGACGGCCTGATCGGCGAGGCCGCCAACCCCGCCGCGAAGGTCGCCAAACCGCGCCGGCTGCCCTCCACCCGCCGGGCCGTACCCGACACGCGCCTGGCGGAGATCAACCACGTCGCCGCCACCACCGGCAACGACCCGGCGCTGGACGCTCTGCTGCTGCGGTTGCACACCGAGACCGCCTGCCGCCGCGGCGGCGCCCTGGCGTTGCGGCCGGCGGACCTGGACCCCGACCAGTGCCTGATCCTGCTGCGGGAGAAGGGTGACACCGTGCGGTGGCAGCCGGTCTCCCCCACCCTGATGCGGCACCTGCAGGCCCACGCCGCCGACCGGCACGCCCCCGCCACCGGCCAGCTGCTGCGCTACCGTGACGGCCTGGCGATCACCTACCGCCGGTATGACCACCTGTGGACCCGGATCGGGCGGCACTTGCCCTGGGTGGCCACCCAGCAGATCAGCACCCACTGGCTGCGCCACACGACCCTGACCTGGGTCGAACGCAACTTCGGGTACGCCGTCGCCCGCGCCTACGCCGGCCACACCGACTCCGGCAACGAACCCGGCGCCACCGCCACCTACGTCCGCGCCACCGTGCATGAGGTCGCTGTAGCCCTGGCCGCCCTCACCGGGGAACCCCATCCGCTCGCATGAGGACAACCGTGGAACGGATCGCCATGAGTGGCCTGGGGCGGCGGTCTTGCGAGCACCGGACGACCGGCGCGATGTGGCTGCTGGATGACCTCGGCCTTGGTCGGCCTCGGTGAGCGGCGGCTACGCCGGCCTACGCGGAGCGTGCTGGCGGAGTGTATGTGTGGGCCGTCAAGTACTGCTGCAGATCAGACCGGATGAAGCGCAGATGCTTGCGGCCCAGTCGAACGTGCGGCAGCCGCTCAGCCTCCACCTCGTCGTACACCCAGTCCTTGGTGACCTTGAACAGGGCACAAACCTCGTCGACCGTCAGCAGGTCGATCTCCTCTGCCTTCGGTTGCTCGTTCATGGCGGGGACCTCCAGCCGGTTCGGGACGAACGGTCATATCCCCTGCAAACACCCCGAAGGGGCGCGATCATCCGCGCATCTCGCGAAGGGGGCTGCGGGCACACTGCCGCCCCTGCGATGGAGGAATCTTCGAGGATGGTCGCCGCCAGTCTTCGGGGCCGATCAGGCGGAGATGCGCGACCAGCCGTCCTCGACCATCCCCATGATCCACGGCGAGTCGGCGGCGGTCAGCAGGAGAACGCTGTGGTTGGGCGAGCAGAGCACCACATCCACGCCGGCCACCTCACGGGCTCGGGCGATGTCGGCCTCACTGATGCAACGAGCTTCCTCTGTTGGCGGCCCTCCTCCGGGCCAGATGAGCCGTGGCGGCTGGTCGAAGAACGTCCACGCGGGATCCGTGAGGTCGAGCTCGACGATCGGTTCCGGTTCCTCCATCAGGCCATCCCCTTTCACCGCTGATCGTGGCGGGCACCAACGCCACCGCTGCCGTCATCGTTGATGCCTATCGCCGTGGGCGGGTCCACTTGGCGGCGATTCGTTCGGCGACCTTCCGCGCGCCGGTGCCGTGCATGCGCCACCCGGCCAGGCGTTCGCTGACCTGGAAGCGTGCGGCGACTGCCGCGTCGTCCATTCCTTTCCTTGCTGCTCGGTATGCGGCGTCCTTGGGGATCAGGAGTTCAGCGCCCAGTTCGGTGGCTTCCCACTCCTGGTCCTTGTTGGCGGGGTTGTGGCAGCCGCCGCCGTTGGTGTCCGAGCCGAACATCACCCGGTCGAACTCGTGCTCGAGGGCGACGTGGGCCATCTCGTGGGCGATGTTGGAACGGCGTCGCTGCACCAGGTGGGCGGTGTTCTCCACGATGAACTGGCCCGTCCCGGCCGGGACCAGTGCCGCCGACCACGCGTCGGGTCGGGTCGTGGTGAAGAAGGCCACGGACTCGGCTGGACATCCGACGGCCGCCAGTTCATGTGAGGCGATCACGTCTACCCCGTACTTGCGGGCCAGTTCATAGGGGCAGAGCGGCTGGAACAGGTCCAGTTCGTCCAGATCGACCTTGCGGATCTCCAGGGCCAGGCGCTGGAGATCCGTCTTCTTGAGCCGAGGTGCCAAGGGGTCACCGACTAGCGCGTCGGCTCGTGTTCAGCCGCATCGCGGCCTGCAACACGTTCTGCAGGTGGGTCCGTTCATCGTCGTCGAGGTCCTTGCGAGCACGAAGCAGTACACCGACCTCCGCCAGGAGCTCGGGTTGCTGCTGCCCATCTTGATCCTCGACATCGTCGTCGCCCAGCCAGAAATCCTCGGCCGGCATCTTCAGCCACTGAGTCAGCGACATGAACGCGTCCGTGTCCGGTCGGTATCCATTCGCCAACCGGGTCATCGTCGACGGGCTGCACCCGACCTCGCCGGCCAACTGCCGCCAGGACAGGCCCTTGTTCCTCCGTGCTCCGTCGAGCGCGGCATACAACGCCGGAATGTTGATCTTGGTTTCCGCCATCTGGGGGTCTCCTCGGGGAAGCGGGTCACCTTTCTATCAGTGTTCGACACATCGAACGGCCCGTGATAGCGTTCCCAGTGTGTTCGATACGTCAAACACCGTTCTGGATGTAGTACACACTCTACGCCCGGGACGCGGCCAGGAACAAGATCGCGAGGAGGTCCACGTGACCATCAGTCCCTCCGTGAACGTCGACCGTGAGGGGCCGCACCGGCCCCGGGTCGTCACCGTCACGGTCAACTACCAGCGGGTCGAGCTGCCGGAACGGGTGATGACCGGCCTGGAGATCAAGGAGGCGGCGATCGCCCAGGGGGTCGAGATCGCCCGCGATTTCCAGTTGTCGGTCAAGCGCGGAGACCGGTACGACGTGGTCGGGGACACCGACGAGGTCCACGTCCGCGAGCGCGAGGACTTCCTCGCCGTCGCTCCGGACGACAACTCGTGACCGACCTGCTCCCGGAGGTCGCCTCCGCCGTCGCCGCCGTCCGCGCCCACTTCGCCGGCAAGCCGGTCGAGGTCGTCCCGGACGGCGGCGGCGGCGCCGCCGTGCTCATCGACGGCATCGACGTCGGCCCCCGCTACACGCCCTCGACCACCTGGCTCGGCTTCCAGATCAGCGCCGCCTACCCCTGTGCGGACGTCTACCCCCTCTACACCGGCCCCCTGACCCGGGTCGACGGGCAGCCCCACGGCGTGGCCATCCAGCAGGTGACCTGGCGTGACCGGCCCGCGATGCAGCTGTCCCGGCGCTCGAACGGCTGGAAGACCGGCGTGGACAACGCCGCCCTCAAGGCCGAGAAGGTGATCACGTGGCTAGCCGCCCAGTGAACCCACCGGCCGACGGCTGGACCCTGGTGGTCCCGCTGCGGCTGTGGACGACGCTGCAGGACCACCTGTTCCTGGACGGCGACGAACACGGCGCCGTCATCCTCGCCGGCCTGGCCGAGGGGCCCCGCGGGCCTCGGCTGCTGGCCCGCGAGGTCATCCTCGCCCGTGACGGCATCGACTACGTCGCCGGCGAGACTGGCTACCGGGCGCTCACCCCGACCTTCGTCCGTGATGCCGCCGTCCGGGCCCGCGCGGAGGGCCTGCACTACCTCGCCATCCACAACCACTTCGACCCCGGCAACCACCACATCGTCGGCTTCTCCCAGACTGACCTGGCCAGCCACGCCCGTGGCTACCCGGCGCTGCGGCAGATCACCGGTCGGCCGGTCGGCGCCGTCGTGCTCACCCGCACCGCCGGCGCTGGCGACCTTTGGCTGCCCGACGGAGACCGGGTCGACCTCGCCGAGGTCGTGATCCCCGCCGGGAACCTCATCCGGATGCGGCCGCGCCCCGCGGTCTCGTCCGGGGTCCCCGACGAGCAGTACGACCGGCAGGCCCGGCTGTTCGGCGATCTCGGGCAGCAGGTCCTGGGGCGGATGCGGGTGGCCGTCATCGGCTTGGGCGGGGTGGGCAGCATCCTGGTCGAAGGTCTCGCCCGCCTCGGCGTCGGGGAACTCCTCCTCGTCGACGACGACATCGTCGACGCCACCAACCTGCCCCGCCTCCTCGGCGCCGAACCCGACGACGTCGGCAAGCTCAAGACCGTCCCGGCCGCCCGCAACGCCCGCCGCGCCAACCCCGACATCCGACTGGAGGTCCTGCCCGAACGCGTCGAGACCCCCGCCGCCCGCTCAGCCCTGCGCACCTGCGACTGGATCTTCCTCGCGGCCGACGGTCAAGCCGCCCGGTTCTGGGTCAACTCGGCGGTCAACCAGTACCTCATCCCCGCCGCCCAGATCGGGGTGAAGGTCCCCGTCAACGCCCGCGGCGACATCGGGCTGGTCCACGCCAACAGCCGGCTCCTCCTGCCCGGCAACGGCTGCCTGTGGTGCAACGGGCTCATCAACCCCACCGACCTGGCCGTCGACATGCACCCCGAGCACGAGCGCCAGGACGCCCGCTACGTCCCGGGCGTCCCCGCCCCCAGCGTCATCGCACTCAACGGCATCGCCGCTATGGAAGGCCTCAACCACTTCATGCTCGCCGTCACCGGCCTCCACGTCGACGAGCGCGACACCGACTCCATGATCCATTTGCCGCTCGCGCGCGACCGAAGCCCTCAGCTGTTGCGCCGCGACCCAAGCTGCCCCTGGTGCTCCCAGCTCGGGCAACTCGCGCGCGGTGACTGATCAGCGCGAAGCCGAGCAGGGGTTGACTGCTTCGGGACTGCGTGTGGGGGCCGGGTCAGAAGGTGCGGTTGTCCAACACCTGCGGAGGGCATGGAGAATCGCGGCCCGCGTTGCCGTCCCTCGCGGCCCGGCCGTCGGCACAGCGCGCCCGATCCACCCCCTTCGCCACCTCGGCGCTGAACGACATGCGAATGTACAAATTGGATGATCACGAGTACGATCGAGACGTAGGCCAGTCCCGATCGGACGGAGTGAGTCTGTTATGACCGTATATGCGTTCTGGAACAACAAGGGAGGCACGGGGAAGACCAGCCTGTGCTTCCAGGCCGCCTGCGCCTACGCCAATCAACGCCCCCAGGAATCGGTGCTGGTGATCGACGTCTGCCCCCAGGCCAACCTCTCCGAGTTGCTCCTGGGTGGCCTGACCAACAACGGCAGCCGGAACCTCCTGGCTCGGCAGGGAGAGACCGGGCGAGCCACCATCGGCGGCTACTTCCAGCTCAGGCTCCCGTCCCCCTACCAGGTCCCGGCCTTCAGCGCGAGGGACTTCCTCACCAAGCCGGCCCAGTTCAACCCCTCCATCCCGACGAACATCGACCTCGTCTGCGGGGATCCGCTCCTCGAGCTGCAGTCGAATGCGATGTCCACGCTGGCGAACGCGCAGATCCCTGTGACCAACCCCTGGCTGGGCGTGATCGACTGGCTGTCGGACTTCCTCGCGCAGATCAAGCAGGACTACGACGTCGTCTTCATCGACGCGAACCCCAGCTTCTCGATCTACACGCAGATCGCCTTGGCCAGCGCCGAGCGGCTCGTGCTCCCCGTCATGGCGGACGACTCGTCCCGCAGAGCGATCCAGAACGCCTTCTCCCTGGTCTACGGCCTGAAGCTCCCCTCAGAGATCTACTCCTCGTTCGCTTTCGCCACCCGGCTGGCGGCGGCAGGCAGGAAGCTGCCCCAGGTGCACGTCATCGCCAAGAACCGGCTCACCCAGTACATGGGCCCCTCGTCCGCATACGCCGCCGTATTGAAATCCATCGACCACGACGTGACCAACCTGCTGCAGTCCAACCCTGAGATCTTCACCTTCGACCAGCTGAACCAGGGCGTGGTGAACATCCGCGACTTCCAGACCACCGGCGTCGTCGCTTTCGCCAGGGGATGCCCCTTCTACGAGATGAGCTCGGGCCGACTGGATGTCATGGGGCAGCGGATCCAGGTCAACGAGCCCTACCGCCAGGACTGCATCGCGGCGATCAACGAGTTGGTCACCTGCCTCGGGTGACGCGGCAGGCGCGCTCAGGCGACGGACGGACAGCTGAAAACCCTGTCCACAACAGGTGCAGCGCCTGGAGGCCCGCCACCGCGTCCACACCCGCGTCGAGGACGGTGTCCGCACCGCCAAGGCCACCGGGCTTCGTGGGCGCCAGTCGAGAGTCCTGGGGCATCAACGAGGCCTGGTGCCAGGTCGTCGCCCTGGCCGTCGACCTGCTCGCCTGGCTACGCCACCTCACCCTGGACGGCGACCGCGCCCGCGCCGAACCCAAGACCCTGCGCTACCGGCTCCTGCACACCGCCGCCCGAATCACCCACGGCCAACGCCTGCGCTGGCTGAACATCCCACCCGACTGGCCCTGGGCCGGCACCCTCACCGCTCCATTCGCCCGCGTCCAAGCCCTCCCGGCGCCGACCTGACCACGGCGCCACCGCCCCCTCAACCCCAGGAAGGAGACAGCGACCTGGCCCGTGGAACCGGCGCCCGTCGCGACCGCCGGCACTACCGGCTACCCACCCGCTGAAATCAAGATCCACTCGGCCGTCAGCCAACCCCGTCAAGCAAGGACGTCACACCCGCGAAGATCGAGGCAGGCGGCGCGATGTCGTTGGTCCTCGGCCGCGAATCCACCGGCGTCCCACCCGAAGCGCTCCGCTCGACCTGCTCGACCAGGCAGTCCAGATCTCGCTGATCGGCGCGACGAAGTCCCTCAGGGTCGCCATTGCAGGCTCCCTCGTCCGGCTGCTGATGCCGGGATACGACGACCCAGTGGCTGGCCTCCGCCGCCTGGCGACACGCTCCTGATGACCGGATACGAAGTAGATCTCGCCGGTCCCGGCAGACACATGGAGCCAACCCGCCATGGTGTCACCTGTTGTGAACTTGACGCCTCTGGCACGTGTCGCCAATGGTCACAACAACCGACGCCATGGCAGTCATCCGTCTTCGACTTCCGGGTTTGACGCATGAAGGTACTGCCGGCTGTGTAACGTGAACCACTGCCCGCGAGAGCCGCGATTCATGCCGTCACCCACATGCCGTCGAAGTGCACTTCCGCGGGTCGGATCGATGAAAGGGAATCCTGAGTGGCCGATACGCCTGACGGGCCCGTTGATGTTCAAGCCGCTTCCTTGGCGTCGAGACTTGCCGATGCTCAGAAACTGGCCGCACAACTGCGGGACAATGCTGAGACGGCGGAGCGGTTAGCCGAGAAGTGCGAGGCGAAAGCCGAGCGAGCCAGAGAAGCGGCTGACCGAGCAATGGATGCCGCCCTCTCGGCTTCAGAGGCAACGATGGACCGCAAGCAGGACGCAGCGGACGCGAAAGACCAACTCGCATCGGATGCCGAAGAAGCGGCGGAGAAGGCTCGGGAAGAGGCCGAGAAGGCTGAGGAGGAGGCTGAACAAGCGGAGTCAGTGATCCTTGATCTGGAGAACGAGTTGGATGAACTTGAAAGTTGGTAGGGGCGTCGCTGCCGTCTGGGCCAGTTCCTTTGGCAAGGTAAGGAATTGAGGACGCCGCCGCGATTGTTCTAAGCGCGGCGGAAGGCGAGAAATCCCCGTGTCCGGGCATCGTTCACCGACCACGGCGCAACCGCGGAAGCCCGGAATCTGACGGCGCACCTCGATAGGGTCAGCGACGTGAGCATTGCGTTGAGTCAGGAGACTGCTCCGTCCGGTGGGCAGACCGCGCCTGCCGTGCCGGAGCAGGGGCAGGTGGTCGAGGTCCGCGGCTCGACGTGGGCGGTGGCCCTGGTCCAGGGGCAGGGGCTGCCCCGCAGCCCGGGCGACGAGGCCGTGGCCGGCCTGAACCACGTGATCACCCTCCAAGCCCTGGACGAGGACCGGCTCGGCGAGGAACTGACCGTGGTCTGGGAGCTGGAGGTCGGTCACACGATCACCCCAGACCAGGGGCTGCCGGTGACGATCCAGCCGGAGGGGTTCGATGACCCGAACGTCCTGGCGGGGTTCGTGGACGCCATGCGCTGGGGTGCGGTGACCTCGGCGGACGATAGGAGCTTCCAGGCCCCGTTCCGCAGCGGCGCCACCGTCGAGGCGTACCAACTGGAGCCCCTGCGCCGGGCGCTGTCGTCGTCGCGGACGAACCTGCTGCTCGCCGACGACGTTGGGCTGGGCAAGACGATCGAGGCGGGGCTGGTCGTGCAGGAGCTGCTCCTGCGCCACCGCGCCCGCACGGTGATGGTGGTGTGCCCGCCGAGCCTGGCCTTGAAGTGGCAGGACGAGATGCGGGACAAGTTCGGCCTGGACTTCACGATCATCAACAGCGAGCGGCTGCGGGAGGTCCGCCGCTCCTACGGGCTGCACGCGAACCCGTTCCTGCTGTTCCCCCGGGTGATCGTGAGCATGGCGTGGCTGCCGGGGGTGCGGGCGCAGCGGATGCTCCGCGACGTGTACGCGCAGACCGCGCAGGTGAACAGTGCGAAGCGGTTCGCGTTCGACGTCCTCGTCGTCGATGAGGCGCATCATGTGGCGCCGGCGAGCCCGTCGGCGATCGGCGGTGGCCGGGGTTACGCGGTGGACACCCATCGCACGGAGGCGGTCCGGGAGCTGGCGAACCGGTGCGAGCACCGGCTGTTCCTGTCCGCGACCCCGCACAACGGGCATCCGGAGTCGTTCACGGCGCTGATGGAGATGATCGATTCCCGACGGTTCTCCCGGGGCGCACTGTTGGACGAGCGGGCGCTGCGGGAGGTCACGGTCCGCCGGTTGAAGACCGACCTTCCCGAGAAGGGGTTCGAGTCTCGGCAGGTCAAGCCGCTGCCGTTCGAGCCGGCCGCGGACGAGCAGGAGATGTTCGCCCTGCTGGAGAAGATCCTGACCGGCAGCGCGAAGGCGAACGGTCGCGGCCCGTCGGGTGACATCACCGCGATGCTGTTCAAGAAGCGGTTCCTGTCCAGCCCGTGGGCGTTCGCCACCACCCTGGATTCCTACCTCGCCGCCCGGGCGACCGGGCGGGGCCTGGACGATCTGGACTACGACGACATCCTCGGCGAGGGCCAGTCGGACGAGGAGGAGGGCCTGTGGGAGCAGGACGAGGCCACCTTGATCCGGGCGAGCAAGTCCAGCGACCCGCTGGTCGCCGCCGGCCCCGGTGACCTGGAGCTCCTGGTCGGGTGGGGTCGGGGGTATGAGAGCCGTCCCGACTCCCGGCTCAAGGCCCTGCTGACCATGTTGGACGCCGTCTGCCGCCCATCGGGGTTGTGGTCGAACGAGCGGGTCGTGGTGTTCTCCGAATACGCCCACACGATCGAGTGGGCCCACCGGGTTCTGCAGCAGTACGGGTACAAGGACGTGCTGGAGGTGATCCAAGGGTCGACCCCGGCGGAGGATCGGGAGCTGATCCGGGCACGGTTCACCGAGGACCCGACCAAAGAGAAGGTGCGGGTGCTCCTGGCCACGGACGCGGCCGGGGAAGGGATCGACCTGCAGGACTACTGCCACCGGCTGGTCAACCTCGACGTCCCGTTCAACCCCTCCCGGCTGGAGCAGCGCATCGGGCGGATCGACCGGTACGGGCAGCAGTACCCGCCGGAGGTGTTCCACTTCGTGCCGGACGACTCCTCCACCACCTACGGCGCGGACCTGGCGTTCATGGGCCTGATCGCCCGGAAGATCGCCACGATCGCCACCGACCTCGGCTCGGTCAACCAGGTGATCAGCACCGACATCCAGGAACACTTCACCGGCGGCCGCGCGGCCCGGGCGAAGAAGAGCCCGCTCGACGGCAACGCGGTCATCAACCGGGCCCTCAAGGGCGGCATAGACCTCAACGCCCAGCTCACCGCCTTGGAGAAGGGACACGCCGAGGAACGGGCCCGGCTGCACCTGGAGCCGGAGAACCTGCGCCGGGTCGTGGACACCGCCCTGCGGATCGACCACCAGCCGCCGCTGGAAGAGGTCGGCGACGAGGACACCGACGCGCCCGTGTTCGACGTCCCGCAACTGAGCCCGGCCTGGCAACCGGCCCTCACCGGACTGGCCACCCGCCTCAAACCCGAGGAGCTGCGACCGATCACGTTCGACGAGCATGCCGGAGAGCTCAAGCACCTGGTCCACGTGCACCTGGGTCACCCGCTGGTCACCCGGGCGCAGCGGCTGCTGCGCCGCTCCCTGTGGAGCGCCGACGCCCCGCTCAACCGAGTCACGGCCGTCGTTGTCCCGGACCTGCCCGAGTCGTTCGTCGCCGCCGTGACCCGGATGGTGCTGGTCGGGCGCGGGGGCCTGCGCCTGCACGAGGAGATCTTCCTGGCCGGCGTCCGGCTGCGCGGGCGCCGGGTGATGGCCGAGGAACGCGCCGAGGAACGGCTGGACCAGGCGCTGGACGCCGCGGACCTACGCCCGGCCGACGCGGACACCCGGCAAGGCCTGGCCCGGGCGTGGAACACCGAGGACTCCCCACTGCGGGCCCGGCTCCTGGACTCGATGACCGCCCGCGCCGACGCCCGCCACAAGCGGGTCAGCGAGCAGCTCGCCCGCCGCGAGGCTTCCGACGTCCGCCGGGCACGGGAGATCTACGCGGCATTCACCCGGAACCTGACCGAGACCCTGGAGCAGCTGACCACCGCCGAGATGGACGCCGAGCTGCTTCTCTTCCCCGACGACCAGCAGCGCCAGCGACGCCGGGACATCCAGGCGATGCGCGATCGACTGGAATCCCTCGCCGAGGAAGAGGAACGGGAAGTGACCGCGATCAGTGACCGGTACCGGGACGTCAAACCCCACACGAGTGCCGCCGCCGTCGTGTTCGCCCTGACCGAGGCCGACGCCACCCAGGCAGGTGCCTGGTGACCGCCGCCCCCAACACGGCCTCCCGTGGCCAGGCGTCCACAGGGTCTCGCGCCACCGGCCGGGCTCCCCGCCGATACCGACCGCCGACCGCGGCGGAGCTGCACCGGGCCTGGCTGGACCTGGTGGACGCCGACGGCCCGTTCCTGGCCATTCCCCCGCTCAAACGGGTCTGGCCACAGGGCATCCCGCAGCTGCCGACCGAGGTCCGCGACACCCTGGCCACCGCGCGGGCGGAGTTCGAGCGCGCATGGGAAGCCCTCGATCGGGCCCCCGACAACGAAGTCGCCCGAGCCGAGTTCCAGCGCGTGCGGGCGGACTGGGTCCGCGCCGTGCTGCGGGACGTCGCCGGGTGGCAGGACCTGGCGGTCTGGGGTGCCGGGGCGGCCCCTGAGGCAGCGGTGGCGTCGGCGAACCGCCGGGTTCACGTGGCCCCCAGCGCGGCCTTGCGGGGACCGGACGGGGTGGCAGCGCTGGTCCATGTGGTGCCGGTGACGGAGAGCCTGCGTGATGCCGGTACCGATGGGTGGGCGGCCAGCGAGGTCGACCGGATGGAGGCGATGCTGCGGGCCAGCGGTGTCCCGATCGGGATCGTCACCGACGGCCGCTGGTGGGGACTGGTCTGCGCCCGCCCGAAGGTGATGGTGGCCTCCGGAATCGTCGACGCCCTCACCTGGGGTGAGGAGCCCCGAACCAGGGACGCGTTCCTGACCCTGATCCACCGCCGGCACATCGTCGGCGGCGACGCCGACGAGCGGCTGCCGAAGCTGTTCGCCGAGTCCGTGGCCGCCGCGGAGGAGATCACCGAGGCCCTCGGATCCCAGGTCCGCCGGGCGGTGGAACTGCTGGTCCAAGCGTTCTCCGAGGCCCACGCCGAGACCCGCCGCCACGGCCGGGTCTCTCCCCTGCCCGATGACGGGCACACCGTCTACCAGGCCTGCGTCACCGTGATGATGCAGGTGGTGTTCCTACTGTTCGCCGAGGAACGCGGTCTGCTCCCTCAGAGCCACCTGTTCACCCACAGCTATGGGATCAGCGGCGAACTTGACGCCCTGGAACGCCGCGCGCCTCGACGAGGGCGAGGAAGCCCTCGACGCCACCTTCTTGACCTGGCACCGGCTGCTGGCCACCGCCAGGCCCTGTCCCACGGGGCCGCGTTCGAAGACATGCGGATGCCCGCCTACGGCGGCTCCCTGTTCGACCCGGCCCGGTTCCCGTTCCTGCACGCCACCGGCGGCAACGCCACCCTCGCCCTGCCGATCCCCGACCGGGTCATGCTCCACGTCCTGCGCTCGGTCCAGATCGCACAACTGTCAGGCGCCGACGCCCGACGGATCTGCTTCCGCGACATCGACGTCGAGCAGATCGGCTACATCTACGAAGGCCTGCTCGGCTACACCTGCACGGTCGTCACCGACGCCGCCCAGCTCGGCCTGCTCGGGGCCTCCGGCAACGAACCCGAGATCCCCCTGACGGTCCTGGAGAACCTCGCCGGCAGGCACGAGACTCCTGCCACCCTGGTGACCGCGATCCTGGCCTGGGTTAAGGAGAACCAGCCCGCAGCCAAGCGCGGCCAGCGCCGCCGCCTACCTCAAGGCCCTGACCATGCCCCCTGCCCAGGATGTCGCCGAACGCCACCTCCGCGCGGTCACCGACGACGAAACGCTGCGCGTGCGGCTGCTGACCTGGCTGCCGATCACCCGCCGCGACCTGCGCGGACGCCCCACCGTCGTCCTCGACGGCGGCCTGCTGGTCACCGAGACCCCGTCCCGCCGCAACGCCGGCGCCCACTACACCCCCAGCGACCTCGCCGAGACCGTCGTCCTGCACGCCCTCCAGCCGCTCTGCTACTCCCCCGGCCCGTACCAGACCGCCGACCGGACGCCTGGAAACTCAAGTCCCCCGACGAGCTGCTGGCCTTGAAGGTCGCCGACATCGCCGCCGGCTCCGGCGCGTTCCTGGTCGCCGCCGCCCGCTACCTGGCCGACCGGCTCGTCGAGGCCTGGATCGCCGAGACCCCGCCAACGCTCACCTACCCGACCTGCATCGCCGTGCAATCCGCCAGGTCGTCGCCAACTGCCTCTACGGCGCCGACATCAACGACATGGCCGTCGAAATGTGCAAGCTCTCCCTCTGGCTGGTCTCCCTCGACCGGGACCTGCCGTTCTCCTTCGTCGACGACAAGATCTTCCACGGCAACTCCCTGCTCGGCCTCACCGACCTGCGCCAACTCAAAGCCCTTCACATCGACCCCACACGTCCGCAGCAGACCAGGACCGGGGACAGGGATCGTGGACGCCGTCGTCCATCGAGCCACGGAGATCCGCCGCGGGCTCGCCAACGAGGTCCAGGAAAATGACCCCCAACGCAGCGCCAACGCCAAACGCCGCCAACTCGGGCGCCTACACGAACTCACCGCCCAGACTCCGCAGACCGCCGACGGGGTCATCGCCGCAGGCCTGCGGCTCGGCGGCAAACCCGGCAAGCAGCTCGACGAGGCATACGAGAACCTCCGTGAAGCGCTCGCCCAAGCCCACCCCATCGACGGGACGGAACCCAAGACCGGACTCTTCGACCGGATCGTTGCCAACGGTCTGACTCCCACTGTCCACACCGACTACGACCGGTGGAAGCCCCTGCACTGGATCCTCGAAGTCCCCGACGTCATCGTCGACCACGGCGGCTTCGACGCCGTCATCGGCAACCCGCCCTTCCTCGGCGGACAGAAGCTCACCGGCGCCATGGGCACCAATATGCGCGACTGGTTCGTCCACCAACTCGCTGCTGGAGCTCGTGGAAGCGCCGACCTGGTGGCCTACTTCCTGCTGCGCGCCACAGCCCTCCTCAAGAGCAGCGGGACGCTCGGGCTCATCGCCACCAACACGATCGCCCAAGGCGACACCCGCGAGGTCGGTCTCGATCAGATGGTGCAACGTGGGTTCACCATCACCCGCGGCGTGCAGAGCGCCCCCTGGCCCGCCGCCAGCGCGAACCTGGAGTACGCCGCCGTCTGGGGCAGCCGTCGAACGGATCGCCGAGTCTGCGATCCGTGAGGTTGACGACGTTCGGGTGAGGCTGATCTCGACCTTGCTGGAGCCCGCGGGCCGTCACGACGGCAAGCCAGCGCAGCTGGCGGAGAACGCTGGTGTCGCATTCCAGGGCTGCGTCGTCCTTGGGATGGGGTTCGTGCTCGAGCCCACCGAAGCCGAGACGTGGCTCGCAGAAGACGAACGCAACCGCGAGGTCCTCTTCCCCTACCTCAACGGCGAGGACCTCAACTCCCGCCCCGACTGCTCGCCGTCCCGCTGGGTCATCGACTTCAACGACAGGTGCGCAACGTGCGCCCGCCGCTACCTCCTCCCGTACAAGCGCGTCGATGAGCTGGTCAGGCCCGAGCGGGCCAAGAACAACCGCAAGGTGTACCGCGACTACTGGTGGCAGTTCGGGGAGAAGCGTCCCGCGATGCGCCGCGCCATTGCCGATCTGGACGAGGTTCTGGTCATCGCGTTGGTGAGTAAGACCGTCATGCCGATGCGCGTCCCGACAGGTGAAGTCTTCAGCCACAAGCTGGCGGTGTTCGCAACCGATTCATTTGCGGACCAGGCTGTGTTGTCGTCCAGCTCGCATCAGATGTGGGCGGTCAAGTACGGATCGACGATGCGAGCGGATGTGAACTACTCCCCTTCGGACGTTTTCGTGACGTTTCCCCGGCCGGAGCCGACACCCGAGCTGGAGTCGGCCGGTGTAGCGCTGGACACCCAGCGGCGGGAGGTCATGCTCCGGCGGGACACCGGCCTGACGAAGCTCTACAACCTGGTGAACGATCCCGAAGTGATCGGGGACCCAGATGTGGACCTGATGCGGCAGCTCCATGTCGAACTCGACGAGGCCGTATCCGCCGCGTACGGGTGGTCCAATGTCGAGCTGGACCACGGGTTCCATACGTATCGGCAGGTACAGCGGTGGACTATCAGCCCCGCGGCCCGGGTGGACTTCTGGATCGTCTGTTGGAGGAGAATCTGCGGCGGGCGAAGGAGGAGCAGAAGCTGTCGGCGTCCGCTGGTAAGAAGGGTCGCGGGCGCCCGAAGGCTGTGGCGCAGACGGACCAGGGAGGGTTGTTCTGATGGCAGGCCCAACGACGCCCAGCCCACGGAAGCCGCCGGAGTACCGGTTGGTACACGTGCCGGATGGCACATCGGTGACGGTGCGGGAGAACCTGGTCGACATCTTGGAGCGGGAGTTGCTGGGGCCGGCGGGTGGGCCGGCGGAGTTGTTGCCGATCAGTCCGCGGCAGATGTACCTGGTGGGGCATATCGCGCCGGTGAAGCTGGCGGAGCGACCGGATCGACGTCGCGGGGGCTGGAGGACGCCGACGCGCTGACCGCGATCCGCGGTGACGCTGTCCGGGCCGACCGGGCAGCGCGGCGTCCCGACGATGTCCGCAGACGATGCGGGCGCCGAAGCGGATGAGGACGACGTCGATGACCAGGCGCCGAAGCAGGGGTTGATGATCCCGGCGTCGATGGGGTTGCGGTTCCAGGTCCCCACCGACCTGGCCGCGTTCACCGTGACCGCGTCGTGGGGCACCTACGAGAGCGTGAAGCACCGAGGAGGTCGACAAGAAGGGCCGCCCGGTCCGGCGCTTACCAGCGGGCCCCGGTTGAGATCGTGGAGACGATCCGGCTGGCCGACCTGGACGCCGGGGCGGACCCATACCCGGGTGCTGTCCCGTCAGGTGTGTCTCGCGGATCGACGTCTACGACGACGTCCGGTTCGGGCGTCGGCTGGTCGAGATCGCGCTTGTGCAATGACCGGGAGACCCCGCCGACGATCCCGGTGAGCGAGTGGATGTTCCAGACCAAGCCTACATGTCGACGCTGGTGGTGCGGCGGTGTTCCTGCCGGTCCGCGACGTGCTGGAGCAGGACTGGGCCGAGGACGACGACGAGGTCCGCCGGCTGAACCTGCAGTACCGGCAACCGGCTGGAGTTCGCGATCGGCCGGACCTGCTCGGTGGACTGGGACGCCGCCCCGAAGGCGCGGCGCGCGATCGGCGGTGTGGACGACGTGGCTGCCGGTCGCCGAGACCCCGCAGACCCGGGCCGGGTCGGTGGCCGAGGCGCTGCTGTCCATGGACGCCCTCGCGCGAGCGCCAGCCCGATCAGCTGCGGGCCGGGCTGGAGCCCGCTGGTGGCCGGCTACGGGAGCTGGCTGGACGCGCCAGCAGGCCAGGCGGCGCGAGCTGCCGGAGCATCTGCGGGAGCGGCCGACGAGGTGATGCATGAGGCGCGGCGCGCGCATCAGCGGCTGGCCGCCGGGCTGGAGCATGTGGCTCGGCGATCCGGAGGCGCTGCGGTGCTTCCAGTTCATGAACGAGGTGATGCGCGACCAGCGGATCGCAGTCCCAGATCGCCGCGCCTGCGCAGCTCGGACCCCGGCCTGACGCATCGAGGAGGCCCGCGAACAGGTCGCACGCGCGGGGGCGAAGCGCGGCGTCGTGGCGTCCGTTCCAGTTGGCGTTCATCCTGATGCAGCTGCCGCGCCTTGACCGACCCCGCCGCCGCGGTGCGCAGCGGGGAGCATCGGCGCAAGGTCGAGTTGCTGTTCTTCCCGACCGGTGGTGGCAAGACCGAGGCCTACCTGGGCCTGGCCGCGTACACGTTCGCGATCCGCCGCCGCCAGGGGGTGCGTCGACATCCGTCGGACGGGCCGTTGGACGGCCGCGACGGCGTGGCCGTGCTGATGCGGTACACGCTGCGGCTGCTGACCGCCCAGCAGTTCCAGCGGGCCACCGCGCTGGTGTGCGCGGCGGA
The DNA here is from genome assembly GCA_963784535.1 of uncultured Actinomycetota bacterium. Classification (GTDB taxonomy): domain Bacteria; phylum Actinomycetota; class Actinomycetes; order Actinomycetales; family Kineosporiaceae; genus CAWARR01. Next base: position 385,217 of record CAWARR010000006.1, on the reverse strand, counting down.
GCTGGTCCGCCGCCGCGACGAGGCGACCTGGGGTAGTGAGCCGTTCCGGATCGGGTTGTGGGTCGGCACCGATGTCAGCCCGAAACGCTGCGAGGAGGCGGACGAGCAGCTGCGCAAGGCCAACGAGTACGGGCGGGCACCGGCTGACGGTGCTGCAGGTCCAGCGCTGCCCGTGGTGCGGCACCCCGATCACCGCCGCGCAGGTCGAAGCCGACAAGACCACCCGGCGGGTGTTCGTCTACTGCGGCGACGACCTGGCCCGCTGCCCGTTCGCCAAGGGCGGCGGTGTCGCCGAGGGTCTGCCGATGCTGACGGTGGACGAGGAGATCTACCGGCTGACCCCGGCGTTCGTGATCGCCACGGTCGACAAGTTCGCCCGGCTGGCGCGCGAGGGTGAGGCGGCGTCGCTGTTCGGGTACGTCGGGCAGCGGTGCGGGCGGCACGGCTACGTGCACCCCGACTACGCGGCCTGCACATCACCACCGCACACCACCGCGCCGAGGCCGGTCTGCCCGCGGCCACCGTGCGCCCGGTGGGGCGGCTGCGGCCACCGGATCTGATCATCCAGGACGAGCTGCACCTGATCACCGGGGCGCTGGGCACGGCGGTCGGCCTGTTCGAGGTTGCCGTGGAGACCCTCGCATCGTGGGAGACATCCGACGGGCATGCCGGTGCGGCCGATGATCGTCGCGTCGACGGCGACGGTGCGCAATGCGCCAGGACCAGGTGCGCGGCCTTGTACGGGCGGCGGCGTCGAGATGTTCCCGCCGCAGGTGCTCGACGTCGCCGACACGTTCTTCTCCGCAAGAGATCCCGATCAGCACCGAAAACCCGGGCCGCCGCTACGTCGGGGTCAGCGCCCAGGGCGTGCGGCTGTCGAGCGCGGAGATCCGCGTCGCGGAGGTGCTGCTGCTCGGCGGGGCAGTTGCTGTTCGACCGCTGCGGGGCCGCCGCCGACCCCTACATGACGCTGGTGGGCTACTTCAACGCCACCCGGGAGCTGGCCGGGCATGGCCCGGTACATGGCTGACGACGTGCAGAACCGGGTCAGCGGCCCCGCAACGGGACTCGGGGTTCCCCCGCCGGCTACGGGTCGTTCGGGCAGCTGAACACCGGGGAGCTGACCTCCCGGATCGCGTCGGCCGACATCGGCCGGACGCTGGACCGACCTGGCGCTGGAGTTCGACCCGGACTACGACACGACCGACGGCGATGCAGGCCCGGCTCGCGGCCGAGGACGCCGGCAAGAAGGTCGCCCCGGCCCAACGGCACTCCGTTCGACGTCGTCCTGGCGACGTCGATGCTGCAGGTCGGGGTCGACGTCCAGCGGCTGGGCCTGATGCTGGTCGTCGGGCAGCCGAAGAACACCGCCGAGTACATCCAGGCCTCTTCCCGGGTCGGCCGCGACCCCCGCAACCGGCCCGGCCTGGTCGTCGCGCTGGGCAACTGGGCCCGTCCGCGCGACCTGGCGCACTTCGAGCAGTTCCGCCACTACCACGAGACGTTCTACGCCCAGGTGGAGGCGCTGTCGGTCACCCCGTTCTCGCCGACCGTCGCTGGAACGCGGCCTCGACGGCCTGCTGGTCAGCGCCGCGCGCGTCATGCAGGCGCACCTGGCCGACGGGCTGTCGCCGGAACGCAGCGCCTGGCGGATCGGACGACCAGCGGAACGCCGTGACGAGCTGGTCGCCGACGGCTCAAGAGCGGATCGCGGCCGCCGCGCAGAGCGAGGACGCCAGCGAGCACGCGGCCAGCGACCTGCTGGTCAACCGGCTCGACCGGTGGACGCCGAGCGCGCCAAGCGCGCCGCGATCTGAGCAAGACCCTGGTCTACGAGCGCACCGGTGAGGGCGACAAGTACCTGCCCCGTGATCATCAGCCCGGAGAACGCCGAGGCCTACCCGGCGGGCATGCCGCGCCAGCGCCGTTCGTCGTCGCCAACTCGATGCGCGAAGTGCAGCCGGAGATCAACCTGCTGGTCAGCCCGATCCCGGAACGCCTGTTCGCCGTCGATCCGCCCAGCGCCCCGATGGCAGCTGCCCGCCGAGGAGGACTGATGACCGAGCCAGACCCGCCCCCGGCATGCGAACGACCCCGCCGCTACGAACGACCCCGGCGCCGGCCCGGCCGATCCGGCTCCCGATGCCGTCTCCGATGATGCGACCACGCACCGGTGATGGTGCTGCGCGGTCGACCCGCTGGACCCGCTCGGCGACGCCGAGGACACCCAGACCAAGAACCGCGCGAAGGTCGGCTCGGCCCGCCCGTCGTCGCTGCTCTACACCTACGGGCCGGGCGCGATCATGGACCTGCCGCAGTTCTCGGTGATGCCCGCCGGTCTGGACGACTGGGAGCCGATCTGGAAGCGGCGCGAGCATCGTGCCGACGATCGAGCGAACCGCGGCTGCTCGACGTCGTCCGCTTGCACCTGGGCCCCCAGGTCGACGCGCTGCGGCCGTTCCCGTGGCAGCCGAAGCGGCAGCGCTCAGTCCAAAGAGGGCGCCGACCTGGGCATCCCGGCGCGGGTGTTCCCGCAGTGGTTGCGCTGCACCGGCTGCGACTACCTCGGGCCGCTGCCCCGGTTCACCTACACCAACACCCACCCGTTCCGGCCCGACCTGGCGCAGTTCGACCACACCGAGCTGTCCCGGCCGCGGCAGCGCGCGCGACCAAGACCGGCCAAGGCCAGCGTCGAAGAAGCCGCGACGAGCCCCGCCGTGCCCGCCCAGCACCTGCTGACCTGCACCAACGGGCACCTCGACGAGTTCCCGTACGACCTGTGGGTCCACCGCGGCGGCAGCCGTGCCCCAAGGCGCCGAACACCCGGACCTGAAGATGCGCGACGCCAACGTCGGCAAGAGCGCCGGCTCGATCATCATCTGCGCGTGCCTGCGGCGCCACACGCGGCATGGCCGAGGCCCAGGGCGACGGCCGGGCGGAAGAAGCTCCCGCAGAACTGCCGGGGCCGCCACCCGCACCTGAATGCCTTCGACCCCGACTGCGACGCCCGCCCGGCGCTGATCATGATGGGCGCGTCGAACCTGTGGTTCGCCTCCACCCAGTCGATCATCGTCATGCCCCGCACCGATGCGGAGAACGCCGAAGCGCTCGCCGACCGTCCTACGCGCGCAGCTTGGCGTCGAGAAGATCGCCAAGTATCGCCGGCCAGACTCGAGGTGCATTCGCGCGACTCGCTCGCGGGCCAAGATGTCGACTCTGACCGGATGTCAGCGACGACGACCTGGCCGCCGCGGTCGCCGAGGTGCTGGCTCCGCCGCCGACTCCGACGAGCAACGCCAGGAGAAGCTCGCAGACCTGGGATCCGGTCGAGCTGCTCGTTCCCGAATGGCACTACCTGCAGAAGCCCAGCCTGTTCCCCCAGCAGCAGAACGCCAGCGGGCTGATGGTCACCGAGATGGCCACGCGGCGCCGACCTTCCCGCACAGATGCAGCCGGGTCGATCGCCGTCAACCAGATGAAGAAGGTCAACGCCGTCATCGGCTTCACCCGCCTCGACGAGATGGACCGGGTCAACGACCTGGCCACCCGGCTGGTCAAGCTCACCCGCAACGGCACGCCCAACCTGGGTGCCGGCCACCGAAGACCGCGGCGAAGGCATCTTCCTGCAACTCGACGAGACCGCTGTCGCAGCCTGGGAGAACCAGATCCTGCAGACCAGCGTCTGTGGGCAGGCCCACCGGGCAAGCGCACCGGCGACAACTTCTGGCGGCGCTTCTCCGATACCGCCGGCCATCGTCGACCCCGACACCCGCCTGCCCGCCCCGCGCTACTGGCTGCTGCACACCCTGTCGCACGTGCTGATCCGCGAGATGGCGATGTCCTGCGGCTACGGCGCGGCCAGCCTCAGCGAACGCCTCTACGCCTGGCCCGCCACCGCCCAACGGCCAGCGCGCGGCCGGACTACTGATCTGCACCACCGCCTCCGACAGCGAAGGCACCCTCGGCGGCCTGGTCGCGCTCAGCCGAACCCGTACGGCTGCAGGGGATCGTGCATCGCGCGCTGCGCCGCGCCGCCCGCTGCTCCTCCGACCCCGTCTGCGCGATGCGCACCCCACGCGACCCGGAGGACTTCCTGCACGGCGCGGCCTGCCACTGCTGCACCTTCGCCTCGGAAACCTCCTGCGAGAAGGCCAACCGCTTCCTCGACCGCCGCTTCCTGCTCGACCCTGCCCACCATCGACGGCGAGACCGTCCCCGGCTTTCTTCGGCAGCATCGATGACCTCTGACCCCGACCACCCACTCGAACACCAGGGACCGCCACCCAGTCCGACCGACCCGTACGCCGCCCTCGGCGCCTTCCTGACCGCCCACGAGGCCGAACGCCTCGCCACCGTCCTGGAAGCCGGCGAGCACCACCAGCAGCGCACTGAAAGAGATCAACCGGACCCGACGAGCCGAAGCCAACCGCCTATCGGCCGCAGGGCTCGGCCACAACCGCGCCGAGACCTCGGTAGCCGTGCTGCGAGCCATCGCCGGCGCACGCTCCGTCCGCACCACCATCACCCCGGTATGGACCATGCCCGGACCCCGAGACGTCGGTGGGCCGACTCACTGGCGAAGTCCTGCGACTCATCGACGCCGCCCGGATCTCGGTCGTCTGCTCCAGCTACAACTTCAGCCCGTACTCCGCGATGTGGACGGCACTACGCGACGCCGCCAGCGACCCGAACTGGCCGTCACCGTCTACGTCGACGCCACCGCAGGCACCCCCGCCAGGTCGCCGACCACCTGCGGGGCGCCGCCGTCTTCCAGACCGTCACCCTGCCGCACAAGGCGAAACCGCTGGTCAGCCACGCCAAGTTCGTCATCATTGACCACGCCGTCGTCCTCACGACCAGCGCGAACTTCTCCCACAACGCCGAGAACAGCAACATCGAGCTCGGCATGCTGGTCCACGACACCGCCCTCGCGGAATCCATCGAACAGACCATGCGTGCCCAACACGGCTCGCTCTACGAGCGGGTTGTCCCAGGCGGCTGAAGGGCCGTTCACTCCCACCGGTTGGGAAAGGTGCTGCGTGGGTAACCCGTGCTCGCCATTCCGACGGCGTAAAGATGTGCAAAACGGGCCTCCCCCCTCGCCAACATCGGTAACGTGCCCAGCGGATCCTCGACGTCATCCGGCTCGTCTCCACGAAGGTGGTCATGGCCAAGCTCGGCATCATCCTTGAGCAGATCGATTCCGGAACCATCTTGCTGCCCGAGTTCCAGCGCGGGTACGTCTGGAACCGCGACCAGGTTCGGGGACTCATGCGATCCCTCTACCGCGGGTACCCCGTCGGCGCCCTCCTCGTCTGGGAGACCCAGGCCGACCCGGGCGCCGTGCGCGGCACCTCCCGGGGGCTGGGCGGGGTGAGGCAGCTGCTCCTCGACGGCCAGCAACGGGTGACCTCCCTGTACGGGGTGATGCGCGGCCAGCCTCCGGCGTTCTTCGAAGGCGACGCCGACACGTTCACGGGGCTGCGCTTCCACGTGGAAGACGAGACGTTCGAGTTCTACGCTCCGGCGAAGATGCGCGAGGACCCGCGTTGGGTGGACGTCACCGCCTTGTTCACGGAGGGCCTCGAGCCACAGATCAAGCGGTTGAATGACCACCCCGGCAGCTCCGCCCAGATCGTCCCCTACATGACCCGACTTACCCGGCTCCATGCTCTGCTGGAACGCGACTTCCACGAGGAGAAGATCACCGGGGGCGACAAGACCGTCGACGTGGTCGTCGACATCTTCAACCGAGTCAACTCCGGAGGCACCAAGCTCTCCAAGGGCGACCTTGCCCTAGCAAAGATCTGCGCCGACTGGCCTGAGGCCCGTTCGACGATGCGCGCAATGCTGCAACAGTGGTCGACGTCCGGCTACCAGTTCTCCCTGGACTGGCTGCTTCGCAACACCAACGCGCTTGCAACAGGCCGGGCTCCGTTCGCTGCGCTGGGAGACGTCTCCCCGGGCGACTTCCAGTCTTCCCTCACCACGGCGGGGCACCACATCGGCAACTTCCTCGACGCTGCACAGGGGCGGTTGGGGCTGGACCATGATCGTGTTCTTATGGGCCGCTATGCGATCCCGGTCGTATCTCGCTACCTGCAGCTGCATGGCCACAAGGGGCACTTCCCTGATACTGGGCAGCGAGACCGCGTCCTGTACTGGTACATCCACGCCGCTCTCTGGGGTCGGTTCGCGGGCTCGACCGAGACCGTTCTGGCGCAGGACTACGAGACTTTGGAACGCAGCGGAATCGAAGGCCTCATCGCAGGCTTGGAGCGGTGGCGGGGCGGGAATCTCCACATCGAGCCGCACGACTTCGAAGGTTTCGGACGAGGGTCCCGCTTCTACCCGCTGCTGTACCTGATGACCAGGGTCGGGGCAGCCCAGGACTTCGGCTCCGGCCTGCCGCTGAAGAGCGAGATGCTCGGGCATCTGTCGAGCCTGCAGGTTCACCACATCTTCCCCAAGGCCTTGCTCTACGCCCACGGATACACCCGCGGTGAGGTCAACGCCGTAGCCAACTTCTGCTTCCTCACCCAGAAGACCAACCTGGACATCGGCAAGCGCCCTCCGCAGGAGTACTTCGCCGAGGTCGCCGCCAAGCACTCCGAGGCCCTCGCATCACAGTGGATCCCCTCCGACCCGACCTTGTGGACCGTCGACCGCTACAAGGACTTCCTGGAGGCTCGACGGGAACTGCTCGCCGGAGCGGCCAACACCTTCCTCGACCAACTTCGCGCCGGTCACGCAGGAGCGGCGGCCGGGACACTCATCCGCCTGGCTCCCCCGGTCGACATCGACGAGGACGCGGACAACCAGAGCGCGCAGGTTGCCGAGGCCGTCCAGCAACTTCTGGACGGGGGCTGCGCTCGCCCCCTGCTCGATACCGAGATCGCAGACCCCCAGACCGGACGCCAACTGGCCATCGCCGAAGCCTATTGGCCCGACGGGCTTCAACCCGGTCTCGGCAATCCGGTCGTGCTGGAGCTTGACGGCGAGGAATCGGATCTTGAACGCTTGGCCGAACTGGGCTTCGACGTGTTCACGACAACGCACGCGCTCCTCGGGTACGTCCAACGCCGCAACCGGGAAGCGGCCGGCGACACGGAAGCGAGCGGAGACCGCTGATGGAAACGCTGGGCTGCCAGCGTCTGAGACGATCTTGCCGCAGATAGGCGCACATCAATGTGCGCCCATCGGGTCGATTTCTGCACTGCCTTGGAAGTACTCAGGTGAGGAACTCGAGGTAGTCCTCGGGGCTGATTCCGAGGCGTTCTCGCACGCCATCGAGAACTGCCGCGTGAAGGTGGGGCGGCACGGCCTCCAGGAGCTGACGGCTCAACTCGTGGACGCTGGCCGCGACGACCGTCTCCTCCAGGCCGCCGTGGGGTGCACGCTGATTCCCGCTGACGGTGGATGCCGCAGCTGAGCCTGTGCGAAGTGGCGGCGCGGCCGAGGTCTCGCGTGTTGATCGCTCCGCCGCTTCGGAGGGGCTCGCGGACGATGCACGTGCCTGGGTGCCCTGGGTGTGCGTCATCCCTGAGTCGGTGTGTGCGCCGTCGTCGGTCGTTGACGGGATGTCGGGCCCTGTCGCGCCGAAGGTCTCGTCCTCAACGCTCGCGGGAGCCGGAACGGTCTTGTCAGCTGTGTGCGGTGCTAGCGGAAAGACCGGTAGTCCCGGAAGGTGCTCTCGATCGCCTATCACCGTGAGTAGCTTCGTCGTCCGGGTCAGCGCGATGTAGAGCAGACGGAGTCCGTTCGGCAGCTGAGCGATGTCGCCGGGAGACACGACGACGACGGCGTCGAACTCCAACCCCTTGGCTGTCACCGGGTCAACGACGTTGATCCCGCTTTGTCCGAGGGATCCGCTGCTGCCGTCAGACCACACGACCCGCCGCCGATCCAAGGTGGTGATCAGGTCCGAGCGGTGGCTGTCGGGTACAACCATGCCGACGAACAGTCCGTGACTCGCGTGTTGCTGGGCTGCCACCACTGCAGGTAGTGCCAGGTCATCCGGTTCGTGGACCTGCAGATCTGGCCCGTCGCCGAAATCACGGATGACGCGGGGGGCAGTCAAGCTTGGTGCGATCTGCGGCAGGAGCTGCTCGGCCAGCTTCATCACCTGCCGTGGCACGCGATACCCGATGTCGAGGGCGGCGACCTGCGACGGCAGTTCGGTCTGTAGATCCGACAGGACGTCGTCCCAGGAGTCTCGGGCCCCGGGGCCGGTGGATTGGGCGAGATCGCCGACGAGAGTCATGGAGCCGGTTCCGGACAGCCGTCGCAGGGAGCGCACCTGCATCGGGGTGAGATCCTGTGCCTCGTCCACCACGATGTGGCGGTACGTCGAGGGCCGACCGGTGAGCAGATCCTGCGCTTCATCCAGCACTGCCACGTCCGCGTCGGTCCACGGCTCCTGCCCCACCTTCTCGGCCGACTGCCGGTAGAGGGCGGACACCTCCGCCGCAGTGAAGTCGGTCCCCGCGGCCTCCAACAGCCTCTCGCGGGACCCGAGGAGTTCACGGAGGAACTGCGCCGGGCTGAGGCTGGGCCAGATGCGTTCCAATGCCTGCTCGACCGCCGATGCCGACGCCGTCGCACCACCACCAGGACGCCGAAGGGCCGAGGCGATCACCCTGCGCGCTTCCTGACGCCCCTCCGAGTAGGTGGAGCGTTCCATCGCGGCCACGCCGCGGCGGACGGCCGTCGCAGCGGCCTCCACCTGCAGTTCGAACTCGGAGGTGGAGATCCTCTCCTCGGGTACCCGGATCCGCGCCCGCAAGCCTCGTGCCAGCAACCCAGCCATTCGAGCGCTGCCCTTGATCCGAGCGATGGCGTCGTCGTCCTTGGCGCCAGTGGAGACGACTGGCCCCAAGGCCGTCAGATCACGGTGCACAACGTCGTGGTCGCCAAGGTCGGGCAGGACCTTGCGGATGTACCGACCGAACGTCGGGTTGGGTCCCACGACCAAGACATCACCAGGAGTGATCTCCCGATGGTTGAACAGGATCCAGGACACCCGGTGCAGCGCGACCGCGGTCTTTCCGGTACCCGGACCGCCTTGGACGATGAGGAGTTGATCGACGGGGCTCCGGACGACGCCATCCTGTGATGCCTGGATCGTCGAGACGATGTCGCGCATCTCGTTGTCGCGCGTACGGTCCAGGGACGAGAGAACGGAGTCGTCCTGCCGAATGAACTCCTCGTCGGCCAGGGACTCCAACTGCTCGGCAACGAGCGCAAGGCTGATGTCCTGCCAGTCTCTGATCCGGTTGCGCGGCGCGTCATAGGTGCGCTTGCTCAGCACTCCTCCGGGATCGGCCGCCGTCGCCTGGTAGTAAGGGCGTGCCGCCGGGCTCTGCCAATTGACGACAAGGATCTCCTTCTCCTCGTCGTTCACAGACCGCTTACCGATGTACCAGGTGCCACCGCCGTCGACGAACCTGCCGAAGGCGACCGGGTCCTGGGAGTCGAGGAGGTTGCGAGCGCCCTCTGCCTCCAACCTGAGGGAACGGCCTGCCTTCGTGTTGCCGGCCGCCGTGGGGGCTGTAGCCAAGTTGGCTACGAACTTCTCCAACTCGGCAGCCGCGCGGTCGAAGTACTCCTGTTCGGTAGCCAGCTCCCCGGGGTCCACCGCCACGTGATCTCCTCCCATCCAACAGGACGAGATCATCATGTCCGAAGGGTGCGACAACCTGAGGCAGGAACGCCGATCCTCGAGTTCGGCTGAACCGCACCACTGAAGCGGTCGCACGATGCCCACGGAGCACCGGGCCAGGCGGCCTGACCGCTCGGTCGTGGGCGAGCGAGGGTCATGAACCGGCCATGCCCTGCCAGTCGATCAGGGGCGAGCCGTGGGCCCGTTGACCAGGCGGGTCGTCGGGCGGGTTTGCCAGCGGGTGGGGTTCGCCGGTGAGGGCGGCTAGGGCTGCGGCGATCTCGTAGAGGGTAGCTCGGACATAGGTGGCGGTGGTGCCGGCGGAGCGGTTGTCGTTGTGGCCTGCGTAGGCGCGGGCGACGGCGTAGCCGAAGTGGCGTTCGACCCAGGTGAGAGTGGTGTGGCGCAGCCAGTGGGTGCTGATCCCCTGGCGGGCGACCCAGGGCAGCTGCCGGCCGATCCTGGCCCAGAGGTGGTCGTAGCGGCGGGCGGTGATCGGGCGGCCGTTGCGGTAGCGCAGCAGCGGGGTGGTGGGGTCGCGGCTGCCGCGCTCCTCGTCATGGGTCAGCAGGAGCCGCATGAGGGTCGGCGAGACGGGCTGCCAGCGTACGGTTTCCCCCTTCTCCCGCAGGCGGACCAGACATTGGGCGGGGTCGAGGTCGCACGGCCGCAGGGCGATGGCGCCGCCTCTGCGGCAGGCGGTCTCGGTGTGCAGGCGCAGCAGCAGGGCGTCCAGGTGGGGGTCGTTGCCGGTGCTCGCCGCGACCGCGAAGATCCTCGCGAGTTGGCTGTCCGGGATCGCCCGACGCGTGCTGGCAAGGCGGCGTGGTTTCGCCACCTGCGTGGCGGGGTTGTCCGCGGCAGCAATCAGCCCGTCGGCTACCGCGTGCCGGTACAGGCAGCGGACGGCGGAGACCAGGTGTTCGGCGGCGCTGCGGCCCTGCCGGGAGTTGGCGCGTACGACGGCCTGGCTCTTGATGCGTTCGGCGAGCTGCTTGATCTCGGTGGGGGTCGGGTCGTCGAGCCTGCGGTCTCCCCAGGCATCTCGCACTCTGGTCCAGTAGGTGCCGTAGGCGTGGCGGGTCCCGGGGGTGACCGCCATGGTGACGCGGTCGATGTACTCGGCGAGGGTGGGCATCCGCGCCGGGGCCCGCAGCCTGCGGGTCTGGGGTGCGGTGAGCAGCTGAGCTGGGGTGACGCCAAGGCGTTCGAGGAGGATCCTCGCCGCCTCCAGTTCGGAAGCGTCGGGGGCACGGTCGCTGGCCGTCATGGGGTCCTCCTGGCGGCGGTGTGGTAGTCGAGGAGCATCTGGTCCAGGGCGGTGACCGGGTGGGCGATGAGGTAGCCGGGGTCGGGGAACGCGGCGACCAGCAGCCGGTCGCCGGCCTTCAGCCGGAACAGGTGTCGCAGCGGGGCCGGCAGCCGCAGGTGGCCCTGCAGGGTGACCGCGTGGGGACCGTCGTGGGCGGCGACGACGAGCACGCCGCCGGTGATGACGCGGAAGGACACGGGCAGCCCGGGTTGCCAGCCGATTGTGGCCAGCGGGGACCGGTCGGCCAGCCGACCGCGGGCGTCCATGGTCGTGATGGTGTAGTGCGCCGCGGGGCTGCCGGCCGTCGGCGGAGGTCCCGGCAGCGGCAGCCCGTGTGGCCGTGCCGTCGGCGCGTCGTTGGGTTGGGTGGCCGCCCACACCTGGCTGGCCAGCGATGCCCCAGGGGTGGCGCGGGCGGCGGCCTCCCCTGCGGCGATAGCCTGGCCGGCGATGGCGGGCGCGAACCCGTGGGCGGCGTCGCCCGTGGCCGTCTCGGTGGCCGACGGCAGCCAGACGCTCGCGGCGAAGGCTTCTGCGCGGTCCGCCCCGGGCTGGTTGTGGTCAGTCATGGCTGCCTGCCACCGGTTGGAGGATCAGCAGATCGGTGTCCAGCGCGGTGGCCCCCGGCGCGGGTGTCTCCGGGTCGGGGGCGGTTCGCGAGATCAGGTGGTCGATCAGCCGCAGCCCTGCCGTGCGTGCGGCGCCCACAAGTGCCACCAGGTGCGCGGTGCGCATCAGGGGCCCGACGCGCACCGTGATGGCCAGGCACCCCGATGGGCCGAGCAGGTCACGGCACGCCGTCAGGAGCAGTCGCGGATCGGTTGGCGGGCGGGGCCAGCTCAGCAGCACCAGCTGCGCGCAGCCGGCAGCGTCCACGACGTTGGCCGGGCTCCGCTCGCGGGCGGCGTAGTGGCGCCGCCCGGTGGCGGCGGCCTCTGCGGCCAGAGCGACATCGTCATCCAGGTCGACGACGATGTCGCCGGCAAAGGTGTACTGGGTCAGCAGCAGCTGCGCGAGTTCCACAGGTAGGGAGCCGGGCCGCTGGCCGGGCTGGATCACGATTACGCGGGTGGACTCGACCCACCGGAGGGGGAACGGCCCTTCAGCGGGATCAGACGGTCGGGGTTCAGGGTGCTGTGGGTCCATGACAGGTTCGGCTGCCTGGCCGGCCGGTCACGCATGCACCTAGGAAAGGCATTCTGGGAGGCTCACAATTACACGGCCACGGCCAGTTGTGAGCCCGTGTCAGCCGGTGTGAGCCCGGCCCCGGCGAGTTCGCGTCGGCCGTCGCCGACAACGGCGAGGTCGCTCGTGCGGGGCACGTCCCACCGTGGTGAAACGCGCGCGGGCGGCGTCAGGTGGGGGCGGCCAGGACCGTGCGTAGCCGTCGGGTGGACACCCCCAGGCGGGCGGCGACCTCGATTCGGGACAGGTCCGGCTCTGAGGCGATGATCTGCAACGCGAGCCGGCGGGTGGCCGCGGCGGGTCGCCTACACCCGTCAGGAGCAGCCACTCGTGGTGCCTCCCGAGCGTCGGTATCCCCGTCCGTTCGGGCCACCATGGCGCAAGTTCCGGAACTTGGCGGGGCTGGGTGAAGTTCCGGAACCACGGCCTGCGGGCTGAACGTGCGCTCCACCCGACTGTAGGTGAGTTCCGGAACGTCCCCGCTTCCACCGGCTTGGGCAGGACCGGCAAGCCGCGGCCAGGCGTCGGTCGCCGACCGGAACGCGGACCCGCCCGTGCTCTCCCGGGACGTCGGGGCAACACGGGAGGCCAGACGCGGGAGGGTCGTCACCGCTGCACGGCCCGGCCGCTCCCCGTCCGTGTCATCGGCCGGAGTGGGCCTGCCCGCTCGGGGGCGATGTTCCGGAACAACGCCGAGCCGCGAAGCCGGCAGCAGATCCCGCGGTTCCGCCGGAAGTCGTTCCGGTTCCGGAACTTGCGGGGTGCCTGCGGTCGGCCGGTGCGTGGCCTCGGGGACGGGTGGAAGCTCCGCCTGCGCCTCGGGAGCGCCAGGCCTGGCAAGCATCTCAACCACCAGAAGCAGCGCCAACGCGGGCCAGGCGTTGACCGCTCGGGCACCCAGGCTGGGGTGGGCGGCGGCGACGTTCGCGGCCACGGAGGCCGCCACGCCTGCGGCGAAGGCCAGCCGGGCGATGGGTCGCACGTTGGCGTGCCGACGCCGGTCGTCGACCATCACGATGGTGGCGACGATGAGCATGCCATCGACGCTGAACGGCAGGGCGTAGGCGACCTCGGGCCGCTCGCCGCAGGCCAGCGCGACATGGACGGTGTGGGAGTATGACGACCACGCCGAGATCAGCGCCACCGTGGCGGCGGAGACGTTGCGCGCCAGCCTGATCCCCGCTCCGCCGGTCATGCCCGCCTCCCCGCTCCCGCCAGCGCGTGTGAGTGCCGCGGCGTTCCGTGTGACCGGCCCGGCGACCATCGCGGTGACGGGGGTTAGCGTGTGAGACTCACACGGTCCGCCACCTGCCACGCTAGGGTCCGCGCCCCGGCACGCGCACCGGGGCGGAGACTCACACGGGCTCACACGCGCTTACACCGACTAACACGAGCGGTAAGGCGAGCCTTACTTCGCCGTCCTCGTCTCAGCGCAGTTGCCCCGGTCGCAGAGAAGCTGCTCCTACCCGCCGCCTTGTCTCACCATGGTTGCCCCGACCGGAGTACCTGAGTCGCGGCTGGCCTGCTGTGCGCGACCAATAGGGACTCACAACCCGCTGACACGCCTCTGACCTGGGGGTGTGAGTGCCCCGCGGCGGTCGGGGACCGCGGTATCCCCCACCGGCGATCGCCGGGCGCCCGGGTCGCGTGACGGGGGCTGACCTGCGCCGATACCAGAATCCGGTCGCCGCTGGCCGGAGGGCCGGAGCGGCTGGTGTAAGCGTGGTGTGACAGCACCTATGCGTTGCTGGTGGCTTCAGATCGGGCGTGGTGCAGGGCGCGCGATCGTGCACGGCGGGAGCTGCGGCGATGTCTCGACGTCCACGTCTGGTCGGTTCGCGTTCGGTCCTGCGGGTGGCCGCGGAGGTGTTCGCGTTGACCACCGCCGAGCCCACCGAGGTGTTCCTGTCCCGCGAGGACGTTGCGGAACAGGGACGGGCGGGCCTGCCTGCGGGCCGGATCCTGTTGCCGGCGCTGCGCGCGCTGCTCCTGCGCCCCGACACCACGGCCGCGACCCGGGACGGCGTCTGGCGGGTGCTGATCGGCCGGGCCCGCACCGAGGGGCCGGCCTGGACGGTCGCCGCGGTCGGGATGGCCCTTCCAGGGCTCTACCGGGCAATGCGGTTGCTGTCGCTGGACTTCACAGGCGAGGAGGACGACCTGGAGTCCGCGGTCCTGGAGGGCTTCCTGGCCGCGCTCGCCCGCGTCGACCTGACAGCAGGTGGGTTGGGCGGGCGGCTGGTCCGCGCCGGTCACAAGGCCGGACTGCGGCAGGTGTACCAGGACGCCCCGGCCTGGGGAGCCAGCGGATCGGGGTTCGCCTCCCAGACCCCGCCAACGCCGTGGGGACACCCGGACCTGGTCCTCGTCGACGCGGTCAGCGCCGGGGTGCTGACCCAGGAGGAGGCGTGGCTGATCGGGGCGACCCGCCTGGAGGACACCCCGATCGAGCAGATCGCCGCGGCGTGGGGGCAGCGCACCAACACCCTGGTCGTGCGCCGACACCGGTGCGAGCACCGGCTCCGTGACGCGATCGTCCAAGGCCAGCTCTCCCGCGACCGCCTGACCGGCCACACCACCAGCCCGGCGCGCAGCGGGCATCAGGCGCCCGGCGGCGAGGTCGCGTGAGCCAGCTGTAAGCGCGTGTTGGCCGGTGTGAGCCGGCCGCCGTGTAATCGAGGGCTCACACGGCCGCCTTTCTAGGGTGCGGGATCGCCCACCACAACAGGCGATCCCAGATCGCCTGCAGGAGGGGCGGGACCGGTCGGTCACGCATGCACCGACCAGACCGTGTCCGGCGAAGGGAGAACGGCTCGCCGACGTCCCACCCCGCCAGGCGATCACCCGCAGCAGGCTGCGCGGCGCGCCCGAGCGCCGCCCATCGTGGGAGGGACCAGCCATGAACGACCTCACCCACCGCCCGGTCGCCCGAACCCGTCGGGTCCTCCCCCGCCGCGCCGCCCCGGGCAAGGGTCTGCGCGCCCGGCGTCCAGCGCCACCGCGCCTGTGGAGCGCGGGCCGGCTGGTTGGACTCGTGGCCACCACCGTTCTGGTGGTCGCCGTGAGCGGGACACCGGCGTGGGCTGCAGGTCCGGACCCGGCGACCGCCCGGCTGGACACGATCCTCGGCAACGCGACCGCGTGGCTGGTGGGGATCCTCGCCACGCTGGCGACGCTGTTCCTGACGATCGGCGGGATCCGGTACGTGATGGCCGGCGGGGATCCGGGTGAGGTGGAGAAGGCCAAGGGCGCGTTCAAGTCCGCCGGTCTCGGCTACGCCCTGGCCGCCTTGGCGCCACTGGTGGTGTCCATCATCAAGGGCATCCTCGGGGTCTGACATGGGCGGCTGGATCAACGACATCGTCACCGCCCTGCTGGGCGCCGTCATCCACGGGATCACCGCCGCGGTGCAGGCCGGGCTGAACTGGGTGCTCGGCATGTTGGCGACCACGCTGTTCGCCAGCCCCGACGTCACCGCTCTGCCCGAGGTGCAGTACACGTCAGGGCAGGCCCAGTTGGTCGCGAACGCGGGCATGGGCCTGGTCGTCACCGTCGCCGGTGGCTTGGCGATGACCCACGGCAGTGTCCAGGACCGGTACTCGGTCAAGGAGCTGCTGCCGCGGCTGCTGATCGGGTTCACCCTGGCGAACCTGGCCATCCCGATCGTGCGCGCGGCGATCACGTTCGCGAACGCGGTCACCGCGGCGATGGTCGGCACCCGGTTCACCTCCACCGACTCGTTCGGGCAGATCCGGCGGATCGTGATCGGTGCCGCCACCGACCAGAACCTGGCGATGTGGGTGGTCATCCTGCAGGTCCTGGTGCTGGTGATGTTGGTCGTGGTGGTGTTCACCTGGCTGGGCCGCCTGACCGGGCTGCTTGTGGTCGCCGGGGTCGGGCCGGTCGCGCTGGCCTGCCACGCCCTACCCCTGACCGACCCGGTCGCCCAGATCTGGTGGCGGTCGCTGGGCGGGCTACTGGCGGTGCAGGTGCTGCAGGCGGTCACCCTGCACCTGGCGGTGGCCACCCTGCTCACCCCGGGCGCGAACCTGCCGTTCCTGGGGCTGCCCGGCGACCCGACCGGGGTGTTGAACCTGCTGATCACCTGCTACCTGCTGTGGCTGGTCATCCGGATCCCCCGCTGGGTCGCCCGCACCATCGGCGGGACCCGCGGGCGGTCGGGGAGCATCCTCGGGTACGTCGTGCGGGTCGTGGTCGTCCAGCAACTGCTCGGCGCGGTCGGCCTACGAGGCGGACGCCTGCTCGGCCGCGGAGGGCGCGCCGCCGCGGCAGCCGGTGGTGGCGGTGGGGCG
Organism: uncultured Actinomycetota bacterium; assembly: GCA_963784535.1. Lineage (GTDB taxonomy): Bacteria > Actinomycetota > Actinomycetes > Actinomycetales > Kineosporiaceae > CAWARR01. Next base: position 368,746 of record CAWARR010000006.1, on the reverse strand, counting down.
ACGGTCACCCACCTGCACTCCCCTGCCAACAGCCACCTGCACCAGCACGTCCACCTCCACCCCGGCCGGCCCTCAACGGGCCAGCCCTCAGCGGCGTCAGCGGCGTCTGCCCGGCCGGGGGCGGCACGCCCGCACGGCGGTCGCGCCGCTGCGGGCGCCCTGCCCGCCCCCGCGGCCCCGGCGGCCCGCCCGACGGGCCCTTCGGGGACGGGCTGGCCGCCCGCCCCGCCGCAGGGTCGGCGCCCAAGCGGTGGGCGGCCGTCGGGCACGGGCTGGCCCGACGCCCCGCCGCGTACAGGCCGGCCGGGCGCGGGTCGGCCAGGTCCAGGGACTACAGGTTCGGGGTGCGTGGTGTCCGGTGAATACGGGGTGCAGGCTCAGGTGGCCGCCGATTTCGAGGCGCCCGACAAAGTCCTTACGGGTTGACCGTCCGGCAGGTCGCGATCGTGGCCGGCGCGGCCGGGCTGGTGTGGGCGGCGTGGCGGCTGCTCGGCGGCGTCCTGCCACCGGCGGTGATCGGCAGCGCCGCGCTGCCGGTACTGGGCCTGGCGGTGGTGGTGGCGGTCGGGCGGCGGGACGGGATCGGCCTGGACGCGTGGCTGCTGGCTGCCCTCAGGGCGTCACGGGCGCCGCGGCGGCTCGTGGCCGCCCCCGAGGGTGTCCCGCAGGTCCCGGCGTGGGGACCCGACGTGCCCGCCGGACGAGGCCGGCGCCGGGCCCTGTCGGCTGCCGGGACGACGGGGTCTGGCGCCGCTTCGGCTGCCGCTGCAGGGGGTCGGCGGGTCCGGGGTGGTCGATGTGGGTGACGGCTGGGTCGGGTTGACCGCGGTCGGCACGGTCAGCTTCGACCTGCGCACGCCGGCCGAGCAGTACGCCCTGGTCGAGGCGTGGGGCCGCTGGCTGAACTCCCTCACCGCCCCCGTCCAGGTGGTCGTCTCGACCCGCGCGGTCGACCTGCACGCCCGCGCCGCCCACGTCACCGCACGCATCGACGCTCTGCCGGATCCGGCGTTGGCCGACGCCGCCGCCGGCTACGCCGACTACCTGATCCAGCTCGCGCAGGACCGGGACCCGCTGGACCGGCGGGTGCTGATCGCCCACAAGGTCGCCCGCCACGGTGACCCGCGGGTCGCGCGGCGGCTGGCCGAGCACACCGCCCGCGCTCTGGCCGGCCTCGGTTCGCCCACCCGCGCCCTGAACGGTGGCCTGGTCACTGACGTCCTGGCGGGGGCGTGCGCCCCGTGGCGGCCGGCCCCGGCGGGCCTGGCCACCCCCGACACCGTGATCTCCGGCCGCCCCGGCACCGGCCCACAGACCAGCGGGGTCGCCGACCTGTACGGCGACGCGGTGGCTCCCGGACCGTTCACCGTCGACGAGGCGCCCGCGGCCGACGAGCGGGACACGGGCAGGCGCGCCCGCCGCCGGGGCCGGCGACCCGCCGACGGCCAGCCCGCAACCGGGGGCCCCGCGTCGTCGGTGGCAGCGACCGTCGGTCCCGGCAGCGTCGACGTCGCCGCCCGCAGCCTCGCGCTGGGTGAGGGCTTCTGCGCGACGTACGCGGTGGTCGGCTACCCGGGAACGGTGTCCGCGCCGTGGCTGGAGCCGATCCTGTCCTGGCCGGGTCGCCTGGACGTCGCGGTGCACATCGACCCGGTCCGCCCCGACGCCGCCGCGGGACAGCTGCGGCGGGCCCGGGCGCGGCTGGAGTCGTCCCGGCGCCTGGACGCCGACGCCGGCCGGCTCGGCGACCCCGCCACCGACGCCGCTGCCGGGGACGCGGCCGATCTGGCGGACCGGGTGGCCCGGGGGGCGGCGCGCCTGTTCGGGGTCGGGGTGTACCTGACGGTGCACGCCGCAACCGAGGAGTTGCTGGTCGAGGCGTGCGCGCAGGTCCAGGCCGCGGCCGGGTCGGTGCTGCTGCGGCTGGAGCCGGTCACCACCGCCACCTGCAGGGCTGGACATCGACCCTGCCGCTGGCCACCGATGCGATCAGGATGCGGCGCACTCTGGATACCGCCGCGCTGGCGGCGGCGTTCCCGCTGGCCTCCCGGACCTGCCCGCCCCCTGCCCGGCGACCCACCCGCCACGGGCGGGGTGCTGTACGGGGTGAACCTGGCCTCCGCCGGGGTGATCACGTGGGACAGATGGTCGCAGGACAATCACAACAGTGTGGTGCTGGCCCGCTCCGGTGCCGGCAAGTCCTACCTGGTCAAACTCGAAGTCCTCAGGAACCTCTACGACGGCGTGCATGTCGCCGTGGTGGACCCGGAGGACGAGTACGTCCGGCTCGCCGAGCCGTCGGCGGCACCGTCGTGCAACTCGGGCCCCCCGGGTGCGCCTGAACCCCCTGGACCTGCCGGCGGCGACCGGGCCCGGCGCGTTGACCCGCCGCGGGCTGTTCCTGCACCCGTGGTCGCCGTCCTCGCCAGCACCGGCGCAGGGTCCAGTTCGGGGGCACGGGCGGGCTGAGTGCGGCCAGACCGCCGCCCTGGACGGCGCGATCCTCGACACCTACCCACGCGGCGGGGATCACCGCCGACCCCGCGACCTGGGACACCCCCGCCCCGCTGCTGGCCGACCTCGCCGCCACCCTCACCAGTCCGGGCGACCTGGCCGCCAAGACGCTGGCCGCCAGGTTCGGCGCCATGGGTGACCGGCAGCTTCTCCGGCCTGTTCGACGGCCCCACCACCACCCGCCCCGAGGGACATCTGGTGGTGTGGTCGCTGCGGCAGCTGCCGGATGAGGTGAAGACCGTCGGCACCCTGCTCGCCCTGGACAGCATCTGGCGGGCCATCGACCGTCCGGTCACCGGCTCGCGGCGTCCGGCGGTCCGCGCCGCCGTCGGCTGGTGGTTGTCGATGAGGCGTGGACGATGCTGCGGCAGCCGTCCGCGGCGCGGCTGGCTGTTCCGGATGGCCAAAGCCGCCCGCAAACGCGACGCCGGCCTGGCCGTGATCACCCAGGACGCCGCCGACGTCCTCAGCAGCGACCTCGGGCAGGCCGTGGTCGCCAACGCGGCCACCCAGATCCTGATGCGCCAGGCCCCACAGGCCATCGACGCCGTCGGCGACCGCGTTCGGGTTGACCGACGCCGAACGCGGCGTGCTGCTGGCCGCCCGCCGCGGCGAGGCATTGCTGGTGGCCGGATCGGCCCGGGTCCACTTCGAAGTGGTCAGCTCCGCCCACGAGGACCACCTGGCCGGCTCGGCGGACTCCACCGTCTCCGCCCCGCTGCCGCGGCAGCACACCGCACCTTCCGACGGCGGGCAAGGCCCGGACTGGACCAGTCCGGGCGGGATGGACGAGGAGGACCTGTTCTGATGACCGGCTTCCCGACGATCGGTGCGCTGTCGATCCCCGTCGCGGCACTGTCCGCAGCCCCGTCCCTACCCTCGCCGTCGCCGCCGCCTGGGCCGGGCGCGGGGGCGATGCCGCCCCCGCCCGGCCCGGGTCCGCTGGTGCACGCGCTGGTCGCGTGGGTGACGTCCCGGCCGTGGCTGGCCGGGGTGGCACTCGCCGGGCTGATCGCGTGGCTGGTCGCCGGTGGGCTGGCAGCCCGGTGGCGGCAGGCGCGGATGGTCCGGGGTGCCGCGCTGGTGGGGGTCGTGGTGCCGCCGACGGTGGAGCCAGCCGGGCCGGCCAGTTCTGGGCCACCGTGTACGGGGCGACGTACCGGGTGTGGTGGCGGCGGGCGCTGACCGGCACCCCCCACCTGGCGTTCGAGTACACCTGGACCGGCCGCACCCTGACGATCGGGGTGTGGGTGCCGGGCACCGTCGCGGTCCGAGCGGTCGCGGGCGCCGCCCTGGCGGCGTGGCCGGCGGCGACCGTGACCGTCACCGAGGCGGCGGCCCCGCCCATCCCCACCCGGGTCAGCGCGGCGCGGGGCGGGGCGTTGCTGCCGGTCCGCGGGGAGGTGTTCCCGCTACGCGTGGAGCATGACGCGGACCCGCTGCGGCAGATCCTCGCCGCCGGCGCGGGCCTGCGCGACCACGAGCACGCCTGCCTGCAGATCCTGGCCCGCCCCGCCACCGGCGCGAGGGTGGCGCGGCTGCGCCGCGACGGCGACACCACCGGCGACCCCGCCCGTCCCGGCGCGCTGGCCGGGCTGGTCCGGGGACTGCTGGACCTGGCCACCCCCGGCCCCTCAACCTCGGGCCGCAGCGGACAACGCCACCCAGCGGCGGGACGGGCCGGTCGGGTCGCCGAGAGGGAGGCCCGCGCGGTGCTGGACAAGGCGGTCGCGGGCCCGCACTGGGAGACCTCGATCCGCTACGCCGCAGCCACCACCTCCACCCGTGGCGGGGACAGCCACGCCCTGGCGGTGCGGTTGTCGGGGATCGCCGCCGGGCTGGCCGGCGCGCACGCCGTGCACACCGGGGCCAACCGGCTGCGCCGGGTCCGCCTGCACGACCCCGTCGCCGTGCTGGCGGCCCGGAGCATGCGGCGGGGGTTCGTGCTGTCCACCCCCGAGCTGGCTGTCCTGGCGGGCCTGCCCACCGATGTCGCGGTCCCCGGGCTGGCCCGCGCGCGGGCGAAGGCGGTCCCGGTGCCGGTGCAGGTCCCCGGAGGTGGGCGTAACACGCTGGTCCTGGGTCGGGGGCAGGTCGGTGGGCACGCCGTCGCCCTGCCCGTGCCCGACGCCCGGCATCACCTGCACGTGCTCGGCGCGACCGGGTCGGGCAAGTCCACCTTCCTGCTGCACCTGGCGCTGCAGCGGATCCGGTCCGGGGCCGGGCTGATCGTCGCCGAACCCAAAGGCGACCTGATCAACGACATCCTGGCCCGGCTACGACCGCAGGACGCCGACCGGCTGGTGCTGCTGGACCCCGCCCAGGACCCCCCGCCGGCGTTCAACCCGCTGCTCGGCGCCGACCCGCACCTGGTCGCCGACAACCTGGTGTCCATCTTCGCGAACATCTTCGCCCGGCACTGGGGCCCGCGGATGGACGACATCTTCCGGATGGCCCTGCTGACCATCCTGCGCCACCCCAACCCGATGCTCACCACCATCCCACCGCTGCTGCAGAACAAGCAGGTCCGCGCCGAACTCACCTACGACCTGCACGACCCGGCCGGCCTGGGCGGGTTCTGGACCTGGTACGACTCCCTCACCGAGGCGATGCGCCTGCAGGCCGCCGGACCCGTGCTCGGCCGGCTACGTCAGCTACTGACCCGCGGGTTCATCCGCACCGTGGTCGGCCAACCCCGCTCCTCCTTCGACATGAACCAGATCCTGGACGGCGGGATCCTGCTGGCCCGCCTCCCCAAAGGCGTCCTCGGCGACGAAACCACCAAGCTGCTGGGGTCCCTGGTGGTCGCGTCGGTGTGGCAGGCCGCCTCCGCCCGCGCCGACCGTCCGGAGGCGAGTCGCCGGGACGCGATGCTGATCATCGACGAGTGCCAGAACTTCCTCAACCTGCCCCGCTCGATCGATGAGATGGCCGCCGAGGCCCGCGGCTACCGGCTGTCCCTCGTCCTGGCGCACCAGGACCTGACCCAGCTGCCGCGGGAGACCACCGCCGCGATCTCCGCGAACGCCCGCAACAAGATCGTGTTCAACTGCTCCCCGGAAGACGCCCACGTGCTGTCCCGGCACACGTTCCCGGAACTGGACGAGCACGACCTGTCCCACCTCGACCGGTACACCGCCGCCGCCCGCCTCGTCGTCGACGCCGCCGAGACCCCCGCGTTCACCCTGGCGACCAACCCGCCGCCCGACCCCCTCGGTCACACGGCGGAGGTGCGGACCCGCTGTGCCGAAGCCACCCGGGCCCGGCTGCCCGCCCCCACCCGGCTCACCGGCGCCCTGGCCGCCGACCTCGACGGCCCCTCCACCCCGGACGACCAGCCCGCGGCCGGTCCCGGCCGGCCGCCCGCAACGAGCACCGCGGCGACGGCGAAGCCGGGCCGCCCAACCGGCAGGGCCCGCCGGCAGGCCAGCACCCACCACCGGCGCCGGCCTACGAACTGACCTCCGGCAGCCCGGCCGGCAGGCGGGGTCGGCAGTCCGGGCGGCAACACCCCCGACCGACCGCTGCCGCCCCCACTGCCGACCCCAACGCGAGCGAACCCGCAGGAAGGAGCCCACCATGCCCGCACCGCGCCAGGCCCGACATCCCCTCACCGGGGATCCCCACGACACGAACCACAACAACAGCCGGCGACAGCCGACCCCCCACCGGCGACCTCTCGTCGCCCGCCCGGCCCAGCCAGCCCGCCGGCCAGCCGGAGGTGACGTGCTGGCCGTGCAGGCCCACCTGACCGACCGGGACCGCACCATCCTCGACTGGGTCGACCGGCACGGGGTACTGACCACCACCCAGCTGACCGCCGCGTGGTTCACCAGCCCCACCACCGCCGCGCACCGGCTCGCCAAATTCCGCGCGCTCGGGCTGCTGGACCGCTTCCACCGCCCCGCACCCGGCGCCTGGTTCACCCCCTGGCACTGGGTGATCGGACCGCTCGGCGCGGCGATCACCGCCGCCGCCGCAGGCACCGGCGCCCCGACCCCGCAGACGTTGCGGGCCCGGCACGCCGCCCTGGCCAACAGCGCGAAACTGCCGCACCTGCTCGGGGTCAACCAGTTCTTCATCGACCTGCACGCCTATACCCGCAGCCACCGGCACACGACGCTGGTCCGCTGGTGGTCCGAACCCGAGACCGCCGAACGCTTCCACGGGATGGTCCACCCCGACGGGCACGCCCTGTGGCGCCACGGTGACACCCTGGTCGGGGCGTTCGTCGAACACGACACCGGCAGTGAGCCACTGCACCGGGTGGTCGGCAAACTCGCCGCTTACGACCAGCTCGCCGCCAACCGCGGGCCCGCCTACCCGGTCCTGTTCTGGCTGCCCAACCCGGCGCGCGAGACCCACCTGCAGCACGAACTGGCCCGGCACCGGCTCGGCCGGAAGCTGACCATCGCGACCGCCGTGGCCACCCCCGGCGGACCCGGCCCCGCCGGGCCCGTCTGGACCCTGACGGACAGGCCCGGCCGGTGGGCCCTGCACCAACTCCCCAGCGAACACGGCGACCCCCACAGCCCCTACACCCCCAACCCGACCGAACCCGACCCCGACCTCCCACCGCCCTGACCCCCGATCACGCCGCCCGGAGACGGGATCGCCACCCGTCCCCCCGGGCCACCCGGCGTCCAGCGTCCAGCGCTTGTCACACGCCATCACACGGAATCACACGGGGGCGGAAACGCTGGCGCAGGCCCGATCGGGGCGCCTACCGTCGCAAGCTCACACACACCTTTCACCCCCATCACCCACTACCCCCCACGGGATCCGCCCGCACCACCCCCCGAGGCCGCACCACCGCCGTACCGGTTCACCCGCCCCTTCAGGCCGGTCAACCCACGGCCCACCCGGCCCCCACCCACCGCGGAACCCCACCCCGCACCACCGCGCCACCCCGCACCACCACCACCGCCCGCACAGCGAGCACCCATCACCTGGCCCGTTCAAGGCCGCAGCACCACGCCGACCCGGCAACCCTTCCCGCCGATGTCCCGGCCGACCCCTCCACGGGCGCCCGCCGCAGGCTTTGCGCGCAGGACAGTCCGCTCCGCCCCGGGGCAGCCACCCGCACTCGCGTACCTGGCCGAGAGGCCTGGCCACGCCCGACCGCGCGCTCAGGCTCTGGCGCGTGTTCACCGCCATCACACCGCCCGAGGCGCCGGGCTCTCCCGACAGCACGACAGCACCGATTCGACGCATGCCGCCGCACGCCTGGGGATGCACCGACCCCACCGAGACCACGACCGACGAGGACAAGGAGCCGCCATGCCCACCCCCGACCCCATTCCCGCCACTGTTCCGGAACCTGTTCCCGACCCGGTTCCCGATCCGGTTGCCGGACCGGACCGCTGGTCCGGGTTCGACACCCCGGCCCACCACACCGCGCAGGACGCCTGCCACCATCTGATCCACTGCGCGGTCACGCGACCACCCGACGGCGCGTCGTCCAGGCACTCGACTGCGCCCGCACCGTCGGTGACATCGCCGCGGTGCCGCTGCTGCTGGCCCAGCTGACCGGCCCCTGCTGCCTACCGCCCCAGCCCCCACCGCCGGCAGAACCCACGCCGGCCCCCTGATCTGACCCGCACCCGCCCGCCGCCACTGCCCGCACGTCAAGCAGCGGCACCCGGAACCAACTGGCCCGGCGGCGTGATCGCCGCCACCCCCTTCCGCCCGTGACGCCACCTCGGCGCACGGGCCTTCGTTTGCGCCAGCCCCACCTGGGCCGGCCGCACCACCGCAACACCACGCGGTGCGGCCACCCGGGCCGCACCGCGTCCCCAGCAACACCAACCATGTGAAGGAGACGACGGTGACAACCGACACCACCACCTACCCGACCACCACCGACCCTGCGCCCAGCAACGGCACCGGACCCACCGCAGGCACCGGACCCAGCGACGGCACCGGCCCCACCACCCCGCCCGGCGGGCCGATCGCGACCCGACCGCTGGGCGACTTCCTGCCCGGCAGGCCGGCCGCAGGCCAGCTGGCAGTCGTGCTGCCCAGCGGCGACCGGGTGGTCGTGGTGGGCCGCGCCGACGACGGGCAGGTCGAGGTCTGGTCCCTCGGCCGGCTCACCCGCCGGGACCCCGACACGACAGCCTCCCCGGTGACCGACCCCGCAGCCCGGGACGGCCTGCTGGCAGAGGTCGTGCACGGGCTTGCCGAGCAACGGCACGCCGCGACCGAGCGGGCCACCCATGCCGTCGAGGACCGGGATCGAGACCGGGAGACCCACGAGCGGGTCCTGACGGACATCCGCGCGTACGCGGTGGACAAGCACCAGGCCGGTGATATCTGCCGGAGCGGGTTGAACGACTTTCTTACCGCCTTCGGGCTGCCGGAGTTCCAGCCCCGGGTCCGGGTCCGGTACACCCTGTCCGGCAGCTACGACGTCGACGCCGAAGACGGCGACGCCGCGCACCGCGACGCCCGCGGCTACCTCAAGCCGGACTTGAGCGAGTTGGACAACGTCCTGGACGACTCGGACACCTTCACGGTGCACGTGGACGACGTCGAGGAACTCGACAGCTGACAGCGGGTGCAGGCGGCTCGGCGCGGTGTCCCCGGGCCCGCGCCGAGCCCGCCCCTGCCGCCCCTGCCAAGAGCACGCCTACCGCGCGACCTCGATGCGCAGACATCGACCCGCGCGCGGCCCCGCCGTCCCGCGAGGCGACGCCTACAGCAAGACCTCAGCCCTCGCCGGCCGCCCAGCAGCCCGCATCACCGCGGGCCCTTGCCGCATGCCCTCACCGGTCGGCCCGTCACCGTCGGGCCGGCCAACCCCATCCGCAACACGACGTGAAGGAGAACACCGTCATGAACACGCCTTACCCGATCGACCGCCCCGCAGGCGATTCCGGCGCTGGACGGCCGGGCCCGCTGGGCTTGGTGCAACTGCGTCACCCGCGGACCTGCCCGTCGCGCTGCCGTACCTGCTCGGGTTCCACCCGAGTCCCGGCTCCTTGATCGCGGTCTCCGTGCGCCGTGGCCGGGTCGCTCTGACCACCCGGGTCGACGCCGGCCGATTGGTGCCGAACGACATGCCCGGGGTGTGGGCGCGGGTGGCCCGCTCGCTGGCTGAGGCCGGCACCGAACAGGTGGCCCTGGTCGGCTACCTGCCCGAGACCGGACAGGACCTGCTGCTGGCATTCGCAGCGGCCTGCCCCGTCCCGGTAGTCATGGAGCGCAAGCAGGCATGTGAATCGCACGACCCCGTTCGTCACCCGGCTTGGTGTGATCGCACCCGATGTGGCGTGATCGTGAGTCAGGCGGGGTTGTTCGGCGTACACCGAGGCTTGCCCGTTCAGCTGGCGGCCCAGGGCTTGATCTCGAACCTGATGGTGACCGCGAGCCTGTTGCAGGGGCATGGGCCGTCCCCGACATCGGTCCAGGTCCGGCTCGAGGTGGCCAGGATCAACGCTGACCGCGGTACTGCGGACGACACGTGGTCGCTGTCCGGGACGGAGTTGCTGTCGGTCACGGACGCCGTCGAGCTGGCTGGCCTGCTGAACGGGCTGGCGGACCAGGTCGAGCAGGATCGGGACTGGTACGCCCCCGCCCACCGGTCTCGGCGGGCCGCGTGGAGGCGGTCGTGACGGCGGGCCGCAGCTCGTCCGGGACGGTCCCGGACGAGGGACGGACCGGTGCTGAGGCCGTGGTGCAGGTGGTCATCATGCTGGCGATCGGCGCGGCGGCGGGCGCAGCGAGCTTCACCCACGTGCACGCCGTTGCTGCCGTTCACGGGCAGGGCGGCTGGCTGGCCTGGGCGGATGCCGTGGTCCTGGAGCTGATGTCGATCGCTTCGGGCCTGGAGTTGCGCCGCCGCAGGCGCCACAGCTACCCGGTCACCTTCCCCGCGGTGGTGCTGCTCTGCGCTGTCGTGCTCTCACTGGCCGCGCAGGTGGTCCAGGCGGAGCCCTCGCCGATCGGGTGGATCGCCGCCGCGCTGCCCGCGTTGGGGTTCCTGACCATGGTGAAGATCGCTCTCGGCCACACCGGCAGGCACGCGGTAGCCGCGGACGGCCCGCACCGGTCTGGGGTCGTCCCCGGCGCCGGGGACGAGCTGGGGAACCGGACCCGGACGGCGTCCGGCACGGCGTCCGCGCAAGCGGGTGGATCGCGCCTGGTGGGTCTGCCCGCCCGGCAGGACCGGCACGGGACGGCGCTGGACGAGGACGAGGCTGCGGACGTCCCGGACGGTCCGGGACGTCCGGCTCGTGACGCGGTGGGGTCGGATGCGGCCACCGTGGTTCCCGAGCGAGTGACGGAACTGCTGCCCGCAGCCCGTGTGGCCCGTGGCAGGTTGCTGGCCAGTGGGCGTCGGGTCAGCCGTGACGCCTTGGCGGGGCAGTTGCGCGCCGACGGCTATCCGGCTGCCAACGCCCTGGTCTCGGCGGTGCACCAGGCTCTATCCGTAGACCCGGCGCCGGAAGGGGCGGAAAGGCCGGACCCGTCAGGCGCTCCCGTTGGGGCACGACCGCTGCCTGCCGCCGAACTGGACGCAGCGAGGGCGCCACAGCTCGTGCGGGCCGGCGCAGGTTCCGGCTCGTAGTCACTGCCGCGGCGCATCCTCAGGGCGCGGCCGGCCCGGTGCCCGAGGACGGCGGGTCCAACACGCGCTCACGCGGCCGCCGTGTGAGCGCATGTTGGACCGTGTGATAGCCATCGGTGGCGTGTCGGTCTTGACAATCCACCGGGGGTGGCTCTCTCGCCGCTGTCCCCGGGTACCCGCCGGGTGCGCGGGTCCGAGGTCAAGCCGGGCGGAACTTCTCCCAGGGCAGTTGGGCTCGCGGTATCGCGCAGCACGGGCGGCAGCGACGGCAGTTGGGCACTGCTGCCGGACTGGGCGACCGAGGCCGCGGCGGGAAGGCGTGCACCCAGGGGCCGCTCGCCTCTGTCGCCCACCGATTTCGCGCTGACGCACTTTCCTGTCGGTGGGGTGTTGCAGACTCGTGCCGTGGGCTGGGAGCAGAAGAAGGGGACATCCCCGGTGGGTCTCTTGACGGCATCCGTTCGGCGTTGTCCAGCAACCCGACGCTGACGTTGTTGCGGGCCTACAGCCGTGACTGGGTGCTCCCTCTGTTCGCTGAGCACCTGGAGCAGGTTGATGGCTCGGTCTCGGCGGAGTGGTTTCACGAGCGCGTCAGTGAGGCACTTGAGCAGGTCAAGGACGAGAAGGACTGGCAGGGGGAACGATCGCCGAGCGAGCATTGCCGCAAGTGGGTGGACAGTCGATGGCTGGAGACTGAGGTCGCGGACGGCCGCACCCGCTACCGTCTGTCACCGCACTCGCTGCGGGCGTTGAGGTTCGTTCGGGAGATCGCCGAGGGTGACAGCAGCGTCTCTGGCGCTCGTTTAGGGAGCATCGCGCACGCGGTGCGCCGTCTGGCCGACATGACCAGCCCGGACCGGGAGGCGCAGGTCCGGCGGATCGACGCGGAGATCGAGCAGCTCACCCGCCGCCGTGAGGAGATCGCGGCAGGTCGCGCGCGGTTGGCGACTGTGGAGCAGATGCAGGAGCAGTTGCGGGAGATCCTGGCGATGACCCGCTCGCTGCCGGCGGACTTCCGGTACCTGAGATCGATGGTCGAGGAACGGCACAAGGCCATCTCCCGCCGGGCACTCGCGCAGATGCCCAAGGCAGAACTTGTCGAGGAGTACCTGCACGAGAACGACCTGCTGTCACTGACGGCTGCGGGGGTCGCCTATCGAGGTTTCGCCCGGATGCTGTCCTCTTCGGAGGAGGCGGACACGATCCGCCGCGACGTCGACCAGGTGCTCACCGGCAACTTCGCCCGCGACCACATGGCGAGGTCTCAGCGGGAGACCCTGGACTCGATGTTCTCGTCTCTGCTGGCGGACGAACTACAGGTGGAGCAGAGCTACCTGCGCTGGACCACGTCCTTGCGTCGCATCATCACGCGGGCCGCGCATGGCCGGCATGCCCGGCTGTTGTCGGTGACGGAGCTGGCGCTGGAGGCGGCAGCGGAATGGGTTGAGCGGAACCCGGGTGGCCGGGTCCTCGACGCCGATATCGTCAGGGTCGGGCTGTTCGGCGCGGAGAACGTCTCGCAGACGCAGTTGTGGCGTGACAGGGGACCCCAGACGGTCAGTATCGCGGTGGCCACACGCCAACAGGAGCTACCGGCGAGCGAGCGGGCCGCGCTTCGGCTTGCCGCCGGAACCAGCCGCCGCGAGGTCGCCAGAACGATTGACCGGCTGTTGCGGAAACGCACCCTCGTCACCGGGGCCGATGTGTACGAGGCGACCCCCGAGGAGTTCCAGCGGCTGGGAACCCTTGTCAGCCTGCTGGACCTAGCGGTCGTGCACGGACGCGTGGAGACCCGCGTGTGTGACCACGTGCTCCTGGGTGGGGACCGTGAGCGGGAGTTGCGCGTGATACTGCCGCACCTGGTGTTCGACCGGCCAGTCGGTGCCGTTAGGGAGGATCGAACGGGATGACGTCGAGCCAGGCATGCGAGGACGAGGACCTCGTGGAGGTGTGCGTCGGGTTCGACGGGGACCAGACCGCGGACGGGCTGCGGGACGGCTCGCTGCCCGCACAGGCACGGCGAGCCCTGGTCACACTGTTGACCACCCGGTACGTCACTCGCTCCCGACAACGGAACGTGTGGGACGCGCTGGCCTGCTATGAGGTGGAGATCCGGCAGCGACTGAACGAGATGTTCCTCGACCTCGTCATCGACCGCGAGGCAGAGGTCGCATTCAAGCGCCAGCAAGAAGGCGAGGATATCCCGAGGGTCCTACGACGCGAGAAGCCGCTGTCACGCGACGCATCCTTCCTGTTGGTCTACCTGCGCCGGGAGTGCGCCTACATCGATCTCGACGCGGAGCAGGCAGTGGTGACCCGGGACCAGATGGGTGAGTTCCTGCGCTCCTTCCGGGAGTCCGAGGACACGGACGCGGCGCGGTTCGAACGGCGCGTGGACGCCGCGATCAACGCCCTGGTCCGGCCCCTGGGACTGTTGGCGCCCGACCCGGATGTGGACTACCTGTTCACGATCTCCCCTGTGGTCGTCCCACTCGTCGGTATCGACGAGATCCAGCGCTTTGAGGCGGCGTTCCGCGCGGCAGCCGACGGAACAGGCGACCCGGGAGACGTCGAGGGCGGGGATGCCTGCGACGAGGATGAGATGGCGGAGGAGCGGTGAGCGGCACGCTGGATGACCAGTACCGGATCGAGCAGGTGCAGGTGCTCAACTGGGGCGGGTACTCGGGCCTGCAGGTCATGAACGCGGGCCGGGCGAGCACGGCGATCCTCGGTCCGTCCGGGCGCGGCAAGTCCACGTTGCTGGATGCGATGGCATCGGTGATCATGCCGAACCCGCAGGAGTTCAACCAGGCAGCCCGCGACGACCGGGGCCGTCGGCACGAGCGGACCATCTACAGCTACGCACGCGGTCAGACCGTCAACCAACGCGACGAGAATCGGCGTTCCTCCACGACTTCCTACCTGCGTCCGCCCGGCACACCTGGGTTCCCCAGCGGCGCGGTGATCACCTGGGCGGACGGCCACGGCAACCGTGTGACCGCGTTCCGGCTGGCGTGGGTGGGCCCGGATGCAACCGGGAACGACTCCGTCGCCGCGACCACGGTGTACGGCTTCGTCCACGACATTTTCGACCTGGCCACCCTGGATGGCCTCAAGCCGGTACGGGCGGGGAGCCCGCCGTTGTCCAAGGCGTCCCTGGAGCGGTACGTCGACACCGGCCGCGGCGACATCGTTGATTCACGGCAGGGGCCGGTGCACGCGAAGATGCGCCGGGTGATGTCGATGGGCGCGACCGAGGAATCGCAGCGGCTCGCTATGCAACTGCTGCGTCGTGCTCAGGCGTCCAAGGGCATCTTCAGCATCAACGACCTGTTCAAGGACTTCGTCCTCACCGTTCCCCAGGCGCTCGAACGGTGGAGCGTCACTCTCTCGCACTACGAGGAGGCCTCCCGCCTCTACGGCGAGTTCGAACTGGCCCGGCGCAAGATGGACGCCCTCCGGGACCTCCCTGCTTTCGCGGATCGGTACCACGCTGCCGCCCATGATCACTCGGCCAAACGTGCGTTCCTTGAGGTACCCGAGGAGCCATCGCGTGGTCCCCGCCTGCGGGTGTGGCACGCGGGACGAGTGCTGGAGTGGGCAACGCGACAGGTTGAGGACAACCGTCTCAACAAGGCCGAGACGCAGGAGCTGTTTCAGGGGGCCGAGCGGCGGTGCGCCAAAGCTCAGGAGGGCTACGACCTGGTATTGGAGGCTCTCACCGCCGCAGGCGGGGACCGCGCCAAGACGCTCCGCTCGCAGCTGGGGCACGTGGAGGAGAACCTCGGTCGGGTGGACCGACGCCGGGGAGATCTTGCCGCGAGGCTGAAGGGCTTCGACCAGGTACTCCCTTCCTCGAGCGGTGATCTGCTCCTTCTCCGGGAGTGCATCGCCACCCAGCTGAAGGAGATGGAAGGGAAAGGCCGGAGTCTCACCGAGCGGTATCGGCAGCTCGCCGGCCAGCTGTACCAGGTCGCCGAACGCTTGGGCGGACTGCAGCGTGAGACCTCGCAGCTGAAGCAGCACCAAAGCAATGTCCCGCCGCAGGCCGTGCAGCGGCGAGACCAGATCGCCCAAGGCGCCGGGATACCTGCCGAGCGCCTCAGGTACGCCGGTGAGCTGCTGGAGATCCGCCCGGAGAACCGCGGCTGGGAGAAGGCCATCGTGACCGTCCTCCTACCCCTGGCGCGCGACCTCGTCGTCGCTGAGGGCGACTTCCCGCGTGTACGCGCCTACGTCAACGACCACAACATGAACGGCGTCATCACCCTGGTACGCGCCAGGTCCGGGGTACCCCTCGTCGCCCCGATCCCGGGGACAGTTCCCGCCATGCTCGACATCACCGACGGGCCGAACGCGGGCTGGCTCAGTGAGCGATTGTGCTCCCGGTTCTCCTACCTGTGCGTCGAGCGTGACACCGACCTCGACACCCAATTGCCGGAGGGAGCGACCGGAGCGGTCACCCGAGCCGGGATGCGCGCGACGCGCCGGGACAGGGTCACGAAAGACGATTCCGACATCCGCTACCGGTGGATCGGACGGGACACCCAGCGCCTGCGCCGAGAGCTCGAAGAGGAGGGGCGCAAACTCGTCGACGAGCATGGCCGCCTCAACGAAGGGGTCGAGCTTGCGCAGAAGGCTGCGGATAGCCACAACCTTCGGGTGGACGAGTTGGGTCGGCTCGGGAAGGAGATCATCTGGGAGGAGATCGACCGAGAACCACTCGTACAGCGCATCGCCACCTTGAACGACGAGATCGCCGGCGTCGACACCCCGGAGAACCGCAAGCGCCGCGAGGACCTCGAAGCAGCGCAGGTGGACAAGCGGGCCGCGGACAACGCCCACGAGGAGCTGGCGCATCGGTTGGAGGAGATCGACGCTGTATGGACGGCGTTGTATGACCTGGAGGACAGCATGAACCGTCTCCTGGAGGCCAACGAGCCACTGACCGACGACGAGCACGCTGTCACGGCCAGCCTGCCCTTCAAGGCGCCCGAGAAGCCGGCCGACACGGGCGCCAGCTACCGCGACGCCGAGCGGATTCTCCTGGAGCAGATCGCCCAGCACGCCAAGGACCGCGACACCCTCGAAAGCACCCTGCTGGCCACTCTCCGCGCCTATCGCAACATCGACGAACGCACCGCCCGCGAGATCGACGAGACGATCGAAAGTCTCCCGGCACTGCTGGCCATCCGCGAACAACTCGCAACCGATGACCTGCCCCGCACCCGGGAACAATGGCTGAAGAAGGTCGACGACGACCTGAACCAGGCACTGCGGAAGGTCCTCACCCAGATCGACGCCGACGGCCGGGACATCCGACGAGGCCTGGGCCCGATCAACCAGGTGCTCGGCGACGTCCCGTTCCGGCAGGGTTCCACCCTGGCCCTTGAGGCCGTCGAGCAGCCCAACACTGACCTACGCGAGTTCCGCGACATCGTCACCGCCTACAGCCGCGACACCCCCTTGGGCGTGGACCTCCTCAACGACGAAGCGGCGGTCGAGGCCTCCTTCCGCCGTCTGCGGGAAAGCCTGTCACAGCTCAGCGTGCGCTCACGCGCCGGAGACACCTGGCGCAAGAGGGTTTTCGACGCCCGCGAGCACGTGCAGTTCCGCGCCATCGAGAACCGCCCCGACGGCACCGAGATCATCCATGACGGCGTCGCCGGGATGAGCGGTGGCGAAGGGCAGGAGCTCATCGCCTTCATCCTCGGCGCGGCCCTGCGGTACCGGCTCGGTGAAGGCGGAGAGGCCCTACCGGCCTACGGCTCGGTCATCCTCGACGAAGGCTTCGTCAAGGCCGACAGCGACTTCACCGGCCGGGCCCTGGGCGCCCTGCAAGCGCTCGGCTTCCAACTGATCATCGGCGCCCCCCGCGAGAAGGCCACCGCCTTCGAGGACTTCGTCGATCTGGTCGCCTACGTGAACACCGACCCGGCGAACCCCGACGGAGTGCGGATCTACTCGATGACCATCGAAGAGGCACTCCAGCTTGTAGAAGACGTCGCCTGATGCACCTGCCCGAAGCGGTCCTGGCGCAAGCTGTGACCCGCTACGACAACGTCTGGCGGGACCAGCTCCTGACCCCGAACCACGACACCTACAGCTTTCCGCTGAAGCCCCCGACGCCCACCACCATCTACCGGGATCCGGCCAGCGTCTCGATCTGGATCAAGACGTGGCGGAGCTGGGGCGAGGTACATCCGCAAGCCCATCTCCAGCCAGGGGTCGTGGGGACCCGCTTCGGGGATCAGCCCGTCTTCACCCACCTCGGACTGGCGGGCATCGCCGAGCTCGCCGCCCTGAACTCCGACACCCAGGAGCACTGGACACGTGCACGGGCGCGTTGGGCCGCCGTCAGTGACGGCGTGGACCCAGCGGCCGTCCGGCCGTGGCTGCAGCAGATCGTCGCCCTTGCGGACCTGGACTTCGAGATCCTTCAGGCTGCGGTCGAGTGGTTCCGCGGCAACCCACGATCCGGCCACACCATCCGACGGGTTCCCGTATCCGGTATGCACACCAAGTGGCTGGCCCGCCATCGCCGACTGGTCATCGCGCTTCTCGGAGGGACAACCGGCAGCCCAACGGAGGACGTCGAAGACTCCGCGGACCCGGTTGATCTACCTGCCGACGAACTCGACATCCTGGGTCTCAAGCCACTGCCTCGCGAGATCGACATCCTGCTCCTCGACGAAGGCCATCGGGCACAGATCGGCGGACTACGGCAACTGCGCGGCCCTGCTGACGAGATCGCGCGGCTACCTCTTCAACCCCGCGACGTCCTCATCGTCGAGAACAAGGAGGCTGCCCTGCCGTTGCGGGACCGCCAGGGCATCGTCGTCATCCACTCACTCGGCAACCACCTCGATGTACTCGCCCAGATCTCATGGATCGGCGGCGCCCGGTGCTGGTACTGGGGCGACCTCGACCGCCACGGCTTCACCCTCCTGTCCCGAGCGCGACACCTCCTTCCCCGCACCACGTCCCTGCTGATGGATCCTCAAGCCGTCCGCGAGCACCGGCGCATGGCGGTGATCGAGCGGATCACCCGACTGGACGATCCACACCCGACGCTGACCCCGGACGAGATCGAGGCACTGGGGCTGCTGCCCGTAGCAGACGGGTATCTGCGCATCGAGCAAGAACGCATCCCCACCACGATCTTCGACACCGAACTGAACAGACGCCTGGCGCCCGGAGACTGACCGGACAGCGAAACGGCGACCGGCCACCCGCCCAATCGCCACCGGATCTCCACCGCTGGACGGCTCGCGGCGGTACCGTCCTGCGAGTGGTCGCCGAGCGACACGCCTCCCGGATACGACCGCGCCAGCAGGAGACCGTCGTGAACGGGGAGGGAGTGCCCGGTGTACCGCAGCGTGGTGGACGTGCACCTGATCCTGGCCGACGGTCGCGGGCGGGTGCTGCTGGCCGAACGTGCTGGTACCGGGTATGCGGATGGGTGGATCCACGTGCCGGGCGGGAAGCTGGAGGACGGCGAGACCGCGCACGCTGCGGCGATCCGTGAGGCCCGCGAGGAACTCGGGGTCGAGGTCGATCCGGAGGACGTCGAGTTCGTCACGGTGGTCCACCACTGCAGCCCCCAGGGCGAGACCCGGGTCGGGTTCTTCTTCACCACCCGGACCTGGACGGGCCGGCCGGTCAACGCCGAACCGGACAAGTGCGCGGGTCTGCGGTGGGCCGACCCCGCCACGCTCCCGGACAACACCTGGCCGTACAGCCGCGCGGGACTGGCCCAGCTCGCGCCCGGTGGCCTCCCCTACACCACGGAAGGCTGGCCCAGCCCCGTCGCCATGTACCCGCCTGCGGAGGCGTGAACCCGGTGGCTGCGGAGGAGGGGACGCTGCGGATCCTGGTGCTCGGGCCCGGCGGAGCAGGCAAGACCGTCCTGGCCCGACACCTGTCCGGCGCTCTCGGCATCCCCGTAGTGCACCTCGACACGCTGTACTACGACGAGCATTGGAGACCCCGCCCGCCGGAGGAGTTCGCCGCCGCGCAATGCCAGGCGCTCGCCGCCGACAAGGTGATCATGGACGGGAACTACGCCACATCGCTCCCGCTGCGACTCACAGCCGCCGACACGGTCATCGTGCTGGACCTGCCCGCCCGCACCTGCCTGGCGGGCATCCTGCGGCGCCGCTGGCACTACCACGGCGGCCAGCACGCCGACGGGGTCTTCGACCGCCTGTCCGTCGGGTTCGCCCGCTACGTGATCAACTACAGGAGGCGGACCCTTCCCCGCGTGCTCGACCTCATCGCCGAGCACGCCCCTACGGCTCGGGTCTTCCGGCTGACCAGCTGGCGTGAAGTCGATCGGTTCCTGCAGGGAGTCCGAGAGTCCCCGGCCGAGATTCCTCACCGGCTCGACGGTTGAGAACTCCGCCCAGTGACAGGGGCCGCGCCGGGTGCGCGTGCGGGTTCACGGCCCTGCGCGCGGGTCTGTGACGACGGTGAGCACCGCGGCGTGCAGGTAGCGGCTGGCTCCTCGACGGTCGGCTCCGGCCAGGGCAGGTATCTGGTTGAGGTGCGCCATATGCGGCACGATGACGGCCACGGCCTGGTCTCGACGCACGCGCTCGACCAGGGCGTAGAAGGCGCGCTGGTCGCTCGTTCTGTTCTCGCAGAACACCCCGGCGAGCGCGAGTCCCTCACGCTGGGCGACGGCGGCCAACTGCGCCCGTGCCTCGTTGACGTAGGTCTGGTCGCTGTCGAAGTCGGCGTGCGCAGGCAGGCGCACGTACCCGTAGGCCAGCGGTCTGGTGGCCGTCATCGCTGCTGCATCACCACGGTTCAGTCCCTGCGCCCGCTTGAAGGGCGTTGCGTCCCGGGGCGGTGCGAGGGGTGGAGGGCAGGATCGGCGACGGGCATCGGGGGCTCGTCGTCGCCGATCCTGCCAGTCTGGGGGACGTCGGCTCGCTTCGTCGGCGCGAGGGGGCACGGCGTCGGGCGCCAGCGCACCGTCCCAGCGAGCCGACGGGTTGCGGTACTGCCGCTTGGGGGCACGTTGACCGCGAAGGCGGCCTGTCGGGACTGGTGTGTTCCCGGCATGGGTGTCCTCCGTCGTGACGTGTGCCGCCTTGGCCGTTGGGCTCGGTGTCGCGGCCATGACCCATGCAACGGTGGGTACCGAGGACGGCGTAACCGCCCACCGGGACCATCCGAAGACGTCTTCACCAGGAACTTCGTCCCATGAACGCCCCCGACGGACGGCTGGGCCGGGCCCTGGCCAAGGGACGAGGCGACGACGGGTCGTGACGTCCTGGGACGTTCCGGGCTGGGACCGTCCCGTCAGGGGCTTGAAACGTCCCGCCACGTCCGCTGTGCTGATCGTCATGAACGAGCGGTTGAGAACGACCATGCTGCGGGCCGGGGTGACCACCGAGGACCTGGCCAGCCGCGTCGGGGTGGACGTCAAGACCGTCGAGCGGTGGCTGACCCTCGGGCGGGTTCCGCACCGCCGTCATCGGTGGACGGCAGCCAAGGAGTTGAGCGTCGACGAGTCGTACCTGTGGCCGCAGGTGTTGACCAGGACCCCCGCCCGAGAGCGGGACGCTACCCAGTCGGAACTGCTGGAGATCTACCCGGACCGGGCCTCGGTGCCGCGCCAGGTGTGGCTACGCCTGCTCGGCGAGGCTCAGGAGAACGTTGATGTGCTGGTCTTCAGCGGCACCTTCTTCGCCCAGACCCAGCCTCACGTGGCCCAGATGCTGACCGATGCCGCCGGTCGAGGTGCCACGGTCCGGTTGTGTTTCGGCGACCCGGAATCAGAGGCGGTCGCGATCCGTGACCGTGAGGAAGGCATCGCCGGGACACTCGCCGCGAAGATCCGATCGGCGTTGACCTACTACGAGCCGCTGCTGGATGTCGATCGCTGCGAGGTGCGGCTGCATTCGACGACGCTGTACGCCTCGTTGTTCCGCTACGACGACGAGATCATGGTCAACCCGCACGCCTACGGGGAGCCGGCATCGGCGAATCCGACCCTGCACCTTCGGATGTTGGACGGCGCCCGGGTGGCCCAGCACTACCTGAGCTCCTTCGAACGGGTGTGGGCCAGCGCCGTGCCGTGGTCAGGTCGTCCGTAACCGCATTCCTGGCGGGCCAAGGATTTCCCACGTTGCGGACACGGTCTGCGTCACGAGTCATGCGCCAGGCAGGAGAGGATCGTCCCATGGGCAGGGTGGAGTACTGGAATGACCCCGATGCCCCGACGCCGAACAGCCTCGTGCCGGCGTGCGGGGTCCTGGCTGTCGATGATGACGGCCGTGTTCTGCTGCAGCGTCGCCGCGATACCGGGCAGTGGGCGATCCCGATGGGCAAGATGGAGTTGGGTGAGACCCCGACCCAGTGCGCGGTCAGGGAGACCCAGGAAGAGACCGGGGTCCTGGTCGCGGCCACGGGCCTGTTGGGGGTCTTCTCCGATCCTGGGCACATCGTCGCCTACACCGACGGCGAGACCCGCCAGGAGTACGAGGTGATCCTCCTGGGACGGCCGGTCGACGGCTCGCCCGCGGCCAACGAGGAGGCCAGCGAGGTCGGCTGGTTCGACCCCGACCAGCTGAAGAGCATCGACATCCACCCCACCCAGTGGCGCCAACTCGACCACTACCTGCACGGGACCTACCCGCACATCGACTGACACTGGTTCCCCCTTGACCGGCCGGAGCCCGGCCGCCGCGAGCGGGGTGATCCACCGTCCTTCGGGACCGCTTCACAGCTCCCGGCTGACCCCCGCGAGGTCGAGCCGCCGTCGGGTCCGCTCGACCGCGGCTTCGAGTTCGGACTCGGCCTTGGTGATCGCCCGGGTCACGAGGTGGTCCGGGCCGTACCTTGCGGTGATCTCCGAGAGGCGCTGGGCGAGGGTGACGGGTTCGCCGTCGGGGCCGGTGGTCAGGTCGCACGCCCACAGGGCGTCCCGGACAGCGCCTACTTCGTCGCGGTAGCGGGCCAGTTCGCGGGAGAGCCCGCGCTCGGCGGCTTCGTAGGTCGCGCCGGTGTGATGGGCGACCAGGGCGTCCAACGGTCCCTCCAGGCCCGCCGACCGGAGGAAGTCGGCGGCGTCGAGGGGATGAAAGCCGGAGTCGGCCAGTGCTGGGGAGTAGCCGATGTCGTGCAGCCAGGCCGCCGCGACGAGCAGGGGGCCGTCCGGTCCCAGCGCGGTGGCGATCCGCTCCGCCTTGGCGGCGACGGCCTGCACGTGCAGCCAGCGTCGTTCCCGTAGTCCGGGGACGTCCAGGAAGTGCGTGGCGATCGTGCGTGCCCACCCGGCCAGCCCTGAGCTCACTCTGGTGGGGCCCGCGGCTATCACCTTGTGCAGGTGGTGTTCGAAGCCGTCGGGGTCGGTGAGGTCCGTGATGACGGCGTCCGCGCCTGCTGCCCACAGTTGCGCTGGGCTGTAGGCGCCGGTGGCGACGGCAAGGACCCGTGCCCCGCCGACCAGCCCGGCTTCCACGTCGGCCGGGGTGTCGCCGATGAGCACGGTGACGTCCGTTTGCGGGTCGAAGTCGTAACGGGTTGCGGCACGCTGCTGGGCGACGGGGACCAGGAGCGGTCGTTCGTGCAGGACCCCGTAGCCGCCGACGGAGAAGTCGATCCACGGGTCAAGCCCGAAGGCACGCAGCTTGACGCGGGCATTGGCCTCGATGTTCCCGGTGAGCGTCGACTGGATCACGTGGCGGTCGGTCGCCAGCCGCCGAAGACACTCGACCGCCCCCGGCAGCGCCTGCCCTCGGGCCTGCAGCTGAGCCTCGTTGCGGCGTCCGGCCTCGGTGAGCGCCTCCCAGATCCGTCGCAGCGGGAAGCCTACGGGGTCACGACCGTTGCCCGACAGCAGCTCCGCCATGATCGCGGCGTCGGTCCGGCCTTCGGTCACCGGTGGCGTGGCGGTGGGGTGCCCGGTGAGTAGCTCCGCAGCCAGGGCGTAAGTCGCCTTGCTCATGCCGTCGTTCTCGATCAGCGTGTGGTCGATGTCCCACAGGACGAGGGCCTGCGCGCCCGGGGAAGTCTCCACGGTCATGAACTCCTCGGCGACCCGCTCTTGCGCGGCCCGGTCCGACCTCGGAGGACGTCCATCGGTATCTCCTCGTGATCGTCGGCGTCGAGGTGGGAGCGGTAGGTCCCCATCCCATCGAAAGACCCGGGACGGCGAAACCCCCACCGGGGACGATCTCAGGACGTCGTTGCGCCCGGGGTGGGGCACAACGACGTCCTGAGGCGTTCAGGCGTCTCGATCAGCTCGACGAAGCCGGGTCGCAGGCCCGGCCTCGGTCAGGGGGTGAGGCGGTGCAGGTCGCGGGGGAACAGGGTGGTGGAGCGGATGTTGTCGGCGTCGATGAGGCGGGCGGTGAAGCGTTCCAGGCCGATGGCGAACCCGCCGTGGGGTGGCATGCCGTGGGCGAACACGTCCAGATAGCTGGAGTAGTCGCCGGGGTCCTCGCCGCGCTTGGTCAGGGCGGTGAGGTAGTCGTCGTGGCGGTGTAGGCGCTGCCCTCCGGTGACCAGTTCCAGGCCCTTGAACAGCAGGTCGAAGCTGCGGGTCCGTTCGGGCTGTTCGGGGTCGGGGTGGGTGTAGAAGGGCCGCTTCACGGTCGGGTAGCCGGTGACGAACAGGAACGCACTGCCGTACTCGCGCAGAGCCCACTCCGATAGCCATCGTTCGTCGGCGGGGGCGAGGTCCGGTTCGCCGCGGGGGTCGGTGTCGGTGTTCGCGGCGATCAGTTCCTGCGCCTGACCGAAATCGACTTCGGGGATCCGGTCAGGCACCACGGGCAGGGTGATCCCCAGCCGGGCGACGGCGTCCGCGGCACGCTGCTGGACGGCGGCCATCATGGCGGTCAGCGCTGTGGCCAGGACGTCCATCACGTCGTGGTGGTCGGTGATGAACCCGAGTTCGACGTCCAGGCTGGTGTACTCGGCCAGGTGCCGGGCGGTGTCGTGGGGTTCGGCCCGGAACACCGGCCCGACCTCGTAGACCCGTTCGAACACCCCGACCATCGTCTGCTTGTAGAACTGCGGGGATTGGGCCAGGAACGCCGGATGCCCGAAGTAGTCGATGCCGAACACGTTCGCGCCGGACTCGGTCGCCGACCCGACGATCTTCGGGGTGTGGATCTCGGTGAACCCGACGCCGTCGAGGTAGGCCCGGAACCCGGCGACAGCGGCAGCGGCCAACTCGAACGGGGCCCGCAGCAGCGGGTGACGCAGCGCGACTCCGGCGTTGTCCAGGATCACCGGTAACCCGGCGGCCACGGTCGGGCGGTACAGATCGAACGGCGGCGGCGTCGCCGGACCGGACAACGCCGTCAGGGTCGCGTCGATGATCTCGACCCCACCGGGGGCCTGCTCGTTGGCGACCGCCACGCCGTCCACCTGGACGACGGTCTCTTCCGGCAAGTCGTCCAACACGCCGGCGACCGGTCCGGGGAGTACGACCTGGGCCAGCCCGGCCCGGTCCCGGATGACGGCGAACGAGACGGACTTCAGCTGTCGACGACGGTGGATCCAGCCGGCGATCGTGACCGGGTTGCCGATGTGGGCGGCCAGGTCCGCCGACAACACCCGGAGCCCGGGCACGCTCTGGCCGGCGGGGACGGTGTGCGGGATGGTGCGGATGGTCTGGTTCATGACGGGGTGGGAACCCTTCGCTCTCCCCCGGGCCTGGCTTCCTCACCAGGTGACACCCCGAGGATCGTGGTCCCTTGGGGTGCGGGCGAGAGGGGACTCGCGGTGCCACCGCACTTCGCCCCCCGGTTCGGGGGCCTCGAAGGTGCTGCCAAATGGGCTCGGGAGTGTCTTCGTCCAGGACGCGAGGCCACCATCACAGCACCGGTGGCTCTCTCGGCTCGCGTGCCCCTGGACTACTTGGTTCCGTCGTCGCCCGCGCTCAGGGTAGCCCGGCAGGTTGCGTCACGGAAACGCGTTTGCCGATCACCGCTGAGTCGTGTCGGTGGTTCAGAACGCCATCACCGAGGCCCCCTGGGGTGTCTGCTGGAGCTTCTCGGCGTGCTGCTGGACCTTGTGCAGGGCGGTCACGATGTCTTCGATGCCGTCCCCTTGGTCGAGCAAGACCGGCTGGGTCAGGGTGGCGCAGTCCTGGCGGGCTGAGTCAGCCTCGGGGAGGTGGTGCCGGGACATGTCGAGTCGGTCCCAGTCGGTGTCCGTGATGTCGCCTCTGGGCATCGTGGTGGGGCAGAGGAGTCGGTGCCGGTTGAGCGGGGTGTAGACCGGATTGACCAGGGTCCCCAGTTCGGCGGACAGCGCTCTGGTGATGGCGTCGACCGAGTTGCCCGCGAAGTGGGAGCGGTCGAAGCGCAGGACGAAGTTGTAGTAGGTCCTGGTGGTGACCCTCGGGTCCTGCGGCAGTGCCTCGACGCCGTCCACGCTCGCGAGTTGCCTGGTCAGGAGGTCCGCCCGTTCCGCGCGTACGGCGTTCTCCTGCTCCAGATGGCGCAGGCGGTCAAGGAGCACGGCGGCCTGCAGTTCGGACAGGCACGCGTTGCGTCCCTGGACCGTCGCGGTTTCGATCAGTTCGAGCTGCCCGGCCTGAGGCATGTCCGTGAAGGTCCTGCCGTCGGCCCGCAGTTGTTCCAGGCGGGTGTGGAGGTCGGGGTCGGCGGTGATGACGGCGCCGCCTTCGCCGGAGGTCAGGAGCTTGGACTGCTGCATGCTGAAGCAGCCGACAGCGCCGAACGTCCCGACCGGCTGGCCTCGCCAGCGTGCCCCGTGTGCCTGGGCGCAGTCCTCGATCAGGGGGATGCCCAGCTCGGTGGACAACTGGGTGAACGCGTCCAGGTCGGCGACGGCACAGTAGGGGTGGACGACGAGGATCGCGGCCGTTCGGGGCGAGCAGGCGGCGCGGGCTTGCCGGGCGTCCATCGCCAGGGTCTGCGGGTCGATGTCGACCAGCACAGGGATGGCCCCGACGTTCACGGCCGCTGAGGCGCAGGCGACCCAGGTGAGCCCGGGTACGAGGACCTCGTCGCCGCGTCCGACGCCCAAGGCCTGCAGCGAGATGGTGAGGGCGGTGGTCCCGGATGTCGTGGGGGTGCAGTAGTCCACCTCGTGGAAGTCCGCGAAGGCGTGGCTGAAGCGGCGTTCGAAGCATTCGCGACCGTCGTAGGGGCCGCTGACGGCCCACCGAGTGGAGTCCAGGACTTCCTTGACGGCTCGCAGCGTGGAGCTGTCGGCTCGTGGCCACTTGGGCCAGGAGCGGGTCCTGACCGGTGCGCCTCCCAGGATGGCCAGTTCGTCGTCGCCCATCACTCTCCCCTTCCGGCCGACGCACCCGTGGCGTGGCGGCCCAACTTCGCGGTACTGACGTGCCTCGTCGCGTCCGGTGGCGGCGTCCAGGATCAGGAGGCCGTGGCCACGACGACGATGCGGGGTGTCTCGGCCGTGACTCGCGTGGGCGAGGTCCCGGTCCACCCGTGGATCGCGCTGATCTCGAACCCGACGGACCGGAGCAGGCCAGCGACCTCGTCGAGCCGATAGGCGCGCATGGTGTGCTGCTCTTCCCAGTGCTGCCAGCCCGAATCCACCCGGTCGAAGCCCCAGAGGGTCTTCGTGTTCATCGATGTCGTGGGGTCCCAGGCGGTACGGCTGGCGACGAAGTGCTCGGGGTGAACGGTGTGGATCTCGTCTAGCGAGCCCCAGACCTGCGCCAGGCCGGTGATCGTGTACAGGTCGAAGACGTACCGGCCCCGGCGACGCAGGGTGTTGCGGGCGCTCTCGAAGGCAGACCGCAGGTCCGCTGGGGTGGTCATGAAGTTGAGGCTGTCGTACATGCAGGTCACCAGATCGACCCGCTCGGGGACGGCGAGGTGGCGCATGTCCTGCTCGACGTAGCTGACGGTCAGCCCCTTGGCAGCTGCGGCGGCACGCGCGCGTTCGAGCATGTCGCGGGAGACGTCGGCTCCGGTCGCTTGCAGGCCGCTGGCCGCGAAGTACTCGCAGGCTGCGCCGATCCCGCAGGCCACATCGAGGACCGAACGGCAAGGGAGCTGCCCCGGCTCAACCTGTTCAAGGGCGAACCGTGCCATGGTTTGGCTGAAGGTGCGTTCGGCGCCTGCCGCGTAGGCAGCGGCGAACCGACCGTAGGGCGGCGAGGTCTCGGGCCGTGTGCCGGGGATGGTGTTCTGCGGGGTCATGCGACCGTCCTCACGAAGTGACGAAGCCGGAATCCGTTCATGGCTTTGGAGTCGCGTGCCCAGAGCCGGTAGGTCTTGGTGACCTCGAGGTCGACGTTGCCGAACCTGAACAGGAAGAACGGCCGCTCCAGGAACACCGTGGGCAGACGGTCGTAGAGCTGTTCCAGGACGGCTCGGATCTGGGGGCGACTGGAGTTCAGATGCCAGAAGCTGAGCCCCTCCCCGAGGTGGACCTCGTCGAGGCCGCTGGTTGCGGCCAGCTCTACGCACGACAGCAGAGCCGCTTCAACCACGGTTCGGGCGGGCTGGCGGGTGAGATGGGTGTTCGACGCGTTGATAGCCCGGATCAGAAGCACCCGGGCCTGCCCCTCGGTGAGCAGGTGCAGTTGGACGTTCCCGACGACCACCCCCGTGGTCGCGTCGACCAGGTTCAGGTGATGGTGATCGGCCCTGCGGAACAGGTCGACATCCTGTGCGGTGCAGATGCCCACCGAGCCCTTCGCCAGAGCCGACGGCGCGTTCTTGGACAGGTAGCAGCGAAGACCGCCGGCCCCGGTGACGTGACGGAACTCGTAGCAACCGCGGTCCGATGACCAGTGTCGGCCGCCCGGTTGCAGCCCGGACGAGGGCACGTGGTCGTGACAGTCACCGACCTGTTCCAGGACCGCCCGGGTCTCGGTGTAGGTGAGGCTGATCGGACGGAAGAGGTGGTGAAGGATCCCGTTGGCGATCTCCCCGAGTCCTGCATCCGACGCCCAATGTGGTTGGACTCCGATCTTCCGGACGAGCTGCTCGGCGAAGGGATCGGCCACGGACGCGGCGTTGAACCGGACGTTCGGGAGGACCGTGCCCCCAACTTCTCGTGCCACGTCACCTAGCAGCGCGAGGCCGCCCGGTTCGCCTGCCTTACGCAACGCCAGGGGCAGAAGCCCGGGAGCGGCGAGCCACGCCTGCGCGGCGGAGGTCAGCAGGTCCGAGCGCTCCTCGGCCAGGACTCCCTCCACGGTCTTGGCCAGGTCGTCGTCCGCCTCGGCCAGCGCGGCCAGCAACGCCGTCACACCACCGGGACTGGCTGCCAGCACCTGCCGAAGGCAGGCCCCGAGCCCGGTCCTCGATCCCGGTTCGGGTGTGCGGGGGCGCCCATAGCGGTCCAGGACGGTCGCCAGGTGCTCCACCGCAGAGATGTCCAGGTAGCTCAGCTGCCGCGCATCCGTGATCGCCCCGAGCGCGGCCGCCCGTCGGATCACGGCGAGGCTCGGATCGTGACGCAGCAGGTCCCGGACCCTGCGGCTGCCCAGCACCGACCACACCCAGTCGAAGCGCTCACCGGCCGGCAACCGCGAGACGTAGGCCCCCGTCCCGGGGATCACATCGAGCAGCCGGCCGCAGACGTCGGCATCCATCGAGAAGTCGTCCAGCAAGTCCCGGTGCTCCACCCACGGGTCACCGTCGCCAGCCGCCCGGGTCGGCGGGGACGACGACGCCGTCCGCGACCGGGCCATGGCCGCGGACGCCTCGACATCCCAGCGCTCGATGCGCCCCGCCTCGGCCTCCTCCCTCTCGTCCTGGATCACGGGTCCCGCACCCGTCAGGTCGAACTCACGCAGCAGCGCCGTCAGGTCCTCGGTGATCGCGGGCACGTTCGGGAAGAGGGCCGACGAGGGGAGCCGCTCGGGCGAGCCCTCGTCGGCGCCGACCGGATCAACGATCCGGTCGAGATCAAGGGCGAACCAGGCCTCGCCGGGCACAGGTGAGTGCCCCTCCCGGATGACGTCGAGGATCTCCTCCCGGAGGAGTGGATCCGCGTCAAGGCTGCCGCGATGACAGCGGGCGAGTTCGCCGACGTCAAAGCGGCGGACGCCACCGGCACCGACGAGGCGCCCGTGGATCACGAGCAACAGGCACTGGGCGAGCGTGCCCTGCGAGGTATCCCCGGACCCCCGGGGACCATCCTCAGGCTCGGACAACAGGGTGAGCCGCAGCTCGTGACCGTCGAGAGCGGGCAGCCCGGAGACCGGTAGGCCATGGACCAGGCAGAGCGGGCCAGCAGCGCGCAGGCCCTTCGTGGTGGCGGAGATCTCGGCCATCGGCACCTCAGCCACGCGCGCTGCCGGCCAGGACGACAGGGCCGGGGTCATCGCTGTGACCAGGTCGCGAACCTGGGCGCGGAGGTCGTCGAAGGTGACGAAGGCGGACTCGAACTCCAGGAAGCGACGTCGACTCGCCGGGCCGGCTGACGTCCGGATCCGGAACACCCGGTCATGCCGGGGAAGGAACCTGGCCAAGGGGTCTGAGGTACCTTCACCGACGTCAGCGAAACCCTGCTCGCTGAGGTGGTCCCGGGCCAGGCGCGCCGCTCGCACCCCGGGCGCCGGCTCCGAGGCCTCGCGAAGGTCGTCGGGCGCTGCCCAACTCCACTCACGCAACGCTGCCAGCCGGACCTCGATCGAACCCGTCCGCAACTGCGGGTTGACGTCTTGTCCGCGGCGACGCTCGACCTGACCGTCCGCCGTCGCCACCGCGCCCGGCTTCAGACTCTGCAGGCGGGCGACGGACTCCTTGTCGCTGGCGATGATCTGGATCAACCCGGAGCTGTCACGCAGGATGACGAACGCCAGCCTGCCCAAGGAGCGGACGTTGACCACCCAGCCGCTCAGCCGGACCCGCCGGCCGACGTCGGTTTCGTCGAGCTCACCGCAACGATCGGTGCGAAACGGATGCGTCACCGGCTCGCCGCATCGTCGAAGGCAAGGCGAGGAGGTCGTGTGGGCCGCAACAGGAGTCGCTCGTGGGCGTCCTTCAGCACTTGCGGGGTGACGGCGTCCAGCTCAAGGTAGGCGCACGAACCGATTCCGGTCGGGACCACCAGATGGAGGTCGCCGTTGCGGTGCTCGTTGACCGAGGACAGCGTGGACCACAAGACGTCGACCTGCGTCGGCGCCCAGACCAGACTCAACCCCAGACCGGACAGCAGGGAGAGGATCCGGTCCAGGTCCCTGGCATGGAGCAGTCCGAGGTCGTGGGCGATCTGCGAGGACAGCGCGACGTCCATCGCGACGGCCTCGCCGTGCAGAACCTCGTGTTCGGAAGCGACCTCGATGTAGGGGCTGAGGGTGTGCCCGAAGTCGACCTTCCGCCGGTAGTCGACCTGTTCGAAGAGATTCTGCGACAGCTGATCCAGCATCCCGGCGACGGAGCGTTGAAGCACCTCGTTCCGGGCAGCGGCCGGGGCACGGAAGCCGGAGCGCAGAAGATCGAGGCCGTGACGGTCGAGCAGCTCGAACAGGGCAAGGTCGGCGACGATGGCCAGCTTGGCGACCTCGGCCAGGCCGTTGCGCAGATGCCGGACCGGCAGAGTCGTCAGGAAGCCCGCATCGAGAATCGAGTGCTCCGGCGGGTGGAACGAACCCAGGTTGCTCTTGTGACCACCGTGGTTGATGGCGTTCTTCGTGCCGATGCCGGCGTCCACCAGCCCCACCAGAGTGGTGGGGATCTTGATGTGCGGGATGCCACGGCGGTAGAGCGCAGCCGCCAACCCGCAGATGTCGGTGCACACCCCGCCGCCGACCGCCACGATCGGCGATGTACGAAGCAGCCGACTGGAGGCGGCACACTCACAGACCTCGACAACCGCGTCGAGGGACTTGGAGGACTCACCCCGGTCCAGGACCATGATCTCGACCGAGGACGGTCTCGGCAGCGTCGACACGTAGTCCCGAATCCCGGCGCCGTACAGCCGGTACACGGTCGGTGTGCAGACGACCAGGGCGGAGCGGCCACCCACCGCTTCACGCAGGATGGGGTTGTCGATGTCGAAGACCCCGCTGGTGTGACGAACCCGCTGGGTGCGGTGCAGCGCCGAGTCCAGCTGGAGGGCTTCGTCTGGTTCGTTGAGCAGCATCGAGGCCCCGCCTTCTGGGTCTCCCGCCTGCGTCCGGGTCGCCAGGGCGGCCGTATCCGGCATCACTCCTGCTCTCCCCGGACAGACAGCTCGAAGACGAAGAGCTTCAACGTCGCAGGCCCGGTGTTCGCCAGGCCGTGGAACCCGCCCGGCGGGTTCCTGACCAGATCTCCTGGTCCCACAGGGAAGCTGTCCTCGCCCAGGCGCATGACGCCGCTCCCGGACAGCACGAGGTAGAACTCCTCCTCATCGAGCGCGTGCGTGTGTTCGCCGACGGAGGTACCGGGCGGCAGCTCGACGTAGTCGATGAAGTTGCAGCCGCCGGAGAGATCGGCATGAGTGACGATCCGAGCGGCCTCGATCTCTCCCTCGCCGTCGTGGGCCGCTTGGCGGTGGAGCCTCTCCGAGAACAGATGGCTCACCCGGAAGCCTTCGCGGGCCGCTCGGGAGCGCTGCTTCAGGATGGCCACGGCGTCGGGGCTGCGTGGGACCTGCATGGCGGCAAGGACAGGGTCTTCCAGCGCAGACCGACCGGCTTCGGGGTGGGAAACGTTCGAGCAGGCCCGGCAGAGGGAGGACGTGGTCCGGTCCCCGGACTGCAGCCGACCTCGCAGTGCGACCGCCGTCTCGTCGTTCCAGATCTCCGACAGGGAGGATGCGAGAACGTTCCCCAGCACGTGCTCGCGGTGCGCGTCCTCGTAGCACAAGATCACGTCGCCGTTCACGGTGACGATCAGCATCTCCGACGGCGCCCAGCAAGGAGTCCTGGCCGCCTCCGCGGACGGTGGCGGGAGATGGGCCAGAGTTCCGCCGCGGTTGGTCAGCGTCAGGGCCGCGGCGTCCTGGACGATCTGGAACGGTCGCGCGGGAAAGGGGCCGGGCTCGTGGCGGGTGACGTAGAAGTAGTCGACCCCGGCGCGACGAAGCTCGGTGTAGCGGGTGTCGTCGAGCAGGTCGCCGTTGGTGTTCACCAGCTGCAGCGTCTCGGGAAGCAGCCTGTCCACCACCTCGACGAGCCGCGCCAAGTCCCGCCTCAGCAGCGGCTCGTTGTACAGGTGGTACGAGATCCGGCCGGCGAACGACGCCTCCGCCAGCTGACGGACCGTCGCGACGAACACCTCATCACTCATCCGGGCCGGCACAGAAGGCCGCGGGTCCAATGACACCGGGCAGTAGCTACAGGCCCGGTTGCAGCGGGACCCGACTTCGAGCTCGACCACGGACAGCCCGGGGAGCGCCCGCGGGGAAGCTGGAGTGGGTACCACTCGGCGCTCGGGTTCTGCGGTCGGCGGTGTGCGAGTTGCGGACATGCGTATGGAACCCCCGATCATGCGTGGCGGCGAGCATCGCCCTCACGGGGCTCGACCCGCCGAACGGTCGCCCATTCCAGCCGGAAGACCGGAGACGGGGTAACCACCCCGAAGGACGTTTGCGGAGACGTCCCGACGATCAAGGACGTCCTCGAGACAGGGTCATTGAGACCGCTGGTAGACGTCCCCGGTGGTCTGTTCGAGTTGGCCTTCGACGGGGAGCGAATGAGCCAGCGCATAGATGGAGCCGGATCAACGCACCTGGTGTTGACCTGCGGGACTCGCCTGGCATCGGCACGTCATCCCCCTTCTGCGAGAAGCCGGCACGCCGTCCCCGTCGTCCTGCTCTCGGTGGAGGGTGGGACCGGCAGCGGGCACGAATCCCGCCTGCGCTGCCGGTCCCACCAGCTCGTGGACGGCCATGATCGACCGCGTGATCCAGGACACCGCACCGGTGCCGGGCGGAGGAAGTGGCACCCTGTGAACAGGCATGAACATGAACGTGTTCACCCCGCCTGTCCGATGGGCGGCGGTGTGCCCCGGGGGAAGACGGCAGGTAGGTACTGATGGAGCCGGATGACAGGGTCACCGCGATGACGCCGGTCGACGAGACTCCAGGAAGCGCGGGCAAGTCGCGGCTGGTCACAGAACCAGGTGGTGGCCCGGCTCCGTCACGCGGCGGCAGCAGCCGAGATCGCGGTGCCGGACGACGCGTGCCTGAAGACCCAGCTGTCGCGGTGGGAACGAGGAGCCGTTCGTCGGGTGAGTCCGCACTATCGCAAGCTGCTGCGGACGGTCTACGGACTGACGGACGCCGAGCTGGGTCTGCTCCCGGCAGAGTCCTTGCCGTTCCGGGGCGCTGCCCCACCGTCCGCGCCTCCCGTGACGGAGGAGGCAGCGGTGTACTACGAGTCGCTGTTCGCTGAGCATGTACGGGCGGACAACCTGATGGGGCCCCATCCAGTCCTCGGCATCGTGACGCACCAAGTCGGTGCGCTGACATCCTCGGTGCGCGAGGTTCGCGGCCACGGACGTGAGCAGGCGGTGCGACTTGCCTGCCGGTACGAGGAGTTCCTCGGGTGGCTCAACCAGGACGCCGGACGCCTCGACCAGGCGATGGTCCACACCGACCGGGCTCGCGATCTCGCCACCGGTCTGCGCGACCCTCTGCTCGCCGCGTACCTGTTCATGCGCAAGAGCAATATCGCCACCGACTCCGGTGATCCAGCCCTCGCCCTGGCGCTGGTGGAAGCCGCGCTGTCACAGACCGAACATGCACCGCCGACGGTGCACGCGGTGGTCCTGCGGCAGAAGGCGCTGGCCTTGGCGGGCTTGGGCCAAGGTTCGGCGTGCTCCGACGTCATCGCCGAAGCGCTGGAGACGGTCGCGGACGGCGGAATCGGAGCAGATGCCGGTTCTCTCGCGCCGTACTGCACGACCAGTTACGTGGCGATGGAGGGAGCCGCCTGCTGGCTCCAGCTCGACCAGCCAGAGCAGGCATTGACCGTGTTCACCTCCACCCCGGCCGAGTCGCCTGATGGGTTGCGCCGCGACCACGGGTTGCACCTCGCCCGCCGGGGCAGCGCTCACGCCGGGGTAGGTGACGTCGATACAGCTTGCGCGCTCGCCGAGCAGGCCATCGATACAGCCAGGCTGACTGCGTCGGCCCGGACGATTCGGGAGCTGCGCCGCCTGGCCCACTCGCTGGCCCCATGGCGGTCCCGGGGCGACGTCAGGGCACTTTCGGCGGCGGTGGCTACCCTGATGGGGTCCGGCGCCTGAGAAGGGACGAACCGTGATCCACCACCTGTTGCCCACCGCTACCGCTGGGGACGAGGCCGAGCGCGCCGCATCAATCGCCGTCCTGCCGGTCGGCAGTTTCGAGCAACACGGGGACCACCTGCCGCTGGCCACCGACAGCCTGATCGCCTGCCTGATCGCCCGCGAGGTCGCCCACCACTACGGCCTGCTCCTTCTTCCACCGGTGACCATCGCCTGCTCCCACGAGCACGCCGGCTGGGCAGGCACCGTGAGCATCAGCGCCGCCACCTTGCATGCCCTCATTGGCGACATCACCGCCTCGCTGAAGGCCAGCGGGGTCCACCGGCTCCTGATCGTCAACGGCCACGGTGGCAACTACGTGTTGTCCAACATCGTCCAGGAGGCGTCGGTAGCCGGGCCTGACATGGCACTGTTCCCCGCCCGCGACGATTGGCGCGCCGCGCGTGACGCCGCCGAGTGCGAGACCGACAACAGCGCCGACATGCACGCCGGTGAACTGGAGACCTCAATCCTCCTGCACGCCCTGCCCGACCTGGTTCGCCCGACCTACACCAGCGCCGACCACGACGCGCCCCTCCGACCCCATCTGCTCACCGTCGGCATGCGCGGCTACACCCCCAGCGGTGTGATCGGCCGGCCGTCCCTTGCCACCGCGGAGAAGGGCAAGACCATCCTGGAAGCTCTCGTGAGCCTCGCGGCCAACCACCTGGACCTGCTGCACGCCGCGCCAGATGATTCAGCCGCGGGTCGGAAGGACGGCACGACCCGACCTTGATCAAGGGCTGCGGGTCTACCGAGCCCGAATCACGAGGACTGAACTGCTCGTAGATCGTGAGGTCCGGCCTGACCCCCGGATATCAGGGTGCGCGGAGGAAGCCTGCGCCGGTAGGACGAGGACATGGACCTTCCCGACCCGGTGCTCCCGACACTGTCCGCACCGACCGTCAGGGTGCGTGC
This sequence comes from uncultured Actinomycetota bacterium, assembly GCA_963784535.1. Taxonomy (GTDB): domain Bacteria; phylum Actinomycetota; class Actinomycetes; order Actinomycetales; family Kineosporiaceae; genus CAWARR01. The sequence goes on along the minus strand of CAWARR010000006.1, from coordinate 333,544 downwards.
GTCGTTCCTGGCCGGGATGGCGCAGTTCAAGGCCGAAGGACGCGGGCAGCCCGACGACGACAGCGTGCTCGGCCAGCAGCTCCGCCGCTACGGCGGGCGGTGGGGCAGTCCGGAGGGGTTCGCCGACTACGTGACCGCCCTGCTCGCCGAGGCGCTGCCGGACACCCCGCGACCGGGCGGGATCGTGGCGTCCACCGACCTGTGGTGGATCAGCGGCAGCACCTTCCTCGGCCGGGTCAGCATCCGCCACGCCCTGACCGACCGGCTGCGCGACAGCGGCGGCCACATCGGCTACGACGTCGTCCCCTCCGCCCGCAGCCAGGGCCACGCCACCGCCATGCTCGCCGCCGCCCTCCACGTTGCCGCGCGGCCCGGGGTCACTTCGGCACTGCTGACCGGTGTACCGACGAACGTGGGGTCCCGGCGGGTGATCGAACGCAACGGTGGCATCCCGGACAGCGCCGACGAGCACGTCCTGCGCTTCTGGATCCCCACTGGTGCATCCCCTTCGCTGACCTCTGGCCAGCCGTCCCACGGCCGGGCGCCTCGCGCCCCGGGGGCGCCGCGGCCTGGGCCGCTGACGCTCCCCGTCCCGGAGATCTGCTGGCGCGGGCCCGAGGCATCGCCTCAGAGCGTGTTTTGGAACTCCGCTTCGACGCTGCGCGGCACCCGGACGGCGCCTGGCGGCGTTCTCGTCGCCCGTCATAGCTCCGCTATGACGGGCTCCTGCGGCCTTGCCAGGCACTCGCCCGGGCACCTGCTCGCAGTCGGCGGAGTTTCAAGACACGCTCTTCAGACTCTGATCATGGACGTGCGTGAGGTCGTGGCGGTGTACGAGGCCGGCGACGAGGACGCCCGGCTGGGGTTGGCGCGCAATCTGGTGGAGTGGGGAACGCACCTGTGAGCTCCTGACGCGATGGCTGCCCGCGGCACCCGCGCGGATCCTGGACGTGGGCGGCGCCTCGGGGAGGTACGCAGCCTGGCTGCGGGACAACGGATACCAGGTGCGGGTGATTGATCCGGTAGCCCGACACGTCCGGCAGGCCAGGGCCCGCGGACTGGCCGCGCAGGTCGGGGACGCCGGGGCGCTGCCGTTCCCGGACCGCTGCGCCGAGGCCGTCCTCCTGCTGGGCCCGCTGTACCACCTCCCCTCCGCATCCGATCGGGCCCAGGCCCTCGCCGAGGCCGTTCGGCTCTGCACTGACGGCGGCGTCGTGATCGTGGCGGCGATGTCGCGGTGGGCCAAGCCCGCCGAACGAGCTGCGCTGGGCCAGTTGACCGACCCCGACATCCAGCGTCACCTCGTCACCGTCCTGCGTCACGGGCACGACGACGCCGGCAGCGCCTTCGACCGGGTGTCGTACAACCACGACCCCGACGAACTCCACCACGAACTCACCGCAGCCGGACTGGGCCAGGTGGAGGTTCTCGGAGTGGAAGGCCCGCTCGGATCGTTCGCCAGGCAGGACCCCACGTTGAACGAGGTCGCCCTGGTCACAGCCCGGCTCGCAGAGAAGACCGCCCCGCACCTGTCGCTGCATCTGCTCGCGCGCGGCCACGTGGGTGCGATCTCCGACACCGCGCCACACCGAACTGGATGACCACCCCAGGTCGACCACCCACCGCCCCGACCGGCGAGATGCCACGGGGACGCTCCGAGGAGTCCCACCGGGTTCGTCGTGACGCCGTTTCGCCGGTGATCATGTTGCGCGCAGTTCCCGCTCGTATTCCACCAGCACGGGATGTGGTGGGAACGAGGTGCGGGTCCGCCGGCCGGCCGGCCGCCAGCCGTGCTTGTCGTAGGAGCGACGCGCTCTGTGGTTCTCCTCGTAGACGCGCAGTCGTGCCCGGGTGATGCCCGCGCAGGCCAGCCGATCGGCGATCTCGCTGAGGGCGCGGGGCCGCCAACCAGCTTCCCCACGTGTCGACGGCGGTGCCGAAGTGCAGCAGTTCACCGCCGCGGGTGGCGGCGAAGCCGGCAAGGGCACCGTCATCGCTCTCGATGACGTAGGCGTCGATGTCCGGGTCCGCGATCTCGCCCTGCCATCGCGCTCGGATCTCCTCGATCGGGAACGGGTAGAGGTCCTGGGGAAAGACGTGCGCCAGGGCCCGCACAGCGCCGGTGCGCTGGACCTCCAGTAGCTGCGGCAGGTCGGACGGCATCGCGGGGCGGAGCAGCACCCGTGCAGCGTGTCCAGGATCTTGTGCCGTCCGCAACCAGGATTCGTCCGCTCGGCAACCCCTCGCCACGCACGGCCAGGCGCCCGCACCAGGGAGGGATCTACGATCCTCCTGCGGAGGCGGCCCGGGGATCGGCAGCGGGCAGATGGGTGCTCGCGCGCAAGCGCGGCGACAGGACGGGTTGTGCGAAGCCGACCCAGGCTGCTCGTGGACGGGTGGCCGGCGACGGCCTGGAAGGTGAGGCCGGGCGTGACGAGCGGCCGCGAGGACGCCCGCGTCGTCGTACACCCGGGCGACCCCAACCAGGTAGCAATCATCCTGCCCGGACGCGGCTACACCCCCGACTTCCCCGTCCTCTACTACGCGCGCGCCCTGCTGCTGGCCAGGAACTGGACCGTGCGCGAACTGCGGTGGGCGGCCCTGCCCGCCGACTCGACGCGGTGGCCACGGCACGTGCGGCACCAGGCGCTGACCGCACTGGACCTCGGCGGACGTGCCACCCGGCGTCTCGTGGTCGGCAAGTCGCTGGGGACACACGCACTCCCAGTCGCCGTCGAACATCGCCTACCCGGCGTCTGGCTGACCCCGCTCCTACACGACCCGGCCCAGGTCACCGCGCTACGCCGGGCAAGCGCACCCACCCTGCTGGTCGGCGGCACCGCCGACCCCTACTGGGACCACGAACTCGCCCACGAACTGGCCGCCTCGAACTGGTCGTCGGCCGCAGATGGGCGGGCGGTGGTCGAGCTGCCCGGGCTGGACCACAGCCTGGAGGTGCCCGGCGACCCCCAGGCGTCCGTGGACGCACTGGCAGCTCTGACCCGCACCCTCGCCACGTTCCTGGACCTACTCCCGACCCGAGCCGCCCAGACCGCCGGCCCCGGAAGCGAGTAGCGCACCACTCCATGTCGGACTCCCGTGTCGGCGGATGTTGTCCGGCAAGACCTCCGGGCAGGCCGTGCCGGTCAGCCACTTCAAGGATGACGAGGCGCCTCCCGATGGGTGCCGGCGCGACTCCGCTCCCGCCGTGAGTCGGCGTGCCTGCCCTGCCGCTGACTCGCCCGAGCCCTGTCATCCAAGTCGCATGAGATCGAGGGGTGACTGCACGATTGCGGCCAGTTAAGATCACGTTTGTGTGAAATGGGTGGGTGAATCAGGGGGGCGGCGTGGCGCGACGCAAGTCCTTGCTGGAGAAGATCCTCGACGACAGGCGGCGGGCCAAGGCCCAGCAGGAGCGTGCGGCAGAGCGGGCACGGGCGGAGTTCCTTCGTCAGATGCGCGCCGAGCAGGCAGCCCAGGAGAAGGCGCGGGCCGCTGCGGCACGCAAGGCCGCCCAGCAGGAACGCGAAGCCCAGCGGCGGGCCGAGCAACTGGAACGGGCTCGCAAGCAGGCTGCGGAGAAGGCCGTCGTCGAGGCCCGCAAGCAACAGCAGGCCGCCGAACGCGCCGTCGCCGCGGAGGCTGCCCAGAAGCGACGAGCCGAGGCCGAGAAGGCACGCGCCGAACGGGAGCTTGCCAGTGCCGAGAAGGAACGTGCCCGTGCCGAACTGGACGGGTCGCTCGACGCCCGCAACAGGGCCCTGCAATCAGGCCTGAGGGAACTCACCGACGTGCTCGTCGACCGTCCCGACCGACCGGTCATCACGCCTCAGGCATTGGAGGAGGCGTACACCGGCCAGGGACCGGAGGAGTTCCGAGCCAGGCTCCAGGACGCCTTGTCGGGCTCGCAGTACCCGGATGGGGTGCCCGCGACGACGACGGTCCTGGGCTACCGGCCCGACGCCCGGGAAGTGCTCATTGAGCGGGACCTGCCCCGCGTGGATGTGGTCCCGGCGGAGAGTCAGTTCCGGATCGTCAAGGGCGAAGTGCGCGCCGTGGCCCGTAAGGACGCCGAGACCCGGCACCTGTACGGGCAGCTGCTGGCCCGTGTCGCGCTGCGGACCCTGGCGGAGGTCTTCGCCGCCACCCCGGCGGCGCTGGTGGACAGCGTCGTCCTCAACGGCCGGGTCAAGGCGGTGGACAAGACCAGCGGCAAGCCGATCAACCCCCACCTGATCAGCGTGCAACTGCTCCGCGACGCCTTCGAGGAGTTGGTCCTGGACTCCCCTGAACTGGATCCGGAGGCGTGTCTGCGGGCGCACAACGCGCTGATCTCCCCCCACCCGCACGACCTGGTCCCGGTCAAGCCTCTGCTGTACTACGACCTCGACCGGTTCAAGACGATCGCGGGGGTGGACTTCCTGGTGGACCTGGACAGCCGCCTGGACCTGCTCACCCTCAAGCCCGGCGAGTTCGAGAACCTGGTCAAGCGGCTGTTCGAGGCCCGTGGTCTGAAGTCCTGGCAGACCGTCGCCTCCAACGATGACGGCATCGATGCGGTGGCCGTCAACGAGGACCCTGTCCTCGGCGGAGTGGCCGTCATCCAGGCCAAGCGCTATGCCAAGGCCGTCACCTACGAGTCGGTCACCGCTCTGGCCGGCGTCATGCACGACAAGAAGGCCGCCAAGGGTATCTTCGTCACTACCTCCTGGGCCGGTGCCAAGAGCCACGCCTTCGCCAGGGACAACCGCATCCAGGTCATCGAAGGCCGCGAACTCAAGCACCTGCTGGCCGAACACCTCAACATGGACGTCTTGATCAGCCTCCCCGTCGTCCCCCGCGGCTGGAACCGCGCCGACATCGCCTGATCACCCCATCAAGCCACCTCATGAAGGCTCGGGAGATCACCAGAGCGAAACGTCAGGCGTCGGTCGCTTCGGGCTCCGCACGGTGTACGGCGGCTGTCTCTAGCGACGTGGCGAGAGCCTCGAACTCAGCGAGGGCCGCCTGCAGGTCGTCCACGATCTCCCGGGCGATCACCTCGGGGGGCAGGTGGGCGTCGGCGTCGTCCTTGCCAGGATCGCTGAGCCAGGTCAGGTCGAGGTTCACCTTGTCGCTGGCAATCAGCTCGTCGTAGCTGAACGGCCGGAACCGCTCGGATTCAACCCGTGTCGTCCGCGACTCGCCGGGGCGGTAGGCGGTCACGAAGTCGTCGAGGTGCTCGCGGGTCATCTTGTTCTGCTTGAGGGTGAAGTGCTGCCCCACCCGGAAGTCGTACACCCACAGGGTCGTGGTCTGAGCGACGCCGTCGGCGCGAGGGGCCGGCTTGTCGAAGAACAGCACGTTCGCCTTGACCCCGCCGGCGTAGAAGATCCCGGTGGGCAGTCGCAGCATCGTGTGGACGTCGAACTGTCGCAGTATTCGCCGACGCACTGTCTCGCCGGCCCCGCCCTCGAACAGCACGTTGTCCGGGACGACGACTGCCGCCCGGCCGGGGACGTCGAGCATGGAGGCGATGTGTTGGACGAAGTTGAGCTGCTTGTTCGTCGTCGTCGCCCAGAAGTCCTGCCGTGAGTAGCTGATGTCGTCGCGGGCCGCCTTGCCGTCCTCGCCGATCACGGTGATCGATGACTTCTTCCCGAACGGCGGATTGGCGAGCACCACGCTCGGGTGCCGGTCCGGCGTCTTGGCCAGCGCGTCGCGAACCTCGATCAGAGGCTCGCCGTCCGGGGTTCCGATCCCGTGCAGGATCAGGTTCATCGCGGCCAGTCGAGCAGTGCCGTCCACGAGTTCAACCCCGGTGATGCCGCCCGTGCTCAGCTTCCTCCGCTGGTCTGGTGTCAGGCGCTTGCCGTGTTCCCGCTGGATGTGATCGAAGGCGGCGAGCAGGAACCCGCCTGTCCCGCACGCGGGGTCGGAGATCGTGTCGTCCGGGGTCGGTTGGATGCAGTCGACCATGGCATCGATCAGCGCCCGCGGAGTGAAGTACTGCCCTGCACCCGACTTGACGTCCTCGACACTCTTGGCCAGCAGCTCCTCGTAGGCGTCGCCCTTGATGTCGACGTTCGCGCTGGACCAGCGCTGCTTGTCGATCAGATCGACGATCAGCCGTTCCAGCTTCGCTGGATCCTGGATCTTGTTCAGCGCCTTGCGGAACACGATCCCGACCGTGGTCTTGGGGTCCTTGCCCAGTTCGATCAGCGTCTTGGCGTACTCGATCTCCAACGCCTGACCCTTGGCGTCGACCAGTCGCTGCCATCGGTCAGCCAGTCCCGCCAGGTTCGCCTCCGGGAAGGGATGCCTGTTGGCGCGCTCGTGTGCCATCTTCAGGAACAGCAGGTAGGTCAACTGCTCCACATAGTCGATCGTCGAGACACCATCGTCACGCAATACGTCACAGTAGTTCCACAGCTTCGCGACCAGTTGCCGTGTCGTCGCGTTCACCATCACCGGATGGCCTCCTGTGCCACTGAACCAACGCTGGCCACCACGACGGGACGCCTCTTCGGGAGCGCCAGTCGTTGCGACTCGATCCGGCGCAACAGGGCCGATGCAGGCTCGTCACTCGAGTAGCGGCGCACGAGCCCCCCTTCGAAGGCAGCCCACAACAAGCCCTGTCGCAGGAGGTCGCTACGGTCTCTCACCTGAGCCAGCAACTCACTCAATTCCGACGTGGCCTGCCGCCACGCATCCGCTGCATCCACAAGGCGTCGCTGATCGGTCAGGCTGGGGACAGGGAGCGAGATGGCCTTCACCTTGGCCGCGCTCAACACGTGCAGGCCACTCGTGGAGCTGGATACATGTTGGAGTTGGCGAGCCACGGGGGGAGAGTTCCAGACCAGCTCAAGATACGCGGGAATGAGCGCACAGCTGGGGCGTACCCGAATGAGATGATTCTGGTGTACGCAGTTGTCGATAGTTCCGTCCCAGCTTGCAGCCCTTCCGACCTCGCCGGGACTCCCATTTCCCTCGACGACCAGCAGGTCCCCCACTTCAAGCTGGTACCTGGCAAGTTCGCCGTCGAATAATTCGACCTCGTGGACCTCGTTCAGATCAAGTCGGCCGCGCGCAACGTTGGCTACACGCAGGAACGGGAACTTATTGAGCACCGGGCGACGCCTTGGTTGTTTCTGGATGCCTCCCCGAACGATGGCGACGTCGTCGAGTCTGCACATTGGAGCAGGTTGGTTCATCCCAATCAGCGATCCGTCATAGACGGCAGCCAGAACGGACCGCCACAGGACGTCTATCTTCAAGGCGGCTGCCCGCCGCGCGCGCTCGCCAGTTTCAAGTTCTGACAGACGGTCCTCAAGAAACGCGACGATGCGGGCCTGTTCGGCGAGTGGTGGGACCGGCACCGGCATCATCTTGATCTTGGAGAGACTAATGGAGGCCAAGTTCACACTTTGCCTGCCGTTGCGTTCACACCAGCGCTTCCCGAATTCATTCGAATGCCATGCGAGCAGCTTCGGGTGAATCACATCGTCGATGATCCGAGCGCGGAATACGTGATTCTGATGGATACAGTCAGGGATCTGGCCCTCCCACACCCATCCTCGGCCAAGCTTGTCTCGGTCACCTCCCTCATTGAGAAGCACATCGCCGTCTCGGAGGGCAAGACCCTTGGCCTTCAGTTGGGGAACGCGGATGGTCGTCACATCACTCAGGTTCAGGTAACCGCGTTGGACGTTCGCTACACGCAGGCCTCGATTTTTCGCCGCCGTGACGTGGTGTCCTGACGGGCCGGGCTGACGTCGTGTGGATCTTGGTTTTGGTGGTGGGGCGTGTGGTGGTGCCGGCTGTCGTGCCGGGCGCCGGTTCCACGGGCCGGTCGGGGTGTCCTTCCTGGGGTTTGTCGGGGCGGTGAGGCCGTTGGTCAGGTCGGGGCGGGCAGGGCCAGGATGCGGGTGAACGCGTCGTGCAGGTCGTCGGCCCAGGGCCAGTCGGGTGGGATGTTCAGCCAGCGTTGGCGTTGTCCTCTGGTGATGCGTGCGGCGGTGTGCAGCAGCCGGTAGCGCAGGGTTTGGGGTTCGGCGCGGGCGAGGTCGCCGGTCAGGGCCAGGTGGCGGGTCCAGGCGAGTAGGTCGGTGGCCAGGGCCACGACCTGGCACCAGGCTTCGTTGATGTTCCAGGACTTTGAGGGGAGTCGTCGAAGCCCGGCCTCGATTTTTCGCCGCCGTGACGTGGTGTCCTGACGGGCCGGGCTGACGTCGTGTGGATCTTGGTTTTGGTGGTGGGGCGTGTGGTGGTGCCGGCTGTCGTGCCGGGCGCCGGTTCCACGGGCCGGTCGGGGTGTCCTTCCTGGGGTTTGTCGGGGCGGTGAGGCCGTTGGTCAGGTCGGGGCGGGCAGGGCCAGGATGCGGGTGAACGCGTCGTGCAGGTCGTCGGCCCAGGGCCAGTCGGGTGGGATGTTCAGCCAGCGTTGGCGTTGTCCTCTGGTGATGCGTGCGGCGGTGTGCAGCAGCCGGTAGCGCAGGGTTTGGGGTTCGGCGCGGGCGAGGTCGCCGGTCAGGGCCAGGTGGCGGGTCCAGGCGAGTAGGTCGGTGGCCAGGGCCACGACCTGGCACCAGGCTTCGTTGATGTTCCAGGACTTTGAGGGGAGTCGTCGAAGCCCGGTGGCCTTGGCGTTACGGACGCCGTCCTCGACCCTGGCGTGGACCCGGTGACGGGCCTCGAGGCGCTGCAGTTGCCCGCCGACGGTGTTGGTGGCGATGACCTGGTACCGGTAGCCGTCGTGTTGTTCCAGCAGGGAGACCTGCATGCCCTTGGGGATCGGTTCACGGCGCACGATCACTCGCAGGCCGGGCGGCCAGCCGGACAGTTGATCCCCGCCGACCGAGGTGCGCAGCAGGCCGGTCAGTTCGGCGACGGCCGCGTCGGCGCGGGGCGACCCGTCGGGGTCCAGTGCCGGTTCCCACCCGGTCTGCCCGAGGCGGGTGATCGCGGTACGGGTGCGCTGGTCCAGGTCGAACCCGATCGAGTAGGCCACCCGGTGGCCGTGCCGTGCATTGAGCGCGGTGATGTGGTCGATGATCTGATGGCCGGCGCCCGCGCCGTCGATGGTGACCAGCAGGTCCCGCCGGTGCGGCCAGGGGATCGCCGCGATCGCGGCGTCCAGGACCTTCACGTGGTCGGACCCGGTGTTGGACCCCGAATTGCCCGGGCGCAGCAGGACGACCAGCAGCTCCCCGGTGTTGTCACACACGGCCAGGAGCGGATGGTGCCCATACGTCCCCTTGAATGTCCCTTTCGCCCCGATCTTGTCGCTGTGCGCGATCACGATGGAGGCGTCCAGGCGGATCACGACCGTCTTACCCAGGTCGCCGTAACACGTTCGCGCAGAGGGGATCCGCCCGTGCCGGGCCACGATCTGCCGCCACACGTGAGCGCGGGTCTTGGCGCGGGCCCGCTCGATCCGGCCCAGCTGGGTGTCGCTGATCTCGTTCAGGCACCGCCACGCGGTGGTGGTGGAGGCGACCGGCCCGAACAACTCGCCCTGGTCGCGCAGTACCCGGATGTCGTCGATCGCGGTGGCACCGTCGGCGACCGCCACCGCCAGGTCGGCCAGGACCCGGCCTCGATCCAGGTCGGGGTCGAACCCCCGAACGGCCAACGCCTTGCTCAACGCGGCGGTCAACCCGACCCGATCGCCGAGCAGGCGCAGCAGCGCCGACCCCACGTGGGACACCACGCCCTTGCCCGCCACCCGCACCCGCAGATCGCGGGCCCATCCCGTACGCTGTTGCACCGGAAAAGTGCTCCCTCTGCTGCCTCAAACGGACCCTCGATAAGTCCTATTGTTGCAGGTCAGGAGCACTTTTCCTCATTTTCGATCAAGCCCACCCGGCGCCTTCGTGAATTGCCGAAGCCCGGTGGCCTTGGCGTTACGGACGCCGTCCTCGACCCTGGCGTGGACCCGGTGACGGGCCTCGAGGCGCTGCAGTTGCCCGCCGACGGTGTTGGTGGCGATGACCTGGTACCGGTAGCCGTCGTGTTGTTCCAGCAGGGAGACCTGCATGCCCTTGGGGATCGGTTCACGGCGCACGATCACTCGCAGGCCGGGCGGCCAGCCGGACAGTTGATCCCCGCCGACCGAGGTGCGCAGCAGGCCGGTCAGTTCGGCGACGGCCGCGTCGGCGCGGGGCGACCCGTCGGGGTCCAGTGCCGGTTCCCACCCGGTCTGCCCGAGGCGGGTGATCGCGGTACGGGTGCGCTGGTCCAGGTCGAACCCGATCGAGTAGGCCACCCGGTGGCCGTGCCGTGCATTGAGCGCGGTGATGTGGTCGATGATCTGATGGCCGGCGCCCGCGCCGTCGATGGTGACCAGCAGGTCCCGCCGGTGCGGCCAGGGGATCGCCGCGATCGCGGCGTCCAGGACCTTCACGTGGTCGGACCCGGTGTTGGACCCCGAATTGCCCGGGCGCAGCAGGACGACCAGCAGCTCCCCGGTGTTGTCACACACGGCCAGGAGCGGATGGTGCCCATACGTCCCCTTGAATGTCCCTTTCGCCCCGATCTTGTCGCTGTGCGCGATCACGATGGAGGCGTCCAGGCGGATCACGACCGTCTTACCCAGGTCGCCGTAACACGTTCGCGCAGAGGGGATCCGCCCGTGCCGGGCCACGATCTGCCGCCACACGTGAGCGCGGGTCTTGGCGCGGGCCCGCTCGATCCGGCCCAGCTGGGTGTCGCTGATCTCGTTCAGGCACCGCCACGCGGTGGTGGTGGAGGCGACCGGCCCGAACAACTCGCCCTGGTCGCGCAGTACCCGGATGTCGTCGATCGCGGTGGCACCGTCGGCGACCGCCACCGCCAGGTCGGCCAGGACCCGGCCTCGATCCAGGTCGGGGTCGAACCCCCGAACGGCCAACGCCTTGCTCAACGCGGCGGTCAACCCGACCCGATCGCCGAGCAGGCGCAGCAGCGCCGACCCCACGTGGGACACCACGCCCTTGCCCGCCACCCGCACCCGCAGATCGCGGGCCCATCCCGTACGCTGTTGCACGGAAAAGTGCTCCCTCTGCTGCCTCAAACGGACCCTCGATAAGTCCTATTGTTGCAGGTCAGGAGCACTTTTCCTCATTTTCGATCAAGCCCACCCGGCGCCTTCGTGAATTGCCGAGGTCAGGTTCACCTCTCACACCTGTGCAACGCCCTGCGCATGCGCTACGAGGCGCTCGGCGACGACCGGGACCTGGACGAAGCGATCGCTGCCGGCCGCTCGTGCATCGACGGCACGGCGACGACCCACCCGTCGGCGGCGCAGCGCCTGTCCAACCTTGGATTCGCGCTTAGGCTCCGCTACGAACGCAGAGGAGCACCGTCGGACATCGACGAGTCCGTCACGATGGGTGAGGCGTCGGTGGCCGCCGCACGCGATGACGACCCCACGTTGCCGCAGCTGAGGTCAAACCTGGCTGTGGTGATGGCGCTTAACGATCTTGGCCAGAGTTGCTCATCGAAATTCCCCACCCGTGGGGCGTGGTCAGCGTAGTGGTGGGTGGGTGTTGCCGGTGGTGGTGCGTCGGAGGTTGTCGGTGCGGGCGTGGTGGTCGCGTAGGCGGTAGGAGTCGCCGTCGAGGTTGAGCACGACGGAGCGGTGCAGGAGGCGGTCGAGCATGGCGGCGGCGACGGTGGTGTCGCCGAGGACCTCTCCCCAGGACCCCACGCCCCGGTTGGTGGTGATCAAGATGCTGGTCTTGAGGTACCGCTGCGAGACGACCTGGAACAGGGCGGAGGCGGCTTCGGCGGGCAGCGGCAGGTAGCCCAGTTCGTCGATCACCAGGAGGCCGGGGCCGGCGAAGAAGCGCATGGTGGTGGCCCAGCGGCCTTCGATGGCGGCGCGGTGGCAGCGGGCGGCGAGGTCGGCGGCGGTGGTGAAGTAGGTGCGGTAGCCGGCTTCGGCGGCCTTGCGGGCAAGTCCGACGGCGACGTGGGTTTTGCCGACCCCCGGCGGCCCGATCAGCAGGATGTTGGTGGCGGTGTCGAGGTAGCGGCAGGTGGCCAGTTCGCTGATCAGCTTGTTGTCCAGGCCGGGTGCGGCGTCGTAGTCGAAGTCGTCCAGGGTGGCCGGGGTGGGTAGGCACGCGAACCGCAGCCGCCCGGCCAGGCGGCGGGCTTCGGTTGCGGTGACCTCGATCGCGAGCAGCCGTTCCAGGGCGGCGGTCAGGGTCCAGCCCTGGGCGGTCGGCTTGGTCCAGGACGGCGGGGAGGTGTTCGGCGGCGTCGTACAGTTTCAGCGCGGCCAGGTGGGCGCGCAGCCGCTGGTAGACGCCGGCCTCGACCGCTGTCATCGGACCGGCCGCTGTCTGGGCTGCCGTTGTGGTTTTCGTTGCTGTCATGGGGGTTTCATCGCTCCGGGTTGAGTGTCGGCGGTTCAGGTGAGGGTGTTGCGGCTCTTGGCCGCGGCCGCGTAGCGGGCGAGGTCGATCACCACCTCCTCACCGGTACTGACGGCCGGCATGCCGGCCCCGGCGGCGGCGGCGCGCAGGGTGTCGGCGGCTGCGCGGGCGGCGGGCCCTGGTGGGATCCGCTGCTTGCGACCGGTGCGGGGCGGCGGGGGTGGACGCGGCCAGCGCGGCATGTTCCAGGGCGATGACGTGGCCGTGGTCGCGGACCATCACCCCGGCCCCGGCCGGGGCCAACTCGTGGCGGGCGATGATGGTCGGGACGGCGGTCCGGCCGGTGATCGGGGCGGGGACGGTGGCGATGTCGGCGAGCCCCGACCCCAACCGGACGCTGACCGTGACAGTGGCCAGGGCCAGCTCGGGTGGGACGGAGTAGAAGTTCCCGCGATAGGGCACCAGCGCCTGCGCCGAAGCCTTCCGCTCGACCGTGACGGTGGCCGGGAACGGGGTCGCCGGGGCCGGGCGCAGCGGCTCGTTCGCGGCAACGGTGGCGACGGTCGCCTTCCCGTCGGCGGTGGCCCGCATCCGCACGTCCCCGCGGCGAGCACACCAGGAGTCCAGCAGCGCCTGGGCCTGTTCGGGGGTGACGTCATCGGGCAGGTTGCGCCAGAACCGCTGCGCAGCAACATGGTTGGCCTTCTCCACCACGCCCTTACGGTTCCCGCGCCGGGCCGGGCACGCCGCGACCTGGACGCCGTAGTGCTTGGCGACCGCCGCGAACGAGGCCTGCACCCGCTTGGTGTCGGGGTTGATCACGGTGGCCATCCGGTCGAACCGCCACACCAACGTGACCCCGCCCAGGGCGCGGGTCACCCGGTCCAGGCCGTCGATCAGGTGCGGCTGCTCCATGCTCGGGGCGAGCACGCCCCGCCAGCGGCTGGAGTGCGACAGCGACCCGACCAGCAGGTGCGCCATCGACCCCCACCCCCAGCTCGCCGGTGGGTCGGGCAGGTCCACCCAGTCCCACTGGGTCTCCTCCCCGGCCGGGTGAGGGATCACCGCGACCGGGCGGCCCTTGGCGGGGTGGCACGGCTCGCACGCCGGGCGCAGGCCCCGCCGGCGCAGCTGGCGGGTCAGGGTCGGATACGAGCGGTCGAACCCCAGGACCAGGAGCTCGTCGAACAGGGTCGAGGCCCACAGGTGCGGGTCCTCGACCAGGCGGGCGGCGCAGTAGACGGCGAACGGGGCGAACCAGTCCTCGGTCGAGGTGATCCGGACCCCGGGCTGGCGGGTCCCGTCCAGGTAGGCGCGGATCGTCTTGCGGTCCCGCTGCAGGTGGCGGGCGATCGCCGAGATCGTCCACCCCCGCTTCCGCAGGGCATGCGCGTCGATGTCTTCCTCCCATGTGAGCATGAGCGGAGGGGCTCCTTCGAGCTGGCGAGCGGTCAGAGGCCGCCAGCCTCGAGGGAGCCCCGCCCGTCTCGGCGGTGCCACACGGGTGGGGAATTTCAGTGAGCAGGTCTGGGGAGATTCAGTCGAGCGTCATCAGTGGCACTTCGCGTCCGGTTTGAGGTCAGCAATGACCCCCAGGATCTGGCCCGAGCCGTCCAGTCCGGGTGGCAGTGTCTGGAGGCCACTCCCCTTGACGCGTACGAACGGCGCGGCATGTTGTCGAACCTCGGCCTTGCTTGCCTGGAAGTGTCGGAGGCGACCGGCGACAAGGACCACGTCATGGCCGCCATTCGGCTGCTCCGGCAGGCCCTCGACGAAACGCCACACGACGATCCGGATCGGCCCGCATACGCGCTCAACCTGTCAGTCGCCCTCCGCAGAGCAGCCACTATGACCCAGTCGGCCACAGCCGCCGACGGGGCGATCGCCATGGCCGAGCACGCACTGCAACTGCTCCCGCCAGCAGACCCAGAGCGCGCCGGTTGCTTGTCCGACCTGGGCCGAGCACATCGCGTGCGCGCCGACCTGCTCGATGACCAGACCGAGCGACTGCTGGCCACGTCGTACCGGCGCGAGGCTGCGAACGACCTCATCGCCTCACCGACCACACGCGCCCTCGCCGCGCGTGCCTGGGCCGAATGGTCGCGAGCAGACGGAGACCTCAACGAAGCCGTACGCGGCTACCAGGCGGCGGTCCGACTGCTGGCGCTGGTCGCCTGGCACGGACTCGCAGTGCAGGCCGGCGAACGTCACCTGCGCCGTTGGCGAGACATGGCCGAGCAGGCTGCCAGCACGAGCCTGGACGCGCAGCGACAGATCGAGGCCGTCTCCCTTCTGGAGCAAGGAAGGACTCTGCGATGGAGCCAACTCCTCGACCTGCGGTCCGACCTCTCGACCCTGCGTGCGCAGTACTCGACCCTGGCCGACCGTCTCGAACGAACACGCCGCGCGCTCGATGCCCGCCGGACCGTCGGGGCCTGGGCAGGTGACGGCTCTACCTGATCTCTTGCCTGGCCGATCCCGATTCCATGGAGTCTCCTTACCTCCAAACCGGTTAGGTCACAGTGGATTCCTCATCGCGCGGGGTCGCCCGACCGGCTGCAAGCAGCTGCTATGCATCTGGGGTGACCGTCGGCGGCCAGCGTCCGCAAGGGACCGGGCACACCCCGAGCGCTGGGCACCAGCGTCGGTAGGTCATCCGACGAGGGAGTCGAGCGCCGAACGCCGCGATCCAGGCGATTGCGCAGGCGGTAGGGCCCTGCGAACGTGCTACCTCTGCCGATTCCGAACCCCCGCTCGTTTGCCTACACATCTACCGCCCGGAGAAATGGGACTCCTCGAGGAACTAAACCCCAAGGTTCAGGCCGTCCTGCGCCGCCCATTGCCGACCCTGGAGGCCCGAGCTCGGCAACTCGCGAACGTTCTCGGTACCTCTCGACACCCTCGAGCCATTCCACCCGACGGGAAGCGATGGATCATCGCCCACACTTCGGTCGAGCAACTGGTCTTCATACCACTCCGAGAAATCATTGGGATTTCTCTCGACGACGTCTGTCGGCTCCTCCCCTCCGAGGCGCTGACGCCCGGATGCCCTTCGTGCCGGGCTCCCAGTGAGCGGATCTTCTTCTTCGCAAACGGGCTCAGACCTGCGGCCGGCTCACCAGTCGAAGGTCGGTGCCAGGAGTGCCTCGCCCGGCTCCTCGTCTGGAATGAGCAGTTGGTCGGCATTCGGACTGAGCGACCTTACTGACCCGGTGAATCGCCCCCGACAGGAAGTGCTGCGTCGGGCTCTGGGGCATGGTTTCGACGGGTTAAGCCTCACGGACCTCGACCACGCCGACTCCCGGAACGCCACCCCCGACTCATCACGCCGACACAACGACGCAGAAGATCGAAGAGCGCCCCGCCCCGGACCTCTTGACGGCCCGCCGGGTGGTCCCAGACTGGCAGAGCCAGCGGCCCATCCCCGTGGTAGAACACAGCTCACGGTGGTCCCATCACGCTGGCCGCCGAGAACGGCGCATCGTCAGCGCGTCCGCGCCCCAGGACGCCAGTCGGGGCATCTTCTTGCGCCACTGCAGGCTCACTGCTCCAAAATGCCGGTGATCTTCACTTCACCTTCGCGGGCGGCACTCTATTCTGGCGGGTCAGGAGTCGGCGATCTCATCCAACTTCCTCGCGATGATCGGGAGATAGCGGCGGACCTGCTCGCGATCGCTCTCTCGTTCCTCATCGGAGAGTTCTCCGTACGGCGTGCTCATCTGTGTCGACCATCGCCGCGCCTTGTCCCCCGGAATGACCAGCGAGCCGTCAGGGCCAGGAACGCATTGATCGTGCAGATATCGCTGCCAGTGGGACCACCGTTCATGCTCTGAGGCAGCCAGCTCTTCAAGAAGATCGTCGCTTTCTAGCGCTACTCGTATTCGGTTGGAGCGGCCAGCCATCTTTAGATCAACCCCTGCTTGACGAGCTTCCAGTAGTGCTGCCCTAGGACGGTCAGTTCGCAAGCCTTGCCCTGCATGGCTGCGTGCCACATGTGCGGTGCGCCCAGGGGGCGAACTAGGTTGACCTTGACGTAGTTCTGCAGGACCTTGAAAGTGGCGGTATTCACCGGGTCGGGGTCCGGCACACTCTCGTCCTCTGCCCCACTTCTCTCCGGCTCATAGCTAGGGTCGAGACCGAGCTGGTGATCCGCTCTTGGGAAGTACTTGGTGATCCCTTGCAGGTCGGCGAGATCGATCGGAGGGTCGGTCTCACGAAGTGACACGAACGTCTTCACATTGGTCTTGAACACCGGCCGCTGCGCCCACGGCCCAAGGGATTGATCGATGTGGGCGTAGGCGCTGCCAGGAGTGATGTCCCCCATAAGGTTGGCCGCAGCGCCACTGAGTGCGTCAACAAGCAAGCTCGTGAAGACGCCTGATCCCCCGCCAGGTGTTTCGAGGGCATATTGATCGGCCGTTGAGGCGGTGAGAATCGTGACGCCGTCCGAAATCTCCGCCACACCAGCGACCAGCGCATTATCTCCGGCAGCTCCACTGTGGCAGCTGTCGAGGATGATGACCTTGTTCTTAGCCTTTGAAGAGTTGGCGAGCTTCATCACGTCCGCAAGCGCGAGTCCGTCATCTCCAGTTATGCAGTCGCTCGCGCAAAGATAGCCTCCGGTGTCTTCGATGTACCCATGACCAGCGAAGTAGAGCAACGCGATGTCGGCGTTGTCCGCGAATAGATCACGGACAGCCTCCTTCAGCGTGTGCCGGCTGACCGAATTGGCGGGACCGGTTCCCAGCAGTACGTGCGGCGTGGGGAAGTTGATTGTGCCGTCCGCGTTGCGCTCCAGGACGGCTTTCATCGCGTATGCGTCATTCACGCATCCGCTCAGACTTCCAATGCGGTCATAGTGATCGATTCCGACGATAAGCGCTTTACGCATGCCGCCCTACAAGGAGTCGATGAAACCGCTGATGTTCGCGTCGCTCCACGCGTAGGCGGTAACGCCGGCTATGCTCGTCCGATCAGTCGAATAGGCCCAGATGCCCCGGATCGGCTTGCCTTCTTCCTTAGAACACTGGATTTCCCACTTCTGACCGCTCGACGTAGGCGAGTTCTTGCTGACCAGCACGATCACGCCGTGGGACCTCTTGATGCGGGTGCGAACGCGATCTTTCCAGTCTTGGTCGTAAGGCTCCTTCACGGACATGTCGATGAACTCGAACGGAGCGCGTGGGTGCAATGACTGCCCCTTGAGCAAGTCACGCTGGTGCTCATCCTCGATTGCGAACGCTACGAACACGACCTTCTGATCGACCACGTAAACTCTCTCTCCTGGACTTCCTACTCGGTCACCACGGAGTGAAGCGAGCTCAGCGCGGGTGAACGAGACTCACCAGCCCGAGAATACTGGTTGGCTGGGTCTGACACACCGATAGCTCTTGACCCACCTGCCGCCAGCGAAGTTCCTGAACGTTCCGACGCTGGCATTGCCAGCGCCTGGCCGACGCGCTCGTCGAGCGGGTGGGCTGGTCACTACCGCGGCTGGGGGACGTCGTGTCCCTGCCGCCTCCGCTGCCGCAGGCAGCGGAGGAATCTTGGCACGAGCCGCCAATGGTGGGCAGCCACGCGACTTGCAACAATTCCGGTAGTCCCCGACCTCTGACACGAGTGCCGCGGCGAGGCCCCACCGGACCCTCGACGTGCGCAGAGAGCCCCGCGTCTGCAGCGGCGTTGAATGCCGGTCCCCTGGCAATCGTGCCGCGGGGGCGATGGGCGGGACCGGCGAGCATGGCTCGAGCTACGGAGTCGCGGCGGCTGATGGTGCGCCCGTCGTTGCGCCAGGCGTTGCTGGCGGTCCGGTAGGGGCGGCAGATGACGCCGGGTCCCGGCGCCCGTCCGCGGGACCAGGCTCACCGCCAGGTGCACGATGTGTCGTGCACTGATCAGCATGAGCCGGACGTCCTCGAGTTCCACGACCTGGGTGTCTCCCAACGCGCGGAACCGGATCGGCGACTGCGGCACCAGGCCCCGGTCGGCGGTGTCCGGAGGCGGCAAGGAAGTCGTCCCACGTGGCAACAGCCACGGTCCAGCCGCCCGCGAGCGGCTTCAGACTGAACCCGCTTGCTTGACGCACCCATTGGCTTCCCAGTCCACGGTTCGACTCCGTTCCTCGCCTGTTCCGGAGCCGGAGGCTTCGGAACAGGCGAGGAGCCTCCAATCGCAGTCACTATTCGAGTCTCGCCTCAGGTGTCGACTCCTCCGATCGGCCCAGTCCTTTCTGTCCCTCGGGCTGCTGTCCTGTCATTTGCTCGGCAACTCCCTGCGAACGCCAACCGTCCAATGCGCTGCTATCCCCCGGCGTGACCTCAGTCGTTGCATTCTCGTTCAGTTCCTTCCTCCACGAGGCGCCGGCGTCCGACACGGCTTGCACGATCGCGAGGAGGTAGGAGGCCTCTGTGCGCCTCACCGCGCCGTAGACGCGCCACTCGTGCTCCCGCGAGCGGCAGATGATGTGAGCGCCGTCCGGCAACGGGAGCGCACCTAGAGTGCGAAACCGATCCCAGGCGAACACGGCTTGGAGGAGCGCGCTCCATCGTCTCCCGATCTCGTGTCGCCGCACGGGGGCCACGACGAGCATGATCCTCTGATGTCCCAACTGCTCGGCAACCATGCGAAGCTCAGTCTGGAAGCCAGGGCGAATCGCGTCTGGTGTCGCCCCCATCACTACGCATAGGGCGCTCTGCGACAAAGACCGCACCGATTCCTCCCAACCCTCCGTGGGAAGGGTGGTCCTGGCTGCACCTAGTGGGGCGAGTAGTGTCCCGGGCGGCGAGACAGCCACGACAGGGCCTGCGGTTCCGAGTCCGGCTACTAGCACCTCCTCGAACCGACGCTGTCGGATGGGGACCGAACGGCCCAGGAGGCCCTTCCGGGTGACCGTCGCCGGGAGCTTCAGCCGGTCGTCCCCGAAGCTGCGCAGAAAGATGAAGTGGGGCCGCTTGTCCTGCTCCAGTGCCTGCTGCATCGATCTGGCGCTCAGTCTCAGGCCGAGACGGAACATCGGGTACAAGAGCAGCAGCGGGAGGACGATCCCCAACGCGAACGGGAAGCTCGGATTCTCCTGGGCGCCGAGCAGTAGGAGCGCCAGCAACCACCTAAGGCTCCCGGCCACGTCCTGAGCGTGCTGGAACTCATCTAGCTGTCCGGACAGGAAGCTGGGCGTTAGGGCGCTCCCGAGCATGGCCAGGAATAGCAGGACCACGTAGAGGGCTAGGAGGGTCCAGGCCCCTGCCGTTGTCGTGAGGGTGAGTGCCCGACCTAAGGCCGCCCATCTCCCGCTTCCGGTCTCGGGCGCAGAGTGAACGGCTGGGAACTCCCTGCGGACCAGGCGTCGGCAGTACAGGAACGCCCCCAGCACAAGCATCGCGCCGATCAGCATAGGCACCTCCGCCCCATCCCTGATGACGGCGAAGAGCGCCAACGCTTCCACCACACTCGTAGCCCCGATGGCTATGGACAGCAGGCGTGCAGCCACGCGCAGAATGCGCCACCGCGTAACCTCGGGGCTCACGTCATGGTAGTACGGCACGTTCCGCGGGGAGGTCAGTCGTTCACCCCGAACGGCTGCCGCGAGCCGGAAAGGCCCCACGAAGATCAGCCAAAGCCCCAGGGGAACCGCGATCATTGTCATCGTGAATGCTTGCCCCGCTCCAGACATCGGCGCGTAGGGGGAACCCGGGATCACCGCCGACAGTGAGCGTGCCGCCGAGGCACTGATCTGCTCGCAGGTGCTGCGAGACCGATCCGGGCACGGGACAGACAACACGATCACATTGCCGTCCTCGACCCATGCTCTGGTAAGGCCAGGGACCGGGCCGGGCGTCCGGTAAACGCTCTCGACGTTGCCGGGCAGCGCCGCAAGAGCTCGATGGTCGTACTGCCAGTTCGCGGTGAGATGGGCGAGGGCCACATAGGCGGTGCCCGAGTCGTTGCAGGGAACCCAGATTAGCGAGGCGATAATCGCCCCCCCGCTTCTCCAGTCTGACTGGGTGCCGTCACCGCAATTCGCCGTCCCCCCGCCGAGGGAGTGTCTGGCGGCAGACTGGCCGGAAGGGAACTGCCATGCCGCAATCGCCTGTGCCGCCGCGCGCGCCGCGGAGGGATCGGTAGGCGGATGATGGTCCCAGACCGTCATTCCCTCGGTCCCGATAAGGATCATTACCCACAACGTCAGCCCGAGCACGATGATCGGTGTCGCCACCAGGGAGACGACGACGGCCAACCCTGTCGTCCCCCGGTTCGCAGCCTGGTCCATCCTGCGCTACCCGATCTGGGCGATCGTGTCGTCGCAAGACACCAGCACGCGGCCCTGCGAATCCACCAGGATCCCGTTGAGATTGGTGCACGGCAGCGGCAGGCGCCTGAAGACGGAGGTGCCGTGCAGCAGGGACACCCTTTCGTGTCCGCGGATCGCCAGGAGATTGGCGTTCGCCGCGGTCTCGGCCGAGAGGTCGGACAGCCAAATGTCCGGGCCCGCGGTGCCATCGAGGGGGCTCCGGCGTATTCGGTAGGCGGTCCGACTCACCACCCAGGGAGTCGATTGCACGACGACGACGTCTTGGGGGCTGGCAATGGTGGGGCGTGTGGCCACCACCTTCAGCGACCCGGCGTCGAGGAATAGCAATTGATCCTTGTCGATGAGCGAAACCACGAGGGACCGTCCGGCTACTTCAATGTCCCAGGGGATCCCCGGCACCTCCTGCTGACGCTCGACCCGGCCATCGTGTGCCGCGAGAGTGAGGACCTTGTGCTGCGCGGGTACCACGATGGACAGTCTCGGCCCGTCCAGGACCAGACCTCGCGTTTCAGGCTGCACGTGATAGGTCCACAGCAGCTTGCCGGCACCAAGATCGACGGCGAACACCTCGCCGCGCAGGCGCGAGCACGCGTAGGCGATCCCGTCGCGAACGATCAGGCGCGAGATCGGGTTCGAGGATGAGTAGACGCCTGACGCTCGCTTTCCCTTCAGGTCCACTCGCAGGATCGACGTGCCGTCCACCGCGGCATACAGCGTCCCTGTCGTGGCGTCCTCGGCCAGAAGCCCCGGAACGTGACCAGGCATCGGAATCTTCGGCAGGGAACTGCTCACGCCGGAAACGACCGTGGTGAGAAGCGGGACGAGGCCGCTGACTATGGCGAACAGGACCCACGGCAAAAGGATCGGACGCCGGTAGAAAGGCCGGTACACCGGCGCCTTTCCTCTCGGGTAGACCGTCACAGGGGGCGGGCTGATCGCTGGGGGTGCGTACGTCGGGGGCACCAGGGCTTGGGCGGCTTCCACCTCGGTGAGAAGCCGGTGGATCTTCTCATCCGGCGCCTGAGCTCGACCGAGCACGGTCGCGCAAACGTGCACTGCCGCGGAGTAGCTGACGTCGTCAGGAGCGATGCTCGACACGATGAGGGCCCGCTGGGGGTGGCCCGGGACGGCGACGGCGAGAATGTCCTCCCGGCATTGTGCCTCGCCGAGGCGGGCCCAGGGAATGCCTGTCCGCGCAGACAACAGAGCGAGCCGACGCCGTTGCTCTCCCCTGCTCGACGGGGGGATGAAGAAGACCGTCTTTCCGAGTGCCCCGCTCCACTTGACCTGCTCGATCTCGGCGACCAGCGACTCGGTGCGTCCCACCACCACGCACACCAGGGCTGCGGTCCCGATGAGTTCGCGGACGCCTTCCTGCCAGACCTCATTGTGGTACTGCTGCCGGACGGCACCCAGCGGTGGGGGAAGGCGTTCTCCCGGGTGGCTCAGGGCGATGACCGGCCCGACCGTGTTGAGGGCGTAGGCGATGACTTCCTCGAAGCGTTCCCAGCGCCGCATGCACAGCCGCTCGACGATGGACGCCCTGCTGAGCAGGTGCGCCCGGAGCTTGCGGCGGTCATCGGCGAAGGATCGCAGCAGGACGACGTGCTGTCCGGGTCTCTGCTGGGACTCGCTGCGGATCCGCCGCATCGCCAGTCGCCGGACGAAGGTGAACGGAATCAGGGCGAGCGTCAGAACACCGGCAGCGGCGAAGGCTCCGAGCGAAGCACCTCGGCCGATGAGGTAGTCCGGGCCGAAGGGGTTGAGGCCCAGGGCGCCGAAGGACAGTGACATCTCGGCGACCAGTGCGGCGCCCGCCACGATCAGGGCGGTCAGGCCCAGACCAACCGCCGCCAGCGCCCTGGCGGCTCCCCGAAATGGCTGCAGGTGCCAACGGAAGCGATTTCGGCGGGCCAGCCGCGATTCGATCGCGGCCAGGGCCAGGAAGGTGACGAACAGGGCCGCCATGGTCTGGTGGAGCCCTAACGGGATCGCCTCGCTGAGCCGCAGCACCCACAGGTAGGTGGCCGACCTGACCAGAGCGAGAGCAGCGGTCCGGGCGAGTTCTAGGCGATCCAGTGCGCTCAGGCTCACCGTGAAGGGGTCCGGCCTGCTTCTGCGGCTCAGTTTGCGTCGTAGCCTCCGCCACATCGCACGGTCGACCGCCGCCAGCGTGAGCGCAATGGTCAGCGGCAGCAGCAGGGCGCCGTTCATCAAAACGCGATTGATGCTCGCCTGCGCGTAGTGCGACGGCCGGACGGTCGGAGCCGTGGTTCGATCGGCCTCGGTCAAAGAGATCTGCCTGGCCTCCAAGCTCTTCATGATCTTGAAAGCTCGTTCGGCGGCCCTGTCGCCCAGGACGGAGGTCTCGATGTGAATCGACCGGTGGTTTGCCTCGGCTGTCAGGCAGGCATCCGCCCCTCCCGGACCGAGGTATGTGAAGCCCGCGACGCCGGCACCAGTGACAGGCACGGGTGTGGTCGGGGAACATGTCTCCGCCACTCCGCTGAGGTACTGGTCCCGCGTCACCCGGACAATCTGGACAAAGAATCGCTGGCGTTGGTCGGCCGAAACCCATCCCCGTGCCCATCCGGATACCACTACTTGATTCCGCAGATCGGCGCCCATCGGGCTGGTCGTCGTCCACAGGCGACCGTCGGGGAGTTGGTCGACGACTTGCACGGTCTCAACGCCGAATGCCCCACGGACATCCGCCGTCGTCAGGACGGGGCCGGTGAGCGGGGACAGGGCGAACGGCGGCGTCAGGGCCGGTGTCGGCGACACATGATTCGACGGTGAGGTCGCAAGGGCGCCGAGGATGGCCGCGATGGCGAGGGCGCCGAGCGCTCGCCAGCCGATCCGGGCGCCGACGAAGGTCACCTTCCGTTTGGGGGTAGACGGAGCTGAGGCGGGCGGCCAGGCGTGAGCAGTCGAGGGCGGCCAGGCGGGGGTCGACGCAGGCGGACCAGGCATCGGCGGTGGCTGGATCGTGCCTAGCCCTTGATGTACCGGGACTGGCGGCGGGACTTGCGGGGACGCGGAGATCAAGTCGCGGAAACCGTCCAGGTCCGCGCCGATCAAGTCGTCCTGGACGCAGGCGAGCAGCTCTTCATGTGTGCTGCCCGAACGGGTGAGGTAACGCGCTGCACCTGTCTGAGAATCAGCGACCAGCGCCAGGGCCAAGATCTCCGGGCGAGCCGGTCTGAGCTTGTACGCGTCGCACATCCGGTCCAGCAGCGCCAGGGAATCCGCCAGGGACCGCGTCAGCGGAACCCCTTCCCAGGTCTTCCCGCAGGCTCCAGAAGGAGAGTCCAGTGCCGCCCGCAGCGTCAGAGACTCGGGATCGCCCGTATGGAGCCAGAGACGTTCCCATTCAGTGACGATATCGACGCGAGGAAGAGCAGCGAAAACAAGACCGGTGCTGAGCGGGTCTCCGGTTGCGCGCCACGTCGCGGCCAGCCGCAATGCAGCGACCGTGGCCTCCGAGTAGATCTTCGACCCGAACAAGAACCCACCCCCCCGCGACACGCGCTCGCCGCCCCACCGATCCGGGAGAACGGCTCGCCACACAGGCAGGTCAACAGCGCAAAAGGTAGCGGTGACGAGGTACGGCCGTGTTGGTTATCACGCGTTTGGTGCCACGATTACCGATCGTTGTCAGCTCCGCGGCTGGCGAAAGGGCCCCGCCGGTGAACAGCAGGGGGCCGCCACACGGTCGTCGGCAAACGGGGGGGCAAGGCCAGCGCCTGCCGAAACGGGTGGACCGCTGTGGCGACGCGTTGCCGCCGAGCCGCGGCGGCGCCAGGCGATCATGCGCTCTGCTACATCAAGCCACCAGTCAATCGGCTCACCGCCCTCCTCTGCCTCCTCCACGTACTCCGCGAGCCGTTGAAAGAGGGCCTCGGCCGTGACTCCCTGCCAGCGGGCAGGATGGTCATGGGCGTCGTCGCGGAGATCCCAGAAGCTGTCCACAAGCCTGCGCTCGACGTTCGCCATTGCAGGATGCTAGGGCCGACAACCGGCCGACCTCTCCTGCTACGAGCGACGCCGGCCACGCGGATCGCGGCACGAGCAGACCTCGATTTTTCGCCGCCGTGACGTGGTGTCCTGACGGGCCGGGCTGACGTCGTGTGGATCTTGGTTTTGGTGGTGGGGCGTGTGGTGGTGCCGGCTGTCGTGCCGGGCGCCGGTTCCACGGGCCGGTCGGGGTGTCCTTCCTGGGGTTTGTCGGGGCGGTGAGGCCGTTGGTCAGGTCGGGGCGGGCAGGGCCAGGATGCGGGTGAACGCGTCGTGCAGGTCGTCGGCCCAGGGCCAGTCGGGTGGGATGTTCAGCCAGCGTTGGCGTTGTCCTCTGGTGATGCGTGCGGCGGTGTGCAGCAGCCGGTAGCGCAGGGTTTGGGGTTCGGCGCGGGCGAGGTCGCCGGTCAGGGCCAGGTGGCGGGTCCAGGCGAGTAGGTCGGTGGCCAGGGCCACGACCTGGCACCAGGCTTCGTTGATGTTCCAGGACTTTGAGGGGAGTCGTCGAAGCCCGGTGGCCTTGGCGTTACGGACGCCGTCCTCGACCCTGGCGTGGACCCGGTGACGGGCCTCGAGGCGCTGCAGTTGCCCGCCGACGGTGTTGGTGGCGATGACCTGGTACCGGTAGCCGTCGTGTTGTTCCAGCAGGGAGACCTGCATGCCCTTGGGGATCGGTTCACGGCGCACGATCACTCGCAGGCCGGGCGGCCAGCCGGACAGTTGATCCCCGCCGACCGAGGTGCGCAGCAGGCCGGTCAGTTCGGCGACGGCCGCGTCGGCGCGGGGCGACCCGTCGGGGTCCAGTGCCGGTTCCCACCCGGTCTGCCCGAGGCGGGTGATCGCGGTACGGGTGCGCTGGTCCAGGTCGAACCCGATCGAGTAGGCCACCCGGTGGCCGTGCCGTGCATTGAGCGCGGTGATGTGGTCGATGATCTGATGGCCGGCGCCCGCGCCGTCGATGGTGACCAGCAGGTCCCGCCGGTGCGGCCAGGGGATCGCCGCGATCGCGGCGTCCAGGACCTTCACGTGGTCGGACCCGGTGTTGGACCCCGAATTGCCCGGGCGCAGCAGGACGACCAGCAGCTCCCCGGTGTTGTCACACACGGCCAGGAGCGGATGGTGCCCATACGTCCCCTTGAATGTCCCTTTCGCCCCGATCTTGTCGCTGTGCGCGATCACGATGGAGGCGTCCAGGCGGATCACGACCGTCTTACCCAGGTCGCCGTAACACGTTCGCGCAGAGGGGATCCGCCCGTGCCGGGCCACGATCTGCCGCCACACGTGAGCGCGGGTCTTGGCGCGGGCCCGCTCGATCCGGCCCAGCTGGGTGTCGCTGATCTCGTTCAGGCACCGCCACGCGGTGGTGGTGGAGGCGACCGGCCCGAACAACTCGCCCTGGTCGCGCAGTACCCGGATGTCGTCGATCGCGGTGGCACCGTCGGCGACCGCCACCGCCAGGTCGGCCAGGACCCGGCCTCGATCCAGGTCGGGGTCGAACCCCCGAACGGCCAACGCCTTGCTCAACGCGGCGGTCAACCCGACCCGATCGCCGAGCAGGCGCAGCAGCGCCGACCCCACGTGGGACACCACGCCCTTGCCCGCCACCCGCACCCGCAGATCGCGGGCCCATCCCGTACGCTGTTGCACCGGAAAAGTGCTCCCTCTGCTGCCTCAAACGGACCCTCGATAAGTCCTATTGTTGCAGGTCAGGAGCACTTTTCCTCATTTTCGATCAAGCCCACCCGGCGCCTTCGTGAATTGCCGAGGCTGACGGGCCGGGCTGACGTCGTGTGGATCTTGGTTTTGGTGGTGGGGCGTGTGGTGGTGCCGGCTGTCGTGCCGGGCGCCGGTTCCACGGGCCGGTCGGGGTGTCCTTCCTGGGGTTTGTCGGGGCGGTGAGGCCGTTGGTCAGGTCGGGGCGGGCAGGGCCAGGATGCGGGTGAACGCGTCGTGCAGGTCGTCGGCCCAGGGCCAGTCGGGTGGGATGTTCAGCCAGCGTTGGCGTTGTCCTCTGGTGATGCGTGCGGCGGTGTGCAGCAGCCGGTAGCGCAGGGTTTGGGGTTCGGCGCGGGCGAGGTCGCCGGTCAGGGCCAGGTGGCGGGTCCAGGCGAGTAGGTCGGTGGCCAGGGCCACGACCTGGCACCAGGCTTCGTTGATGTTCCAGGACTTTGAGGGGAGTCGTCGAAGCCCGGTGGCCTTGGCGTTACGGACGCCGTCCTCGACCCTGGCGTGGACCCGGTGACGGGCCTCGAGGCGCTGCAGTTGCCCGCCGACGGTGTTGGTGGCGATGACCTGGTACCGGTAGCCGTCGTGTTGTTCCAGCAGGGAGGCCTGCATGCCCTTGGGGATCGGTTCACGGCGCACGATCACTCGCAGGCCGGGCGGCCAGCCGGACAGTTGATCCCCGCCGACCGAGGTGCGCAGCAGGCCGGTCAGTTCGGCGACGGCCGCGTCGGCGCGGGGCGACCCGTCGGGGTCCAGTGCCGGTTCCCACCCGGTCTGCCCGAGGCGGGTGATCGCGGTACGGGTGCGCTGGTCCAGGTCGAACCCGATCGAGTAGGCCACCCGGTGGCCGTGCCGTGCATTGAGCGCGGTGATGTGGTCGATGATCTGATGGCCGGCGCCCGCGCCGTCGATGGTGACCAGCAGGTCCCGCCGGTGCGGCCAGGGGATCGCCGCGATCGCGGCGTCCAGGACCTTCACGTGGTCGGACCCGGTGTTGGACCCCGAATTGCCCGGGCGCAGCAGGACGACCAGCAGCTCCCCGGTGTTGTCACACACGGCCAGGAGCGGATGGTGCCCATACGTCCCCTTGAATGTCCCTTTCGCCCCGATCTTGTCGCTGTGCGCGATCACGATGGAGGCGTCCAGGCGGATCACGACCGTCTTACCCAGGTCGCCGTAACACGTTCGCGCAGAGGGGATCCGCCCGTGCCGGGCCACGATCTGCCGCCACACGTGAGCGCGGGTCTTGGCGCGGGCCCGCTCGATCCGGCCCAGCTGGGTGTCGCTGATCTCGTTCAGGCACCGCCACGCGGTGGTGGTGGAGGCGACCGGCCCGAACAACTCGCCCTGGTCGCGCAGTACCCGGATGTCGTCGATCGCGGTGGCACCGTCGGCGACCGCCACCGCCAGGTCGGCCAGGACCCGGCCTCGATCCAGGTCGGGGTCGAACCCCCGAACGGCCAACGCCTTGCTCAACGCGGCGGTCAACCCGACCCGATCGCCGAGCAGGCGCAGCAGCGCCGACCCCACGTGGGACACCACGCCCTTGCCCGCCACCCGCACCCGCAGATCGCGGGCCCATCCCGTACGCTGTTGCACCGGAAAAGTGCTCCCTCTGCTGCCTCAAACGGACCCTCGATAAGTCCTATTGTTGCAGGTCAGGAGCACTTTTCCTCATTTTCGATCAAGCCCACCCGGCGCCTTCGTGAATTGCCGAGGCAGATGGGCACGTCACAGCGGTTCACGCAGCGCGGCAAGTGCGGGCATCCCTGGCCGACGCCAGGTACTCTCTGGACCTCTCGAGAGAGGTGACCCGCGTGCGCATAGAGAGTGGGGATGGCTCGTTTGCGGTGCAGTTGACCCCTGCGGGACCGCCCTACGACTCGCGATTCTTTGTCTTCAAGTTGAGGATCGGCGAGGTGGTCCTTGGTGACGGCGCACCCGCGATCGAACGGACATCCGTAGCGGCCCTGGCCAGCCTGAGCCCGGGTTGACGATCCTCGGGTCGATCCGGACTTGAACACCGCCCGTGACATCTTCCACCTGCTGACGTCTGAGGACGACGAGGCCGGACTCTATGACCGCACCTTGACAGGATTCGGCGAGGGCTTCGACGCCTACGTCGAACGCGCCTACCTCTGGCGAGATGAAGAGATCTTCCTCTTCCGAGAGCACGAGTCCGCGCAACCGATTGGGTCTGAGGTCAGGGCCATCGCGGCCGCCGCGAAAGCCGCCCACGAGGCCTACAACTCCGCGCAGTAGATCGACCGCTCATCGGCTACTTGGTCGGAAGATCGTCGCCACGCCGCTCGGTCTACTGCGTCCGTTGAGTCGCAGCGGCTGGCGGGTCGCAGGCGATGAAGGACGCCGGTCACATGATTCGGGGACCATGGCGTGCACCTCGGGGCTCCCGCGCCCACGGCGGCCGCGGATCCCTGAACGAAGGCTGCTGACGTCCGCTCGCCCGCCGCACCCTGCCGATGTGTCGCGTTGACGGATGCCTTTCGTACCAACTAGTTTCGAGCGCATGCACACCCGTATGCAGCGGGTGCGCGACGAACGCGTGGCCGATTCCCCCCTCGGACACATTGTTACCCCATGGACTCACCCCACCTTGGACGCAGGCACCTGGGTGGTGGATAAGGGAGCCAGGGTTCGTCGGGTGTGGTCGCAGATGATCGTGAGCTTGTGATCCCGGAGCAGGGCGGGGATCTCCGCGGGCGCAGGTAGTCGGCTGCTCCCTCGCCCCAGGGCGGCGGCGACGTGCTGGAGGAGTTCGTCTTCCCGGACGTACACGTAGGGATCCTGATTTGGGTTGTCCGGCCTGGTGGTGCTGGTGTGGCCGTGGCGGCAGCGGTAGCCGGGGCGGTTGTTGACCCAGTGGGAGTCCAGGCGTCGCCCGCAGATCCCACACTGCAGGAGCCCGGCCAGCAGGTACGTGTGGCGGGCGCCGTCCCCGGCGGCGCGGGACAACTTGACGGCCTGGGCTGCCGTGTAGTCGTCCTCGCTGACGAGTGCTGGGTGCGCGGGCCGGGTGGAGATCACCCACTGGTCGGTGGGGTTCCAGTGCTGGACTCGGATCTGTCCGCCGTCGACGTGGTGGTGGTCGGTGCGTTGACGGTTCCAGACCTGCCGGCCGGTGTAGCGGGGGTTGGCCAGGATCGAGGCGACGGTGGTGGCCGTCCACTTGCGGCCACGGCGGTGGGGGTTGCGGTCCGGGTCGGCCCCAGACGGGCACGCCACACCCCGGTCGTTCGGGTCCCGGGCGATGCCCGCGATGCTGGCGCCGGTCAACCGCTGCGTGAAGATCCACTTCACGTGGGGTGCGGTGGCGGGGTCAAGCCTGACGTTCGCGTCGACCACTATCCGGTCCAAGCTCGGCGAGCCGATCAACCGTGCGGTCTACGGACAGGAACCGGTGATCATCACAAAGCACGGCAAGGAGGTCGCCGCAAGCATCTCCGCCTAATCAGATCACGGCCATCGGGTGTGCCGCCTCGTCGGGGATGCCAGCCGGCAAACCGCCAGCTCAGGGGCTGAATCGGGGTTCTGAGATCCCGCATGCTTGCCGAACTTGCCCATACCGTCGAAGGTATATACCATCGAATGCATGCCGGGGTTGTATGAGGTCGAGCTGGAGCCGGAGGTCCGGCGATGGCTGGAGGGTCTGACCGACCGCGACTTCGGTCGGGTCGACTTCCTCGTCGGCATGCTGGCCGAGCAGCCCGAGCTACTCGGGGAGCCGTACTCCCGACATCTGGGCGGCAAGGTGCGGGAGCTTCGTTTCCGGTTGCTGCGTCAGCAGACCAGGGTGACCTACTGGCTGGCGCCGAACCGGCGGATCGTGCTGCTGACGGTCTTCCACAAGACCCGGAGCGCCGAGGCGGCCGAGGTCGAGCGTGCCTTGCAGGTGCAGAAGACGTGCGAAGCCGTGCACGGCGTTGCCCACGACGTCTACGAGCGGGAGGGACACCGAGATGAGTGACGAGCACGCCTCCTACGAGCAGATCGCCCAGGCTCGACGGGGAACGGGCGAGTACCGGGAAGGGTACGACGAGGCCAGGCGCGCCTTCCTGATCGGCCAGGCGATCCGCGAGCGGCGCCTGGCCCTTGGGCTGTCCCAGAGCGACGTCGCTGCTCGTGCGGGAATGACGCAGCCGGCGCTGTCGCGGCTGGAGGCGGGGGGGACGGTTCCAACGATCCCGGTGCTGGAGCGGATTGCCGTTGCCCTCGACACTGAACTCATCGTGACGTTCGGCTCCCACGCAGCGTGACCGTGTCGCTGTACGCGCGGTCAATTGCGTCCACGCCGGTCGGCAGCCATCGGATCCCCGGCGATCCGATGGCTGCCAACCCTTGCATCCGGACGTCAGGGCGCTGTGAACGCTTGGGTTGGCCGCTATGACCAGCGCGAGGGGCGGCTCGGTGAGCAACTCCGGCACGCCTGCGTGGTCGACTCGTTTGGCGAGGGGAACTGCGGACTGCTCGTGTAGCAGGTGGACGGGCCCGGACGTGCTCGCCTAGCCAAGGCAGATCGTACCCGAAAGGCATTGCCCTGGTTGGGTTTCGGTTCGTTCGATCCTCGGACACCGGTCTTGGTGGAATTCCACCAAACGCGTGAGATTCCACCAGGCTGGGCGCGCCTGCGTTGCACACCCGAAGGGCCCCGTCGCTGGGCGCGTCCGGCGGCGGCAGTGGCGCACGCGCCGGGCCGGGCTGTGGCCCGCGGGGCGGTGTCGATGATGCCGCGCATGACTCCTCCCGAGCGTCCGCGGCTGCGCCGCGACGAACAGCTGATCACGGCCCTGGTCCCCGCCCGCATGGCCGGTGACCGACCACCCACACCGGCACCCCTGCCGATGCTGCCCGCGCCGGGGTTGCCGGCCGGGGCCGCGCCGAGCGACCTCCTGGTCGACACCGCGCGTCTGGACGCCTCCGGTCGACTGACCGCCAGGCCTCTGCTGCGGGCGCTGGGCTGGGGCCCGGGCCATCGGGTCGACATCTCCGTCACCGAGGGCGTGCTCGTTGTCGGTACCGCACCTGCCGGGCTGCACGTGGTCGGTGACCGCGGGGAGCTGGGGCTTCCGGCGGCCGGGCGGCGGATGTGTGGGATCACCCCGGGCCTGCCGGTGCGGCTGGTGGCGGCACTCCCCCGCGAGGTCCTGGTCGTGCATCCCGCGCAGCTGATCGCCCAGCTGCTGGCCGACTGGTACACGACCATGGCCGGTGAGTCCGGTGCCCGCTGACCCGACGCGGGTGGCCCTCGCTCACCAGGTGTTGGCTCAGCTCGGGGTCAGCCTGGCCGACCTCCAGATGGCTGCCTCGGACGCGGACAGCGGCCATGCGGGGGTGGTGATGCCGACGATCGCGCAGTACCTGCCGCGGGTGATCGCGGCGGCGGGTCCGGGAGCGGCCCGCACCTACGGCTCGTACTGAACCCGCATGCAGGCGGCCTGGGGCGACCGGCGGGTGGACTCGATCAGCGCCAGCGACATCGAGGCCATACAACGGCAGGCGATCCCGGTCGCCCGCAAGCGGCGGACCAGCCGCGGCGGCCGCCACGCCGGGGAACACGTGATCGCCGCCGCCCGGGCGGTGTTCAACCGGGCCGTGGCCGACGGGCTGATCGACGCTGCCGCGAATCCCGCCCACCGGGTCCCCAAACCGCGGCGCCTGCCCAGCACCCGCCGCGCCCTCACGGCCGACGAGCTCGAGGCGATCAATGTCGCCGCCCGGACCAGCGGCAACGACGTCGTCCTCGACGCCCTCCTGCTGCGGCTGCGCACCGAGACCGCCTGCCGCCGCGGCGGAGCCCTCGCCCTGCGCGTGATGGACCTGGACGCCGACCGCGGCCTGGTCCGGCTGCGGGAGAAGGGCGGGACTCTGCGCTGGCAACCGGTCACCCCGCACCTCGCGCAGCGGCTGACCGAACACGCCCAGGTCCGCGGCGCCGTGGCCCCCACCGACGCCCTGCTGCGCTACCGCGACGGGCGCGCGCTGACCAGCCGCCGCTACGACCACCTGTGGCACCGCCTCGGCCAGCAACTGCCCTGGGTCGCCGCCCAGGGCATCTCCACGCACTGGCTGCGCCACACCACCCTGACCTGGGTCGAACGCCACTTCGGGTACGGCGTCGCCCGCGCCTACGCCGGCCACACCGACACCACCGGGGCCGCCACCACCACCTACATCAAAGCCGACCTGCAAGCCGTCGCCACCGCGCTGGCCGCCATGACCGGCCAACCCCACCCACTCGCAGGCCTCCCCCACACCAGTCGCGACCTGCTCGGCGACTCCCACAAGGTCACCGCGTGCCCGCACTGCGGTAGCCGTCACCGCCGGTTGTCCCGACTCCACGAAGTCGACGGCCTGGTCTGCCGGCGCTGCTACCGGGACCACGCCGGCGTGACCTGGGCCGCCCCCTACGAGCGCTACGACGACACCACACCCCGCCCCTGAGCCGGCACGCAACCCGAAGGCTCTTCACCGATCGCAGACGCGCGCACAGCGCCGTCGTGCGCGACATCGATCCAGTACGTGCGCTGGGCGGCACCCTCAAGCTCATCGTCGACTTCGGCGACGAACAACTCAAGATCACCTAGTCATCGGACGGATCGCGGGGCCGCGAGGACTTCCGGCTACTGTGTGGCCCGCTCTTGCCAGGAGTACCGAAAGCACCTGAATTTCGGTGACAACCCGATGGGCGCTCCCGCTCACAAGTGAGTCCATCGGCAGTGTGGCGATCGCCGGGCCAAGACCGGCACGACGACATCGTTGACGGATCCCTTGCGTACCAAGTACTTTCGAGCGCACGCACACCCGTATGCAGCGGGTGCGCAACGAACGCGTGGCCGATTCCCCCCTCGGACACCAGAATCCAGCACACTCGCTTGATCTGACGTACCGGTGGTCAAGTGCCTTCGACCACCCGTTCCCCGCGCCCACGCCGGGCGTGCGTGCGTTCGCGGGGTGGTCGTCGTGACCGCCCCGGTCGTGCCCGCCCTGATCCCCTCCCCGCTGCCGTCTGGCCTGGTCGCCCCCGCGATCGGGACTGCGCCGACGTCCAGTGTCAGGTCGCCGTCGGGGGGCGTGGCGGGCCTGCGGCGGGCGCCGCTGCCGCTGGCGGAGCTGCCCGAGCTGGGCGACCCGGCGGCCGGGCCGGGCGGGAGGCTGGTCTGCAGCGCGGCGACGATGGACTGCAACGGCCGCCTGGCCGACGTCACCGTGATCGGTGCCCTGGGCTGGGGCGTGGGGCCGGCTGGCCAGCGGGGACCGGCTGCTGCTGGTCGCCGACCCGGACGCCGGGTCGCTGCTGGTGTACCCGCCGAGGACCTGGCAGGCGATGATCAGCCAGTTCGTGGCCGGGCTGCATGACCGGGCGGGCGTGTCGTGACCGCGGCCATCCCGACCGCGGCGGGTCCGGCGGGTCCGGAGGAGTTGGAGGCGGCCCGGCTGCTTCTGGCCCGCCTCGGGGTCTCCCCCGCCGACCTGCTCGGCCCCGCTGCATCGCGGCGGGAGGTGCCGACGTTCGCCGGGTACGTGCTGGTCGTAGCCGAAGGGGTCGGTGAGGGGACGCGGCGGGTGTACGGGTCGTACTGGAACCGGATCGTCGACGCGTGGGGTGACCGGCGCCTGGACGATCCGACGCCGTCGGACGTGCAGCGCCTCGTCGAGCACGTCCGCACCTACGTGGTGGCCCGCCGAAACGCCCGCGGCGGGCGCAGCGCAGCCGAGCACACGATCGACAACCCCGCCGCCAAGGTCGCCAAACCCCGCAGGCTGCCGTCCACCCGCCGCGCGGCCCCGACACCCGACTGGCGGAGATCAACCACATCGCAGCCACCACCGGCAACGACCCCGCCCTGGACGCCCTGCTGCTCCGGTTGCACACCGAGACTGCCTGCCGCACACTCCCCGCCGCACGACGAGACCGCGACGAGACCAGCGGACCCGGCCGCGCAGCGGTCGACTGGCGCGACACCGCGACCCTCAAGACCGTGCTCGCCGGCGGACACTGCCTACGCGCCCCGGTCCAAGGCCCCTGCACCTACGCGAACATCTGCGAGCACTGCCCGAGCTTCCACCCCGACAGCGACCACCTCGACGTCCTGACCCGCCAACGCGACACCGCCACCGTCCTCGCCGACGACGCCACCCGCGGGGGCTGGGACAGCGAGACCGAACGCCACCTACGTCTCATCGGCAGGATCAACATGCTCATCGGGGCAGCAGCGACACGCCAGCAAGCCATGTGACGCGATCCACGGAACCACACGCACACAACGGATCCCGGCCCCGATTAGCCGATTGCTCGTTCGACAACGCCCTGGCCGAGACGATCAACGGCCTGTACAAGGCCGAACTGATCAAGCCCCGCAGCCCGTGGAAGAACGTCGACGACGTCGAGATCGCCACCGCCGAATGGGTCGACTGGTCAACCACCGACGCCTACTACGCTCAGCACCAGCCTCAAGCCGTCGGCTGACAACTCACACCAGTGAGTCTCCGGACACGCCGGGGCGATTCAACGCCAGAACCGCCATCTCGTGCGGAACGCAGGCCGGGGGGACGACGATCCTGGTCCATGAGTGTCTTGGGTGGACTTGCGGCCGCAGCAGGACCGGTTCAGATGCCATCGTGAATGCCGATAAGGCTGGTATGGGCTCCGACGGCCTCCTTGGGCCGCCTACCGGCGACGCCCCGCGCCCACGGGCCGTGGCCGTCTACGGCAGTTTCCGGTACGGCCCCTACTTCGAGGACATCCTGACCGGGGTGATGACGGCCGCAACGGCCGCCGCCGTCCCGGTGATCTCGGTTCAGACCTCCGCCGGGGTCCTACCGTCCGGCGACGAGGTCGGTGGCCAGAGTGCCGTCAGCAGGGTCGCCTGGGACCACTTCGATTCGGCGATCACCCTGCTCCAGGCGGCTTCCCCGGAGTACACCGCCCAGTTGCGTGCGGCGGGCAAGTTCGTCGTCCAGATCGGTCAGGACCTGCGGGGCGCGGACGCCGCGATCGCGATCGACAACGCGGGCGGCGTCCGGGACGCCGTCTCGCATCTGGCCGAGCACGGTCACACCGGGATCGGGTTCCTGTCCCCCGGCTGGCAGGTGGACTCCGCCGAACGGTACGGGGCGTACCGGGACCGGATGAGGGAGCTCGGCCTGCCGGTCCTGCCTATGCTCGGCGGCGGACTGTCCCGCGATCTCACCTTCGACAACCAGGGGTACCAGGCGGCTCAGGAGTTCCTGTCCGATCCCGGGCTGTGGGGCGGTCCGGGTCGTTGCACGGCCCTCCTGGTCGCCCCCGACCTGGTCGCTCTGGGATTCATGCGCGGCCTGCGCGAGGCCGGGGTCCGGATCCCTGACGACCTGGCCCTGATCGGCGTCGACGACGTGGATGAGGCCGCGGTTAGTGAGCCTCCTCTGGCGACGGTGGCGATCAGCTTCGTCCGGGTCGGTGAGACGGCCGGTTCCGTTGCGTTGCGTGGCGCTCGTGGGGGCACCGGCGTGCGCCACCTCGTCCCGGAACGGCTCATCCCGCGGGAGTCCTGCGGGTGTCCGGGCGGGTCGGGTGCGTCGGTCCGGGCGGGACTGGCCTCCCCTGTCGACGTCCTGGCAGGGGCGCTGCTGGACGCGGCAGCCGGGTGGGAACCCCGGGACGGATCCGGACCGGAGGACGCGGCAGGACTGGCCCGACGGATCGTGAGCCTGCTGGACTGCGGGCCCGCGCGGGCAACTCCCGATCAGCGAGAGATCAGCGCGCTGGCCAGGGAGATCAATCGGCTCTTCCCCATCGACCGTTCCGTGCAGAGCGCGCTGCGGGCCATCCGTTCCGTGAGCCAGACCCTGACGGACTCCTCGGTGCGGACGGGTGACCCGGGGCGCACCGCCGCGGTCGCTGCCGCCACCCTGGACCTGTGCGACGCGATCCGATCCGGTCAGCTGCAACGCCGGATGTCCGAACACGTCGGCCTGAAACGGTTGCAGATCGGCCACTACTTCATCGGCAACAGCCTCCTCGGGCGAGACCGGGACGAGCTGCGCTCGTTGGCCTGGCTGCAGCACACCCCGGTCCGGGCCGGCGCTCTGGGACTGTGGGAGCCACACGGGCAGACCGAACAGCTGCGGGTGCGGGGTGTCTACGACCGCTCCGCGGTGGCCGTTCCCGGCCCCCAGGCGCAGGCGGTTGTGGTGCCGGAAGCCGTCGCCGTGCACCACTTCCCGCCCAGCACGTT
Source organism: uncultured Actinomycetota bacterium (assembly GCA_963784535.1). Lineage (GTDB taxonomy): Bacteria > Actinomycetota > Actinomycetes > Actinomycetales > Kineosporiaceae > CAWARR01. The sequence goes on along the minus strand of CAWARR010000006.1, from coordinate 296,918 downwards.
GTTGGTCACCGGCGGGGGTCCGAGCGCCCTGACGGTGATTACGCAGGTCCGGTTCGAGGACTCCGACTGGGGGGTCCTCGCCGTGACCGGTGACCGGATCCTGCAGTCGGCGCTGGTCCAGGAGACCCTTCACCAGTGGTCGATCATGATGTCGGCGTCCCTCGATCAGGAGCGCTCCGACGCCGAGTTGGCCCGGCAGGCCGCGGAACTGGCCGCCGCCTACCGGACTGAGGCGGCCCTGCTCGAAGAGGTCCGCGTCCGTGAGGAGCGCTACGCCCTGGCCACCGAGGCCGCCCGCGGCGCGGTCTGGGACTGGGACCTGGACACCGGCCGAGTCTTCTACTCCAGCAGCTGGAAGGCGCTGCTCGGCCACCACGAGAACGAGATCGGGCCCACGGTCGACGAATGGCTCGACCGGATCCATCCCGAAGACCTTCCCTCCGTGCAGGATGAGGTGAGCCGGACCCTGCAGGGGGCGCAGCAGCACCTCGACTTCGAGCACCGGCTCCGCGGCGCCGGCGGTGAGTACCGGTGGATCGCCTGCAGCGGCCGACCCGTGACGGACGAATCCGGCCGACCGGTGCGCCTGGTCGGGTCGATCACCGACGTCACGGCCCGTCGCCTGGTGCAGGAACAGTTGGTGCAGGACGCCTTGTACGACGACCTGACCGGCCTGGCCCGGACGACCCTGTTCAAGGACCGGATCAGCCAGGCGATGGAGGCGGCGAGGCGAAGGCCGGGGTACTGGTTCGCGCTGCTGTTCATCGACCTCAACGACTTCAAGGCGGTCAACGACGGCTTCGGGCACGCAGCGGGCGACGATCTTCTCGCGTCCCTGGCGAGCCGGTTGCGGGAGTCCTTGCGGGTCAACGACATCGCCGCGCGCCTCGGCGGCGACGAGTTCGGGGTGCTGCTCTACGACGTCGCCCACAGCGGCGAACTCGACTCGATCGTGGAGCGGATCCGGGCCAGGATCACCGCCCCCTACGAGGTCCGCGGGCAGTCCCTGACCGTGGGCGCCTCGATCGGGATGGCGATCGGCCACGGCGACCACGCCGATGCCGAGGCGATGCTGCACGAGGCCGACGCGGCGATGTACCGGGTCAAGCACGAAGCCCGGACAACAGGCATGGTGCCGAGGGCGAGCCGCGATCCCCACCCCGGGTGACCGTCGACGGCGTCCTGCACCGGAGGCTGGTCTTCCACGTGGCCTCCCCGATCCTGATGCCCGAACGGATCAAGGACGGACGGCCGCCGGGACGTGCTGGAACCGGCGCTGCAGGGCACGCGCATCGCGGAGGAGGCCGGTGTCCCGCAGGGCCTGGTCCACTACTGGTTCACCGGCAAGGAAGAACTCATCGAGGAAGTGCTCCTCGACTACCGGCATGAGTTCGAGGCCACCGTGGTCGGCAGGGCTGTTCCCGACGACCAGACCGCCCCGGGATCGAGACCAGGGCCGGCCGGAGGATCTCGGGGCAAGGGGGCGCGACTGCGCTGGACCCTGTCACGTCGCGGCATGTCTGGCACGATCCGGGAACGCACGCAGTGCGTCTCGACCCGGCGGACGGGCACCTGTCCTTGGTTGGGTCGCAGCGGTGCGGAGCTGTTGGGTCCGCGGTTTCACGGCGAGCTGCCGGGGCCGTCCTGGGCCTGCTGCTCGATCAGTTCGGCGGCGCGGTCGGGGCCGTCTACCTGGTCGTACCAGGTGCGGATGTGGTCGGCGGCCCCGCGGCTGGTGGGGTCGGCGAGCATCTCGTCGACGGCTTGGGTCAACGCGGGCCGCTGGAGGGTCCGGGGCGAGATCCGGCGCCCGGCGCCGAGCCGCTCCAGCAGGACGATGTTGAGGTCCTGTTCGGGCTGTAGCGGGATGCCGATCAGGGGCGTGCCGGCCGCCATCGCGGTCTGCACGCTGCCCTGGCCGGCGGTGGTGATGGCCAGGTCCACGCGGGGCATCACCAGGTGGCTGGGCAGCACGCCGGCGACCAGGACGCGGCCGCTGCGGTCCAGGCCCTCCAGCGCGGCGATGTCGTGCACGGTGCCGGCGACCAGGACCCGGACGCCGGCCGCGGCGATGGCCCGGATCGCGGCGCCGACCAGGGACTGCGGGGTCGAGGTGAGGGCAAGGTAGACGCAGGGGCCGGGGCGGTCGAGGAAGCGGTGCACCGGTGGCGGCAGGTCGATCGGTAGCCGGGCGTAGATCGGACCGGCCACCGCCAGCCGGGTGCCGTCGCGGTACCCCGGCCGACCGGAGGGCCGCCACTCCTGGAACACCTCCGGTGGCAGGCCGACGACCTGAGGGACCTCGGTCAGCAGCGCGAGATCACCCAGGGTCAGGGCGGCCATGCTGGGGATCGGTTCGACGCCGAGCGCCCGGGCCGCAGCGTTGATCGGCCCGCAGTACCAGCGCATCCGGGCCGGCGCGGCGTTGATCGCCCGGCGGTTGACCGTGGGGGGCAGGTACCGCATCCACCCCCACAGCGGATCGATCGGTGCGGGCAGCAGCCCGCGCTCCCAGACCGGTGGCAGCCAGCTGCCGTTGTGCTCGGTGACCAGCCGGATCCGGGCCAACCGGCTGGACAGCACCGTGGTCAGGGTGAACCCGGTGACCACCACCCGGACGCCGGTGCCCCGGAAGTAGTCGGCCTCGGCCCGGGCGTACGAGAGCAGTTCATGCGGGGCGTACACGCTCTGGCGGACATTGCCCAGCCCCGGGGAGTCCCGAACGAGTTGGGCTGAGCGCTGCGCGGACATTCTCGGCCCGACCCGGTCGTAGCCGATCCCGGCGGCCTCGATCAGCCATTCGTAGGTCCCCCCGTGCAGGGCCATCCGGACCGGGACACCGCGGGCGACCAGCGCCCGATGCAGTTCGATCATGCGCGAGGTCTCCGAGAGATAGCCGCACTGCGGCATCAGGCAGATCATCACGACTCCCGACTCGAGGTTTGCGCTTCCCGACAATCGTCAATATATTGACAGTTATGGCAGACCTCAAGCTCGCCCTCGCGCTCAGCCCGGGCGCGGCGCTCGACCCTTCCGTGCGCGCCTTCCGCACCGTGCTCGCCCTGGCCCACACGCTGCGGACGCGGATGGACGAGCGGCTACGGGCCGACGGGCTGACCACCATGCAGGCGGCGGTACTGACCGCGGTGATCCAGCTCGACGGGGCCACCGGCTCCGCGCTGGCCGGCGCCTTGGGCACTTCCCGGCAGAACATCGCCCAGCTCGTTGCCTCGCTGCGCGCCAAGGGCATGCTGGCGGTCGAGCAGGACCCCCAGGACCAGCGCCGGCAGCGACTGATCGCCACCCCCCGGGCGACCAGCTACTGGGCAGAGCGGGACGAGGGCGACCTGGCCGCCGTCCGGCAGTGGTTCTCACCCTTGACCGCGGACGAACTCGCGGAGCTGATCAGCTACGCCACCCGGCTGCTCGACCCTCCCACCCCAGCACCGGGGGCCTGATCGAGTCCGGGCCGGACGGCCCGGGTACTGGAACCGGTCTGAGGAACGGTGACGATGGACTGCACTGGCCGCGTGGCGGAGGCCACCATGACCTGACGCTGGCCTGGACCCTGCCTGGACGTCCGGGTTCGGGCCGGGTTGGTGGTCGTGTCGGCCGCTCCGCATCCGGTGTTCACGATCACCCGGGCCAGCCGGAAGCCCGGGCCACCTGGGCAGGGCCGATGTCCTCGCGCCGTGCGCGTTTGGCGGCGTACATCGCCTGGTCGGCGGCTCTGATCAGTTCCGCCGCATCGGATCCGCCGTGGGCGACGCCGATGCTGGCTCCGATGTCCACGGTGTGGCCGGAGATCGTCATCGGTGCGGACAGCAGGGCCAGCCGCCTCGCGACGTCCTGCGCCACGGCCAGCTCGGTCGCAGGCAGCAGGACGGCGAACTCGTCGCCACCCAGCCGGGCACAGATGTCCCGCGGGCGGACGTTGTGGCGTAGGCGCTTGGCGATGTGCTGCAGGACCTCGTCGCCCGCAGGATGGCCGAGGTCATCGTTGATGGCCTTGAAGCCGTCCAGGTCCACGTACAGGATCGCGGTCGGCGCGCCGGTGGTCAGGGCGGACAGTACCCGCCTCTCGAACGCCGCGCGGTTGAGCAGACCGGTCAGGCCATCGGTGCTCGCTTCGGCAGTCAGCGTCTCGAGGGCCGCCACGTTCCGCAGGGCCAGGCCAACCTGGTTGATCAGTGATGCGAACGCGCCCACGGCCTCCTGCGAGAGCCGGCCGGATGAGCCGATCAGGATCCACTGGCCCGGCTGGCCCGGTATGGGCAGTCGTCGCCAACTGCCATCGAGCCCGACTGCCGTAGTGACATCAGTCCCGCGGCGACCGACAGACGCCAGATCGCCGTCATGGTCCGGGGCTGCGGTCACGGGCCGCAGGAGCCGAGGTGGCAACGGGTACTTACACCCGACCTGCCGGACGACCGTCAACCCGGCCTCGGCGTCCACCAACATGCCGGCGGTCAACCCGGGCGTTTCGGCGCAAATCTTAGTGGCCGCCGACAGGCCGATCGCCGCGATCCGGGAGCGGCTGTCCGCCGCCAGCAGTTGCACTCCCAGCCTGATCAGGACGACGTCTCGGCGCTGTGCCTGCTCCCGGGCGAACTGGCTCAACGCCAGGTAGCGGCCGGCGATGCTCACCAGCACGACGAGGGGAACAATGAGCAGGACCCTCCAGTCGGGGGGCCCGTGGTGACCGGGAATCCGGGGCCACAAGGCCATGCCCGACGGCAGGGCCATCACGATGAGAGCCACGTAACGGATGAATGGCCGCGTGGTGCCGCACATCGCCCGAAGCCAGATCGCCATGAAGAGGAAGGCGAACGCCATGTCCGGAATCGGGCTGGCAGCCAGGAACACCCCGGTAGCGATCGCTTCGCAGGCATCGAGCCAGGCAGGAACTGATCTGCGGTGGTATCGGTGGCCCCAGCAGGCGATCAACGCCAGGGTGGCCGGCAACAGGAGGGAGCGAGCCGTCGGTGACGATAGCGCCAGCGCTGCGGGAAACGTGCTGAGCAGGCTCACCAGCGTTGTTGCGCCCAGGAACCAGCGCATCTGGTTGGCCGCCCCGCCCGGCCTGCGCAGCAAGGACCACGGGACGAACGGCTGGTGTGCCGTCGGGGTCACTCGGCTCCGGACCTCCCTCCCCCGGCTCGTCGACCGGCTGGTGGCCACCTCTCATACCTCGGTTCGCGGCTCCCCGAGGTTGAGAATTCCTCTGCGTTGATACCACGCTCACCGAGCCGGCGCTCGGCCCTCGACGCCAAGGACCGCGCCTACTGGAGTTACTCGACAGAGCGGCTGCGCCACCCCCTCCATCGGCCCTGGCACGCCGAACGTACGGGCTGCCGCCAGGCCCCCCGTGTCCCCGGTGGGTTGATCAACCGATCGTCGCCGAGTGCAAACGCCACGTCCGACCAGACTCCTGAGGCCACGAACGGGTCTGCTGCACGGATAGGTGACAGTCGGGCTCAGGCGGCGAGGCCGCGTGCGAGCAGCTGCAGCGATAAGTGCGGGGCTGCCTTCCGGCGGCGGTGCGTTCGTGGCGGAGTTCGTCCGGGTAATGGTTGTACTGGATCGATCACCTGCACCTGGTATCCGCCGTCCCGGGGATCACCCGCATATCAAGCATGCGCCGTCGGGGGCGCCGCGCCCGCGCCCGCGCAGCTGATTCCCGGCCACACTCGTCGCGGCCAGAAGGGTGCAGTAGATCGGGCGCATTCAGGTGGGGTGGATGGTGCTCAGCGATGTCGCAGCGACCAGCCGCTCGGCTGCGCGTATGTCGCCGGTGACGGTGACGCCGGACAGAAGATCCAGCGGGGTGCCCCCGATGATGCAGGCCTTCCAGTCCCGTGTGGAAGCGGCCACCCCGGCGTCGACTCGCCCGGGCTCAGGGACGCGGTCGATGGTGGTGGAATCGGCATTCAGGCGGGCGAGGTAGCGCACGGGCTCACAGTCATCGTGGCGGGAGTCCATCAGGGCCAGCGAGACCGTGAGTGCGCGCGGTGGGCCCGGCGTGGGACGGGCGTGCGCGCGCATGGCAAGGACCACCGTGTCCGGGCTCATGTCGGCATCCAGAGGCAGTACGGGTGACTGCACCGCCCACATCGACAGGGCCGAGTTCACGGCCTCGAGCTGATACCCCCAGGCAGTGAGCTCGTAGACCTCGGCGCGGGCCGGGCTCGGCAGGCGACGTCGCTCGGTGATCCCATGGGTCGTCAGCTCGTGGAGCCGTCGGGCGAGGACGCCCGGCCCGATGCCCAGCACATCGCGCTGCAGGTCGGAGAAGCGCTTGGGACCGAGCAGCAGCTCACGCACGACGATCATCGTCCACCGTTCGCCGATGAGATCCAGCGCGTGCGCGGCTGCACAACCGTCGTTGTACGAGCCATAGCTGCGTCTGGACGCCATTGACAAAGGGTACTCCTTCTGCCGTAGTGTCCAGTACTGATTCAGTAGTGACTAAGGATCCTCACCGCAGCAAGTTCCCGGCTCGCGACCGAAGGGCGCAGGACTGTGACACGCGGAACCGACGCAGAGCTCTGGGCTCTCACCCACGCCTCACGCCGAAGCCTGGTCGGCGACCTGTCATCCTTCACCGAGGAGCAGTGGCGCCGGCCGACGTTGTGCACGGACTGGGACGCAGAACGCGTCGTCGCCCACCTCACCGCCGCCGCCACCATGGGCCGCTGGCGGTGGATCCGCAGCATCGTTGGCGCTGGATTCCGCCCCGAGGTCCACAACGAACGTCGCCTGCGTGAGCATCTGGGCGCCACCCCCGCCGAGACGCTCAAGAAGTTCGAGGCCGTCATCGACGCCACCACAGCCCCCACCGGGGACACCGCCGCCTACCTGGGTGAGGTGGTGGTACACGGCCAGGACATCCGGTTCCCGCTCGGAATCGGTACCAAGCCGGACCCGGACGCGCTGACCGCCGTCGCGGAGTTCTACGCCCAACGCAACTTCACCGTCCGCAGCAGGACCCTCGTCTCCGGGCTACGGCTACTGGCAACGGACGGCCCCTTCCGCGCCGGCGAGGGCCCAGAGGTCGCCGGCCCGACACTGGCCCTGGTGATGACGATGGCAGGTCGACGCGCCTACCTCGACCAGCTCCAGGGCCCGGGCCGGGCGATCGTCGTCGACCGAATCGCGTAGTCCCGGGCCCACGTGGACAGTGCCCGGCAACCCAGACGCCTCCCATTCCACGTACTCAATGCGGCACGATCGCCTCGGCACTTCACTCGCGGCGTGGTCGCGCGGCAGCGCGCTCGCCACCATGAGCCTGGGGTATTCACGCCACATGATCCAGTAGTGGTGCGGGGGGTGCGTGGCGGGCCTGCGGCGGTCGCCGCTGCCGCTGGCGGAGCTGCCCGAGCTGGATGATCCTCCGGACGCCCCCGGCGGGAGGCTGGTCTGCTCGGCCGGCACCGTCAGCGGGGGTCGGGGCCCGCGTTGCCGTGGACGAACCGGGCGATGATCTCGGCGAAGCGTTCCGGCTGATCCTCCTGCAGGAAGTGACCGGCGCCGGTGATCGTGGTGTGCGGCTGGTCAGCGGCTCCCGGGATGCGGGTGCGCATCCACCGGTCGCCACCGCGGGTCACCGGGTCACCGTCGCTGAACCCGCACAGCAGGGGTGTGCTCAGCCGCGACAGCCGTTCCCAGGCGGCCCGGTTGGCGGGGGCGGCCGGGTCGTCCGGCGTGTTCGGCACCAGCCCGGGGAAGGCGCGCGCTCCCGCGCAGTACTCCTCGCCGGGGAACGGGGCGTCGTAGGCGTCCCGCTCGGCGGGGGTGAGCGCCCGCAGGCAGCCGGCGTCGACAATCCGCGCGATATCCAGACGCTGCGTGTGGCCCACCATGGCTCGGAACCGCTGCCAGGCCTCGGGCATCGGGACGTCGCCGGTCGGCAGCCCGGTGTTCGCCATCACCGCACCGGCGAACCGTTCCGGGTGCTCGGCGAGCAGGCGCATCCCCAGCAGGCCGCCCCAGTCCTGACCGACGTAGTACACCTGCGTCAGGTCCAGGACGTCGAACAGGGCGGCGCGCAGCCACTCCACGTGCGCCGCGTAGGAGTAGTCGGCGATCGACGCCGGCTTGTCGGAACGGCCGAAGCCGACCAGGTCGGGAACCACGACCCGCAGCCCGGAGTCGGCCAGCGGCGGGATCATCCGGCGGTACAGGTACCCCCAAGTGGGCTCCCCGTGCACCAGCACCACGGTCGGGCCGTCCCCCCGGCCGGCCTCGACGTAGGCAACCCGCAGGCCGTCCGGCAGTTGCGCCCAGCGAGGTTCGTACCCGAAGCCCTCCACGTGATCGAACCGGGCGGCAGGGGTGCTCAGGACGTCCACTGCAGGAGTATCCACGAGCGCACCGGTGGACGCTCGTCAAGCCCGGCACCAGCCGCCGCTCGAACAGCAGGCAGCTGACGTACGCCACGCCCACGGCCAGCCCGGCCGAGGCACCGGCGAGGATCGGCCCCGCCCCGCCGGGAACGACTGCCGCAGCACGAACGGGACGTCGCACCACAGGTAGAAGCGGCGGGCACCTGGAACGGGCCGTGGGGACCCTCATCGTCCACTTCGGCGATGCCCGCACCCTTGACGAGGTGCGGCGGGAGGCTGCAGCATCCCTGAAGGACCGGACGATAACGTTTTCCAGGCTGGGAGACGGTGGGATCGATGCTGCGGGCCGAGCTGACGATCGATCCAGGCTTCGCGGTCGGACCGATCGACCGACGACTGTTCGGCGCTTTCGTCGAGCACCTCGGCCGCTGCGTCTACACCGGCATCTACGAGCCGGGCCACCCCACGGCCGACGAGGACGGCTTCCGCAAGCGACGTGCTCGAGCTGGTCCGCGAGCTGGGCGTCACCGCGGTGCGCTACCCCGGCGGCAACTTCGTCTCCGGCTACCGCTGGGAGGACGGCGTCGGCCCGCGCGAGCGGCGGCCCCGCCGGCTCGACCTGGCCTGGCACAGCACCGAGACCAACGAGGTCGGCCTGGACGAGTTCGCCGCGCTGGGCCGACGCAAGATCGGCGCGGAGCCGATGCTCGCCGTCAACCTCGGCACCCGCGGCGTCCAGGAGGCGCTGGACCTGCTGGAGTACTGCAACCTCGCCGGCCGGCACCGCGCCTGTCCGACCAGCGGGCCGCGCACGGCGCCGCGGAGCCGCTTCGGCATCCGGCTGTGGTGCCTGGGCAACGAGATGGACGGCCCGTGGCAGATCGGCCACAAGACCGCCGACGAGTACGGCGGCTCGCCGCGCGAGACCGCCAGGGCCATGCGCCAGCTCGACCCGAGCCTGGAGCTGGTCGCCTGCGGCTGCTCCGGCACCGGCATGCCGACCTTCGGCGCACTGGGAGCGCGACCGTCCTGGCACGCGCCTACGACGACGTCGACTACATCTCCTGCCACGCCTACTACGAGGAGCACGACGGCGACCTGGCCTCCTTCCTGGCCTCGGCCGTCGACATGGACCGCTTCATCGACGCGGTGGTCGCCACCGCTCGACCACGTCGCGGGCCGTCAAGCGGTCCGACCAAACGAGGTCCACATCTCGCTTCGACGAGTGGAACGTCTGGTACCTGCGGCATCACCAGCTGCACGAGACAGCTCACCGGGATCGACGACTGGCCGGTGGCGCCCCGCCTGCTCGAGGACGCCTACACCGTCGCCGACGCGGTGGTCGTCGGCGGCCTGCTGATCTCGCCTGCTGCGCCACGCCGACCGGGTGCCGATCGCCTGCCTGGCCCAGCTGGTCAACGTCATCGCCCCGATCATGACCGAGCCCGGCGGCCCGCCTGGCGGCAGACCACCTTCCACCCCTTCGCGCTGACGGCCCGGCTGGCCCGCGGGGTGTCGCTGCAGGTCCGGCTCGACTCCCCCACCGTCGCGACGACGGCGCACGGCACCGTGCCGGTGATCGATGCCGCCGTGACGCATGACGAGCCGTCCGGTCTCAGTGCGGTCTTCCTGGTGAACCGCAGCATCACGCAGGCGGCGACAGTGCGGGTCGACGCCAGGTCCCTGCCCGGCCGCCAGATCCGGGAGGCGGTCCAGCTCGCGGACGCCGATCCCCACGCGCGCAACACGTTCCAGGATCCCCAGCGCGTGCTGCCGGGCGTTCCTCCGGCTTACCACACCTCCGGAGGCGTCGTGACCCTCACCCTGCCGCCGGTGTCGTGGACGGCGCTGAGCCTGGGGTGATCAGCTCCGGAGGAGGTGCGCAGGTGCGGCGCCGGATGAGCGACGTCGGCAGGGTGATACTCGCCCGCTCCAGCTCCCGCCCGTCCAGCAGGGTGAGCAGCTGCTCCACCGCCACCGCGCCCATCTGTCTGGATCGGTTGGCGCACGGTCGTCAGTGGTGGCCTGGCTTGCACTGCTTCCGGGATGTCGTCGAAGCCCATCACGGACAGATCCAGCGGCACCCGCAGGCCGAGCTCCTGGGCGACGTCCAGCGTGCCCAGGGCCGACAGGTCGTTGGCCGCGAACACCGCCGTCGGCCGGTCGGCGCGAGTGAGCAGCTCCAGCGCCGACCCGCGGACGGCGTCCCGGCTGTAGTAGCCACCGCGGACCAGGGAGGGATCCACCGCAATACCGGCCTCGGCCAGCGCCTTGCGGTAGCCCTCCTCCCGCAGCATCGACGAACGCAGGTCGGGCCGCCCGGTGAGGAAGGCGATCCGCCGGTGCCCGAGCTCGATCAGGTGGCGGGTGGCCATCGCGGCCCCGACCGGGTTGTCGGCCTGCACGCTCGGCAGCCCCTCCGGACCCATGTGGGGGTCGATCGCCACCAGCGGGATCTCGACGTCGATGTCGACCACGCTCGGCGTCACCAGCACCGCGCCGTCGATCAGCGTGCCACTGAGCCGGAACAGCGAGCGTCGCTCCCACCCCTCGATGACGCCGTCCCGGGTGCCCGCGTAGGCGAGCACCTCGTAGCGGCTGTGACGCAGGGCGGCCCCCACACCCTTGAGGATCTCGGCGCTGAACGGTTCGAACTCCGCGACCAGGATCCCGATCACGTTGGTGCGCTGGGAGCGCAGGCTCCGCGCCACGAGGCTCGACTCGTACCCCAGGTCGTGCACCACCTGCAGGACCCGGGCCGACGTCCCGCTCGCCACGCCGTATCTGCCGTTGATCACCTTGGACACGGTGGCCACCGAGACGCCTGCGGCCTCCGCGACGTCCATGATCGTGACTCTGCGTGCCATGACGTGAAGCCTACCGGGGCAAAACGTTGTCGAAAACGTTATCGATAACGATTGACTCCCGATCTTCTGCGCTGCGAGACTCGAGACGCAACCGCGGTAGCCCTGGCAACCTCTCCCTCGGAGCGTGCTCACACACGATCGCGAGGCGGTCGCCCCACGGCGGATCGGAGTGCCCGGTGCACGCCGCTTCGACCATGCCACCTACCGCCTTATCAAGGTGTACGCGCAGCGGCGCTGGGGCCCGCACCGCCGCTGCGCGGGTGCACTGCATCTCGGCACTCAAGGGAGAGGACGGGTTGATGAGGTCGAGCAAGCGTGTGGCAGCGGCGGCTGCCCTGGCGGTGGGCGTTCTGGGACTCGCTGCCTGCGGGAGTGGTTCGTCCGGGAGCGGAGGCAGCGGCAAGGTCACGATGACCCTGTGGCACAACTCCACGACCGGGCCGGGTGGTGCCTTCTGGGACAAGGCCGTCAAGGACTTCGAGACGGCCCACCCCAACGTGACGATCAAGATCCAGGCCATCCAGAACGAGGACCTCGACGGCAAGCTGCAGACCGCGCTCAACGCCGGCAACGGGCCCGACGTGTTCCTGCAGCGCGGCGGCGGCAAGATGGCCGCGATGGTCAAGGCCGGGCAGGTGCTCGACATCACCAACTCGGTCACCCCGCAGACCCAGCAAGCTGCTCGGCGCCGCCTCGTTCGGCGCGGAGCAGATCGACGGCAAGACCTACGCGATGCCGGTGGCCGTGCTGCCCGGTGGGTACTTCTACAGCAAGGACCTGTTCGCCAAGGCGGCATCGACGCGCATCCCGACCACGCTGAGCGACCTGCAGGCGGCCGCGACCAAGCTGCGGAGCAGCGGCGTCGCACCGATCGCGCTGGGAGCCAAGGACGCCTGGCCGGCGGCGTTCCACTGGTACTACTTCCTCGCGCTGCGCGAATGCAGCCCCGACACCATCGACGTCCGCGCCAAGACCCTGACCTTCGACGACCCTGCTGGCTGAAGACCGGCCAGGACCTGCAGGCCTTCGCTGCACCAAGCCGTTCAACGACGGCTTCCTGACCACCTCGGCACAGCAGGGCGCGGGCAGCTCGGCCGGCCTCGTCGCCAACCACAAGGCGGCGATGGAGCTGATGGGTGCCTGGGACCCCGGAGTGATCTCCTCGCTGACGCCGGACCAGAAGCCCCTGGCCGACCTGGCGTGGTTCCCGTTCCCGGAGATCACGGGAGGCAACGGCGAGCCCGGCTCGATGATGGGTGGGATCGACGGGTACTCGTGCTCGGCCAAGGCTCCCAAGCCGGCGTGCACGGACTTCCTGAACTACATCGTCAGCACACCGGTGCAGGAGGCCTACTACAAGGCGTTCCAGGCCCCGCCGGTGAACACCGAGGCGCCCAGTCCGTCGATGACCGAGCCCTACCTGAGGTCCGTGATGGACGCCTACAACAAGGCGCCCTTCGTGTCCCAGTGGCTCGACACGGTCTACGGGCAGAACGTGGGCAACGCGCTGAACACAGCGGTGGTGGACATGCTGGCGGGCAAGGGAACCCCGCAGGACGTCGTCGACGCGGTGAAGAACGCCGCCAAGAAGGCGTAGTCCGACCGTGGCCGAGGCGATCCGCAGGAACCTGACGCCCGCCGCGGCGGCGGATCGGGCCCGTGGTCGGGGGTGGCGAGCCACCCCCGACCACGGGCCCGCCCGTCCGTCGCGGAAGACGGACTGGCGGATGCGGCTGGAGATCGCGATGCTCACCGGCCCCGCGCTGGTGATGTTCGTCGGCTTCGTCATCTTCCCGGTCGTGATGGCCGCGTACTACGGCTTCTTCAGCTGGCAGGGCTACGGGCCGCCCACCGACTTCGTCGGCCTGCGCAACTACCTCACCATCTTGCAGGACAGCACCTTCCTCGACGCCGTGAAGCACAACGCGGTGATCGTCGTGCTGTCGCTGGTGCTCCAGGGCCCGGTGGCGATCGCTCTGGCCCTGCTGCTGAACCGCAAGATGCGCGGGCAGTCCCTGTCACGCGTGCTGATCTTCGTGCCCTACGTCATCTCCGAGGTCGTCGTCGGCACCGGGCTGGAGCCTGATGCTCGCCGACGCGGGCGCCTTCAACGCCCTGCTGCACAAGCTCGGGCTGGGCAGGCTCAGCCAGGCTGGATCTCCGACCCCCGGCATCGCGATCTGGACCCTCGTGGGCATCCTCACCTGGAAGTACGTCGGGTTCGCCGTGATCCTGTTCCTCGCCGGCCTGCAGGGCATCCCCGAGGAGCTGATGCGAGGCGGCGGCGATCGACGGCGCCTCGCTACTGGCAGATCCAGCGGCGGATCACGCTGCCGCTGCTCGGGCCGACGATCCGCATCTGGGCGTTCCTGTCGATCATCGGCGCGCTGCAGCTGTTCGACCTCGTCTACATCATCTGGGGGCAGTACATCGCCTCGACCGCAGGAACGTTCGACGATGGCGACCTACATGGTGCTCAACGGCCGGATGGCCGGGAACTACGGGTACGGCAACGCCGTCGCCGTGCGTGCTGTTCTTCATCTCACTCGCCGTCGCCCTGGTCTACCAGCGGTTCGTGCTGCGACGGGACACCGAGGGCGCGATCACCGGAGGGAGTGAACTGATGGCCACCGCGGGCGCGCTCGCCTGCACGGCGCCCCGCGATGCGTGGCACCGGCTGACGCGCGGGCGCCAGCCCTGCCGTGTACGTCGTCGCGCTGCTGCTCGTCGCGGCGATGCTCGCGCCGGTCATGTACATCATCCTCGGCGGCTTCCGCACCAACGCGCAGATCACCACGGACCCGGCCGGGCTGGCCCGCGCCCGTGGAACGTGCGGCAACTACCTGGATGTCCTACGCGGCGCGACGTTCTGGCGCGAGGTCGCTCAACTCGCACGATCTCCGCGCTGGCGACCACCGTCGGCGTCGTCGCGCTGGGCCTGATGGCGAGCTACGTCCTCGCCCGCTACCGGTTCCGCGGGCAGCGGCGCGCTGTACGCGCTGTTCGCCGCCGGGCTGATGTTCCCCGATGACCGTGGCGATCACTCCCGCTGTACATCCTGGTCAAGGACCTGGGCCTGATGAACTCCCTGGCCGGGGTGATCCTGCCGCAGATCGCGTTCGCGCTGCCGACGACCGTGATCATCCTGGTGCCGTTCCTGCGGGCGATCCCCGACGAGATCGAGGAGGCGGCGTCCATCGACGGGTGCAGCCGGCTCGGGTTCTTCTTCCGGATGGTCGTCCCGCTGTCACTGCCCGGCGTCATCACCGTCGGCATCCTGGCCTTCGTCGCCAGCTGGAACAGCTACCTGCTGCCGCTGTTCATCCTCAACGACGACGTCCAGCTACACCCTGCCGCTGGGCGTGCAGGCGTTCGCCTCGCAGTACTCCGTCGACACGGCCAAGGTGCTGGCCTTCACCTCGCTGTCGATGATCCCGGCGCTGGTGTTCTTCAGCCTCTTCGAGCGACGGATCGTCGGCGGCCTCACCGGAGCGGTCAAGGGCTGAACCGCCGTGGCCACCCATGACAGGAGACACGTCCGCTGACCGCGCCCGCTGCTGACTGCCTGCCGTTTCCGAGCCGCGTCCGACGCGATCGCTCGCCGGCATGACGCTCGAGGAGAAGCTGGCCCAGCTGGTCGGCTTCTGGGTCGACCAGGGCGGCGAGGTCGTCGCCCCGATGCAGGGCGAGATGGCGGACCCTCGGGGCGGGGCGTCTCGGCGGGGCTGGACGAGGCCACGGTCCACGGGCTCGGGCAGCTCACCCGCGTCTACGGGACCCGCCCGGTCGGACCCCGTCGAGCGGGCCGCGCTGGCTGTGGGCGGAGCAGCGGCGGCTGCGGTCCGAGACCCGGCTCGGGCATCCCGGCGCTGGTGCACGAGGAGTGCCTCACCGGGCTGGCGGCCTGGCAGGCGCGACCTTCCCGACGCCGCTGGCCTGGGGAGCCGCGTTCGACCCAGACGCTCGTCGAACGGATGGCCGCGCTGATCGGCGGCTCCATGCGCGCGCTCGGCGTCCACCAGGGACTCGCCCCGGTGCTCGACGTCGTCCGCGACCCGCGCTGGGGGCGGGTCGACGAGTGCATCGCCGAGGACCCCTACCTGGTCGGCACGATCGGCACCGCCTACGTGCGCGGCCTGCAGTCCGCAGGGGTGCACGCGACGCTGAAGCACTTCGTCGGCTACTCCGGCTTCGCAGGCCGGCCGCAACCACGCGCCGGTGCACGCCGGGCCGCGCGAGATCGCCGACGTGTTCCTGCCGCCGTTCGAGATGGCGATCCTCGACGGCGGCGCGCGCTCGGTGATGAACTCCTACACCGAGATCGACGGCGTCCCGATGGCCGCCGACCCGACCTACCTGACCGGAGTGCTGCGCGAACGCTGGGGGTTCGACGGCGTCGTCGTCGCCGACTACTTCTCGGTGGCCTTCCTGCACCGTCATGCACGCAGGTCGCTGCGGACCTGGGGGCGGCCGCCGAGCTGGCCCTCGCCGCCGGCATCGACGTCGAGCTGCCCACCGGCGACGCCTACCTCGCACCCGCTGGCCGAACGCGTGCGCCGCGGCCGGTCGCCGGAGACCTGGTCGCTGCGGACCTGGTCGACCGGGCCGTGCTCCGGGCGCTGGCCCAGAAGGAGGAGCTCGGCCTGCTCGACGCGACCTTCGACGACGAGCCGCCCGCCGCGATCGACCTCGACTCGGCCCGAGCACCGGGCGGTCGCCCGCCGACTGGCCGAGCGAGTCCGTCGTGCTGCTGGCGAACGACGGCGTGCTGCCGCTGTCCGAGCCGGGCCGAACGGCCCCGGCGAAGGATCGCCGTCATCGGCCCGAACGCCGACCGGGCCGAGGCCATGATGGGCTGCTACTCGTTCGCCAACCACGTGCTGCCGCATCACCCCGAGGTGCCGCTCGGGTTCGCGATGCCCACCGTGCTCGAAGCGCTGCGCGGCCGAGCTGCCCGGTGTCGGGTTCACGCTTCGTCGAGGGCTGCACCGTCGAGGGCGACGACCGGCCGGGCTTCGCCGGCCGCGGTCGCAGGCGGCGCGGAGGCCGAGCTCGCCGTCGTCGTCGTCGGCGACCAGGCAGGCCTGTTCGGCCGCGGCACCGTCGGCGAGGGCAACGACTCCGAGACCCTCGACCTGCCCGGCGTGCAGCGCGAGCTCGTGGAGGCGGTGGTCGCCACCGGGACGCCGGTGGTGCTGGTGCTGCTCACCGGCCGCCCGTACGCGCTCGACTGGGCGCTCGACGGGCCAGCGGCGCCGTCGCCGCGGTCCTGCAGGCGTTCTTCCCCGGCGAGGAGGGCGGCGTCGCGCTCGCCGGCGTACTGTCGGGCCGGGTCGAACCCGTCCGGTCGGCTGCCGGTGACGCTGCCCCGCGCCGCCGGGCGCAGCCGTACTCCTACCTGCACCCGCTGCTCGGCGGACCGTCCGACGTGACCAGCGTCGACCCGACGCCGGTGCGCCCGTTCGGCTTCGGCCTGTCGTACACACGGTTCAGCCCGTTCGGGACTGGTCGTCGACGCCGCGATACCCAGCCGACGGCGTCCTCGACGGTGACCGTCGACGGTCCAGAACACCGGCGACCGGGCCGGCGCCGACGTCGTCCAGCTCTACGCCCACGACGTGATCGCGAGTGTCACCCGGCCCGCAGGCCCAGCTGCTCGGCTACGCCGCGCGTCGCGCTGGACGCCGGAGAGCGGGCCGGGGTGCGGTTCGCCGTCCCCAGCGCGCGGCTGGCGTTCACGGACCGCACCCTGACCCGGGTCGTCGAGCCCGGCGACGTCGAGCTGTGGGTGGGCCCGTCGTGTGCCGAGCGGGAACTGGCCACGACCGTCACCCTCGCCGGTGAGGTTCACGAGGTGACGACGGCCGACGCGCGGCTGGTGAACGTGGACGTCGTCCGGGGTCGGGCGCCGCGACGGGTCGCCGACCGGCAGGTGGCTGCCGGGCTCGGTGACACGGAGACCGATGAGTTGGCTGGATCCACGCTCTGACGCGCCGGACCTTGGAGCGTTCTCGACTCAACGCCGAAGACCTGAAGGGTCTGGAAGACCTGATCGACGTCGTGGCCGTCTATCGGCGTCCGGACCGGCGTGGACCGGATCGAGGGGTGTAGGCGACTGCGAGCCGGAACGCGGCCCACAGGACTCCGGTCACGGCGGTGGCGCTCATGGCGAGTCCCATGTCCGGCTGGAACTGGCGGATCGTGACCAGCGGTGCGCCGATCAGGCCCGGGACCAGACTGAGGATGACCCAGGCCGCGGCGAGCGTGGTGAGCAGCGGGAACCACCAGCTGAACAGGCCGAAGGGGCCCGACTTGGCGCGGATCTGAGCACGGTGGCGCCAGGCCCAGGCCATGCTGAGCAGGAATGCGACAGGCAGCAGCGCCAGGGTGACGAAGAGGGCCTTCTGCGGCCATCGCAACCCTTCACCGGCGTAGTCGAGACCCAGCGCCGTGGCCGTGATGGCGTTGCGGAGCTGTGCCGTCTCGCCGAACCCGATCCCGCTTCCGCCGTTGACCAACACCACGACCCCTCGCTTACGGCTGGGAAGCATCGTGGCCAGCGACTCGAACCCAGGGCTGGTCCCGGAATGCCAGACACGCCCGTTGCCGGGGTCCACGAACCAGCCGAAGCCGTAGAACGGTGACGTGTTGCCGTCCGCGCGCATCATCAACGCCTTGCCTTCGGCGCTCAGCACGTCGTCCCGGCCGTTCATCATCATCATCAGGTACCGCGCCAGATCGGGGGCGCTGGCGACGATCCCACCTTGCGGGGCCGTTCCGCGGCTGGTCGTGTTCTCCGGCAGCGGTCGTTTGGTCCCGAACCAGGGCGTGTGGCCGGTCGCCGCGACCTCATGGATCTCGCCGTCGGCGACGAAACTGTGCACCATCCCTACCGGTTGCAGGATGTGGGCCGTGACGTAGGCCTGGTAGTCCTGCCCGCCGACGACCTCGATCACGCGACCAAGGACCTCGTAGTTGGCGTTCGAGTACTCCCACCTCACGTCCGGTGCGTGTGGCGGAGTCAGGGTGGCGATGCGGTCGACCCGGCGCGCGAGCTCGTCCCTGCTGCCGGTGGTGTCGGCGGGCGAGGTGTTCCCCTGCATCGTGGAGTAGCCGCTGGTGTGGTGGAGCAGCTGCCGGATCGTGACCGCGCCGCCCGACCGGCCGGAGAAGGCGTCGAGGTAGCGCGACACCGGGGCGTCCAGCTCAATCTGACCCGCCTCGACCAGCTGCATCACGGCCAGCGCCGTGAAGCTCTTGGAGATCGAGCCGGTCACGAAGGCCGTGTCCGGTGTGACCTTCCACTCGCTCCCGAGCCTGGCCACGCCCCGGGCGCCGACCGAGGTCACCTCGCCGTCGGCTACGACGGCGTAGGCCAGGCCGGGTACACCGGAGGCAGGCATCTCGGCGTCGATGACGCCGTCGATGGATCCGTCCGGCGCGCTGGCCGGCGACACGGCGCCCAGGCCCAGAGCCAGGATCAGCAGAAGCTGCCTCACTGCGGAATCGGTGACGCAGCGGGTGTGACGGGGTGTGTCCCGGCGTGAGCTGCCGGAGACGGTTCGGGTCGGATCCCGCGGCTGAGGAGGTAACCGATCATCCAGAACTCGCCGATGCTGGCGGGGAACGCGAGACCGTTCACGAGCGCGCTCGGCGGGCTGGCCAGCGCGTAGTCGACCAGTGCGCTGAGCAGGTAGCCGACGCCGCCGACGATCAGGATCCACCCCAGGGCGACGGGGAAGCGCCGGGTGGTGACGGCGGCCCAACCCATCGGGATCAGCCACAGCCCGAAGAACAACGCGCCGATCCCCCAGGCGTGAGTACTCAGCTGGTGCATCAGCCCGACCGTCGCCGCCGGGTCGGCACCGGCCACGAGCGAGCGGTCGTTCGCGACGGCGACCGCGGTGGCCATGAACACCGCGCTGGTCATGATCGCGACGGCGTTGACCAGCCCGAACGCGGCGACCGCGACCCCAGCGACAGGACGCATCGCGCGATACAGCTTGTAGAACCAGACGGCGGCAAGGGCCTGGGTTACCACGATGCCCATCTCCAGGACGACACCGAGCCGGGCCAGGCCCTGCCGCGTGGTCAGATTCACCAGCGTGGCTGCGGGATCGCCCTCGACGTACAGCTGCGGCCGCACGAACAGGAAGCCCAGGACGCCGGTGAGCGCAAGGCCTAGATACCAGGCACCGGTGGCCCGGGCGGTGGTCGTCTGCGCGTTCATGACTGCTCCTTCCGGTGAGTACCAGTCAGCCGACGAGGAGCCTCACCAAACAGGACGGGGCGCCGACGCCCGCGCTGTAACAGCAGCGCGACGCGTCACCACCGATCAAGCAGTCCCCAGGGTGACCTGGCCGCCTCGCCGGATCGGCTGAGCGTGGTCAGGTCCAGGGATGGACGGTCGAGGGACGCTGCGGGGTCCACAGGGTGGGGTCGGCGAGCGCGGCGGCCACGAATCGCTTGATCGTCTGCCGGCCGGTGTCGGAGGCCGTCGCGGAGATGCGCCAGCCGTTGTGGGCGGCGCTGACTGTGTGGGAGAACTTCGTGACACCCGTCTGCTGTCCGGCCTTGTCGGCCGCCTCAAGGTGTGCATGTACGTAGGAGCCCATCGTGGGGTTCCACGTGTAGGTGGAGACGCGGCTGGTCGGATCTACGCCCATTGTCATACCGTGAGTATGCCCGTGGCGCTCAGCGAGCGCGGCCTGGCTGGCCGACTCCCGGGCTGCTCAACGCTCCCGCCACGACACCGGCCTGTCCAGGAGGACCTTCCCTAGGCGACCTGGGGTCCAAGATGTGGGGTCGTGGTGGACATGGTGAATGCGGAAGTGCTGTCCCGGGTGCTGGTCGCCTCGTGAGCGCGCGGCTGGAGGTGCTGGCTTGGGCGGACACCCCCATGGGGGTGATCAGCCTGCGCCGTCGGGTCGACCCGGTGCTGAAGGTCGAGGTGTACGAGGCCAAGCTCGGTGAGGAGTTTCTCATGTCGAGCCTGTTCACGGTGGCCGAGATCGAGCTCGCCCGCCTGGCGTTGGCCCAGGTGGAGGGCGAGGTCTTGGACGTCGTCGTTGGTGGGCTCGGGCTCGGCTACACCGCGCGGGCCGCGCTGAGCGACCAACGGGTCCGTTCGCTGACCGTGGTGGAGGCCCTGGCGGAGGTGATCGAATGGCATGAAAGGGGTCTGGTCCCCGGTGCGAGCGAGTTGACCGCCGATCCGCGGACCCGCCTGGTGCACGGTGACTTCTTCGCCCTGGTGGACTCCGACGCCGGGTTCGATCCGCAGGTGCCGGGGCGCCGCGTCGACGCGGTCCTGCTGGACATCGATCACACCCCGAGGCACGTGCTGCACCCGCGGCACGCGCGGTTCTACACCCCGATCGGGATACGTCGGCTCGTCCGGCACCTGCGCCCCGGCGCGGTCTTCGCACTGTGGTCGGACGATCCTCCCGACGAGGCCTTCCTCGCGGTGCTCTCACAGGTGTTTCCCCACGCCGGCGCGCAGGTGGTCACCTTCGCCAACCCGCTGACCCGGGGCGAGTCGGCCAACACCATCTACCTCGCCCGGTGATCATCGACTCCCCTTCGTGAACTCCCACAGCGGAGCCGGCGGGGCCGATCAGGTGAGCCGGAGAGACGCGGTGGGTGGGGACGCCGGGGTGATGGGCCCGCCGGTCCGGTCGCAGATGATGGTGATCCCCCTGGCCTGAGCGGCCGCGCACGAGCCGACCTGCAGCTGCCGGCGATCGGAGCTCAACACGCGGCTCCGGGGCTGATCGGGGTGATCGTTCCGAGTGCCTGTTCCAGAATTCGGCCGGCCTCGAGGAGGACGCTCTCGTGGTACCGGTTGCCGATCAGTTGGACGCCGAGGGGAATGCCCTGCTCGTCGCGGCCGACCGGGAGGGCGAGGGCGGGCAGGCCGAGCAGGTTGACGGTGAGGACCAGGCGATGGGTGTGCCAGAGCGTGTCGGTGTTGTCCGGCCCGCCGAGGTCGAAGTCGACGGTGTGGATCCGCCGGGTGCCGACCGGTCCCAGGACGAGGTCGTGCTCGGCGAAGAAGCGCGACCAGGCGGCGGCGATCGCGTGCCGGCGGGCCAGGCCGCCGACGTAGCCGGCCAGGTCGAGGAGGGGCACGTGCTCCAGGGAATCGGCCAGGTAGGTCGCGGCGTCGGTCGAGCCGAGCGGCTTGACGAGTCCGTCCAGCAGGCCGTGCATCTCGGCGGTGGTCAGGGTGCGCCACAGCTGTGCGGCCTCCAGGACGTGCGGGGGCTGCGTCTCGACGACGACGGCTCCGGCGTCGGCCAGGGCGTCGGACGCCCGCCTCACTCCGGCCGCGACCGCCGGGTCGACGCCCTCGGCTCCCGGATCGGCGCACACCGCGACGCGCAGCCGGTGCGGCACGGGCAGCAGTGCCGGCGCGGGGACCCAGTACGGGTCACGGGGATCGGGGCCGCAGAGCTGTTGGTAGGCCAGGCGGACGTCGTCCACCCGCCGGCCCATCGGCCCGTCCACGGCGAACAGTTGGAGGGTGGGTGTGGGCGGCGCCGGGTTCGTCGTCGTCGCCATCGCCACCCGCCCAGCGGTCGGGCGCAGGCCCACGGTGCCGGCCGCCGCCGAGGGCAGCCGGATCGAGCCGCCGTAGTCGTTGCCGAGACCCAGCGGGGACATCCCGGTGGCCAGCGCGACCGCCTCACCGCCACTGGACCCGCCTGGGGAAAGGCTTGCGTCCCATGGGTTCCGGGTCGCGCCGAACAGGGCATTGTCGGTGTGCCAGCGCATCCCGAAGTCGGGCATGTTGGTGCGCGCCAGCGGGATCGCTCCCGCTGCGCGCAGCTGGGAGACGCTGGGGGCGTCCGCGGAGGCGACCCGGTCGCGGAATGCCGCGACCCCGTCCGTCGTGGGCAGACCCTCGACGTCGAGGTTCTCCTTGATGGTGAACGGCACTCCGGCCAGCGGGCCGACCGGCTCGCCCGCCCGCAGGGCCGCGTCCACCCGGTCCGCGGCAGCGAGGGCGGAGTCCGCCAGCACCCGGGTGACGGCGTTCACGGTCGGGTTGACCTGCGCGACCCGGTCCAGGTGCGCCTCGATCACCGTGCGGGCGTACACCTGGCCCGAGGCGATCAGGCCGGCTAGTTCGCCTGCCCCGTGCGCCCACAGGGCACGGTCGGTCTGCTCACTCACGCTCACGGTGCGCTCCCTAGGGATGGGGTCTGCTCGCCGAGGTAGCTGGCGAGGATGAGGGATTGGTCGGCAAGCAGCGCGGCGGCCCCGGCGTGCGTCGTCACGATCCCGTGGGACAGGACGTAGCCGCGGTCGGCGACCTGCAGGGCCATCCCGACGTGTTGTTCGACGAGCAGCACGCCGCAGCCGGACTCGCTGGCGTAGCTGCGGATGACGGGCAGCAACTGCTCGACGATCACGGGGGCCAGGCCCAGGCTGAGCTCGTCGAGCAGCAGCAGCGAGGGGCGTCGGGCCAGGGCGCGCCCGACGGCGAGCATCTGCTGCTCCCCGCCGGACAGCAGCCCGGCCCGGCGGTCCCGGAGCGCGTCCAGGGCCGGGAAGTACCGGTAGGCGACCGCGTCGTCCAGGCGTTCGCGCAGGTAGCCCAGCCGCAGGTGTTCGGCGACGCTCAGGCCCGAGAACAGGCCGCGTCCTTCGGGGACGTGGGCGATGCCGAGCCGGGCCCGGGCACTGGGCGAGCGCCGGGACAGGTCTTGCCCGGCGAACCGGATCGTGCCGGCCATCGGGCGCAGCAGGCCGGAGATCGTGCGCAGCGTCGTGGTCTTGCCGGCCCCGTTGGCCCCCAGCAGCGCCACCACCTCGCCGGACCCGATGGTGAGGTCCAGGCCGCGGACGGCGGGGCTCCCGTCGTGGCCGGTGGTGAGCTGCTCGATCTGCAGCACGGAGGCGCTCACCGTCCGACCGCCTCTGCCGCGCCCGCCACCTCACCGGCATCCGCTCGCTCGATGGTGTCACCGCCTGCCAGCGGGTTGTCCGCCGAGCCGCCCAAGTACGCGCGGACGACGGCCGGGTTCCGGCGGACCTCGTCCGGCGTCCCGGCGGCGATGACCCTCCCGAACTCCAGCACCACCACGTGATCGCACACTCCCAGCACCAGTCCCATGTCGTGGTCGACGAGAAGCAACGCGGTCCCGGAGTCGGCGACGGCGCGCAGCCGTTCGCCGAGGCTGCGGCTCTCGGTGGTGTCCAGCCCGGCAGCAGGTTCGTCGAGCAGGACCGCTCGGGGCCGGGCGGCCAGGGCCCGGGAGACGCCGATGAGCTTGCGCTGCCCCTGGGACAGATCGGATGGCCGGGCGTCGACCAGGTCGTCGAGCCCCACCTGTGCCAACACGTCGAGGGCGGAGGCGGACGCGGCGGCGGGGCCCCGAAGGGTCCCCAGCAGCCCGCCCCACCAGCGGTGGGGCCCGGCCGCGACGGCGAGGTTCTCCGCCACGGTGAGGTCGTCGAACAGGTCCCCGCTCTGCCAGGTCCGGGCCAGTCCGCCACGGGCCCGCAGGTGGGGCGCTGCGCCGGTGAGGTCGCGCCCGTCCAGCTGCACGGTTCCGCGGTGCGGGGTGAAGCCGGTGACCGCGTCGATGAACGTCGTCTTGCCGGCTCCGTTGGGGCCGATCAGACCGACCAACTGCGCGGGCTCGAGGGTGAGGTCGACGTCGGTGAGGGCGTGCACGCCGCCGTAGCTGACGCCGATTCCGCGGGCGGTCAGGACACTCATCGGACCACCTCTTCCACGGTGGCGGCCGGGACGACGCCCTGGCCTTGCGCCGCACGGATGGGCGGGGTCGTCGGCTCGGCCGGCGCGGAACGCTGTCCGCGCTTGAGTTGCTTGCGCCGGTAGCTGGCGCCGGCGATGCCGTCGGGGTTGGCAACCAGGGTCACCACCAGCGAGACGCCACCCACGAGCAGCGCCCACGTCCCCTTCAGTCCGAGCCATCGCTCGAGCAGGTGGGGGAAGAAGCCTTCGGTGGCCCACAGGCCCGCGATCACCGCGCCCGAGACCATGCTGATCCCGCCCATATAGGCGAAGCCGATGAGGGCGAGCGCTCCCACGGCCGTGAACCGGGCGGCGGACACCGAGGCGAAGTTGTAGCCGTAGAGCACGCCCGCGATCCCGGCGATGAGCGAGCTGACGGTGATCCCGGCGATCTTCGTCCCGCGCACCGAGATGCCGGCCGCTGCCGCCGCCCGTTCGTTCGAGCGGACCGCCAACATCGCCCTGCCCAGCTGGGTGCGGCGCAGGTTCGCCACATAGATGCCCAACGCGGCGGCGACCGCCAGGGCCAGGAACCCGAACACGGGGCTGGGCTGCAGCCCGTCCAGCCCGCGGAAGCCGGCGTCCGGCCCGAGGTCGACGCCGAACATCCGCGGCGACGGCACGGACACCCCGCCGGCACCACCGATGCTGGTGTTGAGGAACAGTCCCTGCTCCATCGCCATCGCGGCGGCCAGGGTGACCACTGCCAGGCTCACCCCGCGCACCCGTAGCGCGGCGACCCCGGCCCCGACCCCCAGCAGCGTCGACGCCGCCACGGCCAGCACCGCGTCCAGCGGGAACGGCACGTTCCAAGCCACAGCCAGGTGGGACAGCAGGAACCCGGCGGTCCCGGACAGCGCCAGCTGCATGACCGAGATCTGCCCGACGTACCCGGTGATCACGACGTAGGACAGCACGATGACCATCGCGATCACCGAGTTGGTCAGGGCCTGCCTGAAGTCGTAGGGCAGTACGACCAGCGCGACCGCGGCTGCCCCGCCGGACAGCAACGCCTTACGGATCAGCCGGTCCGGGACCGGGACCACCGGCAGGTGTGCCTCGACCAGTGCCCCTCGCCCGGGAAGCGCCGCACCGCGCAGGAACAACGCCACCACGACCACGACGAATACGAGAACCTGTTGCACCCCCGGCAGGGCGTTGCCGTTGTCGGTGGGGAACCAGGGCTGGGTGGACAGGAAGTAGATCAGCGACTGCAGTACGCCCAGGCCCAGGCCTGCCCAGCAGGCGATCCACAGCGAGGTGAACCGGGCGAACAGTGCCGCCGCCAGCGCCGGAACCACCTGCAGCGGAAGGGTGATCGAGTCGACCTGGACGATCGGGGCGGCCAGCACGCCGAGCAGTCCCGCCACGGCTGAGGCCAGCAGGGTGTTCACCATCGACAGCTGGTTGGTGGACAGGCCAGCCAGCAGGGCGGCCTGCTCGTTCTCGGCGGCGGCCCGGGTGGCCAGACCGAACCGGCTCCACCGGTAGGCCGCGGCCAGCCCGGCCGTCAGCACCACGACCAGGATGGTGAGGACGAACCGATCGACCGGGACGACCACCCCGAGCACCGGCACAGTGCCTGCGGGCAGCAGGCTCGGCTCCGCCTCCGGCCTGCTGCCGAACACCAGCACCATCAGGGCCTGCAGGGTCAACAGGATCCCCAACGAGGCGGCCATCTTCGCCAGCGGCGAGGCGGTGCGCAACGGGCGCAACGCGACCACCTCGGTGAGCACGCCGACGACGAGCGCGGCGGCCAGTGCCGCCACGAGGGCGATCCCGCCGGGCAGGATCGGCCCGAAGAAGCCTGACGTGAGCGCCCAGAACACGTACCCGGAGACCATCGCCGTGGCGCCGGTGGCCAGGTTGATGACCCCGGCTCCCCGGTAGCTGGCGACCAGCGCCACGGCGATCCCCGCGATCAGCGCGCCGGGTCCCAGGCCCAGGAGCGCGAACAGGGGCAGGGCGGTGTTCATGCGGGCGGCTGCAGCCAGCCGGCGACGGGCGTGAACCGGCCCTTGCCCTGGTAGGTGTAGAACTTGGACCGGTCGTTGCACACCGCGGGGGCGTCGGCGTACTTGCCGCACTTGACCTCCGGCGCCCCCATCACCACCGGCCCGGTGAACTGCTGCAGGGCCGCCGTCACGGTCTGCGGGGTGACCTTGTCGGCGCCGATCGCGGTGAACAGCTTGGCGTAGGTGAGGATCTCGCTCCACGCCAGCGCGGCGAACACCTGGGTGGCGTCCTTGGTTGCCAGGCCGGCGGACGCGGAGGCGTCCAGGTAGGCCTTCGCGTCCGCGGCCGAGGCGTCGGTCGGCAGGGTCTGGGCGATGCCGTAGGTCCAGGTCGGCAGGTCACCGCCGAAGCCCTGGGCGACGTCGCCGGTCAGGCAGACGGGCGTGGCCACGATCGGCTTGGTCACCCCGAGCTGCTTGAGCGCCTTGGCGATCCCGACGCACCCTTGCCCGGTGCCGATCGGCACGACTACGTCCGCGGTCTGCGCGCCGGCCGCGGTCACCGGTCCGAGCAGGTCGGTGGCCTGCGGGTCGAAGCCGACCGCGGTCACCTTGATCCCGGCGGCCTCCAGCCCCTTGCGGACGGCGGCCCCGGCGGCCTTGTCCCCCGGCGCGTTGGTGTAGACGACGGCGGCGGTCTTGGCGTGCAGGACGTCGCGGGAGTAGGTGCCCCACGAGGCGAACACGTGCGTCAGGTCACCGAACAGGATGAAGGCGTTCTTCGCCGTCGCCACCGACGGGCCGTCGGCCACCCCGACGAGCAGCGGCTTCTGCCCGTTCATCACCGAGTTGAAGGACGTGTCGCCCAGGAACACGTTGCCGAACGCCACCGCCTGCACCGTTGAGTCGTTGACCAGCTGCTGGCCGCACTTCTGGCCCTCCTCCTCCGCGGAGGTGATCGTGCAGACCTTCAGCGCCAACGGATGCCCGCCGATCCCGCCGAGCTTGGCGTTGACGTACGTGACGGCGGCCTGCGCGGCTCGCGTGGCCTCCGGCGTCGCGCCGATCGAACCGCCCTCGATGTTCACCCAGCCGATCCCGATCGGGGACTTCGACGGGTCCGCCGCCCCCGCCGTCCCGCCGACGTACGACAGGTAGTCCGTGACCACCTGACCATTGCCGGCGCCGACCGTCGACGAGCCGGCGCCGGAACTCGCCGCATTCGCCGCCGCGGACGACTGCGACGAGGACGAGGACGAGGCGTTGCCGCAGGCGGAAACCGCCAGCGACGCAGCCAGTCCCAGGGCCAGAGCGCCCTTTCGAGAACGTGGGAGACGGGACATGGGTGAACCCTCCGATCGGAGGTCGCCGAGGCGACAGGGTGGACGTGACGGCTGCGGGCTTCCTGAGGGCCAGACACTGCGACCGAACGGAGGCGCAGGGGAAACCGACGGGCAGCGGCAGGGGCGTGCCCGGACGAGGTGAGCCGGTCCGCAGGGCACCTCGTGGGCAGGCCCTGCCGTACCGGGCGGGTCCGGCGAGCAACGCCAGATCCGTAGACTATTTACGAATCTGGAATGTAGGCTGCGTCACAACCGCTTGTCAACGGGGTCGCCCCAGCTCCCCGTACGGCCCCAGAGGAGGCGCGCGTGCCGGCCCAAGCCCGGAGAGTGCCCCGTCGGACCCCGGACGAGCTGCGCGAACGCATGCCACGGCGCACGCCCGCCGAGACCCGCAACCTGATGCTGCGTGCCGCAGTGGACATCCTGCGCGAACGCGCGCAGGCCAGCGGCGACGAGGTCCTGGCCTCCGCCCTGGCCCACGTCAAGGTCAGTCAGGTCGCCGAGCGCGCCACCGCGATCATCCGCGAGCAGACCGGCGACCAGAAGGCGAAAGCCATCACCACCGGCGCGATCTACCAGCAGTGGCCCACCCAGGCCGAATTCCAGGTCGACCTGCTCTTCCACCTCGCCGACCTGATGTCCACCCTCGTCCCCGGACTCCCCGAGAGCGTCCTGCGGTTCAAGCAGGCGCACGCCGACGCCGTCCCGCTGGAGACGGTGCTCATGCAGACCATGGAGGACGTCCACCGGCACTACCGCGAGGACCCGCTGTACCGGGTCGAGCTCAGCCTGCTCATCGGGGCCCGCGACACCCGGCTGCACGCCGCGCTCCAGCACCGGATGACCGCCTTCTACGCCACCGCGGATCAGGCGTGGCAGGCGATGCTCGACGCCTACGACCTGCGGATGCGCCGGCCGTTCACCATCCGCCACCTCAGCCGGGCCGTCGCGGCACAGATCGCCGGCTCCGTCGTCCTGTGGTTCCAGGACCCCGACATCCTCGACGACCCCCTTGCCGAGGAAGGCCGCTCGCTGATGTCCCGCACCATCCTCGCCATCTTCCAGCGGCTGACCGAACCCATCCCGAGCAGGGCATCAGAGACACGTGCGCCCTAGCCCTCTCGACCTCGGACTCCATCTCACGACCGACGCCGAGCCGGGCGGCCCATGCAGGTCCGGGGGTTCACCGCGGGCCTCGCCACGGTTAGCGTATTCCCGTGGACGGCGTGCCTGGGTCGGCCCTGCCTGCGCCGGCCATCCGCGAGCGGGTGTTCTGGGTCCTGACGGGATACGCCGTCGCGCTTGGCGTGCTCGGTGGGTTCACCGGTCTCGTCTTCCTGCGGGTTGTCACGTTGGGAGGCAGCTGGTACTCCGCTGCCGGTCCTGGCTGGTTCGGTGGCCACTGGTGGTGGATCTTGGTCACCACGGCAGCGGGAGTGGTCGTCGGGATGCTCCGGCAGCTCTTTGGCTTGCACGACGATGTTCCTGGTCTGGTCGAGGACCTGCGGGCCGGTTATGTCGATCCCACCTTGGTGCCGGGCACCGTGGCCGTCTCCCTCGCGTCACTCTTCGGAGGAGCCAGCGTCGGCCCCGAGAAGGTTCTGGCCAGTATGGGTGGCGGCGCGGGGCGCTGGATGGCCCGGCGAAGGCGACTGACGGGCGAGGACGCCCAGGTCGACACTCTGGCAGGCATCGCTGGCATATACGGCGGGCTGTTCTCCAGCCCCGTGATCGTGGTGATGCTCGTCCTCGAGCTCGCCCGTCCCGGCGGGCGCCGGTTCAGCAAGGTCCTGGTAGCGAACATCGTGGCGGCAAGCGTCTCCTTCGGGATCTACTTCGCCATTGCGGGGGCGGTCTTCTTGGGTGTCTACCAGGTGCCGCGTTACACGTTCGAGGACTGGCAGTTGCTCGCGGCAGTCCCCCTCGGACTGTTCGCAGCTGTGATCACCGGCTTCACCATGGGGGTGATCGCGCTGGTGTCCCGCAGCTTCGACCGACTCCGCCTCCCGACGGTCGCAAAGTCCGCCCTCGGCGGTACGACTTATGGCCTCATCGGAGTAGCCCTGCCGCTGACCATGTTCTCCGGCGGCGACCAGCTCGCCACGGTATTGACCGGCGCCGGAGCTCTGGGCCCCGGCCTGTGCATTGCCATCCTGGGCGCGAAGGCGCTCACGGTCGGGGTGAGTCGGGCCAGCGGCTTCTTAGGGGGCCCCATCTTCCCCGCGATATTCATCGGCGGGACCGCCGGAGTCGTGGTCCACGTGGTCTTGCCCGAGGTTCCGATGGGGCTCGCATTCAGTTGCCTCTTAGCGGCAGTACTCGGGACACTCGTGGCCGCGCCATTCGCGATGGTGCTGCTGGCCGCCTTCATGACGCAGGTCGGACCCCTTCAGACCCCGCCCATCCTGATCGCCGTAGTCAGCGCCTACCTAGCCGTAGAAGCGTTGCGCCACGTAGCGGACGCCCGTCGTCAGGAGCCCACGCCGACGAGCTGATCAAACCGCATCCGAGGGAGCTTCTCCAGGTCAGGTTCCGGACTGGATCAACAAGTCCGGATGCGGCCCAACGGGCGACCCGAGTGTCCGGCACTGTCCGGACGACGTAGGGTCGCTGAGTCTGCAGACGCTCAGGAGGTGTGGCATGAGCATGCGCGCCAAGATCGTCACCGTAGCCGCGATCGCGCCCGTCGTCGCGGCGGCCGGCTTGGTCCTCGGGATCCGGACGAGGTACCCGCCCGTGGTGGATCTGGTCCGACGACTGGCCCGCGATTCGGGGAATCCGCGGGTGCTCAGGACCGCGGGAACTCCGGGAGGCCCCGCGTCGATCATCGAGCACACGGGGCGCACCTCAGGTCGTTCGTTCAAGACCCCGGTGACGCCGACCCAGACCGAGGACGGGTTCGTCATCGGGCTGCCCTACGGTCCGAGCACCGACTGGGTCAAGAACGTCCTGGCATCGGGGTCGGCCATCCTCGTTCACGAAGGGCAGACCCACGCCTTGGAGAGGCCCGAAGTCATCCCGATCGCGGCGGCGGCCGCTGACTTCGGCTCCCGGGAGCGACGGTTCCTGCGCCTGTTCGGCGTCCAGGAGTGCCTGCGCTTGTACCGTGCGGCCGCGAGCGATCACGCGGAATGACCCGCTGACGTCCGGCAGCCCTGGCGGGCAGGCGACACGTCAACCTGCCGTACGTGACGCGCTGTCCAGCGCCGCCATGCGAGCCATGCGCGCAGCCGGCGATGCTGAACCTCGCGCGACGCCGACTACTTCGAGGTCGCCGGGTTCTGTTACGACGTCGAGCACGGCGGCCGGACAGCGGGCTTGGCTAGCGTGAGCCTCATGCCATTCGCACGCGTCGATCGGACCGGCCGAGGCGCCGGGCGGCCGCGGCGAACGCACCGCCGGCTGTGGCCCGCGGGGATCGCGTTGCTGGCCGGCGCCGAGGCGATGGCCTGGCGTTCGGGAGTGATGGACGCCGGCACGGCGGCCCTGTCCCTTGCAGTGTGCTGCTCGGGGCGGCTTTCGGGGACGTCGTGCTGGTGGCGGTCCTGGCCGTAGCGCTGCCCGCCGGCCCGGTCCGCACAGCAGTGCACCTGATCGGGGCGCTCGGGCTGGTCTGGACGGTCGGCTTCCTGACCTCCCTGCAGGTCTACCGGCACGCCGTGCACGAGTCGGCGGCGCGACTGCGGTTCGCCGGCATGTACGACGCGGTCGTGCAGTGGCAGGGACGTGCCACGCTGACCCACCAGACACGATCGTGGGACGGTGGAAGGTCAGGCATGGTCGTCGGTGACAGCCTCGTCTTCCGTCCTTCCCACGACCGAGAATGGGTAGCGCGCGCCGCCTCCCGACGTCTCACCCGGTGAAGGGTGCACGTTCGCGGTCCCGGGGGTCAGCGTCTCAGGCAAGGATCCGGGCGGGCTGCTCCAGCAGACCGAGGAAGGTCCGCATCCAGTCCGCCGCGAGCGCGCCGTCCACCGGTCGGTGGTCGACGGCCAGCGTGACCCGCAGGACCGTGGCGACCGCGAGGGCACCGTCCTGGACGACAGGCTCGGGGCGGGCCGCCCCAACGGCGAGGATCGCGGCCTGTGGGGGGTTGATGATCGCCGCGAACTCCTCGGTGCCGTACATCCCCAAGTTGGTCACGGTGATCGAACCACCCTCCAGCTCGGCCGGGGTGATCCGCCGCTCCCGGGCGCGGCGGGCAAGGTCACGGGTGGTCTCCGCGAGGCGGCGCAGGCTCATCCCATCGACGTCACGGACGACCGGGGTGAGCAGCCCCTCGTCGGTGGCGATCGCGACCGCCACGTCGGCGGCGGAGAACTGCCGGATCGCGTCACCGGCCCACTGCACGTTCAGCGCGGGAACCCTCGTGTGTGCTCGAGCGACCGCCTTGACGATCAGGTCGTTGACCGAGACCTTCACCTCGCCGTCCGCGTTGACCTCCTGCCGCAACTGCAGCAGCCGGTCCACCCGGGCGCTCCCGCGCAGGTAGAAGTGCGGCGTCGTCTGCTTGCTCTCGGTCAGCCGCCGCGCGATGGCCTGCCGCATCCGGGAGACCGGGACGTCGGTGTGGACCGCGGCCGCGGCCGGGGCCGGGGCTGCGGGCTCGGGGGCCGGGAGCGGGGCGGCGGGCGTGGCCGGCGGCCGGCGGCCGGCGAAGGCCTCGACGTCGGCGCGCCGGATCCGGCCGTTCGGGCCGGTGCCCGCAATCTCGCGCAGGTCGACCCCTGCGTCGCGGGCGATCCGTCGGGCCAGAGGCGAGCTGAACAACCGCACGGCGGGCGACGGCGGCTGCGCCGCACCGTCCGTGGGAGCACTCTCGACGTCGGAGTTCGCGGCCCGCTGCTGTCCCGCCCCCGAGCCGGCCGCGCCCCCCAGCGAGGCGATCAGCGACTCGACCAGCTCATCCGGCTCGATCTCGTCGGCCCACACCGCGATCGGCGTGCCGACCTCGACCTGACGCCCCTGCGGCACCAGCACCCGCAGCAGGAAGCCCGCGCTCTCGGCCTCGATGTCCACGGCCGCCTTCTCGGTCTCCACCGTGACCAGCGGATCGCCGGCCGCGAAGGGGCTGCGTGGCTCGACCAGCCAGCTGGCCACCACGGCCTCGGTGGTGTTCGCCGCGACCTCGGGCATCCGGAGGATCTGCGCCACCTCAGGCCCCCGTCATCTCGCGCAGCGTCGCGGCGATCTCGTCGGTGCCCGCGAATGCGGCCCGTTCCAGCACCTTGCTGATGCTGGGCGAGGCCTCACCGCCGGTGACCCGCGCGACCGGCGCGTCGAGCCAGTCGAACAGCCGGCGGGCGATCTCGTCGCCGAGCCAGGAGCCGTACGAGGTCCCGATCGCGCCCTGCTCGACGATGAGCACGTTGTTGGTCTTGCGCACGCTCGCGCCGATGGTGTCCCAGTCCAGGCTGGCCCGATCCAGCCAGCGCAGGTCGATCACCTCGGCATCGGCCCCGACGGCGGCCACGGCCTCCAGGGCGGGGGCGACCATGGCGCCGTAGGTGAGCACCGTCAGCGCGGACCCCGTGCGGCGCACCGCGGCCTTGCCGACCGGCAGGTAGTGATCGAGGTCGTCGGGCAGGCCCGGACCGGTGGAGGTGTACAGGTCGACGTGCTCCAGCACGACGACAGGGTCGTGGCAGGCGAGTGCCGTGTTCATCAGGCCGACGTAGTCGTACGGCGTGGAGGGCGCCACGATCCGCCAGCCCACCGACGTCGCGAAGATCCCGGCCGGGTCCATCGAGTGCTGCGACCCGTAGCCGGCGCCCATGGCGGTCTTGGTGCGCAGCACCAGCGGGACGGCGCCCGTGCCGCCGAACATGTGCCGGGCCTTGCCGATCTGGTTGAACAGCTGGTCGGCGGCCACCCACAGGAAGTCCGCATACATGAACTCCACGACCGGACGGAACCGCCCGTCCATGGCCATCCCGCCGCCCAGGCCGGCGAAGGCGTTCTCGCAGATCGGGGTGCCCAGGACCCGGTCGGGGTAGGCGTCCTTCAGGCCCTTGGTGGCGCCGTTCGTGCCGCCGGCCAGCCGGTGCACGTCCTCCCCCAGGACCACGATCCGCGGGTCGGCGCCCATCCGCCGGTCCATCACGGCCGCAACGGCGTCGATGTACTTCACGTCCTGCAGGCGGTCCGCGTGGTCGGCCACGTCCGTGAAGGTGATCCCCGCCAACTCGGACAGCTCGCCGCGCACGCCGCTGTCGACGAACCCGGGGTCGGGCCACTCGGCCCCCCGGATCCGTCGCTCCCCTGGCTTGCCACCGGGACGCGGCTCCAGGATCACCTCGCCGAGCGAAGCCATCAGCTCCTTGGCCCGGGCCCGGGAGCCGTCGACGTCCTCGGTGGCGAGGATGCCGCGGCGCACCAGGTGCTGAGCGGTCCTCTCGACCGGGTCGCGCCCACGCCAGGCCGCTTCCTCCTGCTTGCTGCGGTATCGGAACGCCGAGCCGGGGAACGGCCCGTTCTGGTGGAAGTAGCGGTAGACGTCGGCCTCGATCAGGGTGGGGCCAGCGCCGGACCGCATGTGCTGCAACGCCTCTTGCATCGTCAGATGGACGGCCAGCGGGTCCATCCCGTCGACCTTCCAGGAGGGGATGCCGAAACCCGGGCCGCGTGCGGACAGCCGCGGCTCCGCGGTCACCTCAGCGACGTGGGTGGAGACCGCGTACAGGTTGTTCTCCACGAAGAAGCACAGCGGCAGCTTCCAGGCGGCGGCGAGGTTGAGCGTCTCCAGGGTGGACCCGATGTTCATCGCGCCGTCGCCGAAGTAGGTGACGGCAACGGCGTCGGTGGCCGCTTCGCGGTGCGCCCAGGCCGTGCCGGCGGCGAGCGGGACGCCGCCGCCGACGATGGCGTTGGTGCCGATCGCGCCGGCCTGGAGCCACTGCAGGTGCATGCTCCCGCCGCGGCCGTGGCTGAAACCGGCGTCCAGGCCGCAGATCTCGGCGAAGGGTGCGCAGCAGGACGTCGCGGACGTCCTGGGGCCAGGGCTGGGTGGGGTCCAGCCCCTTGGGGTGCAGGTGGGTCAGCACCTTGGCCAGGAACTGGTGGTGACCACGGTGCGAGCCGTTGACCGTGTCGGCCGACGTGAGGGTGATGCAGGACCCGACGGCGCCGCCCTCCTGACCGATGCTGGAGTGCGCCGGCCCGTGCACCAGGCCGGCCGCGGCGAGTTCCAGGACGTACTCCTCGAAGGCCCGGACGAGCACGAGCTGGCTGAAGATCGAGGTCAGCAGGTCGGCCGGCGCGGCGTCCCAGTCGTCCTCGGCCCGCGGCGACCTCGACCCACTCCGCGGGCGCGTCGAGTTGACGTCGGATCGGCATCGCGGCGGCTCCTTCCCTGCAACCATGTGCCCGCACCCTGACATATTTCGGATCCAATCTCAAGACTGGTTGGATCCAATATCCACTCCCACGCTGGGCATTCGCCCGCACTACGGGCACACTGAGGACTGATCGATCCAGAAGGAGAGACCGTGGCCATTCCCGGACTGACCCGCCTCGACCATGTCGGCTTCACCGTGCCCGACCTGCGGGCGGCCCGCGCGTGGCTGGACGACGTGCTCGGCTGCGAGTACCTGTACTCCCTCGGCCCCTTCGCCTCGCGACGGCGACTGGATGGCCGAGCACCTCAACGTGCACCCCCGGGCGGTGATGCGACGGCTGCACTTCTTCCGTTGCGGCGGCCAGGCGATCTTCGAGGTGTTCGAGTACGAGGCCCCCGGGCAGAGCCCGAGGGCTGCCGCGCAACAGCGACGTCGGGGGGCACCACGTCGCCCTGTACGTCGAGACCTCGACGCGGCCGTGGCCTACCTGAGGGAGCACGACGTGCAGGTGCTCGGCGAGCCCACCGCGAGCCGCGGGCCCGCGCAGGGCCAACGCTGGGTCTACTTCCTCAGCCCGTGGGGCATGCAGTTCGAGCTGGTCTCCTACCCTCAGGGCAAGGCGTTCGACCACGACCCCGACAGGTTCGCAGGAGGACCGGCGTGACCCAGGTCGGGCATCGACCGCGCCGGCGATGCCGTCGAGGGGGTCAGCAGCCAACGCATCGCGGCGACCCTCCGCGAGGAGATCCTCCGCGGCAACCATCGCCCCGGGCACCTGGCTCCGCCAGGACGACATCGCAGCACGACTCGGCACCAGCCGGCTGCCGGTCCGCGAGGCGCTGCGCATGCTCGAGGCCGAAGGCCTCACCGAGCACCAGCCCAACAAGGGCGCCCGGGTGCCCACGCTGGACCTCGCACGACGTCGACGCCGCCTACCGGATGCGCGAGCGCCTCGAGCCGCTCACCCTGATCCTAAGCATCGCACACCTCACGCCGGCGAACAGCTCGACCGGCTGGACGGACTCCAGGCAAGCATCGAGGCCGACGGCCGACGTCACCTGCTTCCTGGCGCTCGACCGCGAGTTCCACATGCCGTCCTACGACCGGCCTGCCCCAGTCGAGCACCTGCTCGCGACGGTCAGCGCGGCTCTGGAACGCCACCCAGCACTACCGGCGAGCGTTCATGCTGCTCGGCGGCCCCGACCGCATGCCGCGTGGTCAACGCCGAGCACCGGCTCTCCTCGACGCGATCCGCCGTCGCGACCCCGATGGACGCCGAGCGCTACCTGGCCGGGCACATCCGCCGCACCCGGGTCGAGCTCAACCGGCACCCCGAACTGTTCCGCCGCTGAGGCTCATCGGTGGGCTGGTCGGCCGCCTGCGCACGCCGCTGACGACGCAGCAGCCTGCCTGACCGACCCACCCCGACGTCCGGCTCAGGCAGGTCATCACGTCCCTGGTGCGGCACCTGCACGCCTTCGTCAAGGACGTCGAGCTCACCGAGCCCGAGTGGGCGGCAGCGGTCGACTTCCTCACCCGGACGGCAAGGGCATCCCCTGCCTGGTGTCCGGCCGAGTCACCGGACCGGACAGCGAGCCCCTCGCCGGCGCGCTCGTCGACGTCTGGCAGGCCAACGACGACGGCTACTACGACGTCCAGCAGCCCGGTATCCAGCCCGACCGCAACCTGCGCGGACTGTTCACCACCGACGCCGACGGCCGCTACTGGTTCCGGTCGATCGTCCCGCGGTACTACCCGATCCCCGACGACGGCCCCGTCGGCCAGCTGCTCGCCGCCACCGGCCGGCACCCCTACCGTCCCGCGCACCTGCACTACTCGATGACGCTCGACTGAATCTCCCCAGACCTGCTCACTGAAATTCCCCACCCGTGTGGCACCGCCGAGACGGGCGGGGCTCCCTCGAGGCTGGCGGCCTCTGACCGCTCGCCAGCTCGAAGGAGCCCCTCCGCTCATGCTCACATGGGAGGAAGACATCGACGCGCATGCCCTGCGGAAGCGGGGGTGGACGATCTCGGCGATCGCCCGCCACCTGCAGCGGGACCGCAAGACGATCCGCGCCTACCTGGACGGGACCCGCCAGCCCGGGGTCCGGATCACCTCGACCGAGGACTGGTTCGCCCCGTTCGCCATCTACTGCGCCGCCCGCCTGGTCGAGGACCCGCACCTGTGGGCCTCGACCCTGTTCGACGAGCTCCTGGTCCTGGGGTTCGACCGCTCGTATCCGACCCTGACCCGCCAGCTGCGCCGCCGGGGCCTGCGCCCGGCGTGCGAGCCGTGCCACCCCGCCAAGGGCCGCCCGGTCGCGGTGATCCCTCACCCGGCCGGGGAGGAGACCCAGTGGGACTGGGTGGACCTGCCCGACCCACCGGCGAGCTGGGGGTGGGGGTCGATGGCGCACCTGCTAGTCGGGTCCCTGTCGCACTCCAGCCGCTGGCGGGGCGTGCTCGCCCCGAGCATGGAGCAGCCGCACCTGATCGACGGCCTGGACCGGGTGACCCGCGCCCTGGGCGGGGTCACGTTGGTGTGGCGGTTCGACCGGATGGCCACCGTGATCAACCCCGACACCAAGCGGGTGCAGGCCTCGTTCGCGGCGGTCGCCAAGCACTACGGCGTCCAGGTCGCGGCGTGCCCGGCCCGCCGCGGGAACCGTAAGGGCGTGGTGGAGAAGGCCAACCATGTTGCTGCGCAGCGGTTCTGGCGCAACCTGCCCGATGACGTCACCCCCGAACAGGCCCAGGCGCTGCTGGACTCCTGGTGTGCTCGCCGCGGGGATGTGCGGATGCGGGCCACCGCCGACGGGAAGGCGACCGTCGCCACCGTTGCCGCGAACGAGCCGCTGCGCCCGGCCCCGGCGACCCCGTTCCCGGCCACCGTCACGGTCGAGCGGAAGGCTTCGGCGCAGGCGCTGGTCCCCTATCGCGGGAACTTCTACTCCGTCCCACCCGAGCTGGCCCTGGCCACTGTCACGGTCAGCGTCCGGTTGGGGTCGGGGTTCGCCGACATCGCCACCGTCCCCGCCCCGATCACCGGCCGGACCGCCGTCCCGACCATCATCGCCCGCCACGAGTTGGCCCCGGACGGGGCCGGGGTGATGGTCCGCGACCACGGCCACGTCATCGCCCTGGAACGTGCCGCGCTGGCCGCGTCCACCCCCGCCGCCCCGCACCGGTCCAAGCAGCGGATCCCACCCGGGCCCGCCGCCCGCGCCGCCGCCCAGGCCCTGCGCGCCTCGGCCGGGGCCCGGACCGGTCCGGCGGCCGCCCACGAGGCGGAGGAGGTGAGTGACCCCGTCATCGATCTGGCCCGGTATGCCGCCGCGGCCACCAACCGCAACACCCTCACCTGACCGGTGAGGACATCCACATCTGGAGTGATGAAACCCCAATGACAGCAACGAAAACCACAGCTTCAGCCGAGACGACGGCCGGTCCGATGACGGCGGTCGAGGCGGGTGTCTACCAGCGGCTGCGCGCCCACCTGGCCGCCCTGAAACTGTATGACGCCGCCGAACACCTCCCCACCGTCCTCGATCAGGCCGTGGCCGAGGGCTGGACCCTGACCGCCGCCCTGGAGCACCTGCTCGCCGCCGAGGTCACCGCAACCGAAGCCCGCCGCCTGGCCGGGCGGCTGCGGTTCGCGTGCCTACCCACCCCGGCCACCCTGGAGGACCTGGACTACGACGCCGCACCCGGCCTGGACAAGAAGCTGATCAACGAATTGGCCACCTGCCGCTACCTGGACACCGCCACCAACATCCTGCTGATCGGGCCGCCGGGGGTCGGCAAAACCCATGTCGCAGTGGGACTTGCGCGCAAGGCAGCCGAAGCCGGCTACCGCACCTACTTCACCACCGCCGCCGACCTGGCCGCCCGCTGCCACCGCGCCGCCATCGAAGGCCGCTGGGCCACCACCATGCGCTTCTTCGCCGGCCCCGGCCTCCTCGTGATCGACGAACTGGGATACCTGCCGCTGCCCGCCGAAGCCGCCTCGGCCCTGTTCCAGGTCGTCTCGCAGAGGTACCTCAAGACCAGCATCTTGATCACCACAAACCGGGGCGTGGGGTCCTGGGGAGAGGTCCTCGGAGACACCACCGTCGCCGCCGCCCTGCTCGACCGCCTCCTGCACCGCTCCGTCGTGCTCAACCTCGACGGCGACTCCTACCGCCTACGCGACCACCAAGCCCGCACCGACAACCTCCGACGCACCACCACCGGCAACACCCACCCACCACTACGCTGACCACGCCCCACGGGTGGGGACTTTCGATGAGCAACTCTGGCCAAGATCGTTAAGCGCCATCACTACATCGTCACCGCTCCCGGGTACCGGACGGTCACCACCCACGTGTTTCCCTCCGGCAGCCCCTACCTCGACTCCGACGCCGTCTTCGGCGTCAAGGACGGCCTCGTGCGCGACGTGCCCGAGGTCGACGACGCCGCCCGCGCAGCCGAGATCGGCCTGCCCAACCCGTTCCGCGCGCTGACGTTCGACCTCACCCTCCTTCGCGACGAGGGCCCGTGACCCGGGCCTTCACCTACGCGGCGCTGCCCATGCGCGTCCGGTTCGGCGCCGGGGCGCTGGCGACCCTGCCGGACGATGTGGCCGCCGTCGGGCTGGAACGGGTGCTCGTGCTGTGCTCCCCCGGGAAGGAGGCCACCGGACGGCAGGTCGCCGACATGCTCGGCGCCCGCGCGGCGGGTGTCCTGCCGGTGGCCCGGATGCACGTGCCGGTCCAGGTCGTCGACCACGCCGCCGAGCGGGTCGCAGCCCTGGGTGCGGACGGGTGCGTCACCGTCGGCGGCGGCTCGGCGATCGGACTCGGCAAGGCGGTGGCGCTGCGGCACGACCTGCCGGTCGTCGCCGTCCCCACCACCTACGCCGGCTCGGAGATGACCCCGATCTGGGGGATCACCGAAGGCGGGGCCAAACTCACCGGCCGCGACCCGCGCGTCCTGCCGGTCAGCGTCGTCTACGACCCCGAGCTCACCCTCAGCCTGCCGACCGACCTGTCGGTGACCAGCGGAATGAACGCGATCGCACACGCCGTCGAGGCCCTCTACGCACCCGACGCCTCACCGATCACCTCGCTGATGGCTGAGGAAGGCGCGCGCGCGATGGCCGCGGCCCTGCCCGCCGCGGTCGCCGACGGCAGCGACCTCGACGCACGTGCCGAGGCCCAGTACGCCGCCTGGCTGTGCGGCGCCGCCCTCGGGGCGACCACCATGTCCCTGCACCACAAGCTGTGCCACGCCCTGGGCGGCACCCTCAACCTCCCCCATGCACCGACCCACACCGTCGTCCTCCCACACGTCCTGGCCTACAACGCGTCGGCCGCCCCGGAGGCTGTTGCAGCGCTGTCCCGCGCCCTCGGCACCGACCCCGACCCGGCAGCAGCTGTCTGGGACCTGGCCCGTCGCCTCGGCGCACCCCGGTCGCTGCGCGAGCTCGGCATGGCGCGCACCGACATCGACACGATCGCCGACGCCGCGGCCGCCGCCCCGTACGCCAACCCCCGTCCCGTCACCCGGGACGGCGTCGCCGAACTCCTCACCGCCGCCTGGGCCGGCGACCCGCCCCGGCAAGCGGGACCCGCGACCGCCGGCTGACGCTGAGCAGCCCGTGAAGCGCCGGCAAGGACCCCATGATCGTGAGCCAGTCAGGTCACGCAGAACCTCCATGACTGCGGCGACCTTCCCCATGACTCCCTGCCTACCATCGAGGCATGCGCAGAGTAGTTCTGACAACGGCAGCCGGGGCAGCGATCGTCGTGTCCGCAACCGCGTCGTATGGCGCCGCCTGGGTCCACGTTCCGCAGTCCATGACTGCCCGCCGCGTCAGCGCCTCCGAGGTCAGCAACGCTATGGCCGCCGACCGCTTCTACAGCGACTACCGCCTGAACACCCTGGTGATCACTGCACCGGTGACCCACGCCGTCCCGGATCAGCACGAGATCGCTCTTGGGGCCTCCCCCAGCGGCACCGTTTCGTGCCGTCTGGATCCCCACACCCCCATGCCCTCCGTCGGTAGCTCGGTGACCATCGTCACTGTCGCGGCCTCTGCCATCCGCCGGCCCGATGGCGTGCTGCTGGTCGACTGCCTCTCCGTCTGACCAACCCTCAGCGAGCTAACCGGCAAGGCAGCTCCCAGTCCCACGATGTCTCGCGGGTCCTCGAGGATCGTCCGGCGGACGATGCATGGGGGCCGTCCATCGGTTGGAGGCGCCCGAAGCCCGCGCCGATCCGACGTCGGGCACTCAGCGCCTGGTCTCGTACCTGGTCAGGACCACACCGTCGGGAAACGTCCGGGTCTCCACCAGGGTCAGGTTCACCCAGTTGTCCAGCGCCGTGAAGAACGGCGTGCCGCCGCCCACCAAGACCGGTGCGGTGGCCAGCACGTACTCGTCGATCAGCCCGGCCCGCATCGCCGCCGCGGCGAGGGTGGCGCCGCCGATGTCCATGGGCCCGCCGTCCTCGGCCTTGAGCCGGGTGATCTCGGTGACCGCGTCGCGGGTGACCAGGCGGGTGTTCCCGTCGACCGTGCTGATCGTGGAGGAGAACACCACCTTCGGCATGGCCTGCCAGCGGCGGGCGAACTCGATCTCCGCCGGTGTGGCGCCAGGCTGCTGGTCGGCGGTCGGCCAGTGGGAACTCATCGTCTCCCACAGTCTGCGCCCGTACAGCGCCAGGCCCGTCGCCCCCACCCGGTCGGACCACCACTGGAACAGCTCGTGGCTCGGCCCGCTCCAGCCGAGGTCGTCGCCGGGCGCGGCGATGTAGCCGTCCAGGGTCAGGTTCATGCCGAAGGTCAGTTTCCGCATGGCGTCAGCCTCCCGTGAGTCGGACGTCGGCGTACAGACCAGCACGGCGCAGTCCGTACCGCCCGCCCACGACCTCGGGGGCGACCCTCACGGTGTCGGGCGGGGTCGGCCGCGCCCTGGTGCTGCACGCCGCACCGATGGTCAACCCCCCGGCCCAGCCACGACCGATCCGGCGCACGTTGCTCATCCCGGTCGGCGTCACCGGGTTCGTGGCCCTCACCGAACTGCGCTCGTTGCCACTGGCCGCGGCGAGCCTGATGCTGGCCGTACTTTCACTTCAGGGCTGGGTGCCTCCCTCGCCCGAGCGGGCT
The DNA here is from genome assembly GCA_963784535.1 of uncultured Actinomycetota bacterium. Taxonomy (GTDB): domain Bacteria; phylum Actinomycetota; class Actinomycetes; order Actinomycetales; family Kineosporiaceae; genus CAWARR01. The sequence continues at coordinate 255,153 of CAWARR010000006.1, read as the reverse complement.
GGGCCCTGGGCGCGGCACCCGTCGCCTGGGCCCTGGTCACCCTGACCATCCCGCGACCGCGCGACCGAGGCCTCGCCCCCCGGCCCGCCATCGGCCTGGCCGTCACCACCGCCGGGGTCCTGGCGACCGCCCTCCTGCTCTACGAGCAGTCCGCCTACCTTCCGGCCTTGGTGATCTGGGTCATCGTCGGAGTCGGAGTCGGAGTCGGAGTCGGCGTCGCCTACCCCACCCTCTACCTGGGCGCGACCACACCCGACGCCACCACCGACGCCACCACCCTCGCCACCGCGGTGATCACCACCGAGAGCTTCGGTGCCCTGGTCGGCAGCACCGCAGGCGGCGCAGCCATCTCCGCCGCCACCTCCCTTGGCCTGTCCACGTCAAGCGCCCTCGCCCTCACCTACACCGGATTCGCCTCGGCACTGGGAGCGGCCACCATCGCCGCCGCACGCTCGACCTGACCAAGGACCAGCACACCGGCAGAGCCGCCTGGTGCCAACCATGGACCCCCCGGTGGAGGACAAGCGCCCGCGCGAAGGGATCCACCGTCCCTGGTGTCACGACCTGAGCCGCTGGGCCAGGCTTTGCAGGTCTGCAGCCAGCGTGTCGCCGCTGACCGGTGTCCCGTGGCCACCGGCGAGGACGGCCGGCTCCAGCTCGGCGAGCATCCGCACCGAGGTGTCGGACGCCTGGGTGTCCCAGGTGGTGTACCGGGGTGGACCGGACAGGCCGGGTCGCTGGAAGAGCATGCCGGCCAGGCTGTTCACCTGGAGCGTCACCAGGGCGTCTCCGCTGATGAGCACCCGGTCCCGGGGCCGGAAGTAGGCCACATGGCCGGGGGTGTGCCCGGGCGTGGGCAGGCACTGCCAGTCGGTCAGCCCTGGCGGGACGGCGTCCAAGCTGATCGCGTGGGCCATGTCGCCGATGCTCGCCTTGGCCAGGATCGCCTCGCGTCGGCGGGTACCCACGGCACGCATCATCGGCAGGATCACCCACCGGTCGAGCGGGTTGGCCATCGCTCGCATGGCGGTGAAGTCACCGGTGGCGATCGGCAGTTCCTGCGGGTGCATGTGCACGCTGCACCCCCAGGTGCGCGCCAGCCAGGAGGCCGCTCCGGAATGGTCGGGGTGGGCGTGGGTCAGCAGGATCGCCGCCGGCCGAGCGTCGCCGAACAGGAACCGGCCCGCCTGCGCGATCCTGGGCCCGTCACCGGCCCACCCGGCGTCGATGAGCACCCACGCTGACCGGGACCGAATGAAGTACACGACCGTCTGGGTACGCCCCCACGGCCCCACGCAGAACACCCCGTCCGCGACCTCCCAGGCCGGGCGGTTTCCGGTCGGTTCCAGATCCCGCGTCATGATGCCTCCCCCCCTGGCTCTCCTCGATGGTCGGTCCGGATCCTCCGCCCAACTGCGCCCGGGCTGACCATGGGAATCCCGCGCCCGCTGCCCTCCGTAAGACCCACGGCTCCACACCTGGTCCCCGTCGCCGGTCCCGCCCGCCCAACGCCACCAGACTGGTCAGCCCGCACACGCAGCACCAGCACCCAACGTCCGAACTCGCGAAGGGAACGGCACGCTCCCTCGTCCCGGACGCCCGGCGGCATGGGCGGAATACTCATCACTTGCCGATCATCGTCCGGTTGGACCGCACGTCGGGGGTGCCGACCTATCTGAAGCTTGTGCGGCAGGCCGCGAGCGGCGGCTGCGGGTCGGGGCGCTGCTGGGGCACGGACGTTGCGGCCCGGAATCGTTCAGCGCCAGTCGAAGTACTCCCGGTGGAAGCGGGCGGGTGGGACTCCCCCGGCGCGCAGGCCCTCGGTCATCGCCTGGACCAGGGCCTCGGGGCCGCAGAGGAACACGGAGAGGTCCTGCGGCGGGCCGCTCACGCGGCCGAGGACGATGGCCGGGGTGAGCCGGCCGTCGACAGTGCTGCGGATGAGGTGGGCGCGGACATTGTCGTACCTGGCGGCGATCGTGGCGATCTCCTCGGCGTACGGCACCGGGTCTTCCGCCGAGGTGTAGAAGAAGTCCACCTCGCCGTGGACGGGGTGTTCGGGCAGGGACCGCAGCCACGACAGGAACGGTGTCACCCCGACGCCCCCGGCCACCCACACCTGGTGCCGGGTGCCCTTGCGGTGGGTGAACCTGCCCAGCGGTCCGGCGATCACGGCGGGCATCCCGGGTTCGACGAGGTCGCCGATCGAGCCGGTCCAGTCCCCCAACCCCTTGATGGTGAACCTGATCGTGTGGTCCGCCGGGGCGCTGGCGATGGTGAACGGGTGCCGGTGCCAGCCGTCACGAGCTTCCAGGAACACCATGGCGAACTGGCCCGGAGTGAAGTCGAACCGGCGCCCCAGTGGGCGTAGCCCGATCTCGACGAACCCGTCACCGACGGGCGTCACGTGCTCGACCTGGTAGTCGTGCAGCGGCACGAACCGGCGGGCGAGCAGCTCCCGGTAGAGGTAGAACCCGACCCCGACACCTCCCACCACGACGTAGGACCAGCGCAGCACCGGCGAGCCGAAGGTCGTGGCGTCCAGCAGGCCGTGCACGAACCCTGCCGCGACGAACAGCCCGGTCAACCGGTGCACGACGCGCCAGCGGTCATACCCGCCCAGGACCCGTCGGAGCAGCCCGATCCCCGGCAGGCGCGTGGCGCGGTCGGTGACCGGGTGCAGGACCCGGGGCACCACCGACCGCCACCGCGGCAGCACCGACCACATCGCGAGCCCGAGCAGCCCGAGCAGGCCCAGTACCGCCAGGCCCGGGCCTACGGCACTGGGCCGCGGGTTGGCGGCCAGCCCGATGTGGACCAGCAGCAGCGCCATGCCGGCGAGCGCCACCCGGCGGTGCCAGATCGCGGCCCGGTCGACCCCGTCGAACCAGCCGTCGACCCAGGGCAGGGTGCTGACCAGCACCAGGCCGACCGACAGCAGCAGCACCGCCTCGGCACCCAGGAACTGGCCCACGGCGTTGCCCGCTGCCACGCCGCGCGGCCAGGCCGCCATCCACAGCGCGGCATAGGCGAGAACGATCAGGACCACCGTCATGGGACCCCTGCGCCGGTACCAGGGCGGCAGTACCCCGGACGTCACGAGGTTCCGGCGGCTCCGAGTGGTCGGGGGTGACGGGGAGAGCCGGTCCATGAGTGCCCGTCCGGGATGTCGAGGGAAGCACTCGAGGGTGCCGCCGATGGTGAGGGACAGCCTAGGCCCGGCGCGGACGTCAGCGAGGGCGGCTCAGGGGCAGCGTCCGGCGGTACGTGGATACGGCCACCAGGGTCACCACCACGTGCATCACCATCAGCGCGCTGACCGCACCCCAACTGGTGCCGGGCATCGCCTTGCCGGCGCCGACCGCCACGTCAGGCAGGAGGCTGACCGCCAGGACGGCGGGCACCAGCACCCGCAGCACCGCCGAGGGGTTGCCCACCCTGGCCCTCACCAGCGCCCAACCGCCCGCGCCGGCCAGCACCCCGAGAACCGTGAACGCGGCGTAGGTGGACACCTGCAGCGGGCGGAAGTCGTGCGAGGCGCCTGCGGCGTGGGCGATCGCGGCGACAACGGCGTTGAGTGCAGTGGCAGCAAGGGCGGCGATCACGAGTCCGCCCGCGATCGTCGCGGTACTGGGACGTGCAGGGACAGTGGCAGCGGCGGTGTCAGGCATCTTCGGCTCCGGTCGGTTGGGGGTAGGTCGATGAACGGGAAGGACGGAGGAGTTCCCGAGGCGCAGGGCGTCCTGGACTGTGCCGGTCGCACCGAGCACGAGCGCGTTCACGGCGGCTCCCCAGGTAGTCACTTCAACGGTTGTCACTTCAACATTTAACTGAAGCATACCAACAGTACTTCAAGACGCAAGTCATCACCGGGGCATCTCAACTTGCGAGTTGAAGTGAGTTAGAGTGTTGACCATGCCCGGACCGACGAGCCACCCCGACGAACCACGGTGGCTCAGCAGCGATGAGCGGCGCGCGTGGCTGGCGCTGGTGCGCCTGATGGCCCAGCTGGGTGGAGCCCTCGACGTACAGCTGCGCCGCGACGCGGGCATCAGCCACTTCGACTACACCGTGCTCGCCGCCCTGTCCGAGGCACCGGACCGCACCCTGCGGATGAGCACCCTCGCGGCCCTCGCCGAGGGGTCCCTCCCCCGGCTGTCGCAGGTGGTCGCACGCCTGGAAGCCAAGGGCTGGGTGCAGCGCACCCCGGACCCTGACGACGGCCGCTACACGCTCGCCATCCTCACTGACGACGGGGCTGCGAAGGTCGTGGCGACTGCCCCCGGCCACGTCGAGGAAGTACGGCGGCTGGTGTTCGACCCACTCACCAAGGCCCAGGTGCATCAGCTCACCGCCATCGGACATCGGATCGTCCGCAGGATCAACCCCCGCGACCCAGGCCTGAGTGCGCGACCGCAGCCGCCAGACGAGGAGGGGCAGGCCGCCGGCACGACGACCGGGACGACCCCCGGCGCCGAGCGGGTCGAGAGCGTCTTCGGCGGGAGCGGCTGAGCACCAGGGCGCTGACGGGCTGGGAGGCGGCCCGGCCCGGGGCCACTTCTCACTCATCGTTGGGGACGGTTCTTAGATCTTCCTCAGGTGGCATCGCGAAGGTCGTCCTGACCGGATCCGACGAACCTGAGGAGCGATCATGAGCGTCACGGACCTTCGGCAGCGGGAACCCCTCCTGCGCCCCGCACGGGCCGGCGTCGCCGTCCGGACGGCAGACCTGACCAAGGAGTACGGCGGCCGCCGGGTGGTTGACGCGGTGAACCTCGAGCTGCCGAGCGGAGTGATCTCGGGGTTCGTCGGCCCCAACGGCGCGGGCAAGACCACGACGATCCGGATGCTGCTCGGCCTGGTGACCCCCACCTCAGGTCAGGGCGAGGTGCTCGACCAGCCCCTGAGCCGGCCCGCGAACTACCTGCCGCGGGTCGGCGCGATGATCGAGGGGCCGGCCTTCACGCCGGCCCTGTCCGGGCGGGAGAACCTGCGCGTGCTCGCCGCGGCCGGGGGCCTGCCCAGCTCCCGGGGGGACATCGCCCTCGAACGGGTCGGCCTGGCCGAGCGCGGGCGGGACCTGTTCAAGACGTACTCCCTGGGGATGAAGCAGCGGCTGGGACTGGCGGCCGCGCTGCTGCCGGATCCCGAGTTGTTGGTCCTGGACGAGCCGACCAACGGCCTGGACCCCGCCGGCATCATGCAGATGCGCGACCTGCTGGCCTCGCTGCGCGACGAGGGCAGGACGATCTTCGTGTCCAGCCACCTGCTGTCGGAACTGGAACAGGTAGCCGAGCACCTCGTCATCATCAGGCAGGGTGCGCTGGTGTTCCAGGGCCCGCTGGCGGAGCTCGTCCAGGCCCAGCAGCCCGAACTGCGCGTCGAGCCCGAGGACGTCCGCGACCGCGACCTGGTCGCCGACATCGCCTCCGCGCTGGACTGGGCCGCCGATGTCGTGACCGGTCAGGTCCGGGTGCAACTGCCCGCCCACCTGTCCGACGACGAGCAGCGCCGGCGCGGGGCCGAACTCAACCGCCGGGCGCACGACGCCGGGGTCAACCTCGCCCGGCTGGAGATCCACCGCCCCAGCCTCGAGGACGCCTTCTTCGAGCTGACGGGCACCACCAGCGGCGACGTGCACTGACCCCGAAGCCCTGACCCGCAGCCCCCGAATCCCAAGGAGTTCGTCATGTTCCGGATGTTCCGATCCACCTGGATAACCCTGCGCCGTCCCGGAATGCTCTGGGGCACCTACGGGATCGTCGCCGCCCTCACCGCGACGATCACCGCGGTGATCTTCCTCAACGCCTCGTCCGCGCCCCCGGCCGACACCCGCGGGCCTGGCGCGGGCGTGACCCTGCAGTCCCTCGCCCTCGGATCGGGCTTCCTGCAGGGGCTGACCAGTTCCGTGATGCTGCTCGGGCTGATCTCGCTGTGCGTGGCCGCAGCCCAGCTGGCCGTCGGCTACAGCACCGGCAGCCTGCGCAACCTGCTCATCCGCCAACCCAAACGGCTGCGCCTGCTGGCCGGGCAGTGGGCGGCCGCGGTCAGCTTCACCCTCGGGGCCGTGGTCCTGGCGGCCGTGGTGGCGGGTGCGGCCGGCGCCGTCTTCGCCAACGTGAAGGGTATCGACACGACGGCGTGGTTCACGGCCACGGCGCTCGCCGACTCGGCCCGCTCCCTGGGCGAGGTGCTGCTGGCCGTCGGCGGATTCGCCACCCTCGGCGCCGCGCTGGGTTCGGTCCTGCGCTCCCCCGTCGCGGCGATCTCGGTCGGGGCCGCCTGGGTGATGGCCATCGAGAGCATTCTCGCCGCCACGATCAGCGGCGCGGACCGCTGGCTGCCCGGCCAGCTGCTCGACGCCATCGCCCGAGGCGGCACCTCGACCATCACCCTGGCCACCGCCGCCACCACCTCGCTCGTCTACCTGCTGATCGCCGCCGTCGCCACCGGAGCGCTGCTCCAGCGACGCGACGTCACCGCCTGAGCCGGCCACCCGTCCCGTCCCGCACGCACCGTCGACGGTGTGCGGGACGCCACGGCTGTGCCGCCGACACGCGGCACGGGCCCGCGCGTGCCTGCCGCCCACGACCCCGAGGAGATGATGGCCCGGTGAAGGTGCTCATCGTCGAGGACGACCCGGCGGTCCGGCAGAGCCTGGAACGCAGCCTGGAGTTCGAGGGCTACACCGTCGTCACCGCCGCGGACGGACTCGAGGCGCTCACCGCCGCGCGGGAGCAGCGACCCGATGCCGTCATCCTCGACCTCGGCCTGCCCAAGCTGGACGGCCTGTCCGTGTGCCGGAAGCTGCGCGGCGCCGGCAACTCCGTGCCCATCCTCGTCCTGACCGCCCGCGAGGCGACCACCGACCGGGTCACCGGCCTGGACGCCGGCGCCGACGACTACCTGCCGAAGCCATTCGCTCTCGAAGAACTCCTCGCCCGGCTGCGCGCCCTGCTGCGACGCACCGTGCCGGGCGACGCGGACACCGTCCTCGCCGTCGAGGACCTGCAGCTGGACACCCTGACCCGCGAGGTCACCCGCGCAGGGCAGGCACTGACCCTGACCCGCACCGAGTACGAACTGCTGCAGCTGCTGATGCTCCACCCCCGCCAGGTGCTCACCCGCATGCAGATCCTGCAGGAGGTCTGGGGCTACGACTTCGACCCCGGCTCCAACACCCTCGAGGTCTACATCGGGTACCTGCGACGCAAGACCGAGGAAGGCGGACGTCCACGGCTGCTGCACACCGTCCGTGGCGTCGGCTACGTCGTGAAGCCCCCGGCCCGTCCGGACTCCCGGTGAGCAGCAGGCGCCCGATGCGCGCGCGAAGCCGGGTGGGCAAGGTCGGCCGCTCCCATCGGTGGCGGCTGCGGCCCTCGACCCTGCGCGGTCGCCTGGCGTTGCGGGCCGCCCTCGCCGTCTTCGTCGCCGTCACCATCGCCGGCGCAGCGGCGTTCGGGCTGACGGTGAAGCTGCTGCAGGACCAGCTCGACACCGACATCAGCAACCTCACGTCAGCCTTCGCCTCCACCTCGGACGCAGCCGCTGCCCCGACCACGGGATCGACGCAAGGAATCGGGCAGATCTGTTCCCAGGTCTCCCAGGCGCCGCAGACACCCCCGTACCTGTTCGCGGTGATCCTGCGAGACGGAACCGTCTGCCACCCCCGCACCGGTGACCAGGTGACGGTCACCGAGTCGGATCGGGCCGTCGCCGACGGGGCCGCGCCGGGCGGTTTCCGGGACGGGACGTCCCAGGGCGGACTGCAGCTGCGCGTCCTGGTCCGCCCGCTGCCCGGCGGTGGCGCGATCCTCGCCGCCCGCGACACCGGCGGCGTGATGGAGGTGCTCCGCCGGCTGCGCGGCATCCTGCTCCTGCTCAGCATCGCCGGCGCCCTCGGCGCCCTCACCGCCGGACTGCTCGTCGCCCGCGCCGGGCTGCGCCCCGTCGACCGGCTCGCCGACGCCGCCGAACAGATCGCCCGCACCCAGGACCTCACCGTCCCCCTTCCCCCACCCGCAGCCGGCAACGACAAGGACGAGGTCACCCGGCTCACCCTCGCCTTCAACCGGATGATCGCCGCGCTCGCCAGCGCCCGCGCCCGGCAGGCCCAACTCGTGGCCGACGCCGGCCACGAGTTGCGGACCCCGCTGACCAGCCTGCGCACCAACATCGACCTCCTGCTGCGCAGCGAACGCTCCGGCAGGCCGCTGCGCTCCGACGTCCACGACGACCTGCTCGGCTCGCTGCAGGCCCAGGTGGGCGAACTGACCCAGCTCGTCGGCGAACTGACCGTCCTCGCCCACGACGAACCCGAGACTCCCCACCAGCCCGTCCGCTGGGACCAGATCATCGGTCAGGCCGTCGAGCGGATCACCCACCGGGCCGGTGACCGGCGGCTGACCGTCGACCTGCACCCCTGGCAGACCCTCGGCGACGCCGTCGCGCTCGAACGCGCGGTGGTCAACGTCCTGGACAACGCCACGAAGTTCTCCCCACCGGGAGCGACCATCGACGTCCAGCTGCGCGCCGGCACCCTGCAGATCACCGACCAGGGACCCGGGATCCCACCCCCACACCGTGCCCAAGCCTTCGAACGGTTCTGGCGCGCCGACGACGCCCGCGCCCTACCCGGAAGCGGCCTCGGGCTCGCCATCGTCGCCGACACCATGAGCACCCACAACGGCACCGCCACGATCACGGACGCCCCCGGCGGAGGCACCCGGGTCACCCTCACCCTGCCCGGCAACCCCCCCCGATGGTCACTCGGCGGGGAGGCGTCCGAGGAGTAGCTGGACGGGACCGCCGCGGCTGGTCCGATGCTCGATGTCGCCGGTGTGGTCGAGCAGCGCCTGCCACGGGTGTCGGCAGGGCCAGGTCGGCGAGGTGTTCCGTCGGACTCAGCGGGCGGAGGCCGGCCGGGGGTGGCGGTCACCGGCCGTGGCGGTCCGTGCCGCGACCAGGAGGGCTGCGGCGAGGACCATCCCGAAGACCAGGTGCTCGACGACGAAGGTCCACCAGCCGACCATCCTGGGCATCGTCGAGATCCGGGTGCCGCCGCCGAACAGGTTCGCTGCCACCGGCAGCCCGATGACCGCGTCGAAGGCCAGCACAATCAGGCCGTACACCATGCCCGCCGCGAGCAGGCCCATCCCGGCCAGGCGCCGGCGCAGCAGGCCGACGATCAGTGCGAAGACCGCGCCGGCCCCGGCACCGATGGCCAGGTGCACGATCATCCCGATCAGCGCCGGTCCGGCGGTGAACCAGAAGTCGTGCCCGGCCATCGCCTGCTGCATCGACGTCATCAACGCCGTGGGCGAGATGAACGTGGAGGCGATGTGGTACAGCGGGGTGAAGAAGCCGACGTGGTGGTAGGTGATGCTGGCGATCATCGCGTACATCGCCATCCCGATCGCGCCGACCATCCCGGCGAGCATGCCGGTCACGACCGTCCGCACCAGGTCGGCGGGCGTCTTATCGTTCTGGCTCAAGGTATTCCGATTCGCAGTAGCCTGCTCGGGGTTCATGGTGGCTCCTCCGTTGTCGCGACGGCCAGGTTGCTGTCGCGCCGGGAACCCGGCCCGCCGCCCCGCCATTCCACTGCGGTCTGCCGGGTCGCCGCCGGGCGTCACCACCTCACCGCGCGGGCGGCTGGCCGGGCTCGTCGTGACCGTGCAGCAGCGCCTGCCCGAAGTCGGTCAGACGCTGCACGGCGTCCTGGTCGACCGGCTCGCCCTGCCGGGTGAGGGCGGACTTGATCTCGGTGTAGGTGCGGGACTCCAGGCCGCAGCGGCGGCAGTGCTCCAGGTGCTTGGCGATCCGCTGCACCTGCTCCGGCTCGGTGCAGCCGTCGAGGTAGGCCTGCAGGTGATCGGCGACCTCCGCGCAGGAGGCCTCGTCGCCGCGGCCCATCAGCCTCATCGCCATCCGGGTGAACAGTGGCGTCCTCGTCGTTCTGGTCATGGCCGTCCTCACCCTTCTCGCGCCGCCCGAGCAACCGGTTCGGCAACCGCAGCCGGCTCGGCGACGGGTGGCTCTGGCTCGCCGGCGGCCGCCGCCTCGATATCCCCGGACCGTCCGGGCATGCACCCGGGCCGGAGGCGGCGCCACCCCGGCCCGAGTCAGGCTCGCCCGGATCCGGGCCCGCCCACGGTGCAGCCGGCTCATCACGGTCCCGACCGGCACGCCGAGCACCCCGGCCGCCTCGGCGTAGCTGAGCCCGTCCAGGTCGACCAGCCGCACCGCGGCACCGAACACCTCGGGCAGCCCGTCGAGGGCCTGCGCGACGGCGTGGTCGAACACCTCCCCCAGCACCAGGTCCTCCGGGGACGACGGGGGCACGCTACCCGGCCAGCTCACCCGGTCCTCCTCATGCGCCTGCGGGTCGTCCAACAGCACCGGCCGCCGAACCCGGACCCGGTTCAGGTGGGTGTTGCGCAGGATCGTCAGCAGCCATGCCCGGGGGTGTGCGCCGTCGAACCGGTCGCAGGCCCGGAACGCCCGGATCAGGGTGTCCTGGACCAGATCCTCCGCGTCCACCGGCTGCTGCGTCAGTGTGCGTGCGACCCGCAGCAGCACGTCCACCTCGGGCAACACATACCGGGCGAACGCCTCGTTCCTCGCCGCCGGCCGGTCACCCTGCTCGTCGGGCCCGCCCAGCGCGCCGCTCGTCGGGCACGCCGGCGTCGGCACCGCCCGTGGGTTGATCCACGTGCCCGGGAACCCGCCCCGGCCGCACGCCATTCCCGCCCCCGGACCTGCCCCCGCCGAGGGCGTGTGGCGACCGCCAGCAGCGCCGCCGGCCGCCCCCGGACCTGGCCGCGGTCCGGGCCAGGGTGGCCGGAGGCCAGGTCCGCCGGAGCAGGGGCTGCTCGCCGGCGCTGCCCCTTTCTCTGCCGGTGGGGTCATGATCCACGTGACGATCGCGATCCGGAGCTGGTCGCGGGTGGTCCAGGTGCGGGTGGCACATCAGTCGCTGCAGTGGAGTGGGCGGGGATTCCGCCCGGCTGATGGTTGACGTCGAGGGTGACCAGGTAGCCGTTGAACCGCACGTCACCAGACTCCTTGTCCCAACCGTCGGCGCGGGTGACGTCGAACAGCCGGGCTGAGCCGGACACCGGGTACAGCGTCTTGTCGTCGGCTCGGCCGCGGGCATATCGGCAGAAGGCGCTCTTGATCGCGGTGACCCGACCGGTGGCCCCTTGGCAGGATTCGGGAAGGGCACCGTGGTGGTCTTCGGCGTGGGTGACGGAGTTGGCCGGAGTCGGCCCGATCGCGTTGGAGAGCCATTCCCGGTCGAGCTCACTGGAGAGTGTCCAGGTCACCACGTCCCCGACGGAGAAGGACTCCCCGCAGCATTGGAGCTGCCAGCCGTCGACCCAAACGATGTACCTCACCCAACCACTCTGACAGCGCCGCAGCTCGGCAACTACGGGAAGTCCCGCAGTTGACGGCCGTCACCGACTGAGGCGGCGCCGGTTGAGGAGCGTCACGGCGATCACCGCAGTCCCGGCAGCGGCCTGCGCGATATAGGGCGTCCAGTCCGAGACCCGCCAGAAGAACATGCCCGGACCAACCGGCAGTGAGCGACCCTGCACTACGGCGACCGCAAGGATCTCGCCGGCCAGCAACGCACCTGCGACGATCGGGATCAGCGCCGGCCGTCGCCCGGCGATCCAGCCGCCCAAGGCGCCGAGCACGGGCCCGCTGATCGTTCCCGCCCGGAAGTACAGGCCATTGAGGCGTACCTCCAGCACAAGGTCCGACCGCAGCCCGCCTCCGCCGAGGCTGCCCCGGGACAGCCAGGTGACGGCGACGTAGAAGCCGATCAACGCAACCATCGTGGCCACCCAGCCGGTTGCGGCGCCGCGGATCGGGCCGCGCGAGGCCGCCCCGGTCAGCAACGCCAGCAGAAGCCACGGGGCACTCAGATTGCCGAAGCCGTCACGCAGTCCGCCGCCGGTGCCCTTGATCAGGCCCGCTGCAGAACCAAAGGCCAGCGCCACCAGCAGGTATACGACGGCCCGCCGCGAGGTCATCTGACAACGATAGCGACGTGGCAGGACACCGTGGGCTGGCTCAAGAGACCCTCGGAACCAGGAAGAGCAGCGCGTCCTTGTTCTCCAGGCCGATCCCCGCCGTGACCCCCACCACCAACCACAGACGCCGATCATCACCGGCGAGAAGTCCCACCGCAAGCCACACCACGACCAGCGCCGTCTCCGACCCCGGCAGCACCCGCACCGCGCTCGGCGAGACCCCCAGCAAGGCGACCGACGCAGCCGAGGGCAGCGGCGCGACCGAGCGCTCGGGCCGGAAGCGGAAGCGAGCGCCGTCCTCCGCCCGCGTCCCACTACCGCCCGGTCGTAGACTCCGACAGAGGCGATAGTGCGCGGGAAGGTGTAGTGGATGCACTCTCAGCCGTCGCTCGCGGGGCCGCTCGGGCTGCTCATCGTTGTGGTGATTCTGGACGTGTGGGTGTACCTGGATGCGCACGCGCGGGCCAGCAGGCGACAGCCGGTGGTCGCGTCAATCGGAAGCCTGGTCCTGGAGACTCCCGGCGCTTGGATGCTCGCCTGCTTGGTCTTGTGGATCCTCTTCTTCCCGATGTACCTGGTGGCACGCTCCCGGTCCTGAGGCTTGCACCGGGACTCGGACACTGCGATCAGCCGGCATTGACTTTGCAACGCAAAGCCGTCTAGGGTTTGTAGCACAAAGTCTCCTCGGGGAGTCGCTATGAACAACTCACCGAACACCTCCGACGCCTCGTGGACCGGGGACGGCGAACTCGATCCACGAGAGGCGGCCGGCCTGCTGGCGCGAACCGAGCGCGAGGCTCGACGCCAGTTCTCGATGGACCGGCCGCTGCTGTCGTTGGCCAACGCACTGGGCATCCTGGTCATCTACGGAGCGATCTGGCTGTCCACGCGCGGCCAGCATCCCTACCGCGGTCCCAGCCTCGGCACGATTGCCCTGGTGTACCTGCTGGTCGCGGTCTCGATCCCGGTCAGTGTGGGGGTGTACGTGCGAGCGACCACCGGGGTGAAAGGGCGCTCCCGCCACGAGGACCGTGTCGGCGCCATCCCGCTGGTGGCCGCGCTCATCGGGGTCTACGTGTTCGACGGTGCCCTCAAGTACGACGGCTTCACCAACGCGATCGTCTACGGCGTGTTCGACGCCGCGGCGCCGTGGCTGGTCCTCGGCGCGCTCCTGGCCGGCGTAGCGGCCGCCAAGGAGGACTGGTGGAAGCTCGCGGCGGCGATCGCAGTGATCGTGACCGGCGCAGGCAGCGCCTTCGCGGGGCCGATCAACGTGTGGGGTGTCCTGGCCGTGTGCGGGTGCCTCCTGTTCCTGGCCCAGGCTGCGCTGCGGCTGTCGTGGTCGCGACGCGCGTGAGCGCAGATCCGCTCGACCCCCTCATCCACGCGCCGGCTCGGCTGCGGATCGTGGTCACCCTCGCGCAGTTACGAGAGGGCGACGCGCTCTCCTTCCGGCGGCTGCAGGACATGATCGGCCTGACACCCGGCAATCTCATCACCCACCTGCGCAAACTGCAGGACGCCGGCTACCTCGACAGCTACAAGACCATCGACGAGTCGGGGTCACTCACCCTGCTGTCCCTGACCGCCGAAGGGCGAGCCGCTCTCGACGCCTACCGGACTGCCCTGCACGACCTGCTCGACGGCGTCTGACACCACAGCGGACGCCGGCTGGGCGCCTGCCAGGTTCGGCTGCGAGTTCGAGGTCCGGTACGGGCAGGCACACGGGGTGGCGGCGGCTGGACCGGCCGTTCGGGGCCGGGGTGGAAAGCTGCGGTGATGGTCTTGTCGGTGACGCGCTCCTGGCGGGTGAGCGGGCCTGCGGCCCGGGTCCGCGCCGGCTCGCGCCCACGTCGGCGGGAGGCTTCGCAGTGACCAGGTACGGGACGTGGGTCAGCTATGGCGGCGGCGCCCGGGTCGGGCTGGCACTGGCGCTGCTGGCGGTCGCGGCCGGCCTGGCCATAGCCGGGCAGCGACTGCGGAGGGCGTTGCCGGCGCCACATCCGGGCCGGACTGCGGTGGGGTTCCTGTTGCTGGCCTGGGTGCTGGCGATCGTGACGTTCCTGGTCTGCGCCGGGGTCTATGTCGAGCAGGCCCGCCAGGAGTTCCAGGGGCGGCTCGACGGCCAGACCCAGCCGACCGATCCGATCACGCCGGTGACCCTCACCGCAGTGGTCGTCACCTTCCTGGCCGTCCTGATCTTCCGGTCACCGCAGTCCCGGATGCGGCCGATCAGCGCGATCATCGCGGCACTGGCCGCGCCAATGGTCTTCGAACTCCCCTTCGACCTGGTCGTGATGGCCCGCACCTACCCCCCGATCCCTCCCTACCCGGCCCTGTATCGGGCACTGTTCTTCCTGCCGCTGTTCCTGGTCGAGGTGACCACCCTGGCCCTGCTGATGTCCTCGCCGGAGGTACGGGTGAACCGGTGGACCCTGCGCGCCCTCGCGACGATGTTCGTCACCTTCGCCACCTGGGCCCTGTTGGGGTTCGACTACCCGGCCGCCCCGATCCCGATCGCCGCGAACGTCGTTGCCAAGCTGCTGGCCTTCGCCGCCACGCTCACCCTCTTCCTCCGACCGCACGCCAGCGCCGGCGGCCAGCCACCAGAACCCGCCACGACCGCCCAGTGAGAGCTACCGGGTCGGCTGCAGGGCAGGCTCGGGTCCGGTAGCCGCCGTCAGCGACCGCCGTTGGTGCCGATGTCGCGCGACTGTCCCCGACGGCGGTGATGATGGCCCGATGACGACCTATACCGGCACGAAGGAGTTCGAGGGCGCGACCTTCGTCAAGGCGAGCTTCAAGGGCGCCACCCTGCGATTCTCCGATGTCAGCGGTGTGACGATGCGCGGCGTCGATGTGGACGGACTCGACGTCGACAGCCACGACCTGTTCTTCGGCAGCCTCTTCGTCAATGGGGTCGACGTGGTGCCGCTCGTGGATGCCGAGCTCAACCGGCAGTTCCCGGGCCGCGAGCTGCAGAAGGCGCAGACGCCCGAAGGACTGCGCGAGGGCTGGGTCGCTGTGCAGTCCGCGTGGCAGACGACGGTGGCGGGCACGCCGCCGGAGCTGGTGGACGCCCACGTCGAGGACGAGTGGTCCCTGGCCCAGACCCTGCGGCACCTCATCCTGGCGACCGACGCCTGGCTCCGCGGCGGGATCTTGCGGATGACACAGCCGTTCCACGAGATCGGCCAGATCTTCACCGGTGCCGCCGCGATGGGCTTCGACATGTCCATCTTCCGCGTGGACCCGCCGTCCTACGAGGAGATCCTCGCGGTGCGGGCCGAACGACAGCGGCTGGTGACCGACTTCCTTGCCACGGCCACGGCGGAGTTGCTCGCCGAGGAACGCGAGGACCCCTGGGGCGGCGGCGACTGGCGTCCCAGCGTCGGTGACTGCATCCGCGTGATCCTGGAGGAGGAGTGGGCGCACCTGCGCTACATCCGCCGGGACCTCGCCCGGCTGCGCTGAGCCGGAAGGGTCGCCACCCAGCGGGTCGGCGCAGCGCCTGGCTGAACGCCGATCGAGACCTTGGACCGGGCTCGGGGTGGTCTTCAGGGGTGTAGACCAGAGGTCGTGATCACCGGCTTGCGACCGGTCGAGGTCGCGATGTTCGCGTTCTACCTCGTCCTCCTGGCGCTCGGCATCGTGTCCGCCGTGCGCACCCCCATCTGGTTCGCGGTACTTGCGTTGTCGCTGGTCTGCGCCGCGCTGTGGGTCGTTGCCCGCCAGCAGCTCGGGGTGGCGTTCTCCGTCAGACCTGAGGCACGGCAGTTGGTGACGAGCGGTCTCTACGCCAAGCTCCGTCACCCGATCTATGTCTTCGGAACTGCGGCCTTCCTGCTCGTACTGCTTGCGGTGCAGGGGCTGCAGGCATTGGTCATCTGGGCCATCCTCATCCCGGTCCAGGTCGCCCGTGCCCGACGTGAGGATGCCGTCCTCGCCTCGGCCTTCGGCGCCCAGTACGAGGCGTACCGCCGCACCACCTGGTTGTGAACCCTCGGCTCCGCCCATCCGCCCCACCGCTTGACAACCACGTCCTCTTTATCGATTATCAGTTAATCGATAATCGATAAGGAGGCCGTCGTGAAGCTCCCCAGTACACTCCGCCGGGCAGACTGGCTCGCCGAGATCCAGCACCTGCTCTTGATCGTCTTCGTGCTCGTGATCGCCGCAGGCTTCGTGGGTGCAGCGACCACAGTCAGGGGGACGGTCGAGCTCCCCCTGCCGGCGCGGGCGGCGCTGGGCGTGGATGCACTCTCCAACAGCGGCCTCCCGCTCAGCCCCTCGGCGGACGTCACGATCCGCCTCGAACACCCCACCCATGGGCAGGTCACCCTCGGCCTGCTCACCCATGCGCCCGCCTGGCTGCTCACCTGTCTGACGCTCGGTCTGCTGTGGTGGCTGGTCCGCCGGGCCCGACGCGCCGAGCTGTTCTCCGAAGGACTCGCCCGGCGGTTGCGCCAGCTGGGCCTGCTCTTGGCGCTCGGCGGCCCAGTGGCGACCCTGGTGGAGTTCGTCGCGAGCTTCGCGCTGGCCGGGACGCTCCCGGCGGTGACTCCACAGGCGACGCTCGACCTGGCGCCGATCGGGGCTTGGCTGCTGCTCGGCTTCGGGATACTGGCGATCAGCGAGGTGGTGCGGCGCGGCCAGGTGCTCCGCGCTGAACTCGATGGAGTGGTCTGATGCCTCCCGAGCAGGACCACAGGGTCGACGTCCACATCGACCGGCTAGCAGCCGAGCGTGGCATGACCTTGACCGAACTGGCCGACCGGGTCGGGATCACGTTGGCCAACCTGTCCGTCCTGAAGAACGGACGGGCGCGAGCCGTGCGATTCACCACCTTGACCGCGCTGTGCGACACCCTCGGCTGCCAACCCGGCGAACTGTTCACCGTTCGCCCCGCCGAGCCGATCTGACCCCAGCATGCCCCCGATCCCCTGGCCGGCCATCCCATGTCGAACGACCTCGCCCCACACCGCCCGGGACACCGCGGGCCAATGCGGAGCGTCCCCCCCGTGGGCAGCTGACGGGACCGGACGCGAACGCGGTTCACGCTGACCGCCGGCGGCCGCACCCGCCAGTACCGGATGAGGGTCGCCGAGCCTGATCCCGGCCGCATCCTGACCGAGTCCGACACCGGCTCCAGCGCGGTCACGACGTTCACCGTCACGCCCCAGGGCGACAGGTGCTTGGTGCGGATCTCCACCACCTGGGAGGGCGCGGGCGGGATCGGCGGCTTCCTTGAGCGCGTGTTCGCCCCGCGGGTCATGCGCCGCATCTACGCGGATGAGCTGGGGCGGCTCGCACCACCACAACTCCCACCAGGCCCGCCCGCCGCCGAGCCCGGCCGACCCTGCTGACCCTCCGATCACGGAAGGGCTTCAGGCGGGGTGCCACGTCGCACATACATCGGTCAGCGACGGAGGGCGACAGCAACGTGGCCGTTGCGCAGCGAAGCGTCGTTGCCCGAGGGCAGCGCCAGCCCCGCGGAGAGGGTGAGCAGGTCGTTGTCCGAGACGACGTCGAAACCATGGCGGGTCATCATCTTCCGCAGGGTGTCCGGCCGCCACAAGGAGCGCCACGGTTCCCCGGCCATCGGATCGGGCTGTCGCGCCACGCGCAGCACCAGCCGCATCACGGCGCGCATCACCGTGGTCACCCATGACTTCGCCTGGTAGTTCACGATGAGCCGGCTTCCCGGCGCGGACAACTCAGCGACCTGGGCCACCGCCGCCCGCACCTCCTCGGCGCTCAGATAGGGCACGACGCCCTCCCACACCCAGGTCGTCACCACCCGCCGATCGAAGCCGACGCCCTCCAGGGCGGGACCAAGGCGGTCGCTCCCGAGGTCGACGGCGACCGGGACGACCCGCCCCGCCGTCGGGGCGAGCTCAGCGACCCTGCGTAGCTTGTCCCGCTGCGAGGCCAGGTGGTCGACCTCGAATACCGTGGCCCGGGCCAGCTCGGACATCCGCCACGCACGCGTGTCGAGCCCCGCGCCGAGGACGACCACCTGGCCCGCGGCATGGTCGCGGATCGCCTCGTCGATCGAGACCGTCCGCGGCACGATCGTCAACCCGCTCCTACGCACCAGCTCGTACCTGATCCGGTCAGCCGCCTCCGGCGGCACCCGTTCGGCGCGCACCAGGTCCACGATGACGTGATCCGCCGGGTCCAGCAGCTCCCGCGCGACCGGGTCCGAGAACCGGCCCACGGCATACCGGCCATCAGCAGTCGCCCGACCCTGGCAGACCAGAACAGCCGTAGAGCTGGCAGCACGCTCAGTCACGCACCCAGTCTGTCATCACGGCGTCAGCCCCTGGAGACTCCCGCTCACACCATCACAACGACCCTGGTGATGGCCCTCCGGCGTGCTCGCTGAGGAAGATGACGTTCGAGCACTACGCTCTGACGGTCCTCGTACGGGAAGACCCTGCGCAGGTTGCCGGGCTGGCGTCGGAGGTATTCGTGCCGTATGTCGTGGATTTTCAGGCTGTGTCGACCGTCGGACTGGAATCGTCACCCGTCGCGCCGGCCCTGGCAGGCCTGAGGGCCAACGAGGCCCGCTACTTCAAGAACAAGTACGGCCACGTCTTCACGGTCGAGGACGCAGCCGCCTCGACGGAGACGATCGACTGGGTCAGCGGCATTCTCAAGAGCGAACGCGACATCGTCATCACGGCCCGCCCTCTCGAAGCGACTGCTTTCGAAGCCGAGGGAATCCGGTTCGCGTACGTGTTCTACGAGTCCGGACTCTCGATCAACGTGATGTACAGCATCGAGGACGGGAAGAAGCGGGCCGTCGGCTTCAAGCTGTCCGAAGCGATGCCGGTTCCCGCCGAGCTGGCATCGAAGTTCAAGTTCGCGACCCAGAAATCCAAGCTCGCCGGGAGCATCCGTGGCTCCTACTTCGTGATCAAGGGCGAGTACTGATGAGCGGGCGGCTCCGTCGTGCGGGCGGCGGAACAGGGGACGCGACCGTTGGCCGGTGATCAGTTCACGCATCCGATGACGAAGTAGGTGCGCAGCCTGGGGTTGTGACCCCCGTTCCAGGGGTCGGGCAGGGCTGGGAGCCGTCCGAAGTTGGCAGAGTCCTGGCCCGGTTCGACGATGCGGTCGACGGACCACCCGGAGCGGTGCAGCAACGCGGTGGGCTCGTCGGTGCAGAACGGCGGGTGCATTCCCGACCGGCGGCGGGATTCGACGTAGCCACGCATGGCGGGCAGGTCGAGCAGGCCGGTGCCGAACGTGTCGGCTGCGAGCGTGGCACCCGTGCGGGACAGACGCGCCGAGGTGGTGAGCGGGAGCCCAGGAGTGATCGTGCCAGTGCGCGCGCAGGTCCACGGCGACCGGAACCCACGCGGGGCCGCTTGAGCGCTCGGCGCGGACGCGGCTGGTCCGCCCAATCGCAGTGACTCCTACGGCGCAGCGCCGTCAGCCTGCCCGTACGCTCACTGGGTGCGTCCTCTGCTGTGCCTGCACTGCGCTCTTGCAGGCGCCCAACTTCACCAGGCCGTCACCGTGCAGGGCGGCACGTCGATGTGCGCTCGTCATCTCCGTCCAACTCCCGGCGAGGCCTCCCGGCGGCCGGGCGGCATGCTCGCGTGCGCACCGTGTCGTCGATCCGGGCGCGAGCATGTCGCCTGGTTCGTGCTGGACGCCGCACCACTGTGCATCCGGCATGCCGCCGAGGCGGTTCACGCGGACGACGACATGCGCGCGCACGACATGGCGCACAGCCTCTACCTGCAACTGCAGGCCCAAGGAGAACCCGACCGGTACTGACTGCCCGGCCACGCCGCGGCCCTGTCACCTCAGGAACCGGGTTCCTCGCCCACGAACACGCCGTCGGGAACTGCGCGGTCTCGGCGCCGCGTGGTCGGGTTCCGTACGACGCCATCGGCGGCCGTGGACCCGCCGGGAACGGGACCATCGGGCCCCACGAGGCCGTAGCGGGCAGAGCGGTCACTGCGCCCAGGTCGAGGCGGGGAGCAGCGGGGAGACCCCGAGCTTTCCCCCGCAGGCGTGGGTGTCCAGGGTGAGGGTCGCCCAGCTCTGCGTGTGCGGGGCCTCGATCGCCATGCGTGCGCCCGGGGGCGGGCCCGTGGGGCAGTCGGGGCTCTGCGCCACGTCGCTGTAGGCGACGTCGAACCAGCCCCAACCGCCGCCGGGCAGCATGACCCGGTGCGGGACATTGCGCAGGTCGGCGGGCAACGGTCCCTGGAACGGCGAGGCGGCCCCGTCCAGGGTGGTGGTGGGCAACGGCGCGTGCCCGGCCGCGTCCAGCAGTTGCAGGTCCATGTAGCCGGCGATCCAGCATGCGCCCGGCCCGCGATTCGTCACCCGGATCGCGACGTGGATCGTTCCCGCCGCTGCCTGCCCGCCGCCGACCGCGTAGCTCAACCGGGCGGCCGTGCATTCCGCCGGAGCCACCGACGCGGTCACGGACTGCGCGGTGGGGGTGCCCCTGGCCGACGACGCGGCGGGGCTTCCCCCCGTCGGCGCGGTGGCCCTGGTGGCCTGGGTGGCTGAGGGTGCCTGTGCGGCCGGGGCTGAGGTGGTCGACGGGGCCGGCGGGCCCGCCGAGCCACCCCCGCACCCGGCCAGCACGGTCGCGGCGAGTCCCGCGGCGACTGCGACCACGGGCCCGCGGCCCGGCCCGGTGCCGCCGCGGGCTCGGATCGCGGCGGGTTGCGTGGCTGCCATTTCTTGCCCTCCTCACCGAACGACGGACCTGGCCCGCTCCCCCGTCCCCGGCGCCCCCGGTCCCCCGCCTGCGGCTGGCGACCCGCTGGTGACCGCACCCTAGACCGAACCGCGCGCATCGCGCCGCGGGCGCGGCTGCCCTCATCCCGGCGCACGTTCGCGACCTGCCGGGCCGACCTCGCACGTCGCTTCGCGGCCAGGATCGCCGATCCCATCCGCACGGACCCGCGGCGGGTGAGTGCGATCTCTGCGACGGGAGTCCAGGACGCTGTTGTTGGCCCGGTCCCGGAAATGGGGATGACGCCGGGGTCGGTTCCGGTGGAGGCTGCCGTCGGGGGTCAGGTGACGGCGATCCTGACGTGCCCTCGGAGAAGCCATCGACGTTTCCGCGTTCTGCCGGTCCGTGCGTGGGGAGGGATCGCTGTGGGTGAGGTTGCCTACGGGTCATTGGCGTCGGTGTACGAGTGGCTGGTCTCGGATGCCAAGGCGTCCCCGGCGGGCAATGCGCAGGCGTTCGGGGTGGTGACGGCGGGGCTCGACCCGGGGGCACAGATCTTGGACTGCGCCTGCGGGATCGGGTTGCTGGCGGTGGGGCTGGCCGAGGCCGGGTTCCGGGTCACCGCGTGCGATGCCAGCCCGGTGATGGTCGAGCGGACCCGGGCGCTGGCCCGCGCCCACGGAGTCGAGGTGCCGACGCGGGTGTGCCGCTGGGACCAGCTGCCCGATCAGGGCTGGCAGGACCGGTTCGACGCCGTCTTGTGCGTCGGGAACTCCCTCGCGCACGCGGTCGGACGCCCTGGCCGGCGCGCCGCACTCGACGGCATGGCATCGGTGTTGGTGTCGGGTGGGGTGCTGGCGCTCACCTCACGCAACTGGGAGCAGATCCGCTCGGCCGGCAGCAGGCTGGACGTCTGGGACCGGCTCGTGGAACGCGCCGCCCGCAAGGCCGTGGTGGTGTACTCCTGGCAGGTGCCGCCGTCATGGGACGCCGAACACCAGCTGCAGATCTCCGTCGCGACGCTCCAGGGTGGTGACCGACTGCAGGTGACGACAGAAGTGCTGCCGATCTGGCCCTTCCACCACGAGGAACTCCTGGCCGATGTCGCGGCCGCGGGGCTGACCCTCGCAGCGTCCACGTACGACGCGACCCAACCGGAGTATCTCGTCACCGCTCAGCGACGCGCAGGGTCACCGACCTGACCGTATCCCTACCCCACCCACCCGCCTGAGCCTGCCGAAACGGTTCGGCCACCTCCGATGACGGGACGCAGGGAGTGGACCTTCACCCCCGGGGGGGCTGAGCCCGCTCAACCGTGCCTGCGCGCCGTCAGCAGGAGGTACTCCCAGTCCATCGCGAACGTGGGACTCCCCGGCACGGCATGGCCGGCGGCGAGATCCTCCAGGTCCCGGTCCAGGGCGGCCACCCGCTGCGGATCATCGGCGAGGTGCCGGTAGACCGCGACGGTCGGGCCGTAGAGGGTCTTGAAGGCATCCCGGAACGCGGCCGGCGTCGCAAAGTGGTCCACCCGCAGCTCCCGCTGCTCGATCTCGGCGTCCCCGACCTCGTCGGCCAGCAGTTCGCGCAGGTACTCCTCGCGCCCCCACAGCGTCGGCGGCTGGACGCCGGGTGGTAGGGGCGGCGCGTAGGGCCGCATGGCGGCCATCAGCCGACCGATGAAGCCTCCGGCGGTCCAGTTGAGCAGCCCGAGGGTGCCCCCCCGCCGACACACCCTGATCAGCTCGCGGGCCGCCGCCTCGTGGTGGGGGGCGAACATCACCCCGACGCAGGACATCACGACGTCGAAGGACCCGTCGGCGAAGGGCAGCGCCTCGGCGTCCGCCTGCCGCCACTCCAGTTCGATCCCCTTGTCGGTCGCGGACTTCCGCCCCGCGTCGAGCAGTTCCGGGGTCAGGTCGGCGGCGACCACCCGCCCGCCCGCCAGCGCGCCGGGGACGGCGGCGTTGCCCGAGCCGGCGGCGACGTCCAGCACGCGGTCCCCGGGCCGGATCCGGCAGGCCTCGACCAGCCTCCGGCCCAGCTCGGGAATGAGCGCGGACGCCAGGGCGGGGTAGTCCCCGGCTGCCCAGATCGATCGGTGCCGAGCCTTGAGAGCTCGATCGGCCTCGTTCCCGAGGAGAGTCCCGGTCATTCGTTCCTCCCGTGCCGGATCCTGCTGGAAGTGGTTCCCTGCAGGTTGACCGGGCGGGCGAGGGCCACCCCAGTCCAGGATCTGGAGCGAACCAGTACAACTTCTGTACTTACCCGACCGGCGGGGGGTGCCTACCCTCGACCCCAGCGCCCCACGAGAGGAGCACGCATGCCGGGCTACGGACAGTTCTGCCCGGTCGCCAAAGCGATGGAACTGCTGGACGAACGGTGGACCCTGCTCGTCGTGCGGGAACTGACCCTCGGCAGCCGTCACTTCAACGCGCTGCGCCGCGGTGTCCCGCGGATGTCTCCCACCCTGCTGTCCAGGCGGCTGAATACCTTGGTGCGGGCCGGCGTGGTCGAGCGCTGGGACGACGGCAGCCGGGTCACTTACCGCCTGACGCCGGCGGGCAAGGAACTCGAACCGATCGTGCAGGCCCTGGGGCAGTGGGGGGTGCGCTGGATCTCCGAGCTCGGGGACGACGACCTCGACCCGCACCTGCTGATGTGGGACATGCACCGCAACGTCGACGCCGACGCCGCCCCTGACTCGCGCACCGTGGTGAAGTTCCACTTCACCGACATCCCGAGCGGCCAGCGGGAGTGGTGGATCGTGATCAGCGAGACCGAGGTGGACGTCTGCGATCACGACCCGGGGTTCGACGTCCGGGTCACCGTCGAGTCGAGCCTGCGCACCCTGACCCGGGTCTGGCGTGGCGACACCACTTAGCAGCGGGCCCTGCGCTCGGACGACCTGCGCCTCCTCGGCGAGCCGGCGGCCCGGAAGGCGATCACGCGCTGGTTCAAGCTGCCACCGCTGGCGGCGACGCCGAGGCCGAAGGCGTGACGCCGAGGCCGAGGGCGTGACGCCGAGGCCGAGGGCGTGACGCCGAGGCCGAGGGCTTCGGGCGCCGCCGGGCCGCGCGAGGCCGAGATGCATGACGGTCGTCAGTGCTTGGCGAACTGAACGCTGGTCGCTTGCGTCACGTTCACCGTGATCGGGAGTCTGCCGACGGAGAGCTTCTGGCCGTAGATGTCCGTGACCCGGATCTGGCTGCCGCAGCCTGCTCCTTGGGCGGAGATGAAGTAGTTGTACGAGGCTCGGGGCAACGCCTTCCACGCCCCGCTCACCATGACTTCCAGCCGCGCCACGGGGTTGCGGTGGTTGATCACCTGAATCCCGCACCACCATTGGCTCGAGCCCGGCTTGTACCGGATCGAGATCCCGCCCGCCAGGCTCGGGCTCACCAGCTTCCAGGTGATCGGGGTCTCCCCGGTCTGGAGCGGAGCCAGCACCTTGTACGCCTCCGGGTCGAGGTCGAGTTGCCCGACGCGGCACGGGTACGGGCACAGATTGGTGATCCGAACGGTGATCGTGGCCCCGTTGGACCCGTGCACCTGGACGTAGGCTCCGCAGGCCTTCGAGCCCTCGTAGTCCGCCTCGTTCATCGCCGCGGTCATGTGGTCCGGGCTGGGATCGAACGAGCAGGCACCGGTGTTCTGGGCTCCCTGGTAGAAGGTCGCCTTGCCCGTGTGGGTCTGGCCGGGCTTGATCCTCCCGGCCAGGGACGCGCTCGAGGACGCCGAGCCCGTCCTCGCCTGGGTCGTGGTGGAACCGGCGGTGCTCTTCTTCGGAGCCGGAGTCGGCTTCGCCGTCGCCGTGGCCTTGGGCGCGGCGGTGGCCGAGGCGGTCGCGGTGGTGACGGACGGCTTGCCGGCAGCGGCACTCCCCGCGTTGGGGGCACCCGTCGTCGAGTCCGGGTTGAGTGTGTCGGCGGAGGTGCGCGACCCGGAGTGCAACGCCGTGGACACCACCGGGTAGGTCAGCCCCGCCGCAGCGATCACGGCCACCGCGATGCCCAGCCCCCACCACCGCCTCGGTCGGTGACCCTGGTCGCCCCGTCGTGTCTGGCGCACTCCACTCCCCCGGTGAGATCGAGCCGTGTTCTGGCCCCGCGTCTGTTCCGGCCCCGCGTCGGGGCCGGCACGGGGCCGGACGGGCCACCGCTGAAAGACCTAGAGCGGGTCCAGCGGCAGAAAGGTTGCCCCTGCCCGCAACTTGTGACCCACGCCACATCGTCGCCGGCCACGGTCCGGCGGATCCTGGTCCGACCAGGCCTCGGGACATTTCCCGCGCCGGGCCCGGGACCTGACGGTCGTGGGCCAGTACCTGCGCTCAGCCCCGGTCCCTCGGCCGCTGCCTGGCCGCCGGCAGGGGGATCGGGTCCCGCCCGGGTACCACGCGGTTGCTGATCGTCCCGATGCCCTCGACCGTCATGGTGACGACGTCGCCGGGGCGCAGGGGTGGCGGGTCCTGCGCGCCGCGGCGGCCCCACAGTTCGGCCAGGCACCCGCCGTTGCCGCAGGTGCCCGACCCGAGCACGTCCCCGGGAGCGACCCTGGTGCCGCGGGAGGCGTAGGCGACCAGCTCCTCGAACGGCCATCCCATGTTCGACAACAGATCCCGGCCCACCTCGACACCGTTCACCTGCACCGTCATCCGCAGCCGGAGGAACCCCTCGGAGTCCCGGCGTGGTTCCAGCTCGTCGGCGGTCACCAGCCACGGCCCCAGCGTCGTCGCGGAGTCCTTGCCCTTGGCAGGTCCCAACCCGACCTGCATCTCCTGGCGCTGCAGATCCCGGGCGGACCAGTCGTTGAGGATCGTGTAACCCACGATCTGGTCCCGTGCCTGCCGCGGGCTCAGGTCCGCGCCGCCCCGGCCGATCACCGCCGCCACTTCGAGTTCGAAGTCGAACACGTCGCAGCCGGGCGGCACGGCCACGTCGTCGTGCGGGCCCACGACGGCGTAGGGGTTGGTGAAGTAGAACGTCGGGGCCGCATACCACTGCGCTCCCACCGTCGTCTCGGCGGACATGCTGCGGACGACGCCCTCGACATGCTCCTCGAACGCGACGAAGTCGCGCATCGTCGGCGGCTGCAACGGGGCCAGCAACCGGACGTCGGCGAGCAGGACCGACGCCTGCGGGTGGGCCAGCGCCCGCGATCCCAGGTCCAGCAGGCCGTCCAGCCCGAGCGCCACGGCCTCCAGGACGCTCTCCCCGGCGGGCAGCGGGTACACGCGTTGCCCGTCACGGCCGGGGCTGACCACCCCGGCGGCGACGGTCCCGGCGTGTTCGAAAGTCACCAGGCGCATCGGTCACACCGGGGGGGCGAGGAACAGCCCCTTGTCGGGGTCGTTGAACGACCGGGTGGCGACGAACTCGTTCATCGCCCCTCCCGCGCCCCATTGGTCGCTGACCTCGGGACGGGTGAAGTCGTACAGGTGCGGGTGCCAGCTGTCCTCGTCCAGCTGTTCCAGCTCGGTGGTCAGCTCCATGGTGTTGCCGTGCGGGTCCAGGAAGTAGGTGAAGGTGTTGTCCCCGGCCAGATGCCGTCCCGGGCCCCAGATCTTCTCCACCCCGGCACGCAGGACCCGGCCGGAGGCCCGCATGTACTCGTCGATCCCGCGCAGGGCGAAGGAGGCGTGGTGCAGGGCCGCGTGCGGTCCGCGGGCGACCGCGAAGCTGTGGTGGTAGCTGTTGCAGCGCAGGAACCACATCATCTCGCCCATCGCCGGGTGCATGAAGTGGTCGGAGACGATGAACCCGAGGTGGCGGACGTAGAAGTCGACGGTGGCCCGGGGGTCGGAGAGTTGACGACCAGGTGGGACAGGGCGACCGGGATCGCCTCGCGGGGTTCGATCCTGCGGTGCGCGCGGACGGCCACCTCGGCGGAGACCTCCACGGTGCGGCCCTCGTTGTCGAAGAACCGGAAGCCGTAGCCCGCGCCGGGCGTGTGCAGCGAGCCCGGCTCGCTGATCAACCGGACGCCGTCGCCGGCCAGCCGGGCGGCCAGGGCGTCGACGTCGGCGGGCGAGGCGGCGCCGAAGGCGATCAGGTCGATCCGCTTGTCCGGGGACTGCCGCAGCCGGACGACGTACTGCTCGGGTGAGCCTTCGGCGGCAAGGAAGCTCAGCCCACTGTCGGTTGCCTCCTCGGTCAGCCCCCACAAGCCGGTGTAGAACTCGCGTTGGGTGGCCAGATCGGGCACGGCGAGGTCGACGTGGCGCAGGTGGGTGATGGGGCGTTCGGTCATCACGGTCTCCTCGGAGCGGTCAGAACGGGAGCAGCGTCAGGGGTGCCGCGGCGGGGGGCCAGCCCGAGGGCGGCGGCATTACCGCCCGCGACGGCGTCGGCCTGGTCCTGCGTCAGGGCGGCTGCGGCGAGACGTTCCACCGGGTCGCTCACCCCCATGTCGAACGGGTAGTCGGACCCGAGCAGCACGCGGTCGGCTCCGACGGCGTCGATGAGCCGGCGCAGCGCGTCGGGCGTGTGCACCAGCGAGTCGAACCAGATCCGGCGCAGGTAGCTGCTCGGCGGCCGCCTGCAGCCCTGAGCCTCGGGGCGGACCTGCCAGGCGTGGTCGGAGCGGCCGAGGTAGGTCGGCAGGTACCCGCCACCGTGGGCGGCCACGATGCGCAGGTCGGGATGCCGGTCGAGCACCCCGGCGAAGATCAGGTGCGACAGGGCGACGGCGTTCTCGACCGGCTGCCCGACCGTGTTCGCCAGGTAGAACCGGTCCAGCCGCTCGTCGAGGGTGCAGCCGAAGGGATGCACGAAGATGACCGACCCCAGCTCGGCAGCCCTGGCCCAGAACGGTTCCAGCCGCCCGTCGGACAGCTCGACACCCGGCGCGTGCGACGAGATCTCCACCCCGCCCAGCCCGTGCGTCAGCACGGCATCGTCCAGGGCCTCGAGGCAGAGCCCGGGGTGCTGCAGCGGCACCAGACCCAACCCGATCAGCCGGTCCGGGCGGGCCGCGACCAGTTCGGCGACCGCCCGGTTGGCCTCGCGGAACACCTGCCGGGCCACGTCGGGCTCGGCCCAGTAGTGGTAGTGGGACGGCGACGGCGAGACCACCTGGACGTCGACGCCCTGGCGGTCCATCTCCCGCAGCCGCACGTCCACGTCGGTGAGCCGGGGCCATGCCTCGCCGACCATCCGGCGGGACACCGCTATCGACTCCGCACCGTTGCGCCGGACCTCCAACTCCTGCTGCGCCGCCCAGCCGGGGCGCTCGCTGACCAGGGCGTCCACGGACGGCGCCAGGAGGTGCGCGTGGACATCGACGACGGGGCCGTTCACGCGGGCTCCGTGAGCATGCCCATGGTGCGCCCGATCAGCCCGGGGACGTCACCCCGCTCGTGGTCCAGCAGCCACTGCGCCAGCTGCATCGAGGCGGCCACCACCTCCCCGGCACGGGTGAGCCGGCGCTGCATGAAGTCGTCCCACAGCTGCTGGTCCACCGCGTCCCGGGTGACCAGCAGCTCGGCCAGCACGGCGGCGTCCTCCAGGGCCATCGCCGCTCCCTGGGCCAGGGTCGGAGGGCAGATGTGCACCGCGTCCCCGATCAGGACGACGCGCCCGCGGTTCCAGGGGGCCGGGAGCACGTGGTGCTCGAAGTGCCGGTAGTTCAACCGGTCCGGGTCGGTGAGGACCTCGCGGATGTCGTCCCAGGGACCGTGGTAGGCCTGCGCCAGCTCCCGCATCACGGCCAACTGCTCGGTGCTGGTCAGGCCGCTGCGGTCCTGGGCCGCCTCGACGAGGTAGCAGTACATGCTGTCCTCGCCGGTCGGGCAGTACCCGGCGATGTAGCAGGGGCCGCCGTACACCAGGTCGGTGCGGGTGACGCTGGCCGGGCGCTTGGTGAAGGCGCGCCAGATCCCCATCCCGACCGGCTTGGTCTCCAGCTGGATGCCGAGCAGGGAACGGGTCCGCGAGCGGACGCCGTCGGCGCCGACGACGAGGTCGTAGCGCCCGGTCGTCCCGTCGGCGAAGCTGACGTCGACCCCGGCGTCGTCACCGGCCAGCCCTTCCGGGGTGGTCACGTAGCGGATCTTCGCGCCCGCCTCGAGGGCGCGGTCGGTGAGGATGCGGGCCAGGTCCGGCCGGTACATGCCGACGGTGGCGGGCAGGTCCGGGCCGCCGGAGCGGACGTCGGGGAACTCGGCGATCAAGCTGCCCTGCGGGTCAGGGGCGCGCAGTCCCAGGGAGTCGAACGCGTATCCCGCCGCCTGCACCCGTGGCCAGACGCCGAGCTGATGCAGCACGCGCAGGGCGTTGCCCTGCACCGTGATCCCGCTGCCCAGGGCGGTAACCGACGGGTTGATCTCGATCAGGTCCACGGCAACCCCGGCCTCGGCCAGCAGGATCGCGGTCGCGCAGCCGGCGGCGCCGGCACCCACGACGAGGACGGAGTTCACGGCAGGCATCACTGGCTCCCGGGGAGAGATGGGGTGAGGGCGTGGATCACTTGACGGCCAGGGGGTTGACGGGAGCACCGACCGCGCCGACCACGGGAATCGGTACCGCGGTCAGCCAGAACTCGTGGACGCCGTCCGCGGCGCAGTCGGCGGCCAGGGTGTCGAGGTCCCACATCTCGCCGATGAACAGGCCGAGGTGCGGGATGCACACCTGGTGCAACGGCTGGAAAGCCTCGTCGAACTCGTTCGGGCGGACCTCGAAACCCCAGGTGTCCGTGGCGATCCCGGCTATCTCGGACCGGTGCAGCCAGCCCGCCGTGGTGAACGACAGGCCCGGTGCGTCGCCGCCGGCGTACCCGTTCCACCCCTCCCGCCGGGCCCGGGCGTACTGCCCGGTACGGACCAGGAGGAGGTCGCCACGGCCCACCGCGGACGACGGTCCCTGCGCGGCTATCGTCGCCTCGAGGTGCTCGACGGTGATCGCGAACCCGTCCGGCAGCTCGCCACCGGTGCCGTGCGCGTCCTCCCCGAAGACCCGGCCGACGTCGAGCAGCACCCCGCGCCCGGCGATCCGGTCCGCGACGGTCTCGATCCCGGTCACCCCGTCGCCCTGGCTGGTGACGACGTCACCGGCCCGGCGGCCGTTGTACGCCGTCCCGTGATCGAAGATGTGCCCGAGGCCGTCCCACTGCGTGGAGCACTGCAGCGGCATGAACACCACGTCGTCGGCGCCGCCGATCCCGTGCGGGAACCCCGCGCCACCGCGCTCGGCGTCCAGGCCGGTGTCGAGCATGGTGTGCACCGGGTTGGTCCGCCGCCGCCAGCCGGTCTGCGGCCCGTCCGCCCCGAACGGCTGGGACAGCGAGAACGCCGCGCCCCGCCGGATCAGGGCACCCCCCTCCCGGCGCTTGGCGTCGTCCAGGAAGTTCAGCGTGCCGAGCACGTCGTCGGGACCCCAGCGCCCCACGTTCGAGCAGGCCTTCGCCACCCGGGCGATCTCACCCTCGGGGTCGGTCCGGTCCAGACCTGTCATCGTCCGGCTCCCTGCTCGCGATCATCGGCGACGCAACGGATCCGCTGGGTCCCCAGGTCGACGCCCGGACCGGTGACGGTGCCCTCCACGACATCGCCGGCCCGCAGCAGCCTCCCGTGGGCCAGGCCATTGCCCGCCGGGCTGCCGGTCAGCAGCAGGTCACCGGGTAGCAGGCGGACGGTCGCGGACGCCGCCGCGACCAGGGCCGCGACGTCGAAGAGCATGTCCTTGCAGGACTCGTCCTGCATCACCTGGCCGTTGAGCCGCAACGTGATCCGCAGCTGGGACGGGTCGGCGACGAAGGCGGCGGGCACCAGGTACGGGCCGGTCGGCAGGAACCCGGGCGCGTTCTTCGCCCGCAGCCAGTCGGTGCCGATCTCGGGCATGTCGCGGCGGAACACCAGGTCCCGCGTGGTCAGGTCATTGACGATCGTGTACCCGGCGACGTACTCCAGCGCCTGGCCGCGGCCGACCCGGAATGCCTCCCGACCGATCACCGCCGCCAGCTCCAACTCCCAGTCGTGCTGCTCGCTATAGCCCGGCAGCACCACGTCGTCGTAGGGCCCGGCGATCGCCGACGGCAGGCCCGTGAACACGTACGGCTCGCCCTCGGCCGCCCGGCGGTCCATCGTCGCCGCCACCTCGGCCCGGACCTGCTCGGTGGTCATCCCCGGGCGGATCTCGGCGTGCTTGACCGCCAGGTCGATCACGTGGGTGCGGTAGTTCGCCCCGGCCTGGAGGATCTGCCGCGGCCGGACCGGCGCCAGCACCGCCAGCCCGGCGACCGGACGCCAGCCACCGCCGGGGTCCCTGGCCAGCTCCCCCAGTCGGGCGAACTCCTCCCCCCAGCACTCGAGCAGCTCGCCGACGTCCACACCAGGAATCGGGAGCACCTGCTCGCCGACCACCAGGCCGACGGTCGGGCGGCCATCGATCAGGAAGCGGCCGAGGGCGAATCCGGCAGGGGCGGCAACCACGGGACATCCTTGTCGTCGCTGGGGTGACGCAAGCCACCCTCGCGCCCCTTGAGCTATCAGGGAAGGGGCAATGACTGATGTCCAACATCAGTGGCGCTTATGGCAGCCTTCTGCCTCCCCCGCCGTCAGCGATCGCCACCCCTGACCTCTCGCCCGAGCTGGGCTCTCAACGGGTCGTGCTCAGCCGGTCGGTCCTCCAGCTCGCCTGCGGCTCAGCCAACTCGAGCGCCGTGAACGCCGGCGGCCAGTCTCGGCTCGTGTAGCCGGCGTCCAGGTCGGTGTGGTGCAACACAACCTCGATGAGGCGACGCAGCGGAAGTTCGTGGGTCGGGAACTGCACGCCCGGCCGGACCTGCACGAGGGCGTCCGCTGCGGCCGGGGGCACCGAGAGCAGAGCGGCGCGAAACAGGGCGGCCGACGTCTCCACGTCGACCGCGAGTTCCCGGGCAGACCGGCCCGCTCCGGCGTTGATCGCGGCGGTGCGGGCCTCGTCGCTGGCGTACCCGGTCCCGGGGACTCCGGTCACCAGGCCCTCGGCGAGCCCGCGCATCACATCGCCGCTGCGGGCAACGTGCGTGAGCAGGTGACCGCGGGTCCAGCCGGGCAGCAGTGACGGTCGACGGACGTCGTCATCGGAGAGCCCGCGCACGGTGAGGACCAGGCGGCCGGTTGCCTCGTCGAGCACCGGCAGCAGCGCGAGGAGATCGCTCATGACTGTCCTTCCCTGCGGGATCGGGCGCGCACCTGCTTGGCCACCACCCACCGATGCTTCCCGATCTTGCGAACGCGGTGGAATCCGAGCTTCTCGAAGGTCGACAGGTCCCCGTGGTAAAGGAAGCCTGCGGCAACGGCGTCCGCCGGCTCGGGATAGCCCTCGACAACACCGCCGCCCCGACCCGCGATCAGGTCCACCGCTCCCGCGATGGCGGCTGCGGACACGCCCTGTCGTCGGTGGCCCTTGCCGACGTAGCAGCAGCCGATCCGCCAGCGGGGCAACGAGGTCGCCCCCTTGTCGTAGGCCGCGCGGTTCTTGATCCGGGGAATCTCCTCGGGAGAGCCGAACTGCGCCCACCCCAGGCACTGGCCGCCGTCGAAGACCAGCGCGGCATGCGCGGTGCCCGCGTGCACCCGCTCGAGCTTGCGCTCGCGGTTGCTCCGCTCGTCGCCGGGCTCACGGGCCGGATGCATGCCCATGCACCAGCACCCACCGAATATCCCGCCGTTGGCCTCGACCAGATCGTCGAAAGCCGCCCAGGTCGACGCGTCGAGAGCTCGAATCGTGTAGTCCGCCACCGTCTGAACGTAGTCAGCCGTCGAGCGCCCTGTCCACGCTCCGGGTTCCGACTGGTCAGGTGCCCGGACCGCACGACCGCCCGGACCGGTCAGGACGCGCTTGCGAGCCGCTTTGCAGTTCATCGTCGACGTCAATGCCGCCGACCCGGATCGGCGTGGCTGCATGGCGGTGAACACGGCAGCCGGGATGGCCGGCACCGACCTGAAGGCGACGCTGGATGTGCGGCACATGTTCGAGCAGAACCAGCGTGCGCTGCAGTCCGTGATCGCCGAGGGGCAGCGGGACGGGCAGATCCGCCGGGACATCCCCGCCGCAGCCCTGGCCGCACACGTGTTCACCACAGGGGTTGGACTGCAACTGCTGGTCAAGACCGTCCGTGACCCCCGCGACCTGACACCCGTCGTCGAGGCTGCGATCGACTCCCTGTCTCCGCCTGGGTAGCCGTGACGGCCGCCGGCATGCCCGAGCGAATCCGCACCCATTTTCTGTACCCACAGTTCTAGAAAGGTGTCTGATGGATCTCCACCTGCGCGGTAAGACCGCGATCGTGACCGGAGCCGGCCGGGGCATCGGCCTGGCCACGGTCCGGGCCCTGGTCGCCGAGGGCGTCCACGTCGTCGGTGTGACCAGGACGGTCACCGAGCAACTGCGGGCCACGGGTGCGACGACCGTGTCCGCGGACCTGTCATCCGCTCCCGGCGTTCAGGCGGTGCTGGGCTTGGCCGACCAGGTCGACCTGCTGGTGAACAACGTCG
Organism: uncultured Actinomycetota bacterium; assembly: GCA_963784535.1. Lineage (GTDB taxonomy): Bacteria > Actinomycetota > Actinomycetes > Actinomycetales > Kineosporiaceae > CAWARR01. The sequence goes on along the minus strand of CAWARR010000006.1, from coordinate 221,930 downwards.
GTGGCGGTCGCGGCGGCGAGACCTCCGGCTTCCTCGACCTGGACGACGGACTCTGGGAGCAGATGCTGCAGGTGAACCTGATGAGCGCGGTGCGGGTCAGCCGGGCGTTGCTGCCGCGGCTGGTGGCGCGCGGCGGGGTCATCGTCAACGTGTCCTCGATCGGCGCGTGGCAGCCGGCCGGGCCCCCATTGGCCTACAACGTGGCCAAGGCCGCCCTCAGGGCACTCGGCAAGGGACTGGCCGAGGAGTTCAGCCCTCAGGGAGTCCGGGTCATCACCGTCACGCCCGGCCCCACCCGCACCGACGTGTGGGAGAGCCCCGACGGGCTCGGCGCCAAGTTCGCCGCCGCGGCCGGGGCACCGCAGGACCAGTTCCTGGCCCACGTCCCGAACATGCTCGGGATGCTCACCGGCCGCCTGGCCGAACCCCACGAGGTCGCCGCACTCATCACCTTCCTGCTCTCGCCCTTGGCCGCCAGCATCACCGGCTCCGACCACCGCATCGACGGCGGCGCCGTCAAGACCGCCTGACCGCCACCCCGCACCCACCCTGGGAACAAGGTCCTGCACCCCGATCGCCGTTGGTGGCTGGTCCTCGGGGGCGGCCCAACGAGGAGGCCAAGGCGATCCACCGCCGGTACGTCGCGGGCCCGCTACCTCGGCTGCCTAGCCTGCTGGGCGCGCAGCGTGGTCGGGTCGTAGGGGTAGGGGCCGGGAACGTCGCTGACCCGGGTGAGCCGGTCCAGCTCGTGATCGCTCAGCCGCCAGCCCACGGCGCCGAGGTTGACCTGCAACTGGTCGAGGGTGGACGCACCGAGGATCGGAGCGGTCACCGCGGGCTGCTGCGCCACCCAGCGGATGGCCACCTGGGCGAGCGGGCGGTCGTGGGCCTGGGCGATCTCGCGCAGCACGTCGATGATGCTCCAGGTGTGCTCGTTGGCGTACGCCGCCCAGTTCTCGCTCCAGCCCTGCTGCTCGGCGGTCGCCACCCGGGACCCCGCGGGCGGGCCGGACATGTCGCGGGTGTAGCGACCGCTGAGCCACCCGCCGCGCAGCGGGGCCCACGGCATGACGCCCAACCCCTCTGCCTGCGCGACCGGCAGCAGCTCCCACTCGGTGGGCCGGGCCAGCAGGTTGTACTGCGGCTGCAGGGTGAGGAAACGCTCCAGCCCGAGCAGGCGACTCACGTCGAGGGCCTTCTGCAGCTGCCATCCGCTGAAGTTGCTCGCCCCGAGGTAGCGCACCTTTCCCTGCGACACGAGCGTGTCGAGGGTGGTCAGGGTTTCCTCCAGCGGGGTGCCGGCGTCCCAGCAGTGCACCTGATAGAGGTCGAGGTAGTCGGTCTGCAGCCGGCGCAGGCTCGCCTCCACAGAGGCCAGGATGTGCTTGCGGCCGAGCCCGACGTCGTTGACCCCGGGGCCGCTCGGGAAGCGCACCTTCGTGGCGATCACCCACTGGACCCGGTCCTGGCGCCGTAGCCACCGCCCGGTGACCTCCTCGGAGGTGCCGGGGCCGTAGACGTCCGCGGTGTCGACGAAGTTGCCACCACGCTCGGCGAACAGGTCCAGCATCCGGTGACTGGTCACTTCGTCGGCCTCCCGGCCGAACGTCATGGCTCCCAGGCACACCTCGCTGACCTTCGTTCCGGACCTGCCGAGATATCGGTATTCCACCCTCAGGACTCCTGTCTGCGCCGGGCGGGACCGCGCCGGGCGGGACCGCCCCGCCCGAGCGTTCGCCTCCGCTCCCAGCCGAGAGTAGACGTGAATCGTGTGGTCGATCGGCTCCAGTGTCCGCTTCGCGACTCAACAGCGATATATCGTTCATCGGGGTGGTTGATCGTTCGTGATGGGGAGGGCCATACAGTGAAGATCGCCGTACCGGTTGCCGGGGACACTCTGTGCAGCCACTTCGGGCAGTCGACCCAGTTCGCCTTCTTCGAGGTCGACCCGGCCTCGCGGGAGATCACCGCGCGCCAGGACCGACCGGCACCCCGCCACGAGCCGGGCGCCCTGCCTCGCTGGCTGAGCGGCCATGACGTGACCTTGGTCATCACCGGCGGCATCGGTGGACGCGCCCGCGACCTGCTGCGGGCGGACCAGATCGAGGTGGTCACGGGAGCACCGGCGGAAGATCCACGAGCGGTGGTGCGCTCCTACCTCGACGGCAGACTCGGCGGCGACGCGAACCCCTGCGATCACCACGACCACACGTGCACCCACTGAGCCCGGCGCCCGGCAGGGCGCGCCGAGGACCCGCACCCTTCGCGCCCACCGCCTGCGAGAGCGCCCGGCCGGACGTCCCGGCAGCGGCGGCACTACGCCCTCGGTACGACCTCGCCACGGGCGAGGGCGAACGGGAGGCGGTCAAAGACGATCCGCACAGCGGTGATGTGTCCGTCCCTCACTTCGTACAGCTCGGCGGCGGGCGCGCTGCTGACAGCGGGATTCGAGGCGTCGTAGATGACGACTGCGCTGTCCCGGTCGCCGTAGGCCGCGAGCAGTCGGGAGGAGGTGAGGGTGTCGGCGAAGGGACCCATGAAGCCGCGGAGAGCCGCCGCGCCGGTCAACCGCCCAGGAGGGGCGTCGCACACGACGTCCTCCGCGACATACTTCATGGCCGCATCCATGTCATGGGACGTCCAGGCCCGGTGGTAGGCGAGCGCGATCTCCTTCGGCAATGGCGGGGTACTCATGGCGACTCCCTCGTTCGACGACGCTGATGCAGGGGTAGACACCGGGGAGCCGCCGATCGGAACGGTCGCTCGCCCAGGGGGCGGTGTCAGTGGCCGGGCGGCTCGACCGGGCTGCGAGGATTGGGGCATGACCGACGCGCAGCTGCGAGCCGCGCGCGCCGGCGACGAGTCGGCCTTTCGCGGGTTGATCGAGCCCTACCGGCGCGAACTCCACGTCCACTGCTACCGAATGCTGGGCTCGATCGACGACGCCGACGACCTTGTGCAGGAGACCTGGCTGGCGGCCTGGCGGGGTCTGAACACCTTCCTCGGGCACTCATCACTGCGCACCTGGCTCTACCGCATCGCCACCACTCGCTGCCTCAACATGATCCGCGACAGCGGGCGGCGCCCACCTCTGGCACCGGTTCCACCGTTTGAGCCTCCCACGCCCTCCTGTCGCTTCGAGGTCCCGTGGCTACAGCCGTACCCGGACGCGCTGATCGAGCACGACGACCCCTCAGCCCGGGCATTGGCGCGCGAGGGCATCGGACTCGCCTTCGTCGTGGCGCTACAGAGGCTGCCACCTCGGCAGACAGCCGCGCTCGTGCTTTGCGACGTGCTGGAGTTCAGCCTCAGCGAGGTCGCGGCGATGCTCGACGTGACGTCCACCGCGGTGAAGGGCCTGCTGCAACGAGCCCGGGCCGCCATGCCCGCGTCCGTCCCATCTCCCCCAGCTACTGCGCAGACACGACTGGCCCACGAGTTCGCCACCGCGTTCGAAGCCGACGATGTGGACAGGGTCGTCGCCCTGCTCACGGACGAGGCGTGGCTGGCGATGCCGCCCGCAACCGAGCAGTACGACGGCCCGCGCGCCATTGCGACCTTTCTCCGAGCCAGCGCGCTGGGGCGACCGGGTGACGGCTACACCCTGCTTCCGATCCGGGCCGGAGGCTACCCGGCGTTCGGCTGCTACCTCGAAGATCGGGGCCGCGGCCTGCTGGTGCTCATCCCGAACCGCGAACAGACAGCGGTCACCGGCATCGTCCGGTTCTTGGACGACCGGCTCCACAGGCACTTCGGCCTACCCGACACAATTCGCTGATCACGATCGACTGATGTCGCAGCAGTTGCCCCCCTGGCCGGTCCCCCGGCCGGCCCACGGCCGGGTCGTGCTGCGCCGGTTCACCAACCATGACGTGCACCTGGCCATCGAGTTGGGCGACGACCCCTACATTCCCCTGATCGGCAGCCTGCCCGCCCATCCCTCGCCCCGGCAGGCGCTGGAATGGATCCACCGGCAGCACGACCGATATACCCAGGGGGTCGGGTTGTCCTTCGCCATCGCGGATGCCCGTACCGACCGTGCCGTCGGCGCGGTCGGTCTGTGGCTGAAGGACTTGTCGGTGGGCCGGGCGACGGCCGGCTACTCGGTCTCACCTGCCCACCGAGGCCAGGGCATCGCCACCCACGCCGTGACGGCGCCCCCAACCGCAATGACCACACCTGGCCTCAGTCAGCATGTGCGGACGCAGCGGGGCTACTCCTCGCCGCGCCAGTGCGGGTTCTGAATGAGCCCGAGGATGTTGCCGAAAGGGTCGACGACGGCGCCCGACATCCAGCCTTCGCCGCGCACGGTCGGCGGCTCGAAGACCGTTGCGCCGCGCGAGACGAGGTCGTCCACGGTGGCCTGCACGTCGTCGACGCTCCAGTAGACGTACTGCCCGCCGGGCTCGTGCCCGACGCGGCCGGGGATGAATCGGGCGTCGACGATCCCGAACTCGTCGTCATCGCGCCCGAAGCGCCACTCGAGGTAGCCGTCGCGAACGAAGTACGGCTCACTGCCGAAGAAGCTCGTGTACCAGGTTCGCGCAGCGGCCATGTCGGCAGCCTGGAAGTTCGACGTGGCCAGACCCTGCAGCGGGTTCGTGTTCTGTGTCATGTGTCGATGGTGCTCCTATGAAGTGATCGCCCTGTGAGTACTTTTCTGTGCGATTCTCGCCTCGTGCGTGCGGACCGGCTGGTGGCCACCCTTCTGCTCATGCAGGCGCGCGGGCGCGTGACCGCCGCCGAGCTTGCGGACGAGCTCGAGATCTCGATCGCCACCGCACGGCGCGACCTCGAAGCGCTCTCGGCGGCCGGTATCCCGGTCTACCCGCAGCGCGGACGGGGCGGCGGGTGGTCGCTGCTCGGCGATGCGCGCACTGCCCGAGACCTTCCGTGCACAGGCCGAGGCGGCCGCGAAGGCAGTCGTTGTCGACGACGCGCGTTGGGGCGACATGGCGCGACCACCCACCGAGTTGCTCGAAACCCTGCGATCGGCCGTAGTGGCGCGCCGGGTGATCACGATGACCTATCCGGGAGGGGAGCGATCGCAGGTGCGCGAAGTGCAGCCCTGGGGCCTCGTCGACAAGGACCGCGTCTGGTACCTCCTCGCCGGCACACCGCGCGGGCGCCGCACCTTCCGGCTCGACCGGATGTCGGATGTCGCAGTCACCGACAACGCGTTCGCGCTGCCCCCCGACTTCGTTCTGCCCGCGGCATGGGTCGAGATCACCGCGGAGCTCGAGGCCCGCCGGTCGAGGACCTCGGCCGACGCCACACTGCCAGGCGCGCTGGTCGCCCCGTTCGCCCGCGTGCTCGGCGCGCGGCACGTCGAGCACCTCGGGGACGCGGGCAACGGCCGGGCGCGGCTGCGTGTCTCCTCGAACACCCCCGGAATGCTCGCCCGGCAGCTGGCCGGCTGGGCTCCCGAGATCGACGTCCAAGGACCGCCGAGCGTACGAGCAGAACTGGCCAAGATCGGACGGCACCTGTCCGAGAGGTACGCAGACTAGACGGGTGCCCGGGCCCGACCCCACTTGCCGCTACTTGAGGTTGTCGACCTCGTCCGGCATGGCGCCGATCTTGCAGGTGACACTCCGAACGACGAACTCGGGCGCTTGAGGGAGACTCACCAGCGTGTCTGATCTGAGCGACCCGAAGGCCATACTGCACCGCTACCTGCAGGCAACTCGCGACGACCTCATCTGGAAACTCGAGGGGCTGAGCGAACGCCAGGCCAGACTGCCGCGCACCGCGACCGGCAACAACCTGTTGGGAGCCCTCAAGCACTGCCTCAATGTCGAAGCGGGCTACTTCGGGCCACCCTTCGGGCGCGAGTTCCCGACACCTGAGGAACTGGTTCCCCTGCAGGCATACCAGGATGATCCACAAGCAGACTGGTACGCGCGGGAGGACGAGACGAAAGACGGGCTGATCGACCTCTATCGCCGGGTCGGGCTGTTCGCGGACGAGACGATCGAACAGCTACCTCTCGATGCGCCGGGACAGGTGGCGTGGTGGGAGCCTGGCAAGGCAGTCGCGACCCTGGAGAGGATCATCATCCATGTGATCTGCGACCTCGCGCGTCACGCAGGCCACGCGGACATCATGCGCGAGCAGCACGACGGAGCGATCGGTTTGCGCCGGGAGAACCCCAACCTCCCCCACGACTACGACTGGCAGGAGTACGTCACCAAGCTGACCGAGCTCGCCGACCGGTTCGGATAGCACCCGCTTCGGTCGATGTCGACGGCAGGGTCCGCATCCCCATATCAAGCAGACGCGTGCGTTTCCGGCGTCGTGCTCGACGCCGAACTACGCTTGCGGTCCTGGAGCCACGGGAGCGAACGCTGCGCCTCTACGGCGCCCTCAGCGACCACGTTCTGCTGGCGTGGTCGTGGGTGGAGGAACAGCTTGAGACGGCCGGTACCTATTGGCTGACTGCCCGGACCCCGGGTCATCCTCATCCACGCCCGGTCTGGGGGATATGGCACAGCCAGCGGCTGCACCTCAGCGTCGGCAGCCCGACCCTGCTGCGCGCTGTCGACGCAGAGCCGCGGGTCACCGTGCACCTGGACAGCGGCACCGACGTCGTCCTCGTCGAAGGCATGACCAGTCGCACCACCCGGCACGAGACGCCCACCGCGGTCATCCAGGCCTACAACGCCAAGTACAACTGGGACTACCAAGTCGCCGAGCACGGAGAGCTCATCGTCGTCCGACCTCAACGAGTTCTGGCCTGGCGAACTGCCGGCTGGGCCGGCCGCGACAGCTTCCAGGCCACCGGCTGCTGGCACTTCGACAGTCCGCAGTGACCCACCTGCACCCGCCGCACAGCCTCCGTCCATCGGCCGCGTCCTGCCCCGAGCCCTACCGCGCACCCACCGGACGTGGGCGATCAGGCCCGCGACTGTCGCCCGGCACGTACCTCGCACAACTTCCGACTTCCGGCACGATCGCTGGGGCGCACGGTTCGCCAGAGGCGCGGACGTACGACGCGGTAGAGGCGGTCAGAGGGAGCGCATCGCATCGGCTGTGGCCGCCACGACATCGGGCAGGGGACGGCCCTCGGGGTCCCGGACCCACTCGGCGACCCCCACCCGCCACACCCCCAGTGCGGTCTCGGCGGCGAGGCGAGCATCGAGGGCGTCCACGCCGCGCGCGGTGAGTGCTTCGGAGAGGGCCTCAACGATCTGGCGCTGGCGCAGCAGGTCGCGGCCGGCGAGCGCGGACACGGTGGGGATGACCCGGGCGGACAGCAGGGCCCGCTCGGGTTCCTCGGAGGCAACCGCGGCCAGCCGGCCAACGGCAGTGAGCGCGGCCTGCAGCGGGCTGCGACCGTGGGAGGCAGCCGTGCCTGCCACGCTGGCCAGGTGCACGAGCAACTCCGCATTGTCCGGGAACAGGGCGTCGGCCTTGTCCGGGAAGTGACGGTAGAACGTGCGCTCGGTGACCCCCGCCGCTGCCGCGATCTCGGCCACGGTCGTGTTCTCGTAGCCTCGCTCGGCGCTGAGCACCAGGGCGGAGCGAGTCAGACGTCCGCGCGCGTTCGGCTCCCAGCGGCCCATGCCCTTGCCCTCCCGATGTCAGACTCTGACATCACCTGCTAGTCTCCATCAGGTCAGATTCTGTCATCACTTGATGGGGGCCAGCATGCACGTCTTCGTCACCGGCGCCTCCGGCTGGATCGCCGCCGCAGTCATCCCCGAGCTGAAGCGGGCCGGGCACACCGTTGCGGGCCTGGCCCGGTCCGAGGCTGCCGCCGCCGCCGTGGAACGGCTCGGCGCCGTCGTGATCCGCGGCAGCCTCACCGACCTGGACACCCTGCGCGACGCCGCGGGCGCGGCCGACGGTGTCGTCCACCTCGCCTTCCCGCACGAGAACATGAACGACCTCACGGCTGCCGCGGCGACCGAGCGGGCCGCCGTGGCCGCGATGACCCAGGCGTTCGCCGACAGCGGCAGGCCCGTGGTGGCCGCCTCCGGGACCCCGGTCGTCCCCGACCGTCCCAGCACAGAACGTGACCAAATGGCTGCCGGACCCGTTGCCGCCCGCGCCGAGAACGAACGCGCCCTGCTCGCCAGCGCCGAGCGGGGCCTGCGTCCCGCGGCGGTCCGGCTGCCCCGATCGGTGCACGGCCAGGGGGACACGCACGGCTTCGTGGCGCAACTGGTGCGCAGGTACCGCGAGGCCGGGGCCGCGATGTATGTCGGGGCCGGCACCAACCGCTGGCCAGCCGTTCACGTCGCCGACGCCGCCCACCTGTTCCGGCTCGCCCTGGAGCAGGCCCCCGCCGGCACGGTCCTGCACGCCGTCGGCGATGAGGGAATCGCCGTCCGCACCCTGGCCGAGGCCCTCGGGGCCCGTCTCGACCTTCCCGCCGTGTCGGTCGAGCCCGACCGGCTCGGCTTCCTCGGGATGCTGCAGACAGTCGACCACGCCACCACGGCCACGCACACCCGGCAGCTGCTCGGCTGGGCACCGACCCACCCCGGCCTGCTGGACGACATCGCGGCCGGACACTACGACGGCTGACCCGCTGTCCCCTCCCGAGACTGCCGGCCGAGCGGCAGCGGAGGCGGACCCGGGACTCGGCCCGTGGCGCAGGATTCGCCACCCGCTCCGTGCCCCGTCCCCGGCGCCGTGGCGCGCACCCCGATCCGCGGCATGAGGGCTCATGCACCCTTGATCGCGGTGCACAGAAACACACCGAACTCGCGGTCGCCCTTGAGGATGGTCGTGGCGTCAAGGAAGCTGACGTCGGCGAAGCCGGCGCGGGCCAGCTGCTCGGTAAGGCGTTGCCTGTCGAATCCGTGATGCCCGTCAAAGTCGACATTGCCGGAGTGGAAGGCGCCGTCGGGATCTTCGTCAAGGTCCGCGATGGCCAGCCGACCACCATCGACCAGGAGCCCCGCCACGGACCGCAACAGCCCGTCCAGGTCCAGCACGTGGTGCAACGCCATGGAGCTCCACGCCACGTCGTAAGCCTCATCCAGCCGGTCGACCGTCAGGTCTGCCCGGACAGCGCGCAGCCGGTCACTGAGCCCGGCCGCCTCGATCCGCTCCCGTGCGACCCGCACCATTCCAGCGGAGGGGTCGGTCACCACGACGGAACCGACCCGGTCGGCGAGCAAGATGCTCAGCCGACCTGTGCCACCGCCGATGTCCAGAGCGCTCATCCGGGGGCTGAGGTTCACGGCCCCCTCGATGGCCCGAGCCACCGCCACCTGCCGCCTCTCGTGGCCGGGGTCGTCGTCCCACGTCGCTGCCTCGTCGTCGAATCGCTGATGTTCGTGCACGTGCTCGACCCTAGTCGTCGGGCGAGCGCGCCGTCGGGGGTGACATGGCCAAGGGCCTCAGCCTGCCCGGGTCCGTCGCCCTCCAACTCCTGACGTCCCTCCCGCCTGGCCCGGTCGCCGCCGAGCTAATCTGCCGGCGGCCGCAGCAGCATCCAGCGGTGCCCGAACGGGTCGACGATCACCGAGCCGCGACCGTAGGGCTGGTCGGCCGGCTCCCGCTCCACCGGGGCGCCGCTGCGCCGGGCCCGCTCGGTCGTCGCGTCGACGTCGTCGACCTCCAGGTGGAGGGTGTGGCTGAACGTGGCGGGGGAGTCGGGCGCGCGCACGGGCACGTCGGGCCACAGGTCGGAGGCCTCGGCGAGCATCAGCACCGCGTCGCCGATGCCGACCTCGGCGTGGCCGATCGTGCCGTCCGCGTTGACGATAGGGCTCGCCGCGGCGCTGCGCGCCGAACACCTCGACGTACCAGTCCATGGCGCGCCGAGCGTCGGACACGACGATGTAGGGGGTCAGCGCCGGAGCCCAGGCGGGCTCGCGCTCGGACGCGGGTCGCGACGGTCTGCTGGGACATGGTTCCTCCTGCGGGGTGCGAGGACCTCCCGGGCCAGCCGCAGCCGCAGCCGCCCGGCGAAGTCGGGGTCGGGATCGACCGGCGTGACGGGCTCGCGCAGCAGCCTCGAACGGATCGGTCATCGCGAGCCCTCCTCTCCCTCGTAGATCCGGCGGAACGCGGCGCGGGCCCGCACCAGCAGCGCCTCGGTGGCGTGCACGGTGCGGTCCAGGTGCCCGGCCACCTCGGGCACCGGCAGCCCGTCGAGGTAGCGCAGCGTGAGCGCGGCCCGGTGGTGCGCGCCGAGCCGATCGAGCACCTCGCGGGCCCGGATCCGGTCGATGGCCGCCTCCCACGGATCATCCACGCGGACCGGCTCGCCGTCCAGCAGGCGCAGCCCGCGCTGCTCCCGCTCGGCCCGCCGCCAGTGGTCGGCGAGCTTGTGCCGGGCAACCCCGATCAGCCACGGGATCGACGGATCGGGTGCGCCCGGCCTGCGGACCGCGTGCACGGCGGCCAGGAACGACTCGGCCGTCAGGTCCTCGGCCAGGCCGACGTCGCCGCACCGGGCCAGCAGGTAGCCGTAGACGTGCGGCAGCGCATCGTCATACAGCTTCAGCAGCCCGAACGCCGGGTCGGGCCGCACCCGCGGGTGCGTCACACCCTCATCGTCGTCCGGGCGGCCCGGCACTCCGACGGGCCAGCGCCGCACTTTCCCGGGCAGGTCTCCAGAGCCACCTCGCACCCGAGGTGGCAACGGTGACGTTTCGGGAACTCCGCCTGGGCGCCGGACAACCGGTGCCGTTGACGGGGGCCGCGGCGTCAGGCGATCGGGCGGAGGGCGGCGTAGAGCCAGTCCCGGTATTCGGCTTCATTGCCTACCAGGCCGGCGGACACCACGGCGTGGCGCTCCTCCCGGGCGATGACCTGGGGTGTGGTGACGGCGAGGATGTCGATCCGGAAGTCGAACGGCTTCGCGGTCCGGCCCCGTTCCTGCTCGATCCGGGTGACCACGTCGTGGACGGTCCATCGGCGCAGGTGCAGGTCGATCAGTTGGCCCTTGACCCCGGGCAGCCCCAGCGGGCCGCCCGGCGACGGCGGCGCCGGTGGCGGGACGCTCAACGGTGGGGACCACCACTGCAGGAACGCCTCGAACGCGGCCCGGGCTGCCTGGTGAAGCGCCGGAACGTCGGACAGGGAATCGAACCGCGGCCCGTCGTACGCGGCGTACCGCAACCGGGCCGACAGGGCTTCCGCCCGAACGGGCGCCCCCGGTGGGGGTGGGCCCTGGCCCGCCCGGTGAGTGTCCAGGGCAGCGTCCCACCACGCGGGCCAGGCGGCGGCGGCCCGCCGACGCACCTCCGGCGGCAACAGCGTCGACAAGTCCGGCGCCGCCGGCATGAGCCCGCCCGGCAGGTCCCGCTCGGTGACGGACAGCCCGAGACAGTCCCGGACGAACAGCACGGCGTGCAAGTCGACCGCTTCGTCCTGCGTCACCTGCCAGGAAGCGGTGCCCCCGATCCGCATCCCTCCGGTCTACCAGCCATCCCCCATGGAACCAACTCCCCGTCGCCCACTCCTGAGGAAGCCGACCACGCCGGCAGGGCCGCGCGCCGGGCGGCAGGTGAGGACGTTCCGAGGTAGGCCGTGCCCGTCACCAGTTGGGCGGTTCAGCCGGAGACCACGGCGAGGCGTAGGTCGGCCCCGCCCACGAAGCTTCCGATCAGGGCGGGACCTTGGGGTGCTTCGCCGAGCCGCCGCATGACAGTGAGTTCCCAGGCGGCGCCGATGATCGTGGTCCGATCCGCCCCGTCCGCCGGCCACACGGGCAACCCGGGGTCGTGGGTCGGCACGCTGGGCACGCCCTCGCCGCGGGCTGTCGCCGCGGGTTCCCGGACGACCTCGGTGCCGTCGGCTCGCAGCAGTCGCAGCTCCGCCTGTCGGCTACCGGAGCGGATCGTGTCGAGCACCGCGGCGACGAAGACCGGGTCGCAGCACGCGTCGTACACGTAGCGGGTGCCCAGGACCGAGTGCTCCACGGTGCCCAGCAGCCCCGGCTCGGCACCCGCCAGTGGCGTGCCGCGATAGGTCACCGGCACGAAAAGGGTCGAACCAGACTCGGACCCGAGCATCAGGCATTCCATGCCGACCTGCCCGGCTGGGTCGTCGAGTCGGAAGGAGGCGACGGGTCCGCGTTCGCCTGCCCCGTCCCACCATGCCCTCGTGCGGAGCCAAGGTTCGATCAGGTCGTCCTTGCGCGGCGTGATCGTCGCCTCATGAAGCAGCGCCATCCGCACACCGTATCCGTCGCTTCGAACTCCAGCCGCCCTTCCTCAAGCCCCCGAGCGCGGCGGGTGTCTGCACCACGGCGATCCCTGGACCGGCGTCATGTCGCGGGGGCCGCACGCCTCAGCAGGCGCCGCAGGCGCCGGTCCTCCCCCTGAACGAGGGGCCGTGCCGTCGGTGATCAACCTCCTGTGGTGGGGCCAGCCATAGTCCCGGGCAGCGGTGTCATTCCTGCCGTGCCAGTACGCGGTTGACGTAGAGGGACTGGAGTTGCTTGCTGGCCAGGGCCTGCTTGACCGGCGGCGCCTTGAGAATCACGCCGATCGCCATCAGGACGGCCCGCTGGCCGGAGTCGACCGGAGTGATCACCCGCTGCGGACGTGGCACCAGGTGGATGGCGTCCCGCCTGCAACTGCGCACGCAGACCCCGCACCCGAGGCACAGGTTCTCGTCGACCTTCGCCTGCTTGCGCCGCGGCTGGTGAGGGTCGTTCGCCGAGGTGAGACTCATCGCCTCGACCGGGCACGCGTCGGTGCATCTGATGCATCCGCTGCACTTGCCGGCGTCGACGGCGGGTAGCCAGTTCGAGGTGTGGACCGGGTCCATGAACGCGAAGCGGCGGGCGGCGATCATCGCCTCGCAGCAACAGCCGCAGCAGTTGCAGATGAAGTTGACCTGTTGCTGGATGTTCTCGCCGAACTGGACGAGGTTCGCCTCCTGCGCTTCGGCCAGCAGATCGAGACCCTCAGCCACGTCCACCTCGCGAGCGGAGCCGTACTTGGCCAGCGAAGAGGCCGTCGCGTTGAAGGTCATGCAGATGTTGCGCGGAGCATCGCATGCCCTGTCGACGTGCTCCATCTTGTGCCGGCAGTAGCAGACGCCGACGGCCCGGCTCGAGGCACTGCGGATCACCTCGCTGGCCCGTTCGTGGTCGAGCACCTGGATTCCGTTGTCGACCGGCAACGCGGCTTCCTGCACGAAGACCCTGCCCAGCTGTGTCTGCCCGTCGGTGAACAGGGCCTTGATGAAATCCTCCTCGACGTTCATGTACTGGTAGAACAGCTCGCCGAGGACCTTCTGGTCGATGTCGTCGCGAATGCGCATCATCGAGAACTCGAAGAACCCGGCCATCGGCGGGGGAAGCACGAACACCCGCTCGCCGTCCGGGGGCTCGATATCGAGCAGGATGGCCCGGCTCGCCAGTTCTTCGAGAATGCCTATCGTCTCCGCGAGCGGCAGCTTCCACACCCGTGACGCCCTGGTCGCGGTGAAGGGCCGCACCGGGAGCTGCGCTACCAGCCCGGCTTCCCGCTCGCTGAACAGCATCGTGAGAATCGAGTAGAGCAGGTCGGACGGCGGCGCACCCTGCGGGAAACGGTTGAGCCGCTCGGTGAGTTGCTGATACTCGCTGCGCACCGTTCGATGAGCCACCGCTCGTCCTTTCGCCCGGTCATTCCCCCGAGATCCTGCCTCGCGCCGCCGAGGCGCCATAGAGGCCGACGTCCCGACCGGGCCGTGAGCGCCCGCGGGTATCCGGGTCCGGGCCGACCGGGTCCTGGTCGCTGAGCATTACTTCGGACCGGCGCACACCCTGACGCAACTCGTTCTCGCCATCCGCCTGGCATCCTGGCGCGATGGCGAGATGGCATGAGATCGAAATCCTGGCACCCGAGCTGGCGGCGCAGGTGCGCGCGCTGCTGGACCAGGAGCTGGGGGCGCGCAAGCACGCCACGATCGCGACGCTGCGGGTCGACGGGTCGCCGCGGATCAGCGGGATCGAGTGCCGGTTCACCGACGGCGAGCTCACGTTCGGCTCCATGGGTGGTTCCCGCAAGTCCGCCGACCTCGAGCGCGATCCCCGGTTCGCCCTGCACGGACCAACGAGCGACCCGCCCGAGACGTCGCCGCAGGGCTGGCCCGGCGAGGCGAAGGTCGCCGGGCGTGCCGTCCGGACCGGCCCGCCGGGCGGCGAGGGCCCTTCGGGCGTGGGTTTCGCAGCAGACCTGGACGAGGTCGTGTGGACGCACCTGGACGCGACCGCGGGCGAACTGGTCATCGAGTCCTGGCACGCGGGTCGGGGAGTGCGCCGCGTCGCGCGCGTGTGACCCGAGTCGTGCTTCCCACCAGTACTCACCGTCGGTCGATGTGGATCTCCGGTGTCCGGTCGCCGACTGCGATCTGGCCGCGCAGGGCCTTGTCGTAGGGGCTGGTCACCGCGTCGCCCAAGTCGGCGATGAAGACGACGAACAGCCGGGCGGAAGGATCTTCGCGCCAGGCCGCCGCGAGCTTCCTCCAGGCGAGGAGGTTCGGGTGGGTCATCATGCGTGCGGCCTCGGCGGGAGCCAGCAGGGCGATCGCAGCCTCGAGCTCGTTCGGCGACAGTTCGTAGGTCCCTGACTCGTCGCGACGGCCGGTGAGAAGGCCCAGCACGAGCGCCGGCAGCCCGTGCACGGGGACGTTGACGACAGGGAACCTGACCTCGCTCGTCTCCAGGCTTGCCTGCGAGACGAGAGCGACCCCGTACGCCGTTGGCGCCCGCCAGCCAGGCATGCGTGCGGCCAGCCGCTGCTTCGCCGCATCGATCTTCTCTTGGGTATCCCACGCTTCCTGGTTCACAGCCTCAGCCTCGCGAAACCGGCTGGCAATCGCCAGCGAGCTCCGGGCACGCTGTCGCCTTCCTCCTGTCCCCGCAGTCCGGCTTCATCAACGGCGTCATCCTGACCTCGGGCCCACCGGTCGCTGACGCCGCCCGTCAGCGACAACACCGCCCGACGCCGGGAGATCCCGCAATCGCGGGCGGGCAGCGATGGGACGATCGAGCCATGACGGCACCGGAGGGCTTCACGTACCTGCGCAGCAGCGACGGCTCCGTGACCATTCGTCACGGGAGTCGGACGGCCACAACTCTCCGTGGTGCCCGAGCTGCCGCGTTCCTGTCCGAGGTAGCGGTCGGCGACGATCAACTGGTCATGGCCCGATGGACCGGGAACTACCGCAGAGGCAACGAACGCATGGCCAGGAGCCACCCCCGCAACCGTCGAGGCCGATGATCGGGCTTCACGGCCTCCAGTGTGCAGGGTCCGGACCCGCAGAGCTGGTGAACATCAGCGGCGGCGGCAACGCCTCGCTGGGAGCGGAGGATAGCGTTGGTGGATGCCTGGTCAACCGCCTCTGGGTCCCGACGAACTGGTCGCTGCAGGCGGTGAGAGAGAGGTCTTGGCCGGCGTCTTGGACTGGCACCGCTCCGTCGTGCTCAAGAAGGCCTCGGGGCTGAACGAGGAGCAGGTGCGACTGCATTGGGTGCCGTCGGTGACCACGCTCGCCGGTGTGGTGAAACACCTGACGCGGGTCGAACGGGAGTGGTTCTGCTCCGTTCTCGATCAGCCTCCCGCGGCTGACCCGCCGGCTGATGGCACCGGCGATGACGACGGCTGGATCGTGGCGGAGGGCGAGACCATCACCCGCCTGCTCGAGGACTACCGGAATGCCTGCGAGCAGTCCCGGGCGGTTGCCGCCGGGCTGGCCCTGGACCACGCGGTGCCTCACCCGCGTCTGGGGTCGGTGAACCTCCGATGGATCTACGCGCACATGATCGAGGAGACCGCCCGGCACGTCGGGCACCTGGACATCCTGCGCGAGCTCACCGACGGCACCACCGGCGTCGACGGCTGACAGACGGAGACGGCTGACAGACACACCATCCTGCACGCGCTCTCGGACCCGCACCGCCGGACGGTCCTGGAACGACTGCGATCGGGTCCCTCGACGGCCGGTGGGCGGCGATGCAGAAGGCACCGAGATGGAGGCGGTGCTCGAACCGGTGGACGGCCACCTCGCCGGGCACCAACCCCGGCTGAGTTGAGGTCGCGGCCGATGGCGCGTAGGGCGCGCGCGGGCACCCGCTGGGCGATGATGGCGTGATGTCCACCATCGTGTTCGTGCACGCCCATCCCGACGACGAGGCCAGCGGCACCGCCGGGTCCATGGCCCGCGCGTCGGACGAGGGTCACCGCGTCGTCCTCGTCGTCGCCACGGACGGCGATCACGGCGTACCGCCGACGGACCTCGCTGACGGCCGGACCGTCGCCGAGCACCGGCGAGAGGAGGTCGGCGAGTCGGCCCGGGTGCTGGGGGTGTCCCGGGTCGCCTGGCTCGGCTACGCCGACTCGGGAATGACCGGTTGGCCGCAGAACTCGGCGCCGAACGCGCTGATGAACGCGGACGTCGACGAGGCGGCCCGGGCGCTGGCAGCCGTCCTCGACCAGGAGGACGCCGACATCGTCACCGGCTACGACTGGCACGGCGGCTACGGCCACCCGGACCACGTGATGGTGCACCGGATCGTGCGCCGCGCCGTCGAGCTCGCCGCCCGGCGTCCGCGACTGCTGGAGGTGACGATGAACCGGGACGCCATGCGCGCGATGTTCCTCGCCGC
The DNA here is from genome assembly GCA_963784535.1 of uncultured Actinomycetota bacterium. Lineage (GTDB taxonomy): Bacteria > Actinomycetota > Actinomycetes > Actinomycetales > Kineosporiaceae > CAWARR01. Next base: position 205,363 of record CAWARR010000006.1, on the reverse strand, counting down.
ACAGGCGGCCGGGATGGACACCCAGGACTGGGATCCGGACGGCCCCGCCGACGACGGGAACCCGATCGGCACCCCGCAGGCCGAGCTCCACCTGAGGGTGGACGTCCTGCCCTATCTCGAGCTCAAGCGGGCCGCCCTGCAGGCGCACGCCAGCCAGACCACCGACGTGGGCATGATGCTGTCGTTGCCGCCGGAGGCGTTCACCGCGATGTTCCGCGACGAGTACTACATCGAACCCGGCCGCGAACCGGGCATGCGGACAGGCTGGATCTTCGACCAGGAGCCTGCCGTCAGGTCGTGAACGGAGTCACCGGAGGGCGGAGACCACCACCTCAAGGAGGCGGAGGAAGCAGCGGGGCGGGTTCATCGGCTGTTCACTCGGCGGTCTCGACGGTGGACGGGTACAGGTGCCGGGACGGGGTGCGGATGCCGCGGAACTCCCAGTCGCCGCCGAGCGCGGTCGAGACGACCTCCTCGCTCTCGCTGGGCTGCGCGCCCACATCGGTGCGGATCGCGCTGGGACCGGTCACGATGTGGTTGGTCAGCCGGCCCAGTCCCTCCACCTCCACCTCCACGACGTCCCCCGGCTGCACCGGCCGGGAGTTCGCGGGGGTGCCGGAGAACAGCAGATCGCCCGGGACGAGGGTGATGGTGCGGGCGATGTCGGCGACGAGGTAGTGCATGTCCCATTCCATCTCGTCGGTCGATGCCTCCTGGCGAACCTGCCCGTTGACCAGCGTGCGCAGGGTCTTGCCGCGGAAGTCCCAGTCGGTCACCAGCCCCGGGCCGACCGGGGCCAGGGTGTCGCTGCCCTTCACCCGCAGCATGGACCCGGCGTCGGTGTCCCGGAAGTCGTGCAGCCCGTAGTCGTTGCCGATGGTGTACCCGGCGATGTAGTCGGCCGCCTCGTCCGGGGAGATGTTGCGGCAGGTGCGTCCGACAACGATGACGATCTCGCCCTCGTAGTTCAGCCACCGGCACCCCTGCGGGCGGACCACTGCCCCGCGGTGGGTGTTCAGCGCGGTGATCGGCTTGTGGAAGTAGGTGGGTGCGGCCGGCAGCCGGGTCAGGAACTCCTCGGTCCGGCTCGCGTAGTTCAGATGCACCGCGATGATCTTCGTCGGCTCCGTGGGCGGCAGGTGGACCGCCTCTTCGACGGCAACCCCCCGCCCGTCGCCGGCCACCAGCAGGTCGCCGCGGCGGACCGTCTGCACGGGGTAACCGTCGAGGAGGATGCGGCGGTACTCGCTCACGTGGCGGTCCAGCCGCCGGCCGGGCGGTCGAACCACAGATGCAGCTGGCCGGTGCCGACGGAGTTCTCGTAGTCGCTGTACCGGCGGGCCGGCGCGGTCACCGCCGACTCCCCCATCGCGGCGATCATCGTGAGGTAATGCGCGAACTTGCCCTCGGGCCGGTACTGCAGGTAGTCCGGCATCGTCTTCAGGACCCGGGCGTGGTCGCCGGCCGTGAACCAGGCGATCCGCTCCAGGTCCGCGGCGTACGCCTCGGGCGTGCGGATGTGGGCCGGGTCGCTGGCCTCGTGGTCGCGCAGCTCCCGCAACGGCCAGAAGGTGTGGCTGAGCGCGCCGGAGGCGACCAGGACCACCTTGCGATCGACTGCCTCGATGGCATCTGCGAGTGCCCGGCCCACCCGCAGGTAGTCCTCGGTGTCCCCGGTCTGCACCGTGGAGACCGAGACCCAGCGCTTGTCGGGCAGTCCGCGGCCGAGGAAGTGCCACAGGTTCAAGGTGGCGTAGTACATCGGCAGGTAGTGGTCGTCGTTGGCGTGGATCCACGTGCCGTTGGCGTCGGCGCGGTCCGCCATGGCGAGCGCCAGCTCCGGGTCACCGGGCCAGTCGTAGGGGATGCGGCACATCCCGCGCGGCAGCTCCTCCGCGGTGAACAGGCCGGCCCGGCGGTCCTGGGCGGTCACCACGGTCTCGAACGTGGTGAACCAGTGGGAGTCCAGGACGACGACCGTGTCGTAGTCCGCGGTCTCGAAGAAGTCCTTGCGCAGCTGCTCCAGGCCGGGCACGAGAGTGATGTCCTTGCCCTCGTTGAGGTCCAGCCTCTCCTGCAGCGGCATCATGATGGTCGGGACGTGCGCCAGCAGTCCGGCGCCGACGATCTCACCCATGGTTGTTCCATCCGTTCGGGGCGAACACGCTGTTCTTCACGTCGCAGTAGAAGTCGAACGACCACGTCCCGCCCTCGCGGCCGATGCCGGAGCTGCCGTTGCCCCCGAAGGGCGCGGACAGGTCGCGGACGAAGAAGCAGTTGACCCAGACGGTGCCCGCGACAGTTGGGCGCTGACGCGCTCCGCACGCGCGGGGTCGGAGGTGACCACGGTGGCGGCGAGCCCGTAGTCGGTGGCGTTGGCCATCGCGATCCCCTCCTCCTCGCTACCGAAGGTCTGCAGGGTCAGAACGGGGCCGAAGACCTCGTGCCGGACGATCTCCATGGCAGGGTCGACGTCGGTGAAGAGGGTCGGCCGGTAGTAGAACCCGCCGGTCTGCGCGTTGAGCTCATGGTGGGGTTCGCCGCCCAGCGCCACGGTCGCGCCGTCGGCCTTGGCACGGCGGACGAAGCCGTCCACGCGCTCGAGGTGGACCGCCCCGATCAGCGGCCCCACGTCGGTCGCTCGTCCCGGGGGTCACCCTGGACGATGCCAGCCGCGCGGGTCAGGAAGGCCTCCCGGAACCGGTCGGCGATCGCTTCGGCGACCAGCAGCCGCACCGCTGCAAGGCAGACCTGTCCGGAGTTGTCGAACTGCTCGACCGCCAGCGACACCGCCAGGTCGAGATCGGCGTCGTCGAGAACGAGCAACGGCGACTTGCCGCCCAGTTCGAACGACACCGGCGTCACGTTGGCCGCCGCCGCCGCGCCGATCCGCTGTGCCGTCGGCACGGAGCCGGTGAAGCTGATCCGTCGCACGGCCGGGTCGGCGACCAGCGGGGCGCCGGCCTCCGTCCCCATCCCCTGGACGACGTTGAACACGCCATCGGGCAGGCCCGCGTCCCGAGTGATGTCGGCGAGCACCGACGCGGTCAGCGGCGCCCACTCCGGGGGCTTGGCCACCACCGTGTTCCCTGCCGCCAGCGCCGGCGCGATCCGCCAGGTGGCCAGCATCAGCGGGGCGTTCCAGGGGGTGATCACCGCAGTGACACCCGCGGGGTCCCAGCTGACATGGTTGCGGTGCCCCCGGGTCCGGAAGTCCTCGTGGTGCAGCGCGAGCAGGTGGTCGGCGAAGAAGCGGAAGTTCGTCGCCACCCGGGGCATCACCCCGCGGCGGTGGGACCGCAGCAGGGAACCGTTGTCCCGGGTCTCCACCTGGGCCAGCTCCTCCAGCCTGGCCTCGACGCCGTCCGCGATCCGGTGCAGGACGGCGGCACGCTCCTTCGGCGGGGTCGCCGCCCACTGCGGGAACGCCTGCCGGGCCGCCCCGACCGCGGCGGCGGCCTCGGCAGCGGTTCCCCGGGCGATCCGGGCGATCACCTCGCCGTCGATCGGTGACACGTCCTCGACGGTGTCCGTGCTGGCGACTCGCTGCCCACCGATCCAGTGCCGGGTGTCCACCCGGCTCCCGGCGACCTCAGCGATGTCCACGGTTCCTCCTTCGCCGGCTCCGCGTCCACTCGTTCGGCTCCGAACAATATGCGGATGCCGCGCGCCCGTCAACCACCCCGCGACCCGATCCAGGAAGCGACCGACCAGCCGGAAGGCGCGCCCCGGGGTCCAGAGCCGCCGACCCCCGAGGCATTGCGACAAGGGGTTTCCGCGCGGACCCGACGGGGTCTATCTTCGCCTCACTTGTTCGGCTCCAAACGAGTGCCTACTCCCCGTTCGAGAGGTGGCGACCCGTGGGGACCAGCGGCCGCGGGCTCGACGTGGCCGAGGAAGGAGTCCGCTCGTGCCGGACATCAAGCTGCTGCTCGTGCTGACCGAGAACGACGCACTCGTCCCGCCTCGCGACGTCGCGGGCCTGGTCGAGCTGGCCGTCCAGGCCGAGGCGTGCGGCATCGACGGGGTGATGGTGAGCGAGCACGTCCTCCTGGGCCCGAGCGCGGACCGGCACGGCCTGATGGCCAACCCCCGCGACTACGCCGCCCCCGGCAACCAGTCCCCGGCCACCGCGTGGCCCAGCCCGGTCGTGCTGCTGTCGGCGATCGCGCAGGCGACGACCCGGCTGCGGCTCGTCGCGGGAGCGATCATCGCACCCCTGCGGCATCCCCTGCTCCTGGCCAAGGAGCTCGGCACGCTGGACCTGCTCTCCCGGGGCCGACTCGTCGTCCTGCCGACGGTCAGCTGGCACCAGGACGAGTACGACGCGCTCCGCGTCCCCTTCGCCGAGCGCGGGCGCATCCTCGACGAGCAGCTCGAGGTCCTGGCCAAGGCCTGGGGCCCGTACCCCCTCAGGCACGACGGCCCGCGGTTCCCGTTCGGCGACGTCTGGCTGGAGCCGGGGGCCTGGACCGCTGAGGGCCCCCGGCTGTGGTTCGGCGGATCGAGCATGCACCCGGCGCTGGCCCGGCGGGTCGCCCGCTACGGCAACGGCCTCAACCCGTTCGGGGCCCTGACGGACGACGACCTGCGGACGCTGGCTGCTGCTCTGCACGCCGTCGGCCGCACGCTGGACGATCTGGAGCTCGTCGGTGGGATCCGCGGGACCTTCCACGGCCCGGACGACGTGGCCGACCTCGATCTGGCCCTGGAGTCCGTGCCGGCCCAGCTGGCGCGCGGCTTCACGACGATCTGCTTCAAGCCGGCGATGTTCGTGCGCGACACCGCCGAGCTGCCCCGGTTCTACGCCGAGCTGACCGAGAAGATCGTCCACCTCGCGAAGGGGTGACGACGGGTGCGCCGGGGAGTGGCTCAACGGTGCGCGAGCGTGGTCCCGCCGTCCCAGGACGTGCCGACCTGGCGGAAGTACCCGCCGATGATCTCCCGCACCGGCAGCGCCGAGGCGAGCTCGTCCCACGGGGAGTCGCGCAGGTCCAGCTCGGCGTCGGCCGCCCAGGCGGGACCGGCCTCACCGTCATAGCCGCGCATCGTCACCACCTCGTCCAAGGCCCACGCGGCGCCGCGCTCGAACCCGCGGACCTGACGGTGGTGCAGCATCGGCAGCGCGTTGACGAACCCGTTGCTCTCCGCGGGCCCGGTGATCTCGATCCGGGCGGTGGCCAGCCGGTGATCGTAGGCGGCCAGCGTGGCGCCGAAGCGGCCGCCGACGCCGACCCGGGGCGCAGCCTTCCCGTAGGGCATCGGCCGGGTCATGTGGATCGACCCGAGCTTCTTCGGGTAGCCCTGGTGGACGCCCCGGGCGATGGCGAAGTCCGTGGTGACCCAGATCAGCACGCAGCGGGAGTACACGGCTCCCTCGTACGCGCAACGGACGACGGCGAACGCCTCCTTGTACTGGCTACGGGCCGGGTCCAGCAGCTCCGCGAAGGAGTCGGAGCAGGACTGCCAGTCCGCCCAGATCAGCGCCACCGCGCCGGGGTCCTCGGGCGCCGGCGCGACGTCGTCCGGCAGCAGCGCCCGCACCCGCTCGGGGTCGGTGCGGTACTCGACGGTCAGCAGGTCCCCGCTGTAGTGCCACGGTGGCGGCGGGATCAGCGCGCTGCGACCGCTGACGGTGTACGGGGGCGCGAAACCCCGGAGCTCGGCCACGGTGGACTCCTAGCGGGATGGCGGAGTGGGGGCGACGTGACCGGCGGTCGCGCCGGTCACGCCACGACGTGGCCGGCGGCGGGCCACCTCGGACTGCTCGGCGAGCAGCTGGGCGATGATCTCCCGGACCTTCAACCCGGCGACGTCGGCGCTCACGTTGACCTCCGGGCCCGGACCGTCGACGTCCAAGATCCGCTGGGCGAGGGCCATCGCCCGGAAGACCCGCTCGTAGTAGCTGCCGAAGACGTTCTGCAGGGCGGCCGTGGCCGCGGGGTCGGTCACGGCGAAGTCGCGGCTGACCCGCCACCTCACCCGCGTCGTCACCGGGTCGATCGGGGTGACCAGGTGGGTGAACCGCAGCCGCTGCCACGGGGCCTCCGGCGCCGGCGCGCCGCTCGGGTCGGCCGCACGCACGTCCCAGTGGTCCACCCACAGCGCGGGTGAGACGAACGCGCCTTCCTGCACGTGCGCGAACTTCTCGTCGTGCACGCCCAGCAGCTGCGCCTGCCAGGCCGGCAGAGCCTCCGGCGGGAACTCGCGGCGCAGCCGCACGGTCGTCTGGGTGACGGTGACCGTCAGCTCCGGCGGGATCGACCCGAGCACCGAGGGCGCGATCTCGGGCGCGACGAACGGGACCTGGGTGACGTCGGCGAAGTTCTCGTGCAGCAGCCCGAATCCCGCCGCGACGCTCGCCTCGTCGCCGACCGTCGCCCAGCCGGGCGCGGACAGCCACCCGAGTTCGGGAACCCGGTGCAACGGCGCGCGGCCGGGCTCTCCGAGCCACACCCAGACCAGCCCGTCGGACTCCCGGACGCCGAAGGCGGGGACGCCTGCCCCGAACGGGAGGCGGGACTGCGTCGGGACGCTGACGCACTGCCCCCCGGCGTCGTACCCGAAGCCGCACAGCCCGCAGCGGACCACATCGCCGTCCAGCCGGCCGGACGAGAGCGGGTAGGCGCGGTGGGCACAGCGGTCCTCCAACGCCACCACCTCGCCCGCCGTCGTCCGGAACAGCACCACGGGTCGCCCGACGGCGCGCACCGCGGTCAGCCGACGCCCCACCTCGGCGGCCGACGCCACGGCGTACCAGCAGTCGGTGGGCAGGCCCGGTCCTCGAACGGGGCCGAGGAGGCGTCCATCGGTCATCGCCGGTCCCTCTCTCACGGGTCGAGGCTCACAGGTCGAGGGCGAGGCGGCCGGACCGGGACCTCGACACGCAGATCATCATCGCCTCGTTGCTCGCCTGCTCCTCGGCGGACAGCACGGAGTCGCGGTGGTCCACCTCGCCCTCCAGCACGACCTGCTCGCAGGTGCCGCAGATGCCCTCGTGGCAGGAGCCGAGGACGCTGACCCCGGCGTCCTGGACGGCGTCGAACACCGACCGGTCGGCCGGCACCTGGATGGTCAGCCCGGTCCGGGCCAGGACGAGCTCGAACGCCTCGATTCTCCATCACGTCCTCACTCGGCTTGGCGGCGAAGCGCTCCAGGTGCAGGCGCCCGGCCGGCCAGCCCGCGGAGCACCGCCGCTCCACCGCGGCCAGCAGCCGCTCCGGGCCGCAGCAGTACACCAGCGTGTCGGCGCTCGGGGTCCCCAGCACCGTGGCGAGGTCGAGCAGGCCGCCCTCGTCCTGCGGCGACCACCGTGACCCGGTCGCCGTAGGCCGCCAGCTCGTCGAGGAACGCCATCGACGTGCGGGAGCGACCCCGGTAGAGCAGCCTCCAGTCGGCGCCGCCGGCGCTCGGCCTCGGCCATCATCGGCAGCAGCGGGGTGATCCCGATGCCGCCCGCGATGAACAGGTACCGGGGTGAGCCCACCAGGGGGAAGTGGTTGCGGGGACCTCGGACCCGCACCCGCGAAGCCGCGGTCAGCCGGTCGTGCACGTACGCCGAGCCGCCGCGGCCGTCGGTCTCGCGCAGCACGGCGACCCGGATCCGGCGCCCGTCCGACGGCAGGCCGCACAGCGAGTACTGACGGACCAGGTCCGGCGAGAGATGAGGTCGACGTGAGCACCGGGCGTCCACGGCGGCAGCGAGGCACCGTCGGGGTCTGCGAGGGTGAGGGCGACGACGCCCTCGGCCAGGACGTCCACCGCTTCGACGACGAGGTCACCCTCGTGCTCGCGGACGGTGGTGCGGGTGTCGGTCATCGCGGGTTGCCCGGGTCAGCGGGTCTTGACCCGAACCGGGAGACTGCTTGATGCCGTTGATGAAGTTGCTGCGCACCCGGACGATGTCGCCGGCCAGCTCGATCGAGGCCAGCCGCGGCAGCAGGGTCTCGAACATGATCCGGATCTCCAGCCGGGCCAGGTTCGCACCCAGGCACGAGTGCGGACCCTTGCCGAAGCCCATGTGGTCGTTCGGGAAGCGGCTGAGGTCGAGCCGGTAGGGGTCGGCGAACCGGGATTCGTCGCGATTGCCGGAGGCGAACCACATCACGACCTTGTCGCCCTCCTTGATGGTCCGCCCGTGCAGCTCGACGTCGCGGGTGGCGGTGCGCCGGAAGTGGTAGACCGGCGAGGCGTAGCGCGACCATCTCCTCGACCGCGACCTGGGACTTGTCCGGGTTGTCGCCAGGAACCACGCCACCTGGTCCGGGTGCTCGATGAGCGCCTCCATGGCGTGGCTGATCGCCTGCCGGGTCGTCTCGTTGCCCGCCACGACCAGCAGCAGGAAGTAGTTGTCGAAGTCGGTCTGGGTCAGCGGCATCGCCGTCCTCGGGCATCCGGTTGACCAGCTTGCTGACCAGGTCGTCACCGTCGCCGCCCTTGCGCTCGGCCGCCAGCTTGCGGCCGTACTCGAAGATCTCCAGCGAGGCGGGCGACCGGAACGGCAGGTGGCTTAGCTTCTCCGCCTCCGGGCTGTCGATCATGCACCCGGGCGTAGTCGGGGTCCGTGGCGCCGACGATCTCGTTGCCCCAGGAGATCAGCTGCGGGGTCAGCTCCTCGCGGGACGTCCAGCAGCCGGGCCAGCACCTGGATCGGGAAGTCGGCGGCGATCGCTCTCGACGAAGTCGAACTCCTCCTGCCGCAGGGCCGTGTCGACGGTCACGCTGGCCAGGTCGCGCAGGAAGTCCTCGTAGCGGCGCAAGCCGGGCGACGCTGAAGTCGCGCAGGAGCAGCTTGCGCAGCGCCTGGTGCCGGGCCCGTCGGTCTCCAGGATGGAGCGCCGGCGGTCCATGAACTCCTCCGGCGGCTCCTCCAGGTTGGTGAACTTCGTCGGAGGTGAAGGTCTCCGGGTCCTTGTCGACCCGTTCGATGTCCTCGAACCGCGTCACCGACCAGAAGCCCTGGTTCCCGCCGCCCTCCGGGTTCCAGTGCACCGGGGCCTGCGCGCGGAGGGTGTCGAGCATCCCCCAGGCCTCGTTGCGCGCGAAGACGTCCAGGTCGGCCAGGTCCACGTCCTCGAGCGGAACCGGGGTCGGCCTCATACGCTGTCCCTCCTCGACTGCTCCGGCACCTCCATAATCGTTTGGTGCCGAACGAGAGGCTAGGCGGGCCGCGCGGCGCCGTCAAGGGTTCGGCCCGACCCCGGCTCCCCGGCGGCGGCGGGCGACGCCCGAGGCGTCCGGGGGCGACGGACAGGTCCGGTCGACGTCCCCCAGCCCGATGCCCGGGTCGTGGTCGAGGTCAGGCGCGGGTCGGGCCGGCCGTGAGCCGGAAGGCCCGGGCGCCCCCCGCCCGGTCCAGGTGGAGGTCGGTGCCGGGCGTACGGGACGGGAACGGACCGCCGGGAGCGGCCGGAAGCACGTCGACCGGGAGTCAGGAGCGAGCCGGAGAGAGAGGGAACTCACCGACCTTCGCTCGTATCGAGGTCTCGCGACCGGGCATAGGTTGGCCGCGGGAGCCAGAGGTGTGACGCCTGGCCACACGGCGAGGAGGCGTAGTGGAGAAGACATGGGCCTGCGTGGACGGCAACGAGGCTGCGGCGCGGGTTGCGCATGCGGTCAGCGAGGTGATCGCGATCTACCCGATCACCCCGGCGTCGCCGATGGGCGAGCTCGCCGACGCCTGGAGCGCGGCCGGGCGCACGAACCTGTGGGGCGCCGTCCCCGAGGTGATCGAGATGCAGTCCGAGGCGGGCGCCGCGGGCGCGCTGCACGGCGCCGTGCAGGACGGGCGCCCTGGCGACGACGTTCACCGCGTCGCAGGGGCTGCTGCTGATGCTCCCCAACATGTACAAGATCGCCGGCGAGCTGACGCCGGCCGTGCATCCACGTCGCCGCCCGCACGGTCGCGACCCACGCGCTGTCGATCTTCGGCGACCACTGCGACGTGATGGCGGCCCGCTCGACCGGCTGGGCCATGCTGGCTCGTCCTCGGTCCAGGAGGCGCAGGACTTCGCGCTGGTCGCCCACGCCGCGACCCTGCGCGCCCGGGTGCCGTTCCTGCACTTCTTCGACGGCTTCCGCACCTCCCACGAGGTCGAGAAGATCGAGCCTGCTCGACCGACGACGACCTGCGCGCCCTGATCCGACGACGACGACGTCGCTGGCCCACCGGTCGCGCGGCCTGACCCCGATGCACCCGGTGCTGCGCGGCACCGCCCAGAACCCCGACGTGTTCTTCCAGGCCCGCGAGGCGGTGCAACCCCTTCTACGACGGCGTGCCCGGCGATCGTCGCGGCAGGCCATGGACGAGCTCGCCGAGCGGACCGGGCCGGCCGTACCCGCTCGTTCGACTACGTACGGGCACCCCGACGCCGAGCGGGTCGTCGTCGCTCATGGGCTCCGGCGCCGGCGCGGTCGCAGCGAGACCGTCGAGGAGCTCGTCGCCGGAGGCGAGAAGGTGGGCGTGCTCAAGGTCCGCCTGTACCGGCCGTTCCCCGCCGAGCAGCTGTCGCGGCGCGCTGCCGGCCTCGGTCACGCCGTTCGCCGTCCTCGACCGCACCAAGGAGCCGGGCGCGACCGGCGAGCCGCTGCACCTCGACGTGCTGGCGGCCCTCGCCGAGGCCTGGCCGGTCGCGCGACGCGACGCCGCGATCATCGGCGGCCGGTACGGCCTGCTCGGCAAGGAGTTCACGCCGTCCATGGTCAAGGCGCGTCTTCGACGAGCTGGCCAAGCGACGACCCGAAGCCGCCAGTTCACGGTGGGCATCGTCGACGACGTCACCCACCTGTCGCTCCCGGCCGACCCGACCTTCCAGCGTCCCGACCGACGACGTGTCCGGCGGTGTTCTTCGGGCTCGGGAGCCGACGGCACCGTCGGGGCGAACAAGAACTCGATCAAGATCATCGGCGAGGGCACCGACGACCACGCCCAGGGCTACTTCGTCTACGACTCGAAGAAGTCCGGCTCGACGACCGTCTCGCACCTGCGGTTCGGGCCCGAGCCGATCCGCTCGACCTACCTGGTCGAGCAGGCCGACTTCGTCGCCGTGCCACCAGTTCGGGCTGCTGGAGCAGATGACGTGCTCGAGCTGGCCGAGCCGGGCGGCACCGTTCCTGCTGAACAGCCCCTACGCGGCCGGACGAGGTCTGGGCCGCACCTCCCGGTCGAGGTGCAGCAGCAGATCATCGACAAGCATCTGCGCTTCTTCGTGATCGACGCGATCACGGCTGGCCCGAGAGGTCGGCCTCGGCGCCCGCATCAACACCGTCATGCAGCCCTGCTTCTTCCACCTCTCCGGGGTGCTCCCCGCGACGAGGCGATCGGCGGAGATCAAGAAGGCGGTCGAGGACGGCCTACGGCAAGCGCGGGCGCGAGGTCGTGGAGCGCAACTTCGCCGCGATCGATCGGCGCTCGCCCAACTGCGTCGAGGTCGCTCGTCCCGGCGACCGTCGACGGCGACGGCACCGGCTGCCGCCGCTGCCCGCCGACGCCCCGGACTTCGTCAAGAACGTGACGCGCGAAGATGCTCGCCGGTCGAGGGCGACCTGCTGCCGGTCAGCGCGATGCCGGTGGACGGCACCTGGCCGACCGGCACGGCCCGCTGGGAGAAGCGGGCCATCGCGCAGGAGATCCCGATCTGGGACCCGAGCATCTGCATCGACTGCGGCAAGTGCGCGATCATCTGCCCGCACGCCGCGATCCGGATCAAGGTGTTCGAGCCGGACGCGTTGGACGGCGCCCCGGAGGGCTTCCAGTCCAAGACGTACAACGCCCGCGACCTGCCGAAGGCCACCTGCTCAGCGTGCAGGTCGCACCCGACGACTGCACCGGCTGCGGGATCTGCGTCGACGTCTGCCCGGCCCACAGCAAGACCGAAGCGAAGCACAAGTCGATCAACATGGAGCCGGCCCTCGACCACCGCGACCGGGAGCGGGGCAACTTCGAGTTCTTCACCTCGATCCCCGAGATCGACGCGCGACCTCGTCCGCCACGACACGGTCAAGGGCGTCGCGCAGCTGCAGCCCGCTGTTCGAGTTCTCCGGGGCCTGCTCCGGCTGTGGTGAGACGCCGTACCTCAAGACGCTCACCCAGCTGTTCGGTGACCGGATGATCATCGCCAACGCCACCGGGTGCTCGTCGATCTACGGCGGCAACCTGCCGACCACCCCGTACGCGAAGGACGCCGACGGCCGTGGGCCGGCCTGGTCGAACTCGCTGTTCGAGGACAACGCCGAATTCGGCCTCGGGCATGCGGCTGGCGTCGGGAACGCCACCACGCCGACGCCAGGCGCTACCTGGAGGAGCTGCGCGGAGCGATCGGCGACGACCTGGTCGACAGCCTGCTCGCAGCCGACCAGACGGCACGAGGCGGGCGTCGGGCGCCCAGCGTGAACGCGTCGCCCGCCTCAAGGACGCGCTCGGGCGCCTCGACGCGGCCGACCTCGCCGGCCGTCGGGCAGCTGCTCACCCTGGCCGACGAGCTGGTCGAGAAGAGCGTCTGGATCGTCGGCGGCGACGGCTGGGCGTACGACATCGGGTTCGGCGGCCTGGATCACGTGCTGGCGCTCGGGCCGGAACGTCAACGTCCTGGTGCTGGACACCGAGGTGTACTCCAACACCGGCGGCCAGGCATCGAAGGCGACCCCGCGCGGCGCGGTGGCCAAGTTCGCCGCCTCGGGCAAGGGCAGGGCGAAGAAGGACCTGGGCGCCGATCGCCCAGGCCTACGGCAACGTCTACGTGGCGCAGATCGCCATCGGCGCCAACGAGCAGCAGACGGTTCGTGCCATGCTCGAGGCGCAGGCCTGGCCGGGCCCGTCGCTCGTCCTCGCCTACAGCACCTGCATCGCCCACGGCATCGAGATGTCCACCTCGATGGCGCACCAGAAGGACGCGGTGGCGAGCGGCTACTGGCCCCTGTACCGATTCCGGCCCAGCGAGCAGGAGGGCGGGCGCCCCCTCAAGCTGGACTCCAAGCAGCCGAACATCCCGGTGGCGACCTTCACCCAGGCCGAGACCCGCTTCTCGATGCTGACCCGCTCCGACCCCGAACGCGCCAAGCACCTGATGGCGCTGGCACAGGCGGACGCCGACGAACGGTGGCGGTACTACTCCCAGCTGGCCGGGCTCGAGCGAACCGTGCCGCACGAGGAGCTCGCCCCCGACGGCGGATCCGAAGGACGACCCGGCGACAACGCCACCGACGCGACGCGCGCTGACCGCGCAGAAGGGGTGGAGGACAAGCCATGACCGACCTCACCTCGACCTACCTCGGCCTCTCCCTGTCCGGCCCGGTGATCGCCTCCGCCGGCCCGCTCACCGGCCGGGTCGAGACCCTCCTGCAGCTCGAGGCGGCCGGGGCCTCGGCCGCGGTGCTCCCCTCCCTGTTCGAGGAGGAGCTCGTCGCCGAGGAACTGTCGCTGCACGAGGCGCTGGAGCAGGGGACCAACTCCTTCGCGGAATCCCTGGACTACTTCCCCCACACCGACTTCTACGACGTCGGCCCGCAGCGGCACGTACGCCTCGTCGAGGAGGCCAAGCAGCGGCTGTCCATCCCGGTGATCGCCAGCGTCAACGCCGCTCGCCCCGGGTCCTGGGAGAGCTACGCGACCATGATGGCCGACGCCGGGGCCGACGCGATCGAACTCAACGTCTACGCGATGGCCACCGACCCCGCCCGCACCGCCGCCGACGTCGAGGCGTCCTACCTCGAGCTCGTCCGCGACGTCCGCGACGCCGTCAGCGTTCCCTTGGCGGTCAAGCTGTCGCCCTTCTTCTCCTCACTGCCCCACTTCGCAGCCGCCGTCGTCGAGGCGGGCGCCGACGGGCTGGTCCTGTTCAACCGCTTCTACCAGCCGGACCTGGACCTGGGGACGCTCGAGGTGCGACCGACGGTCGAACTGTCCGTTCCGGCGGAGCTTCGGCTTCCGCTGCGCTGGCTGGCTATCCTTCGCCCGCAACTACCACGCACGTCCCTGGCCGCCACCTCCGGTGTGCATTCGGCGCAGGACGTCGCCAAGGCCCTCCTGGTCGGTGCCGATGTCGCCTGCATGACCTCCGCCGTGCTCCGGCACGGGCCCGAACACGTCCGTACCGTCCTCGACGAGCTGCGCGTCTGGGTGCAGGACAACGAGTACGAGTCGATAGCGCAGTTGCGGGGCAGCGTCAGCTCGGCCGGGGCTGAGGACCCGGCCGCGTTCGAACGCGCCAACTACGTGAAGGTCCTCTCCAGCTACCAACCGGCACCCAGACCGTAGGCCGCTGCGGGCGCTGCGGGCGCTGCGGGTGAGCATCCATGAACGAGTGGACGACAGTCGTCACGATGGGTAGCGTCTGCCCGCGCGAGTGAAGCGCCTGTCGATCCACCACCCCAAGGGGTTGAGAGTGCTCCAGTACCACAACACGCTGCTGCGTGCCGCCACCGTAATGGCAGCGGCCACTGTGGCGATGTCCACGGGTGGCACCCCGGGTGCGCTCGCCGCCGCCCGCCCGCGGGTCGGTTCATCACCCGGCGTAACCAACCAGCTGCCCGTCCGGAGCCTGCGCGACGCACCGGTGACCCGACTCATCGTCCGGTACCGGCCTGGTGCCAGCGCTCGCCGCGGGGAGGCGGTCGCCGGCGCGGCCTCCGTCTCCGCGGCTTCCCTGGCCCAGCCGGGTGCGGCCGGCGGCGGCGGTTACACGACCGTCGACCTTGCCAAGCCGGTGAGCCGAGCCGTCGCCGAACAGGCGGCCCGCCAGCTCGCCGCAGACCCGCGGGTGGTCTCCGCCGAGCCGGACATCCGGATGCAGGCCCTCGACGCCGGCCCCATGGGCCCGGCGGCCCCAAGCCTGCATCCGGCGTCGGCGACCACCCCGAACGACTCGTACTACTCGATCCAATGGGCGTTGAACGGGACCTACGGGGTGAACGCCCCCCACGCCTGGGCCGCCTCCCGCGGGTCCGGGGTGGTGGTGGCCGTGCTCGACACCGGCATCACCGACCACCCGGACCTGACCGGCCAGACGGTGCCCGGCTACGACATGATCTCCGACCCGGCGATCAGCAACGACGGTGACGGTCGCGACTCCGATCCGTCGGACCCCGGCGACTGGTCCGGGACGCCGGGGCAGGCCGGGTTCCTCCCCTCGTCCTGGCACGGTACCCACGTGAGCGGAACCATCGCCGCCGCGACCGACAACGCGACCGGCGTGGCCGGCCTGGCACCCCTGGCGACGGTGCAACCGGTCCGGGTGCTCGGCGTCGGCGGCGGCAGCAGCAGCGACATCGAGGCGGGCATCTACTGGGCCGCCGGGCTCCCGGTGTCCGGGATTCCGACCAACCCCACGC
Source organism: uncultured Actinomycetota bacterium (assembly GCA_963784535.1). Lineage (GTDB taxonomy): Bacteria > Actinomycetota > Actinomycetes > Actinomycetales > Kineosporiaceae > CAWARR01. Next base: position 190,036 of record CAWARR010000006.1, on the reverse strand, counting down.
CGGCCAAGGTGATCAACATGTCCCTCGGCGGCACGGGCACGTGCGACACCGCCATGCAGGCCGCCATCGACGCCGCGACCGCGGCCGGCGTGAGCGTCGTGGTAGCCGCGGGCAACGAGAGTTCCGACATCGCCGATGTCACGCCCGCGAACTGCCGGAACGTCATCGTGGTGTCCGCCACCACGACCACCGGAGTGCTGGCGCCGTACTCCAACTTCGGCGCCGTGACCCTCGCCGCCCCCGGTGGCTACAGCACCGGCGCAGCTGACGCGCAGAACGGGATCCTGTCCACCTGGAACGACGGCCAGACCACCCCCACGACCCCCGACTACGCCTTCGCCACGGGAACGAGCATGGCCACCCCGCACGTCTCGGCCGCCGCGGCGCTCCTGCTGGCCCGTGAGCCAGGGCTGACCCCGGCCCAGGTGGAGGCACGCCTGACCCTCTCCGCCCGCCCCTTGGCCGGCTGCCCCTCGTCGCAGTGCGGAGCCGGGCTGCTGGATGCCGGCGCGGCACTGGTGAGCCGGCTGGCCGGCAGCGACCGGTACGCGACCAGCGCCGCCATCTCGGCCGCATCGTTCGCGCCAGGGGTCTCGACCGCCTACATCGCCACCGGCAGCAACTTCCCCGACGCGCTGTCGGGCGCCTCCGTCGCGGGACATGTCGGCGGCCCGGTACTCCTCGTCGCGCCCACGTCGATCCCGGCCGTCGTGGAGACCGAGCTGTCCCGGTTGCAGCCGGGACGGATCGTCATCCTGGGCGGGACGGGCGTGGTGTCGTCCGCGGTCGAGACCGCGCTGAGCGCGTACACGACCGGCACGGTGACCCGGCTGGCCGGCAGCGACCGGTACGCGACCAGCGCCGCCATCTCGGCCGCATCGTTCGCGCCAGGGGTCTCGACCGCCTACATCGCCACCGGCAGCAACTTCCCCGACGCGCTGTCGGGCGCCTCCGTCGCGGGACATGCCGGCGGCCCGGTACTCCTCGTCGCGCCCACGTCGATCCCGGCCGTCGTGGAGACCGAGCTGTCCCGGTTGCAGCCGGGACGGATCGTCATCCTGGGCGGGACGGGCGTGGTGTCGTCCGCGGTCGAGACCGCGCTGAGCGCGTACACGACCGGCACGGTGACCCGGCTGGCCGGCAGCGACCGGTACGCGACCAGCGCCGCCATCTCGGCCGCATCGTTCGCGCCAGGGGTCTCGACCGCCTACATCGCCACCGGCAGCAACTTCCCCGACGCGCTGTCGGGCGCCTCCGTCGCGGGACATGCCGGCGGCCCGGTACTCCTCGTCGCGCCCACGTCGGTCCCGTCCGCCGTTGCGACCGAACTGCACCGGCTCGGCCCGAAGCGGATCGTCATGCTGGGCGGGGCCGGCGTGGTGAGCCAGGGTCTGCAGTCCCAGCTCGCGACCTACCTCGGCTGAGCGGCTCGCGGCTAGTGTCCTTCGTGTGCTGCGGGTGGCTGCGGAGGCGGCGCGCCGTTTCTTGGTGGCGCGGCACTTCCTCGCGCCTGGACGCACTCTGGTCGGAGTCGAGGGTGTGCTCGCGGTCTTCCGCAGGTTCGGGTCGATCCAGTTCGACCCGATCGCCGTCGCCGGCCGCAACCATGACCTGGTGCTGCAGGCGCGCGTCGCCGGCTACGAGCCGAGTTGGTGCGAGGAGCTCTACGAACGTCGCGAGATCTTCGAGGCGACCAACAAGGCACTCTCGTTCGTCCCGACGCAGGAGTTCCCCTGGTTTCGTCACGTGATGGGCCGCAAGGGGCCCAGGTTCCACGCTCAGGCACTCGCCGACAACGCCGGCGTGGCCCAGAAGGTGCTCGACCGGATCCGGGCGGAGGGCCCGCTGTCGGCGGCGGACTTTCAGCGCGAACCCAGCCCGACGAAGAACTGGTTCGGCATGCCCGAGAACGCCGTACGCGCCGTTCTCGAGGCGCTCACGGTGACGGGTGTGATCGGGCTCGCGCGGCGTGAGGGCAGCTTGCGCCACTACGACCTGATCGAACGACTGCTTCCGGCGGAACTGCTCGACCAGGAGGTGTCGGAGGCGGAGCAGGTCCGGCACAAACTCCTCTCCCGGTATCGCGCCCACGGCTTGCTCGGCGCCGGGGGCGCCGGTGACACCTTCGCGCGCATCGCCGACCCACCGGTACGCAGGGAACTACAGCGCGCGCTGGTCGGCAGCGGCGCGCTCGAACCCGTTGACGTCGAGGGCCTGCGCGGCAAGCGTTTCGCCCTTGCCGATGAAGTGGCGCTGCTGCGGGATCCACCGGAACCGGCGTCCTCTGTCTCCTTCATCGCTCCGTTCGACTCCTTGCTGTGGGACAAGCCCCTGCTCGCGAGCCTGTTCGGTTTCGAGTACGTGTGGGAAGGCTTCTTCCCCCCGACGAGGCGTCGGTGGGGCTACTACGTGCTCCCGATCCTGTTCGGCGACCGCTTCGTCGGCCGCATCGAGCCCCGCATCGACCGCGAGCGAGCCCGGGTCGAGGTGCTCGATCTGTGGTGGGAGGACGGGTTCTCGCCCCAGCGCGCCGAGGGATTCGTGGAAGCGATGCGTTCAGCGCTGATCGACTACGGGCGCTTCGCGGGGGCCCATCGTCTCGAGTGGGCGCCCCACCTCACGACCGAGGAGCGGCTGCTTCGCACCCCTACCTGATCGAGGGGCCGAGCAGTGAACGGGAGACGGCGGAACATCCCGAGGCGGCCGTCACCGGCTGGTCGATGATCTGACTATGGTTCAGTGAGGCCGGACAGCGGCCCGCGCTACCCAAGACCTCGGTGGCAGCCGATGGTCGCGTGAGTGGCGTGGCGTGGGGAGGCCAGGTGGCTGGGCCGGACGAGCGGATCGTGGCCGTCCGGGCGCTGATCGCCGCAGTGGACCCCGCGGGCGCGGAGGGGGTGGTGGGCTGGTTGCGTCGGCTGTGCGCCGCGGCCGCTCTCGCGTTGCCAGCCTCGCGGGTCGGGGCCAGCGTGATCAGCGAGGACGGGATGCGGGGGGTCGCGGCGGCTTCCGACCCGGCCGGCGAGACGCTCGAGGAGCTCCAGTTCGCCATGGGCGAAGGCCCGTGCCTCGACGCCTTCGCCACGCGGCGTCCGGTCCTGGAACCCGATCTGGGCGACGAAGGGTCGGCCCGCTGGCCCGGCTACGCCCCGGCCGCGCACGCTCAGGGTGCCGCTGCGGTCTTCGCGTTCCCCCTGCAGGTGGGGGCGGCCCGGCTCGGCGTCATGGACGTCTATCGCCACCGCCCCGGGATGTTGTCGCCGAAGTCGCTCGTGCAGGCGCTGACGTTCGCCGAAGTCGCCGTCGAGACGTTGCTCGACGCCCAGGGCAAGGCGGTGATCGGTCAAGCAGCTGAGGGCCTGGACCATGCCCTGGACTCGCAGTACGTCATCTACCAGGCGCAGGGAATGACGATGGTCGACCTCGGGGTCCCGCTGGCGGACGCTCTGGCCCGCTTGCGGGCCTATGCCTACGCCCAGGACCGCCCCCTGCGCGAGATCGCCCGTGACATCGTCGCGGGCCGGGTGCGCCTCGAACCGGACCCTCCGTGATCCCGCCGACCAGTCGGCCAACCGTACGATGCTGCCGTGGAGGGAGACCTTGATGTCCACTGTCTCGACCGAACGGCTGGCGGAAGTCCTCGTCGAAGTGGCGGACACCCTCGTCGATGACTTCGACGTGATCGAGTTCCTCCAGATGATCACCGCCCGGACCGCCGAGCTGATCGGTGTCCCCGCGGTGGGGCTGCTGCTTGCCGACGCCCACGGGCAGCTGCAGGTCATGGCCGCCTCCGACGAGGCGACCCGGTTGCTGGAACTCTTCCAGCTGCAGATCCGGGAAGGACCCTGCCTGGACGCCTACGCGGCCCGGACGCCGGTGGTGAACACCGACCTGCGCACCGCCGGGGAGCGTTGGCCGGCGTTCGCGCCCCAAGCCACGGCCATCGGCTTCCGGTCGGTCCATGCCCTGCCGCTGCGGCTGCGCGCCAAGGTGATCGGCGCTCTGAACCTGTTCGGCACCCGGGCCGGGCGGCTGGAACCCGGCGACGTGAAGGTCGTGCAGGCCCTCGCCGACGTGGCCACCATCGGCCTGCTGCAGGAGCGAGCAATCCACCACGGCGAGGTCCTCACCGAGCAACTCCAGCACGCCCTGACCAGCCGGGTGGTCATCGAGCAGGCCAAGGGCGCCCTGGCCCGAGCCCACGGGGTCGACGTCGACCGCGCCTTCGACCTGCTCCGCAGCCACGCCCGCAACCACAACCTCAAGCTCGCCGACGTGGCCCGAACCGTCCTGGCAGACCCCAGCAACCTCCCCGACCTCAGCGGCGGCTGACCGCGGTCACAGGGCGTCGTGGCGCTGGAGCCAGTGCATCGCGGCCCAGCCGATCGGAACGGGAAGCCAGAAGGTGGCCAGGCGGTAGAGCAGGACGGCGCTGACCGCGGCCGCACCGGGCATGCCCGCCGCGGCCAGACCCGTCGAGAAGGCGAGCTCCACGGCACCGAGCCCTCCGGGGGTCGGGGCCAGCGAGCCGATCGCGGCGCCCGCCAGGTAGACGATCGCCACCCCGGTGAACCCGACACTCCCGTCGAAGGCACGGACGGCGAACCACAGCGCGGCGATGTAGGAGAGGTTGAGGAACAGCGACCCGAGCATGGCTTCGGCGAACTTCTTGGGGTCGGTCAGCAGGTTGAGCACCCGCGGCAGCGCCTCCCGTGCGGGGGGCAGCACGCGCGCCGCCAGGGCACGCCTGGCGCGGGGAATCCCCAGAGCGAGCACGGCGAGGGCGGCCGCCGCGCCCAGGACGGCGAAGACCCAGCCGGGAACGGGCAGGTTGCGGCGGGAGGACGTTCCCGTGGCGGCGGCGAAGACGGCCAGAAGCACCGCATGCGACACGGCATTCACGACCTGCGAGGTAGCGACGCTGGTGGCGGCGGCCGTCGTGCTCAGCTTCGCCTTGCGCAGGAACTGGATGTTGATCGCGATGCCACCGACCGACGGCGGGGTGAGGAATCCCGCGAAGTCGGCCGCCACTTGAACGAGCACCGTGCGGGCGAAGGGCAGGCGCTCGCGGACGTAGCCGATCAGCGACACTGCCGCGGACGGATACGTCGCCCCGGAGGCGAGCAGCACCAAGGGGATCCATCGCCAGCGGGCCGAGGAGAAGACGGAACTCAGGTTCACGGTGCCGAACTGGCTCGCGATCAGGTAGCCCGCCACGATCGCGGCGGCGACCGAGATGATGGTGCGCGGACGGACTCGCTCCACGGGCGTGAGTTCCGGCCCCTCCCCGTCGGTCTGGCCCTGGATCTCCTCGCGCAACGCCTCGAGCACGCCCGGGGTGGACTTCAGCGCCCGCCGGGTCTGGTGGGGTAGGGCGACGGGTTGCAGCACGGCCAGCGTCGCGGCCAGCTCGTCCTGACTCAGGACGGTCCGGGCGGACCTCACCGCACGTTCGACACCGGCCAGCTGCGCGCAGGTCACCAGAAGTTGCGCCCGCTCCAGGCTGATCCGCAGCTGCGTGGCGAACGCGGCGCCATCCGTCGGAATGGGAAGCAGGAGGTGCCCCTGCGGGTCGACGAGGATCGCGCCGACCACGAGGCCTCGGTGGGTGACCTGGTGGCGGTGCAGTCGGGCGACGCTGCGCCACAGGTCTTCGAGCTGTCCGTCGGTCGGCGAGCTGAGGACGGCTCCGGAGGCCCCCTCGTAGGCCAGGACGATGGTGTCGGCCCCGCACGACACGCCGGCCACCAGCCGCGGGACCGGGACATCGGCCGCGGTTGCCGACATCGCGAGCAGGGATCGACGTTCGGCGACCCGTTCCAGCGACAGCGCCGGCAGCGGCGCGATCTCGCTGCGGATCCGGATCAGTCGGTAGAGGGAGTGCAGGGCCCCGGCGGCGATCACCTCGCGGTCGAGGACGTGCACCGTGAGCTGGTCCCCCGTCGTCCTCGTCGCGAGATAGCTCCGGTACGCCGGACCGGTGTGCCGGACACGTTCCAGCCGGGTCAGCGGGATCCCCCTGCGGGCCAGTTCGGTGGCGATCCGTACCCCGCCCGGCTGCTCGTTCGCCCGGCCCGCGACGTAGCGCACCAGCACCCCGACGGTCGTTCCGATCGTGATGCTCGACAGGGGCGAGAGCAACGTCGTCTGCGTTCCGGTGAACGCGGAGGCGACGTACAGCACCGTCATCGCCGCCATCAGCCGGCGCCAGCGCGGATCACCGGGCAGGCCGATCACGGTGATCAGGGCCAGCAGGGCAGCGAGGTAGGCCTCCAGCGGCCGCACGTCCAGGGCCGCCCCCGTTCCCCTGAGGCCGCGGTAGAGCGCGCTGGTCGGATAGGCCGTCAGGAGGCGGTCCAGGCCCTCGATCAGACCGATGGTGGCCAGCCCGGTGAGCAGCGCCTCCACCAGGCGGCGTGAATGCCCGCGGACGATCTCGGCGACCATGAGACCCAGTGGCACGCCCAGCGCGCTGACCGCTCCGAGCACGCTGAACAGCCGGATCACCGCGTGCGGGGTCCCCCTGACCAGACGGGCAAGATCCAGGCCCGCCCCCCGCACGGTGTCACTCGCGACCGTCCCCAGCCCGGCGAGCAGCAGCAGGACGACGACCAGGACGGCGAGCCGGACCAGATCGACCGGCACTCGGATGCGTACGGGAGCTACATCGACCACAACCGGCGGCGGTGCGACCGGTGCCAGGTCAGGACCGCTCATGGTGGCCGATCAGGGTGCGCACCCGGCGGGCGGACGGCCGCCCGCCCGGAAGCCGCGTGGAAGGACGCATGGGTCAACGCTAGGGGGACGTCGAGGTGGGGGTCGACGTCACGCTCGTGGAGGGTCCGGTCGCCGAGGACGTTGCGGTGGTCGTCGCCCCGGTGGAGGCAGGCGGTGCCGTCGCTGTCGCTCCGGTCGTGGCAGTGGCGGTCGGCGTCGTCGTCGGGGTGGTGCTCGGATCGGTCGGCACCAACGATCGCGTGATCGAGGGCACGCCGCCGGTCGGCTCGAGGGCGGGCACGCCGCCCCCGGTTCCTCCCGCGGGTGCCGTCGTCGGCTGGACGAGCAGGTAGGTGATCAGGGCGGCCACGAAGACGGCCAGGACCGCCCAGGTCGACGTCCGGACGCGCCGCAACGGGCCCGGGCGCATCATTCGGCCCCGCTGGGCGGCGCGGTGTCCAGGCCGGCCGGCGCGTGGATGCCCTCGTCGAGGAACGCCGCCGTGACCCGCGCGCGCAGGACGCGGCCGATCTCGAACTGCTTGCCGGGCAGCGTCCGGGCCACCAGGCGGATCTCGAACTGGTCCACCCCGATCCTCTCGACCCCCATCACCGTGGGCGGGTCCAGCAGCAGTCGATGGATGCCGGGATCACGGTAGGCCTCCTCCCCGACCGTGTGCAGGACCGCGTTGGCCCGCCGGACGTCGACCCCGGCGGGAACCGGTACATCGACCACGGCGCGGGCCCAGTCCCGGGAAAGGTTGGTCACCTGGACGATCTGACCGTTCGGAGTGATCATCACTTCCCCGTTGACGGCCCGGATCCGGGTGATCCGCAGGGTTACGTCCTCCACGGTGCCGGAGATCGGGTCGCCCGCGCCCGGGACCGCGATCCGGACCACGTCACCGAACCCGTACTGGCGTTCGGCGACGATGAAGAAGCCGGCCAGGATGTCCTGCACGATGCGCTGCGCGCCGAACCCCAAGGCCACCCCGGCGACCGCCGCGGGCGCGACCAGCGTGGTCTGCGGTACCCCCAGGCGCTGGACGATCATGACCGCGGCGACGCAGTAGATCAGGACCAGCGTCGTCCAGGTCACCACCTGCGCCAGCGCGTGTCGGTGCTTGGCCGCCTCCGATCGGACCAGGGCGTCGGACTCCCGGGCGTTCGCGTCGATCCGCTCGATGATCCGCCCACCGAGCCAGGTCGCGAACCGGGTCAGCAGGATCGCCCCGGTGACCAGCAGCACGATCTCCAGGCCGCTCCCGAGCGCCCACCCGGCGACGTCGGGCAACGGTTTCAGCGTGACCGCCACGCGTTCGACCATCGCCTATCCCCCGGCGTCCGGTCGGTCCTGCCCGGCCCTCGCCCGGGCCGGTGTCGCAGCTGTCAGGGCGGCCACGGGGCGGCTCCTCGGAGGTTTCGGGCACGGGCAGGAGGGGGCATCCGGTCGGCGGCCGAAGAGCGCCGCCGGCGGGCGGCGGGCGCGGAGAACGCGAATCGGTCAGCGCAACCGAAGGGTCGCGCCGCATGACCCAGCGTGGGCAGGGGCCTGGCCGACGCCGCGCTTTCACCCTACGCCCGCCCGACCCGATCGGTTCCTCCCGCGGGCCCGGCCCGGGCACCGAGGTACGCCACGCCATGGGCCCGGACTGCGGCGCACCCGACCGCGGTGTGGCCGGGCCCTATCGGACCCGCTGATGGGGCTTGCTCACGTTGCCCCTTTCCGGGTGCGCGACCGGGGGCGTTGGCTGGGTGGATCAGACCCTCACGGGTGACGTCGCGGGCGAGGAGAGGACCGATGGTTCCGGGACTGCACGACGCCGTCGTCGGCCCCGCAGGGCTCAATCTCAACGGGTCGCTCCCCCGGTGCGAGCACGTGGGCTCGCTGCCGCCGAGCATCGCCCACACTGCGCGTCGGCATCATCGACGCCGGGTAGGACTCGATGCCACAGATCGTGCACGAGGCCCAGGCCCGCCACCCGGGCCCGGTGATCCACCAGATCGAGGTCGACGTTCCCGACCAGCACCAGCAGCTCGCCGACGGACGACTCGACGTGGGGATCGGGCGGGCAGCCCTGGCTCCGCCGGGGATCGCGTCACTGCTGTTCCGCCGGGACCCCCTGGGGGTGCTGGTCCCCGCCAGCCACCGGTTCGCCGAGCTGGAGGGCGTCTCCGTCGCCGCGCTGGCCGCTGAGCCCCTGCTGCTCGCCGAGGACAAGCAGGCACCCAAGTTCAACCAGTTCGTGGTCGAGCTGTGCCGCTCGGCGGGCTTCACCCCGCGGGTGTACGAGGGAACCGTGGAGAGCGCCCGCGCCGCAGCCGAACTCGTCGCCCAGGGGCGATGCCTGCACTGCGTCCCCTCCTCCTGCATCGCGGCGCTGCCCGGGATCATGTGGCGACCGCTGACCGACCCCACCTCGTACTACCCGTGGTCGATCCTGTGGCGGGCCACGGAGACCTCCGAACAGGTCCGCACGATCGTCAGCACCGCCCGGGTCATGTCGAGTCGGCTCGGCTGGCTCGCCCGCCAGGAGGCGCCGACCTGACCCTGGACGCCGGTCAGATCTCGACCCGCCGCGCCCCGCGGCCGGCGGGGCGTTGACGACGAGGCCGGTGTCAGTACTTCAGGACGACCTCGACCCGACGGTTCAGGGCGCGCCCGGCGGGGTTGTCCTTGCCGTCCGCGGTGGTGTTGGGAGCGACCGGTCGCTTCTCGCCCCAGCCCTTGGTCGTGATCGGGACAGTGACTCCGTGCTGCTTCAGGGCTGTGGCGAACGCCTCGGCGCGGCGCAGCGACAGGTCGTCGTTGTAGGCGTCGGAGCCCTTCGCGTCGGTGTGGCCCTCGACCTGGATCGGCCTGCCGGCCTTGACGAGCACGCCGGCCGCCTTGGCGATCAGTGCCTGGCCCTGTGGCTTGATCGTGGCCTTGTCGAAGTCGAACAGCACGTCGGCCGAGAAGCTCAACACCGACGCACACGGCGGGGTGAGCTTGCCGAGCTTGCCCAGCGGAGGGAATCGGTCGGGCGCCGAGAACACCGGGGTCTCCGGCAGCTTGATCGCGTAGCCGGATCCGTCGGTGGCCCGGCCGCTCTTGTCGAAGCTGAAGCTCACGTCATTGTTCAGGTCCTCGTAGCTGCCCGACCCGTCGGAGTCCACGGTCAGGCTGAGGTGCCGGTCGCCGCCCAGATCCGTCAGCTCCACAGCGCCGTCGACCCCCCGGGCGAAGTCCAGATGCCGGTCCCCGCCGAGGTCGCGGTACGCGCCGGACCCGTCGCCCGCGACGATGATCGTCAGATGCCGGTCCCCGCCGAGATCAGTCAGTTCGGCGCTGCCGGCCGCGGGGATGGTGATGCTCAGGTGCCGGTCGCCACCCAGGTCGGTCAGGTTCCCGACGCCGTCCGCCCCGACCCTGATGGTCAGGTGCCGGTCGCCACCGAGGTCGGTCAGGTACCCGGTGCCGTCCGGGTTCACGGCGATGGTCAGGTGCGCGTCCCCACCGAGGTCGGTGAGGTAGCCCGACCCGTCGCCCTTCACGACGACGTTCAGGTGCCGGTCGCCGCCCAGATCCGTGATCGTTCCCGAACCGTCAGGGCGCACGACCAGCCCCAGATGCTTGTCGCCGCCCAGATCGAGATAGTGCTTCGTCCCGTCCTTGTCGGTCGTGAGCCGGACATGGGCGGCGCCGTTGAGGTTCATGTAGTCCGCGACCTCGGTCAGCTTGAACACGTCCGGTGCGGCGGAGGCCAGGTTGCCCTTGGCATCACAACTGGCGGAGGCGATGTCCATCCCCGACCGGCCCTCGTCCTTCAGCGACGACAGCTCGCCGGACAGCACCCCGCCGCCCGAGGCGAGGATCGAGGTGTCCGGCAAACGGATCGGGGCGATGACCGGGTAGGTCACCGAGATGGTCTTCGCGGCCGCGGGCGCGGCCGGCGACCCCGGATCGGCGGAACTCGTGCTGCCCGACGATGAGGTGGTGCATCCGGACACCGCGACGGCCAGCACCGCCACACTGGTGATCCGAGTCAGGCCGGAGCCCCTTGCCCTTCGCCGTTGACGCACACCCCGCACCACGCTGACGCCCCCTACAGCTGTTCGGTGACCCTGCGTCACCGAGTCGGGGCTGTCACGCCCCGGCGGAACTATAGATCATGGTCCGCCACGGTCAGCCACTCCCCCGGGGGCCGGCGGGCGCCGGCGACGTTCCCGGCCGCGGACGCCGGGCCGGCTCGCCCGCGGCGGCGTGTAGTGTCCCGAACTGGACCGGTCGTTGCTCTCGGCGTCATCATCTGGCCGCTCGGCCAGCCCGCCGGCGCGACGTGACCGCCCCCGATCGGCGGGTCCCGATGGAACCGAGTGAGCGGGCGCCGCGCGATGGCGCCCGGTGGCGCGCCGGGCGACCCGGCGCGGACGAGCGCCGCCGAGCCCGATGAGGATCGCCCTGCTCGGGCCGGTGGCCTGGCGGACCCCGCCGCGGCACTACGGACCCTGGGAACAGGTGACCAGCCTGCTCGCGGAGGGGCTGGTGGCGCGCGGCCACGACGTCACGCTCTTCGCCACCCTCGACTCGCTGACCAGCGCCACCCTGGACGGGGTCTGTCCCCATGGCTACGCCGAGGACCCCGCCATGGACGGCCGGGTCTGGGAAGCCCTCCATGTCTCCCACGCGCTGTCCCGGTCCGGCGCGTTCGACCTCGTGCACAACCACCTGGACTGGTTGCCGCTGGCCCTCTCGGGTCACTGCCGGGCACCGATGCTGACGACCATCCACGGCTTCAGCGGCCCGAGCATCCTGCCGGCGTACCTGCGGGCCCGTTCGTCGTTCGTGGCCATCTCCGACGCGGATCGATCCCCGGCGCTGGAATACGTTGCCACCGTCCCCCACGGGATCGACCTGGACTCGTTGCCGCTGAGCACCGGCGGAGGACCCGACCTGGTTGCCTTCGGCCGCGTACACCCGGACAAGGGCACCGCCGAGGCGATCGCGATCGCGCGCGCCGTCGGCCGGCGCCTGGTGATCTGCGGCGTCGTGCAGGACGCCGACTACTTCGCCGAGCAGGTGCAGCCGCACATCGACGGGGATGCCGTGGTCTTCCTGGGCTCGGTCGGCCCGGCCCGGCGGGCCGAAGTCCTGGGCTCCGCCGGGGTGCTGCTGCACCCGATCGGCTTCGACGAGCCCTTCGGGCTCGCTGTGGTGGAGGCGATGGCCTGCGGAACCCCCGTCGTGGCCTACCGACGCGGATCGATGCCGGAGGTGGTGGACGAGGGCGTCACCGGCTACCTCGCCCACGACGTCCCCACGGCGGTGGTCGCCGTCGCCCGGGCGATGACCCTCGACCGGGCCGCGGTGCGGGCGCGCGCGGCGCAGCGGTTCGGCGCCGACCGCATGGTGGACGGCTACGTGCAGGTCTACGAGCGGCTGCTCCGCCCGTCCCGGTGACGCCCGGCGACGTCGTCCGTCAAGCCTCGTGGGCGGGTTCGGTGGTATGGTCCGAATGGCGGTTATCCATGATGAGTGAGAGTTGAGCGGCCGTTCCGGTCCTCCGTCTCCTCGCGCCGATCGTGCCCTGCCGATAGGTGCCTCATGCTCTGTGCCCCGGCGACGCACGCACATCATGTCGGCCCCTGAGGGGGTCCCGACAGGATCGACCACGGTCCTGCACTCGGTCCTGGAGGCCGCATGAGCCCGCATTTCGAACCCGACCACCGGCCCACGGCCGGCCGCCCCCGCTGGGCCATGGTGAGCACCTACCCGCCGACCGCCTGCGGGATCGCGACCTTCACCCGGTCCCTGGTGAGCGCGCTGGCGGGTCAGGGAGCCCAGGTCGACGTCGTCCGTGCGGTCGACGCCGATCAGTCGTGGCCGGCGCCGGGCGTGGTCTGCGGGCTCGTCACCGGCAACGGCCCGGGCGCGGCTGCCGCGCAACTCAACGAGTACGACCTGGTCGTGGTCCAGCACGAGTACGGCATCTACGGCGGCGCGGACGGTGCGGACCTGTTGGCCCTGCTCGACCGGCTGACGGTGCCGGTGCTGACCGTGCTGCACACCGTGCTGACGAATCCGACAGCGCACCAACGGTTCGTGCTGCAGTCCGTGATCAGCTCATCGGACCTGCTGGTGACCATGACCCGGACCGCCCGGACCCGGCTGGTCGACGGCTACCACGTCGACCCCGCGACGGTGCTCGTCATCCCGCACGGGGCGGCCGACCAGCTCCTGACGGGGCGGCACGCCGCCCCGGCCCCGACGCGGAGGCGTCCGATCGTTCTCACCTGGGGTCTGCTCGGGCAGGGCAAGGGCATCGAGTGGGGCATCGATGCGATCGCCGCCCTCCAGGATCTGGTCCCCCGCCCCGTCTACCTCGTTGCGGGCCGGACCCACCCGCGTGTCCTCGCCCGCGAGGGCGAGGCGTACCGGAATCGCCTGGAGTCGCGGGCCAGCGCACTCGGTGTGGAAGGCGACATCGTCTTCGACAACGACTACCTCGACGCCGAGCGCCTGCACGGCCTGGTGCGGTCGGCCGACATCGTGCTGCTCCCCTACGACTCCCGCGACCAGGTCACCTCCGGTGTGCTGACCGAGGCCGTCGCCGCAGGCCGCCCCGTCGTGTCGACCCGGTTCCCGCACGCCATCGAGCTCCTCGAGGGCGGGACGGGCCTGCTCGTCGACCAGCGGGACCCCGCCGGGATCGCCGCGGCGCTGCGGCGCATCCTCACCGAACCCGGCTTGGCCGAGCGACTGTCCAGCCGGACGCAGGCGCTGGCCCCTGGGTTGTCGTGGCGGGCGGTTGCCCGCCGGTACCTGGCGGCAGGCGGGTCACTCCCCTCCGGGGCCGCCCTCACCGAGCCCGACGTCGCCGCAACGACCCGGACCGGTCCGCTGGCCGTGGTGGCGTGACCTCGGCCCCGCCGCTGTACGCCCACCTGCTGGCCCTGACCGACGACACCGGGCTGTTCGAGCATGCCGAGTACACCCGCCCGCGGCGGGAGCACGGCTACTGCGTGGACGACGTCGCCCGCGGCCTCGTGGCGTTGTGCCGGGCGGACGACGCGGACCATCGGACGCCGGACCGGTCGTGGGCGAGCGCAGCTGCGACCGGGGCGGCGGAACCGGACCTCCGCCGGCCCCGCGGCGGTGAACTCGACCAGGTCGCGTGGACCTACCTGGACTTCATCGCCAGCAGCCAGGACCTCACCGGCCGGGTGGTCAACCGCCGGGACGTCGACGGGGTCCCGCACGGCGAATACGGGGTGGAGGATTGCTGGGGCCGTGCGCTGTGGGGGCTGGGCACCGCGGCGGCCCGCAGTCGGGACCCCGAGTTGTCGCGCCGGGCACTGGCCCGGTTCGCCCTCAGCGCCGGCCAGCGGTCACCGTGGCCGCACGCCATGGCCTTCGCGGGGCTGGGGGCTGTCGAGGTGCTCCGGGTGGACCACGGCCACGTCAAGGCCAGGGCGTTGCTCCGGGCTGCCGTCGCATCGGTGGGCCGGCCCGCTCCCGTCACGACCTGGCGGTGGCCGTGGAGTCGCCTGACCTACGCCAACGCCGTCTTTCCCGACCTGCTGATGGCCGCCGGCGACTGTCTCGGCGACGACACCCTGACCACGGACGGCCTGACCCTGCTGGAGTGGCTCCTCGACGTCGAGACGGTGCACGGCCGCCTCTCCGTCACACCGGCCGGAGGGTGGGGCCCCGGGGACCCCCGGCCGGGCTTCGACCAACAGCCGATCGAGGTCGCCGCGATCGCCGACGCCTGCGCCCGGGCTCACGACCTCACCGGCGACTCCCGATGGTCGGGCGGGGTCAATACCGCAGCGGCGTGGTTCTTCGGAGCCAACGACGGCTCGGTTCCGCTCTACGACCCGACGTCAGGCGGCTGCCGCGACGGACTCCAGGCGACCGGATGCAACGAGAACCAGGGCGCCGAGTCCACCCTGGCGATGATCTCCACCCTGCAGCATGCCGACCGCCTGGCCCGGGCAAGCGCGTGACGACGCCGGCGCAGGCGGGCTCCGCGCGACCCGGCGGCCATCCCGCTGAGCAGCCACTGGTGGTCCGGACCGACGTTCTGCTGCGCCCCGACCCCCGTCGGGTCGTCGCGCGGCTGTTCCTTCCCGGGCAGGAAATGGCAGCTCCGGGGACGTCACGGGCGGCCACGGTGGTGGCCCGTTGCCTGGCGCTCAGCCGGGTCGAGGTCGACGCGGAGCTGGACCGGGTGCTGGAGCGTTTCGGGCCCCGGCACCGCGGATTCACCGCACTGCTCGACGCGCACTTCGCGGCGGTGGCCCACCGCGTCGACGGTGCGGGCACGCTCACCCCGGCCCGGCGCAGGCTCATCGGCGCCTACTTCACCCAGGAATACGCGGTGGAGAGCGCGGCACTGTTCAACCCCTCCCTCGTGGCCCACCCCGAACCGGGGCCCGACCCCGACCGACTCCGGTTCGTGCTCAGTGCGAGGGCCGTCGGAGAGGGCCACCTGTCGAGCATCGTCTTCCGCTCCGGCGAGGTCACCCGGCCCGCCGTGACCGCCGGCGGGAGCCGATTCCCGACCATCGCCATGGATCCCGCTCCGGCCCTCGCCACCTCGGGAACCCATGGCTCCGGCCTGATGGACCGCGAGGGTCTGCGTGCCCTGGCTGCAGCAGCGGGGGTCGACGGTGAGAGCCTGCGCTTCCTGCTCGGCAACCTGCCTCCCGTCTTCGGGCCCGAGATCCTCGAACCCGCCCTGCACCGATTGCGCGACGAACACCTCACGCGGGTCCACGCCGAACGCACCATCGCCTCCCTCCGGGGGGCGGCGAGCGCCTTCTACGACGTGCAGTTCGCGGCCGAGACGGAGCTGTCGGAGCGGGCACTGCTGCCCTGGGCCCCCGCCGAGAGCCACGGCATGGAGGACGCCCGGTTCGTCCGGTTCACCGAGGACAACGGGGCCTCCACCTACCTGGCGACCTACACCGCGTACGACGGGACCCGCGTCACACCCATGCGGCTGCAGACGGACGACTTCCAGAACTTCCGGGCCAGCCCGCTGACCGGTCCCGCAGCCACCGACAAGGGCCTGGCGCTGTTCCCCCGTCGGGTCGGCGGACGCCAGCTCGCGTTGTCGCGCTGGGACCGGGAGAACAACGCGCTGGCGATCTCCGACAACGGCCACCACTGGCACGACGCGGTCGAGATCCACGGCCCCACCCGGCCGTGGGAGCTCATCCAGGTCGGCAACAGCGGCTCCCCGCTGGAGACGAGCGAGGGCTGGCTGGTCCTGACCCACGGGGTCGGCCCGATGCGCGAGTACTCTCTCGGCGCGATCCTGCTCGATCTCGACGACCCGACCCTGGTCCGCGGGCGCCTCGCGGAACCGCTGCTCCGACCGGCCCCGGACGAGCGGGACGGCTACGTGCCGAACGTCGTCTACTCCTGCGGCGCCCTCGCCTTCGGGACGACGCTCCTGCTGCCCTACGGCTGCAGCGACGCCAGCATCCGGATCGCGCTGATCGACCTGCCCGCACTGCTCACCCGGATCCTCACCTCCCCGAGGGATGGATCCGCCCGCGGCAAGGCACTGCGCAGCGACCGGTCGCGCAACCCAGGCGCAACTCCCGGCTGACACGGCGAACGCGCCCGCGGCCCTCTCCGGTGGCCGCCACCCGGCAGGGCGGCCACGATGGGCCCAGCGGAGGGAGGCACGTGGTGGCCGACGCGCAGTTCAGCTGGCAGGGCCTGGCCCAGTACAAGGCGGAGGGCCGGTTCCTGGACGGCTATCCCGAGGACCAGCGGACGTTCTTCGCGCCCCGGGACAACATCCACGGGTTACTGGTCGCGCTGCTCGGCAGCGCACAGCACTCGATCGTGGTCAACATGTTCGGCTACGACGACGACGAGCTGAACAGCATCATCCAGGAGAAGCTGGCCGCCGAGCACGTGTACGTGCAGATGAGCCTGGACCGCAGCCAGGCGGGCGGCGTGCACGAGAGGCAGATCCTCTCGCGGTGGCGCAACGACGCCTTCGGCAACAGCATCGCGATCGGCACGAGCTCGGTGCACAACGCCATCTCGCACCTGAAGATCGTCATCGTGGACGGGGTGTATACGGTGAAGGGGTCCACGAACTGGTCGCTGTCAGGGGAACAGCAGCAGGACAACGAACTGACGCTCAGCCGCAACGCGGTGATCGCCGCGGAGACGCGCGCGATCCTCGACCTCGACCATGACTTCATGCTCAAGCAGATGACCGGTTCCCACCTGGATCTGTCCAAGTTCCTGGCCCCCGCAGCCCCTGCTGCCAAGCCCCCGACGCACCGCACCGCCCCGCCCCCCGCGGCGTCGCGCCCGTGAGCACCGCGACGCCGCTACTTGTAGCGGTGGTTCTTCTCCGCGTGCCCGGCCGGGCGTCGGCACGACTTGTTGCCGATGTTGCGGTGACCGCACAGCGGCGTCTGCGCGCCGGGCTCCGCGCCGGGCTCCGCGGGGGCCGCCGGCGCCGACGCGTTCGCCTCGAGGTCCGCCGGCGCCGTGACGCCCTCGCTCGACGGCGCAGCACCCTCGCCCGGAGCCGGTGGTCGCGCCGGCGTCACCCGAGCTGTGGCGGGCGGTGGGTTCGTCGCGGTGGTGCCCGTCGCTGCCCGGGCCGCCGCGTAGGCGGCGTATCGGGCTTCACGCATCGCTCGCTGCGCATCAACCTTGCTCATTGGCGCAGCCTAGACGGTGCGGCTCCCCCGCCCCGGCGGCGGACGGGCCCCGACCCGCTCCTGCGGACCCGACTCTCCAGGACATTCTGATCTTTGTATTCTTCAAAATCTGGACGCCATCCACTCTTCCGTCTAGAGTGCGACCATGTCCACCCCGGCCCCCCTCGACGGAACGGCCATCCTGCGCGGGCACGGCCTGCACGTCACGGCCCAGCGACTGGCCGTCCTGCGGGCGATGGCGGTCCGGCCGCACGCGACCGCCGACGACATCTACAAGCTCGTGCGCTCCGAGATCGGCGCGGTCTCGCGCCAAGCGGTGTACGACACCCTGACCACCCTCACCGACAGGGGCCTGCTGCGTCGCATCCAGCCCGCCGGCTCGCCCGCCCGCTACGAGGACCGCGTCGGGGACAACCATCACCACCTCATCTGCAGGGACTGCGGGCAGACCGTCGACGTCGACTGCGCGGTGGGCTACACCCCCTGCCTGACCGCCTCGGACGACTCGGGCTACGAGATCGACGAGGCCGAGGTCATCTACTGGGGTCGGTGTCCCGAGTGCGTCACGGCCTCGGCCGCAGCGTCCGGTGCCTGAGGCAGCCCCGTAGCGTGCGCCACCCCGCGGCGCAGCCCGCCACCCGCAACGACCAGGTCATGAGCACCCACCGACGAGAAGGAAGCAGGCGAACCAACGTGTCCGACGGCAACAACGACAGCCAGTGCCCCGTGCCGCACACCGCGATCGGGAGCCGGTCGAACCAGGACTGGTGGCCGAACCAGCTGAACCTCAGAATCCTTCACCAGCACTCGCCACGCTCCAATCCGCTGGGCGAGGGCTTCGACTACGCGGCGGAGTTCAAGACCCTCGACCTCGACGCCCTGAAGCGGGACGTCACCGAGGTGATGACGACGTCACAGGCGTGGTGGCCGGCGGACTACGGCCACTACGGGCCGCTGTTCATCCGGATGGCCTGGCACAGCGCCGGCACGTACCGCATCGCCGACGGCCGCGGCGGAGGCGGTACCGGCGCCCAGCGCTTCGCGCCGCTGAACAGCTGGCCCGACAACGCAAACCTCGACAAGGCGCGTCGGCTGCTCTGGCCGGTCAAGCAGAAGTACGGCCGGAAGATCTCCTGGGGCGATCTGATGATCTTCGCCGGCAACTGCGCGCTCGAATCGATGGGGTTCACCACCTTCGGCTTCGGGGGCGGGAGGGTGGACACCTGGGAGCCCGAGGAGGACATCTACTGGGGTCCGGAGGAGACCTGGCTGGGCGACGAGCGCTACAGCGGGGACCGCGAGCTGGACAACCCCCTCGGCGCCGTGCAGATGGGCCTCATCTACGTGAATCCGGAGGGGCCCAACGGCAACCCCGACCCGCTGGCCGCGGCCAGGGACATTCGTGAGACCTTCGCCCGCATGGCCATGAACGACGAGGAGACGGTCGCGCTCGTCGCCGGGGGACACACCTTCGGCAAGACCCATGGCGCCGTCGACGCCGACCTCTACGTGGGCCCCGAACCCGAGGGCGCCGGCCTCGAGGAGCAGGGCCTCGGCTGGAAGAACAGCTTCGGCACCGGCAGTGGCGCCGACACCTACACCAGCGGGTTGGAAGGCGCCTGGACCAACGACCCGGCGAAGTGGGACAACGGGTTCTTCGACAACCTCTTCGGCTACGAGTGGGAGTTGACCACGAGCCCTGCCGGCGCGCAGCAGTGGATTCCGCGCGACGCGGCGGCGCAGGATGCGGTGCCGGATGCCCACGATCCGTCGAAGCGGCATGCCCCGATCATGCTCACGACCGACCTGGCGCTGAAGGTGGACCCGATCTACGCGCCGATCTCGAAGCGCTTCCACGAGCACCCCGACGAGCTCGCGGCGGCGTTCGCCAAGGCCTGGTTCAAGCTGACGCACCGCGACATGGGGCCGGCCTCTCGCTACCTCGGCCCGCTGGTTCCCGCCCAGCCGCAGCTGTGGCAGGATCCCGTCCCCCCGGTCGATCATGAGCTGATCGGCGACAGCGACACCGCGGCCCTCAAGGCGACGCTGCTCAGCTCGGGGCTGTCGATCTCCCAACTCGTCTCGACCGCCTGGGCGTCGGCGGCGTCGTTCCGTGGTACCGACAAGCGCGGCGGGGCGAACGGTGCGCGCCTCCGGCTCGCACCGCAGAAGGACTGGGAGGTCAACAACCCGGCCGAGTTGGCGACCGTGCTGCAGGCGCTGGAGGCGATCCAGCACGACTTCAACAGCTCCCAGTCGGGGAGGACCCGGGTCTCCCTCGCTGACCTCATCGTGTTGGGTGGCTGCGCCGCCGTCGAGCAGGCGGCCCGCAACGCCGGGCAGGAGCTGCAGGTCGCCTTCGCCCCGGGGCGTACGGACGCCTCGCAGGAGCAGACCGACGTCGAGTCGTTCGCCGTGCTCGAACCGACGGCGGACGGGTTCCGCAACTACCTCCGGGCGGGGCAGAAGGTGCCCGCGGAGCACCTGATGGTGGAGCGGGCGAACCTGCTGACCCTCACCGCTCCGGAAATGACGGCACTCGTGGGCGGCCTGCGCGCCCTGGGTGCCAACGCCGGGGGGACGGCACACGGCGTGCTGTCCGACCGGCCCCAGCTGCTGACCAACGACTTCTTCGTGAACCTGCTGGACATGGGCACGGAGTGGACGGCGTCATCCTCGAACGAGAACGTGTTCGAGGGCCGGGACCGCGCCACCGGCCAGCTGCGTTGGACCGCATCCGCCGTCGACCTCGTGTTCGGTTCGAACTCCCAGCTCCGCGCGATCTGCGAGGTCTACGCCGGCGCCGACGCGCCCGAACGGTTCGTGCGCGACTTCGGGGCGGCATGGTCCAAGGTCATGCACCTCGATCGCTTCGACCTCGCCTGACCGCCACGACCGGCCGTCCCGGGTCCGGGCTCCGTCAGGGGTCCGGGCCCGGGGCCGGTGCGGGCCCGCGGCCGACTGCTCATGAGCGCCCCGGCAATCGCATTCGCCTCGACGTCATCGGATGGCACGCCAGCCTGCTCGGCAGGGATTGCTGCGAGCTCTTGGGTGCAGCGCTCGACGATCTCCCGCTCACGCATCAGCAGAACAGGACGGCGTGCCGGCGAGGTCGACAGGGTGATGACCAGGGCGTGGCTGCGCGCTCGAAACGGGTTCCAGGTCGCCTGCCGGCTGATGTCCGGGTCACGCCCGGCACGCCCGTTCACCCTGGCCCCCGCCCGCCCCGGCGGGAGGTGGGGTGCTTAGACACTCAGGGCCTGGCAGCGGGAGCCACAGGGTGGCTGCGCCCACATCCAGTCCGGCACGGCGGTGGACCCGGCCGGGGGTGTGGTCAGCCGGAGGCTGCCCTGCGTGAAGGGCGCCGTGCCGGGTGCCGGTGCCTGCGACCCGTCCCCCGCCCGAGAGGAGGACGCCGAGGTCGAGGCGGCGGAGGGCGAGGCGGCGGAGGTCGAGGGGCCGGGGGTCGGACCGGCACCGGGCGGGGTGCCGGCGGCGGGCGTCGGTGCCGCGGTCGGTGCCGCGTTCGGGTCGACGTAGGTGAAGACTCCCGGCATGGTCTGGTACCGGAAGTCCCGCGACCAGATGGTGACGTCGACCCGGCCGGGAATGACGTTCCGCGGGGTGATGACGGTGAGGGTGTTGCCGGACTGGTACACCACCTCGGCCGTGCCGGTGGCGAACTGGACGCTCGCCTGCGGCGGCAGACCGGTGGCAATGATGGTGACCCGGGTCCCCCCCTCGGTGCTGCCCGCGGCCGGAGTCATCCCGGTGATCCCCCAGTCCGCCCGCTGGTAGGGCGAGGTTCCGGCCGACGGGCCACTGCTCGGCGCGGCACTCGTGACCGGCGCCGGCGCGGCTGGTGTCGCGGTCACTGCCGTGGAGGCCGCCGACATGCCGGCCAGGGTGAACGCGGTGACCCGGACGGAGTAGGCACTCCCGTTCGCCAGGCCGGTGAGGGTGCACCGGGTCGCCGGCAGGATGGCCAGGCACGTCGACCCACCCGGGGTCGCGGTCGCCGAGTACATCAGGATCGGCCCGGCGCTGCCTGGGTCCGGCGCGCTCCAGCTGACCGCGATGCGGGAGTCGCCCGCCTGCGCCGACACGTCCGCCGGCGCCCCGGGCGGCGTCAGGCCCTCCGGCGGGCGGGTCGCCCCCGGCGCCGCCGCCGAGGTGGAGGAGCGCGGGGACGTCGCGGCGGCGCTCGGCGGCGCGACCGCGGATGAGGCCGCGCCGGAGGGTGTGCTGCCGGGGGTGACGATGATCCCCCCCGACGGGAAGGACACCCCCGCCGAGTTCCGCGCGACCACGACGACGGTGTAGCGAACCCCGCTGCGCAGCCCGGCGAGCGAGCACGAGACCGCCGGCGGTGCCACCGTGCAGGTGAGGCCGCCGGGGTTCGCCGTCACCGTGTAGGCCTGCACCGGGGTGGCTCCCTGGTAGGCGGACGGGGACCAGCGCAGCACGGTCCCGCCGCCGGCGCCGGTGGCCGCGGTCAGCCCGGTCGGTGCGTCGGGGGCCCCCGCGGACGTCGATCCGGTGCTGGGTGCGCCTCCCGCGGCGCTGCTCGCCGACTCCGAGGGCGTCGCCCCCGCGGACCCGCCGCTCGGGTTGCCACCCGAACCCGCGGCCGGGCTGCTCGTGCCCGAACCCGCGGCCGGGCTGCTCGTGCCCGAACCCGCGGCCGAGGGGCTACCGCCGGTAGCAGGAGCGCTGCCGGCACCCGCTGCCCGGCTGCTGCTCGCGGCGCCGGTCGTGCTCGCGGCCGGCGCTGCCATCCGGGCGCTGCCGTCGACGTCGAAGACGGCCACCTGTGCGGCGGTCACCGGGTCGCCGGCGCGGGCCAACCGTACCGCGAAGGCGAACCGGCCCGCGGGCAGGGTGAACCCCAGCGGGACGTCCACCCCGGCGGCCAGTGCCGCCGCGGTCAGCGCGGCCGGGGACGCCAGGGCGAGACCCCCGTCGTCGGTGGTGACCACGCCGGAGGCTCCGGTATCGATCGGCACCCCGGACACCCCGTACGTCTGCCCGCCGACCCGGGCCAGCAGCTCCACCTGCAGCTGCAACGGCCCAGCCGGCAGGCCGCTGCCGTCGCCGAACAGTTGCACGCCGGCCTGCGTCGGGACGGTGGACGTGACACCGCCGAGACCGTCAAAGGTGGCTGCGAGCGGGCGCGGCGAGGCGGCGACGGCCCTGCCTACCTCGAGCCTCCCGCCACTCGTGGTCAGCCCGGCCAGCGAGGCGGGGGTGTCCACGGCGTCCAGCAGCCGGCGGCGGACCGTGCTCACGTCCGCGGTCGGGTCGACGCTCCACACCAGGGCGGCGGCGGCGGCGACCAGCGGGGAGGCGAGAGAGGTCCCCGAGGCGAGCACGTAGGTGCCCCCGGGGGCGGAGGTGACGATGGAGACCCCCGGCGCGAACAGGTCCACCGTGGCCCGCCCGTAGGAGGAGAACGACGCGCGGGTGTCGTCCGGCGCCGACGCGGCGACGACCAGCATGTTCGGTTCGTCGAAGTTGGCCGGCCACATCATCGTGGTGTCGCGGTCCTTCGCGTCGTTGCCGGCGGCGGCGACCACCAGCACGTTGCGGGCGGCGGCGTACCGGATCGCGTCACGCACTGCCAGGTCGTCGCCCGTGGCCGTTGGCCTGACCCCGCCCAGGGACAGGTTGACGATGTTCGCGCCGTGGTCGGCGGCGTAGCGGATGCCCTTCGCGACGTAGTCCATCCACACCGTGGAGTCCGCCCCGACCACCAGCGGCATCACCTGCGCCTGCGGAGCCAGCCCGGCGGCACCGGCGCCGTTGCCGAGGTCCGCCGCGATCGTGCCGGCCACCATCGTGCCGTGCTTCGAGGCCAGGCTGCCCTTCACCACGTTGGTCACGTCGGGGGTGCCGAGGTAGTAGTTCCAGCCGTGGCAGTCCCCGACCAGCCCGTCGCCGTCGGTGTCGCTGGCTGACCCGCAGGCCTCGCGGGGATTGGTCCAGAGCCGGCCCGCCAGGTCCGGGTGGGACAGGTCGACCCCGGTGTCGACCACCGCCACCACCACACCGGCGCCCCGGGTCGTCGACCACGCCTGCAGCGCGCCGGTGTCGGCACCGGTCACCGCCGGGTAGCCGGTGTGGGCCCCGCTGCCGTCGTTGTGCAACCCCCAGGCGTACCCGAGCAAGGGGTCGTCGGGCAGCGCGACATCCAGCGTCGAGGCGGTGACCGCGGCCCGCGCGCCGACGACGAACGGCAGCCCGTCCAGGCTGGTCCCGGGCACCATCGTCACCAGGGCCTGCGTGCCGGAGTCCGCCGCGGCCGCGGCGGACTCCGCGGCGCGCGCCCCCGGGACCGCGCGCAAAATGGCGAGCGCGGCCGTCATCCGCGCATCCGGCAGCCCGGCCGCGTCGGTGGCCGAGGTAGCCGAGGTAGCCGCTGTGGCAGCGGTGGCAGCGGTGGCAGCGGTGGCAGCGGTGGCAGCGGGCAGGGCGGGCAGCGGCGCGCCCACCACGATCGGCGGTACCCGACCGGCACGGTCCACGACCAGCACCTGGCCGTTGCTCAGGCTGACCTGCGGGCGGCCGCCGAGAGCGGTCATCCGGTTCACCGCCCGGACCAGGTCGCTGTCGCCCTGCTCGGCCCGCGCAGGCGCCGGGACCTCGGTGGCGGTGCGGGCCACGGCGAGGCGGACCCGAGGGCCGAACACGTCGCGGGAGGCCGGTGCGGGCATCGGGACCTTGCCCAGGTCGAGCTTCACCACGGTGCGGGTCAAGCCGTCTCCGGGGTGGGTCGCCTCCCAGGCCCTGACCTGAGCCGGAGGCCGGGCGCGCAGCAACAAGGTGCCGGGCACACCGACCCCCACGGCCACCGCCAGGGCGACCGCGCCGGTGAGCACCGGACGGGCTGACGGACCACGCACCACTGTCGGCTCCTCCGCGCCCGCGGCAGGAGCAGCCGGTGCAGGGGACGGGCCGCTGCCGCGGCGCCGCGCACCCTCCCGACCATGCCCTGCCGTCCCCGACGGGGCCGTCCGGGCGGTTGCCGACCGACCGGTGCTGCGGTCCCGGTCTGGTTGTCGGCGCGGGCTGTCGTGATCCACAGCGGCCGAGCGGGTGATCGACGCGCAGCGGCACGAGCAGCACCCCGGTGGCGGTCAAGTCCCGGCCGGCGGCGGCCGACGCGTCTGGCACAGGGTGGGTCGCCGGCGCCGTCCGGCCACCCGCCGCAGGAACTGACCGGACGGAGCGGCGCGGCAGCGACCATGGGCACACAGCACCGGGGTAGGCGGTCCCCGACCCGCGACCGGCGGACCCTCACCCTGCTGGCCGCGGCGCTCGCGGGCGTCGTCATCGCCGGGGGCGCCGTCGTGCTCGACCTCACCAGCACGGGCGGCGGGTCCGGACCCGCGGTGGCGGCCCCGGTATCGGGGCGGGCGCTCCCGCCCGGGCAGCGCTCCCGCTTCGACAACGGCCTGGGCTACACCGACGTGGTGACCGTTGCGACCCCCGACCCCCGCTCGGCACACCCGCTGCGGTCACTGGCACCGGCGCCGCTGATCGCCGGGTCGGGGCGGTGCCTGCAGGCGATGGACGGCGTTCGCGAGGTGATGGCCTCGGTGCCGGCCGGCGGCCTGCTGGCCAGGGCGCCGGGCTGGGCGCGACTGGTAGGGCCGCGGATGGGTCTGGTCAGCGACAGTTGCCCGGAGCCGACGGCGGCGGCCTTCCGCGACCAGGAACTCACCCCGTGGCTGAACGCGGCCCTCCCGACGGGGGTCGTCGACCTTCCGGTCGCGCCGCCGGCCTGACCCGCGGGACCAACGGCCAGGCCGCCCTCCGCCCCCGGGTGAAGGATGGTTCCGGCTGCCCGCGCCGTCCCGACGCCGACAACCTCCGAACGGTCCGAAGAGCGAAGGAGACCCGCGGTGACGAACACCGGCACCACCCCCATCGGCGCGACGATCAGTGCCGTGCATGCGGTCGAGATCCTCGACTCGCGGGCCCGGCCCACCCTGGCGGTCACGGTCGCCCTGGCCGACGGCACCCTCGCCCGCGCCGGGGTGCCCTCCGGCGCCTCCACCGGCTCCGGCGAGGCCGTCGAGCTGCGTGACCACGACACCGCCCGCTACGCCGGGCTGGGCGTGCTCACCGCGGTCGGGAACGTCAACGGCGAGATCGCCGACGCCCTCAGCGGCCGCAGCTTCGCCGCCCTGGCCGATCTGGACGCCGCCCTGATCGAACTCGACGGCACGGCGAACAAGTCGCGGCTCGGTGCCAACGCGATCGTCGGGACGTCCATCGCCGCGGCCCGCGCCTTCGCCGCCTCCGCCGGGCAGCCGCTGTGGCGTTCGCTCGCCCCGGCGGGGGTCGCGCCGCTCCTGCCGGTACCGCACCTCAACGTGGTCAACGGTGGCGCCCACGCCCCGAACAGCCTCGACTTCCAGGAGTTCATGCTCGCCCCTCTCGGCGCCCCCTCGATCGCCGAGGCCGTCCGGGCCGGCGCCGAGACGTACGCGGCGTTGAAGAAGCTGCTGCACGCCAAGGGATTCGCCACCGGCCTCGGTGACGAGGGCGGCTTCGCCCCCGACATCACCCGCCCCGAGGACGTCCTCGCCGTGCTCGTGGAGGCCATCACCGCCGCCGGCTACACCCCGGGCCGCGAGGGGATCGCCATCGCGCTCGACCCCGCCGCCACCGAGTTCCACCACGACGGCGCCTACCACGCGGCCGGGCAGACCCTCAGCTCCGGCGACATGATCGACTGGTACGCGCAGCTGGCCAGCGACTTCCCGATCTGGAGCATCGAGGACGGCCTGGCCGAGGACGACTGGGACGGCTGGGCGGCGCTCACGGCCCGGCTCGGCGAGCGCATCCAGCTCGTCGGCGACGACATCTTCGTCACCAACCCCGCCATCATCAGCGACGCCATCAGCCGCGGCGTGGCCAACGCCGCCCTCATCAAGGTGAACCAGATCGGCACGGTCAGCGAAACCCTCGAAGCGATGCGGATCTGCCGCGACAGCGGCTACGCCGCGATGGTCTCCCACCGCTCCGGCGAGACCGAGGACACCTTCATCGCCGACCTCACCGTCGCGACCGGCGCCGGCCAGCTCAAGACCGGCGCCCCGGCCCGCGGCGAGCGCGTCGCGAAGTACAACCGGCTGATCGAGATCGCCGCCTCCAACCCCGCCCTTCGCTACGGACTCGCCTGACCGACGTGCCCGTACCGGCCCGGCGGCGCAGCTGCCGGTCAGGCCTCGGCGTGGCCTCCACCGCGGAACGTGCGGGCAGGCGCCCGGCGTTGGAATGACCATGACCGCACGGAAGAGGAAGGCCCGACCCGAACGGGGACCTACGCCGGAACCGGCGTCTGAACCCGAGTCTGAACGCGGGTCTGAACCCGGGCGGGAGCCTGCCCCGCCCGGCGCCGGCAGTGGCGTTGACGAGCTGCCGCCGCCCGGCGGCGGCGTGATGCGGCGGCTGTCCGGCGGGACCCGGGGAATGGCCGGAGCCTTCTCGGCCCTCGAGCAGTTCTACGCCCCGGCGAACGCCCGGGCCCGGCAGGAGATCGAGGAGCAGCGGCACATCGGCAGGCCCGCCCCGGCACCGACGGACCCGCCCGACCTCGACCCCGTACCGGACGCTCCGGCGGGCGGGCCACCTCCCGTCCGGTTCCGTGGCCGGATCACCGTCCGCCGCCCCGAGGGGTGACCCGGTCAGCGGCCGCGCGAGGAGGCCCGCGAATCGGCGCCCGGCAGGTCTCGGCAGCGCCTGAGCACCCGGTCCAGCAGCTCGCCGAGCTGGTCCAGCTCGTCGTCGCCGAAGTCGGCGAACACCCCGGCTGCGGTCGTCCGCCCCTGGCTGAGAAGCGTGGCCACCGCGCTGTTCCCCTGCTCGGTGAGCGCCACCAGCGTCGCGCGGCGGTCGGCCGGATGAGCGTTCCGGGCCAGGTAGCCGCCGGACTGCAGGGCGTCCACCAGTCCGGTGACGGCGCGCGGGGTCACTCCCATTTCCCGCGCGAGGTCGCGCTGGGTCATCGGACCGCCGTGGCCGAGCACGGCGAGCAGCTCGGCCCGGGCCCGGGTCAGGCCACGCTCCGCGAGCCCGGCAGCCGTGTGCTCGCCGAGCAGCAACGAGATCTCCCACAGCCGGGCCAGAGCCGTTCCGGCACGGCCGTCGACGTGTACGGCATCCCCTTCATCACTCATCGGGTAAGTATTCCCCATCGGTAAGGAGATGCGGAATGCGGCCCCGCACGCGCGGGGTGACCACCGTCCGACCCTGCATCCGTGCAATGGTTGCATTGTGCACCTATTCCTCCTAGGGTCTTGTCCCGACGCACCGGCAGTCACGCGCTCAGCACCAGGAGGGGCAGAGTGAGTACGGCCACCATCACCACCCGGGGCCTGGCCAAGCGCTTCGGCCGGGTCACCGCGGTCGACGGGTTGTCCCTCGTGGTCGAGCCGGGACAGGTCCTCGGATTCCTCGGCCCCAACGGGGCCGGCAAGACCACCACGATCCGGATGTTGATGGGCTTCCTGCGCCCCAGCGCCGGGGAGGCCCGCGTGCTCGGCGCGCCCGCCGGCGCGATGTCCGTCCGCGCCCGGATCGGCTACCTGCCCGGTGACCTGCAGGTCGAACCGTGGATGACGGCGACGGAGCTGTTCGGCTGGTTCGGCCGGCTGCGCCACCGCCACGTCCGCGCCCGGGTCGAGGAGCTGACCGAGCGACTCGAACTCGACCCCACCCGCCCCTTCGGGGCCTTGTCCAAGGGGAACCGGCAGAAGGTCGGCATCGTCCAGGCCTTCTGCCACGACCCGGAGGTGCTCATCCTCGACGAGCCCACCAGCGGTCTCGATCCACTGATGCAGCGCGAGTTCCTCAGCCTGCTCGAGCAGGCGGCCGAGCGCGGAGCGGCGGTGCTCTTCTCCTCGCACGCCCTGCCCGAGGTCGAGCGAGCGGCAAGCCGGGTCGCCATCATCCGCGCCGGCCGGCTGGTGACGATCTCCTCCGTCGGCAACCTGCTCGACCAGGCCCGCCACCGGCTGGAACTGCGCTTCACCGCTGCGTTGCCGGACGGCGTCTTCACGGCAGTTCCCGGCGTGGTGTCCGCCGACGTGCACGGCCCGACCGCCGTACTGACGATCGACGGACCGGTTGGCCCTGCGCTGCGTGCCGCCACCGACGCCGGAACGCTGCTGCGGGTCAGCCCCGCAGGCGACGAACTGGAGGATCTGTTCGTCGCCCTGTACCGGGCCGACGACGGGCCGCGGCCGCCACGGCAACTGGAGGTGGGGTGACGATGACGTCCGTGCTGCTGCACGCGCTGCGCAAGCGCCGGACCGCGCTGGCCTGGTGGTCCCTCGGCATCGGCCTGATGATCGCGCTGCTGGCGGTCGCGTACCCGACGCTGCGGGACAACAACGAGCTGGACAAGACCTTCGCCAACCTGCCTCCGGGTGTCGAGGCTCTGCTGGGGCTGGCCGGCGGGACCACCCTCACCTCCCCCGCCGGGTACCTGAACAGCCAGTACTTCGCCAACATCCTGCCGGTGATGCTGCTGGTGTTCGCGGTCGGCGCCGCGGCCTGGACCATCGCCGGCGACGAGAGCGCCGGCACGCTGGAGCTGGTGCTGGCCAACCCCGTGCGGCGCACGGTGCTGGCACTGGCCCGGCTCGCCGCGCTGGTGCTGCAGTTGGCGACGCTGGTGGCGGTCAGCCTGCTGGTGCTGCTCGCCCTCGGCCCCTCTACCGGGCTGAACCGCGGGCTGACGGCGGGCCACATGCTGGCGGCGACCGTGGCGTCGGGGTTACTCGCGCTGACCTTCGCAGCTGTCGCCTTCGCCGTCGGCGCGGCAACGGCGAGCAGGCCCGCAGCCCTCGCGGCCGCAGCTGCGCTCGCCACCGCCGGCTACGTGCTCGAAGGCCTGGCCGCCCAGATCGACGGACTGCACATCACCCAGGCGGTCAACCCCTGGCACTGGCTCATCGCCACCGACCCGCTGCGGCACGGGTTCGGCTGGCAGGCCTGGGTGCTCCCGCTGGTCACCAGCGCCGTGCTCGTCGGGCTCGCCCTGCCCCGCCTGGCGCACCGGGACCTGCACTGAACGCCGAGTCGGGCGAGGAGCTCATCGAGGCGCTGCTGTCCGCCAGCCGCGCCATGGTGGCGCTCGCCGCGCGCTCCCTCGGTGACCTCGGCTCCGACGTGACCCTGCCGCAGTACCGCGCCCTGGTGGTGCTGGCCTCGCGCGGACCGCAGCGGGTCGTGGACATCTCCAACGAACTCGGGGTGAACCCCTCCACCGGCACCCGGATGTGCGACCGCCTCACCCGCAAGAACCTGATCCGCCGCTACCGCGCCACCGGCGACCGGCGGGAGGTCCGGCTGGTGCTCACGCCCGGCCGGGCGCGATCTCGTCCGGGAGGTGAACCGCCGCCGCCGCGAGGAGCTGGTGCGCGCCGTCGCGGCCATGCCCGCTGCCTGGCACCGGCCGGTGGCCGCGGCGCTGCGCTCGCTGGCGGCGGCGGCCGGAGAACTGCCGGAGCGTGAGTGGTGGCTCGGCTGGGCGACCGCGGCGGACCCGCTACCGGACCTCCCGCCCGACCTCTCGCCGACCCCCCGCCGGACCCCCGCCCGGCCTCTGCCCCCCGCCGGACCCCCCACCGACGACGGAGCCGGTCCCGCCGGCAGACCTCTGACCGCTCGGAGGGCGGGTCGGCGGCGGAGCGCCCCGCTCCGCCCGGGGTGCCGGAGATGCGGCAGGATGTCGGAGCCCGCCGCGGGCCGGCACCGCCGGGGCAGAGGGTCCGTCGCCTACCCGGGGGTGCGCCGTCGTGATCGCCGTCTACCTGCTCGGCTGCCTCGTCGGCCTGGTGCTGCTGGCGCGCGCCTCCGATGCCCTGGTGGTCGGCTCCTCGGCGCTCGCGGCCCGGCTCGGAATGCCCGTGCTGGTGGTGGGCGTGGTCGTCATCGGCTTCGGCACCTCGGCGCCCGAACTGCTGGTCTCGGGCCTGGCCGCGGCCACGGGCTCCCCCGCCATCGGCATCGGCACCGTGATCGGCTCGAACATCGCCAACCTCACCCTCGTCCTCGGCGCGGCGGCGCTGGTCGCCCCGATCGCCGTTCACGCCACCGTGGTCCGGCGCGAGGCACCGCTGTCGTTGATGGCCTCGGTCGCCTTCGCGCTGGCGGTCCAGGAGGGGCTGACCCGGGGGCAGGGCCTGCTGCTGCTGGCCCTGCTCGGGCTCGCGCTGAGCCTGCTGCTGCGCTGGGCGCTGCGCAGCCGGGACACCGCCGCCCGACAGTCGCAGGACCTCAGCGACGACGTGGAGGAGTTGATCGCGCAGGAGGGCGGTCCGACGGTCGGGCGGGCGGCGCTGCAGGCGGTGCTCGGGCTGGTCGGCACCCTTGCCGGCGCCGAGGCGCTGGTCTGGGGCGCGGTCGGGGTGGCGCGCAGCGCCGCCCTGCCCGAAGGCTTCATCGGGGCCACCATCGTCGCCATCGGAACCTCGCTGCCGGAACTGGTCACGGCGGCGCAGGCCGCCCGGCGGGGCGAGACGGACCTCATCGTCGGCAACCTGCTCGGCTCCAACCTGTTCAACTCGCTGGCCGTCGGTGGCGTCATCGCCGTCGCCGCCGACGGTGCCGGGGTCGGCATCGCGCTGCAGCACACCGGGGTGGCGGTGATGCTCGCGGTTTCGGCGCTGGCGCTGTTCTTCATGTGGCGCAGGTTCCGGGTCGTGCGCTGGGAGGCCGCCGTGCTCATCGCCGTCTACGTGGCCACGGTGCCGCTGCTCACCGGCGGCTGAGCGGCGGCTGCAACGATGACGGTCGCGCCGACGTCCTCGTCCCGGACCACCCATGCAGCCAGCCCCGCCGAGCGGAAGGTCGCGGTGGCCGCTTCGGCCTGCCGCTCGCTGGTCTCCACCAGCAGGTGCCCGCCCGGGGCCAGCCAGAGCGGGGCGCTCGCGCTCACCCGGCGCAGCACGCCGAGCCCGTCCGGTCCGCCGTCCAGGGCCGCCAGCGGCTCGTAGCAGCGGGCCTCGGCGGGCAGCAGCGAGACCTCGGCACTGGGCACATACGGGACGTTGGCAACCAGCAGATCCACCCGGCCCCGCAGCGCGCCCGGCAGTGGGTCGTCGAGGTCTCCCTGGTACACCGCTGCGCCGGTAGCGGCGAGGTTGCGCCGGGCGCAGCGCACCGCGACGGGGTCGAGGTCCGCCGCGTGCAGCTCGACCCGGCCGAGCTCGGCGGCCAGCGCCGCACCGAGCGCCCCCGACCCGCAGCACAGGTCGACCACGACTACCGGCCGCGCGCCGCCGGGGCGCCCAGCGACCACCCGGTCCACCCGGTCCACCCGGTCCACCCGGGCCACCCGCTCCACCCGGGCCCGGCCCAGCGCGGCCGCGGTGGCGACGAGGAACTCGCTGCGGCGGCGCGGCACGAACACCCCGGGCTCGAGCAAGATCCGCAGTCCGCAGAACTCAGCCCAACCGAGGACGTACTCCAGCGGCGCCCCGGCGGCCCGCCGGCCCACCAGCACGTCCAGCTCCGCGGTGGTGGCGGCGGCCGCGGTGAGCAGCCGCGCCTCGTCCTCGGCGAACACGCACCCGGCGGC
The DNA here is from genome assembly GCA_963784535.1 of uncultured Actinomycetota bacterium. GTDB lineage: Bacteria > Actinomycetota > Actinomycetes > Actinomycetales > Kineosporiaceae > CAWARR01. The sequence continues at coordinate 158,038 of CAWARR010000006.1, read as the reverse complement.
CCGCAGCCGGGCCACGACGTCCGCCGTCGGGGCAGGGCGGCGGGCCGGATCGGGCAACGACATCGCAGTCCCTTCGTCAACGGCGCAACCGCGCACCTGCCGCAGCCGCGCACCGACCGCTGCTGCGGACCCGGCCCGGTGCCAGCGCCCGGCTCACCCGCCGAGCACGCGCTCGGCGCGCCCGCCGGCCCACCCGAGCATCACCGTCGCGGCGAGCGCCGCCAGCCGGGACGCCGCCCCCCAGAGTGAGCGGCAGCAGCAGCGCCAGCCCGGCCAGGGGTCCCCGGGCGTACCACACCAGCACCTGCGCCGGGCCGCTGTCACCCATCGGCGTCGGCGCGCCCACCATCATCGCCGGGGGAACGTCGCCACGGTAGGCACTGACCAGGGCGGCACCCACCATGGTGGGCAGCGCCAGCGCCAGGTCGCCGAGCGCGACGAGCACCCCGCGATGGGCGCCCGCCAGCACGGCCGCCGCCACCGCCACGCCGCAGCCGGCCGCGAGCACGAGCAGCGGTACGGCCGCGTGCCACCGGGCCAATGCCCGCGCCCGGACCGGCAGCGCCCGCGCCAGGGCGGGATCGTCGGCGTCCAGCCGGGCCGCCTCCACCAGTTGCGCGGCGGCGAGGTAGCCGGCCATCAACCCGCCCAGCCGCACCGCCACCCAGCTCGCGACCTCCCCTCCCGCGTGCGTGCCGAGTGGCGAGGGACCCGGCGCGGAGGCGGTCAGCGCCGCGGCGAGGGCGAGCCAGAGCAACCCCCAGATCAGCCGCGAGGGCATCCGCAGCAGCGCGGTGGCGTCACGCCAGGGCCACAGCAGATACCGGGACCGCGGCGCGGGCACCCTCCAACCGGTGTGCGGGGCCCAGCCCTGCGCGGCCTGCACCAACAGCCGCGCCCGGCGGGGCTGCAGCGTCCCCAGCGCGCTGGTCACCGTGCTCAGCGTCGCGGCCCGGGCCCGCAGTACCCGCCCCGGCACGGTGGCGATCCGGCGGTCGGCGGCGCGGGCGAGCAAGGCCACCACCACGACCGCACCGAGCGACCCCGCCGGCCACCAGACCGTGGCACCGCTCGGCCGCGCCGCCGCCGCCAGCGCCTGCACTCCCCACCCCCACGGCCCGCTCCACAACGCCACCCAGGTCAGCGTGCGCCCCGCCTGACGCAGCCCGGGGGTCGGGTGCACCAGCCAGGCCACGGCGTACGCCCCGGGAGCCGCCGGCAGCAGCCACAACCAGCCACCCAGGCGCCGCAGCCAGGCATGCAGCCGGCCCGTGGCCGGCTCCACCAATCCGGCGACCGCCACCCCGAACCCGGCGCTGGTCGCCCCCGCGCAGGCCCCGCCGGCCAGCAGCCCCGTCACCGACCCGTGCGAGCCGGGCCGCAGCAGCGCCCCCGCGCAGGCGCCGGCGAGGGCTCCGCCCGCCACGCCGAGGACGAGCGCCGCCCGCAGCCGGGGTCGCAGCAGCGCCGACCGCCGCACCGGCGCCGGCAGCAGCCAGCCGGCGGTCGCGCCGTCCAGCAGGGCCGGGCCGCGCCACAGGGCGTCCCGGGCCAGCGCGACGATGCCCAGCAGCGCTGTGGCCACGGCCAGCAGCGGAAGGGCGTCGGCCCCCGACGGCGACGCGCCCGTCCGTTCCGGGCGACGTCGGTGCGCCCACGAGCAGGTACGGAGCCACGTAGATCAGCACCACCAGGGTGACCACGTAGCCGGCGTAGGCGGCTCCACGGGCCCGCCGCCGGCGGTGCTCGGCGCGCAGGGTGCGCAGCAACCTGAGGGCGTCGCCGCCGACCTGGTCCCAGTAGCCGTCATCGACCTCGGGGAGCTCGGCGTCCTCGCCACCGGCCCGGCCGCCGCCCGCGCTCATCCGGCGCCGCCTACCCCGCCACCGGCAGCACGTCGGCGGGCCTCCCCTCGGCCACCACCCGCCCGTCGTCCAGCAGCACCACCGTGTCGGCGACGGCGTGGGCCAGGTCGGTGTGGTGGGTGGCGAGCAGCACCGCCACGCCGTCCACCTTCTCGGCGCCGATCCTGGCGGCCAGGTCGCGGCGTGCCTGTGGATCGAGCCGCTGCTCGGGCTCGTCGAGGACGAGCAGGTCCCGCGGCCGGACCAGGGCCGAGGCCAGCATCAGGCTCTGCAGCTGCCCCGAGGACAGCGACGAGGGCAACGCGTCGGCCTTGCCGTCCAGCCCCCGGTCGCGCAACGCCCAGGACACCCAGTCCTTCGGCCCGTCCACCCCGTGCGCGACGGCCACCAGCAGCAGGTGCTCGCGCACGGTGAGGTCGGGGAAGCAGCTGCTGGTGTCCGCCACCACCGCGATCCGGGCCCGTGCGTGCAGGTCCTCCTCCACCAGGGGGCGGTCGTCGAAGTGCACCGTGCCGGTGGTCGGGCGGTCCCGCCCGGCGGCGATCCGCAACAGCGTGGACTTCCCCGAGCCGTTCGGACCCAGCAGCGCGACGCACCCTCCGGCGGGAACGCCGAGGTCCACCGGGTACAGGGCCACCCGCTGTCCGTACGTGCGGCTCACCCCGGTCAGGCGCAGCAGCGGTGCGGCCACGGGCGCAGGGTCGTCAAGCGGCGCGGGAAGGCTCACACGCCCAACCTAGCCGGGGCTCCGCACCCGGCCACCCACCAGGGGAGGGTCACTGTCCGTATCTGACTCACCGCGACTTCCGCGCGTCGAAGGTGACCCCTAGTGAGGACGAAGGGCCCGGGGTGTGGCACCATCCACGTCCCTACGGTTCCGCGGCAGGCCGTCGGCCAAGGCCCGGGTCGCGCCGGCGGCACCACGACAGACAGGAGCCCCGCGCCCATGCGACGCCCGACCTCACTGTTCGGCTGGCTCGTGGTCGCCCTGGTCGGTGGGGGCGTGCTCGCCCTCGTCCTCGGACTGGGGCTGTCCCCGCGCCTCGATGCGGGCGAGCGGGTGGTGGACCGGCTCGGGCCGGTCTTCACCCCGGCTGCCGCGGCCGACGAACAGGCCGGGATCAACTACCTGTCCTCCACCGTGGACGCGCTCGACCCCCTCGCAACCCCCGAAGGCGGAGGAGCCGCAGAACTCCCGGCGCTGGTGTCGTTCCTGTCCGTGCGCACCGGCCGACCCGAACCCGACGTGCTGACCACGCTGCAGGCCAGGTTCCCGCATGCCACCGCGTTGCTGCTGGCAGCACCGCTGTCGGCGGCCGGTGCCGAGGTCCCCGCCGCCGCCCGGCAGCTCGCCCCGGGGTTGGGCACCACCCCCGAGGGGGCCACGACCGCCCTGCAGCAGGACTACCCCGCCCTGCACCGGGTCGTGACCCTGCTCCCCACGGTGACCGCCGGGTGGAATGCCGTGCCGGGCACCGAGAGCCTCACCCGGCTCGACGGGACCCCGGCGCGCACCGCGCCACAGGTCCGCGACTACCTCGGCGGCGACGTCGTGCCGCTGCTGCAGGAGCACGCGACGGACATGGGCCGGCTCGCCGGGTGGGCCCCGCGGCTGGACCTCATCGCACCGCTGCTCACGCTCGCCGGGGCTGTCACCACCGGGCTCGGGGTGACGATGTTCCTCTTCTCGCTCATCACCCGCCGCGGCCGCGGGGTGCACGTGCTCGCCTGGACCGCCGTCCTGCTCGTCGGGGCCGCCGTCCTCGCGCTGGTGCTCGGATCACGGCTGTACCCGCGGCTGGACGGGGGCGCGCGCCTGCTCGCTGCGGCCAAGCCCCTGTTCACCCAGGAACGGGTCGTCGGGGACGCGGCCGCGATGGACTACCTCGGCGAGGTCGTCGACCTCGCCACCCCCCTCGTCGACGCGCAGGGCGGCGCAGCCGGGGAGGTCACACAGCTGCTCGCGGGCGTGTCCGCCCGCACCGGCACCCCGCCGCAGGCGGTGCTGCAGAGCCTGGACGCCTCCGCCCCGCACCTCACGTCCCTGCTCCGGGCGCTGCCGCTCAGCTCCGCGAGCGCGGAACTGCCGTCCCTGCTCGACTACCTCGCGACGACGCTGAACATGACGCCCGACGGCCTGGGCTCCGTGCTGTCCAGCAACTTCCCGCACCTGGCGCAGGCTATCGGTGCGTTGCCCCGGGTCACCGACGGCTGGAACAACGTCCCCGGCACGGCCCTGTCCAGCCGGATGCACACCGCCACGGGGGTGCGCGAGCATTTCGCCGGCACGCTGATCCCGGCGCTCACCGCCGCGCGCGCCGACCTCCTCGCCCTTGCCGATCCCTGGCCGGCACTGGACCTGCTGCCGCCGGTGCTGCTGGGCACGGGCGCGCTGCTGGCGGTGTGGGCGCTGCTGTTCCTCGTCCGCACCAGGCTCCTCGTCCGAACCACGCGCAGCAGGACCGGTGGCGCCGGCTAGCCGCCTTCCCCCCCGCCCGCAGGGGTCACAGCGCCGCCGGTCCACGCTCCCTGGTGCGGATGCGGACGACATCCTCGACCGGAACCACCCAGACCTTGCCGTCGCCGATCCGACCCGTGCGGGCGGCGGTCGCGACCGCCTGAACGACTGCGGCGGTGTCTGCGTCCTCGACCAGGACCTCGACCCGGACCTTCGGGGCGAAGTCGACCGCGTACTCCGTACCGCGGTACACCTCGGTGTGGCCGCGCTGGCGGCCGTGGCCGGAGACCTCGCTGACGGTGAGCCCCCTCACGCCGACCAGTTCCAGCGCGGCACGGACGTCGGCGAGGGTGAACGGCTTGACCACGCCCGTGACCAGCCTCATCCGCCGAGCCTACCCATCCCGGGCCGGCGCCGGGGGCGCCCTCGGCGCGCCACCCGGCCTGCCGCATCCTGGAGGGATGAGCATCACCCAGCCCCACGCCCGCCGCCCCGACGGCGTGCTCCACCGCACCGCGGGGCTGCTCGCGGGCCGAGACGTCGCCGTGGTGTACGCGCTGGTCGTCGCCGCGCTGGCGGTGAGCATCAGCCTGCTGCCCGGGCACCGGGCGGAGCAGGTGGTGCTGAACAGCAGTACCAACCTGGACAACCTGCGCAGCCATCCCCCGTTCGTCCTGCTGGTCAGCGCCTTCGTGGTGCCCTCGCTGTGGCACCTGTGGGTGCTCGTGCCGCTGGTCTGGGCCTACGGCACGCTGCAGCGCTGGCTCGGCCGCGCGGCGACCGTGGTCACCGCGGCGTTGGGGCACGTCGGCGCCACCCTGTTCGTCGCCACGATCCTCACCGCCGGGATCGCCCACGGGCGGATCAGCCTGTCGGTGGGGCACGCGGCCGACGTCGGGGTCAGCTACGGGCTCGCCAGCTGCGCCGGGCTGGTCACCGCGCACCTGCCCCGCCGCCGGGCGTGGGTGTACGCCACCGTGGTCAGCGCCGTTCTGGGCGGTCTGCTGCTGGAGGACCGCGGCTTCACCGACCTCGGGCACCTCACCGCCTGGGCCATCGGCCTCGGCCTCGCCCTCGTCGTGGACCGGGCCCGCCGCTCGGACCGGCGGACCCGCCCGGAGGGGATCCCCGCTACGCAGGGTCGCCCGGGTTAGCCCACCCGGGTGCATGATCCGCCGCGGGCTCCGCCGACAGGCAGGTCCGCGGGCGGTGCTGACGATACCCACTACTCCGGGTGCGGTCCCGCCGACAGGGGCCGTAGCAACGGCCCACCCTCGCCGGCCCGGGGAAGGACCGCGCCATGAGCAACCGCCCCGCGCCCACCCTCCGCCGCACCGGCACCTCCCTGCCCGCCTTCGAGCAGGACGTGCGCGACAACCTCTACTACCAGCGCGGGACCACCATCGAGTCGGCCAGCCCGAACGACGCCTACCAGACGCTGGCGATGACCATCCGCGACCGGCTGGTGGACCGCCGCGCCCGCACCGCCAGCGCGCACTACGACGCCAATCCGCGCTTCGTGTACTACCTGTCCGCGGAGTACCTGCTGGGCCGCCAGTTGCCGCAGAACGTGCTCTACACCGGAACCGAGGAGCTCGCCCGCAAGGCGCTCACCGAGCTGGGGGTCTCCTACGAGCAACTGGAGGAGCTGGACGCCGAGCCGGGGCTGGGAAACGGCGGGCTGGGCCGGCTCGCGGCCTGCCTGCTCGACTCGCTCGCCACTCTGGATGTGCCCGCCGTCGGCTACGGCATCCGCTACGACCTGGGCATCTTCAAGCAGTCCTTCGAGGACGGCTGGCAGGCCGAGCAGCCCGACGACTGGTCCTTCTACGGCAATCCCTGGGAGTTCCAGGCACCCGACGACGCCCAAGTGGTCGGCTTCTACGGGCGGACCGAGCGGGTGGAGGGCGACCCGAGCGGGTTGCGCGGCCGCTGGATCCCCGACGAGAGCGTGCTCGGTGAGCCGAGCCACATGCTGGTTCCCGGTTACGGCACGCAGACGGTGAACATCGTCCGGCTGTGGCGGGCGCGGGCCGGCCGGCGCTCGTTCGACCTGGCCCGCTTCGGCGCCGGCCAGTACGCCGAAGCGGTCGAGGACGTGGTCCGCTCGGAGAACATCTCCAAGGTCCTCTACCCCGACGACAGCACCACGATGGGGCGGGAGCTGCGGCTGAAGCAGCAGTACTTCATGGTCTCGTGCTCGCTGCGCGACATCATCCGCAGGTTCCAGTTCCGCAACACCGAGTGGGACGCCTTCCCCGACAAGGTGGTGATCCAGCTCAACGACACCCACCCGGTGCTCGCGGTGGTCGAGCTGATGCGGCTGCTCGTCGACGAGTACGGGCTGGACTGGGAACACGCCTGGTCGATCACCCAGCGCTCCTTCGCCTACACCTGCCACACCCTGCTCCCGGAGGCGCTGGAGACCTGGCCGGTGTGGATGTTCGCCCGGCTGCTCCCCCGGCACATGGAGATCGTGTACGCGCTGAACCACTCCTTCCTGCAGGAGGTGCGGGCCCGCTTCGGCGACGACGACGAGCGGCTGGCCCGGATGTCCCTGATCGAGGAGGGGCCCGAGCAGCGGGTGCGGATGGCGCACCTGGCGGTACTCGCCACCTTCGCCGTGAACGGGGTGGCGGAGCTGCACTCCCGGCTGCTCACCGAGACCACCCTGCGCGACTTCGCCGAGCTGTGGCCGGAGAAGTTCCGCAACGTCACCAACGGGGTCACTCCGCGCCGCTTCGTCCGGCTGGCCAACCCGCGGCTGTCGGCGCTGATCTCCGCCCGGCTGGGCGGGGAGCGCTGGCTGCGGGACACCGACCTGCTGCGCGGCCTCGAGCCGCTCGCGGACGACCCCGCCTTCAGGGCCCGCTGGCGCAGCGTGAAGCGGCTGAACAAGGTGGATCTGGCGGCCCGCACGGCCGAGCTGACCGGGGTCGTCATCGCTCCCGACGCGATGTGTGACGTGATGATCAAGCGGGTGCACGAGTACAAGCGGCAACTGCTCAAGGTGCTGCACGTGGTCACCCTCTACCAGCGCATCCTCGACAACCCGCAGTGTGACGTGGTGCCGCGGGCGGTGGTCTTCGCCGGAAAGGCCGCTCCCGGGTACCGGGCGGCCAAGCTGCTGATCAAGCTGGTCAACTCCGTCGCCGCCGTGATCAACGCCGACCGCGCAGTGGCGCAGCGGCTCACCGTGACCTTCCTGCCCGACTACAACGTCTCGCTCGCCGAGCTGATCCTGCCGGCCGCCGACCTGTCCGAGCAGATCTCGCTGGCGGGCAAGGAGGCATCCGGCACCGGCAACATCAAGCTGGCGCTGAACGGAGCACTCACCGTGGGCACGCTGGACGGCGCCAACATCGAGATCCGCGAGCAGGTCGGCGCCGAGAACTTCTTCCTCTTCGGGATGACCGCCGAGCAGGCCGTGGCCCGGCGCGCCGAGGGGTACTCCCCCCGCGAGGTCTACGCGGGCGACCCGGAACTCGCCGCCGCCCTCGATGCCATCGCCTCGGGCCGGTTCTCCGCCGGCGACACCTCGTTGTTCGCCCCGCTGGTGGAGTCGGTGCTGGACTGGGACGAGTACCTGACGCTGGCTGACTACCGCTCCTACGTGGACTGCCAGGACGAGGCCGAAAAGGTCTGGCTCGACCGCGACCGCTGGACCCGGATGTCGATCCTCAACACGGCCCGCAGCGGGTTCTTCTCCTCCGACCGGACGATCGCCGACTACTGCCGCGAGATCTGGAAGCTCGACCCGGTGCCGGTACCGGGACCGGGCGCCGACGACGACGGCGACCTCGGGCGGTGAGCGCCGACGACGACGGCGACCTCGGGCGGTGAGCGTCACCGACCGGCGTCAGTACTGCGCGATGGAGCGTTCCGGGGCAATCGTCAGGACCGGGTGGTGCCCGGGTTCCAGCCACGCCAGCAGCGCGAGCAGGACCTCGCGGTCGACGGCGATGCTGCCGTCGGTGGCCGGCCCGGCCGAGGCCCGGATGAAGATGCCGGCGCCACGGGTACGCACCGGATCGGGCCGGTTGAAGTCCACGACCACCGCGTGCTCGTACTCCACCGGGTGGGCGAGGATCCGCTCGGAGGCGCGCCGCCCGGACTCGGTGCGCAGGAATCCGCCCTGGTCCCCGAGCCGGAGGGTGTTGTAGTACGGGCTCCAGGGGTCGGCCACCCACCAGTGGTCCGGCGAGGTCACGTGCGAATAGGGCATCCGGGTGCCCGGGTCGGGCGCGACGCCGAAGGCCATCGTCAGCGGGAAGGTGCCGGCGGGGGTGGTGCCCGACCCCTGCACCCGCCGGTCGGCGGAGATCATTCCGGTGCGCCCCACCCGGGCGGGTGCCGGGCCGATCCCGCACACCCACCCCTGCGAGCCGTCCTGGTACGCCTCCAACTGCGCCTGGGTTCCGGTCCACGAGCGGGAGGTGACGATGACGACCTGGCGCGCGGTGCCGAGCCGCTTCAGCGCGAAGGGGAGCAGCGCCCGGCGCGGCGGTGGGGCGTCCCCGCCCGTCGGCCGCCCCGCACCGTCGCCCTCGCCGGCGTCACCGGCAGGGGCTCCGTCCTCACCGGGATCACCGGGAGCACCGGGAGCACCGGGAGCACCGGGAGCACCGGGAGCACCGGGATCGGGCGGGAGGATCTGCACGCCGCCATTCTCCCGGAGCGCCGTCCGGAAGGCTGCCGACGCCCCCGTGGCGCCCGCGGCATTTCGCCCGTCCGGCCCTGCCGCCGGCCTTCCGGCAGCCGGTCGCACCGCCCCCCGGCCCGCATGCCGCAGCTCCGTCGGTAAACGCTGAGTTGCAACACACCGGGGCACGTTGTCCCAGAGGTGTACAAGGGGTGACAATGGCCCCGCCGACCCGCCCGCCCGTGAGAAGGCAGCCGGGGCGCACCCCATTTCGGTGAACACCACGCAGCCGCCCCTCGTCCCCGGGCGCGCGTGGTGGTCGCTCGTCGTCGCCCTGAACCTTCCCCGGGAGCCCCCGTGCACGTGGTCGATCCAGCAGCGCCCCGCTCGATGCCGGCGGCCGCCAGCCCCGGGGGCGAAGCCCGGCAGAGCGCCCCGGTCGTCGTCTACTTCGGCGACACCCTGCTGCGCCTCTACCAGCTACGGCAGTGGCTTCCGGTGCTGGAGATCCTCGACGCGCTGCACCCGGTGCTGCTGGTGACCCGCGAGGACGATGCCTTCGCAGCGCTGCAACCGCTGACGGTGCTGCCGAGCGTGCTGCTGCCCACGTTCGCCGACCTCAGCGAGTTCTACCGCACCGGCCACCACCAGGTGGTGGTGTACGTGAACAACTCGGCCCGCAACTTCCCGTCGCTCGCGGCCCGGGACGTCCTGCACGTGCACGTCAACCACGGTGAGAGCGACAAGATCTGCATGGTGAGCAACCAGGTCAAGGCCTATGACCGGGTGTTCGTCGCCGGGCAGGCGGCCGTCGACCGGCACCGCGCGGCGCTGCTGGACGCCGACAGGCTGCACCTGGTCACGGTCGGCCGCCCCCAACTCGACCTGCACCCCGCCCCGGTGCTCGAACCCTCGCCACGCCGCACCGTGCTGTACGCCCCCACCTGGGAGGGCGAGGAACCGCGCAACAACTACACCTCGCTGGACGTGATGGGGCCGCACATCGTCGCCGCGGCCCTCGCCGTCCCCGGCGCCCGGGTGGTCTACAAGCCGCACCCGCGCATCCTCGACAGCACCACCCCGCAGGTGGCCGGCGCCCACCGCGAGATCCTCGCCCGGATCGAGCGCGCCGGCCGGCACGACCCCGACGCGGGGCACGTTGCGCTGCCTGCCGCGGACATCCTCGCCGTCATCCCCAGCTGCGACGTGATGATCACCGACGTGTCGTCCGTGGGGCTGGACTACCTCTACCTGCGCGCCGACCGCCCGCTGTTCATCGCCGACCGGTACTCCGACCGGCGGCGTCTGCTCGCCGAGGCTCCGGTGAGCCGCTGCGCCGACGTGATCGACACCGCCACCCTCCCCGGGCTGACCGCCACCCTCGCCGCGCGGCTCGCCCACGACGAACTCGCACCCACCCGGGCGACCGCCCGGGAGCACTACTTCGGAACGGGCGCGCCCGGGTCGAGCACCCGCCGCTTCCTCGCCGCGATCGACGATGCCATCCAGGACCGCGACCGGCTGGCCGCCCGCCGGGCTGCGCACTCCCCCGCCGTCGCCCGCCACCCGGCGCCGTACCCGGTGGCGGAGCGCGCGACCCCACCGGCACAGTCGAGCCCGGAGCGCACCCGGGCCGCCGACCTGCCGGTGGCGGCCGTCAGCACCGCCGCAACGACCGGCACGGCTGCCGGCGGGCGGCCATGACCGGCGCGGGCGACCTCCAGGTGGTGGTGCTCGCCGCGGGGATGGGCACCCGGCTCGGAATGCCCTTCCCGAAGCCGCTCACCCCGCTGCGCGACGGGCGCAGCATCCTCCAGCAGCAACTCGACAACCTCCGCCACGGCCTGTCCGGGCGGGCCCGCCCGCTGGTCGTCGTCGGGTTCCGGTTCGACCTCGTCATGCAGGCGCACCCCGACCTGCTCTTCGCCTACAACGAGCGCTATGAGCGGACGAACACCTCCAAGAGCCTGCTGAAGGCTTTGCAGATGTGCGCGCCGGGAGGGATCCTGTGGCTGAACGGTGACGTAGTGTTCGATCCGAGGCTGCTCGAGACGGTGCAGCCGATGATCCGGGCGGACACCAGCTTCGTCTGCGTCAACACCGCAACGGTGGGCGAGGAGGAGGTCAAGTACCGCGTCGACGCCGAGGGTTTCGTCACCGAGCTGTCCAAGTCGGTCCAAGCAGCCCAGGGCGAAGCAGTCGGCATCAACTACGTCGCGTCGACCGACCGGAAGACGCTGATCGAGCACCTCGAGCGCTGCACCGACCAGGACTACTTCGAGCGCGGCATGGAGGCCGCTATCGAGGCCGGGCTGCGAGTTACTGCGGTGGACATCTCCGCGCACTTCGTCGTTGAGGTGGACTTCGCCGGCGACCTCGAGCGTGCCAACCAGGAGGTGGGCAAGACCGTCACCTCCGCGGCCTGACCGTCGATTCCCGGCGGCCATGACGCCGCGGGGTCGCGGCCGCTGGTATGGCAGCCAATGGTGTTTTCGGGTCCAGGCCGATCCTGCTGGGCCATCGCGGCTGCGGTCGGGGTGTCGTCGAGGGGCAGCTGGAGAACTCCCTCGGTTCCTTCCTCACCGCGGTGGAACTCGGCGTCGACTGGGTCGAGGTGGACGTACGCCGGACCCGGGACGACGTGCTGATCGTCGCCCACCACCCCGCCGGACCCGACGGGGCCTTCTACGCCGATCTGAGCGCCGAGCAGGCGCTGGGGCGCGGTGCCCTGCTGCTGGACACGCTGCTGGAGGCACTCCCGCTGCAGGTGGGGGTGAATCTCGACGTCAAGTCCTCGATGGAGGACGCGCCCCGCGCCCCGCACGCGACCACGATGGGCCTGCTGGCGCCCGTGGCCCGGCGGCAGGCGGCCCGGCGCCAGGTGCTGGTGACCTCGTTCGACGCCGGAGCCCTGCGGGTGGCCCGCGAGCTCGCCCCGGGGCTGCCGCTCGGCCTGCTCACCTGGGTGGAGTTCCCGGTCGGTCAGGCCGTCGCCGCCGCCGCGCAGCTCGACGTGCAGGTGCTCGCGCTGCACGGCGGGTCGCTGAAGCCGAACCGGTTCGAGCCCGCCGCCCTGCAGCGGCCGCTGCGCTACGTCGTCGATCAGGTTCACGCCAGCGGCAGGGAACTGCTCGCCTGGTGCCCGGGGCCGAAGTTCGCCCGGCGGCTGATCGCGGCAGGTGCCGACGCCCTGTGCGTCAACGACGTGCCGAGGATGCTCGCGGAGCTGCTCCTTGGGGCCAACCGGCGACCAGCCGGCTGAGTTCAGGCGGACAGCCAGCGCGCCAGCCGATGGTCATCGAGGTAGCCGCTGCGCGCGAACAGGTGTTCCTCCGCCATCCCCAGCGCCTTGCGGTGCGCGAAGGCCACCGCCACGGCCGTCGGGGTGGCCGCCGCGAGCGCGTCGGCGTCGGCGACGTCGAGCGGGTGGGCGGCGGTGGTCGCCACCGCGCCGGCGGGGAACCCCCACAGCCCGAGCAGGTAGGCGCTCGCCTCGCCCACGGTGCAGCCGAAGACCTCGCGCTGCGCCTGGGCTGCGGGCACGTGCTGCTCGCGCTCCCTCAGCTCCTCCCACTGGTCGGGCCGTGCGGGAGCGAGCACCAGCAGCCCCACCTCCGCCAGCAACGCGCTGAGCGCGACATCCGCGGCGGTGCGCTCGTCCCAGCCCTCACGCCGTGCCACCCGCTGCGCCGTCATGCTGGCCCGCACTGCCCGGGCCGCCAGGTCGGTGCTGTCCAGCCCGGGGGGCAGCGGCAGCCCGGGCCGGAAGACCACCCCGGCGACCGCGAGCGCCTTCAGCGTCTCCAGACCGAGCAGCACCACTGCCCACTGGATGCTGGTGACCTGGCCGGCCTGCCCGTAGAACGCACTGTTGACCAACCGCAGCATCTCGGCCGCCAGCCCGACGTCCTGCTGCACCAGCGCGACCACGTCGTCGGTGGTGGAGTTCGGGTCCTCGCCGAGGGCGACCAGCTGACCGTAGATGTGCGGGGGCTTGGCCAGCGCGTCCTGCGCGCCGAACAGGGCGCGCAACGACTCCGACTCGACCAGGTGGCGCAGCTGCAGCACGAGCTCGACGGCGGCCTCGAGCGTGTCGGGCGTGCACGGCTTGGACAGCGCCTGCGCGGCCGCGCCGACCCCGTCGATGCGCACGTCACCGTCACCCTGGCCCGACAGCACCAGCCGCGCCACGGCCGGGAAGTGCGCGTGGGTGTACTCCAGCAGGCTCGCCGCGTCGAGACCGGGCATGTCCGGCTCGGTGACCAGGGCCTCGACCGGCGCCGCGGCGAGCAGGTCGGCGGCTTCCGCGGCGGTGCGCACGCAGCGGACGTCCCACTCGCCGTGCCCGTCGCGCAGCACCTGCTCGACCGTGGAGACGAGCCCTTCGTCGGTGCACGCACAAACGATCATCGTGCCGGTCATCAGCGGCCTCCCTCTCACCTGGCCCGCCCGCGGCCCGGGCGCGCCCGGGCACTGTCCGCCGGACACCTGCCCCCTGCCATATCGGCGCCCGCGCCGCGGTCCTTGAGCCGCCGACCGGTCGGCCCCGCCGCACCGGGCGGAGCACGTCACTCCCGCCTCGCCCGGAGGCGGGACGTTCGCCCCCGGGACCGCCGAAGGGGCGAGGACAGGATGGACCCGCGGGCTAGGGGAGGGAACCACCATGGACGTCGACTCCGTGCTGATGGCGGCCCGGCAGGCCGTCATCGACGAGGCGTTCGCGGCGCTGTCGGCGGCCCACGCCGAGCACTACGACGCCGGCGGCGAGCAGCTCACCCGGCAGCGCCTCGGCGAGCTGTTCACCCTGGTGGTGGAGGGCGTTCGGGAGCGGGCGCTGGCCCCCGTCATCGAGTACGCCGAGCAGGTGGCGACGGAGCGGTTCGAGGCCGGCTTCGGGATCGACGAGGTGCAGACGGCCTTCAACGCCCTGGAGGTGGCGATCTGGCGTCGCGTCGTCGCCGCCGAGCCCCCCGAGCAGCTGGCCCGCTCGATCGGACTGGTCGCCACCGTTCTCGGTGCCGGCAAGGACGCGCTGGCCCGCACGTACGTGTCGCTGGCCAGCCGCCGCCACGTCCCCTCGCTCGACCTGAGCGCGCTGTTCGGCGGCGCCACCGCGTGAGGGAGCGCTGCCCCTGGCCCGGCAGCCGGTTCAGGCGGGCGCGTGCCGGGCCCACGGTCGGTGCGCCTCCAGCAGGCCGGCGAGTGCGAGCAGCAGCCCCTCGCCACCATGCCCGGCCGTCAGCTGCACCGCCAGCGGGGTGCCCGCGGGGTGGATCCCGGCCGGGACCACCGCCGACGGCCAGCCGGCCAGGTTCCACGCCGCCTGCAACCCCCCGGTGTAGCGGGCCGCCGCCCAGTAGTTGGCCGCCCAGCCCCGCCCGGCCCAGCCGTCGGCCGCCACCGGCGGCGCCGCCAGCGCGGGGCTGAGCAGCACGTCGAACCGGCGCATGAACGGCGCGAGCGCCTCCCGCCAGCGCTGCCGGTCGGCGGGTCGCACCCAGCCCAGCCGCCGCACCACCCGGCCGTAGCGGGCGTGCACGCGGGTGCGGCGCTGCAGCGCGGCGGCGTCGAGGCCGAGGGCCCCGATGTCGTCCTCGACGCCGGCGAACCAGCGCGACAGCACCGCCCGGGTCACCCACAGCGGCACCGGCACCGACTCCTCCACCACCTCGTGCCCCAGCCCGCGGAGCAGGTCCGCGACCTCGCGCGTGGCCGCCACCCAGGTGGCGTCGATCCGGGTACCGGGCACCGGGGACGACAGCGTCAGCGCGATCCGGACCGGCCGCGGCGCGGGATCGACGGCTGCGAGGGACGGGTCCGCCGCCATCACCGCAAGTCCCAGCGCCGCATCGGCGACAGTGGTGGCCAGCGGTCCGTTCTCACTCATCCCCGTCCACGCGTCGTGCCCCAGGGATGCCGGAACCCGGCCGGCGCCGGGCTTCAGGCCGACCAGGCCGCAGCAGGCGGCGGGGATCCGGATCGAGCCCAGCCCGTCGTTGCCGTGGGCGAGGGGCACCATGGCGGCGGCGACCGCGGCGGCGCTCCCCCCGGACGAGCCGCCGGGGGTACGGGCGAGGTCCCACGGGTTGCGTGCCGTGCCCAGGGGGCCGTCGGAGAACGGCCACACGCACAGCTCCGGCACCCGGGTGGTTCCGAGCACGACGGCCCCGGCGGCACGCAGCCGGCGGACCACCTCGTGGTCGCCCGGCTGCGGGGTGGGCGCGCTCGCCGCACTCCCGGCCCGCATCGGCTCACCGGCGACCGGGACGTTGTCCTTGACCACGACCGGAACCCCCGCCAGCGGCAGTCCGTCCCGGTCCGGACGGGCGTCCACCGCCGCAGCCTGCGCCAGCGCCGCGTCGGGCCACAGCTGCTGCAGCGCGCCGATCGCCGGATCGGCGCGGCCTACCTGGTCCAGGTGCTCGGCGACCACCTCGCGGGCGCTGACCCGGCCCGCCCGCACGTCCCTCGCCAGCTCGACGGCCGGCCGTCCCACCTGATCCACGCCCGGAGTGTGATCCCTCCCGGCCACCGCTGCCAAGCCCCCGTCCCCCGGCCGCCTGCTCCACCACCCGACGTGGGCGTGCCCCGCCGGCCCCCCTAGCGTGTGCCCATGAGCATCGAGCTGCCCGCGGGCGCCAGAGCACTGATCGACTCCCCCGAACACGCCACGGTGGCGACGATCAACGCCGACGGGCAACCACAGCTGTCCGTCGTCTGGGTCCGCCGCTCCGGTGACGACGTGCTCTTCTCCACCCTGCGCGGGCGGCGCAAGACCGAGAACCTGCTCCGCGACCCGCGCTGCACGCTGCTGATGTTCAGCGCTGCGGACCCGTACAGCTACCTGGAGATCCGCGGCCGGGCGGAGATCGTCGACGACCCGCAGGGCAGCCTGATCGACGAGCTGTCGGTGAAGTACCTCGGCCCCGGCCCGTTCACCGGCCCGCGGGAGGGCCGGGTGGTGGTCCGGCTGCACCCCGAGAAGGTGGTCTGGAAGAAGAACTGAGACCGGTCGCGGAGGTCACCGGATGGCCCCCACCCACGCCGACTCCTACACCTTCGGCGACAACCCCACCGCAGCCCGCCGGCTCGCGCTGCTCGCGGAGGTCTACGCGCCGAGCACCCGGGCGATGCTGGCCCGGTGGTCCCCGCCCGAGCCGGCCCACGCGGTGGACCTGGGATGCGGCCCCGGCCACAGCACCCGCCTCGTGCACCAGGTGAGCGCGGCCCGCAGGACCAGCGGGGTGGACCGGTCACCGGCCTACCTCGAGCTCGCCGCCGCCGAGCCGTTGCCGGGCGTCGGCTACGTGCTGGCCGACGTCGGGTCGGGGCAGGTGCCGGTCGACGGCGGCGAGCTCGTGCACGCGCGCTTCCTGCTCACCCACCTCGCCGACCCGGGCGCGGCGGTGCGTGGCTGGGCCGCCCTGCTCCGCCCCGGCGGGCGGATGCTGCTGCAGGAGACTGCGCGGTTGGTCAGCCGCGAGCCGGCTCTGGCGCGGTACTACGAGCTCGTCACCGAGCTGCAGGCCCACCACGGGCAGGCCCTCGACATCGGCGCCCGGCTGGCCGAACTCGCCGCCGACTCGGGACTGGAGGTCGCCCACACGGGGGTTCGGGAACTGCGGCCACCGGTGGCGGCGATGGCGGCTCTGCACGTGCTGAACCTGCGGACCTGGCGTCGCGATCCGTACGCGGAGTACGCCTTCGACGACGAGGAGCTGGACGCGCTGGACGAGGCGCTGGCGGGGATCGCCCACGGCGGGCCGTCTGCGGTGGTCGAGCAGGACCTCGGGGAGCTCGTACTGCAGGCCTGAGCCGGGCACGCCGCGCGCCCGCCCGCCCCTGCTCCCACCCCTGCTCCCCCACCGGGGGGAGGTGCGCAGCCCGAGGCGTGCCTACCGTCCCGACATGGTGGCGCCGCGCAGTCCTGCGCAGACCCGACACGACCGGCACGACCGGGACGCCCGGTGACGAGGGTCCACACGGCCGACGTGGCCGTCGTGGGTGCAGGGCCGTGCGGCCTGTTCGCCGCCTACTACGCGGGCTTCCGCGGGCTGTCGGCCGTGCTCGTGGACTCGCTGCCGGTGCCGGGCGGGCAGGTCAGCGCGCTGTACCCGGAGAAGCTCATCCACGACGTCGCCGGGTTCCCCGCGGTGCGCGGCCGCGAGCTCGTCGAGCGCTTGGTCGCGCAGGCCGCCCCCTACCGCCCGACGTACGTGCTCGGCGTGCAGGCGCGCCGACTGACATCGGACGGGGACAGCGGGATCGAACTGGAGCTCGCGGACGGCTCGCGGGTACATGCCGGCGCCGTGCTGCTGACCGCCGGGATCGGCGGGTTCACCCCGCGACCGCTGCCGGCGGCCGGTGGCTGGGTGGACCGCGGCGTCGTGTTCTTCGTCCCGGACCCGGGCGCGCACTCCGGGCACGACGTGGTCATCGTGGGCGGCGGCGACTCGGCGTTCGACTGGGCGCTGGCGCTGCACCCGATAGCCAGGTCAGTGACCATGGTGCACCGCCGTGACCGGTTCCGGGCTCACCAGGCCACGGTGGAGCAGGTCCGCGCCCAGGGCACCGAGATCATCACCGATGCCCAGGTCACGGCCCTGTTCGGGGACACCCAGGTGCGCGGGTGCGAGATCCGCACCGGTGCCGGGGAGCAGAGCGTGCGTCCCGCCCAGACGGTGGTCGCCGCCCTCGGCTTCGTCGCCGACCTCGGGCCGATCCGCTCGTGGGGGCTGGCGCTGGACCATCGGGGCGTGACGGTGGACAGCCACATGCGCACCAGCGGCGAGCGCGTCTTCGCCGCCGGTGATGTCGCCCAGTACCCGGGGAAGGTGCGGCTGCTGGCCAGCGGGTTCGGCGAGGCGGCGACGGCCGTGAACAACATCGCCGTGCTGCTGCGCCCGCACGCCCACCTGTTCCCGGGGCACTCCTCGGAGTGACCCGGAGGCGGCCGGGCCGTGACCGACCTGGCCGCCGGGATGCCCAAGGCCAGCCCCGCCTCGTCCACGTCGGCTACGCACTGCTCGACCCGCGGGTCCGGCCGTCCGGATCCGGCGACCGTCGGTCACGGTTTCCGGCCGACCGCCGGGACGGCATAGGGTGGGCGATCACGCTTCGCACCGGTTGCTGACCCAGGGGGTGTTCCGCATGACGGACGACGGCTCCGTGCTCGACCAGCCCCGCGCCGAGACCCAGTCGCCCCCGGTGGTGTCACAGCGCTGGGGGCTGGTCGTCGCCCGCATCGTGCTGGTCGTGGCCGGCGTGGCGATGCTCGCGATCGGCGCCGCCGCGGCGCTGCGCCAGTCGGGGGTGGGCACCACCACCGTCCCCATCGTCGTCGGCTTCCTGCTCGTGATCAGCCCGTTCGTGCTGGACAGGCTGGAGGAGCTGTCGGCGGCCGAGGCCGCGCCGCGGCTGCCGCTCACCCGCACCATCCGCGAGCTCGGGGCGACCAGGACGGCGAAGATCCTCGACGCCTCCGATCTGGCCCGGCTCGCCGACGCCTACGGGTTCATCCACCACGTGCTCGACGGCCCGCAGTACCGGGCGGCCAAGGTGCACCTGGAGGACACGTTGATCTCGCGGGCCGCGGAGATCGCGATGACCAACTCGTTCGACCCGAGGGAGGTCCGCAAGGCCTTCCGCGACGGTCCTCCGGTGGTACGGGCGATCGCGCTCGGGCTGATGGACGGTGACCTCGCCCTCGCCGACGCCGACACGGTCATCTCGGCGGTGACCGACTCCCGCTCGGCCAACGAGCAGCTGCACGGGCTGCAGGTGGCCGCTCGGGTCTGGCACCGGCTGGACGCCGAGCAGCGCCGGTCACTGCTGGAAGGCGTCAAGGACGATCCGCGGATCGCCGCGCACAGCGATCGTGCCCGCCTGGCCGAGGAGCTGCAGCAGCGCGCCAAGGTCTGACCAGACCGCAGACCGCAGACCCGAGACCCGCCCGGCCCACCCGGCTCACCGTCACCCCGTGGCGGGGAGCCGCTCCACGGCACCGACCCAGACCCACGCCTCGTGGCTCGATCCGGTGCCCCGACTTCCAGCGCACGTGGACGGCCCGTGCCGTCCACTCGGTGACCAGCCCCTCTACCTGTTCGGTGCCACCGTCCTGCCAGCTGATCCAGGCCAGGACGCGGATGGGCTCCGCGGCCCGGGTGACGGGACGGCCGGCGAGCTGCTCCCCGCGCAGGCTCACCGGCCTGCGGTGTCGCTGCTCATATCCGCTCGTCACCCGTCGAGTGTATCGAACACCTGTTCGAACGCGCTACTGCCCGCCATCCCCCAGCGGGCGCGGCGGATGCCGGAATCGGAGAGGATTCGGTATGCGCAGCGCCCCTGCCGAGTACGCCCTGTTCCTGGCCGAGATCCTCACCGCGGTGCTTGCGGTGGTGCTGTCCGTCGCGGCCCTGCTGGTGCTCACCCGCCGCGGCCGACCCCGGCCCGGGCTGAGGGTCCGCAGCCTGAACCGGCACTACGACGGGCTGGCCCGAGCGGTGCGCAGCCAACTGCTCCCCCATCGCACCCTGCGCGGCGAACTCGCCGCCCGGCGGCAGGAGCGGCTGGCCCGTCGCGCCGCCGCGGGCCCGGCCGGTAGCCCGCGGCCCCGGGTCTTCGTCCTCGACTTCCACGGCGACCTTCGGGCCAGCCAGGTGCGCGCCCTGCGTGAGGAGGTCACCGCACTGCTGGCGGTGGGAACGGCGCAGGACGAGGTCGTGGTTCGGCTGGAGAACCCCGGTGGGGTCATCCAGGACCACGGACTCGCCGCCTCGCAGTTGCTCCGGCTGCGCCGGGCCGGCCTCCCGCTCACGGTGGTGGTGGACAAGGTCGCCGCCAGCGGGGGCTACCTGATGGCGTGCGTGGCCGACCGGATCATCGCCGCCCCCTTCGCCGTCGTGGGCTCGATCGGGGTGATCTCCGAGCTGCCGAACTTCAACCGCCTGCTCGACCGGCACGGCATCGATGTGGAGCAGTTCAAGGGCGGCGAGCTGAAGCGCACCGTGACGATGTTCTCGGCCACCACGGCGCAGGACCGCGAGCGGATGGACGCCCAGGTGGCCGAGATGCACACCCTGTTCAAGGACTTCGTCGCCGCACACCGCCCCGGCCTCGACCTCGACGCGGTGGCGACCGGCCGCTTCTGGTTCGGCACCCAGGCCCTCGAGCTGCGCCTCGTGGACGAGCTGCTCACCAGCGACGACTACCTGTTGCGGGCGCGCGAGCGGGCCGACGTCTTCCACCTCGCGCACGGCGGGTCCCCGCTGCGTCACCGGCTGGCCACGCTCGGCGCGCGGCTTCGGGCGGAGGTCGGCGACGGCCCGCGCCTGGCGGCGCTCTAGCCTGCGGACGCTCCCACCCCGGCGCTCCGTGCCCCGGGTCGGGCCGACGCGCCCGCGAGGGCCTTCGGGGCTCTTGCTTGCGGCGTAAGTTAGGCTTACCTAAATTCCATCCGGAGTCTGTGACCCCGACGAGCAGAGGAGCAGTCGTGGAGCTGGCGAGGACCGCCGTGCTGGGCTTGATCGCAGGCGGGACCATCCTGCTCGGGCTGCCGGTCGGGCGGATGCGCAGCCCCGCCCCCGCCACCCGCACGCTGCTCAACGCCACCGCCGTCGGGGTGCTGTTGTTCCTGGTGTGGGACGTGCTCTCCGCGGCCTGGCAGCCCATCGACGGCGCGCTGTCCGCGCTGCACGCCGGCCAGGGCGGAGCGGGCCCGGCCGCGGGTTACGGCCTGCTCTTCGCCGCCGGTCTCGCCGCTGGGCTGCTCGGGCTGATCTGGTACGAGGCCTGGATGCGCAGCCGCGCCGGCCGGGTGGCTGCCCCGGCACGCTTCGGCCCGGGGGCGATGTCCGCCGAGGAGCTGATCGCTCCCCGCCGCGGCCCGGCGGCGTGGACGCCCGCCCGGCGGCTCGCCCTGATGATCGCCGTCGGCATCGGCCTGCACAACTTCGCCGAGGGGCTCGCGATCGGGCAGTCCGCGGCCTCGGGTGAGGTCGCGCTGGCCACGCTGCTGGTGATCGGCTTCGCCCTGCACAACGCCACCGAGGGGTTCGGCATCGTGGCCCCGCTGGCGGGCGGCAACGATCCGGCGCCGGGCGCCCGAGCTGGCGGTTCCTGCTCGGGCTCGGCGCGATCGGCGGGGGGCCGACGTTCGTGGGCACCCTCGCCGGGCACTCGGTTCAGCAGCGAGCCGATGGCCGTGCTGTTCCTCACCCTCGCCGCCGGATCGATTCTCTACGTGGTCATGCAGCTGCTGTTCGTCGCGGCGAAGGCCGGCCGACGGCAGCTCGTCGGCTACGGGCTGCTGATCGGGTTGCTCGCCGGTTTCCTCACCGACGCGATCGTCACCGCGGCCGGCGCCTGAGCTGTCCGGGTGCCCACCACGGCGGCGGGCGACGACCGGTTCAGCCGGCGCTGCCCGGGCGCGCCGCAGGGGGCTGCCCAGCCGCGGGTGGCCGGCCGGTCGCGGGGGGCCGATCACCCGCGGGGGGCCGATCACCCGAGGGGTCCGGCATCGGCTCGTGGCTGCACCAGGCCCGGCCGTGACCGAGTTGCAGCGCGCTCATCACCAGCGAGAAGTGGCTGAACGCCTGCGGGGTGTTCCCGAGCTGACGGCCGGCCAGCGGATCCCACTGCTCGCTGAGCAGACCCACGTCGTTGCGCAACCCCAGCAGCCGCTCGAACAGCGCCTCGGCCTCGGCGCGCCGGCCGATCGCGTGCAGGGCGTCCACCAGCCAGAACGAGCACGCGAGGAAGACCCCCTCCCCCGGCGGAAGCCCGTCGTGGCCGGCCTCGGTGCGGTAGCGCAGCACCAGCCCGTCCTCGGTGAGCTCGCGCTGCACCGCCTCCACCGTGCCGACCACGCGGGGGTCGTCCGGGGGCAGGAACCCCAGCCGGGGCAGCAACAGCAGCGCCGCGTCGAGCTCCCGGCTGCCGTAGGACTGCGCGAACGTGCCCAGCTCCGGGTCGTACCCGTGCGCCAGCACGTCGGCGTGGATCTCCTCCCGCAGCGCCAGCCACCGCTGCAGCGGCCCGGGCAGCCCGCCGTCCTGCACCGCCCGCACCATCCGGTCGGCCGCCACCCACGCCATCAGCTTCGAGTGGGTGAAGTGGCGGCGTGTCACCGCGCATCTCCCACAGGCCGTTGTCCGGTTCGCGCCAGCGCCCCTCGAGGTGCTCCATCAGGGCCACCTGCAGGTCCCACGCGTCGTCGTGCGCGGCCGATACCGGCGGTCCGGGCCAGCGCCAGCGCGTCCAGCACCTCACCCCAGACGTCGAGCTGCAGCTGGTCGGCGGCGGCGTTGCCGATCCGCACCGGGCGGGAGCCCTCGTAGCCCTTCGAGCCAGCGGCAGCTCGGCCTCGGGCAGCCGGCGAGCTGCCGTCCAGCCCGTACATGATCTGCAGGTCGGCGGGGTCCCCGGCGACGGCGCGCAGCAGCCAGTCGCGCCAGGCGCGCTGCCTCCTCGGTGTAGCCGGCGGCGAGCAGGGCCTGCAGCGTCAGGCGGCGTCGCGCAGCCAGCAGTAGCGGTAGTCCCAGTTGCGGGGGCCGCCGAGCTGCTCGGGCAGCGAGGTGGTGGCAGCGGCGACGATTCCGCCTGTGGGCGCGTAGGTCAGCGCCTTCAACACCACCAGCGACTGCTGCACCTCCCGCTGCCAGCGCCCCGCCGTGCGACCGCGGGCGAGCCAGCCCCGCCAGAACTCGAGCGTCTCCTCCAGCGCCCGGGCGGGGTCCAGCGGCGCCGGAGGGGGCTGGTGGCTGGGCCGCCAGGTCAGGACGAACGGGCACCTGTTCGCCGCTGCGGACGGTGAACTCGCTGATCGTGGCGTAGTCGCGCCCCACGCATGGGCGCCGGGCTGCGCAGCCAGACGGCGTCGGGGCCGGCCACCGCCTCCACCTGCTGGCCGCGACGGCGCACCCACGGCACGACCCGCCCCTGGTCGAACCGCAGCCTCAGCTCCCCGCGCATCGGGCACGGCCCCGGACAGCCCCTCGACGATCCTGACCAGGTCGAGCCCGCGGGTCCGCGCCGGCATGAAGTCGGTGACCCTGACCTGCCCGTCCGGGGTGTCCCACTCCGATTCCAGCACCAGCGCGCCGTCGCGGTAGCTGCGCCGGGTGCACGCCCCACCGGAGGCGGGGGCGAGCAGCCAGCGCCCGGCGTCGGGGCTGTCGAGCAGGGCGGCGAAGCACGCCGGGGAGTCGAAGCGGGGTAGGCAGAGCCAGTCCACCGACCCCGACCGGCTCACCAGGGCCGCTGTGTGCAGATCACCGAGCAGGGCATAGTCCTCGATCTTCGACATCGCTCCCCAGCCGCCGTCCGCACCGGTCCCCTCGATGCTGCCACCGGCGGGCCGGGGCCGCCCCCGGAACGGAGCCGGCCCTGCAGAACGGAGCCACCCGGGTGGCGGTCAGCGCGCCTTCCGAGAGGCGCACTCGATGCAGGTGCTGGCGGTGGGGCGGGCAGCCAGGCGCTCGAGCGGGATCTCCTGCCCGCAACCCGCGCACAGCCCGTAGCTGCCGTCCTGCAGGCGGGCCTCGGCCCGCTCCAGTTCTGCCAGCTGAGCTCGGGCCTGCTCGGCCAACGTCGTCACCTGGGCGCGTTCGAGCGCCAGCGTCGCTCCCTCGGGATCGTGCTCGTCGTCGGCCACTATCGAGCGGCCCGCCTCGAGCAGCCCCTCGAAGTCGGCCGACAGCGCGGCCAGCCGGGCCCGCGCCTGCGCCCGCTCGGCCTCCAGTGCAGCCCGCACCGAGGCGACGTCCCGGGCGGACAGCCGCCGCCGCTCAGCCGGCATGGCCGCCCGCGCCGCCCCGGCGCCGGTCCGGCCGCACCGTCCCGATGCCGGCCAGCGTCCGCACCGAGCACCCGGGGCCCTCCGCCCTCCAGCGCACGCCGTCGACCACACCGGGCTCCACCACGTCGAGGCCCTCGAACAACTGCTCGACCTGGGCCCCGTTGCGCAGCACCAGCGGCGCGGTGGACTTGGCGTACATCGACTCCAGCCGGGTGACGTCGGCCAGGTCCATCCCGTCGCGGCAGGCGACCGCGATCACCACCTGGCTGCCCGGGGGCAGCGCCCGCCGGTACTGCGCCAGCATCTCGGGGGCGACGTCCTGCCCGACGAAGTGCAGCACCGCCACCAGCAGCAGCCCCACCGGGCGGGAGAAGTCGATCAGCGCCCGCACGCGCTCGTCGGTGAGCACCGCGCCCGGCTGGCGGAGGTCCTGCTGGATCGCGATCACGCCGGGGGACTTCGCCAGCAGCGCACGGCTGTGGGCGGTGACCACCGGGTCGAGGTCGACGTAGACCACCCGCGAGTCCTCGGCCACCTGCCTTGCAACCTCGTGGACGTTCGGCGCCGTGGGGATGCCGGTGCCGAGATCGATGAACTGGCGGATACCGCTGTCCGCGAGGAACTTCACGGCCCTCACCATGAAGTCGCGGTTCGCCCGGGCCACGTCGGCGAAGTCGGGGATGATGCTCAGGATCTGCGCGGCGGCCGCGCGGTCGGCGGCGAAGTTGTCCTTCCCGCCCAGGAAGTAGTCGTAGACCCGGGCGACGCTGAACACCGAGGGATCCACGGCCGGCGGCACCCAGGTGTCGTCCTCGTCGGTCCAGCTCCAGTCGAACTCGGCGTTGGCCTCGGAGTACGACTCGCTCGGCATCGTCACCCACCCCACAACGGCGCAGCTCGGTTTCCCAACCCTACCCAGGGTGACCGGCATCCGCCCATCAGGTCGCGGCCCTCACTACGTGCGCTGCGCACCTCCCGACCTGAGGCGCTCAGGCCCGGGAACGCCGCTGGCTCTCCCCCCGCGAGGGCCCCGGCGGTGGTCCCGGCGGCGTCCCCCGGGAGGGCCAGCACGGCCTCCGGCGCGGCCCCCGCCGGCGCGGGCCACGAGGAACGTTGGTCGATCGCCACCGCGACCAGACGCTGCGCCCGCCCGTCCCGGTCACGCAGCACGCTCACCGAGACCAGCGCGGGCACCGCGTCGCCGCGGCGGGCGAGCAACCACAGCCCGCCCGCGAAGCACGGCAGCTGACCGCGCAGCAGGGCCTCGACCCCGGACGCCAGCCGTCGTCGGTGGCGGGCGTGCACGAGGTCGCGCCAGGCACTCCCGACCAGCTCGCCCTCGGCATAGCCGAGCATCCGCTCCAGGGCGGCGTTCACCCGCACCAACCGGGTGTCCATGGTCGCCTCGGCCTGGCCGGCCGGGGAGTGGTCGAACAGCGCCCGCTGGCGCTCCCGGTCCAGCTGCAGGTCGGCCTCGGCCAGGCGCTGCGCGGTGAGGTCACGCACCAAGGCGGTGACCACCGGGCCGCGCGGGGTATCCACCGACGACAGCGACACCTCGGCGGGGAACTCCTGGCCGCCGCGGCGTACCGCGCTCAACCGCAGCCCGCCGCCCATCACCCGCGGTACCGGGTGGTGGCAGTACTCCTGCCTCCGTTGCGGGTGTCGATCGCGCAGGCGCTGCGGGACGAGATCCTCGATCAGGCGCCCCACCAGTTCCGGCTTGAGGTACCCGAACATGTCCGCCGCCGCCTGGTTGACGAACATGATCACGCCCTCGGTGTCGACCCCGAGCACCGCGTCGGTGGCTGCGTCGAGAACGGCGAGCAGATCCTGCACCCGCATCCGGTCGGTGAGCACGCGGGTGACCGCGCCGAACCCGCGCAGCCGACCCTCCCGGTCGTGCAACGGCGTGAGCACCTGGCTGGTCCACAACCGGCTCCCGTCGCGGCGCACCCGCCACCCCTCGGCCTCGAACGCACCCCCGCTCCTGGCCGCCTCGAGCTGCCTCGCGGGCTCGCCGGCCGCGGCGTCCTCGGCGGTGAACAGCATGCTCAAGTGCTGCCCGATCACCTCCTCGGCCCCGTACCCGTGCACCGCCTCGGCGCTGCTGCTCCAGCTGAGCACCCGCCCGGTGCGGCTGAGCACGAACACGCTGTGGTCCCGCAGCTCCGCCAGCACCGTCCGCAGCGGCCCTTCGGTCAGCGCAGCTTCCACCGGCCCCGCCGGGCGCCGTTCGATGAAACCCTCGGCGGACCGGTCAACGTGGTTGCGCACAGGCGCCACTCCGAGCAGACGGCCCCGAACCCATACCCACCGGGCCCCCCGGGACCTCCAGGGGAAACGCTACCCGAGCCGGGGTGGGTGATGCCGGTAGCCACGCTCGTCGCGGCGGCCGCTGCCCCCCGACGGCGGCGGCGGCACCCGCCGCCGCGCCCCGGGCACCATGATCGTCGCGCCCGGCCAGGGGATCCCGCGGCGGGCGGGCCCTTGATGGCACGCGTGCCCGCACGTATTGTTCGCTGCCAAACAACCGACTGGAGGCCGTGCCGTGCCCGACTCCTCCCCCACGCCCGACGCCCTCGAGGGCGTCGCCGACGGCCTGCGCGCCCAGGGCGTCGACGTGGTCCGGGTGTCCTACTCCGACCTGATCGGCGTCGACCGCGGCCGCGACGTGCTGCTCGCTGAGCTGCCCACCGCGACCGGGCACGGTCTGGCCTTCTGCCGCGCCATCTTCCACACCACCCCGCAGGGCGACGTCGTCCCCGTCCCGGGCGGGATCGACAGCGGCCTGCCCGACGTGCTGGTCCGCCCCGACCTCACCACGCTCGTGCCGCTGCCCTGGGAGCCCGGTGCCGCCTGGGCCGTCGGCGAGGTCTTCGAGCCCGACGGCACCCCCTGCGAGGAGTCCCCGCGCCAGGTCCTGCGCCAGGTTGAGGCCCGACTCGCCGCTGCCGGCGTCCACGCCGTCATCGGCCCGGAGCTGGAGTACTTCCTGCTCGAACCGGACGGCCACCCGCGGGGCTGGAAGCGCTACGCCGATGCCCCGGGCAACGTCTACGTGGTGGGCAGCAAGGGCGACCCCAGCAGGCACCTGCTGCGCACGCTGCGGCTGCTGCGCGACGCCGCGGCTCGGGGTGACCGCCGCCAACCACGAGTTCTGCGCCGGCCAGTTCGAGGTCAACCTCACCCACGGCCCCGCGCTCGACGCCGCGGACCGCTCGTTCCGGCTGAAGTCGGCCGTCCAGGAGATCGCCCGCCTCGACGGCCTGCAGGCCACCTTCATGGCCAAGCCCTTCAACGACGAGGGGGGATCAGGCTTCCACCTGCACCTGTCGCTGGTCGATGCCGCGGGGGTCAACGTCTTCGGCGACCCGGCCGCGCCGGACGGGCTGTCCTCCCAGGCCCGGCAGGCGATCGCCGGCGTGCTCGCCCACGCCCGCGGCCTCGCCGCCCTGCTCAACCCCACGATCAACTCCTACAAGCGGTTCGGGCCGGACACCCTCGCCCCCTGGCTGATCGACTGGGGGCTCGACAACCGCAGCGCGATGATCCGCATCCCCCCCGAGCGAGGGGCCGGCGCGCGGATGGAACTGCGGCTCGGTGATGCCACCGCGAACCCCTACCTGGCGATCGCGGCCACCCTTGCCGCCGCCTACCTGGGAATCCGCGACGGGCTCGCCACCCCACCGCCGGTGCAGGGCTACGGCTACGACCCCGGCGTGGCCGAGATGCTCCCGAAGCGGCTCGGCGACGCGCTGGACGCGCTGGAGGCCGACAGCGACCTGCAGGACGTGCTCGGCAAGGCGTTCTGCACGGCCTTCGTCACCTACAAGCGCAACGAGATCGAACGCTTCGAGCGCTTCGTCACCGACTGGGAGTTCACCGAGTACGCCTACCACCTCTGACCACCCCCGGGGCCGCACCGGTTCGACGGGGGGGCGTGATGCCCGCGAGCACCTGGCCTTCGGCCGGGAGCAAGCCACAGGTCAACGCGCGGTCATTCCTGCACGTGGCTGGGACCAACGTCCTGGGGTCCCCCGCAGGGAGTCCCCGAACGTGGACGCGTGACGTCGCTGGGGAGGGCACTGCGGGGGCTGCTCGCCGGGGGCCCGTGGTTCGTGCGGCGCCCCCGGGTGGCCATCGGCGTCGCCCTCACCATGTTCGCGGTGATCTTCGGGCTCGGGGTGGGGCTCGGCGCGGCGGCGAGCGACATCTGCCTGCTCTTCGCGCTGCCGATCGCACTGATCGCCGTCGCCTTCGGGATGCGGGCCGGCGTCGCCTCCGGGTGCGCCGGCGTCGTTCTCGTCGCGCTCGCGGCGCACCTCGACAGGGTCAACCTGACCGCGGTGGGCTGGATCTCGCGGGTGGCCCCCATGCTGCTGCTCGGCTACCTGCTCGGCGACGCCGTCGACCGGCTGCACCGTGCCGAGGCCCGGCAGCGCCGGCTGGAGCAGGCTGCGCGCCGCCAGCGCGACGCGATCGAGATCAACGACACCATCGTGCAGGGCCTGTCGGCCGCCAAATGGGCGTTGGAGGCGGGTGACCTCAACGGCGGCCTGAGGATCGTCGAGGACACCCTGCACCTCGGGCACCGGCTCGTCTCGGAACTGATCCGGGGGGCGGACATGGCCTCCGGCTGGGCGGGCGGCGGAAGGCCCGGGTTCGGGCCGGCCACCGGCACCGATGCCGGGCGGCACCCCGACGAAGACCGCGCCCCCAGCCAGTCGCACTGAGCCGATCCGACCGGGTGGACCCCCACCGCCTGCCCGGTCCCGGCCGAGGCCGTGCCGTAGACTCCGGCCGCTGCGAACAGCAGGCCGGCGACGACCGCGGCGTGCCGACCGGGGGCGGGCCGGGCACGGGCGGTGTGGGGGTGGAGGTGCGGCGGTGCCCGTGCTGACGTTCCACCTCCCGGCCGATCTCGCCGGACCTGCCTGTTGCGAACGCCTCCTGCGCGAGGCGAGCATCCTGTTCGCGGCCACACTGGACGCCCCACTGACGCAGGTCAGGGCCTTCGTCCAGCGCTACGACCCGCAGCTCGTGGCGCTCGGTGGCCGGCCCGTCAGCCAGGGTGGTTCCGCGGGGGTGTACTTCACCTGCGTGGTGCTCGAGGACCGCTCGCTGCAGCAGCGGCAGGAGCTGGTGGCCCGGCTGACCGACCTGGTCAGCGAGGTGGTCGGGGTGAAGCGACAGGCCGTCCGCGGGCACGTGCTACCGGTCTCGGCGCAGGACTGGGCGATCGGCGGGATCCCCGCCGCTGTGCTGCGCGAGGCGGAGGTCCTCGACCGGGAGAGCCGCGGCTGAGCGCTGCGACCGGCCCCGGTGGTCACCCGATCATCAACGCCGTCACCCCGGCGAGGGTCGGGACGAGCACCACCCGCCCCGACAGCACCGGCGATGCGAACCGCGACACGGCCCCGACGGCCGCGACCACCAACTGGTGGCCGTCATGTTCGTCCAGCGCGACCAGCCGGCCGGCCCGGGTGTCCAGCGCCCACACCGTGCCCCCGCCGACCACCGGTGACCCGCTCACACCGCTCACCCGCCAGCCGGCCGACAGGCTGCGGTCGCCCACCTCGACCCGCAGCAGCCCCTCGGTACAGGGCACGAACGCCGCCCGCGCACCCGCGTCCCAGGCCAGTCCCCCGAAACCGGTACAGCCCTGGAGCGCTGCCAGCTGCCCTCCGATGCCGCCGAGGTGGTCGGCGTCGAGCAGGTAGACCTTCCCGTCCTTCCCGCTGACCAGCACCCGGCCGGTACCCGTGAGCAGCGGGCCGGTGCTGCCGAGATCAGCATCGGCGGCGTTCTCGCGGCCCCAGTCGGCAGGGGCGAAGTAGTCCAGCCGCCGGCTCAGGTCCGCCGTCAACCGCAGCACCGAGTCACTGCCGTCGTAGCTGCCGCCGGTTCCCGCACCGTTGCCGACGGCGACCCAGATGGACCCGTCGGCCGCGGCGGCGACCCCCGACGGCGCCCAGATCCCGCCCTCCCGGCGGGTCGGCACCTCGTAGTGGGCCACTCCGCCCGACCCGTCCACGGATGCGGCGGCCACGTAACCCACGTAGTCGCCGCAGTCGCCGTACAGGCCGCCGAACGGGACGTAGACCCGACCCCCGGACACCACCAGCGCTCCCCGCTGCTGCTCGGCCCGTGGGTCGCGGTCGGTCACGTCCAGGGAGCGGGTGAACCGCACCGCACCGCTGCGGGCGTCGAGGGCGACCAGCAGGTGCCGGGCCCCGCTCAGCTCGGCGGCGACGAAGACCGCACCGCTGGCGGCGTCGTACGCCGGGGTGCCGGTGATGCCCAGCGGGTCGATGTCGCCGCAGGGCAGCTCGGCGCGAGCCGCCGCCCGGCCCAGCGCCCGCCGCCAGCGCACCACACCGGTGCGGCGGTCCAGCCCGTACACGGTGTCCGCCTCGGTGGCCGCGATCACCAGGCCGCCGATCACGAGCGGCTGGCCGTACACGGCGGCGTCGAGGCGCGCGCTCCATGCCGGCTGCAGCGCGGTGGGGGTCGGGGTGGCAGCGGCGTACCCGGCGCGGTCGGCGGTGCGGTGGTAACCGGGCCAGTCGGTGCCGGTCACAGCCGCGGGGCCGGACCCCGACGTGGACGCGGGAAAGCTGCCCGCCTCCGGTACGGACGGGGCAGTGGTGGAGCACCCGCCCAGTGCGAGCAGCACCCCGAGCCCGGCCGCCAGCCGCGCCGCCATCGCCCGCCGCGGGGGCCCCGCGCCCGGAGGAGTCACTCCCCCTGTCTACCCGTCCGCTCAGGGGCGGGCCAGCCGCGCGTGCAGGTCATGCGCGACGTCGACCAGCCGCTCCACCTCCTCGACGTCCCCCACCTCGAGGTGCTGGCAGACCAGGGCGAGCTGGTCGGCGAGCCCGGTCACCACCCCGGCCAGCTCGGCGAGCTCCGTGCCCGCCCCGCCGATGGTGATCTTGGAGAAGGGGAAGGCCACGGTCACCCGCGGGTTCCCCGAGTTCATCGGCACTGCCCCGGCCGCGCTGCGGCCGCCGCCACCCGCGTTCTCGCTCATCGACCCATGCTCGCGCCGGGCGGCCGGGCGGAGGCGAGCTCAAGGTCCCGACCATGTCGGGCCGAGCGTCGTTGACCTGGCGTTGACCCGCCGCGCCGAGTCACCCGATTGCCTCGGCAGACCCGGCGGCAAAAGTCCGAAGGAACTGGTGTCGGGCGAACGCACCGCGGGGTGCAGGTTCCACCGGAGCCGTGACCGCCCGCGACACCACACCAGGAGGTACCCCATGAACGTCTCCGCAGTGGGCGGCCAGACCCCGCCCGCACCGCCTCAGCGGGTGTCGGCGCCTGCGCCGCGCGACGCCGACGGCGACCACGACGGCAGCACCCGCGCCGCGGCCCCGGCCCCCAGCGGCGGGCCGGTCGTCGCCAACGGCAAGGTCGACACCTACGCCTGAGCCCAGGCCGTTCCGCTTCCATGACCGACCCTGAACGCAACCACCACGCCCGGCGGGCAACCTGCGGGACGTGGTTCCAACACCGGCTGCCCGGTGCCCGGCGAACGCGCCGGGCACCGGGCAGTACGGCGTGTCAGGGCAGTACGGCGTGTCAGGGCAGTACGCGCAACCTCAGCCGGTGACCGACTCGAGCACCGGGAGGTAGCCCTGCTGGTACCCCTGCGCGGTGGGGTGGTAGACGTCCCCGGCCGGCGGGACCGACGCCGGCGTCACGATCCACGGCTGAGCGCTGCACACGCCGTGCCCCGCGAAGGCGGCGCGCACGTCCGCGTAGCCGAGCCCTAGCTTGGTCGCGGTCGCCCGGATCGAGTCGTCCAGCACATCGGCACCCTCGTTCAGCACCGTCCGCCGGGCCAGGTCCGGCACCAGTGGGTTGGCGCAGTCGGGGGCCAGGTCGAACAACCGCGGGTACCCGAGCACCACGATCCGGGCGTGCGGTGCACGCAGCCGAACGCTCAGGTAGACCCGTGCGAGCTGGACGGGAAGCACGTAGCGGGCCACCGCCTCTGCAGCGGCCACCAGCTGCCCGCAGCCGGCGTCCGTCGTGGCGACCGTGCATCCGGTGAGCACGGGAGCGAAGCCGATATCGTTCCCGCCCACCGTGATCGTGACCAGGTCACTGCTCCGGGTCACCGACCGCACCTGACCGGCCAGCACGTCCGTCGTCGTCGCACCACTGCAGGCGACGAACACGAGGCCGGTGTGCGGATGGGCCGCCGTCCACAACGCCGGGTAGGACCCGTCGCTGCGCAGGCACGACCCGGAAGCCGGGTCAGGTATCGCCCCCACGCCGGCGGCGTAGGAGTCGCCGAGGGCGACGTAGTCGACCCCCACGGACGAGGGTGGAGTCTTCCCGCGGACGTGAGCGTCGGCGGCGGGGGCGGAGATCGTGACGGAGGCGAGCAGGACGGTGACCGTGGCGAGGATGCGTCGCATTCGGACATTAAGGCAGCAACCCGGCCTCCGGGCAAGACTCACGCCGGTGCCGGTCCCCCGCGCAGCTGCCGGGCCAGCGTGACCGGGGCCCGCGCCGCCCAGGCATCGACGAGCAGCTCCGCGAGCTGCCCGGCGCCCAGGCCGCCGACCTGTACCCGCGTCCACCCCTGCCGCCCCCACGACCCCGCGGCCGGGGCGAAGGACCGCGGGTCCACCGCGATCAGCTCGGCCTGGTCGGCCGCCGGTAGCCGCACCACGACCACCCCCTCGGTGGGGACGGTGGCGAAGATCCGCCCGCGCACCCGGAAGTCCAGCACGTCGTGATGCCCGCCCTCGGTGACCTCCGGCAGTTGCGCCGCCACCCGCCGCACCGCCTGCGCCGTCGCCTCCCGCCCCGAGCCCGCGGACGGCGCGCCCTGCCCCGGAGTGGCAGCTCGCTGCGCGCCGGCGGTAGGCGCGGCACGGCGCTGGCGGCCCAGCGGGCGGCGGGCCGGCGGCAGGCCGTCGACCACCAGGTCGTAGGAGTCGACGAGCAGATCCGGGACCAGACCGACGGGCAGCTGCGCGCCGACCTCGACGGTGATCCAGTGCCGCTTGTTCAGGTGGTACCCCGGGGTGATCGCCGCGTGCTCGCGGCGCAGCGCGGCCGCGTACTCGGGATCGCACTTCACCGACACCCGATCGGGATCGACGGCGGGCTCGGCACCGGCGAACAGCGCGAAGATCCGCCCCCCGACCTTGAACACCGCCAGGTCGGGGCCGAAGGGGAACGTCAGCTCGGCACCGATCAGCCGCGAGCAGTGCTCCAGCAGCAGGGCGCCGGTCCTGCCTTCCATGACCACCTCCGGCTGCAGGCTAGCCCGGCCCACCGACAGCGCAGGAGATCGCGTCAGGTCCTTGGGGATAACCCGAACGACCCGGCCATCGTCGGTCGCTACGCTTGCCCGCGTGTCACTCATCGTCACCCAGGGCCTGTCCAAGCAGTTCGGTCCGGTGACCGCCCTCGACCACCTCGACGTCGTCGTGCCCCCGGGCGTGACCGGACTGGTCGGTGCCAACGGCGCCGGGAAGTCCACCCTGATCAAGATCCTGCTCGGGCTCGCGCCGGCGACCTCGGGCGGCGCCAGCGTGCTCGGCCTCGACGTCGCCAGCGACGGCACGGCCATCCGGGCCCTGTCCGGGTACATGCCCGAGCACGACTGCCTGCCGCCCGACGTGTCGGCGACCGAGTTCGTCGTGCACATGGGCAGGATGTCGGGCCTGGCCCGCACCGCTGCCCGCGAACGCACCGCGGACGTGCTCCGCCATGTCGGTCTCTACGAGGAGCGTTACCGCGCCATCGGCGGCTACTCCACCGGGATGAGGCAGCGGGTCAAGCTCGCCCAGGCGCTGGTGCACGACCCGAAGCTCGTGCTCCTCGACGAGCCGACCAACGGGCTCGACCCGGCGGGGCGGGAGGACATGCTCGGGCTGATCCGACGGATCGGCTCCGAGTTCGGCATCGCCGTCCTGGTCACCTCACACCTGCTCGGTGAGGTCGAGCGGGTGTGCGACCACATCGTCGTCATCGACGGCGGGCGGCTGCTGCGCTCCTCCTCCACCGCCGACGTCACCGCCGCCCGCAGGCTGCTCGCGGTCGAGGTCGACGGCCCGCCCGCGGTGCTGTTGGAGGCGCTGCTGGCCGCGGGGTTGCCCGCACGACCGGCGGGAAGCCTGGTCGAGGTCGAGCTCGGCGCCGGCGAGGGGGACGCGGGAGGGAACGCCCGCAGCTACGACCTGGTCCGGGACACCGTCGTCGACCTCGGCCTCGGGCTGGTCCGGATGGAACGCCGCCGCCACCACATCGCCGAACTGTTCCGTGACGACGCCGCGCCGGCGGGGCACTCCCCGCGACCCACCACCGGGAGCAACCATGAGTGACCCGGCCGTCGCCGCCACCGGCGTCATCCACGACATCGGCTACCGCCACTACGAGGGCCGCATGCTGGGCCGCCCGGCCATCGTGCTGGCGCTGTTCGTCGACAGCCTGCGCGGCGCGTACGGGCTGGGCCGCTCGACCGGGTCGAAGGTCATGCCCGCCCTGCTGCTGGCGGGCATGGGCCTGCCCGCCCTGGTCGTCGGGGTGGTGGTGAACGTCGGCGGAGCCCACTCGCTCCCGCTGCCCTACACCCGCTACGCCGTGGCCCTGCAGTTGGTGATCTCCATCTACGTGGCCGGGCAGGCTCCGGCTGCGGTGTCGCGCGACCTGCGCTTCAGGGTGGTGTCGCTGTACTTCTCCCGGCCGTTGAGCCGCGGGGACTACGTGCTGGCGAAGTTCGCCGGCCTGGCCTCGGCCGTCTTCGTACTCATCGGCACGCCGCTGGCGGTGCTCTACGCGTCGGCGTTGCTGGCCAAGCTCAGCTTCTGGCAGCAGACCAGCCGCTTCCTGCTCGGGCTGGTCGGGGCGGCGCTGTTCGCCCTCACCCTGGCGGGGATCGCGCTCGTGATCGCCGCCATCACCCCCAGGCGCGGGCTCGGGGTGGCCGCGATCATCACCACGCTGCTGCTGCTCGGCATCGTCTCCGACCTCGGGCAGGCAGTCGCCGACCACCTCGGCCACACCGGTGCGGCCGGCTACCTCGGCCTGATCGACCCCTACTCCCTCGTCGACGGCGTGCAGGTGTGGGTGCTGCACGCGGAGACCTCCTCCACCGTCGCCCCGCCGGGCGCCCTCGGCGGCGCGGTGTTCACCGCTGTCACCGCGGGAGTCATCGCCGGGTGCTACGGACTGCTCGTGCTCCGCTATCGGAAGGTGTCCCTGTCGTGAGCGTGCTCGAGCTCGCCGCCGCCTCCCGCTGGTTCGGCAACGTCGTGGCCGTCAACGACGTCACGATGAGCATCGGGCCCGGTGTCACCGGCCTGCTCGGCCCGAACGGTGCCGGCAAGTCCACCCTGATCCACCTGATGGCCGGCTTCCTGGCGCCCTCCTCGGGCACCGTCACCCTGGACGGCGAGCCGGTCTGGCACCACGAGCAGGTGTACCGCAGCATCGGGCTCGTCCCCGAGCGCGAGGCGATGTACGACGCCGTCACCGGGCGGCAGTTCGTCGTCGCGAACGCCCGCCTGCACCGCCTTCCGGACCCGGAGGCGGCGGCCGCGGCGGCGATCGCGACGGTGCAGCTGGAACCCGCACAGGACCGAGCCCTGGGCACCTACTCCAAGGGCATGAAGCAGCGGATCAAGATGGCGACGGCGCTGGTCCACGACCCGCCCGTACTCCTGCTGGACGAACCGTTCAACGGCATGGACCCACGCCAACGGGTGCAGCTGATGGACCTGCTGCGCGAGATGGGCGAGCAGGGCCGGACGGTGCTGTTCAGCTCCCACATCCTGGAGGAGGTCGAGCAGATCGCCACGAACATCCAGGTGCTCGTGGCGGGGCGGCACGCCGCCTCGGGCGACTACCGGGAGATCCGCCGGCTGATGACCGAGCGCCCCCACCAGTACACCGTCCGCTCCAGCGACGACCGCGCCCTGGCCGCCGCGATGATCGCCGAGGGGGTCGCCACCGCCGTCACGCTGCACCCCGCGCCCACCCCGGCCGCGGCGCAGGAGGACGGCGATGGCGGTGGCGTGCTGCTGCAGGCGGGCGACTACGGCCGCTTCGTGCGGGCGCTCCCGCGCGCGGCGCGGGAGCGGGGGATCAGACTGTTCGAGGTCTCCCCCACCGACGAGTCGCTGGAGAGCGTCTTCACCTACCTGGTGTCGCGGTGAACGCGACCGTCGCGCGGCTCACCGCGCGCACCCTGCTCGGCCGTCGCCGCGCGCTGTTCCTGCTCCTGATCCCCGCGGCGCTGCTCGCCCTGGCCGTCGTCATCCGGGCCACCGTCGGCGTCGACCGGCAGCTGTCCGCGCACCTGCTCGGGCACTTCGCGCTGGGCACCCTGGTGCCGCTGCTCGGGCTCATCGCGGGGACCGGGGCGATCGGCCCCGAGATCGATGACGGCTCGATCGTCTACCTGCTGTCCAAGCCGCAGAGCCGGATGGTCATCATCGTCACGAAGCTCGCCGTCGCCGTCGCCGTGATGGTCACCTTCGCGGTGCTGCCGACCCTGCTCGCCGCCCTCGTCCTTGGCGGCGGCGGGAGCCTGGCCGGTGGCTATGCGCTCGCGGCACTCGCCGCCGGAGTCACCTACAGCGCGCTGTTCCTGCTGCTCGCCGTGCTCACCCGCAACGCCGTCCTGCTCGGGCTCGGCTACGCGCTGGTCTGGGAGTCGCTGGTGGGCAACTTCGTTCCCGGCGCCCAGGTGCTCAGCGTTCAGCAGTGGGCACAGGCGCTGACGAAGGCCGTGAGCAGCAGCGCCGAGGTCACCCCCGCGGTGGGCCTCACCACGGGCATCGTGCTGCTGTGCACCTGCACGGTCGCTGCGACACTGCTGGCGGGGCGGCGATTGCGCTCGCTCCGGCTCACCACCGACTCCTGACCCCGTCGACGGTCCTCCACCCGCCCACCGGCAGCCCGCGGCGCGGGCCCGGCAGTGACCTTCGGGCCTTGTGACCGCCCCGCAGGCAGCCGAGCGTGGGCTGTGGGCCGGCAGGTGCCGCACTGGGCGCCCGTGCCGCCGGCCCGGTCCGGCGACAGGGGTGGATCCGCGATGAAGGTTCGAGATGCCGCGACGCAGTTCCTGTCCAGCCGGAGGATCGCCGTCACCGGGGTGTCGAGGAACGCGGCGGGGCACGGAAGCAATGCGGTCTACCTGCGGTTGCGCGAGCGGGGCTACGAGGTCTTCGCGGTGAACCCGAACGCCGACCGGGTCGAGGGCGACCGCTGCTACCCCGACCTGCACGCGATCCCCGGCGGCGTCGAGGCCGTCGTCATCGCGACCCGCCCCGAGCATGCCGACCCGACCATGCGCGAGTGCGCCGAACTGGGCGTCAAGCAGGTGTGGATGCACCGCGCGTTCGGGGCCGGGAGTGTCTCGGCAACCGCCGCCACCTTCGGGCGGCAGCAGGGGATGACGGTGATCGACGGCGGGTGCCCGCTGATGTTCGCCCCGGCGGCTGACCGGGCGCACTCGATGATGTGCCGCCTGCTCACGTTGACGGGCAAGGTCCCCCGGCGGGTGTAGCCGCCGACCTCAGCCCGGCCCGTCCGCCGGCTGCCCGGCGACAGGCTCCACCGAGGGGGCGGCGGCGCCCTCGAACCGCACCAGCGCCGTGGCTCCGGCCAGGGTCGCCACGATCCCGACCATGGCGGCGGGCACCCACCCGGAGCGGATGCCGTCCCCGAGCACGAGTACCCCGACCAGCGCGGGGGTGAGCGTCTGGGTGACGATCATGGGCGTCGTCGCCAGCGTCACCGAGCCGCGCTGCAGGGCCAGCGAGTAGAGGAAGAAGGCCAGCCCGCCCGCCAGCGCGAGCGTGTAGGCGGACGGTGCCCGCAGCACGTCGCCCGGGCGCAGGTCGGGCAGCACCCGGGCGGAGATGCCGACCACCGCGTACCCCAGCCCCGCCAGCACCCCGAGCGCCGCCGTCCCCGCCGGGCTCACCGACCGGGCGGCGAGCGAGGCGAGCACGGCCAGCACCGCCACGGTGCAGAAGAGGGTCACGATCAGGCCGTGCCCGGCCCGGTCGGGGCCGACCTTGCCGGCTGACGCCGACAGCAGCACCAGGCCCAGCACCGCCGCCGCGATCGCCGCCCACTCCGTCGCGCTCAGCCGATCGCGGAAGAGCAGCACCGCCAGCAGGGCCGTCACCACCAGGCTGACCGCGATGCCGGCCTGGGCGAGGAACAGCGGCACCAGCCGCAGTGCCACCAGGTGCAGGATGAAGCCGCCCAGCATCAGCGTGACGGCGACCATCGTCACCGGCTGGCGCAGGATCCGGCCCATCACCCTCGGGTCGAGCCGGTGCGGCACGGCGACCCGGCGTGCGCCGGTGGCCTGCAGGACGGCCGCCACACCGTAGAGCACCGCGGCCGCCAGGGCTGCGCCCAGGCCGAGCAGCACCCCGTCAGTCACCCTGCCCGGCGACGGCACCTGCGAGGGCGGCGGGCTCGCCCGCCTGGCTGCGCGCCCTGGGGCGCAGCGTGAGGTAGACGCTGGCGGTCACGTAGTACACGACGTAGGCCAGCGAGAGCGACACCGTGACCAGCCGCGGGTGCGGCGCCTCCAGCAGCAGCACCGCGTAGCTGACCAGCCACAGGGCCGCCAGCGCGAGGTTGGTGCGGCGCAGCACGCTGGTCCGCGAGGGGTAGATGTACTTCACCGGCACGAACACCAGCACCGAGCACGTCACCAGGATGATGCCCACGGTGCTCGGCGCCAGGTGCATCACGATGGCGTAGAAGGCGATGACGTTCCAGTAGCTGGGGAACCCGCGGAAGTAGTGGTCGTCGGTCTTCGCGTCCACCCGGCAGAACTGGTAGGTGGAGGCGAGCAGCGGCAGCGCGGCGAGCGTGTCACCGGCGACCCCGCCGGGCAGGTACCCGCCCGCCCACAGCAGCACCACGGGGGCGAAGACGTAGGTGATGTAGTCGACGATGTCGTCCAGCCTGGCTCCGTCGATCTGCGGGATGGTCTCCTTCACCCACAGCCGGCGCGCCAACATGCCGTCGCTGCCGTCGATCACCAGGGCGGCCAGCCCCAACCACAGGGCCCGGATGGCGTCGCCGCTGACCGCCGCGACGACGACGAGGAAGGCGAGCACCGTGCCGCTGGCCGTGTACAGGTGGACCCCGACGCCGGCCCCGCGCAGGCGCTTGGAGTGCACCCGCGGTTCGAGCAGCACCTCGCCAGTCGTCTCGGACACCACCAGCCGCCGTTCATCAGGAATCCCGGTACCCGGGAGGGTTGCGAGTCTCTCACATGTCCGTGCCGCTGCGTCGGCTCGGGTTCACCGGGCGTTGACCCGCGCGTCGCCTGCCGGCGGCCGCTCAGGCGGGCAGGATGTTCACCGCCCGGGCGATCACCAGCAGCCCGGTGGCCAGGGAGACGGTGGACTGCATCATCATCGCCAGTTTCGCCCAGCGCGAGAAGGGCAGCGTGTCGGTGGGGCTGAAAGCGGTGGCGTTGGTGAACGCGACGTAGAGGTAGTCCGGCAGGGTGGGTTCCCACTCGTGCCCGGCCAGCTCCGGTGCGGTCATCTCGGGGAACAGGAAGTCGGGCTTCAGGTCCAGCGCCATGGCCCGCGCGGCCGGGCCGCCCCGATCGAGTTCCCAGTACCACAGGCCGGACACGATGATGTTCGTCAGCCACACGTTGCCCCCGGTGACCAGCAGCGCCACCGCGTCGGTACCGGTGTGCCCGCCCGTGATGTCGGCCACCAGCCGCACCGCCGACCAGCCGTTGGCCAGGCTCGCGGTACCGATCAGCAGCAGACTCAACGTGCGCAGCGTCAGGGAGCGCCTGGTCAGCCGGCGCGGGTTCGACACCGCCAGCAGCACGCCGAGGACGGCTTCCAGCCCCGGCAGCAACCAACGCCCGGTCAGCGTGAGGCCGGCAGGAAGGGCCAGCTGCAGGCAGATCATCCCGAGCACCACCAGGCTGACCGGCCAACGCAGCTCCCCCGCGGTGGCCCGCCGCCAGGCGGGCAACGCCCGCGCGGCGCTGCGCTGCGCCCCCTGCCCGATCCCGCTGCCGGCGGCAGCGGCCCGCTCCGCCGCGAGCAGCAGCGGTCGCAGCCGCTGCTCGAGCAGGTGAACTGCCTCGTGCACCGCACGGACGGGTTCGTCCTGCCCCCGGTCGGCGGGCGGCGCACCCCCGCCGACGACATCGCGCTCATCGGTCATGGGCACAGCCTGCCCACCGGAGGTCGGCGTGGCCAGCGCCGGCTCAGGCGACCAGTCCCGACTCGACCAGGCTGTCCTCCTCCGCCGGCACGACCACCACGTCCGCGCTGGGCTGGTGGGTGGCCGTCAGCGCCCACGCCACCAGCAGGGTGGCGGCGGCGACGAGCAGGCCGATGCCGGTCTGCGCCCGGTTGGACTCCCCGGAGGGCACCGGGATGAACGCGGCCGCGGCGCTCACCGCGACCGCGGCCCGGACCACCCGGC
This sequence comes from uncultured Actinomycetota bacterium, assembly GCA_963784535.1. Classification (GTDB taxonomy): domain Bacteria; phylum Actinomycetota; class Actinomycetes; order Actinomycetales; family Kineosporiaceae; genus CAWARR01. Next base: position 117,815 of record CAWARR010000006.1, on the reverse strand, counting down.
CCCGCCCCGTCGCAGCCGCGAGCGGGATGGTGGTCCAGACCAGGTACCACGGGTGCACCACCGGGCCGAGCAGGAGCAGCGTCCCGAGCGCGAGACCGACCGCGAGTACCGGTCTGCGTCGCATCCGCACCGCCAGGGCAGCGAGCGCGCCGGCGGCGATGAGGCCGCCGAGCACCCGCATCACCGTCACCGGGTCGGGCAGCAGGGTGACGCCGAGCCAGCGGTTCAGGACCGAGATCAGATCGCCCAGATCCGTCGTCACCGACAACCCGTTGTGCACCTGGACGGTGCCGCCGATCGCCGCCAGCCAGCCGTACCACGTACCCATCGCCGCGGTGACCCCCACCATCACGCCCAGCGCGACCGCGGACATCGCCAGCAGGCCGCGCACCGGGCGGGGCCGGGCCGCGGCCAGGAACGGCACGGCGAGCAGCGCGGGCACCTTCACCAGCGCAGCCACCGCGAGCAGCCCTCCGGCGAGCAGCGGACGGTCGTAGACGGCGGCCACCACCCCGCACAGCAGCAGCCCGACCATCAGCACATCGTTGTGCACCCCGGCGACCAGATGGACCGGGACGACCGGGTTCAGCGCACCGAGCCAGATCGCGCGGGCGGGGTCGGCCCCGGTCCGCCGGGCCAGCAGCAGCAGGCAGGCGACGATCGCGGCGACCGCCCCCACGCAGATCAGCCGGAGCAGCAGGATCCCCAGCACCACCCGCCCACCGGCCGCGGACATCACCGCGGACGTCGTGGCGAGGAACGCGGGACCGTACGGTGCGGGGGTGTTCTGCCACACCGGGGACACCCCCGCGGCCAGCTCACCGCCGAGCACGCCCGGCCCCATCCGGTAGGGGTCGAGATGGGAGCCGAACATCACCCCCTGGGCGAGGTAGCTGTACACGTCGCGGCTGAACAGCGGCTCGGCCAGCAGCAGCGGCGCGGTCCAGGCGGTCAGCGTCCGCAGCAGGTAGCCCACGGCGACCTCGCCGCGGCGAACCGCCTGCCCCAGCCGCAGCCACGCGGTCACCAGCAGTGCGAGGCCGACATAGACCCCGATCAGTGCGGACGTCGGATGGTCACGCCAGGCCAGCACGAGGCCGATGCGCGCGAAAGGGTCGCGGACGGGAAGCGCGCCGATGGCGATGCTAGAGAGGGCGATGACGGTGGACCCCCCGCTGCCCAGCAGTAGCCACCGGCGACCGGAAGGGCCGCCGGGTGTCGTCACCGCAGTGACGCTACCCCAGCACGACCTGTCCCGGGCAAGTGCCCGGTCACCGCGGGCGAGACGCGGCCGGGCCGGCGGGTCGCGGCCGGGCGCTCAGTGCCGCCCGGAGTCCAGCTGCAGCCACTCCAGGTCCCAGTCCGCGAAGTGGCGGCGCAGCCGCCAGGCGTCGAGACCGACCCTGCCGCCCGTCCCCACCAGGAGCAGCAGGCCCATACCCAACAGAGCCGCCAGCGCCGTCTGCCGGGCGGTGTCCCAGCGGCTCTGCGGGGCCCGGGTGACCTGGCCGTCGGCGTCCACCCACAGGTGCAGGGCGCTGCCCACGCTCGGCGCCTCACCCGTGGCGACCGCCGCCACGCGATCGGCTCCGGCGAACCGGTAGCTGACGCGCACCCGCAGGTCGACCAGGTACATGTTGCCCACCAGCTCGCTGTCGACGGGGCCCACCACGGTCGCGGTCACCGGGTGACGGCTGATCCCCTCGACCCGTTCGGCCCGTCGGCCGCGCTGGTAGCCGAGCACGCAGGCCGCGAGCGTGGCCAGCACCAGCAGCGCGAAGCCGGCGACCGCCAGCCGAGCCACCGCCCGTTCACCGGCCGACGGCTCGCGCAGCAGCGGGTTCCCGGTGCGGCGGGCCTCGCGGGCCCACCCCCGCCCCGGCTGCCGGCGGGCGGAGCGACCGCTCCCGGATGCATCCGTGGTTCTCATCGCCTGCTCCTGCCCGGCCGCGAGGGACGGCCCGGCGCTGCTCCGCCGGTCGTGCGCCACCCGCACGGCCGGTGGACGCGGCCCACCGGAACCACCCGGGGCCCCTTCCCCGCTGCCCGCGTCGCGGGCATCGACACTCGGTACCGCCCATGCTGCGTGTCCACGGGGCGTGACCAGCAGGGTCCGAGGTCCTGATCCGGCAGCCAGCCGCGTTCGGTGAGGTATTCGGGGCGCGGTCAGGTCAGCAGCGTGCGCAACCGCTCCAGCTCCGCCGCGTTGAGCCCGGCGGAGCGCAGGTACCCGGCCACGTCGAAGCCGTCGATCCAGTCGGCCAGGGTGTCGCGGCGCGGTGCCAGCCACCCCTGGAGGTCCTCCGCGGGGAGCGGCCGCGGTGCGCCGGCCCGCTCGGGCTGAGCGAGCAGGAACGCGTTCACCGCCCGCACCCCGAGCGCGTAGTCCGCGGCGATCGCCTCGGTCGCCACGCCGGCCAGCTTCAGCAGCATCGCCGTCACCAGACCCGTGCGGTCCCTTCCCCCCGAACAGTGCACGAGCGCCGGAGCCTCGAGCCCCGCGAGGGTGCGGAACACCAGCGCGAAGCGCGCCGGGAACAGCGCCAGGTTGTCGGCGTAGGAGCGGGGATGATCCAGCCAGGGCCCGCACACCCGGCGGAACTGCTCGTCCCCCGGGTCCTCGGTGGGGCAGCAAGCTCGCTGCAGCGGGGCGGTGACCTGCGGATCCACGACCGGGTCGTCGTCGCGGCGACCGATCTCCTCGGGGTTGCGCAGATCCACCACCACGGCGAGCCCGGCGGCCAGGGCCTGGCGCCAGCCGCGTTCGGTGAGGTATTCGGGGCGGGCCGAGCGGTAGAGCCGGGCCGCGGCGGTGCGAGCGCCGCCGGCCCGGGGCAGCCCGCCGAGATCGCGAAGGTTGACCGCGCCGTCCCAGCTCACCTCACGTTCGGGCTGGTCCATCCCCGCACCCTAGGCGAGGCGCGCCGGCTGGTCGGCGGGCAGGTCGGATCGCAGCCCGCGTAGGGTCGCGGCATGGAGCACCGTTACCTGGGTCGCAGCGGCCTGAAGATCAGTGAGATCGCCTACGGAAACTGGATCACGCACGGATCCCAGGTCGAGGACGACACCGCGACCGAATGCGTGCGGGCGGCCCTCGACGCGGGGATCACCACCTTCGACACCGCGGACGTCTATGCGAACACGCGGGCCGAGACCGTGCTCGGTGCCGCCCTCGCCGGGCAGCGCCGGGAGAGCCTGGAGATCCTCACCAAGGTGTACTGGCCGACGGGGCCGGCCGGGCCGAACGACTGCGGGCTGTCGCGCAAGCACATCATGGAGTCGATCGACGCCTCGCTGCGCCGGCTGCGCACCGACTACGTCGATGTCTACCAGGCGCACCGCTTCGACACCGAGACGCCGCTGGAAGAGACCATGGAGTCCTTCGCCGACGTCGTCCGGGCGGGCAAGGCGCTCTACATCGGGGTCAGCGAGTGGACCGCCGATCAGATCAGGGCGGGGCACGCGCTGGCCCGCGAGCTGCACTTCCCGCTGGTGTCGAGCCAGCCGCAGTACTCCATGCTGTGGCGGGTGATCGAACCGCAGGTGGTCCCCACCTGTCGCGAGCTCGGGATCTCCCAGATCGTCTGGTCCCCGGTCGCCCAGGGGGTGCTCACCGGCAAGTACCTGCCCGGCGCGCCGCCGCCGGTCGGGTCCCGGGCCACCGATGACAAGGGCGGCGCCGACTTCATCGCCAGGCTGCTGCGTGACGACGTGCTCACCCGGGTGCAGCGACTGCAACCCGTGGCCGGCGAACTCGGCCTGTCGATGGCCCAGCTGGCGGTCGCCTGGGTGCTGCAGAACGACAACGTGGCCGCGGCGATCATCGGCGCCTCACGTCCGGAGCAGGTGCACGAGAACGCCAAGGCCGCAGGGGTGAGGATCCCCGCGGAGGTGATGGCGAGCATCGCCGACATCCTCGGCGACGTGGCGGTGGCCGACGCGGGCCTCACTGCCGCCCTTGCGCCGAAGGGGCGACCCGCCTAGCACCTTGGCTACTTTTCGTGTCATCATGACTACAAATTGCGAGTAGTCGAGGGACCCAGGGGCTTCGGTTGGACGGGCGAGCGCGACGGGCCGGCCCGCGCACCGCCCCGGCGCCGGTGCTGTGGACCGACGTGCTCGCCTCCATCCCGCACCCGGTGTACTGGAAGGACGCCGCCGGCCGCTACCGCGGCTTCAACGCCGCTTTCCTCCAGGCCCGCGGGCTGTCCGCGGGCAGCAGTCCGCACGGGTGCACCGAGGACGAACTGGCCGACCGGTTCGGCCTGCCCGACGACCTGTTCGGGCCGCCACTGGATGCCATCGAGCAACAGGTGCTGGCCACCGGTGAGCCCGAGCGCGGTGTGGCGGTCCCCGCACTGGTGGGGCGGGAGCGGGACCGCGGCCCGCTGGTGATCACCGTGCTGCCGGTGCTCGACGTGACCGGGGCAACCGTCGGCGTGATCGGCGTGGGTACCGACCTCACCCGGTTGAGCGCCATCGAGGGGGACCTGTCCAGGACCGGGCGGCAGGAGGCCATCAGCCAACTCGCGGCCGGCCTGTCCCACGAGATCAACACCCCGCTGCACTTCATCACCGATGACACCCGGTTCGTGGCCGACCAGCTCGCCGGCCTGCTGGAGCTGCTGGAACGGCTCTCCCACCGCGTCGGGCTCGCCGCGGGCACCCCGGGGTACGAGCCGCCGCCACCACCGAGCGGCGCCGCCGCCACCGGGATACTCGGCGAGATCCGCGCGGAGCTGGCCGAGCTCGACCTGGCGTTCCTGTCCGCGGAGTTGCCGTCGGCCATCCTGGAGTCCCTGGAGGGGCTGAGCCGGATCGCCCAGATCGTGCACTCGCTGCAGGAGTTCGCCCCCGACCAGCAGAGTGACGAGCCCCGCGCGCCGGGCGACCTGAACGCGGCCGTCGAGAACGCCGTGATCATCGCCAGCACCCACTGGCGGCCGGTCGGCGACCTGCGGCTGCACCTCGACGCGGCGATCGGGCGCATCCCCTGCTACCAGAGCGAGCTACGGCAGGCCGTGCTGTCCATCATCGTGAACGCGGCCCAGGCGATCGCCGACCGACCCGCGGCGGAGCTGGGCGCCGAACCGGGCGTGATCGTGGTCGAGACCCACCGCGACCCGGACGCCGCGCGGATCGTCATCAGCGACAACGGCATCGGCATGGACGAGGCCACCCGGCGGCGGATCTTCGACCCCTTCTTCACCACCCGCCCCGCGGGCAGCGGCCTGGGTCAGGGGCTCAAGCTCGCCCACACCACTCTGGTGCGCCGGCACGGGGGCACCCTCGACGTGGTCAGCACCCCCGGCACGGGCACCACCGTCACGATCACCCTGCCCCTGCGCTGACGGCCGCCGCGCAGCCCGTCCGCCTACTCCACCGGGCGCAGGCTCATCGCGGCGTAGACGACCTTGTCGTCGTGCAACAGGCTCACCGACTCCACTCCGGCGGCGGCCAATTCCCGCCACGTCTCCCCCACCCAGGCCTCCGCGTCGGCCTGGCTCGGGAAGGTGTGCCGCGGCAACGCCGGGTCGTCCATCACCGACCCGTCCGTCGCCTCGTACCGCCACGTCCACGCGTCCATGCGCACACGGTACGCGCCGACCACGACGACCCCGTGGGGGCCGGCGCGATCAGCTGACCAGGTCGCGCCGCCGCGATCAGCTGACCAGGTCGCGCCGGCGCAACCCGACGAGCCCCGCGCCCCCCAGCGCCACCGTCACCAGCAGCAGCCAGGCCAGCGGGGTGACGCTGAAGGCACCCCCGGGCAGCTTCGGCACGTGCGCGTAGGGGGACAGGTCCAACGCCCACTGGTCGAGCTGCATCACCGGGCCGAGCTCCCCGAGGAGCAGGAACGCCACCAGCGCCGCCCAGCCGACGGCCACCAGCCGCGGGGCGAGCCCGAACGCGGCAACCACCACGGCGGTGAGCAACCAGGCGGCCGGCAACTGGATCAGCGCACCGGCCAGCACCGGGCCGAGATCGCCGGCGTTGCCGCTGTGCACCGACCGGGCCACCCCCGCGAGGGTGCCCAGCACCAGCATCAACACGCTCGTCCCGGCCGCGGCGATGAGCACGTGGCCGGCCGCCCAGCGCACCCTGCCGACCGCGGTCGCCAGCAGCGCCTCGGCGCGGTCCCCGGCCTCTTCCGCGCGCAGCCGCATCGCCGCCTGGATGCCGTACACGGACACGATCACCCCGCTGATGCTCAGCTCCGCCGCGAAGAAGGCGTCAGTGAGCCCCTGCTGGCCACCCAGCCGGGTGAGGAACTCCCGGGCCTGCTGGCTGCTCATCATGCTGTCGATGCTCGTGGCGATGGAGCCCAGCACCAGCCCGAGCAGCGCGAAGGTCACCAGCCACCCGAGGAGGAGCCCTCGCTGCAGCCGCCAGGCCAGGCCCAGGGCCGAGGCCAGCCCCCGACCGGCGGCGCCCCGCCCCGGCCGGTCCGGGAACAGCCCGGCGTCCAGGTCCCGTCGCGAGTTCAGCGCGAACGCCGCGGCCACCAGCGCCACCGCCGCCAGGAGCGGGAGGGCCAGCACTACCCAGCGGTCACCGGCGAAGGCCCGCACCTGCTGCCCCCAGCCGATCGGGGACAACCACGACAGCCAGCTCACCGCCGGCGAGGAACTGCTGTCCCCCACCGCCCGCAGCAGGTACGTCGCGCCGAGGATCCCCGAGGCGATCCCGGTCGCCGCCCGCGCCCCGGCCGCGAGTTGGGCGACCAGCGCCGCGACCGCGGCGTAGACCGCTCCGGTCAGGAACCAGGAGGCGCCGAACGCCAGTGACCCGGCCGGGGACAGCCCCGCCGACATCAGCCCGAGCGCGGTGAGCAGGCCCAGCCCGGCCGTCGCCCCGATCACCACCGCGATGGCCGCGCCGAGCGCCGCCCGCCGCCCGACCACGGTGGCCCCGAGCAGCTCCAGCCGGCCGGCCTCCTCCTCGCCGCGGGTGTGGCGGACGGTGAGCACCACCGCGAGCACCGCCGACGAGCGCGCACCCCAGGGCGTTGAGCTTGAACATCGCCAGCGCGCCGAGCGAGGCGGGGTCGTAGATCCGCCCGTACAGCGCCACCAGCGAGGGCGTGCCGTTGATGCCCGGAAGCCGCCTCGACCCGGGAGGCGAGGGTCGGGTACAGCCCGACGGTCGCCTCGGCCGAGACCGACGGCCATCACGACGAAGACCGCGACCCAGACCGGCAGCAGCACCCGGTCGCGGCGCAGGGCGAGCCGCACCAGCGCGGCGGTCCCGGTGAGGCCTTCACGGCCGCGACTCCAGCGCTCCGGCCCGCTGCGGCTGCGCGTAGTGCCGCAGGAACAGCTCCTCCAGCGTCGGCGGCTGGCTCGACAGGCTGCGCACCCCGACCGCGGTCAGCGCCCGCAGCAGCCGCGTCGAGCGCGGCAGCGTCGACCTCGCAGCGCACCCGGGCGCCGTCGACCCGCAGGTCGTGCACGCCGGGCAGGTCGGCCAGCCCGTCGACGCGGGCCGGCCAGGTCGGCCGTCGACCGCGGTGCGGGTGAGGTGGCGCAGCTCGGCGAGCGTGCCGGTCTCCACGGTGCGGCCCGCCGCGGATGATGCTGACCCGGTCGCACAGCGCCTCGACCTCGGCCAGGATGTGGCTGGACAGCAGCACGGTGCGCCCGTCGTTGCGATCCTCGCCGATCACTCGCGGAACGACTCCTCCATCAGCGGGTCCAGCCCCGAGGTCGGCTCGTCGAGCAGCAGCAGCTCGACGTCGGAGGCCAGCGCCGCGACCAGGGCGACCTTCTGCCGGTTGCCCTTGGAGTAGGTGCGGGCCTTCTTGGTCGGGTCGAGCTCGAAGCGCTCCACGAGGTTCGCCCGACGCTTCGGGTCGAGCCCCCCGCGCAGCCGGCCGAGCAGGTCGATCACCTCGCCGCCGGTCAGGCTGGGCCACAGCGTGACGTCGCCCGGCACGTAGGCGAGCCGGCGGTGCAGGGCGTGGCGTCGGTCCACGGGTCGCCGCCGAGCAGCCGGACCGTCGCCCGCGTCGGCCCGCAGCAGCCCGAGCAGGATGCGCATGGTGGTCGACTTCCCGGCGCCGTTGGGCCCGAGGAAGCCGTGCACCTCGCCGGGCGCGACGGTCAGGTCGAGGCCGTCGAGGGCACGGGCGCGGCCGAAGGACTTGGTGAGCCCCGAAATCCTGATCGCGGCGGACATGGCCGCCATCTTACAGACACTTCACAACCTTCTGAATATACTCAACACCAAGAATCGGGCGTCGGAGCGGACGGCCGTACGACCCCCGTGGCGGCCGGTCCCCGACACGAAGGAGACGCAGCGTGACGCACGACGCCATAGCGCCAGCCGCTGGGCCCCGGTCCGCCGCCCAGCACTCCGGCGCGCACTCCGGCAGCGCGAGCGGCCCCCGGGACGACGAGGCCGTGGGGCGGTTCATCGAGCGCTTCGCCGGGGCCCTGGTCGACGCGGGGGTCCCGCGGATGCCTGCCCGGGTCTTCGTCGCTCTGCTCGCCACCGACTCCGGCCGGATGACCGCCCTGGAGCTGTCCGAACGGCTGCGGATCAGCCCGGCAGCGGTATCAGGCGCTGTGCGCCACCTCGCCCAGGTGAACCTCGTCAGCCGCGAGCGTGACCCCGGCTCCCGCCGCGACCACTACGTCGTCCACGACGACCTCTGGTACGAGGCCACCGTGCAGCAGACCCAGCGGCTGGCCCGCTGGGACTCCCGGCTGCGCGAAGGCGTCGGCGCGCTCGGGCGGCACACTCCCGCCGGGGCTCGGCTCGCCGAGACGGTGGCGTTCTTCGAGTTCGTCGAGGGCGAGATGGACCAGATGCTGCAGCGTTGGAAGGAGCGCCGCGCCGCACTGCGTGCCGCCGACGCCACCGGCTGAGGACCGGCTACCCTCAGCCGCCGATGCCCGCACACCCCGACCCCGACCCCGACCCCGACCCCGGCCCCGAGGCCGACCCCGACCCTCGCCTCGAGGCCGTGCTCACCGGGAGCGCGGCCGCGCCCTGGCCGGTGGCCGGCTGCGGGTGTGTCGCCTGCCGCTGGGCCCCCCCGCCCGTACCCCCCGCGCCGAGCGGGCTGGTGCTGCCGGGACTGCTCGGCCTCGACGGTGCGCGGGCAGCGCGGGACCTGCCCGTCGGCCCGGGCGCCACGCCGGCGCGGCTGGTCACCCGGCGGGCCGACGCCGGCCCCGCGCGCTGGCTCGCACCAGGCCGGCGGCTGGAGCTGGGGCGGGTCCGGGTGCTGGCACTGCCCGGGCCCGAGCCGGACAGCAGCGTGCTGGTGCTCGGCGCCGACGGGCAGTCGCTGCTGTGGTCCCCGCGCCCCGGGGACCTACCCGCAGCCACCCTCGAAGCCCTCGCCGGCGCCCGGCTCGACGTCGCCGTGCTCGCCCTCGACGGCCCGGCGGGCGGGGTCACGGAACGTCCCGAACTGCCGCTTCCGGGGGTGTCCCTCGCGCCGGCCCACCAGCTCGCCCGGCTGCGGGCCGTCGACGCCCTCGCGCCGCGGGCGCAGCTGGTGGGGGTGGGGCTGGACCATCAGGGGCCCGTTCCGGGCCGCCTCACCCCCGCGGGCGCGCTGCTGCTGCGGCACTGGGCGGTGGAACTGTGCCGGGACGGGGAGCGGCTGCGGATCTGGGCGGCAGGGGCCACGCCCGCCCCCCGGCGGCACCGACGGGCGCCGGCACCGGTGCGGGCACCGCTGCCGGCGTTCGCCCGGCACGACGCACCCTGGTGCTCGGGCCGGCGGCATCCGGCAAGTCCGCCGTCGCCGAGGCACTGCTCGCCGCCGACCCTCAGGTCAGCTACGCCGCCACCGGTCCCGCGCCCGGCCCCGGCGATCCCGAGTGGGCCGAGCGGGTGGGCGCCCACCGCCGGCGCCGCCCGGCCTGGTGGCGCACCCTCGAGGGTGGCGACCTCGCCGAACTGCTCGCCAGCCCCGGCCCGCCGCTGCTCATCGACTCGGTGGGAACCTGGCTGTCGGAGGCACTGGGCCGCAGCGGCTGCTGGCAGGACAGGCCCGGCTGGCAGCAGCGGATCGACAGGGAGGTCGACGGCGTGGTGGACGCATGGCGACACAGCGCCCGGGAGGCGGTCGCGGTGGTCGAGGAGGTCGGCTGGGGCCTGGTGCCGCCGGAACCGTCGCTGCGGCGCTACCGCGACCTGCTCGGCGCCCTGGCCCGGCGACTGTCCGCCGAGTCGGAGCAGGTGCTGCTGGTGGCCGCGGGCCGGGTGCTCGCCATGGACGCGCCGGTGCAGGCGCCCACCCCCGGAGCGGCCCGGTGACCGCCGGCCCGAGCAGCGGGGGTGGCGACGCCCTCGCGGTCACCCTGGCCACGCTCGCGGAGGCGGCGGTGCCCCCCGACCTCGAACGCGCCGAAGCCGCCCGCGCCGGGCTGGATGCCGCCGGGCTGCTGGCGAGCACCGGCGAGCTGGCCGGACTCGCCGCCTGGTGGGCCGGGGTGCGGGGGGACGAACGGGCGGCGCCCGCGCGAACCGTCGTGCACGTGTCCTCCTCCGGCACCCGCCCCGCGGTGGAGTTCCCCCCGAGCGTGCGCCGGGTCGCCGTGCCGGCGGCCTCCCAGGGCGCCGACGCGCTGGCGTCCGGGGCGCGGCTCGCCGACGAGCTCGCCGACTCAGCTACCGACGTGGTGCTGCTCAGCCTCGCCGACCCGCTGCCGTCGCGGGTGCTGGCGGCGCACCTGCTCGGCCTCGACCCGGTGCACGCGAACGGGTGGCCGCAGCAGGGCGGGACCGATGACGCCAGCTGGATGCGGCAGGCCGGCGACATCCGCGACCGGCTGCGCGCGCTGCGCTCGGTGCACGGCGATCAGGACGCGATGCTGGCCGCGCTGCGGGCCCCGGAGCACGCCGCCGCCACCGGGTTCCTGCTGCGGTGCGCCGCCCGCCGCACGCCGGTGCTGCTGGACGGGCCCGGCGCGGCCGGTGCGGCGCTGCTCGCCCAACGCACCGCCCCGGTGGTCGCGCGCTGGTGGCGCGCCGCGCACCTCGCCCCGCACCCGCTGCACTCGCGGCTGCTGACCACGCTCAACCTCGAGCCTCTGGTGGATCTGCGGATCGCTGCCGAGGACGGGACCGGCGCCCTGCTCGGCCTGGCCGTGCTCGACCTCGCCGCCCAGCTGCTCGCCGTCGCACTGTCCACCGCTCCCGGTCCCGGTGCGGTGGAAGGCCCGCCCTGGTGAGCCGGCCGTCGACCGGAGCCGCGCGGGATGCCGGACGGCTCGCGGTCGGGACCCTCACGGCGCTGCCGGTACGTCCACCGAGCCGCATCGACCGGCGCACGGCGGGTGCGGCGATGGCCCTCGCTCCGGCCGTCGGCGCCGTCCCGGGGCTGAGCGCCGCCGCGGTCGCCGCCGCCGCGGCGGCGCTGCGGCTACCGGCCGTGGTCGCCGCTGTGCTCGCGGTCGCAGCGGTGGCCCTGGCCACCCGGGGGATGCACCTGGACGGCCTGGCCGACACCGCCGACGGCCTGGCCGCCGGCTATGACCGCCGGCGGGCGCTGGACGTGATGCGCCGCGGCGATACCGGCCCCGCCGGGGCGGCCGCCCTGGTGCTGGTGCTCGGACTGCAGATCGGCGCGCTCACCCAGGTGCTACCCCGGTTCGGGGCGCTCGGCGTGGCGGTGGCGGTGGCCGCCGGCCGCGCCGTGCTGCCCGTCGCGTGCGCCCGCGGCGTGCCTTCGGCCCGCAGTGAGGGGCTCGGCAGCACCGTGGCCGGCAGCGTCCGGCGGGCGGTTGCGGCGGGCGTGGTGGTCGCGACCGCTCTGGCCGCTGCGCTGGTGCTCGCCGCCACCGCTGCGGCCGGGCCCGGAACGGCGCGGGGATGGCCCGCCGCGGCCGGCACGGTCCCGGGCACGGCGACGGCCGCGCTGCAGGGTGCTGCCGCCGTCGTGGTCGCCGTCGGCGCGGCCGCCGTACTGGCCCGCCGTGCCGTCACCCGGTTCGGCGGGATCACCGGCGACGTGCTCGGCGCCTGCGTCGAGGTGGGCACCGCCGCAGCCCTGGTGGCACTCGCGGTGGGCGGCTAGGCCCCGCCGCTGCGCGCGAAGGCCGGCGCACCTCGCAGGATCACCACGTGTCTGCGGGGTACCCGGCCCGGGCTCGGCCCGCGGGCCGGCGTCCGCTCCCGGGACCGGGCGCCGGACCGGACACCTGCGCGGCCGCGGCCTTGAGCGCCAGCCGCCGCGAGCCCCGCCGCAGCATGGACCGCACCACCCACGGGTGCACGCGCCCGACCACCGCCAGGTAGGCCCTGCCGCGGCGGTTGAACGCCTGCGACACGGTCGACACCACGACCGCGCCCGACTCCGACTCCGACCCCGCCGACCCCGGCCCCGACCCCGACCCCGACCCCGACCCGGACTCCACCAACACCGAGACGCGGAAGCCGAGGTGCCCCGCATCGCTCCCGACGAGCAGCTCGGTGCCCTCCGCCGCCATCGGCGCGAAGGCGGACGCCCCGGCCCGCTCGATCCCGACCAGGCCGACCAGCGCGTTGCGGGCCCGCATCGCCGCCCGCACCCAGCCCGGCGGTTCCTCCAGGACGGCGCGCGCCCACACCTGTGGTTCGGTGGGCATCCCGGGCCGCAGCGCCACCCGGTAGGCGTCGGCCAGGTCGGTGCGCCCGAAGGCAGCCCGGGCCAGCCGGGCGGCGCTCGGGATCGCCACCGAGGTCGGCCGTGGCCAGGTCAGGCGATGCGCCAGGCGTGCCGCGGGCGACCACCGTGCGGGGCGGGCGACGCTGCCGGTGGCCACCAGTTCGGCCCGGTCGAGCAGGTCCTCCAGCAGTGCGTCGTTCACCAGCCGGACCAGCAGCGGCCACAGCACCAGGGTCCGGCCGCTGACCTGCGCATCGATCACATGGCGCAGCCGGCAGCCGCCGCCCGACTCGGGCGGCACCGGCTCCACCGCAACCTCATGGTGACCCACCAGCCCGGTCCGGGGGTCGAACCGGAACCGGACCCGCTGCCCCGGCACGTACTCGCTGACTGCGTAACGGATCGGCCCGTGGCCGCCGACTGACCCGACGGCGGGACTGTCGACCACCGGCGACCCGCCCGGTGTCCGGCCGTTCGGGTCCGCGTCACGCTCGGCCGGGTCCGGGGCGTGCAGGCACATCGGCCACCACGCGGGCGAGGGCCAGAGCACGTCCGCCCTGCACCCCAGGCGGTCCAGCGCCCCCGCCAGCGCTTCCGGCGGCACCGGAAGGTGCCGGCTGTGAACGTTGTGCACCTGCCCGACCACGCGGACCACCTCCACCAGCAACCCCCGAACCATACGGTTACGTACGGCGCACCGTACGGTAGCGTATGGAATGTGGCTGATCAACCTCGCGCCCGACGTCGGCTCGGGCCGGACGACTGGGCCCACGCCGCCCTGGCCGCGATCGCGGAGGGGGGGCTCGCCGCCGTCGCCGTCGAGCCGATCGCCGCCCGGCTGGGAGCCACCAAGGGCAGCTTCTACTGGCACTTCACCAACCGGGACGCCCTGATCGACGCCGCCCTGGCCCGGTGGGAGGCCAGCCGCACCGAGGCGGTGATCGCGCTGATGGACGCCGAGCCCGACCCGCTGCGGCGGCTGCGGTCACTGTTCGCAGCCGCGGTCGAGGTGTCCGCCCGGGACCGGGTCGAGGTCGCCCTGCTCGCGGCCGCGGGCGAGGAGCAGGTGGGGCCCGTGCTGCGTCGGGTCACCGCGCGGCGGATCGGCTACGTGGCCGGGATCTTCGCCGAGCTCGGCATCCCGGCGCCGCAGGCCCGGACCCGCGCCCTGATCGCCTTCAGCGCCTACCTGGGGAACACGCAGCTCGCCCACGTCGCCCCGGCCGAGTTGCCCGCCGACCCGGGCGCCCTGCGCGCCTACCTGGACGCCACGATCACCCTGCTCGCCGCTCCCCCGGTCGCTCCGGGCCCCGCGGCCGCGCCCAGGGGCTGACCCAGCGGGTCTGGACCTGTCAGCGGGTCTGGACCTGTCAGCGGGTCTGGACCTGCACGAACGGCGGACGCACGACGCGGCAGGCGAGCGGGCGGCCACGCACGTCCACCGCCACCTCGTCGCCCTCGGACACCGACCGGTCGAGCAGGGCCAGCGCAACCCCCTGCTTCAGGGTCGGGGAGAACGTGCCCGAGGTCGTCACCCCCACCACCGCGCCCGCGGCGTCCGTGCCGGTATCGCCCGCCAGCACCGGCAGCTGTGCCCGCGGGACACCCCGGCCGAGGGCCAGCAGGCCCCACGCCGGCCGGGCCGCACCTGACTCCCGCTCGGCCAGCAGCACCTCCCGGCCCCAGAACGCCGGCTTGCGCCAGCCGACCGCCCAGCCCACCCGCGCCTGCACCGGGGTGATGTCCGGCGACAGCTCGTGCCCGTGCAACGGGTAGCCCATCTCGGTACGCAGGGTGTCGCGGGCGCCGAGCCCGCAGGCCAGCCCGCCGTGCTCGCCGACCGCAGCCAGCAGCGCCTCCCACAGCGCCGGGGCCACGCCGGCCGGGGCGAGCAGCTCGTACCCGCGCTCGCCGGTGTAGCCGGTCCGGCAGACCGTCACCGGCGCGCCGGACCAGGTGGTCTCGGCGAACGCCATGTAGCTGTGACCGGTGGGCAGTCCGAGCGCGTCGAGCACCGCGTCACAGGCCGGCCCCTGCACCGCCAGCACCACCAGCTGCTCGTGCAGGTCGCGCACCTCGATCCCGGCGGGGGCCGCCGCAACCAGCCGCCGCGCCACCTCGGCACTGTTCGCGGCGTTGGGCACCAGCAGCACGTCCTGGGGCCCGCGCAGGTAGGCGATGAGGTCATCGACCACCCCGCCGGTCGCCGCGTCGCAGCACAGCGTGTACTGGGCCTGGCCCGCCGAGATGCGCCCCAGGTCGTTCGTCAGACAGGAGTTCACGAAGTCCGCGGCACCCGGGCCGCTGACCGCGAGCTTGCCGAGGTGGCTGACGTCGAACAGCCCGACCCGCTCGCGCACCGCCTGGTGCTCGCGCAGCACCCCACCACCGGGGTACTCGATGGGCATCTGCCATCCGCCGAAGTCCGCGAGCTTCGCCCCGAGGGCGACGTGCTGGGCGTACAGCGCGGTGCGCCGCAGCGGTGGGTCGGTCAGGTCCGCAGCCATGGCGGCAACCTACCGCCGTCCGCCCGGTGGCTAGCATCGGCGGCACACGCCCGCCGGAAAGAAGGACCACGTGCCGACGCTCACGCTCTCAGCCAAGGATCTCACCGCCGTCCGCGCGGACGCGCTCGTCCTCGCAGTCGCCTCCGGCCCGCAGGGCCCGCGGCTGCTCGACGCCGACCGGCTCCCCGCCGGCCTGCGCCGGACGCTCACCGCGAACCTTGCCGGGCTGGGCGTCAGCGGCGCAACGGACGAGGTGGTCCGCGTCCCCTCGGGCGGGGAGCTGGCGGCACCCGTGCTGGCACTCACAGGTCTCGGGGCCATCCCCGCGGGGCGCTCGCGCCCGGCGGCCGAAACCCTCCGCCGGGCCGCCGGGGCTGCCACCCGGGCACTGGCGGGAGTGGCGACAGTCGCGCTGGCCCTGCCCGCGGACGACGCCGAGGACCTGGCCGCCGTGGCCGAGGGCGCGCTGCTGGGGGGGTACGCGTTCACCCGCTACCGCACCGCGGCCACTCCGACGACGAAGCAGCCGGTGCGCTCGGTGGTGGTGCTCACCGCGCTCGCCCGCACGGCGGCGGCCCGGGCCGTCAGTTCCCGGGCGGGGTGCTCGCGGCGGCCGTCACCGCCACTCGCGACCTGGTGAACACCCCGCCGCTCGACCTGTACCCGGCGGCCTTCGCCGCCGCCGCGGTCGCCGCCGTGGCCGACCTGCCGGTGCAGGTCAAGGTGCTCGACGAGACGCAAGCTCGCGCGCGGCGGCTACGGCGGACTGCTCGGCCGTCGGAATGGGCTCGCTCGCGCCCGCCGCGGCTGGTGCGCCTCGACTACTCCCCGCGCCGGGGCCCGGGCGCACCTGGCCCTGGTCGGCAAGGGCATCACCTTCGACTCCGGCGGCCTGTCGATCAAGCCCGCGACGGGCATGGAGACGATGAAGAGCGACATGGCCGGCGCGGCGGCGGTGCTCGCCGCGGTGGTCGGCCGCGGCCCGGCTCGAGCTGCCGGTGCGGCTCACCGGCTGGCTCGCCCTCGCCGAGAACATGCCCTCGGCCACTGCGCAGCGCCCGTCCGACGTCATCACCATCCGCGGCGGCCGCACCGTCGAGGTGCTCAACACCGACGCCGAGGGCCGGCTGGTGCTGGCCGACGCGCTGGTGGCCGCCGGCGAGGACGCGCCCGACGCGATCGTCGACGTCGCCACGCTCACCGGCGCCCAGATGGTCGCGCTGGGCAACCGGGTCTCGGCGGTCATGGCGAACGACGACGCGCTGCGCGCCCGGGTGCACGCGTCGCCGCGGCGGGCGGGCGAGGCAGTTCTGGCCGATGCCGCTGCCGGCCGAGCTGCGGGCGAGCATGGACTCGCCGGTCGCGGACATCGCCAACATGGGCGAGCGCTACGGCGGCATGCTCGCCGCCGGGCTGTTCCTCGCCGAGTTCGTCGCCACCGCGCACGCACGGAGGACCCGAGCCGGCCGCGCGGCCAGGGCCCGATCCCCTGGGCCCACCTCGACATCGCCGGGCCGGCGTTCAACTCGGGCAAGCCGCACGGGTACACCCCGGTCGGCGGCACCGGGGTGGCGGTGCGGACCCTGCTCGGGCTCGCCGAGGACATCGCCGCCCACGGGGCCTGACCCGATCGGGTGACGGGCCGCTCACAGCGGCGGTACAGGGTCAAGCCGGGGCGGTCCGTGCCGAAAAGGGGTCGGTACGAAAGACCCCATCCCGCCTCGGAGGCCCGTGTGCTGCGCACCATCGTCCCTGTCACCGCACCCCGCACCGCACCCCGCACCCGGCGGGCCGGCACCGGCGCCCGGGTGTTGCTCGCGGCGGCGCTGCTGAGCACCGCGGTCGCGGCGTCCAGCTCGCCGGGCACGCCGTCACCTCCGGCGGACACCCGCAGGTGGTCGCCATCGACAAGTGGCCGCGCTGACGAAGGCAGCACTGCCCAGGGCCGCACTGACGAAGGCCGCACTGACGAAGGCGGGGCGGGAGCTCAGCCGCCGGTTGCCGGGCCCGGCCGCCGCCGCGCGGCCCGGGCCCGGGCGTTCCAGTCCCGCATCCGCTGCGGGTAGCCCACGAGCTGCACGTCGTAGACCGGGACCTGCAACCCTTCGGCCAGCCCCCGGACGATCGCGGGTCACCGACGCGGCGCCTGGTCCACTCCCCCGTGGTCGCGACCAGCAGCACGGTCACCGGGGTGACCGCGGTCGCCGGTTCGAGGTACGCCTCCACCCCGCTGCGGGTGCGGACGAAGTCCTCCAGGTGGCGACGCACCTCCTCCTGCGCCTCGCGCCGGTCGCGCCCGCCGTCGGCTCCGCCCTGCGACGCCGAACCAGCCCATCGCCACCCTCCGCCCGCCACCGGGCACCCCCACGCCCGACGGACGGTGCCCACCCAGGTTCCCGCAGCCGCCGCCGCGGGATCCGCGGCGGCGGCGCGCGAGCCGCCACCGACCGTACCGGGCCACCGCCGCGGCACGGCCCCGCAGTGAGCCCCATCACGCCCACGACGTGGTAGGACACCCGATGTGAGGCTGGGCTCCGGTGGTGCGAGGATGACATCCGGGCAGTCCGCAACGAGTCGTCAGCAACGAGGGAGAGCCGGTGTCCGACCCGTCCATGGCCAGACGCACGACATCGTGATCCTCGGCGGGGGCAGCGGCGGCTACGCCGCGCGCTGCGCGCCGCCGAGCTCGGCCTGTCGGTCGCCCTGGTCGAGCAGGGACAAGCTCGGCGGCACCTGCCTGCACCGCGGGTGCATCCCGACCAAGGCCCTGCTGCACGCTGCCGAGGTCGCCGACTCCGCCCGCGAGAGCGAGCAGTTCGGCGTCAGGGCGACCCTCGAGTCGCATCGACATGTCCGGGGTCAACAAGCTACAAGGACGGGGTCGTCGCCCGGCTGCACAAGGGCCTGCAGGGCCTGGTGCCGGGCGGCGGGATCAACTACGTCGAGGCGGAGGGTCGGCTCGTCGCGGCGGACACCGTGGAAGCGGGCGGCCGCCGGTACACCGGCCGTAACGTCGTGCTCGCCACCGGCTCCTACGCCCGCACGCTGCCCGGGCTGGAGATCGGCGGGCGGGTGATCACCAGCGACCAGGCGCTCACCCTCGACTGGGTGCCGCGCAGCGTGATCGTGCTCGGGCGGCGGCGTGATCGGCGTCGAGTTCGCCAGCGTCTGGAAGTCCTTCGGCGCCGAGGTGACCATCGTCGAGGCCCTGCCCCGGCTGGTCCCGAACGAGGACGAGGCCTGCTCCAAGGCGCTCGAGCGGGCCTTCCGCAAGCGGAAGATCGGGTTCAGGACCGGCATCCGGTTCGCCGCCGCGAGCCAGACCGCCGACGACGTCACCGTGACCCTGGAGTCCGGCAGAGACACTCGACCGCCGACCTGCTGCTGGTCGCCGTCGGCCGCGGCCCCAACGCCACCGGCTTCGGCTACGAGCAGGTCGGCGTCGGCATGGACCGCGGCTTCGTCCTCACCGACGAGCGGCTGCGCACCAACATCCCCGGCGTGTACGCCGTCGGCGACATCGTTCCCGGCCTGCAGTTGGCACACCGCGGGTTCGCCCAGGGCATCTTCGTCGCCGAGGAGATCGCCGGGCTGAACCCCGCGCCGATCATCGAGTCGGGGATCCCCCGGGTCACCTACTGCGAGCCCGAGGTCGCCTCCGTCGGCCTTACCCAGGCGCAGGCCGTCGAACGCTTCGGTGCGGACGGTGTCGACAGCTACGAGTACAACCTCGGCGGGAACGGCAAGAGCCAGATCCTGGCGACGGCAGGGTTCGTCAAGTTGGTGCGGCAGAAGGGCGGGCCGGTCGTCGGCGTCCACCTGGTCGGCAGCCGGGTCGGCGAGCTCATCGGCGAGGGACAGCTCATCGTGAACTGGGAGGCCTACCCCGAGGAGGTCGCCCAACTGGTCCACGCCCACCCGACCCAGAACGAGGCGATGGGCGAGGCGCACCTCGCCCTCGCAGGCAAGCCGCTGCATTCCCACGCCTGACCCCTGTCCGGCCCACTACCCACTGGCGAGCCCGGCGCAGGCCGCGGCGACCTCGACGAAGGAGAACCCAGACCCATGTCGGAGTCCGTGCAGATGCCGGCCCTGGGCGAGAGCGTCACCGAGGGCACCGTCACCCGCTGGCTGAAGCAGGTCGGCGAGCGCGTCGAGGTCGACGAGCCGCTGCTGGAGGTGTCCACCGACAAGGTCGACACCGAGATCCCCTCGCCGGTCGCCGGAGTGCTGGAGCAGATCCTCGTCGCGGAGGACGAGACGGTGCCGGTCGGCACCGCGCTCGCCGTGCTCGGCGCGGGGCAGTCCGGAGCCGGTGACGCACCCGCCGCGACCCAGGCTCCCCCCTCGGCCGCGCCGGCACCGGCTGCCGCTGCGCCCGCCGCCTTCGCGCCGGCGCAGTCAGCAGCGCCCGCGCCCGCGGCGGCAGCTCCCGCACCGGCCCCGGCGGCGGCCGCGCCCGGCGGCGGGGACCGGGTGACCATGCCGGCCCTCGGCGAGAGCGTGACCGAAGGCACGGTCACCCGCTGGCTGAAGGGTGTCGGGGACCAGGTCGCGGTCGACGAACCGCTGCTGGAGGTGTCCACCGACAAGGTCGACACCGAGATCCCCTCGCCGTTCGGCGGGGTGCTGCAGCAGATCCTCGTCGCGGAGGACGAGACGGTGCCGGTCGGCGCCGCGCTGGCCGTCATCGCCGCAGCGGGGGCCGCCGCGAGCGTCACGCCGGCCGCGGCCGCGCCCGCCCCTGCACCCGCGCCCGCCCCAGTACCCGCACCCGTGGCAGCGCCCGCGCCCGTGGCAGCGCCCCGGCCGGCGCCCGCACCGTCGGCTCCGCCGGCGCCCGCTCCCGCCGCGGTGTCCACGCCGGCGGCAGCGGTGTCCACCCTCGAGCGCGGCGCGAGCCTGATCGCCGACCCTGGCGCCTATGTCACGCCGCTGGTGCGCCAGCTGGCCTCCGAGCACGGGATAGACCTGTCCACAGTGACCGGCACGGGTGTCGGAGGTCGGATCCGCAAGCAGGACGTCATCGAGGCGGCCGAGGCCCGCGCCCGGGCGAAGGCCGCCTCGACCGCCGCCGCGGCGGCGCCCCGCGCCGTGGCGGCCTCCCCCGAGGCGCTCGCTCTGCGCGGCACGCGGCAGAAGATGACCCGGCTGCGCAAGCTCGTCGCCCAGCGCATGGTCGAATCCCTGCAGACGTCGGCGCAGCTGACCACGGTGGTGGAGGTCGATGTCACGCGGATCGCCCGGCTGCGGGAACGGGCCAAGCGCGACTTCGAGTCGCGCGAGGGCGTCAAGCTGTCGTTCCTGCCGTTCTTCGCGCAGGCCGCCGTCGAGGCGCTCAAGCAGTACCCCGTGGTCAACGCCAGTATCGAGGGCGACGAGATCGTCTACCACGCCGAGGAGAACCTGGGCATCGCCGTCGACACCGACCGCGGCCTGCTCGTCCCGGTGATCCACGGTGCCGGCGACCTGAACATCGCCGGGCTGGCCCGCCGGATCGCCGATCTCGCCGAGCGCACCCGGAACAACCGGATCAGCCCCGACGAACTCGGCGGCGGCACGTTCACGCTGACCAACACGGGCAGCCGCGGCGCCCTGTTCGACACCCCGATCCTCTACCAGCCGCAGGTGGCGATCCTCGGTACCGGCGCGGTGGTGAAGCGGCCCGTGGTGGTCGCCGGGCCGGACGGCGAGGAGACGATCGCGATCCGCTCGATGGTCTTCCTCGCGCTGTCCTACGACCACCGGCTGGTCGACGGCGCGGACGCCGCGCGCTTCCTCGGGGCCATGAAGGTCCGGCTCGAAGAGGGTGCCTTCGAGGCGGACCTGGGCCTGTAGTCCGATGCGGATCGCGGTCACCGGGGCGGGCGGGCTGATCGGCTCGGCGCTGGTCCCCCAGTTGCAGTCGGGCGGCCACGACGTGATCCGGCTGGTGCGGCGGCCTGCGCGCTCGGCGGCGGAGGTGAGCTGGGACCCGCAGACCGGACAGGTCGACGTCGGCGGCCTGGCCGGGGTCGAGGCGGTCGTTCACCTGGCCGGCGCGGGCGTCGGCGACCGGCGCTGGACGCCCGCTTACAAGCGCACCATCCGGGACTCCCGGGTGCTGGGCACCCGCGCCCTGGTGAGCGCCCTCCTCGCCCTCCCCGAGCCGGTGCGGGTGCTGGTGTCGGCCTCGGCCGTGGGCTACTACGGCTCCCGCGGCGAGGAGGAACTCACCGAGGACTCCGGGCCGGGCGAGGGCTTCCTCGCCGAGGTGGTGCAGGCGTGGGAGGCCGAGACGATCCCCGCGACCGACGCCGGGATCCGGGTGGCGACCGCCCGCAGCGGGCTGGTGATGGCCCCCCGTGGCGGCGCGTTCGGGCGGCTGCTCCCGCTGGTCCGGCTGGGGCTCGCGGGCCCGCTCGGGAGCGGACGGCAGTGGTGGCCCTGGATCACTCTCGCCGACGAAGTCACGGCGCTGGCGTTCCTGCTGGAGCGCGAGGTGACCGGAGCGGTGAACCTCGCCGCGCCCTCGCCCGCCCGCCAGGCTGACGTGATGCGAGCACTCGGCAGCGTGCTGCACCGCCCGACGGTGCTGCCCGCACCCGCCGCGGCACTGCGACTGGCGCTCGGGGAGTTCGCCGCGGACATCCTCGCCAGCCAGCGCGTCCTGCCCGCCCGGCTGCAGGCCGCCGGGTTCCACTTCCGCCACCCCGACCTCACCTCCGCGGCGGCCTGGGCGGCCTCCGGCCACTGAAGGCCCCGGCCCGCGGGGCCTGCCGGAGGCGGGTCAACCCACCGTGGACACCCGCCATCCGCTCCCCCCAGGGCCGCTGACCAGGACCAGTCGCACCGCGACCGCCGGGGTGGCAGCCACCGTGGCCGCCACGCTGCCGTCGGCCCTCACCTGCCGGTGCGCCGACGTCGAGACCTGCGCCGCCACTGTCAGCCGCCCCGGCGCGCTGCCGGTCAAGCGGACCTCGCGGACGACGAAGGTGAGCCCCTCCAGGTGCAGCCCGCCCGCCGCGAGCCTGCTCACCAGGCCAGAGTCGGCGGCCAGGGCCGGCGAGCCCGGCGCGTCCACCTGCGTCAGCGGGTCGCTGGAGGCCGCGCCGAACGCCCGCGCCCGCCCTTCCGCCAGCGCGCACACCGTGCGCGCCAGCCCCTGCGGGGAGCCCTCCGCGGAGGTGCACCCACCGGCGGGCGGGCGGGCCGACGGGGTGGCCGGGACCGCGGCGGCGCCCGCGCCGGGCAGCCAGCCCGGCACCAGCGTCGCCGCGGCGACCGCCGCGGTAGCCGCGACCAGCAGCGCCCCGGCGGCCAGCAGCCGCCCGCGCCGCCGCGGTGGGGCTGGGGGGCGGCCCTGGCCCGCACCCGCGCGGCGGGGGTCACCGGGGCCGTCGCCGGAACCACCGCGGGCCAACTCCCGGACCCGCCGGGTGACATCGACGTCCAGGGTCACCGGAGCAGCTGCAGTCGTCGTCGCGACGGGGACCTGCCCGCGGGACGTCACGCCGTCGCCCGCGCCGATCCCCGGCAGCAGCCGGATCGGCGCCGGCCGCACTGCCTCCCAGGCGGCGCGGGCAACCTCCATGGCCTCGGGTCGCAGCGCCGCCTGCGCGTCCGTGCATTCGCGCACCAGGTCGGCCAGCGGGCCGTGCTGCGGACCGCGGGGGCCGGGGCCGCCCGGCGACGGGTCGCCGAGGGCGAAGGCCGCCACCGCGCCGAGCGACCAGACGTCCCGCGCGGGATCACCGGCGGGGCCCGGGGCGGGATCGCTGAAGCCCGTCGTCCCCCACTCCGGACGGCCGCCGTCGGCCCCCAGCACCGAGGCCACGCCGAGATCGGACAGCAGCGGCCGGCCGGAGCCGGTGAACAGCACGTTCCCCGGGGTCAGGTCGCCGTGGACCAGCCCACGGGAGTGCAGGTGCGCCAGCGCCCGGGCGATCCCGACCACCACGGTGGACACCTCCGCCGGATCCAGCCGCCCCCGGGCGGCGACCAGCCCGGCCAGGCTGCCACCGGCCGCGAGGTCGAGCACGAGCGCCCGGGACCCGTCGGGCAGGTCCACCGCCCGGCGCAGCCGGACCACGTGCGGATGGTCGATCCGGGTCAGTACCGCGACCTCGTCGGCGAGCCGCAGCGCCGCCTCGGCCGACCCGTCCGGCGCCGCCCGCTGCCCGTCCGCCGCCGCGCCGGGGCCGCCGGGCCCGGGTGGCCCCGTTCGCAGTTTCACCGCCACCCGTTCCTCGGACCCGAGGTCGCGGGCCAGCCACACCTGCCCGTGCGCACCCCGGCCGATCGACCGCTCCAGCACCAGCCCGGGCACCCGCGGTACCGGCCGCTGCCCCGCTGCTCGTTCCATCACCCCAGCGTCGCGGATCCGCCACCCCGCCCGCTGGGACCGTCCACAGGGCCGCTCGTAGGGTGGGGCCGTGACTGCGGCCCAGCCCACCATCCTCGCCACCTCGGGCGGCTTCGTCCCGGCCGCGAACCCGCGCCGCGACCTCGACGCCGGCCCGCTGCTGCACCACGCCGTGGAGCTCGCCGGGGTGAGCGGGCGCCGGCCCCGGTTCTGCTACGTCGCCACCGCCTCGGGCGACCAGCGCGCCCGCGCCGCCGACGTGGACGAGGCGGTGCTCGCCGCCGGCTGGGAGCCGAGCCACCTGCGGCTGTTCCCGATGCCGAGCCACGACGACCTCGAGGCGCACCTGCTCGCGCAGGACGTGGTCTGGGTGGGTGGCGGCTCGGTGGCGAACCTGCTGGCGCTGTGGCGCCTGCACGGCCTCGACGGGGTGTTCCGGCGGGTGTGGAAGGCCGGGGTGGTGCTCGGCGGGGTGAGCGCGGGTTCGATCTGCTGGCATGCCGGCGGGACCACGGACTCGTTCGGCCCGCAGCTGCGCCCGGTGACGAACGGGCTCGGCCTGCTGCCGTGGGGCAACGGCGTGCACTACGACTCCGAACCCCGGCGCCGCCCGCTGCTGCACCGGTTGGTGGCCGAGCAGGTACTCCCCACGAGCTACTGCACCGACGACGGCGCGGGTGTGGTCTACCACGGCACGCAGCTGTTCGGGGCAGTCGAGCGGGCGGCCCGGGGCCGGGGCATACCTGGTCCGGCGAGGCGCCGACGGGTCGGCCGAGGAGACCCCGCTCGACCCCCGCCCGCTGTACTAGCGGCGGGCCTGCGCTACAGCGCGACCACCCGGGACTCCGCCGCACTGACCCTGGCCGCGTCGATGACCTCGAGCACGTGCACCGCGTCCCACGGGTCGACCGGCATCGCCGCCTGCCGGGCATCGCCCTGCAGCGCGAGAGCGGCGAACACCGCGGGGTAGAAGTCCGTGTGCCCGCCCGGCGCGGCGGGGACCGGCTCGCGATCCTCCCCGGCGACCAGCCAGCCACAGTGTCCCGGCTCCTCGTCGAACCCCCCGAAGGCCGCCTGCTCGGCCTCGAAACGGGTGGTCACGTAGGCGGCCGCGCTGCCCAGCACCCGGGTGCGCGGGCCCGGTGCCCCGGCGACCGAGGTGGCGCCCAGGTGGCTGCGCACCCCCGAGGCGTGCCGCAGGGCCAGGAACGCCTCGTCCTCGGCCTGCGTGGTCCAGCACGCGATCTCGGCGTAAACCCGTTCGACCGGACCGAAGAAGTGCACCGCCGAGTCGACCAGGTGGCTGTGCAGGTCGAGCAGGATCCCGCCGCCCAGGCCTGCCGGAGCGTTCTCCCGCCAGCGGTCCTTGGGCACCGGCCGCCAGCGCTCCCAGCGCCGCTCGAACCGGTGCACCTCACCGAGCCTGCCCTCCCCCAGCAGCTCGGCCAGGGTGAGGTTCTCGCAGTCCCAGCGCCGATTCTGGAACACGGTGAGGGGAACCCCCGCGGACTCCGCGGCCTGCACCGCACCCTCACCCTGGTCGGCATCGACCGCGAGCGGCTTGTCCACCACGATCGGCACGCCGGCGGCGACGCAGGCCAGCACCTGCGCGGCGTGAACCCCGCTCGGGGAGGCGAGCACGGCGAGGTCGGGACGCAGTTCCAGCGCCTCGTCCAGGTCGGTGACCACGGAGGCGCCCGGCAGCGCGGTGCGGGCCTGGCGCGCCCGCTCGACGTTGGCGGTCACCACCACCGCCGGCTCGCAACCGGCCGCCGCGAGCAACGGCGCGTGGATCCCGCGCCCGGCCGAGCCGTAGCCCACCAGAGCAACGCGCAGGTTCATGGCCCCAGCCTGTCAGACCCGGCCGTCCCGGCGGGCCCGGCGGGCCCGACCCGCAGCCGGGGGCGCTACCCCGGGCCGCGCGCCGCAGGCCCGCCGCCCGCGCACGGGCCCGGCGTACCGTGGGCCCCGTGGAGGACCTGGACGCCTGGCCCACGGGACGGTTGCTGTCGGCGGCCGCCCGGCTGGTGGAGCACGCCTGGAACACCCACCTGGCCCGCTGGGACCTCAACCACGCCGAGCCTGGCCGCCCTGCACGTGCTGCTCGGCGGGCCGCTCACCCAGCGCGAGCTGGCCGGCCGCGTGCAGGTCGAGGAGCAGACCCTCAGCCGCACCGTCGAGCGGCTGGAGCGCAGCGGCTACCTCGTCCGGGAGCGTGACCCGCACGATCGCCGCCGCAACGTGGTCTCCCTCACCGAGCCGGGTCGGCGCACCTGCCTGCAGGCCGGTGACGTCGCCGTGGCCGAGGGCTTCTTCGGGGTCGCCGGCGATGACCTGCCGGCGCTGCGCCGGGCGCTGGTCGGGCTGGTCAGTCACCATTCCGGACTGCGCTGGCCGGACGGCGGCGACCCTGCCGCCGGGCCGCGCTGCCCGGCGGGCGAACCACGTGCGGGGGTGCAGCACCCGCCGGCTCCGTAGAGTGGGCCGCGTGAACGGCACCGACGGCCAGCGGCCGCCCCTGCACTTCGAACCCGTCGGCCTGGGCACCGAACTGGTCGACTACCGCCGGGCCTGGCAGTTGCAGCGTGCCCTGCACGCCCGGGTCGCGGCCGGAACCGCCCCGGACACCGTGCTGCTGCTGGAGCACCCGCCGGTCTACACCGCGGGCAAGCGCACCGAGCCGCACGAGCGCCCCGTCGACGGCACCCCGGTGATCGACGTCGACCGCGGCGGGAAGATCACCTGGCACGGGCCGGGCCAGCTGGTCGGCTACCCGATCGTGCGGCTGGCGGACCCCGTCGACGTGGTCGCGTACGTCCGCCGGCTGGAGCGAGGCGCTGATCGCCGTCTGCGCCGACCTCGGGCTGACCGCGCTGCGGGTCGAGGGTCGCAGCGGGGTCTGGCTGCCCGCAGCGACGACCGCGCCGCGAGCGCAAGGTCGCCGCGATCGGGATCCGGGTGTCGCAGGGCGTGACCATGCACGGCTTCGCCCTCAACTGCGACCCCGACCTGTCCTGGTACACGCGGATCGTGCCCTGCGGGATCCCCGACGCCGACGTGACCTCGCTGTCCGCCGAGCTCGCCCGCGAGGTCGAGCGTCGCCGAGGCGGTGCCGCTGGTCCGCCGGCACCTCGCGGCCGCGGGCCTCGGCGGCGCCCCGGGCACCGCCCCGGGTACCGCCGCGGACACCCCTGCGGACGCCGCCCGGGTCGCCACCGCGACCGGGGGGTGACGGGAGCCGGACCGGCTCAGGCCAGCTGCGGCACCACCTCGGCGGCGATCAGCTCGAGGTGGTCCAGGTCGGCGGTGTCCATGATCTGCAGGTAGCACCGGGCCACCCCCGCCTTCGCGAAGGCGCCCAATCGCTCGGCTGCCTGCTGCGGCGTGCCGGCGATCCCGGCAGCGGCGAGCACGTCGAGGTCGGCGCCGATCGCCTCGGCCCGCCGGGCGACCTCGGCGTCGGTCCGACCGATCACCGCGGTGCCGGCCCAGGAGTACACGAGGTCTGCGGGGTCGCGGCCGATCCCCTGGCAGGCGGCTGCACCCGGGCGAACTGGGTAGCGGCCTCCTCCACCGTGCAGAAGCCGATGTTGAACTCGGTGGCGAAACGGGCGGCCAGGGCCGGCGTGCGCCGCTTCCCGCTGCCGCCGATGATCAGTGGCACCGGCGGCTGGACCGGCTTCGGCAGGGCCGGGCAGTCCACCAGCGGTGTAGTGCTCCCCGGCGATAGGAGAACCGCTCCCCGGCCGGGGTGGCCCACAGGCCGGTGACGATCTCGAGTTGCTCCCCCAGCCGGTCGAAGCGCTCGCGGACGGGCGGGAAGGGGATGCCGTACGCCGGTGCTCGGTCTCGAACCAGCCCGCGCCCAGCCCGAGCTCCACCCGCCCGCCGGACATCTGGTCCACCTGCGCGACCTGGATCGCCGAGCAGTGACGGGCAGCCGGAAGGTCGCCGGCGAGACGAGCGTGCCGAGCCGGATGCGGGAGGTCTCGCGGGCCAGCGCCGGCCAGGCTCACCCAGGCGTCCGGGCGGCCCGGGCAGCCCGTCGACCGTCGCCCATGGCGCAGGTAGTGGTCGGAGCGGAAGAACCCGTCGAACCCAGCGTCCTCGGCCGCCGGGCCACGGCGAGCAGGTCGTCGTACGACGCCCCCTGCTGGGGTTCGGTGAATATGCGCAGCTCCACACGAACAGCCTTGCGCATCCGTTCCGGAACCGCCGCACGGCGCTCCGTCCGGGGCGGGCCGTAGTCTGGACCGGTGACCGTGACCCCGGAGGGACGGCGGCTGCTGCGGGTCGAGGCCCGCAACGCCGAGATCCCGATCGAGCGGAAGCCGGCGTGGATCCGGACCACCGCGAGGATGGGTCCGCAGTTCCCGCAGCTGACCTCCCTGGTGCAGCGCGGGGGCCTGCACACGGTCTGCCAGGAGGCCGGCTGCCCGAACATCTTCGAGTGCTGGGAGGACCGCGAAGCGACCTTCCTCATCGGCGGCGACGAGTGCACGCGGCGCTGCGACTTCTGCCAGATCCACAGTGGCCGGCCGCAGCCGCTCGACCCCGACGAGCCGCGCCGGGTGGCCGAGAGCGTGCACACGATGGGCCTGCGCTACGCCACCGTCACCGGGGTGGCCCGGGACGACCTGCCCGACGAGGGCGCCTGGCTGTACGCCGAGACGGTGCGGGCGATCCACGCGGCCAACCCCGGCACCGGGGTGGAGATCCTGGTACCGGACTTCTCCGCCCGACCCGAACTGCTCGGCCAGGTGTTCTCCGCCGGCCCCGAGGTGTTCGCGCACAACGTCGAGACGGTGCCGCGCCTGTTCCGCCGGATCCGCCCCGCCTTCCGGTACGAACGCTCCCTCGACGTGCTCACGCAGGCACGGGCAGAGGGCCTGGTGACGAAGTCCAACCTGATCCTCGGGCTCGGGGAGACCCGCGCCGAGGTCAGTACCGCGCTGCGCGACCTGCACGCCGCGGGATGCGACCTGGTCACCATCACGCAGTACCTGCGCCCGTCGGCGCTGCACCATCCGGTGCAGCGCTGGGTCCGCCCGGAGGAGTTCGTCGAGCTGCGCGCGGAGGCCGAGGCGGTCGGGTTCGCCGGAGTGATGTCCGGCCCGCTGGTGCGCTCGTCGTACCGCGCCGGGCGGTTGTGGGCACAGGCGATGACCCGCCGCGGGACCCCGGTGCCCGCGGCCCTGGCGCACCTCGCCGAGCCGGGACGCACCCGGCAGGAGGCCGCCGGGGCGCTGCCCGGGTAGCTGCCCCCGCGCGGCGACGCGGGGCAGTCGGGTGAGGGCCGACGGGCCCGGGTCCGAGCGGGCTCCGCGCGCCCTATCCTCTGGGGTATGGCCGCCAAGAAGTCCGGCAGCGACGCCGCGCCGAAGAAGCAGGGACGCCTGCGCCAGCTCTGGGCCGTCTTCACCATGACCCGCAGGTACGACCCTGCCGCGGTCTGGTGGATGCTCGCCTCCCTGCTCGCCACCATGGCGGTGGGCTTCCTCATCGGTCTGGCGATCGGCCACCCGGTCTACGTCACCGCCCTGGGCACCATGATCGGGATCACCCTGGCGCTGGCGGTGATGGCCCGGCGGGCGGAGCGGGCCGCGTACGCCCAGCTCGCCGGCCAGCCCGGGGCCGCCGGAGCGGCGCTGCAGAACCTGCGCCGCGGCTGGAGCGTCGAGGACCAGCCGGCCGCGGTCGATCCCCGCACCCAGGACCTGGTCTTCCGGGCGATCGGCAGGGCCGGGGTGGTGCTGGTGACGGAGGGACCGCTGCCGCGGGTGAACCGGCTGGCGGAGCAGGAACGCAAGCGGATCAACCGGGTGCTCGGGACCAGCGTCCCGGTGCACGTCGTGCACGCCGGCGACGGTGAGGGGCAGGTCGAGCTGCGCAAGCTCAGCGGCACGCTGACGCGGATGCGTTCCACCCTGACCAAGACCGAGGTGGCGGAGGTCTCCAAGCGGCTGCGCGCCCTCGGCGCGGTGCGGCCACCGATCCCGAAGGGCATCGACCCGCTGCGGGTGCGGCCCGACCGGCGAGCCACCCGGGGGCGCTGAGGCCCGCCGTCGCCGGCCGGGCCGGTGTCGCGCTGACCGGAGGATCGACAGACCGTTGCCAGCCGGATACCTCTGGGTAACAGCGATGTGGTTGGCTGAGTCACACCCAGCCACCCGTCCACCACGGAGATGCCGATGCTCGTGAGCGCAACGTCCGAAGTCGTCCGGATCATGGGAGTGTGGGTCCGGCGCGCAGATGCCGGTCTCGCCGTCTCTGCGGCGCGCAACGCGGCCACCTCGGTCGCCGACGTCCGGGCCCGCCGGATCGAGGAGGCGCGGGCGCTGCGCGACCTGCAGTCCGCCCTCGGCCCGGAGCAGGTCGGCCACCGCGTCGAGGCCGCTCGCGGCAACGGGGTTGCGGGCGAGGACGCCGCCGGTGGCGCCCACGGCTGAGCGCCCCGCCCGGTCAGCGTCCTCGGTCCCGGTCGCCGGTCGCCCGTACCACCAGCGTCCCGGCCGCCCGGTCGTGCAGCCCGCGCTGGTCTCGGTCCCAGATCAGCGGCGGCACGGCCAGGCAGAGCAGCAGCGCCCGGGCGGTGGCGCGCAGCAGCCCGGGTGCCGCGCCCGGCAGGGTCTCCACGCGCAGCCCCACCGCCCGGTGCCCGATGGTGGACCCGAGCGTGCCCACCAGCACGGC
This sequence comes from uncultured Actinomycetota bacterium, assembly GCA_963784535.1. Taxonomy (GTDB): domain Bacteria; phylum Actinomycetota; class Actinomycetes; order Actinomycetales; family Kineosporiaceae; genus CAWARR01. The sequence goes on along the minus strand of CAWARR010000006.1, from coordinate 87,664 downwards.
GCTGTCCACCAGCAGGACCAGCAGCGGCCCGAAGGCACCCCCGCCCGTGCCGCGGAACAGCAGCCTGGCAACGAGCAGCGCGATCACCCAGTCGAGCAGCAACCCGAGCAGCCGGCGTCCGAACCCGGCCACCGAGCCCGCGCCGTCGCGCGGCCGGCCGAGCCGCTCCCCGGGGTAGTAGCCCTGCCCCGCGCCGGGCGGTGCACCGGGTCCCTCCAGCCACGACGGCCGGTCGCTGCGGCGTGCCACGCCAGCAGGCTAGCCGCAGCCGTGGCGTCCGACACGCGCCAGGGTGTGTCCGTGGGTGCCTCGGGTACGAAAGGATCGTCACACGGACGTCACCCGGCCGTCCGTGGCGTAACACCGCCGAAACAGACGAGACACCCTTGGGAAACTGCCTCCCCCTAACGTCCCAAGTCGATCCGGGGCGGGTCGACGATGGTCTGTCCCGCGGCGATCCCTGCCCACTCCCAGTCCGTGGAGGTTGGATGTTCAACAACGCCGATGAGGTCCTGAAGTTCGTCAAGGACGAAGGCGTGCAGTTCATCGATGTGCGCTTCTGCGACCTTCCTGGCGTCATGCAGCACTTCAACGTGCCGGCGACGTCCTTCGGCGCGGACGCATTCGCGGACGGCCTGATGTTCGACGGCTCCTCGATCCGTGGTTTCCAGGCCATCCACGAGTCCGACATGAAGCTGATGGCTGACCCGAAGACCGCGTTCGTCGACCCGTTCCGCAAGGAGAAGACGCTCGTCCTCAACTTCTCCATCGTGGACCCGTTCACCGACGAGCCCTACAGTCGCGACCCGCGCAACGTCGCCGCCAAGGCCGAGGCCCACCTGCGGTCCACCGGCATCGCCGACACCGTGTTCTTCGGGCCGGAGGCCGAGTTCTACATCTTCGACGACGTCCGGTTCGAGACCAAGCAGAACGCCGGCTACTACTTCATCGACTCCGTCGAGGGCGCCTGGAACACCGGCCGCTCGGAGGAGGGCGGCAACCGCGGGTACAAGCCGCGCTACAAGGGCGGGTACTTCCCGGTGCCGCCGGTCGACCACTTCGCCGACCTGCGCGACCAGATGGTGCAGCAGCTGCTCGCCGTCGGACTGCAGGTGGAGCGCGCGCACCACGAGGTGGGCACCGCCGGCCAGCAGGAGATCAACTACAAGTTCGCGTCGCTGCAGCTGGCTGCCGACCAGGTGATGTTGTTCAAGTACATCATCAAGAACGTCGCCTGGGCCGCGGGCAAGACGGTCACCTTCATGCCGAAGCCGCTGTTCGGTGACAACGGCTCCGGGATGCACTCGCATCAGTCGCTGTGGAAGGGCGGCGAGCCGCTGTTCTACGACGAGCGCGGCTACGGCGGCCTGTCCGACACCGCCCGCTGGTACATCGGCGGCCTGCTCAGCCACGCGAACTCGCTGCTCGCCTTCACCAACCCGACGGTCAACAGCTACCACCGGCTGGTCCCCGGGTTCGAGGCGCCGGTCAACCTGGTCTACTCCGCCCGCAACCGCTCCGCCTGCGTCCGGATCCCCGTCACCGGGACCTCGCCGAAGGCGAAGCGGATCGAGTTCCGGGTGCCCGACCCGTCGAGCAACCCCTACCTGGCCTTCTCGGCGATGCTGATGGCGGGCCTGGACGGGATCAAGAACAAGATCGAGCCCCCGGCACCGGTGGACAAGGACCTCTACGAGCTGCCCCCGGAGGAGCACTGCGGCGATCCCGCAGGTGCCCGGCTCGCTGCCGGCTGTGCTCGACGCGCTCGAGGGCGACCACGACTACCTCACCGACGGTGGCGTGTTCACCCCCGACCTGATCGAGACCTGGATCGACTGGAAGCGCACCAACGAGGTCGACCCGATCCGGCTGCGCCCGCACCCGCACGAGTTCGAGCTCTACTTCGACCTCTGATCGGTCGCGACCGACCGGTCCCGACCGGCCGGTCGGCCGACGGCCCCTGCTCCGCACCCGCGGGTCAGGGGCCGTCGGCGTGCGGCACGGATCGAGCCGGCCGCGGGTGACCCCCGGGCCTCGCCTAGGATCACCCCCGGACCGCTGGAGCCCACGACGTCCGCCAGCGGCCGCACCGACCCCTGACCCCCGTCCGGACGGGACCGCCATGCCCGCGCAGTTCGCCCAGCTGCTCCCCCCCGACGCCCCCTCGCGGCGCCCCCTGCACGATGAGGTCCACGCCCGCCCGGTGGCCCGGATCCGGATCCCGGCCCTGGTCACGCACCTGGCCGTGCTCAACGCCGACGTCCCACGGGAACAGGAGTCGGCCCACCTGTGCGAGCTGGTGGAGGGCTGCGACGGCGTGTTCGACACCGCCGACCCCACCTTCGCGCAGGTCGCCCTGCCCGACTTCACCATCCGCTGGGAGCGCCACGGGGAGTTCTCGCTGTACTCGGTGACCCAGCCGCTGGACCAGGACGGGCTGCTGGCGCAGGACGAGCCCGATCTGCTGGCGATGGTGCCGGTGCCCCGGGAGTGGCTCGCCGGCATCCCCGGGCGCACGCTGTCGGCGCTGCAGGTGCTGCTGCTCGGCTCGCACGCGGAGTCCGCCGACGAGGCGGCGGCGATGGCCCGGCAACTACTCGGCCCCGGCCGGCTGTCCGGCTCCTCGGTGAAGGAGGGGTCGGCCAGGCTCTACACCACCTACCGGTTGCGCGCCGACGGCACCTCCCGCTTCCTGCTGCTCTGCGACGACGTCACCGAGGGTCGTACCGGGCGGATGACTGCCTCGCTGGTCGAGATGGAGACCTACCGGGTGCTCGCGCTGCAGGCCTTCCGCCCGGCGCGCACGCTGGCCGCCACGTTGCCCGTCGTGGAGGCGCGGCTCGCCGAGCTCACCCGGGTGATGGAGGTGGAGGGTGGGGACGACCACGCCCTGCTGCACGACCTGATGCGGCTGGCCGCCGAGGTGGAGACCGACCTGGCCATCCACAGCACCCGGTTCGCCGCCACCAGGGCCTACTTCACCATCGTCCAGCAGCGGATCGAGGACCTGCGCGGCAACTCGCTGCCGGGGATGATGGGTGTCTTCACCTTCCTGCGCCGCCGGCTGCTCCCGGCGATGGCGACGGTCGAGGCCACCGCGAACCGGCTCGGCGAGCTGTCCCAACGGATCGACCGGGCGGGCGACCTGCTGCGGACCCGTGTCGACATCACCACAGAGGCCCAGAACCAGGAGCTCCTGCGCTCGCTGGGTCGCGGGCAGCGGCTGCAGCTGCGCCTGCAGGAGACCGTCGAGGGGCTCTCGATCGCCGCGATCACCTACTACGTGGTGGGCCTGCTCGGCTACGGCAGCAAGGCCTTGAAGGCAGCCGGGCTGCACGTCAACACCGACCTGGCGACCGGTGTCACGGTGCCCTTCGCGGCCGCCGCGGTGTGGTGGACGCTGCACCGGGTGAAGGCTCGCCTGCGCGAGTGAGCGTGGCGGGTCAGATCGGGCGCAGGTTCCAGTTCCTGAAACGGACGTCGAACCCCTGGCCGTCGGGGCTCACCACCATCGGGCCGACGTAGGCGCGCAGGTCGGCGGGCAGGTAGGCCAGCCGGTGCAGGTGCCACTGGCCGTCGATCGAGTACTCGATCCTCAGGCTGTCCCCACGCCGGGTCAGCCGCAGCCCGAGCCACTCGATCGGGTCGGGCAGCGCAGCGGTGCTCCAGTCCGAGACGGCGTGGGTGACCACGGCACCGATGCGGCGCGCACCGTCCAGGTACTCCCACCCGCACCGGATCCACCGCTCGGCGTCCAACCGGACCATCAGCCCCGCCTGGTCGCGCGCAGTGACGAACTCCGCCGCCACCTCGACCGAGGCGCTGAACTCCCCTGCCATGCGGGTGCCGAGGAAGTGGCCGGTGTCCTTGACCGCGCCGCTGCCGGTGTGCCGCCAGAAGTCCGCTCCGGGGGCGCTCGTCAGGGAGAGCTCGCCTCCGGACCAGCGCCATCGCAGCGGCTCGTTCAACCAGACCGGTTCGATGGACAGGGGTCCGGTCGCGGGTCCCATGTCGGTCATGGGGCTCAGTCTGGACCACGATGTGGTGGGCTCCTAGCGGCGGGTCCGGTATGCGCACTCCCCGTCACGGCCTCGAGACCCTCCGGCGGGGACACCCGCGCGCAAGCAGGGCATTTCGGCCCGGTGGGGCCGAACTCAGGCGTAGAACACCCGCTCCACCACGGCCCTGGCCCTCCGGGTGGCCCGCTGGTAGTCGTCGTCCAGCTGCCCGGCGGCTCCGGGCGGGTAGCCGACGATCCGGCCGACCCCGTCGAGGTCGCGCACGTTCGTGGGCAGCGCGTCAGAGGGGCGCCCGCGCCACAGCACGGTGGCGTTGCGCACCCGGGCGGCGAGCTCCCAGGCAGCCACGAGCACCTCCCTGTCGGCCTCCGCGAGCACCCCGGCAGCAGCCGCGGCGGCGAGCGCGCCCGTGGTGGACGCCGTGCGCAGCTGCGGCACCTCCCCGGCGTGGCGGAGCTGGAGCAGTTGCACCGTCCACTCCACGTCGGACAGCCCGCCCCGGCCCAGTTTCAGGTGCCGCAGCGGGTCGGCCCCCCGTGGCAGTCGCTCCGCCTCGACCCGGGCCTTGATCCGCCGGATCTCGCGCACCGCCGGCTCCGACAGGCCACCGGGCGGCCAGCGCACCGGGTCGACGACCTCGACGAACCGGCGCCCGAGGTCCTCGTCGCCGGCCACCGGGACCGCCCGGGTCAGGGCCTGGGCCTCCCAGGTGGACGACCAGCGGGCGTAGTACTGGGCGTACGACTCCAGCGTGCGCACCAGCGGCCCGTTCCGGCCCTCGGGGCGCAGGTCGGCGTCGACGTCCAGGGCCGGCTCCGGGCCCTGCGCAGCGAGCAGCCTGCGCAACTCGCTGACCACCGCGAGGGCGGCGTCCTGGGCGTCCTGCTCCGCCGCACCGGGCAGCGGGTCGTGCACGAACAGCACGTCGGCGTCGCTGCCGTACCCGAGCTCCTCGCCCCCCAGCCGCCCCATCGCGACGATGAGCAGCCTGGTCGGCAGCGTGCCCCCGAAGCGCTGCGACACCGACCAGGCGGCGGCCCGCATGACCCCGTCGAGCGCCGCAACGGCGGCACCGCTCAGCGCCGTGCCCACCTCGGCCAACCCGGCCAGCCCGACCACGTCGGCGATCGCCGTGCGGACGATCTCGCGGCGGCGCACCGCGCGCGCGGCCAGCCCGGCACCGTCGGGGTCGCCGGTGTGCCGGTCCGCCGCCCGGCGCACCGCGGCCAGCACCGCGGCGCGCGGGCGCGGGGCCAGCTCGGCGTCGTCCCCGAGCAGGGCGACCGCCTCCGGCCCGCGTTCGAGCAGCTCCGCCGCCAGCCTGCTGGCCGACAGCACGTGCGCCATCCGCTCGGCGGCGGCACCGGAATCGCGCAGCATCTTCAGGTACCAGTGGGTGGCGCCGAGCTCGTCGCTGACCCGGCGGAAGGCGAGCAGCCCGGCGTCCGGGTCGGCTCCGTCGGCGAACCAGCCGAGCATCACCGGAAGCAGCTGCCGCTGGATGGCGGCCCGCCGGCTCACCCCGCCGTGAGCGCGGCCAGGTGGCGCATCGCCCCCGCGGGGTCGCGGTAGCCGAGCGCGGCCAGCCGGACGTTCGCCGCCTCCGGCGTCAGCCGCACCTCCTCGGTGGTCAGCCGCGCCGCCGCGGCCAGCAGCGGGCGGTAGAAGAGCTTCTCGTGCAGCCGGCGCACCTCGCGCCCGTGCCGGCGCCACAGTTCCTCGAGCTCGGCCGCGGGATCGCGGCGGAAGCCGAAGGCGCGACCGATCCGGCGCAGGTCGGCGGGCTGGTCGGGCACCAGGTGCGAGCGGTGCAGGCGGTAGAGCTGGATCCGGTGCTCCAGCGCGCGCAGCACTCGGTAGGCCCGGTCGAGCTCGGCCGCGTCGTCGCGGCCGACGTAGCCGTAGGTGCTCAGCGCCTCCAGCCCGACCAGGGTGTTCCCGGTGCGCAGCCGGGCATCGGCGCGGCCGTGCACGAGCTGCAGCAGCTGGACGCTGAACTCCACGTCGCGCAGCCCACCGGGGCCGAGCTTGAGCTGCCGGTCGGCAAGCTTCGCCGGCACGTGCTGCTCGACCCGTCGGCGCATCGCCTGCACGTCCTCGACGAAGTGGTCCCGCTCGGCGGCCCGCCACACCAGCGGACGGAGCGCCTCCAGGTAGGCCTGGCCGAGGGTGAGGTCCCCGGCCACCGGCCGCGCCTTCAACAGCGCCTGGAACTCCCAGGTGGCCGCCCACCGCTCGTAGTAGGCCCGGTGCGAGCTCAGCGTCCGCACCAGCGGGCCGTTCCTGCCTTCCGGGCGCAGCCCGGCGTCCACCGGCCACAGCGTGCCCTCGGAGGTGACGGCGGAACAGGCTCGGGCCAGGCCCGCCGCCAGCTTCGCCCCGGTGTCCAGCGCTGCGCGCTCCCGGACCGCCCGCTCCTCGCCGGTCTGCTCCGCGGCCGCCGCCCCGCCCGGGTGGGGCTCGACGACGAAGATCACGTCGACGTCGCTGACGTAGTTCAGCTCCTGCCCACCGCACTTGCCCATCCCGATGACGGCGATGCGGCAGCGGGCGGCGCCCGGCGGGAGCTCGCCGCGGGCGATCGCCAGCCCCGCCTCGAGTGCCGCCGAGGCGAGGTCGGCGAGCCCGCGGGCGACCTCCGGCAGTGCCACCGCCGGGTCCTCCGCCACCAGGTCGTGCCCGGCGATGGCCAGCAGCCACGAGCGGTAGGCCACCCGGAGGGCGTCCATGGCGGCGGCGGTGGCGAGGCCGGCGACCGGCTGCTCGGCGGCCGGGTCGGCGCCCACGGCACGCAGCAGGTCGGCCCGCAGCGTCGCGGCGTCGGCACCGACGGCTGTGTCGTCGAGCAGCACCGTCCAGCGCGAGGGGTGGCGGGCGAGGAAGTCGCCCAGCGCTGCGGACATCCCCAGCGCGGCCAGCAGCCGGTCGCGGGCGGGCCCCCCGGAACGGAGCACGGCCCGCAACCGCGCCGGGTGCGGGACGGTGTCGCCGGCGTGGTCGGCGACCGGGCCGGCGGCCGGCCCAGCGCCCGCACCGGCCTGCGTCCCGAGCTGCTCGAGCATGCGCACCAGCCCGAGCAGGGCCAGGTCGGGGTCGGGGGTCTCCCCGAGGGCCGACAGCACGCCGTCGGAGAACACGTCCTCCAGCGGGTCGACCAGCCCCGCCAGCGCGGGGTCGGCGAGCAGCCGCTGGGCCCGGTCCGGGTCGGCGAAGCCCATCCGGGCGAGCTGCCCGGCCAGGGTCGACTGCCGGGTCACGCCGCTCATCCCGCCACCGTATCCGCCGCCGCCGCCGGGCAGTCGCACCCGGGCGCGGCGGTTCAGCTGCCTGCGCCGAAGACCGCCCCCAGCCCGCGGCCGTGGGCGGCGGCGAGCGCCTGCTGGTGGACCTCACCCGCCCGCATCGCGGCCATCACCACGACCGGGTCGAGACCTCCGGCCCGCACGCTGGCATGCCCGCCGTCCATCCACAGCTGGAAGTCCTCGGCCGTCACCTCGGGGTGGTACTGCACCCCCCAGGCCCGCGGTCCGAGCCGGAACGCCTGGTGCGGGTACCGCCGGCCGGTGGCGAGCAGGACGGCACCACCCGGCAGCTCCACGATCGCGTCCTGGTGCCACTGCGGCACCGCGAAGCGGGCACCGAACAGCTGCCCGGACGGCCCGAGCAGGCCGTCCGCCGCCGCCTCCGGGAGCAGCTCGACGTCTACCATGCCCACCTCCGGCCCGGCGTCGCCGCGCTCCACCCGGCCGCCCGTGGCGACGGCCAACAGCTGGGCACCCAGGCAGATCCCCACCGTGGGCAGACCTGCCGCCACGGCCTGGGCGAGCAGGGTCCGGGTGGCCGGCAGCCAGGGCGCAACGTCGTCGTCGTGGGCACCCATCGCGCCGCCGAGGACGAGCAGGCCGGCGTGCCCGTGCAGGTCGCCCGGCAGCGGGTCACCGCGGTGCGGGCGGCGCAGGTCGAGCGGGCCGGGCAGCGCGGGGGTGAGCCGCCCCGGGCCGGCGTCGTCCTCGTGCATGATCACGAGCAGCGGGGTCATGGGAGTACCGGGCCGGTGGCAGTTCCCAGGGTCACAGCAGCGGAAGGTACCGGTTCAGCTCGAAGGCCGTCACGTGTCGGCGGTACTCGTCCCATTCGGCCCGCTTGTTCCGCAGGAAGAACTCGAAGACACCCTCGCCGAGGGTCTCGGCGACCAGCTCGGAGTCCTCCATCACCGCCAGTGCCGCCTCGAGGCTCGTCGGCAGCGGTTTGATGCCCATCGCCCGGCGCTCGCCGTCGGTCAGCGACCAGACGTCGTCCTCCGCACCGTCGGGCAGGTCGAGACCGTCCTCGATGCCCTTCATCCCGGCGGCGAGGATCACCGCGAAGGCGAGGTAGGGGTTGGCCGCGGAGTCCAGCGCCCGGTACTCGATCCGGGTGGAGTTGCCCTTGCCGGGCTTGTACATCGGCACCCGGATCAGCGCGGATCGGTTGTTGTGCCCCCAGCAGATGTAGCTCGGCGCCTCGCCGCCGCCCCAGAGCCGCTTGTAGGAGTTCACCCACTGGTTGGTCACCGCGGTGATCTCCCCCGAGTGCGCCAGCAGCCCGGCGATGAACTGGCGCGCCACCTTGCTCAGCTGGTACTGCGACCCCGCCTCGTGGAAGGCGTTGCGGTCGCCCTCGAACAGCGACAGGTGGGTGTGCATGCCCGACCCGGGGTGGTCGGTGAACGGCTTGGGCATGAAGGTGGCGAAGACCCCCTGCTCCAGCGCCACCTCCTTCACCACGCTGCGGAAGGTCATGATGTTGTCGGCCGTGGTGAGCGCGTCGGCGTAGCGCAGGTCGATCTCGTTCTGCCCCGGACCGCCCTCGTGGTGGCTGAACTCCACCGAGATCCCCATCGACTCCAGCACCCCGATCGCGGCGCGGCGGAAGTCGTGGGTGGTACCGCGCGGGACGTGGTCGAAGTACCCGGCGCGGTCGACGGGTTCGGGCTCGCGGCCGGGGACGATGCTGTCCTTGAGGACGTAGAACTCGATCTCGGGGTGGGTGTAGAAGGTCAGCCCGTGGGCGGCCGCCCGGGCGAGGGCGCGGCGCAGCACGTGACGCGGGTCCGACAACGACGGTTCGCCGTCGGGGGTCAGGATGTCGCAGAACATCCTGGCGGTGCCGTGGCGGTCACCGCGCCAGGGCAGCACCGCGAACGTCGACGGGTCGGGCTTGACCAGCATGTCCGCCTCGTAGACGCGGGCGAGCCCCTCGATCGCGGAGCCGTCGAACCCGATCCCCTCGGCGAAGGCGCCCTCCAGTTCGGCCGGGGCCACGGCCACCGACTTCAACGAGCCGAGCACGTCGGTGAACCAGAGCCGGACGAACCGGATGTCGCGCTCCTCCACGGTACGGAGCACGAACTCCTGCTGCCTGTCCATGACGTCCCTCCGCTGCGGTGGCTCCGGCAGACGCCCGGCCGGGGCGGGCGCTGTGCGCCCCCCAGTATGGCGGGTGCGTGTTACCACCGGTCGCGGTCGGCGTGACGGCGCGCCACCGGGTCGGCGCGGCTGGGCGTTGCCCGTCCGGCCGGTCGTCGCAGGTCCGGTGGGTCAAGGGAGTTCGCTGTGACGCCGCACTCACACCGCCTGCGGCGGCCGGGTGCCGGGAGGGCGACAATGGCAGTGGCGCGGCAAGCGTCCACGCGCCAGCCGAGCTGCCGGCGAAAGTGCCGGCCGAGTTGCCAGCCGAGTTGCCAGCCGAGTTGCCGGGAGCCAGTCATGAGCGAGCAGCCCAACCCTTACGGCGGCACCGGCGCAACCGGCGGCAGTGCGACCGGGAGCGGTGCAGGCGGGAGCGGTGCTGACGTCCCGGCTGCGCTGCAGCGCCGGGTGCGCGTCCACCACCTGCGCGAGCTGAAGATGCGCGGGGAGCGCTTCGCCATGCTCACCGCCTACGACCAGTACTCGGCGGCGATCTTCGAGGAGGCCGGGATCCCCGTCCTGCTGGTCGGCGACTCGGCCGCGAACAACGTGCTCGGATACGACACCACCGTGCCGGTGACGCTCGACGAACTGCTCCCGCTGGTGCGCGCGGTGGCGCGCTCGACCCGGCGCGCCCTGGTGGTGGCCGACCTCCCGTTCGGGTCCTACCAGTCCGGACCCGAGCAGGCCCTGGCGGCGTCGATGCGGATGATGAAGGAGGGCCTGGCCCACGCCGTGAAGCTCGAAGGCGGCCGCCGGGTGGCCCCCAGCGTGGAGCACATCGTCGGCGCCGGGATCCCGGTGATGGCGCACATCGGTTTCACCCCGCAGTCGGAGCACGCCCTCGGCGGGTACCGGGTGCAGGGCCGGGGCGATGACGCGGCCTCGCGGCTGGTGGGTGATGCGCTGGCGCTGCAGGAGGCCGGCGCCTTCGCCGTCGTGCTCGAGATGGTCACCGCCGCGGTGGCGGCGGAGGTGACGAAGGCGCTGCAGATCCCCACCGTCGGCATCGGGGCCGGCCCCGACTGCGACGCCCAGGTGCTGGTCTGGCAGGACATGATGGGCCTGCGCACGGGCCGGGCTCCGCGCTTCGTGAAGCGCTACGCCGACCTGCACGCCGTGATGCTCGGGGCCGCCCAGCGATACGCCGACGACGTCCGCAGCGGGACCTTCCCGGCCGCTGAGCACTCCTTCGAGACCTGAGCCAGCTGCCGGTCAGGACGCCGTCATGCCCGGTCCGCGGCCAGCACCGCGGCGAGGGCCGTTCCGGAGGGCCAGTGGGTGCACCACGAGGTGATCCCCCAGCGGTCCGCACGGCGGTGCAGCTCGGCCGCGCCCTCCTCGGGTGAGGCGGCGAACAACACGAACGGGGAGTCCAGCAACAGCTCCACCCCTATCCGGCCGCCCGTGCCGGCGGCGAACTCCGCCGCGGCCTGCGCCGGCGGGCGGTCGAGCACCACCTGCTGCAGCAGCGCGTCCAGCGCGACCGGGCGGCCGCCGGTGCCCCCGGCCGCGGCGGCGGCCTCCGCGGCGACGCTGCGCACCCGGGCCACCCGCTCGTCGGTCTGCGCCGCGGTGGCCAGGGTGAAGGTCCCCGCCGGCGCCCCGGGCAGCTGCAACAGTCCCGACAGTGCCACCACGTCGGCCTGCCGCGCGGCCACGTCGAGGCCGCCCGGGGACATCGCCCCCACCAGCACCGGCACCGGGTGCTGCAGCGCCTGCGGAGCATGCCCGGGGTCGGCGAGGCGGCGCCTGACCTGCCCGATCACCGCCTCCAGCGCGGCCACCCGCTCCCGGTGCGGTGGGAACGGGAGCCCGAGGGCCTCGTGCTCGTGGCGCATGTGCCCGGCGCCCAGCCCGAGGTCCACCCGCCCCCCGGACAGCACGTCCAGCGTGCTCACCGCCCGCGCCAGCAGGTCCGGGTGCCAGAACCCGATGTCGACCACGTAGCTGCGCAGTCGCACCCGGTGGGTGACCGCCGCGACCGCCGCCAGCACGAGGAACGGGTCGTGCCCACCCCAGTGGTCCGCGGCGGTGACCACGTCGAACCCGGCCAGCTCAGCGGTCACCGCGGCCTCGATCACCCCGACGCCGTCGGCGCGCGCCACGTTCACCCCGTACACCAGCCGCCCGGCGGGCACCGCCGCCGCAGATCCGTCGGTCACGGGAGTGATTCTGCTTGCCCGCTCCGCGGCCGGCGAGCCCGTTCGCCGAGGGAGTAACCGCGGCCACCGCCCCCGCGCGGCGGCCGCGGGGCCTGGGTAGATTCCCGCGCATGACGGCGATGACGGTGGGGTACGCGGCGATGCTCGAGCAGTTCGGCCCCCAGGAGGTGGTCGGCTACACGTCGCTGGCCGAACAGCACGGCTTCTCCGGGTGCATGGCCGCGGACCACTTCCAGCCCTGGGTGCCGCAGCAGGGCCAGGCTGCCTTCGTGTGGAACGTGCTCACCGCGGTGGGCGAGCGCACCAGCGGCGACCTCGGCCCGGGTGTGACCTGCCCGAGCTTCCGCTTCCACCCCGCGGTGGTGGCGCAGGCCTCGGCGACGCTGGAGGCGATGTACCCGGGCCGGCACTGGCTCGGCGTCGGCTCCGGCGAGGCGCTGAACGAACACGTCATCGCCGGGTACTGGCCCGAGGCCGGCGAGCGCTCGGCGCGCATGTTCGAGGCCGTCGAGGTGATCAAGAAGCTGTTCGACGCCTCCCTGGCCGGCCGCGACGTCAAGCACGAGGGCCGCCACTTCAAGCTCGAGTCGAGCCGGCTGTGGACGATGCCGGAACAGGCCCCGCCGATCCTGGTGGCCACCGCCGGTCCGATCAACGCCAAGCGCACCGGCAGGCTCGCCGACGGCATCATCACGGTGGGGGCGCCGCTGGAGAAGATCGGTGGGCTGTTCGCCAAGTTCGCCGAGGGCGCGCGGGAGGCGGGCAAGGACCCCGACACCATGCTCAAGGTGTTGCAGCTGCACCTGTCCTGGGCCGACACCGACGAGCAGGCGCTCGCGAACGCGATGACGGAGTGGCCCAACGGCGGGATGAAGTTCCCCAAGGCGGACATCCGCTCCCCGCTCGACTTCGCCCAACTGGCCGCGCTGGTGCGCCCCGAGGACTTCGCCGGCCGGATGGTCATCTCCGCCGACCCCGACGTGCACCGGGAGAACATCCAGCGCTTCGCCGACCTCGGCTTCGACCGCATCTACCTGCACAACGTGGGGCGCAACCAGGCGGACTGGATCAGGGTGTTCGGCAGCGCGGTGCTGCCCAAGATCGTCCGGTAGTCCGCCGGACGGCACGCGCAGCGGCACCGAGGATCAGCGCACCCGGCCCGGGCGGCTTCAGCCGCCGCCCGCGCCGACCGATCAGTCCTGCGGGAGGCGCGGTCGGCCACGGGGCCGGCCCTCCCTGCAGGGAGGGCGTCATGGACGGGGTACCCGAGCAGCGCGGTGGCACCCACCGGCGGGGGCGGAGCAGGCTCGGCCGGCGCCGACTGGCCGGCCTCGCGACCGCCGCTGTCGCGGCCGCCCTGATCGGTGCCGGTGGCAGCGGGCTGGAACCGGCGCTGGCGGTGCCCGGGCTGGCGGTGACCGGCACCTCGCTCACCCTGACGGCGCCGGGGTCGACGGCGACGTTGACCGGGTTCGCCATCTCCGGCGGAGCCCCCTCGGACACGCTGCTGGTGTCCGTCGACACCGACCTGGGGTCGCTGGCCCTCACCTCCTCGACGGGGCTGACCCTGTCGTACGGGTACGGCGGGTTCTCCGGCGCCCAGCTGTCGTTCACCGGCACCCGCGACGACGTCAACGCCGCGCTGGCGGGCCTGACCCTGGCCCCGGGGGCCTCCCCCGGGCAGGCGCACGTGACGCTGACCGTCACCCCGAACTCCGACGGGATCGCCTACCTGCCGGCCACCGGGCACTACTACCAGTTCATCGCCGACCCCGGGGTCAGCTGGACCGCAGCGCAGAGCGCCGCGACGACGAACACCTTCGACGGCCAGCCCGGGTACCTCGCGAGCATCCCCTCCAGCAGCGCCAACACGTTCGTCGCGAACAACATCCAGGGCGCGCAGAACGTGTGGTTCGGCGCCGTGGGCACCGACTACCCGGCCGGGTACGGCGGCGACGCCGGCATCCAGCGGGTCTGGACCTGGTCGGACGGCCCGCTGGCGGGCGAGATCCTTACCGAGTGCTCCACGCTCCTGGGCAGCTGCACCCACGTCGAGCCGGGCGGCACCTTCTCCAGCTGGGCGAGCGGCGAGCCGAACAACTCCGGCTACACCGGCCCGGGCACCGGCGAACACTCCCCGGTGACCAACTGGAACTCCTCCTCGGGCGCCTGGAACGACCTCGCCAGCACCAACGGCGGGAGCGTCGCCGGCTACGTCGTGGAGTACGGCGGGCTGACCAACCTCAACGACTCCAGCACCGACTTCACCGGCCTCGCCACCGTGACCAGCACGCTGCGGGTCGCCGCGGCGCCGAGCGCCCCGGCCGGCGTCACCGCCACCGCCGGTGAGCGCAGCGCGAGCGTGTCCTGGAACGCCCCCGGCCAGGACAACGGGTCGACCATCTCCGGGTACACGGTCACCGCCGCTCCCGGCGGCGCGCACTGCACCACCGCCTCGGCGGTCACCCGCACCTGCACGGTGACCGGCCTGAGCGCAGGGACCGGCTACCGGTTCACCGTGGTGGCGCACTCCGACCTCGGTGACTCCGCGCCCAGCGCGCAGTCCGGCCAGGTCGTCGCACTGCCGCCCACCGGAGCACCCACCGCCGTGGTGGCACTGTCCGGGAACGCCCGGGCCACGGTCTCGTGGACGGCGGCCTCGGCCGGCGCAACCACCGTCGCCCGCTACCGGGTGACGGCCGCGCCGGGCGGGAGCACCTGCACCACCGCGTCTGCCGCGGTCACGTCGTGCACCGTCACCGGGCTGCACAACGGCACCACCTACTCGATGGTCGTCACCGCCCTCGCCGCCGACGGCGCCACCATCTCGACCTCGTCGGCGGCGACGGTCCGGCCCTGGGCCGTGATCAGCACGCCGACCTCGGGCATCCGGGCCGGGCGCCCGCTCACCGTGGCTGCGAGCGGCTTCGCCCCGGGGGCAACGGTGACCTTCCGGCTGTCCAGCGGTCAGGTCCTCGGCCGGGCCAGGGCGAGCGCCCAGGGCATCGCCCAGCTCAGCCCGTTGATGCCGGTGGGCGCCCCCGAGTTCCCGGTCGTCGTGGCCAGCGGCACCGGCTCCGACCACCAGCCGCTGACCCGCTCGCTGCGGGTGCACGTGCGCGCCCGCTACGCGCCGCCGACGCTGCGCTTCACCACGTTGTCCTCCCGGCTGACCGCCGCCGACCGGCGCGCCCTGCGCGCGGCCGCCCCGGCGTTGCGCACGGCGCGCAGCATCCGCCTCGACGGGTACACCCAGACCGAGGGGAACCACGCCGCGAACCTGCGGCTGTCGCGCAACCGGGTCAGGGCGGTGGTGGCCGAGCTGCGGCACCTCGGCGTCCGCTCGCACATCGTGGTGGCCTGGCACGCCGGGGCGTCCCCGGTGAGCCGGAGCCGCCAGTCGCTCAACCGGCGGGTGGTGCTGACCGTCCGCGGCTGAGCCGGTCAGTCCCCGGCGGCGTCGTCGCCCTCACGCCAGCTCCGGTCCTGCTCGTCCCAGTCCTCGGTGCGGTGTCGCGCCAGGGCCAGGGCCTGCTCCGCCTCGGCCCGCGTCGGGTAGGGGCCGAGAAGATCCTTCGCCTGGCTCTTGTCGTGCACCGACTCCACCGTGCCGGTGCGGACGTTGAACCAGAAGGCCGGGCTCTCGCCACCACTACCGCTCGCGGTCATCTCGTCCGCCCCCTTCGACGTCGGCCGGCAGCCAGTCTCGCAGACGGGGGACGTGGCGGAGCGGGCGCTGCCGGGCGGGCGGTCAGCCGTGGGCGCGTTCCGCGTCAATCGGGTCCGGCGCCGCTCCGGCGCCGGTGTCCGGGTCGAGGCCGCGCTCGATCCAGTCCAGCGCGAGCCGCTCCCACCTCGGTTCGGAGCCGTCCAGGTAGCGCTCCCACTCGTAGACGGCGGTACCGAAGGCCAACTGCTTGATCTTCAGCAGCAGGAACCGGTCGGAGACCACCACCGCCGAGCGCAGCAGCCCGTGCGCCTTCACCCAGGCCATCTCGGCGGCGATCAGCCCCTCCTGCTCGTCCTCCGCGCGCAGCCTTCCCCGGCAGCGGAGGTCGATGAACTGGCTGAAGGACTCCCGCCCGGCCACCGCCGCGCGCAGCTCCGCCGACCAGGTGCGGGTGTCCTCGACGGTGACGGGGTCGAGGAAGGTCGAGCGGTACCCGTAGCGTGTTGCCTGCGTAACGACCGGCATGCGTGCTCCAGACCTCGGTGTGAGCCCGGAGGGATGTTCGGCAGCGGGCGGCGGAACCTTGATCGACCCGGCGCCGCGGTCACCCGAGTGGTCGCCGCACGGGGCCGGTGGGACCAGCCGGCCGGCCCGCCGCGGACCTACACTGCCGGCATGCCCGCGTCCGCCAGCAGTCCGCCCACCGGCACGTCCGCACACCGCGCCGCCGCCGCGGCGACGGCGCCCCTCGGCACCCTCGAACCCGGCGTCCAGACGCCCCGCCGCAGCGTCCCGGCCGACCTCACCCGTCCGGAGTACGTCGACCGGCCGGCACCCCGCCCCTACCGCGGGCCGGAGGTGAAGGACGCCCGGACGGTGGCGGCGATGCGGGTGGCCTCCCGGGTCGCCGCCGACGCGCTGGCGGAGGTGGCCCGGCACATCGCCCCCGGGGTGACCACGGACGAGCTCGACCGGGTCGGGCACGAGCTACATGGTCGCGCACCGGGCCTACCCGTCGACGCTCGGCTACCGGGGATTTCCCAAGTCGCTGTGCACCAGCCTCAACGAGGTGATCTGCCACGGCATCCCCGACTCGACCGTGCTGCGCGACGGCGACATCGTCAACATCGACATCACCGCCTTCGTCGAGGTCGACGGGCTCGGCGTGCACGGCGACACCGACGCGACCTACCTGGTCGGTGCGGTGGACGAGGAGTCACGGCTGCTGGTCGAGCGCACCCACGAAGCCATGATGCGAGGGATCAGGGCGATCGCCCCGGGCCGGCAGATCAACGTCATCGGCCGGGTGATCGAGGCGTACGCGAAGCGTTTCGGCTACGGCGTGGTGCGGGACTTCACCGGCCACGGCATCGGCACGGCCTTCCACTCCGGCCTGGTCATACCCCACTACGACGCGGCGCCGCAGTTCGACACCGTGATGGAACCGGGCATGACCTTCACCGTCGAGCCGATGCTCACCCTGGGCAGCTACGACTGGCAGATGTGGGAGGACGGTTGGACGGTCGTCACCCGCGACCGCCGTCGCAGCGCCCAGTTCGAGCACACGGTGCTGGTCACCGACACGGCCGCCGAGATCCTCACCCTGCCCGGCTGAGCCGAACCCGCGCAGCGCGCGGCGGCCACGCGGGTCGGGCGGTCGGAGCCGGTTGATGCCGGAATCGCCAGGGCCGCTGGTCCCGACGGGCGGCGCCGGCCGCCCAGCACACTGAGGGCGTGACCCATCCGGTCTGGTCCCACCTGCTGCGCTGGGTGCTTCTCGTGTCGGCCGTCTCCACCGGCACGGTGCTCGTGGGCGGCACCGGTGAGTGGGCACTGGAACGCGACGCCGTGCACAGCAACATGCGTTCCTGGGGCGACGCCGTCTGGTGGGCCGTCACCACCATCACCACCACCGGGTACGGCGAGCACTACCCCGTCACCGCCGGTGGCCGGGCCATCGCCGTCGCCCTGATGGCCTGCGGCGTCGTCATCATCGGGGCGGTCGCGGCCATCGTCGCCTACGGCTTCGCCGGCCGCCTCACCCAGCGCATCGAGGCAGCGATGAGCCAGGTCGAGAGCCAGGTCGAGCAGGTCGAGGCCGAGATGGAGCACGTCGGTGAGGAGGTCGCCGGCGGGCGGCGCGGGCGGGCGCGCAACACCCACGGCCTGCGCGCGCTGACGGTCGGGGTCCCCGACGCCGAGTGCGCCGCCTCGCTGACCTGGCTGCTGGCCCGGCTGGGCTGGCACCCCACCGCGGACGGGACGGGCCTCGGCTGGCGCCAGGGTGGGGTTCTGCTGCGCCTGGCCGTGCGACCCTGGGACACCCCGATGGGGATCCAGGGCCGGCTGACGTTCGCCACCGGCAGCACCGAGCGGCTGGCCCGGGTGGCCCGCGAGGCGGGTGGGCACGGGTTCCGCACCGTGCCCCCGCGCCCCGCCGCCGGCCCCGAGGAGAGCGGCTCGGTGACCCTGCGCACCGCCGGAGGCCTGGAGGTCGTCCTGGTCGCCGGGTGACCCGGTAGCGTCAGCGCCATGAGCATCGCCCGCCGCGTCACCCGCGGCCTCGGATTCGGGGTGGACATCGGCGGCTCCGGGATCAAGGGCGCGCCCGTCGACCTGGCCGCGGGCAGCTTCGCCCGCGAGCGGGTACGGGTGAAGACGCCCGACCCGTCCACCACGGACGCCGTGGCCGAGGTGGTGGCCTCCATCGTCGCCGGGTTCGGTCCCCGCGCCGGGCGCCGGCCCGTCGGCGTGACGTTCCCCGCCGTGATCCAGCACGGAGTGGCCCGCACGGCCGCCAACGTGGACAAGTCGTGGATCGACACCGATGTCGACGCCCTGCTCACCTCCCGGCTGGGGCGCAGCGTGCACGTCGTCAACGACGCCGACGCCGCCGGGGTGGCCGAGGCCCGCTACGGTTCGGCGCGCGACGTCCCCGGCGTCGTCGTGATGGCCACCCTCGGCACCGGGATCGGGACCGCGCTGCTCGTCGACGGGCGGCTCGTCCCGAACACCGAACTGGGGCACCTGCGCCTGGACGGGCACGACGCCGAGACCCTCGCCGCGGCCAGCGTGCGGGAGACCGCGCAGCTCAGCTGGGCGGAGTGGGCGAGCCGGTTGCAGCGCTACTTCTCGATGGTCGAGGACCTGCTGTGGCCCGACCTCATCGTCGTCGGTGGCGGCGTGAGCAAGCGCAGCGAGAAGTTCCTCCCGCTGCTGCAGCTGCGCACGCCGATCGTCCCGGCCACGTTGCGCAACGAGGCCGGCATCGTCGGCGCCGCCCTGCTCGCCGCCGAACTCGGGTAGGGGCGGGGCCGCCCGGCGGCTATCCTCGGCGGGCATGCGGTGGCGACCGGGGCGAGAAGGTCGGCCCGTGCTGACGGACCGTCCCCTCCGGGGCTACCCCGGGGAGCTGCACCCACCCGCACCATGGCGCCGCGGGCACCCCGCTGCGCGGCGCGCAGACCCGTGCCCGCACGACGGGACAGGTCGCCCCGGCGCCACCGCTGCGCCGCTGCGCCCGGACCGGGGATGACGCCCCGGCCCGGGCGCAGCGAGGCGGAGCTGGCCGACGCGCTGGCCGCCGCCTTCCTGTCCGGGGACTGGCAGGCCCCCGCCATGGCACGGCGCGCGGGCGCACTGCTGGGCCGCCGCCGGGCCTGGATCACAGCGTTGGCCCGGCAGCTGTGCGAGCAGTACCGCGAGCAGCCCTCCGACCGCCCCCGCGAGCTCGCCGCGGTGATCCGCGGCTGCGAGCCGTTCCGCCGCGGGGTGCGGGCCGCCAGCCGTGGCGGCGAGCGGTTGCACCCGCGGGGCCGGCCGGTCGCCGCGGTGCGGATGGCCGGCCCGCGCTTCCCGGTGCCCGTGCTCGACGACCTCGCCGCGCTCGCGGCGCTGCTGCGGGTCGACCCCGACCGGCTCGACTGGTACGCCGACGTGCGCGGGATGCAGCGCCGGGCGCCCGAGGGGCCGCTGCAGCTGTACCGCTACCGGTGGATCGAGCGGCCCGGGCGGCTCCCCCGGCTGCTCGAGGTGCCGGTGGCCCCGTTGCGCGAGGTGCAGCGCACGCTGCTGCGGGAGGTGGTCGGGCGCATCCCCGCCCACCCCGCGGCGCACGGGTTCGTCCCCGGGCGCGGGGCCGCCACCGGCGCGGCCGTGCACGCGGGGGCCGCCACCGTGGTCTGCGTCGACCTGACAGCCTTCTTCACCCGGGTCCGCGCCGGGCAGATCTACGGCACGTTGCGGACCGCCGGCTACCCCGAGCCGGTGGCGCACGTGCTCACCGGGCTCACCACCACCGCGACACCCACGGCCGCGCTGGCGCGAATGCCACCCGGCGGCGAGCCCGAGGAACGCTTCCGGCTGCGCCGGTGGCTCGCCACCGCCCACCTGCCCCAGGGGGCGCCCACCTCTCCGCAGCTGGCGAACCTCGCCTGCCAGCGGATGGACCGCCGGCTCGCCGGCTACGCGCAGGCGACCGGCCTGCGGTACACCCGGTACGCCGACGACCTCGCCTTCTCCGGCGACCTCGGCCGCCGCACCGCACCGCTGCTTCGGGCGGTGGCAGGTATCGCGGAGCAGGAGGGGTTCACGCTCAACCCGGCGAAGACGCGGGTGCGCACCCGCGCCGAGCGGCAACTGGTGACCGGGCTGGTGGTGAACGAGCGGGTCACGGTGACCCGGAGCGACTACGACGCGCTGCGCGCGGTGCTGCACAACTGTGCCCGGCACGGGCCGCAGACCCAGAACCGGTCCCGCCACCCGGACTTCCGCGCGCACCTGCTCGGGCGCATCGCCTGGGTGTCGGGGGTCGACCGGCGCCGGGGTGCGCGGTTGCGGGCGGAGTTCGACCGGATCGCCTGGCCTTCGCCCGCGGCGGATCAGCCGCCGTCGAAGTAGCGGTCGATGTCGTCGGCGTCGCTGAGCGCAGCGCTGTTCTCGGCCACCGCCTGCAGGTAGCCCAGCGCCCGCTCGCGGCCCATCGACGCGGTGGCCAGCGAGCCCGCGATCGACGCGAGCGCCGTGACGAAGGCCAGCCGCGAGGTCTGGTCCTCGCCCGCGTCGGTGAGGAGGTAGTGCATCGCCTCGTGGTCACCGAGCAGCTGGAACCGGATGAACGCCGCAGCCCGCTGGTTGGCCCGGGCGGCCATCCGCCGCTCCGTCGTGGACATCGCTCGCTCCCCTCGGCACCGGCCGTCGACGGCCGGCCACACCCCACCGCAACAGACCGGCCGGCGGCACGCAACCCCGTGCCCGGCCGAGCACCCGTGCGCGCGGCGGGCGCCACCTGGACCGCCGAACATCGTCACTGGGAGCTTCGGGACGACTACACGGACGAACGCCATCCCGGCCCCGGGGTCGGGGCGGCGGGTGGAGGCGGACGAGCCGGACTGTAAGCCGGATCCTGTGCCCCCGCACCGCCTGAGGCGGTGCGGGGCGGCGGCCATCCCTCTCGGGACGCCGTTGCCGGCGCCCTCGTCGTGCCCACCCTCGCGGGCGGGCACCGTAGCGGCCTACCCGGCAGCTCGGGCGGGCCGCCCTCGAACGCTGCCTGTCTGGCCTTGCTCCGGGTGGGGTTTACCGAGCCGTGCCGGTCACCCGGCACGCTGGTGGTCTCTTACACCACCGTTTCACCCTTGCCGGACCGCCGGCCCGGAGGCCGGCGCCCCGGCGGTCTGTTCTCTGTGGCACTGTCCCGCGGGTCACCCCGGGTGGGCGTTACCCACCACCCTGCCCTGTGGAGTCCGGACTTTCCTCGGCGGGCCGCGAACGGCCCGACGCGGCCGCCCGTCCGGCTCGTCCGCGTCCCAGCCTAGTGCCCACCGGACACGGCCACCGTCGGCCGACCGTGCCGGTGCTGCTCCCGCCCTCGCAGGGCAGGGCCGGCCCCCCTCACCTCGGCCTCAGTCCTCGCCGGCGACCTCGGCGCCGGTTGCCACCGGAACCGCGGGCGCGACAGCGCTGAGGTCGATGGTGGCGCCCGGCCCTCCCACGACCCACAGCCGATCGCGGCCGGCGCGCTTCGCCTCCAGCAAGCCACCGTCGGCCCGCCCGATCAGCGCCCAGAGCTGTTCGACCGGTCCGCCGGACGGGGTGCCGTCGGCGGCGTCCGGAGCGGGATCGACGTCCCCCCAGGCGACCCCGATGCTCGCCGTCAGCCCCCAGGCCGCGCACCGGGCCCGCACGTGCAGGCGCACCCGCTCCGCCAGCCGGGTGAGATCACGCGGGCCGAGCACGGCGAGCACCGCGAACTCCTCCCCGCCGAGCCTGACCAGGTCGTCCTCGGCGCGGATGCAGGCGCGGACGGCCCCGGCGACCCGGCGCAGCACCTCGTCGCCGACGGGGTGGCCGTACTCGTCGTTGATCCGCTTGAAGTGGTCCACGTCCAGGACCATCACACCCACCGGTAGCCCGCGCCGGGCGGCGAGCATGGCGGCCCGGGTGACGGCTGCCTCGATCCCCCAGCGGTTGGTGGCGGCGGTCAGCGGGTCGGTGGTGGCCAGCCTGCGTTCCACCAGCACGGCCGCGTCGAGATGGCGCCGCAGGGCGAGCACCGTGGCTGCGGGGCTGACGGTGCCGAAGACGGCGAGCAGGTCGTGCAGCACGAGCACCGGCGTCGGGTCCCCGGCCAGGTGCAGTACCAGCGCGGCGCCCACCGCCACGGCGACGGTCTGCGCGGCGAGGGTGCGGCCGGAGCCGAACAACGCGGCGATCACGGTGGGCAGGGCGAACAGCACGATCGTGGTGCCGGCCCGGTGCTGGTCGCGCACGCACGGTGCAGCGGCCACCACCATGCAGTCGGCCAGCAGCATCAGCGGCACGATGGCCCACCCCGGGATGTCATGGCGGCGGACCGCCAGCGCCCCCGCGCCCGGGCCGAGCGCGAGCACGGCCGCGCAGGCCAGTGCCCACCAGGTGGTCCGCCAGTAGTCGGGCACCGCCAGGGTGAGCAGGGCCAGCACCGAGCCCGCGGCGAAGATCGGCGCCGCCTGCCTGGAGTACATCCGCGGCGGGGACGCCTGCCCGGACTCGGACGATCCGGTCGCAGGGCGCATTGGTCTCGGCACGATCAGTAACTTACCGGTGAATCGGACACCGACCGAGGGGCTTTCGTCGGATCTGAGCCATTCGCTCGCGGTGGGCCTCGGACAGAGTCGGACAGCGTTCGACGGGTGTTCGGCCACCGCCGGGGGCGCCCGCGACCGGGCTTACCCCAGATGCCTAGGGTGACGCCATGACCCCCGAGGAGTTCCGGGCGGCTGGACACGCCCTCATCGACTGGATCGCCGACCATCGCCGTCGCATCCCCGACCTGCCCGTGCAGGCCGCCGTGGCCCCCGGCCAGGTGGCTGCCGGGCTCGCCGCCCACGCCCCCGAGGCCGGCGAGCCGTTCGCGGACGTCCTGCACGACCTCGACACGGTGGTGGTGCCCGGGGTGACCCAGACCCAGCACCCGAGCTTCTTCGGCTGGTTCCCCTCGAACGCGGCGTTGGCCTCCGTGCTCGGTGACCTGGCCTCCTCGGGGCTCGGGGCGCTGGGGATCACGTGGCAGTCGGCCCCCGCGCTGACCGAGGTCGAGGAGGTGGTGACCGAGTGGCTGCGCGAGCTCACCGGGCTGCCACCGCACTGGAGGGGGGCCATCCACGACACCGCCTCCACGGCGTGCCTGGTGTCCCTGCTGGCCGCCCGCGAACGGGCCAGCGACTACAGCGAGACCCGCGGCGGGCTGCAGGCCGAGCCCGCTCCGCTGGTGGTCTACACCTCCCCGCACGCACACTCCTCGGTGCCCAAGGCTGCGCTGCTGGCCGGCTACGGCATGGCGAACCTGCGCTTCGTCGACGTCGACCCGGACAGCTACGCGATGCGGCCGCAGGCCCTCGCCGAGGCGGTCCGCGCGGACCTGGCTGCGGGGCGGCGGCCCGCCGCCGTGGTGGTCTCCGTCGGCACCACCGGTACCACCGCGGTCGACCCGCTGGCCGGCATCGTCCCGATCGCCCGCGAGCACGGGATGTGGGTGCACGTGGACGCGGCGATGGCAGGGTCGGCGCTGCTGCTGCCGGAGATGCGCTGGCTGGTCGACGGCATCGAGGGCGCCGACTCGCTGTCCTGGAACCCGCACAAGTGGCTCGGGACGATCCTGGACTGCTCCTTGCTGTACGTGCGCGACCCCCAGCACCTGATCCGGGTGATGTCCACCGACCCCTCCTACCTGCGCTCGGCGGTCGACGGCGAGGTCACCCAGTACAAGGACTGGGGCATCCCGCTGGGTCGCCGCTTCCGGGCGCTGAAGCTCTGGTTCCACCTGCGGCTGGACGGCGTCGAGGCGATCCGGGCCCGGCTGCGCCGCGACCTGGCGAACGCCGCCTGGCTCGCCGAGCAGGCCGCCGCCGAGCCCGGGTGGCAGGTGCTCGCCCCGGTCACCCTGCAGACGGTCTGCCTGCGCCACGCCCCGGCCCCGGCGCCGGGCGCCGCGCCTGCCGACCCGGGGGCCGCGCTCGACCGGCACACCCTCGCCTGGGTCGAGGCCGTGAACAGTTCGGGGCGGGCCTTCATCACCCCGTCGCTGCTCGACGGCCGCTGGATGGCGCGGGTGTCGATCGGCGCCGAGCCGACCGAACGCGCCAACGTCGCGGCGCTGTGGGACCTGCTCCGCAGTGTCGTCGCCGAGGGCGGCCCGAGCACCGACGCCCCGGCAGCGGCTGCCACCCCCTCAACCGGCTGAGGGCCCCGGCAGGCATCCGCTGCGGGCGATCCGGCCGAGGTAACGGGCGGACGGGCGGACGCTGCGCGCCTGGGTGGCCCGGTCGACGCCGATCAGCCCGAAGGTCGGCCGGTAGCCCAGCGCCCACTCGAAGTTGTCCAGCGCGCTCCAGTGCAGGTAGCCGCGCACCGGCAGCCCGTCATCGAGGCAGGCGTGCACCGCGGCCAGCCCGCGGCGGATGTACTCCACCCGCTCGACGTCGTCCCCGGTGGCCACACCGTGCTCGGTGACCAGCAGCGGCATCCCCGGAAGCAGGTCAGCGGCACGGCGCAGGGCGGCACCGATGGCCTCCGGCCAGAACTCGTACCCCATCAGCGTGGTCCGCACCCCCGCGGGGGCGGCGTCCGGGTCGCCGAAGTGGCGCATGCCCGCGCGCACCGCCGGAGGCACCACGACGCGGCGTAGCGACGGGCTGGAGAACACCCCGCGGGCCAGCGGCCCCAGCCACCCGGGCAGGTGCACCGACTGCCGGGTGTAGGCCTGCACCCCGACCCAGTCGTCGTCGGCCGAGGCCCGGACGAACACGTCCTCCATGGCCTCACGCAGGTAGTCCACCACCGCGGCACCGCCCGCGTCGGCCACCCATTCGAGCATGGCGAACGTCTGCCCGACCCGGGCCTGCGGCCGGCTCGCCTTCACCGCGTCGCGCGCGCTGCGGTGCGCGGCGACCAGCGCGTCGCCGGCCCGTTCCCAGGCTCGCACGCTGCGGAACCCGGGCGGGAAGCCGAGCGCCCCGAGATAGCCGCCGAACGCGACGCTGCCGGCCTCGTTGATCGTGGCGTACCACTCCACCCGGTCGCCGAGCACCTCGACCACCCGGGTGCAGTACCGCGCGAAACGTCCCGGAGCGTCCGGCCAGAGCCAGCCGCCCTGCCGGCCCAGCCACGCCGGAAGGGTGAAGTGGTTCAGCGTCACCAGCGGGGTCATCCCGGCTGCGCGGACGGCGTCGGCCACGGCGCGGTAGTGCTCCAGCGCGGCGGTGTCGATCACCCCCGGCTCGGGCTCCACCCGGGCCCACTCCACCGAGAACCGGTAGGCGTTCAGCCCCACCCCGGCGAGCAGCCCGACGTCCTCGGCGTACCGGGTGTAGTGCTCGCAGGCGTGCCCGCTCGGTTCGCGCACCGGGGTGCCGGGCATGTTCTCCCAGCTCCACCAGTCGCTGTGCACGTTGTCGCCCTCCACCTGGTGACCCGCGGTGGCGGCTCCCCAGAGGAACCCGGCCGGGAAGTGCAGCTCAGACACGGGGGCTACAGCAGCAGGTCGAGCCGGCCGCGGGTGTCGGCGTCGGCGGGCACGTAGCTGACCAGCCGGGTGTCCCCGAGCCGATCCAGCCACAGATAGGCGTAGTCGAAGCTCAGCAACCCGGCGCGAGGGCTGCGGTACTGCTTGGTCTTCGACTCCGCACCGAGCACCTCGTGCCGGTCCCACATGGCCCGGAACTGCGGGGAGGCCGCCTGCAGCCGCTTCAGCTGGCACTTCCAGGCGGGCTCGGCAACGTGCTCGGCCATCGAGGCCCTGAACTGCGCGACCATCCGCCGCGTCGTCTCCTCCCAGCTGACCAGCGCCTCCCGCCACGCGGGATGGGTGAATGCCAGCCAGAGCGAGTTCCGTTCCTCCTCGGGGACCGCGTCCAGGTCGTCGATCAGCCGCCCGAAGGTGCGGTTGTAGGCGAGCACCTCGAAGCGCCCGTTCGACACCGCCGCGGGCAGCGGGCTGAGCTGGTCGAGCATGCTACGCACGGTGGGCGGGACGCAGCCGGGATCCCGCCCGGCCGGCTGCAGGCCCCGGCCGGCGAGGGCGAACAGGTGCGCGGACTCGTGCCGGTCCAGCCGCAGCGTGCGGGCGACCGATTCGAGCACCTGCTCGGAGACGTTGATGTCGCGGCCCTGTTCCAGCCACGTGTACCAGCTCACCCCGACGCCGGCGATCTGCGCCACTTCCTCGCGGCGCAGCCCGGGGGTCCGCCGGCGCCCGACCGCGGCGAGCCCGACCTGCTCGGGGGAGGTGCGCTCGCGCCGGCTGCGCAGGAACGCGCCGAGTTCGCGGCGGCGCATCGCGGCGACCTGCCGCGCCGGCACGGGCCCGTCGCTCACCCGGACGCGCTCCTCGACGGTGGTCACGCACCCAGCATCGGCGCTCCCCCGGGCGGCGGCAAGCCGCGGCGGACAGGTAGCCGGGTAGTGCTGGTCCCTGGATGAGCAGGCGTCTGGTACCGGGCTCGGCCCCCCGTCAGGGTGGCGGCATGAGTTCACCAGACACCGTTGCGGCCCGCTCCGCCCGCGCCCCCGGGCCCTCGCTCGCCCGCCTGGCCTCCCCCGCACCCACCAGCTTGGGTACCGCGGGTCTGGTCACGGTGCTCAGCGGCACGTTCCTGGCCATGGTCGACTTCTTCGTCGTCAACGTGGCCCTCCCCTCGATCGACGCCGAGCTGCACGCCTCCTCCGCCGAACTCGAGCTCGTGGTCGCGGGCTACGGCATCGCCTACGCGTTGCTGCTCGTGCTCGGCGGCAGGCTCGGGGACGCCTTCGGCCGCCGCCGCCTCTTCCGGGCGGGCATGGCGGCCTTCACCGTCACCTCACTGGCGTGCGGCCTGGCGCCGGACGCGGGCGTGCTCGTGGTCTCCCGGGTGCTGCAGGGCACTGCTGCGGCGATGATGGTTCCGCAGGTGCTTGCCACCATCCAGGCCTCCACCGAGGGCATCCGGCGGGCCCGGGCGATCGGGCTCTACGGGGCCACCGGCGGGCTCGCGGCCGTGGTCGGGCAGGTGGCCGGTGGGGCGCTGGTATCGGCCGACCTGGCGGGCTCCGGGTGGCGGCCGATCTTCCTGGTCAACGTGCCGATCGGCCTCGCCGGGGTGCTGGCCGCGCGCAGATACCTGCCCGACACCCGCGCCGACGCCCCGACCGGGATCGACCACGCCGGAACGGGGCTGCTGGCCGCCACCCTGGTGGCGCTGCTGCTGCCCGCCGTCGAGGGGCGGCAGTTCGGCTGGCCGTCGTGGCTGCTCGCCCTGCTCGCCCTGGCGCCGTTCCTGGCCCTGGCCTTCGCCGCGGCCCAGCGCCGGCTGGAGCGCGACGGCGGCGTGCCGCTGCTGCCGCCGTCGCTGCTGGCGGTGCCCACGATGCGGGCCGGCCTGCTCGCCGCGATCCCGTTCTTCACCGGGTTCGGCGGCTTCATGTTCGTCTACGCCCTGGCCGAGCACGCCGGCGGGCGCGGCTCGCCCCTGGCCACCGGGCTGGGCATCGCCCCGATGGGCGTGGCCTTCCTGGCCACCTCGCTGGGGGCCGTCCGGCTGGTGAGCCGCTACGGGCCGCGGGTGCTGGTGGTGGGGGCGCTGGTGCAGTGCGCCGGACTGCTCGGCATCGCCGCAGTGCTGGCCTCCCGCCCGTTGCTCGCCTCTCCCGCCGAGCTTGCACCGCTCACCGCCGTGCTGGGCGCGGGCCAGGGCCTGGTGATGAGCCCGCTGTTCCGGCTGGCCCTCGCCCAAGTTCCCGCGCACCGCGCCGGGGTCGCGAGCGGGCTGCTCGTCACCGTCCAGCAAGTCAGCCTGGCACTCGGAGTGGCCACCCTCGGGGGGCTGTTCCTGGCCACGGCCGGGCCGGGGCGGCTGGGGGTCAGGGCCGCGTTCGGCACCGTCGTCGTCGTCCAGGCGGGACTGGCGGTGGTCGTCGCGGCGGCGCTGGTGGGAATGGCGCGGCGCACCCCCACCGGGTCACCCGGTCGCGGCTGACAGCGCCCGGTCGAGGTCGTCGAGCAGGTCCTGCACGTCCTCCAGCCCCACCGACAGGCGCACCGTGCCGTCGCCGATCCCGGCGGCGGCGCGGGCCTGCGCGCTCAGCCGGCGGTGGGTGGTGGTGGCCGGGTGGGTGATCAGGGACTTCGCGTCGCCGAGGTTGTTCGAGATGTCGACCAGGCGCAGCCGGTCCAGCAGCGCGAAGGCGGCCCGCTTCGCGTCCGCGCCGGCGCCGTCGAGCTCGAAGGTGACGACGGTGCCGCCACCGGCCATCTGCCGGCGGGCCAGCTCGTGCTGCGGGTGGTCGGGCAGGAACGGGTAGCGCACCGCGACCACCCGCGGATGCAGCTGCAACCACTGCGCGATCCGCAGCGCCGACGCGGACTGCTGCTGCACCCGCAGCCGCAGCGTCTCCAGGCCCTTCAGCAGCACCCACGCGGTGAACGGGCTCATCGCCGGGCCGGTGTGCCGCATCAGGGTCTGCACCGGCCCGTCGATGTACTCGGCCGGACCGAGCACGGCGCCCCCGAGCACCCGGCCCTGCCCGTCGATGTGCTTGGTCGCGGAGTAGACCACGACGTCGGCGCCGAGTTCGAGCGGCCGCTGCAGCAGCGGGGTGGCGAACACGTTGTCCACCACGACGGTGGCTCCGGCGTCGTGCGCCAGCCGGCTCACCGCCGCTATGTCGACGAGGTCCTGCATCGGGTTGCTCGGCGACTCGAAGAACACCACCTGCGCCGGGGTGGCCAGCGCCCGCTCCCACTGGGCCAGGTCGTGGCCGTCGACGAAGTCGGTGCGGATCCCCCACCGCGGCAGCAGTTCCTCGAGGATCACCAGACACGAGCCGAACAGCGCCCGCGACGCCACCACCCGGTCCCCCGCCTCGAGCAGGGCGATCAGGGCGTTGAACACCGCGGACATTCCGGTGGCGGTGGCGAAGCACGCGGGCGCACCCTCGAGCAGGCGCAGCCGCTCCTGGAACATCGCCACCGTGGGGTTGCCGTAGCGGGAGTACACGTAGTGGTCGACCTCGCCGCTGAAGGCGGCCTCGGCCTGCCCTGCCGAGTCGTAGACGTAGCCCTGGGTGAGGAACAACGCTTCCGCCGTCTCGGCGAAGTCGGAGCGGACCAGCCCTCCGCGCACGGCAAGCGTGTCCGGCCGCAGCTGCGCACGCCCGGGTGGGTCGCCCTCTCCCGGGGCGGGCTGCCGCCCGGTCACGACTGGAGCCAGGGCAGCCCGGCGGACTTCCAGCCGGCGGTCGTGCCGCGGTGTCCGGAGTCATCGCGCGGGCCCTCGAACCCGTCGAGGACGCTGTAGGCCTTCACATACCCGGCGTCGGCGGCGGCCGCGGCCGCGGCTCGCGACCGCGACCCGATCCGGCCGAGGAAGATCACCGAGACGTCGAAGCCGATCCCGACCTCGCGCAGGTCCTCGAGGAAGCGCTCGTTGTGGTCGCCGTCGGGGTAGGTGACCCACTCCACGCCGACCACCTGCTTGCCCGTCGCCGACAGGTCCGGCAGGCCGACGTAGTACCACTCCGCCCGTGTCCGGACGTCCACCAGCACGGCGTCCGGGTCCTCACGCAGCAGCTCGTAGGCCTGTTCAGGGGACAGGTCGCCCGCATACGGCATCGTTCACACCCCTCGTCCGGACCCGCCCGCCGTGCCCCGCCTGCTGCTCCTCGGCGCCCCTCCGGGCGGGGCGCCGAGGCGCGCGGGCGTCGGCGGTCGCTGTGCCGAGCATGGCAGGCCGGACCGACGGTACGCGCCGCTACCCCCGCTGCGGCTGCCGGGTGCGGTACGGACGGCGCCCCGCCGGACCCTGCCTGCCGGGCGCGGTCCGGGCCTGACGCTCCGGCAGCGGCCTCACCACGATCGGTTCCCCGGACTCGGCGAGCGCCCGCACCGCGGCGTGCCCGGTGTGCACCCGCTCGGTGGTTGCGGTCACCGAGGCGTCCCGGTGCAGCTGGGCCACCATCCGCACCTGGTCGGGGGCGGCCAGCGCCACCACCGTGCCGGAGGAACCCGCCCGGGCCGTCCGCCCGGAGCGGTGCAGGTAGTCCTTGTGGTCGTTCGGCGGGTCGAAGTGGACGACCAGGTCGACATCGTCCACGTGCAGGCCGCGCGCGGCCACGTCGGTGGCGACCAGCACCCGCGGCCGCCCGGCGGCGAAGGCGTCGATGGCGCGCTGGCGCTGGTTCTGGTTGAGGTTGCCGTGGATGGCCCCCGCGTCGACCCCCACCCGCTCCAGCCGCTGGGCCAGCCGGTCGGCGCCGTGCTTGGTGCGCACGAAGATCAGCGTGCGCGCCGGACGGGCGGCGATCTCCGCGGCGATGGCCACCTTGTCGTCCGGGTGGACGGTGAACACCTTGTGCGCCATCGCCTCCACCGGCGAGGTGGCCGGTTCGACGGCGTGCACCACCGGGTCGGTGAGGTAGTCCCGGACCAGGGTGTCGACCCCGCGGTCGAGGGTCGCCGACAGCAGCAGCCGCTGCCCGTCGGGCGCGGTGGCGTCCATGATCCGCCGCACCGCGGGCAGGAAGCCCAGGTCGGCCATGTGGTCGGCCTCGTCGAGGACGGCGACCTGTACCCCGCCGAGCCGGCAGGCCCCGCGCTCCATCAGGTCGATCAGCCGGCCCGGGGTGGCGACGACCAGGTCGACGCCCCGGCGCAGCGCCTCGATCTGCGGCGACATCGCCGCACCGCCGTACACCGTGGTCACCCGCAACCCGACGGAGGCGGCCAGCGGGCTGAGGGCGTCCGCCACCTGCCGGGCGAGCTCCCGGGTGGGGACGAGCACCAGTGCCCGCGGCTCGGTGGAGACCCGCCGCACCGCGGCCCCGCCCTGGTGGGCTGCCAGCCGAACCAGCACGGGGAGCCCGAAGGCGAGCGTCTTGCCCGAGCCGGTGCGGGCCCGGCCGAGCACGTCGCGCCCGGCGAGGGCGTCCGGCAACACCCGGGTCTGGATCGCGAACGGTCGATCGATGCCGCGCTCGAGCAGGGCCTTGACCAGCGGCTCCGGCATGCCGAGCTCGGCGAAGGTGGGAACCGGGGCGGTCGGGTCGAACGGCGCGGCGGTCAGGGCGCGCTCCAGGTCGAGGGTCGCCGCGGTGGGGGCCGCCGCGCGGCCGGACTTCGGCCGCCGCTCGGGCGCGGACGCCCACGACGTCGCCGGACGGCCTGCGGCGCGGTCACGGCCGGAGGGCCGGCGGGCGCCACGGGAACGGGTCTGAGGCTGGGACAAGATGTGCTCCATCAGTGGGGCAGGGCCGCGGCGTGTCTGAGGCACCACGACCACGGCCCGCCATCACGGCGGGTCTCCGAAGACTGGGAGCAGCTCACTACGTGCGACCTCGCGGGCGGCTCGCCCGCAGGAGGGACGTCGCCACAGCGCGGCGTCACCCCGCACCCTACAGGTCCCGGCCGTTCCCGGCCGAACGCCACTGTCCTACCGTGGGGGCCAGCAGCCCGCAGCACGCCGTGGTGCGGCCGGGCAGACCCTCGTCCTTCGGGAGCAGCGATGACCGACACCGTGCAGTCCAGGCCCCAGGCCACCCCCGCCGGCCCGCCCGCCTCCGGCCCGGTGGAGCAGCGCCGGCTGCTGCGCACCGAGATCCCCGGACCGCGGTCCCGGCTGCTGCACGCCCGCAAGACGGCCGCGGTGGCGGTGGGGGTCGGCACCACCCTGCCGGTCTACGTGCAGCGCGCCGGGGGCGGCATCCTCGTCGACGTCGACGGCAACCAGCTCATCGACTTCGGCTCCGGGATCGCCGTCACCAGCGTGGGGAACTCCGCCCCCGAGGTGGTCGCCCGGGTGCAGGCCCAGATCACCGAGTTCACCCACACCTGCTTCATGGTGACGCCCTACGAGGGGTACGTGGAGGTCTGCGAGGCGCTCAACCGACTCACCCCCGGTGACCACGCCAAGCGCTCCGCGCTGTTCAACTCCGGTGCCGAGGCGGTGGAGAACGCGGTGAAGATCGCCCGCCGCGCCACCGGCCGCGACGCCGTGGTGGTCTTCGACCACGCATATCACGGCCGGACCAACCTCACGATGGCGATGACCGCGAAGAACATGCCGTACAAGGACGGGTTCGGTCCCTTCGCCGGGGAGGTCTACCGGGCCCCGATGTCCTACCCCTTCCGCGAGCCGGCCCCCCTGTCCGGGGCGCAGGCCGCCGATCGCGCCATCGCGATGATCGAGAAGCAGGTCGGCGCCGATCGAACGGCTGCGGTGGTGATCGAGCCGATCCAGGGCGAGGGCGGGTTCGTCGTCCCGGCGCCGGGGTTCCTCCCCGCGCTGGCCGCCTGGTGCAGCGCCCACGGGGTGCTGTTCGTCGCCGACGAGATCCAGACCGGCTTCGCCCGCACCGGGGCGATGTTCGCCTGCGAGCACGAGGGGGTCGTCCCCGACCTGATCACCACGGCGAAGGGGATCGCCGGCGGGCTGCCGCTCGCCGCCGTCACCGGGCGCGCCGAGGTGATGGACGCGGTGCACTCCGGCGGCCTCGGCGGCACCTACGGCGGGAACCCGATCGCCTGCGCCGCGGCGCTCGGGGCGATCGCCACCATGGAGCAGCTCGACCTGCCCGCCGCCGCGCGCCGGATCGAGGCGGTGATGCTGCCGCGGCTGCAGGCGCTTGCCGCCCGCCATCCGCAGCTCGGCGACGTCCGCGGGCGCGGCGCCATGCTGGCCGTCGAGGTGGTGGAGCCGGGGACCACCACCCCCGACGCCGCGCTCACCGGCCGGGTCTCCGCGGCCTGTCACCAGGCCGGGCTGGTCACCCTGACCTGCGGCACCTTCGGCAACGTGCTGCGCTTCCTGCCCCCGCTGGTGATGCCGGAGCACCTGCTCGTCGAGGGCCTGGACATCCTCGAGGCCGCCTTCGCGAACTGAGGACCCGGGCCGGCACCGCGCGCCACGCCGGCGGGCTCAGCCGTGGGCCGGGCCCGCCAGCAGGTGCGCGGTGGCGTTCGCGGTGGCGACCTCGGCCGAGCCGTCCTCCCAGTGGCGGACGACGCTCAGCCCGCCGGCGCTGACCCGCATCCGCCACAGCGCGGACGGGCCGGCCTGCAGCGCCTCCTGCAGCACCACCCGCACCGGGGTGGCATGCGTGACCACGACCACCGTCCGGCCGGGGTTCGCCTCGACGGCCCGCGCGCGGGCCCGCCGGACCCGCTGGCCGACGGTGTCGAGCGATTCCCCGCCGCCGGGCGGCGGGTAGCTCGTGGACCCCTGCCACTGCGTCAGCTGCTGCGGGTACCGCTCGCTCAGCTCGGCGTAGGTGAGGCCCTCCCACTCGCCGAACCCGGCCTCGATCCACTCCTCGTCGATCCTGACGGTGACGTCACCGGGCAGGGCGGACGCGACAGCCTCGGCGGTCTCCCGGGTGCGCCGCATCGGTGAGGCCACCACCACGGTCGGGGCGGCCACGTCGGGCAGCAGCGCGCCGGCGGAGCCGAACCGGGCCACCGCCGCGGCCACCCGGGCGGCGTCCTGCTCACCGGCGGCGGACAGCTGCGGATCGGCACCGTCACGCCCGCTGAACCGCCCCGCCTCGGTCAGCGCCGTCCGGCCGTGCCGGATCACGAGCAGGGTGGTCGCCTCGCCGGCGGGTCCGGAGCGGGGTGCGCGCACCGACCCACGCGCCGTGGACGGCGCCGTACCGGTGCCGCCGGCCCCGCGCCCGGCCATCTCCGCGGCGCTCACAACCCCGACTCGAGGGTGCGCACGAGGATGCGCCCGCACTCCTCGCAGCGCACCACGGCATCCTCCGCAGCGGCCCGGATGCGGCCGATGTCGGTGGTGTTCAGCTCCAGCCGGCACCCCTCGCAGCGGCGCTGGTACAGCCGCGCCGCGCCGACCCCCCCTGCCTGCCGGCGCACCTTCTCGTACAGCGCGAGCAGGTCTGCGGGGACCCCGGCGGCGGAGTCGGCCCGGGCGTTGGTCTCCCGTGCCACGTCGTCGTCCACCCCGGCGAGCAGGCCGTCGCGGGTGGCCACGGCGGCGGCCAGCGCGGCCTGCAGCGACTCGTGCTCGGCGGACAGCCCGGCGACGCGGGCCTGGGCCGTCTCGAGCCGCTCCATCACCTCGAGCTCGACGTCCTCGAGCACCGACTGCCGCTGTGCCAGCGAGTCCAGCTCGTGCTGCATCGCCTGCAGGTCCTTGGCCCCCGCCTGCCCGGCGTCGAGCCGCGCCTGGTTGCGCCCGGCGCGCTGGCGGACCAGCTCCACGTCGGCCTCGGCCTTCGACAGCTCGCGCGAGACGTCCGACACCACGGTGCGGGCCGCGACCAGGGTGTCCGCGTGCCCGGCCACCCGCTCCTCGATCTCGCGCACCCGCTCGAGCTCGGGCAGGGTCGCCCGACGGTGGGCGAGCTGGGCGAGCCGGGTGTCGTGGGCCTGCACATCGAGCAGCCGCCACTGGTCCTGGGGCGCCGCAGTCACCACCGTCACGCACCTCCACGCAGTCGTCGGGACACCGTGACCGGCATCCCGGGCGAAACCCTACGCGCAGCGCGGCGGCACGGGGCGGGCGGTCAGCGGACGACACCGCCGGCGCTCGGCACCCGGAAGCTCCAGGGGTCGGTGCACCGGGTGGAGACCTGCATCTCGACCCGGCTGCCGCGCGCCTCCAGCGCGCCCTCGAGCCGGTTGGCGACGCCGGCCAGCCACGGCCACTCGCTCGACCAGTGCGCCACGTCGACCAGGTACGGCGGGCCGTCGCCGGCCTCCTCGCGGGCCTCGCTGACCGGGTGGTGGCGTAGGTCGGCGGTGACGAAGACGTCGGCGTCACTGGCCCGCACGGCGTCGAACAGCGAGTCGCCGGCGCCGCCGCACACGGCGACCCGCTGGACCTCGGCGGTAGGGTCGCCCGCGATCCGCACTCCCTGGTGCGAGGCGGGCAGAGCCTCCGCGACCAGCATGGCGAACTCGCGCAGCGGCATGGGCGCGGCGAGCCGCCCGACCCGGCCGATCCCGCGCGGCCCCGACCAGGCCGCCATCTCGAAGACGTCGAAGGCGACCTCCTCGGAGGGGTGCGCGGCGCGCAGCGCGGCCACCACGGAGGCCCGGCGCTGCCGCGGGAGGATCATCTCCACCCGGCGCTCGGGCACGTCCTCGCGGATCGCGGTGCTGCCCCGCAGCTGACCGGCCGCGACGCCGGGGATGAACGTGCCGGTGCCGACGGAGGTCCACGCCACCCGGGCGTACTCGCCGATCTCGCCGGCTCCGGCCGAGACGATCGCGTCGATGACCTTGTCGGCGTACTCCTCCGGGGCGTACGTGACGATCTTGTCCACCGGATCCACCGGGTCGGCCGCGACCGGCTCGAGGTCGGTGAGCCCGAGGATGCGGGCCAGCGCGTCGGACACCCCCGGCGAGGCGACGTCGGCGTTCGTGTGCGCCGTGTACAGGCCGCACCCGCCGCGGATCAGTTGGTGGACGAGCCGGCCCTTGGCGGTGTCCGCGGCCACCCCGTGCACCGGCCGCAGCAGCAGCGGGTGATGGGTTACGAGCAGGTCGGCATGCCAGGCGAGCGCGTCCTCGACGACGGAGGCCACCGGGTCGACGGCCAGCATCACCCGCCGGACGGGAGCCTGCGGTTCGCCGCAGACCAGGCCCACGGCGTCCCAGGCTCGGGCCCAGGCCGGGTCGTACATCTGCTCGAGCACGCCGATCACGTCGGCGATTACGGGGATCTTGACCTCTGTCACGCTCCGCACCATATCCGCCACGCCCTGTTCATCGCAGGCGATCGACCGTGAGTTGGCGTACGCAATGCGTCACCAGGGTCCACTCTCCTCCGTCCGGAGGGGTCCTCGCTCGGCAGAACCGGTGACCCGGCACGGCTCGTCGGGGTCCGGCACGGCTCGTCGGGGGGGGCGGCCGGCCGCCGCGGTCCGGCCCGCGGCGACCACCGGAGGCCGGCTTGCGGAGCCGTCCGGGCGCTGCACACTGGCGAGGTCCCCGCCCTGCCCAGCCCGACCTTCGAGGAGGCCACCGTGGACGAGGCCACCGTGGCGGCCTACCTCGAGCGGATCGGCGTGCCCCGGCCGGGGCAGCTCGACGCGAGCGCCCTGGGCACGCTGCACCGGGCCCACCAACTCGCGGTGCCCTTCGAGAATCTCGCCATCCACCTGTCCGAGCCCATCTCGCTCGACCCGGACGAGCTCGTGGACAAGATCGTGGCGCGGCGACGGGGAGGGTTCTGCTACGAGCTCAACGGGGCGTTCGCGCTGCTGCTCGAGGCACTCGGCGCCCGGGTCGTGCGGGTCGCGGCGCGGGTGCACGGCCCCGCCGGGCTCGGCCCCCCGTTCGACCACCTCGCACTGCTGGTGCGGCTCGGCGACGGGAGTGGCCCGTGGCTGTCGGACGTGGGCTTCGGCGCCCACAGCGTGTACCCGTTGCTGCTGCGCAGCCGGCAGGAGCAGGCCGACCCCGCCGGCCGGTTCCGGCTGGTGGACGCGCCGGACGGCGACCTGGACGTCGTGCTGGACGGGAGAGTCAGCTACCGGTTCGAGCAGCGTGAGCGGGCCCTGGCCGACTTCGTCCCGACCTGCTGGTGGCAGCAGACCTCACCGCTGTCGCACTTCACCCGCAGCGTGATCTGCTCGCGCCTGAGCGCGCAGGGCAGGGTCTCGATCAGCGGGCGGACGCTCGTTCTCACCCGCGACGGCGCCCGCGAGGAGCGGCGGCTGGGCACCGATGACCAGGTCCTGGCCGCCTACCGCGAGCACTTCGGGCTCGCCCTGGACCGGGTGCCCGAAGCCCGCCCGCCGCGGACCCCCGCACCCTGACCCGGGTCGTCCCGGCCGCGGCCCGCCGGCGCGTGACTCGGTGGGCCCGGCCGGACTTGAACCGACGACACCCGCGGTGTAAGCGCGGCGCTCTACCAGCTGAGCTACAGGCCCGACGGCGACCTCACAGGGCCGCGATCGCCTCCCGGTAGGCGGCGAGCGGACGTGCCTCGCCGGCCGGGTTGACGACGCTCCAGCGGAGGATCCCCGTGCTGTCGATGAGGAAGGTACCGCGCTCGGCGCGCCCCGAGGTCTCGTTGAACACCCCGTACGCCTGGGCCACCGCCCCGTGCGGCCAGAAGTCGGACAGCAGCGGGAAGTCGTACTTCTCTTCCTCGGCCCAGGCCCGCTGGGTGAACATCGGGTCGCAGGAGACCGCGACGACCTGCACCCCGCCGGAGGTGAACGCCTCGAGGTTGTCCCGGATCTCGCACAACTCCCCGGTGCAGATGCCCGAGAACGCGAACGGGAAGAAGACCAGGGCGACGTGGGAGCTCCCGCGGAAGTCGGACAGCCGCACCACCTGCCCGTGCTGATCCTTCAGCTCGAAGTCAGGGGCGCTGTGGCCGACGTCCACACTCATGGGGGTTCCTCTCGGACCGGGACTGGCTGACAGCGCCACCCTGTCACCTCCCTGGCACGCAGCGCACGTCGAAGCCGCCCCGCGTGGCCGGCGGCCCCGACACGCCGGGCGCGTCACAGGGGGGCGGCCTCGCGGCGAGGGCGGCGGCCACGGCAGGATGCAGGGGTGTCCGGCACCCGGCCGCCGCTGGCCCCCGAAGCGGACGAACGCGGCCTCGCGGGCGGCGACCCCGCCCAGGTCGCCGAACTGGTGTCGGTCGCCTGGACCGCCGGCGCGCAGCTGGCCGCCCGGTTGCCGCTCGATGCGCCCTCCCGGCTGGACGGCTGGACCGTGCGGGACGTGCTGGTCCACCTCGGGTCCTGGGAGGAGCACCGCACCTTCGCCACCCTCTTCGACGACGCCCGGCACGACCGCGTGCACGAGGTGGACGACGTCGACGCCCGCAACGCCCACGTCGTCGCGGCCCACCACGATGCCTCGGCGGCGGAGATCGTCGCCGCGCTCGAGGCCGCGCGCGACCGGGCGCTGGAATTCTTCGCCGCCCCGGACGCGCGCAGCATCGGGCGGGCCTGGACGGACTCGGGGGTGGGCCCGCTCCCGGTCGGTGCCGTGGTGCTCGGGAGCGCCTTCGAGCTGGCGGTGCACGCGCTCGACATCACCTCCCCCGACGACGTCCCGCCGGGACTGCTCGACGCCGGGGTGGCCGCCCTGGTCGACCTCGCCGGGGCGCTCGCTGCCCGGCGCGGGCTGCGGGCCACCGTCGCCGTGGTCACGCCGATCGGCTGCTGGGTCACCGGTGCGGCCGGCGGCGCCTGGTCCACCATGGCCTTGCCCCCCGGCACACTGGCCCGCGACCTCGGCTGGCCGGCGGTCGAGGGGCGGGCGCACGACGTCCTCGACGCGGCGGCCGGCCGCCGCCTCGGCGCACAGCTGGTGGCGACCCGAAGCCTGCGGCTGTACGACCTGGGCGGGCTGTTGCGGCTGACCTCTGCCCTCGACGCGGTTCCCGGGCTGCCCGGGGGCTCGGCACTGCACGCGGCAGCGCAGGCGCTCGCGCAGACGGGCAGGATGCTCAGCCGCCTCGGCGGCGCCCTGCGGCGGCGCGGCTGACCTGCCGGTCGTTCCCGGCAGGCCCGCCGTCGGCCGCAGGCCGCCGCAACCCCGGCGCGGCGGCACCGGCTGCAGGTACCGCCTACCCCCCGCTAGCGGCGGGTACGCGGGGCCGCCAGCCTGGTCCCGCTCCAGTCCTTGGTCGCGCTGATCGTCGAGGTCGCGTGCAACCCCGCCGTCGGCGCGGCGTCCTCGATCTCCGAGGGTTCGACATGCCCGTCCCGCCCCGACTTGGGCGAGAGCAGCCAGATCACCCCGCCGTCGGCGAGGTTGGTCAAGGCATCCATCAAGGCGTCGACGAGATCGCCGTCCCCGTCGCGCCACCAGTAGATCGCCAGATCGACGACCTCCTGGACCTCATCGTCGACGATCTCGTTGCCCGTCAGCTCCTCTACGGAGCGACGCAGCTCGTCATCGACATCGTCGTCGTACCCGAACTCCTGGACGACTTGTCCCGGTCGCAGGCCCAGCCGGCCGGCTATCGACTGCTCTGCCGCGGACCCCGCGGTCGCGCCCACCTCGGTCTCCTCCTCGCCATCCATCCGCGCGGGTGGGGGTCCCGCGTCGAGTCGTCACGCTAGTGCACTGCACCACCGGCCCTGCGCGCAACCGCTGATCCGGGCAGGTCGCGCTGCACCGGGCCGGGGAACACCCGGCCGGCTACCGACCGGTAGATATGACGACCGAGCCGTTCCGGGCAAGGATGGAGGTCACACGACTCAGCAGGGCCGTCGGCCTCCGATCGGGGCCGCGGTGCAGAACGAGCACACGAAGGGACGACGCCGTGGGCGCTCGAGACGAAGCCGGACCCATCCTCAACGGCTTGCCCAGCCAGCTCCCTGACATCGACCCCGAGGAGACCGCCGAATGGCTGGACGTCCCTCGACGCGGCGGTCGACGACCGGGGCCGCCAGCGGGCCCGGTACCTCATGCTGGCCCTGCTGCAGCGGGCCCGGGAGCGGGAGCGTCGGGGTGCCCAGCCTCGCCTCCACCGACTACATCAACACCATCCCGCCCGAGGCCGAGCCGTGGTTCCCCGGCGACGAGGAGGCCGAGCGGGCGCTACCGGCGCCTGGATCCGCTGGAACGCCGCGATCATGGTGCACCGCGCGCAGCGGCCGGGCATCGCCGTCGGCGGGCACATCTCCTCCTACGCCTCCAGTTCGACCCTGTACGAGGTCGGGTTCAACCACTTCTTCCGCGGCAAGGACCACCCCGGGCGGCGGTGACCAGGTCTTCTTCCAGGGCCACGCCTCCCCCGGGATGTACGCGCGGGCCTTCCTCGAGGGCAGGCTGAGCGACCGACCAGCTCGACGGGTTCCGGCAGGAGAAGTCCCATCCCAGCGGTGGGCTGCCGTCCTACCCGCACCCGCGCCTGATGCCCGACTTCTGGGAGTTCCCCACCGTCTCGATGGGGCTCGGTCCGCTCAACGCCATCTACCAGGCCCAGTTCAACAAGTACCTGCACGCCCGTGGGATCAAGGACACCTCCCACCAGCAGGTCTGGGCGTTCCTCGGCGACGGCGAGATGGACGAGCCGGAGGCCCGCGGCGCGCTGCAACTGGCCGCCTTCGAGGAGCTGGACAACCTCACCTTCGTGGTGAACTGCAACCTGCAGCGGCTGGACGGTCCGGTGCGCGGGAACGGCAAGATCATCCAGGAGCTGGAGTCGACCTTCCGGGGCGCCGGCTGGAACGTCATCAAGGTGATCTGGGGCCGGGAGTGGGATCCGCTGCTCGCCGCGGACCGGGACGGCGCGCTGGTGAACCTCATGAACGCCACCCCCGACGGCGACTACCAGACCTACCGGGCCGAGGACGGCGCGTTCATCCGGGAGAACTTCTTCGGCCGTGACCCACGCACGCGGAAGATGGTCGAGGAACTGTCCGACGACGACATCTGGAACCTGCAGCCGCGGTGGGCACGACTACCGCAAGATGTACGCCGCCTACAAGGCCGCCACCGAGCACACCGGCCAGCCCACCGTGGTGCTGGCCAAGACGGTCAAGGGCTAGGCGCTCGGCCCGCACTTCGCCGGCCGCAACGCCACCCACCAGATGAAGAAGCTGGCGCTGGAGGACCTCAAGCTGCTGCGCGACCGGCTGCGCATCCCGATCAGCGACGCGCAACTGCAGGCCGACCCGTACCTGCCGCCGTACTACCAGCCGGCCCACACCGATGAGGCGCTGCGGTACATGCTCGACCGGCGGCGCCGGCTCGGTGGGCCGATCCCGCAGCGCCGGATCGCCGCCGCACCGCTGAAGCTGCCGGAGAGCCCCGCCTACGAGGTGGCCCGGCGCGGGTCGGGCAAGCAGGCGATCGCCACCACGATGGCCTTCGTCCGGCTGCTGAAGGACCTCATGCGGGACAAGGAGTTCGGCCCGCGGGTGGTGCCGATCATCCCGGACGAGGCCCGCACCTTCGGGATGGACTCCTTCTTCCCCACCGCGAAGATCTACAACCCGCACGGGCAGACGTACACCTCGGTGGACCGCGAGCTCATGCTCGCCTACACGGAGTCGACCAGCGGGCAGATCCTGCACGTGGGGATCAACGAGGCCGGCGCCACGGCTGCCTTCACCGCGGCCGGCACCTCGTACGCCACCCACGGCGAGACGATGGTGCCGATCTACATCTTCTACTCGATGTTCGGCTTCCAGCGCACCGGCGACGGGCTGTGGGCCGCGGCCGACCAGATGTCCCGCGGGTTCCTCGTCGGCGCCACCGCGGGCCGCACCACCCTCACCGGGGAGGGGCTGCAGCACGACGACGGGCAGTCGCCGCTGCTGGCGTCGACCAACCCCGCGGTGATCAGCTACGACCCGGCCTACGGCTACGAGATCGGGCACATCGTCGCCGACGGCCTGCGCCGGATGTACGGGGAGTCCGCCGAGGACGTCTTCTACTACCTGACGGTCTACAACGAGCCGTTCCCGCAGCCGGCCGAGCCGGAGAACGTCGACGTCGAGGGCATCCTGCGCGGCATGTACATGCTCGCCCCGCACGGGATGCCCGCCGCCCCCGGCCTGCAGTACGGGC
Organism: uncultured Actinomycetota bacterium; assembly: GCA_963784535.1. GTDB lineage: Bacteria > Actinomycetota > Actinomycetes > Actinomycetales > Kineosporiaceae > CAWARR01. The sequence goes on along the minus strand of CAWARR010000006.1, from coordinate 46,337 downwards.
AGATCCTCGCCTCGGGGGTGGCCGTGCCGTGGGCGCTGGAGGCCCAGCAGCTGCTGCGCGAGGACTGGGGCGTGGCCGCGGACGTATGGAGCGTGACGAGCTGGTCGCAGCTGCGCCGGGACGGGCTGCGCTGCGACGAGGCGGCGTTCCTGCGCCCCGGGGAGAGCGCGCCGGTGCCGTACGTGACCCGGCGGCTGGCCGGCGCCCGCGGCCCGGTGGTGGCGGTGAGCGACTACATGCGGGCGGTACCCGACCAGATCCGGCAGTGGGTGCCGCAGGACTTCGCGTCGCTGGGGACGGACGGGTTCGGATTCTCCGACACCCGCGCGGCGGCCCGGCGCTACTTCACCGTCGACGGGCCCTCGATCGCCACCCGGATGCTGCAACAGCTCGCGCTGCGCGGGCAGCTCGACGCCGACCTGCCGGCCCAGGCGATCCAGCGCTACCGCCTGCTCGACGTCAGCGCCGGCACCACCGGAGCTGCGGGCGGGGACGCCTGAGCCGGGCCCGCGGTGCCTCCGGGCCCGCGGTCCCAGCGGGCTGGCGCAGGCTCAGTGCCGGCGGAACACCCGGCGCAGGCTGAGCCCCGAGGAGCCCTTCGGCGGCTCCGGGTGCTCCCGGATGTCCACCACGGGGATGCCGCCGCTGCGCAGCTGCTCCGCCTCGGTGATCCGGCGCTCGAGCTCCACCCGCAGCTGCTGCACGCGCCCCACGTCGGGGTGCAGCAGCAGCGCGTCGAGGTGACGCCGGGCATCGGCCTTGCGGCCGGCCTCGACGGCTGCCTCGACCAGCTGCTTTCCGGCTTCGACGTCGTGCTCGCGCGGGCGCCAGTGCCCGACCCCGAGGCCGAGTGCCTCGTCCGGCAGGCCCGCATCACGCAGCATCTGCAGCCCGGTGGCCAGCGCGCGCCCGGTCGGGTCACGGTCGGTGGCGGTGGCCAGCCGGCGCAGGGCGGCCTCGCGGTCGTCGTGGACCGACAGCCGGGCGAGCTCGATCAGCGGGTACCAGGCACGCCCGGAGTGCGCCAGCTCCTCGGCGAGAGCCCAGACGGCGTCGTCCGCCGCGCGCTGCCGGTCGCCCGCCGGATGACCCTCCCCGGCGTGCCGACGGACGAGCTCCGCCAGCCTGGCGAAGGCCAGAGCGTCGTTCGGATCCTCGCGGAGAACTGCCCACAACCGGGCCTCCTCCCCGTTCGACTCATCGTCCGCGTCGACGGGATCCTCCTCTCCCGCCATGCGCGTCTGCGCTCCCCCACCGGGCGCCACGCGGCGCAACAACCTGTCGAGCGATCCCATGTCATCCCTTCCGGACCGACTCGCGGAGCCACCCCTGCTCTGGGCTCACCTCTCCCCGGTCCGTGCCCTGACCTGCCTCGACCCTAGTCCCCAGCCTCCCCGGAGGCGAGATTCGCGCCGGGCATATCACCCAGACCGGCCAACGGTGCAGACTCGAACGCCACGATCCTTGAACCAGATGGGCTAACGCTATGGAGTTGAGCCATGACGCCGAGGCAAGACACTACGCACCCCCGGACGGACACGGCAGCGGCCGGCGATGTCCCGGCCCGTCCCGCACCATCCCGCTTGTCCACTCCGGCCTACGAGAAGGAGCTGCGCCGGCTGCAGGGCGAGCTGGTGGCCGTCCAGGAGTGGGTGAAGACCACCGGGCAGCGGGTGGTGATCATCTTCGAAGGCCGCGACGCGGCGGGCAAGGGCAGCACGATCAAGCGGGTCACCGAGTTCCTCAACCCCCGCGTCGCCCGGATCGTCGCGCTGCCGGTGCCGACGGAGCGCGAGCGCACCCAGTGGTACTTCCAGCGCTACATCCAGCACCTGCCCGCGGCCGGCGAGATCGTGCTGTTCGACCGATCCTGGTACAACCGGGCCGGGGTCGAGCGGGTGATGGGGTACTGCTCCCCCGATGAGTACCGGCGCTTCCTGCACCAGTGCCCGGTGTTCGAGCGGATGCTGGTGGAGGACGGCATCCTGTTGCGCAAGTACTGGTTCTCCGTCAGCGACGAAGAGCAGGAGCGGCGCTTCCGCTCACGCCTGCAGGACCCGTTGCGACAGTGGAAGTTCTCCCCCAACGATCTGCTCACCCGGGAGAAGTGGGCGGATTTCTCCCGGGCGAAGGACGAGATGTTCGTGCACACCGACATCCCCGAGGCGCCCTGGTACGTGGTCGAGGCGGAGATCAAGCGGCACGCCCGGCTGAACATGATCGCCCACCTGCTTTCGGTGCTGCCCTACGAGCAGGTCCCCGTGCCGCAGATCACGCTGCAGCCCCGCCCCCCGGCGCAGGACTACGAGCGCCCGCCGCGGGAGCTGTTCCACCAGATCCCCGACCACGCCGTGGAGCTGCTCGGGCGCGAGACGAGCCAGGGAGGCAAGAAGAAGCACCACTGAACCGGGCCGCGCGCTCAGACGCGGGTGCCGGCGCCCCCCGGGGTCCGCGGGCCCTTGCCGGCGACGTTCACCACGGCAGCGGGCTTGACCGCCTTCGCGGGCTTGACCGCCTTCGCGGGCTTGACCGCCTTCGCGGGCTTGACCGCCTTCGCCGGCTTGACCGCCTTCGCCGGCTTGACCGCCTTCGCCGGCTTGACCGCCTTCGCGGGCTTGACCGCCTTCGCCGGCTTGACCGCCTTCGCCGGCTTGACCGCCTTCGCCGGCTTGACCGCCTTCGCCGGCTTGACCGCCTTCGCCGGCTTGACCGCCTTCGCCGGCTTGGCAGGCGTCCCGGCCACGGTGGTCGGGGTGGGGCCGGCGTCGGGCGTGGCGGCACCGGGCGCCGGCTGGCCCGTCGGGGCGGTGCCCGGGGCACGGGTGCCGGTCGGGGAGACCGCCGGGGCCCTTCCGCCGCCGGCTGGCCGCCCGGCCGTTGCGCCGGCGCTGCCCGGCAGCCGGGTCGACGTCACCGAGGCGGGACGGCCGCTGGCCGGGGACAGGTGCGGCGTGCTCGTCGCGGGCAGGCCCACCACCAGCGCCGCCCCGGTCACCCCCGCGGCCACCCCGGGGGCGAGCGTGGCAGGCACTCCCGCCAGCTGGGCTCCCGCCTGCTGCAACTGCCCGAGGAAGGGCAGGTGGACGAGGAACGACAGCGGCCCGAGGTTCCACAGCAGCCGGGGCACCGAGATCGACAGGAAGGCCCGCACGATCGCCGGGTCGAAGTGGGACCCCGCGCAGCGGGCGAGTTCCTCGCGGGCCAGCCGGGTGGCCATCGGCTTCTTGTAGGACCGCGACGCGGTCATCACCTCGAAGGCGTCCACGACCGCGACGATGCGCCCCGCCAGCGAGATCTGCGTCCCGGACAGCCCGCGCGGGTATCCGCTGCCGTCGTACTTCTCGTGGTGCTCGGCCACGGCCCTGCCCCAGGGCCCCAGCCACCCCAGCAACGGTGCGCACACCTGCGCTCCGAGCTCGGGGTGCCGGCGCATCGCGGTCCACTCCCCCGCGTCGAGCTCCGCCGGCTTGTTGAGGATCTCCGCCCTGACCCACAGCTTGCCGATGTCGTGCAGCAGCGCCCCCCAGCGCAGCCGGTCGCGGTCGTCCGGGTCGAGCCGGAGCTGCTCGGCCAGCATCCCGGTGAGCACCAGCACCCGCTCGCTGTGCCCCCGGGTGTGCCGGTCGTGCGCCTGCAGGGCCGCCACCAGGGCGAGGGCGTGCTCGGCGTCGCGGAACCCCTCCGGCCGGGCCGCGACCTCCCGGGTCAGCGCGCGGGAGGATCCTGACAGGCGGGCCACCTTGAACCGCGACGGTGCCCGGTCGGGGAACACCAGCGTCACCCGCAGCAGCGCGGCCAGTGGCATCAGTCGTCGCAGCAGGAGCCCGGCCGCACCCCCCGCGACCACCGCGGACACGCAGCCGGCGAGGACCCGGGCGGTCGGCGAGGCTCCCGCGAGGACCGGCGACTCGCGCGCCACCGCGCCGGCGAGGATGCCCACCAGCACCGGCCCGGTGACAGCGGCCGCGCCGATGGCGAAGGCCCACCCCGGGCGCGCGCGCCACCGTCGTTCGGCCATGGACCCCCTCCCCCCTGCGCCGTTCGGTGCTCTGTATCGGCACCGGGCCGGCGCCGCCTGATCCGCCATCGGGATGACCCCGGCAGCCGGGCATCGCGCACCCGCAGTGGCCCCTTGTCGCCTTCCACCAAGCACCGGGGCTCCCGGCCCGGCGCGCGGCTACCCTGCACGGGTGAACGCCCGATCGGGTGAGGCGACGCTGCTGCGGCTACGCCGCAGCACGGGCGCGCTGTCCACCGCCGCGTTGCAGCGGATGGACGACCGGCTGCCCTGGTACCGCGCGATGGCCCCGGAGGACCGCTCATGGGTGGGCCTGGTCGCCCAGGCGGGCATCGCGGCGTTCATCGCCTGGTACGGCGAACCCGACGGCGGCCTGCAGATCACCGTCGACGTCTTCGGCACCGCCCCGCGCGAGCTCACCCGATCCATCTCGCTGCAGCAGACCCTCGAACTGCTGCGCACCGTTGTCGACGTCGTCGAGGACCAGGTGAACGAGCTCGCGCTGCCCGGGGCGGAGCAGCAACTGCGCGAGTCGGTGCTGCGCTACTCGCGGGAGGTGGCCTTCGCCGCCGCCGAGGTGTATGCCCGCGCCGCCGAGGCCCGCGGAGCCTGGGACGCCCGGTTGGAGGCGCTGGTCGTCGACGCACTGGTTCGCGGCGAGGCCGACGACGCGCTCCGCTCGCGGGCCGCGGCGCTGGGTTGGGTGGGCTCCGACCGCGTCGTCGTGGTTGCCGGCACGACCCCCGCCGGGCAGGTCGAGGAGGTGGTGGACCGCCTGCGCCGCGCCGCCCGCCGGCTCGGTGCCGACGCGCTGGTCGGCGTCCAGGGTGACCGGATCGTGGTGGTGCTCGGCAAGGCCGAGGCGCCGCTGGCCGTGGCCGCGCAGCTGGCGGCCCACTTCGGCCCCGGCCCCGTGGTGACCGGGCCGGAGATGCCGGAGCTGACCGCCGCCGGCCGCTCGGCCCGGGCCGCGCTCGCCGGGCTGGTGGCGGCCCGCGCCTGGCCGGGGGCGCCCCGCCCGGTCGCCGCCGACGAGCTGCTGCCCGAGCGGCTGCTCAGCGGCGACGCGACGGCGCGGCGGGCGCTGGTCGATCGCGCCTACCGGCCGCTGGCCGACGCCGACCCGACCCTGCTGGACACGGCGGCCACGTACCTGGAGTCGGGCCGTTCCGTCGAGGGCACCGCCCGCGCCCTGTTCGTGCATCCCAACACGGTTCGCTACCGGCTGCGGCGTGTGGCGGACGTCACGGGTTGGGACCCGACGTCCGCCCGCGAGGGGTTCGTCCTCCAGGTCGCCATCTGCGCAGGTCGGCTCTCCGAACCCCCCGCGCTACGCTGACTCCGATCGGGCGTTTGTAGGATCCCTCCAACAACCGGGCCGCAGCTTCGTCGTCGGCTCCGCACGTGCCCGGCCCGGACAGAGGGGACCCTTATCCCGTGCTTGCCGTCGTCTGCCCCGGTCAGGGCTCCCAAACCCCGGGGTTCCTGCAGCCGTGGCTCGAGCTGCCCGCAGTCGCCGACCAGCTGGGCTGGTTGTCCGCCGTTACCGGGCTGGACCTGCTCGCCCACGGCACCACCTCCGGCGCCGAGACCATCCGCGACACCGCGGTGGCACAGCCACTGATCGTCGCCGCCGGGCTCGCCGGGTTCGCGACGCTCGCCTCCGGGGGCACGGGGGAGCCCCGCCCGGTGGCGGACGTCACCGCCGGGCACTCTGTCGGTGAGCTCACCGCGGCGGTGATCGCCGGGGTGCTGTCCGCGGAGCAGGCCATGGTCCTGGTCCGCGAGCGCGGCCGGGCGATGGCTGCCGCCAGCGCGGTCACCCCCACCGGGATGAGCGCCGTGCTGGGCGGCGACGCCGACGAGGTCGCGCAGGCGCTGCGCCGCCACGGCCTGACCCCGGCCAACCTCAACGGCGCCGGGCAGGTGGTTGCGGCCGGAACGGTGGAGCAGCTCGGGCAGCTGGCGGCCGACCCGCCCGCCCGGGCGCGGATCATCCCGCTGAAGGTCGCCGGTGCCTTCCACACCCACCACATGGGTCCGGCGGTGGACGTGCTCGCCGCCCTGGCCCGCGGGCTCACCCCGGCAGCGCCGACCCCGCCGTTGCTGTCGAACGCCGACGGGCGGGTCGTCCGCGACGGCGCCGACGCCCTCGGTCGCCTCGTGGAGCAGGTCCGCAACCCGGTGCGCTGGGACAGCTGCATGGACACCCTGCGCGAGCTCGGGGTCACGGCCCTGCTCGAGCTGCCGCCGGCAGGGACGCTGACCAACCTCGCCAAGCGGGCGCTGCCCGGCGTCGAGGTGGTTGCCCTGAAGACCCCGGACGACCTGGACGCCGCACGCGAGCTGATCGCGGCGCATGCGGCCGGGGTGATGCAGGTAGACCTGACAGGAGGCACTCGATGACCGACAGCGCCGACCCCGGTACGGCCTCGGAACCGGCACGCAGGGCGCTGGCCACCCAGACCGGTGCGGCCCACGCCCGACTGATGTCGGTGGGCAGCTACCGGCCCGAGCGGGTGGTGACGAACGACGAGATCTGCGAGTACATCGACTCCTCCGACCAGTGGATCCGCGAGCGTTCCGGCATCGTCAGCCGGCGCTGGGCGGCGCCCGAGGAGTCGGTTACCGACATGGCCGAGATCGCCTCCCGGTCGGCGATCGAGCGCGCCGGGCTGAGCCCCGCGGAGATCGACGCCGTGATCGTCGCCACGGTGACCCACCCCTACCAGACCCCGTCGTCCGCGACCCTGCTCGCCCACCGGTTGGGCTCCTCCCCCGCCGCGGCCTTCGACGTCTCCGCCGCCTGCGCCGGCTTCTGCTACGGGATCTCGCTCGCCTCGGACATGGTGCGTGGCGGGTCGGCCCGGCACGTGCTCGTCGTCGGGGTGGAGAAGCTGTCGGACTTCACCGACATCCGCGACCGCTCCACGGCGTTCATCTTCGGTGACGGCGCGGGAGCCGTCGTCGTCGGGCCGAGCGCCACCCCGGGGATCGGCCCCACCGTGTGGGGTGCCGACGGCCAGCACTGGGAGGCGATCGTCAACCGGCACTCGTGGATCGACTACCGCGACGACCCCGAGCACGACTGGCCGCACCTGAAGATGGAGGGCCCGAAGGTCTTCCGGTGGGCGGTGTGGCAGATGTCCCCGGTCGCCCAGAAGGCCCTCGACGCCGCCGGGATCACCGCCGGTGAGCTCGACGCCTTCATTCCCCACCAGGCGAACGTGCGGATCATCGATGCGATGGTCAAGGAGCTGCGGATGCCGGAGCACGTGCCGGTGGCCCGCGACATCGCCGAGACCGGCAACACCTCCGCCGCTTCGATCCCGCTGGCGATGGACCGGATGCTCGCTGACGGCGAGGTCGCGCACGGCGGGCGCGCCCTGATCATCGGCTTCGGTGCCGGGCTGGCCTACGCTGCGCAGGTCGTGGAACTGCCCTGAGACCCCGCCCCACGGCGGCGGACAGCACGTACCACCTCAACGAGCAGGTCTGCACCAGCAGACCCTCACCCACGGACTAAGGAGTGCCCCGGAATGGCCCTGAGCGAGCAGGAGATCCTGAGCGGTCTCGCCGAGATCGTCAACGAGGAGACCGGACTGCCGGCTGACGCCGTCCAGCTGGACAAGTCGTTCACCGACGACCTGGACATCGACTCGCTGTCCATGATGACGATCGTCGTCAACGCGGAGGAGAAGTTCGGCGTGCGGATCCCGGACGACGACGTCAAGAACCTCAAGACCGTGGGCGACGCCGTCTCGTACATCCAGTCCGCGCAGGGCTGAACGGACCTGTGCGGAGGGCGGGGGTCACCCGCCCGCCCTCCGCACGGGCACCTCCGCAGCACCCTGATCACGAGGAGCACACGATCGTCATGGTTACCGCTTCGCAGCGCCGTGTCGTCATCACCGGCCTCGGTGCCACCACGCCGCTCGGCGGGGACGTCCCCAGCAGCTGGGAAGCCGCCCTCGCGGGCCGCTCGGGCGCCGCCTCCCTGCCGCACGAGTGGGTGAGCAGGCACACGCTGCCCGTCACCTTCGCCTGCGAGCTGGCGGTGCGCCCCGACCAGATCCTCACCCGGGTGGAGATGAAGCGGCTCGACCCCAGCGCCCAGTACGCGGTGGTCGCCGCCCGCGAGGCGTGGGCCGACGCGGGGGCGCCGGAGGTGGAGCACGAGCGGCTCGGGGTGGTGTGCGCGTCCGGAATCGGCGGGGTGTGGACGTTGCTGGACGCCTACGACACGCTCAAGGAGAAGGGCCCCCGGCGCGTGCTCCCGCTGACGGTCCCGATGCTCATCAGCAACTCTCCGGCCGCGCAGATCAGCATCGAGCTGAAGGCTGGCGCGGGGGTGCACACGCCGGTGTCAGCCTGCGCCTCGGGTGCGGAGGCGTTCGCTGCGGGGATGGACATGATCCGTTCCGGCCGCGCCGACGTGGTGCTGGCCGGCGGGACCGAGGCCGCCATCCACCCGCTGCCCATCGCCGGCTTCGCCGCGATGCAGGCGCTCTCCACGCGCAACGACAGCCCGGAGACCGCATCCCGGCCCTACGACAGCTCCCGCGACGGCTTCGTGCTCGGCGAGGGGGCGGGCATGGTGGTGCTCGAGGCGGAGGAGCACGCGCGGGCCCGGGGGGCCCGGATCTACGCCGAGATCGCCTCGGCCGGGCTCACCTCCGACGGCTACCACATCGCCGCCCCGGATCCGGAAGGGCGCGGCGCGGCGCGTGCCGTGCTGGGGGCGCTGCAGCTCGGCGGCATCGACGTGGCCGACCTGGTGCACGTGAACGCGCACGCGACCTCCACCCCGGCGGGGGACGTCGCGGAGGTGAAGGCCCTGCACACCGCCTTCGGGACGGCCGTGGACGCCGTCGCGGTGTCGGCGACGAAGTCGATGACCGGGCACCTGCTCGGCGCCGCCGGTGCGGTCGAGGGCATCTTCACCGTGCTGGCCCTCTATCACCGCACCGCGCCCCCGACCATCAACGTCGACGACCTCGATGCCGAGGTCACTCTGGACGTCGTTCGCAAGGAGCCGCGACCGCTGCGCGCCGGCGACGTGGCGGCGCTGAACAACTCCTTCGGGTTCGGCGGGCACAACGTGGCGGTCGCGTTCCGCTCGGTGTAGCCACCGGCCGCGGGACGGCGACGGACCCGTCGCCGTCCCGCGCGCACCGGTCGGGAACCTGGTGTGGCCACCCGAGCGGGCACCGATCCGCCCGGGTGGCCACGTTCTGGGGGCGGCCGCGGCCGGCGCTGCCCCGGGGGGTCACCCCACCCGGTGCAGCCACCTCACGGGAGCGCCGTCGCCGGCATAGCGGAAGGGCTCGAGCTCCTCGTCCCAGGCGCGACCCAGGGCCAGGTCGAGCTCGGCGCGCATCCGTTCCGGGTCGCCCGCGCCCAGCTCCAGCGCCGCCCGGATCCGGTCCTCGGGCACCACCACGTTGCCGTGCACGTCGGTGACGGCGTGGAAGATCCCCAGCTCCGGAGTGTGGCTCCAGCGCGCGCCGTCGGCACCGGAGCTGGGTTCCTCGCTCACCTCGTAGCGCAGGTGGGCCCACCCGCGCAGGGCAGACGTGAGCCTGGCACCGGTCCCCTGCTCGAACTGCCAGGAGAACTCGGTGCGGTACAAGCCCGGCGCGGCGGGCTGGGGAATCCAGTCCAGCGCCAGGCGCACCCCGAGAACGCCGCCGGCCGCCCACTCAATGTGCGGGCACAGCGCGCGCGGCGCGGAGTGCACGAACAGGACGCCACGCGTCGTCGCACCGGCCATCTGGACCTCCTCCTGGACTGAGGTGCGTCTTCCCCAACGACCTCATCCGGTGGTGATCCTGCCCGGCAGTGACGCTGCGGTGGCGTCTGCCGCGGGTCATTCTGCACCACACCCGGCCTTCGCACCAGGCCCCCACCACGAGGAATCGCAGAATGTGCTCCAATAGCTACATAGAGTCGTCGACCGGGGGGCGACTCGGCGCCGTGATCGGGAGGGTGACGGACCTGGGAGGCCGCATGCCGAACGACTACCAGCTCGACGACCCGTTCGACGAGGACGTGGTCACCGAGGTGATCCGTCCTGCGGCCATCGTTCCCGAAGAAGCGGCCCGGGCCATCCTGGTCGAGCTGTCGCTGCACGGCGTGACGTCGGGGGGGAACTGGCTGGCCGAGGCGAGTCGTTGGAACCGCTACGACCGCCCCTGGGCCTCGGCCTCCGCTCCCGGTGGGGCGGGGCTGCTCGGAAGCATCCAGATCGCCTACGGCACCCCGACCAAGTACGAGATCACGATCTACCGGGTCACCATCACGCAGCTGGGCTCGCAGCAGGGCTGGAGCGTGCAGACCCTCTCGGACGAGGCCCTCGGGTTCGGCGACCTCACCCTCGCCCAGTGCCCGCGCGCCCCCATGCAGGCGCCGCCGCGACCCTTCCGGTACTGAGCCGCAGGCTCACAGGGCGTCGGTCCCCCGCTCGCCGGTGCGCACCCGGACGACGTCCTCCACCGGCACCACCCACACCTTGCCGTCGCCGATCTTCCCGCTGCGCGCCGCCGTCGTGATCGCGGCGACGACCGCCTCGACGTCCTGGTCGTCGACGACGATCTCCAACCGCGACTTGGGCAGGAAGTCGATGGTGTACTCGGCACCGCGGTAGACCTCGGTGTGCCCCTTCTGCCGGCCGAACCCTTGCACCTCGCCGACCGTCATGCCGGCCACGCCCACGGCTTCGACGGCGGCCCTCACCTCCGACAGGGCGAAGGGCTTCACGATCGCGGTGATCAGCTTCATGACCAGAACCCTGCCACACCAGCCGAACCCGCCGCAGCACGCAGTCACGGGGACCTGCGGCCGCTGCGCGGCGGCCGCCCGGCCGGGTAGCGTCGGCCGGATCGGCCTTCGGAGGGGACAGGCGATGACGACGTCGGGCAGGGCCGCGATGAGCGCGCTGCAGTGGCAGGTGGCCCGCGACACCGCGGCGCACTACGACCAGGTGCTGGTCCCCGCCTACCTCGGCCCGGCGGCGCAGGCGGTGGTCGAGCGGGCCTGCCCGGTGCCCGGGGAAGCAGTACTCGACATCGGCTGCGGCACCGGGGCCGCTGCCCGCGCCGCCCGCCGGGCGGTGGGCCCGCGGGCCCGCGTCGTCGGCGTCGACGTGAACCGGTTCATGCTCGACGTGGCCCGGGCCGGCGGCATCGACGCCGAGTTCCGCGAGGGGGACGCCCGCAGGCTGCCGTTCCGCGACCACAGCTTCGACGTGGCGCTGTGCGCCAACACGCTCCAGTTCGTCCCCGAGCGCGTGCGTGCCGCCGCCCAGATGGCCCGGGTGCTGCGGCCCGGCGGCCGGGTCAGCGTGGGCAGTTGGGAGGTCATCGACCGGATCCCCTACTTCGCCGCGCTCGCCGCGGCGATCACCCGGGTGATGGGCGCCCAGGTCGCGGTGCCGCTGACCTCCGCCTGCACGCTCGGAACGCCCGAGGAACTTCGCGGGGTACTCCAGGAGGGCGGCTTCACCGACGTCACGGTGGAGCGGGTGAGCCTCGAGGTGCAGCTCGGCCGGCTGGAGACCTTCGTTCCCCGCCACCTGGCCTCCACCCCGATGGCGGCGGCCTTCCGTGCGGCCGGCGACGAGGCGGTCGGCGAGGTGGTCCGCGACGTGCTGGCGGGCCTGCGCCCGGCGGGGACGCCCGCCGGCTCCGGCAGTACCGGTCCCGGCGACGTCACGACGACGTTCCCGCTGCTGGTCGGCGTCGGGCGGAGCTCGCCCTGACCGACCCGCCGACCCCGGCGGCCGGCCGGCTTGGCGATCGCGTGACCTCGCCCGCCCTATCCTCGGAGCCGTGGCTGAGCTGAACCTGCGCAGGGGGCACGCGGGCGCGGGGGACCTCCGGCCGGTGCGGGCCGGCGACAGGTGAGCGTCGAGGCCACTGCCGGCCCCCGCTCCGCCCGCTGGGTCCCGCCCGGCGCGGGCCCCCCGCTGCGGGAGTGGCTGCGCTCACCGGTCGTGTCGGCAACCGCCACCGCGGTGGCACTGTCGGCCGTCTACCTGGCCTGGTCCCCCCACTCCCCCGACCTGGCGGCGCAGGTGGCACGGGCCGCGGTCGTGCGGCGGGCCGGCTACCTGTCCTGGTGGACCGGCTGGTTCGGCGGGTTGTCGCTGCCGACCTACAGCCTGCTGTCACCGGCCCTGATGGCCTGGCTCGGCGTCTGCACGGCCGGCGCGCTGGCAGCCGTCCTCGGCGTGGTCGCCACCGCGCACCTGCTCGAGGGCACCGCCCGGCCGCGGGCGGGGGCGATCGCGTTCGCCGTGGCCGAGCTCGCCGACCTGTTCGCCGGGCGGGTCACCTTCGTCATCGGCTTCTGCGTGGCCGCCTGGGCCTTGTTGCTGCTGCGCCGCCGGCACCCCGTGCTCGCGGCCGCGGCGAGCTGGCTGAGCTACCTGGCCAGCCCGCTGGCGGGCCTGTTCCTCGGGATCGCTCTGGTGGCCACGGGCTGGACGAACCGGCAGCTGCGGCGCGCCGCGTGGGTGTCGGCCGGCGGCCTGCTCACCATTGCCGCCGCGATGGCCGGGCTGTTCCCGAGCACCGGGACCATGCCCTTCTCGCCCACCAACGCCTGGATCACGCTGCTCGGCTGCGCCGCCGTCGCGCTCGCCTGCCCCCCGCCGGTGCTGCGCACGACGGCGTGGCTGACCGCCCTGGCCACCGTGGTCTTCCTCGTCGATCCCGGAGCGGTGGGGAACAACATCACCAGGTTCTCCTGGATGTGCGCCGCGCCCATCGTGATCGCCACCGCCACCTGGTCGCGCCGCTGGCTCGCCGCCCTCGCCGCCCTGCTCGCATTCTGGCCGCTCGGGGACCTCGCCGGGCAGTTGTCCTCGGCCGCTGACGCCTCGACCCGGGCCGCCTACTACGCGCCGCTGGCCGCCGAGCTGAGGCGCGAGGCCGCCAGCGGCGGCGGCGCCGCCGTCGGCGGCCGGGTCGAGGTGGTGGACACGGCCAACCACTGGGCGTCGGCCTACCTCGCGCCGTTCGCGCTGGCCCGCGGCTGGGACCGGCAGGCGGACGTGGCGCAGAACTCGATCTTCTACCGGCCGGGAGCGCTCACCGCCGACAGCTACCAGGCCTGGCTGGCTCAGCTCGCGGTGCGCTGGGTTGCCCTTCCCACCGCGAAGCTGGACTTCGGGGCGGTGCGCGAGGCGGAACTGGTGAGGTCTGACCCCAGCTACCTGCACCGGGTGTGGTCCACCCCGCAGTGGACCCTCTACCGGGTCGACCACCCGGCGCCGCTGGCCGTCGGGGCACGGGTGGCCGCCGTCGAACCGGGGGGCGTCACGCTCGCCACCAGCGCGCCCGCGACGGTGCTGCTGCAGGTGCGCTGGTCCCCGTACCTGGTCGCCGTGGACCCCGCCACGGGCACCGGGGTCCCGCTCTGCCTCGCCGACGCCGCCGGGTGGGTGCAGCTCACCGTTCCGCGGGCGCAGACGATCGAGGTGACCAGCCGGTTCAACCTCGCGGAACGGCTGGACACCGCCCGCCCCGACCCCTGCCCCGCACCCGCCGGGAGCGGCCGGACCGCGCCGACCCCCCGGGGCAGTGCGGCGGCGGGCGCGCGCGGCGCCCTCGCCGGCAGAGTCCCGCTGTCCAGCTGAGTCTTGCTATAGAGACTCCCGCCGGGCGGCCCGGTGTGCTACCCGCTGCGCGCCGTGGCCCTCGCCCTGGTCGGCACGGCCGCCGGCAGTGGTCTACGCCCGGTGGGGAGGAAGGTGGCCGCGTAGCCGAGGGAGGAGACGGCGAGAATGCTGAAGCTCGCGGGCAGCGTGGGCACCAGGTAGCTGGCCGTCAGACCGGTCGCCATCGCCGCCAGCGACAGCCCCGCGGACAGCGCCAGCCCGGAGTAGGGGTTGCGGGTCAACCGTTGTGCCGCTCCGGCCGGCGCTGCGAGCAGGCCGATCAGCAGCAGCGCCCCGACAGCCTGGGTGGCTTCGGCGGCGGTGGCACCGACAAGGGCGAGGAAGCCGACGCCGAGGGCAGTGACGGGCACCCCGCGGGCGGCCGCAACCGCCTCGTCGAGGCTGGCGAACAGCAGCGGCCGGGCGATCACCAGCATCACGAGCAGCAGGGCGAGGGCCACGGCCGCGGCGAGGGTGGCACGGGCGGCGCTGAGCCCGAAGATGGACCCGAACAGGACGCTGACTCCGGCGCCACCGTTGGCGGCGGCGCTGGCGCTGGCCGTGTAGACCGACAGCGCCAGCACACCGAGGCCGAGAATCCACGCGAACAGGGTGCCGATAAGGACGTCGTCGGCGCGGCCGCGGTTGCCCAGCAGCCCCAGCACGACCCCGATCCCGATGGTGGCGACGAACAGGCCGAGCCGGGCGTCCACCCCGAACGCCAGCGCCGCCAGGGCCCCGGTGAACGCGACGTGGCTCAGCGCGTCCCCGCTGAACACCTGGCTGCGCAGCACCATGAAGTACCCCACCACCCCGGCGAGGGCGGCGATCGGCAGGCCGGCCAGGAACGCCTCACGCACGAACGGGTGCGCGAACATCTGGCCCAGGCCGGTGCCGGTGGCGTCGGCGACCAACCGGCCCGCCAGCAGCGGGGCCGGTTGGGGGTTCATGCGGCCGCTCCGGTCCGCCCGTACCCCGGCCCCGCAGCCGGGTCGGGCAGCCGGCCCGACAACCCCCGCGCGCGCGCCCGCAGCCGCCGCCAGCCGGTGGCTGCGAGGTAGGCGGCGAACGCGAAGCTGGTGACGAAGAACCCGATCGGGTAGGGCTGGTAGTAGGCCAGGAACAGCGCCGCCCACGTGATGGCCAGGCCGATCGCGACGGTCAGCCCGATGCTGAGCGCGGGACGGGCGGTGAGCACCTGTGCCGTAGCCGCCGGGACGACGAGCAGCGCGAAGACCAGCAGGGTGCCGGTGATCTGGGCGACCTCAGCCGCGGCCGCGGCCAGCAGCACCAGGAACGCCACCGACAGGGCGCGCACCGGGACGCCGCGAGCGGCCGCGACCGAAGGATCGACGGAGGCGAACAGCAGGCGGCGGCCGATCAGCGCCAGCACCAGCCCCGCGCCGACAGCGACGGCGAGCAGGAGGCGGACCTGACCGGCGGTGATGCCGAGGAAGCTGCCGAACAGCAGCGCGTTCGCGCCGCCCATGAACCCGCTGTACAGGGAGACGAACAGGAAGCCGGTGGCCAGGGCCGCCGCCTGGACGGTGCCGGTGACGGCTGACTCCTCGCTGTAGCCGCGCCCCCCGCCCCCGGGGACGAGGGCGATCAGGACGGCGGCGGCGATCGCGAAGGCGAAGTACCCGTACGTGGCCGACACCCCGATCAGGACGGCGCCCGCCGCACCCGGAAAGCCGACCACGGCGACGGTGTGACCGGTGAAGCTCTGCCGGCGCAGCACCATGAACCAGCCGACCAGCCCCGCCAGCACGGCCACGATCGTGCCCGCCCGTACGGCGTTGACCATGAACGGGAACTGGAGCACCTGCCGGACGTCGGTGAGGAGGTTCCAGGTCAGCTGCGGGTTCAGGTCGCCGCTGGAGGCGATCACGGCTGCGTCCTCGCCCGTGCGGTTGCGGGCCCGGGGCGCGCGGGCCGGCTCATGGCCGGTGCCGGTCGCTGTGGTGGGCGGGAGCCTCGGGCTGCCCGACCACGACCAGTCGCCCGTCGGCTGCCGACAGGACCTCGACCGGGGTCCCGTACAGGCGGGTCAGGGTCTCGTTGGTGATCACCTCGCGGGGTGCGCCTGCGGCGGCACCCCCGGCGGCGATGTAGACCACCCGGTCCAGGTAGGTGAGGATCGGGTTGACGTCGTGGGCGACCATCAGCACGGCCACACCCTCCTGGCGACAGATCCGCGAGACGAGCGCGGCGACGGCGCTCTGGTTGGGCAGGTCGAGGCTGTCCAGCGGCTCGTCGAGCAGCAGCAGCCGGGGCCGCGACACCAGCGCCTGGGCGATCAGCAGGCGCTGCTGCTCCCCGCCGGACAGCTGCCCGATCGGCCGGTGCGCGTACTCCTGGGCCCCGACCAGCGCGATGACCTCGGCCACGCGGGCCCGGCTGGCCCGCGCCTTGGCGCTGAACCGGCGCGCGCCCGGCAGCGGGATCCCCCACCGGTTGCCGTCCAGGCCGAGGCGGACCACGTCGACACCGCGAATCCGCAACCCCGGGTCGAAGCTGCGCCGTTGAGGCAGGTACCCGATCCCGTCGTTGGCGGCGCCGGCGGGCAGCCCCGCCACCTGCAGCGACCCCGCCGCCAGCGGGATCAGCCCGAGCACCGCCTTCACCAGGGTCGACTTCCCGACCCCGTTCGGGCCCAGGACGGCCACGAACTCCCCCGCGCGGACGCCGAGGTCCACCCCGCTCCACAGGGTCCGGTCCCCCACCCGGACTGCCGCGTCCCGCAGTTCGAGCAGCGGCTGGGCGGACCCGCCGCCCGCAGCGGGTCCGCCGGGCACCGCCGCGGCGCCCTGCTCGGCTGCGGACACGCGCGGAACCTGCTGGGCAACCGGATTCATCGGGCTCACCTGTTTCGTTCGGCGGGTGGACTGACCGCGGGTCTACTTGCCGGTGGCCTTGGCCAGGGCATCCCGCAGCGCCAGCAACTGGGTGGTCTGCCACTGCTGCCAGCTGGCGGTCGCGGGGACCATGGTCTCGGTGATGGTGGTGACGGGGATCCCGGCGGACTTCGCCGCGGCGATCTGGGTCTGGATGTCCGGGGTGGCGTTCTGGCTGTTGTACACGTACACCTTGATCTTCCGGCCGGTGATCTGCGCATCGATGGTGGCCTTGTCCGCCGCGGACGGGTCGCTGCCCTCGCTGATCGCCTTCAGGAACGACGCCGGAGTGACCAGGTCCAGCCCGAGGGCGGGGGCGATCATCGCGAAGATGCTCTCCGAGGCCCCCACCGGCGTGCCCGCGTATTTCGCCCTGATCTCGGCGATCACACCCTTGTACCCGGCCAGCGCCGAGTTCTCGAAGGCCGACCTGTTCGCCTGGAACGTCGCGGCATCCGCCGGGTCGGCCTTGGTGTAGTCGGCCACGAGCTGGTCGACCACCCTGGTCACGTCCTCGGGGTCGTACCAACGGTGGGGGTTCCCGTTGCTCGGGACGGCGAGCAGGTCGCCCACCGTCAGCACGGTCCGGTTCGCAGCGGGGTCGGCCGCGGCGAGCCTGCTCGCCCAGGGTCGTAGCCGATCCCGTTGATCACCACCACGTCGGCAGTGGCGATCGCCCGGGCGTCGGCGGCGGTGGGTTCGTAGTCGTGCGGATCGGCGGCAGGGTTGTCGATGATGCTGGTGACCTTCACGTGCGGCCCGCCGACCTGCGCGGCGATGCTGCCCCAGAAGTTCTCCGCCGCCACCACGTGGATCGTCGCTGACGCCCCGGCCCCCTGCCCACCGCTCGCCCCGGCGGTCGAGCTGCCGCAGCCGGCCAGCCCGACGGCGGCCGCCACGGCCGCGGCGGTGACGACATGGACCCTGGCACGCATGCTGGACTCTCCTCCGGACGACGACACCAACTATTCGTAATGAGAGCTGATATCATTAAGCCTGTCAAGTCGAGAGCAGCCAGACAGCTCGGAGGGCAGCCGGATGGCCGACGCACCCCGCAGCACAAGCACCGAACGGGTGGTGCGCGCGACCCGGCAGAAGGCCGCCATCACCGCGGCCCTGGACGAGATCGAGGCTTTCGTCAGCGCCCAGGAACTGCACGACCTGCTCCGCCGGCGCGGCCAGCAGGTCGGCCTGGCCACGGTCTACCGGTGCCTACAGGGCCTCGCCGATGCCGACAAGGTCGACGTCCTGCGCACCGTCGACGGCGAGACCGCCTACCGGCGCTGCTCCCGGGGCCACCACCACCACCTGATCTGCCGTTCGTGCGGGCACGCCGTCGAGGTCGACGGCCCCGGCCTGGAGCGCTGGGCCGCGACCACCGCGGCCGCGCACGGGTTCACCGACGCCAGCCACACCCTGGAGATCTTCGGGATCTGCGCGGACTGCGCCGCGCGGTGACCCGGGGCCCGGCCCGGTAGGCGCTAGCGGCTGCCCTCGGGCTGCTGCTGCCCGCCGGCGGTCGCGCCGCCGCTCGGCAGGGTCACGGTGACGGTGGTGCCCGCACCGGGGACGCTGTCGACCTGGATCGCCCCGTTGTGGCGGTTGACGATCGTCGCCCAGGCGAGACTGAGGCCCTGGCCCGAGGACTGCCCGAACTCCTTGGTGGTGAAGAAGGGGTCGAAGATCCTCGCCCGGGTGGCCTCGTCCATCCCGCAGCCGTCGTCCCGCACCACGACGGTGACGACGCCGGCCCCGGCGTCGTGCTCGGAGCGGACCTCGATCAGGCCCTTCCCATACCCGGGATCCTCGGCCTGCCGCACCGTCACGGCCTGGGCTGCATTCACGACGAGGTTGAGCAGCACCTGCCGCAGCTCCCCCTCGTAGCAGGCCAACTCCGGAATCTCCGCCGCCAACTGCAACTGCAGATCGGCCACCGGCATCCACTGCGGTCCGGCGAGGCTCACCGCGTTGTCGATGAGCCGGTTGAGTTGGCTGGACACCATCCGGCTCTCGGGGCGGGAGTAGCTCTTCAACGCCGAGACGATCTGCGCGATCTGGCTCAGACCCTCCAGCGACTCGAGGATCGACCCGGGCAACTCCTGGACCAGGTAGTCCACGTCCAGGCCGCCGATGGCCTCCTGCACCGCGGCCAACGCCTGCTCGGCGGACCGGGCGGGAACCGCAGCGCCGCCGCCCTCACCGTGGTCGGTGCCCACGGCGGCCTGTACCGCCTCCAGGGCATGGAGGGTCTCCGCGACCCCGTCCGCGACGAACCGCACGTTGTCGGTGATGAACTGCACCGGCGTGTTGATCTGGTGGGCGATGTTCTCGGCCAGCCTGCCGATCGACTCCATCCTGCTGGCATGGGACAGGCGCTGATCGAGATCACTCAGCCCACTGACGTCCGCGCCCACCCCGATCACGCCGGTGACGCGGCCCTGCGCGGTGCGCAACGGCAACACGGTCAGCAGCAGTTTCGATGCGGCGTCGGGAACGCCCTGCTCGCCCTGCGCCGCGGCCGGCGCCGCGAGTGACTGCACCCCCGACGCCGGGACCCCACTGGTCATCACCGAGCGCTCGATCGGCGGCAGCGTCGCGGAGAAGGCATCCGGCAGCGCCAGCTCCTCCTCCGTGCGACCCACGATCTGCTCGGCCGAGCCGACCCGGCGCTCGCGCAGGAACGCCTCGTTGCACCCGACGTACCGGCCGTCGCCGTCCTTCCAGTACACCAGGTGCGGGAGCGCCTTCAGCACCTCCAGCCCGGCCGCGTCGGAAGCCTCCACCGCGCCCGCCGCTGCCTCGGCGCAGGCGACGAGCTCCCTCGGGTCGCAGCGCGAGCGCACCGGGCAGCGGTGCCCGCCGCCCGCACCGGCGGCCTCGGCACCCACCGCGGCACGAGCCGACTGATCGGAGCGCCCCTGCCTCATCGCCATCGCGCCGCATCCCGTCCCGCCGGAGTCCTTCCCGCTGTTTCGACCACCGGACCCTCGGGCTTGATCCGCAGCCGCCGGCGTGATCGTCACGCTGCGCGGCAGCCGGGGGGACGGCCGTCGCCGAGGGCCGGCCGCAGCGGGCAGGATGGCCACCATGAAGGCCTCCTCCCGCTCCAGAGTGCCCCCCTTCGCGGTGATGGAGGTGCTGGCCGCCGCCAACGCCCGCCGGGCCGCCGGGCAATCGGTGCTGAACCTCTGCGCGGGAGAGCCCTCGTCGGGTGCGCCCGCGGTGGTGCGCCGCCGCGCCCAGGCCCTGCTCGAGGCGGGCGATCTCGGGTACACCGAGGCAGTGGGCACCCCGGCCCTGCGGGCCGCGATCGCGGGGCACTACCGCCGCTGGTACGGCGTGGACGTCGACCCGCGGAACGTCGCGGTGAGCACCGGGTCCTCCGGTGGCTTCCTGCTGGCCTTCCTCGCCGCGTTCGACCCCGGCGACCGGGTGGCGCTGGCCCGTCCCGGGTACCCGGCGTACCGGAACATCCTGGCCGGCCTGGGTTGCGAGGTGGTCGAGATCGGGTGCGGCCCGGAGACGCGCTACCAGCCCACCGTCGAGCAGTTGGAGGCGCTGGACTCCCCTCTCGACGGTCTCGTCGTGGCGGGGCCGGCGAACCCCACCGGGACGCTCATCGATCCCCGGGCGCTGGACTCGCTCGTCGCCTGGTGCGCCGAGCGCGGCGTCCGCCTGGTCAGCGACGAGATCTACCACGGGATGACCTACCCGGAGGGCGCCGCGGGCGGCACCGCGATCGGCGACGGGGCGGGCGCACCGTCCGCGGTGGCAGACCTCGGCACCGGCGTCGTCGTGGTCAACTCGTTCTCGAAGTACTGGGCGATGACCGGGTGGCGACTCGGTTGGCTGGTCCTGCCGGACGACCTCCTCGCCCCGGTCGAGGCTCTCGCCGGCAACCTCGCGCTGTGCCCGCCGGCGCTCGCCCAACACGCCGCGCTGGCGGCGTTCACCCCCGAGGGCTACGCCGCGGCACGCGCCAACGTCGAGCAGTACGCCCGGTCGCGGCGGCTGGTGCTCGACCGTCTGCCGGACCTCGGGTGGGCCCGCGCGGCCCCCGCGGACGGCGCGTTCTACGTGTACGCCGACATCTCGCCGTCCGGGCTGGACTCGGGCACCTGGTGCGCCCGCCTGCTGGACGAGGCCGGGGTCGCCCTCACCCCCGGCACCGACTTCGACGCCGTCGAAGGCCGGAACTGGGTGCGGCTGTCGTTCGCCGCCGCGGCGGACGACGTGGCCGAGGCCGTGGACCGGATGGTCGCCTGGCAGCAGCGGCTCTGATCGGGCGGCACCGCTGAGGCTTCTCCCCCGGAGCGGTCAGAGCTGGAACTGGTCGACCAGGGTGCGGAGCTGGGCACTCATGCGGGCCAGGTCCTGGGTCGCGGTGCGAGAGTCCCCGGCGTTGTCGCTGGTAGTGCGGGCGGCGTTGGCGACGGCGGCGATCGTGTCGGTGATGCCGGCGGAACTGTCGGCGGCCTTGATGACCTGCTGGCTGATCTCCGAGGCGGTGGCGTTCTGCTCCTCGACGGCTCCGGCGATGGAGGTCTGGAACTCGCTGATCTGGGCGATCACGGTTCCGATCTGGCTGATCGCCGTGGCGGCGGCGGCGCTCTCGCTCTGGATCTGGGTGATCCGGTGGGTGATGTCGGTGGTCGCGGTCTCGGTCTGCTGGGCGAGGTCCTTGACCTCGGAGGCGACCACGGCGAAGCCCTTGCCCGCCTCGCCGGCGCGGGCGGCTTCGATGGTGGCGTTGAGGGCGAGCAGGTTGGTCTGCCCGGCCACGGCGCGGATGAGCTGGATGACACCGGTGATCTCGGCGGAGGAGCGGCCGAGCTGGTCGACGGTCTGGGTGGTCTGGTCGGCCAGGACGGTGGCGGCGGAGGCGACCCGGGCGGCCTCGGCCGCGTTCTGGGCGATCTCCGAGATCGAGGCCCCGAACTGGGTGGAGGCCGCGGACAGGCCGTTGATGTGGGTGCTCACCTCGTGGGTAGCCACGGAGACGGTCCCGGCCTGGGTGGTGGTCTGCTCGGCGGCTTCGGCGATCGAGGCGCTCGAGGCCGACAGCTGTTCGCTGGCCGCGGCGAGGGTGATCGCATGCTCGCCGATCGTGGAGATGGTCTCCCGCAGGGTGGTCGTGGCGGCGTGCAGGGCCCGGCCGATGTCCCCGAACTCGTCGCGGGCGTCGGGCAGTTCGCCGACCTTGAGGTCCCCGTGGGCGAGGGCGTCGACCGCGGCCACGGTGCGGGCTGCGTCGCGGCGGGTGAGCAGCAGGACGGCGACGGCGAACCAGGCCCCCAGGACCAGGCTGGCCGCGGTGATGCCAAGGATGCGCTGCTGCTCACTGCTCTGCCGCCCGATCCGGGCCTGCAGCAGAGCGTCCAGCTGACCGGCGGTGGGGGTTACCGCGGCACTCGCTGCCCGGGCCAGGGCGCGGGGGTCGGCGGCGGTGGGCCGGGACAAGGTGGACGCCAGGGTGGTCTGCAGTGCGGTGGTCGCGCCTGCCGCCTGCTTCAGCGCCGCGAGCTTGGACTGCAGGCCGGGCATGGCGGTGTTCTTCGCCGCGGTGTCGGCGTCCGAGGCCAGCCCGGCCGCGGCGCTGGCCAGCCCACCGGCCAGCACGGCCTGGGCTGCGACGTTGCTGGCTGCGGTCCCGCTGGTGGGGCCGACCGCGGCCTGTGCTCCGTCCACCAGCGCGTTGGGCAGCTGCACGACCAGCGAGTCCATCACGTAGAAGGAGTCCAGGTCGGGGTCGAGGATCAGGTTGGAGCTGTTCCCGGCCGCGGTGATCAGGCCCGCCAGCGCGGTCGCCAGCCCGACCCTGCCCGCGGGGGTGGAGGCGGAGGCCTGCGCCGAGGTCACGGCGGCCAACGCCTGGTCCAGCCCCAGGCCGGGTCGTGCCTTCGCCGCGGCCGTCAGCGGGCCCAGGTCGACCTTCTCGCCGGCCACCGTCTGGGCCAGCGCGGACAGCGCCGGCGCCACGACGGCCACCCCGTCCCGCTCCTGGGCGGCGAAGGAGATCTGGGCATTGGTGGCCGAGATGAAGGCCTGCGCCAGCACGGCGGTCGGGATCAGCAACACCACGGCCAGTGCCACCAGTCGTACCCCCAGCCGAAGCCGGCGGGCGACCGCCACCATCGGCGCAAGCACCGCGGACTGCCGCATTCCGCGCCTTGGGGTGTTGAGCCCGCTCATCGCGTTCGACTTCCTCTCACGACCGGTATGGCCCCGTGCCCTCGGGTGAATGCACCACTGCTGGTGTCGGACCGCAGAGGGAGGAACTGAAGCCGCCGCGGCCGGCGGGCGGGCCCACCAACTGGGCCCGGGGTCGCCGTCGCCGTGGCCGTGGCCGCGTAGCGGCTCACGTCCCGGCAGGTGCCGGCCGATACCCCGAAGCATGGGAGCAGACCCGGAGCCGGAGGGCGCGGCGGCAGTGGTGTTGTTCGTCGACGACGAACCGGGCGTGCTGTCCGGACTGCGGCGAGCCCTGCACTCCGCCCGCCCGGCGTGGCGAACGCTGTTCGCCGGCAGCGGCGCGGAGGCGTTGGAGGTGCTGGCCGCCGAGCGGGTCGACGTGGTCGTCTCGGACGTGCGGATGCCGGAGATGGACGGCGCGCAACTGCTGGCCATCGTCCGCGACCGGTATCCCGCGGTGGCGCGACTGGTGCTGTCCGGGTATGCCGACCGGGACCTGGTGATCACCGCGGTCGGCGCCACTCAGCAGTTCCTGTCCAAGCCCATCGACCACCGCGAGCTGGCCGCCGCCGTGGACCGGGTGCTGGCCGCGCGGAACCTGGTCGCCGACGAACGGCTGCGGGACCTGCTCGGCGGGGTCACCGCCCTACCGAAGCCGCCGCAGATCTACCAGCGGATGACCGCGGTGACCGCCGACCCCGACTACGACATCGACGACCTGATCACCGTCATCCGCAGCGACC
This sequence comes from uncultured Actinomycetota bacterium, assembly GCA_963784535.1. GTDB lineage: Bacteria > Actinomycetota > Actinomycetes > Actinomycetales > Kineosporiaceae > CAWARR01. Next base: position 22,826 of record CAWARR010000006.1, on the reverse strand, counting down.
TGACGACCAGCGCCGAGGTGCTGCGGCTGGTCAACTCCTCCTTCTTCGGGCTTCCTACCCGGGTGACGTCGGTGGGCCAGGCGGTCACCCTGCTCGGGGTGGGGACCATGCAGGCGCTGGCCATGGCCGGAGGGATCTTCGCCTCCGGCCCGAAGCTGCCACCCGGACTGGACGCCACCCAACTGTCCACGCACGGGCTGCTGGTCGCCACCGCCGCCCGCCGCATCGCCGAGGCCGAGGCCTGGCCGGCCGAGGCCGTGGCCGACGTGTTCATGGCCGGGCTGCTGCACCACATCGGGCTGCCCGTCCTGGCCGCCACCAACCCCCAGCAGTGGCAGGCCGCACGACAAGCCCCACCCGGCGACCCCTGGGCGCTGCACCAGGCGTGCGCAGCGCACTTCGGGTGCGCACCCACCCGGGCCTCCGCCTATCTGCTCGGGCTGTGGGGATTCCCCGACCCCGTGGTCCAGGCCGTCGCCGACCTGCCCGCCGACCCGCACGAGCAGGCCGCCACGCCCGCCGGCCTCCTGCTCAGCTATGCCCGGCACGCGGCCGCAGGAACCGTCCCCACCGTCGATGCCCCCGCCGAGGGGTACCTCGACGCCACCCGGCTGGCCCGCTGGCAACCCCTGCTCGAGCAGTTCACCGCCCGCGCCGACGGCGAACCCACCGCCGCCCCGCGGGAGGAACCCGCCGCGGCACGGTAGCCACACGCTCGGGGGCGACCTCCGCCGAGCCGACTCAGCGCTGGGGTCCTGCGGACCTCGTGGGGACGTCGGCAGGCTTGCCGGCGTCGACAGGTCGGCCCGACTACTCGATGACGTGGAACTCGATCCGGTAGAGCAGGGTGTCGTCGTGGATCGGGCCCGCGTGAGCCGCGCGCCGACGCAGGGACTCCAGGTCCGCCTCGCCGCTGCGGGTCACGTCCGGCTCATCGATCCCGGCGAACGGCACCATCTCGATCGAATCCACCTCGATCTGCCCGGATTCAACCCGGTAACGACCACCCACCCTCACCTTCGGGGTGCGCCAGAGCCGGAACGTCACGGTGATGTCGCCCGACAGCACCTCGGCGCGCAGTTCTCGGCTGAAGTCCACCCCGGGATGGTAGTCACGGGACCCGCCGCAACGGTTGCCGTCGAACCCTGATGCTGCTCCAGGGTGGGGTAGGCGATCACGACTCGGCCAGGGGCAGCGCGCAGCAGCGCCTGCTGTTTGCTGACGCCCCACCCCGCTGCGAGTCTGTCCAGCAGCTCGTCATCCTCCGCCACCGGTGCGGCTCGTCGCGCAAGGTTCAGCGTGGGCCGGACGAGTCACTGCTCCATTCCCGTCGTCGAGGCCCTCGACTGCCTCGGCGACCTGCTCGGCGGGAGGCAACAGTGAAGGTCATCAAGGAGCCATCGCCGCCGACCGGATTCTCCCGGCTGATCTGGCGGCTGCCGGTCCAGCTGTACCGGGCGCATCTGGGGTGGATGCTCGGCTCCCGGTTCATGCTGCTGCGCCACGTCGGGCGCATCAGCGGTCGCCGCCGCACCGCCGTGGTCGAGGTGGTCCAGCGCGAGTCGGGGAGTTGGACCGCGGCGTCCGGCTTCGGGACGAGGGCGGACTGGTACCGCAACGTCCTCGCCCATCCCGACATCACCATCCGCACCGCCGGGCGCGACCACGCCGTGCACGCCGTTCCGCTCGCCCCCGACGAGTGCGCCGCCCTCATGACCCGCTACGCCCGAGCCCACGCCAGAGCTGCCCGCTCGCTGGTGAAGATCATGGGATACCGGGTGGACGGGTCCGACGCGGACTGGGCCGCCGTCGGACGGCACACCCCGTTCGTGCGGTTCGAACAGCGACACGACGCCCCGTAGCGGAGACCTCGGCGGCGGGCGGCGACCACTGAGTCGCCAGTACTGTGCGGCCCGCCTACCGCCAGAGGCGCCGACCCCACGTCTGGCACACTGCGACAGACGCCGACGTTCAGAGCACCCGAACCTCGCATGTGATCCCGCTGGCCTTGGCTAGGCGACCATCGCCGGTGACCAGCGGACAGTCCAGGGCCTCCGCGGCTGCGACGTAGGCAGCGCCATCCGCCGTGAGGTTCCCCCGCAACTGCCACATCCGATCGACCAACTGCGCCACGCTGACCTGGACGATGACCAGCTGCGGCAACGCGGCGATCGCCTCCCCCGCGCGGGCCGCCACCAGCTTCCCGCCGAGCGCCTTGCCGCGGATCGCTGATACCACCTCGACCAGCAGATGGGCGGGCGCCGCCCATTGCGGATCCGCCCGCAGGTGCGCGCGCGCCGATTCGCCTACAGGTCCGTCATCGACCAGTGCGTCCGTCAGAGCGGAAGCGTCGACAACGATCACGCCAGCCCCGGAAGAGCCACGCACCCCGCGTTGCTCCTCCAACTCGGCGGACGTCTCGCCCGGCAGGGGACGTTGTGGGCCCGACGTACCAGAATGCGAAACGCCACGTGCCCGTGCGGGGCGACTCACTGCCAGTGAGCCCGGCTCGGTCTCGGCGGGCCACGACCAAGGGGTAGCCCCCTGCGGATCCGATGCGACGCGTATTCAGTGCGGACGAAGGGTCCCCACTTGTCGACCGCCGTACAAATGCCGTACATTCAAGGTGTCGAGAGTGGGGACTGAGATGGCTACCAAGACCCGTCGGATAGAGATGCGCGCAGACCAGGACAGCGAGGAACGGATCACCCAGGCTGCGAGCCTGCTGGGGCAGTCCATGTCCGCCTTCGTGCTCGGCGCCGCCCGGCGTGAGGCCGATGCCGTGCTGGCCCGCGCGGATACGACCCTGATGGCGCCCGAGCAGTTCGATCTGCTGCTGAGCTCCCTGGATGCGGCGGACGAGGCGCCCCGCCTTCGAGCCGCGGCGAGGGCACCGAGGAGGGTCGCCCGCGGGTGAGCGATTACATCTGCGTCGCGTTGGGCCCCGATCATGAGGTCGGGGCCCTCCGCTGCGGCAAGCCGCCCCTGGACGATTGGCTCCGCGGCCAGGCACAACGGGCCCAGGCCGCGCGCACCGCCCGCACCTACGTCTGGACCCAGGCCGACAGCCCGGAGGTGCTCGCCTACTACTCGATCGCGCCCACCCAGGTCGCCCGCGCGGAGGTGACGCGGTCGCTGTCCGGCGGGTACACGGTCATTCCAGGCTACCTACTCGCCCGGCTTGCCCTCGACGAGCGCCTGCAACGACAGGGCCTGGGCAGCGAGCTGCTCGTGAACGCCCTCGAACAAGTCGTCGAGGCCGCCCGTTCCGGCGGCGGACGACTGATCATCGTCGGCGCCATCGACGACGGCGCGCACGCTTTCTACCGCCGGCACGATTTCGTTCCGATCACCGGGAGCATGCGGCTCTACCTCAAGGTCGCCACGGCCGAGGCGGCGCTGGGAGTTCGGCCATAGTCGGGTCATGGTGTGTAGGGGCCAACTTCAAGTCCGCCTCGATCTGTCCGAGGGTGAACTCGTGGTTCACCACCACCCGGAGTACGAGCTCAGCGGCTTCGACGGTGCTCAGCGTCGAGCACCAACCGTTCAGGTCCAGGAAGATCACCGTCACCAGCCAAGCGAGTCTCTTGTTGCCGTCCACGAGTGGGTGATTGCGGACCAGGGAATGCAGCAGCGCCGCCGCCTTCAGCGAGATCGTCGGGTAGATGTCCCTGCCGCCGAAACGCGACTGGGGTCGATGGAGTGCAGAGTCCAGCAGCCCGGGATCACGGGCCTGCAAGCCCATCCGGGAGCAGTCAGCGAGAACCTGCTCCACGGTCGGATACACGATCACGACTCAGCCAAGATCTCCAGCGTCTGCGCCCACCGCTCGCGCATGCGACCGGAGGACTCCTCGTAGCGCCGATCGGCCTCCAGCTGATCCGCAGCCACTCGGGCAGCCCGCAGCAGCGCTTGCTGCTTGCTCATACCCCACCCTGCCGCGAGTCGATCAAGCATCTCGTCGTCCTCAGGGGTGGTGCGCAGGTTAAGTCCCATGGGGCCGATGGTACCATTTTGGTACCATGACTGTCAGCGACCCCCGGCGGGCCATTTCGCACCAAGAGTCCAGCGTGGGGCGGGTGGGGCTCGAACCCACGACCGACGGATTATGAGTCCGCTGCTCTGACCGGCTGAGCTACCGCCCCGGCAGGCGAGAGCCTACCGAGGCGTCGGTGGTTGCCGGATCGGCAGGGGCGGCGCCTCAGCCGGGCTGCTCGGCGAGCGCCTCGTCCAGGACGGTGACGACCCGGTCGGCGTCGGCCTCGGCGAGCACCATCGGTGGCTTGATCTTCAACACGTTGTGGTCCGGGCCGTCGCTGGACAGCAGCACCCCGCGCCGCTTCACCGCCTCCACCACGCCTGCCGCGGCGGCCGTGGCGGGCGTGCGACGGTCGCGGTCGCTGACGAGCTCGATGCCGAGGAACAGTCCGCTGCCGCGCACGTCGCCGACGCTCTGGTGCCGTTCGCGCAGTGCCGCCAGCCCGTCGCGCAGCCGCCGGCCCACCCGTGCGGCGTGCAGCTGCAGCCGCTCGTCCGCGAGCACGTCGAGCACGGCGAGACCGACCCGGGCCGACACGGGATTGCCGCCGAAGGTGTTGAAGTACTCCATCCCGGTGGCGAAGGACGCCGCGATCTGCGGAGTCGTCACCACGGCTCCCATCGGGTGCCCGTTGCCGATGGGCTTGCCGAGGGTCACCACGTCAGGCACGACCCCGTGCTGCTCGAAGGCCCAGAACGCGTCACCGACCCGGCCGAACCCGGTCTGCACCTCGTCGGCGATGCACACCCCGCCCGCGGCCCGCACCCGGTGGTAGGCGCCGGAGAGGAAGCCGTCGGCGAGCACCACCTGGCCGGCGGTCCCCGGGATGGCCTCCGCGAGCAGCACGGCCGCACCGCTACCCCGCGCCGCCAGCCCCGCCAGCACCCGGTCCAGGTCGGCCAGGTACGGCTCGGCCCCATCCCCGAGCCGCCCCCGGTAGCGGTCCGGCAGCGCGACCACGTGGGTGTGCTCGGGACGGCCCGCGCCGCCGGGACCGTCGAACTTGTAGGGGCTGACGTCGATCAGCGAGGTGAGGTTGCCGTGGTAGGCGTGGTCGAGCACCACCACCTCGCGCGACCCGGTGTGGGCGTAGGCGAGTCGCAGCGCCAGGTCGTTCGCCTCCGACCCGGAGTTCACCAGGAACACCACCGACAGCGGGTCGGGCAGGGTGCCCGCCAACCGCCTCGCATACGAGACCACTGCGTCGTGCAGGTACCGCGTGTTGGTGTTCAGCAGGGCCTGCTGCGCCACTGCGGCCGCCACCACCCGCGGGTGGCAGTGCCCGACGTGGGCGACGTTGTTCACCAGGTCGAGCCAGCCCCGCGCCTGGCCGTCGTACAGGTAGGCACCCTCACCCCGGACGATGTGCAGCGGCTCGGCGTAGCTCAGGCTGAGCGCGGCGGACATCGACGTGGAGCGCCGGCGGAGGATCTCCGCCCGCCGCAGACCGGGGTCCGCCCGGGTCCCCTCCGGAACCCCGAGCAGCAGGTTCGGGTCGGGACAGATGCTCTCCCACACGGCGAGCTCGTCGCGGGCGGCCACTCCGGGCACGTCGACCCCGCGCCCGACCAGGTCGGTGAGCACCTGCAGGTGCACGTGCGGCGCCCAACCACCGTTCTCGTGCTCCTCCCCCACGCGGGCGAAGGGCTGGCCCGCCGCGAGGGCGGCGCCCACCTCCAGCCCGTCGAGGGTGGCCCGGGACAGGTGCCCGTAGAGGGTGAAGAACCTCCCGCCGTCACCGGCGCGGTGCTCCAGGATCACCACCGGCCCGTAGTCCTGCGGGGCGGTGTTGTCGTGCATGGCGTGCACCACCGCATCCAGCGGCGCGTGCAGCGTGGTCCCCGCCGGGACGAACACGTCGACGCCCAGGTGCACCGTGCGGCGCGCCCCCGACCCGTCCGCCGGCGCGTACGCGTCAGTGGTGTAGACGTCGCGGTCCTCCAGGTAGCGGCCCAGACCGACCTCCGCGCCGCGCTCCGCAAGGTGCGCGAACAGCCGGTCCGGGGTCCAGGAGGCCGCACCGGAGCCGGCGGACCAGTCGAAGGTCCACCGCGACAGCTCGCTCAGCGGCCTGCCGAGCAGCGCCGCCGGCGTGGCCGTGGCGAGGTACCGGCGCAGGTCGCGCGCCCCTGGGTCGGGCTCGTACCCGCAGGCCTCGCGCACCTGGCACAGGGCGAGGCGGTCGTCCACGCCCGCGAGCCGCTGCAGCAACGCCCACACGGCGTCCTGGCTGGACACCAGGTAGTCGTTGCCGGGGTCGCGGCCGTGCTGCCATCCCGCCATCGCGATGCTCAGGGCCAGCCGGGCACGCACCAGGTCGAGCAGCAGGTCCAGCTCCTGCGGGCGCAGCGGCGCGACCTCGTGATAGCCGGCGAGCAGCGGCAGCACCGCCCGCACCGGGTCGGCGCCGGCGGGCATGGCGTAGGCGGCGGCAACCGCGAGACCGCAGATGCGCGGGGCCACGCACACGTCACCGAAGTCGATCAGCCCGCGCACGGTGCCGTCGCCGTCGACGACCACGTTGGCGTCGTTGGCGTCGTTGTGGATCGCCTGCGCCGGCAACTGCTCGAGCCGGGGACCGGTGTGGGCGGCGAACCGGTCGAGCACGGCCCCCGCCGCTGCCCGCCGGTCGCGGTCAGCCACGTGCGGCAGCAGCTCCCGTGCCTGCGCCGCGCCCACCAGGTTCCACGGCAGCGGCCGGGCGAGCGCCGGGTGCGTGAAGGTGGCCAGCGCCGCATCGACCCGGGCCACCATCCGCCCGAGGTCGCGCAGCGCGGCCCGCGGGTGCGGGCCCGTGCTCGCCCAGGTCCGCCCGGGCACCCAGGTCAGCAGCTGCACCGCCTGCAGTGCGGCGCCGCCCGCGCCCGCGTGCAGGGCGAGCGGGTCACCCTGGACGGTGCGCACCAGCCGCGGGACGACCTCCACCCCCGCGGCGGCGAGGTGGTCGAGAGCAGCGCCCTCGAGCTCCACCTCGGCCCGGGCGCTGTCCGGTGACGCCTTCAGCACGTAGCGGCGGTCCCCCGCCTCGATCAGCGTGTTCACCGTGCGCTCGCCGGGCAGCGGCGCCTCCCGCTGCCCGGCGAGCCCGAAGTGCTCCGCGGCCACCGCCGTCCACGACGTCATGGCACCCGAGGGTAGGCCCGACCGCGGACGGCGCTCCGCCCGGCGCTCAGCCGGCGGCTGCCGCCTTCACCGCGGCGGCGACGGCCGGCGCCACGTTCGGGTCGAACACGCTCGGGACGACGTAGCTCGGGTTGAGCTCCGACGGCGAGACCGAGTCGGCGATGGCGGTGGCGGCCGCCACCATCATCGTGTCGGTGATGTCCCGCGCACCGGCGTCGAGCAGCCCGCGGAACACCCCCGGGAAGGCCAGCACGTTGTTGATCTGGTTCGGGAAGTCGCTGCGCCCCGTCCCGACCACCGTGGCGTACTGCTGCGCCGCCAGCGGGTCGACCTCCGGGTCGGGATTGGCCAGCGCCAGCACGATCGCCTTCGGAGCCATGGTGGCGATGTCGTCCCCGGTCAACAGGTTGGGCGCCGACACCCCGATGAACACGTCGGCGTCGGCGACCCCCTGCTTCAGGGTCCCCTCGAAGCCGTGCGAGTTGGTGTGTTCCGCGATCCACGTCTTGAACGGGTCCAGCCCCTCGCGGGCGGCATACACGGACCCGCGGCTGTCGAAGGCGACCACGTGCTTCGCCCCCTGCCCGAGCAGCAGCCGGATGATCGCCTGCCCCGCGGCGCCGGCGCCGGACACCACGATCCGCACGTCGCCGAGGGACTTCTCCACGATCCGCAGAGCGTTCGTCAGCGCCGCCAGCACCACGATCGCGGTGCCGTGCTGGTCGTCGTGGAAGACCGGAATGTCGAGCATCTCGCGAAGCCGGGACTCGATCTCGAAGCAGCGCGGGGCGGCGATGTCCTCGAGGTTGATCCCCCCGTAGACGGGGGCGATCGCGCGGACGATCTCCACGATGGTGTCGGTGTCCTGGGTGTCCAGACAGACGGGCCAGGCGTCGACGTCGGCGAAGCGCTTGAACAGCGCCGCCTTGCCCTCCATCACCGGCAGCGCAGCCGCCGGGCCGAGGTCGCCCAGGCCCAGCACCGCCGACCCGTCGGTCACCACGGCCACCGTGTTGCGCTTGATCGTCAGCCGGCGGGCGTCGGCGGGGTTCGCCGCGATCGCCAGGCACACGCGCGCCACCCCCGGCGTGTATGCCCGGGACAGGTCATCGCGGTGGCGCAGCTGGACCTTCGGCGTCACCTCGAGCTTGCCGCCCAGGTGCATGAGGAACGTGCGGTCGCTGACCTTGCGGACCGTGACCCCCTCGAGCGCCTCGACGGCTGCCTTGATGGCCTCGGCATGGTCGCCGTCAGCCACGTTGCAGGTCACGTCGATGACGATGAGGTCGTAGTGCGACTCCACCACGTCCAGCGCCGTGAGCACCCCGCCGGCCTTTCCGACCGCGGCGGTCAGCTCCGCCGTGACGGTACCGGCGGTCGGGGCTTCGACCCGAAGGGTGATCGAGTATCCAGGACTTGGTGCAGGCATGGGTCCGCCTCCTGCGACTGCGGGGGTCGGACCCTTGCCGACCGTGAACGCCGCGTCACGCCACGGCTCACCCTACAGAGCGGATACCCGGCCGGCCCGGCACCATCGTCACCCCCCGGGTGGCGCCGGCACCGGAATCCCCGCAACCCGCCCCGCTACGGTGAGGGGGTGACGGACATCTCGCCCCGGGACGCCCGGCTGCGCCGCAACTGGGACCGGCAGGCCTCGTCCTATGACCGCCAGCTGGCCTCGACCGAGCGCCGGTTCTTCGCCGACACCCGGCCGTGGCTGTGCGGCCAGGCGTACGGCGAGACGCTGGAGGTGGCCATCGGCACCGGCCGCAACCTCGCCTACTATCCCGACGACGTGCAGCTGACCGGCCTGGAGTGGAGCAGCGCGATGCTGGCGGTCACCCGCACCCAGGCCGACGCCCTGGGCCGCGAGATCGACCTGCACGAGGGTGATGCGCGGGCGCTGGGCTTCCCCGACGCCAGCTTCGACACGGTGGTGGCAACCTTCGCGCTGTGCGGGATCCCCGACGAGCGGCAGGCGCTGGCCGAGATGGTACGGGTGCTGCGACCCGGCGGGCTGCTGCTGCTCGCCGACCACGTCGCTTCCTCGTTCTGGCCGGCCCGGGCGGTGCAGGCCGCTGGTGGACGCCGTGACCGTCCCGGCGTACGGGGAGCACTGGCGGCGCCGACCGCTGCTGCACCTGCCGGCACTGGGCCTGCAGGTGGAGCGCCACGAGCGGTTCTCCCTCGGCATCATCGAGCGGTTCGCCGCGCGCAAGCCCGGGACCGCGGGCTAAGGAGAGTCCCGTGGATCTTGGCCCACCGGCTCTCGGCACTGCGCCGACCCGAGTTCGGCCCGGTCCGCACCGTCGTGCACCACGCCAGGCTACCCGCACGCGATCATGCATCGGTGCAGGTCAAGCTCCCGCGACTGGACTCGAACCAGTAACCTGCCGGTTAACAGCCGGACGCTCTGCCGATTGAGCTACGCGGGATCGGCGTCGGAAACTGTACCAAACCCTGGGAGCGCCACTGCCGCGCCTACAGGCCCGCGTCGTCGCTCAGTTCCCGGCTGACGGCTCGCACCAGGCGCACCACCTCGGGGTCGTCCAGCTTCACCCCGGGCGACGGGACTGCCTGCGTACTCAGCGCGCCCCCGGCGTCCTTGCGGATCGCCACCCACACCCGCCGCCCTGCGCCGAGCGGGATCTCCTGGGCCACCACGATCGACCCCTGCACCCGCTCGTGCACCACCGCCGGCAGCTGTCCGGGCCGCTCCAGCTCCAGCGGCAGCGGCTGCCGGGACCCCACCCACCACACCACCAGGGTTGCGGACGGCCCGCCCCAGGCCGCGTGGTCCACGTCCGTCCACGGCCGCCGTACCACCTTCCCGAACGGGGTCACCGCCCGCAGCCCGCGCGGGGTCGCTGCCACCGCCCCACCGCCCACCAGCGTCGACCAGGCCAGCACCCGTTCCCCGGGCTCCAGCCCGAGCACCCGAGCCTCATCGTCCGGGAGCCGCTGACGGCGCCACCACCGCTCCCGCTCAGCCACCGCTGATCCGCTCCCGCAGCGTCCGTCGCCGGGCCTCCGCGGCGAGCAGGTCGGCGAACGCCTGCTGGTACCCGGCGTCGCCGGGTTCCATCCGCTGCACGCGGCTGCGGAGCGTGCCGATCCCGCGGGTCACCTCCATCTCGGCGACCCGCAGCACCACCGAGCCGACGTACCGGGCGAGCGCGTCCTCGGAGTCGGCCGGCAGCGGCGCGACGGCCAGTTCCGACACCAGGCCCGCCACCGTCTGCGGGGCGGCCTCGATCACCGCCGCCGCCCACGCCCGCGGGCTCATCGACTGTGCCTGCTCGATCCCTCCCGCTGCGCGCACCGCGTGGTGCACGGCCCGGAAGGCGGGGACCTCGAACGCGTTCTCGCCGAGCGAGCGGGCGTCCTCGAGCGGCACCAGCTGGGGCAGCTGCAGCATGCACTCCAGGGCCTCCAGCTCCACCCGGGCCACCGGATCGCGCGGATCGGGCCGGTGGGCGGCGACCCCCGCGCCGCCGGCAGCACCCGCGCCCCCGGCTCCGCCCCTTCCCCCTCCCTGACCCGGGCCGGGCCCCGGCCCCAGCCCCGGCCCCGACCCCTGGCCCCGGGGGTCGCCACGGTGTCCGGCAGCACCTGGTGACCCCGCAGCGCCCGGTGCCGGCGACCCGGTCGCGGAGGGTGGCCCGGCCCGTAGCGCCCGCGAGACCGCCCGGGTCACCGTGTCCACCTCCATCCCCAGCCAGCCCGCCAGCCGGCGGGCGTACTCGGGGCGCAGTGAGGTGTCCCGGATCCTCGCCACGATCGGCGCCGCCGAGCGCAGCGCCTCCACCCGGCCCTCGACGGTGTCGAGGTCGAAGCGTGCCAGCGTCGTGCGGATGGCGAACTGGAACATCGGCTGGCGCCCGGCCACCAGCTCCTGCACCGCCTCGTTGCCACGGCTCAGCCGCAGGTCGCACGGGTCCATCCCGTCCCGGGCGACCGCGACGAACGTCTGCGCCACGAACCGCTGGTCGTCCTCGAACGCCCGCATCGCGGCCTTCTGCCCGGCCTCGTCGCCGTCGAAGGTGAACACCACCTCGCCGGCCCGCTGGCTGTCGTCGCCGAGCAGCCGGCGCACGATCCGGATGTGGTCGGCGCCGAAGGCAGTCCCGCAGGTGGCCACCGCCGTGGGCACTCCGGCGAGGTGACAGGCCATCACGTCGGTGTAGCCCTCCACCACCACCACCTGGTGGGTGCGGGAGATCTCCCGCTTCGCCAGGTCCACCCCGTAGAGCACCTGCGACTTGTGGTACAGCGCCGTCTCCGGGGTGTTCAGGTACTTCGCCTCGATCCGGTCGTCGTCGAACAACCGCCGCGCGCCGAAGCCCACCACGTCGCCGGTGACGTCACGGATCGGCCAGATCAGCCGCCCCCGGAACCTGTCGTACAACCCGCGCTGCCCCTGCCCGGCCAACCCGGAGGCGAGCAGCTCGTCCTCGGTGAACCCCTTGCCCCGCAGGTACCGGAGCAGTTCCTCGTGGCCGCGGGGGGCGAACCCCACCCCGAAGAGCTTCGCCGCCTCGCGGTCGAAACCGCGGTCGTGCAGGAACTGTCGGCCCACCACGGCGTCCCCGCCGCCGGACAGCTGCTCGACGAAGAACTCCTCCGCCACCCGGTTCGCCTCGACCAGCCGTTGCCGCTGGCCGACCTGGTCGCGGCGCGGGCTGGCCCGCCCCCCGGCGTCGTCCTCGTAGTGCAGCTGGAGGCCCAACCGGGCGGCGAGCCGCTCGACGGCCTCGGTGAACGTCAGGTGGTCGACCTCCTGGACGAAGGCGATCACGTCCCCGTCCTTACCGCAGCCGAAGCAGTGGAACCGGCCCACCGGCGGGCGCACGTGGAAGGAGGGGGTGCGCTCGTCGTGGAAGGGGCACAGCCCCTTCATCGAGCCGACGCCGGCCTGCTTCAGCGCGACGTGCTCGCCGACGACATCCTCGATCCGGGCGTGCTCGCGGACATGCTCGACGTCCTCGCGGCGGATGCGCACTAGCCGCTCCCGGTGCCGCTGTCGACCCCGCCCACTGCCCGGCTCACGCCCGGAGTCTAGTTCGGCACCCGCCCGCGCCCGGCGCCGCGGGGTCAGCCGCGGCGCACGTCCCCCCAGCCGGTTCCGGGGTCACCCAGCGCAGCGGGATCGACCCGGGCGTGCTCGGTGACCAGCACCTTCACCTGGTCGGCGTCGTCCCAGCCGTTGACGTGCATCCCGGCCCGGACCTCGTCGCCGACGAGCCAGAAGGCGAACCAGGCCGCATCGTCCGGGCCGCCGCGCAGCACCAGCGTCGAGGCCGCGGGGTCGGCCCACCCGCGGTACTCCATCGCCAGGTCGTACTGGTCGCTCCAGAAGTACGGCGGCTTCGCCCATCGCTCCTGCGCCCCCGCCATGATCCGCCCGGCGAGCATGCCCTGGTCGGTGGCGTTGCTGTAGTGCTCCACCCGCAACCGGCGCCCCGCCCACGCGTTGTCGGCGCTGGCGACGTCACCCGCGGCCCAGATGTTCGGGTCCGAGGTGCACAGCGAGGCGTCGACCACCACGCCGTCGTCCACGGCCAGCCCGGCGGCCTCCGCCAGCTCGGTGAGTGGCCTGATGCCGACGCCGACGACGACCGCAGCGGCCGGGACCAGTGCCCCGCCCGTCAGCCGGACGGCCTCCACCCTGCCGTCGCCGAGCACCGCCTCCACCCCGGTGCCCGTGCGCAGGTCCACACCGTGGGCCCGGTGCAGCGCGGCGAACCGGGCGCCCACCTGCTCACCCAGCACCCCGCCGAGCGGCTGGGCCTGCGGTTCGACGACGGTCACGTCCAGCCCCGCCAGGCGGGCCACCGCGGCGACCTCGAGCCCGATCCAGCCGGCCCCGACCACCACCAGCGGGCCGCCGCGCCCGATCGCGGACCTGATCGCGTCGGAGTTACGCACCCGGCGCAGGTAGTGCACCCCGTCGAGGTCGGCCCCCGGCACCCGCAGCCGGCGCGGGGCGCTCCCGGTGGCCAGCAGCAGCCGGTCGTAGCTGATCCGGGACCCGTCGGCGAGCTGCACGACCCGCGCCGCCCGGTCGATCCCGCCGGCCCGGGTGCCGAGCAGCAGCTCCACGCCGTGCCCGGCGTACCAGTCCGGCTCGTGCAGCTGCAGCTTCTCCACGGCCGTGCGCCCGGCCAGGTACTCCTTGGACAGCGGCGGCCGCTCGTACGGCGGGTCGGTCTCGTCGCCGACGAGCACCACCCGGCCCTGTGCCCCCTGCTCGCGCAACCCCTGCACCGCCATGGCCCCGGCAAGGCCACCGCCGACGACGACGTAGCTGAGCTCGCTCATAGCGCACACCCTGTCACCGGTCCTCCGCGGGCGAAAGTGGTGGCGGGCCGCGGCGGCGACCGGTGACGGACGACCCCCCGCGCCCGCCCCCGAAGCCACCAGAATGGGATCGCACCGTGCCGGGAACGCCCCGACCGGCGGCTGCGTCTGGATCGTTACCTCAAGTATCGGGTGCACCCCGCACCCGCTGGCAAGGAGACCACGGTGTCCCTCGGAATCACCCTGATCCTCGGGATCGGGATCGTCCTGATCCTCGTACTGCTGTTCATGCAGTCCTTCCGCTTCATCGGCGCCACCGAGGTGGGTCTGGTGAACAAGCGTTTCGGCCGCCGCCTCGGGGGCGACCAGCCGCTCGCCTTCCACGGTGAGGCCGGCTACCAGGCCGGGCTGCTGATGCCCGGGGTCCGCTTCAAGCTCTGGCCCATCTACACGGTGAGCAAGCACCCCTGGGTCCAGGTGCCCGCCGGCGAGATCGGCGTCATCGTCGCCCAGGTCGGTGGCCCGCTGCCGATCGGGGCGAAGACCGCCGAGTACCACTCCGCCTTCGCCGACTTCACCAACCTGGAGAAGTTCCTCGTCGAGGGCGGGCAGAAGGGCATCCAGCGGCCGGTGCTGCCCCCCGGCACGCTGCTGCCGCTGCACCCGATCGCCTTCCTCGTCGTCACCCCCGGCCGGGTCTACGGGCTGCCGGTCTCCCCCAGCCTCGACCGCCGCCGCGGGCTGTCCGCCGAGACGTTCGGGCTGACCGCCGACCAGTTGCGGGTCACGGTCGTGGCCCCCCAGCAGTGGCAGGACGTCGTCGGGATCGTGACCGCGCTCGAGGGCCCCGCCCCCGAGGCCGGCGACATCGCCAGCCGCATCGGCGGCTACGAGGACATCAGCGCTCTGGAGGCGGCGGACGCCCCCGACCCGGAGAAGATCGAGGCGATCCTTTCCAGCAAGAACGGCCTGCACAACAACTACCAGGACTACCAGGCCTTCCTCGACCACGGCGGGCGGATCGGCCTGCAGCACGACCCGCTGCTGTACGGGTCGTACCTGCTCAACCCGTTCCTCGTCCGCGTCGAGCTGGTGCCGATGCTGGTGGTGCTCCAGGGCGAGGTGGCCGTCGTGAAGGCCTACGTCGGCCTGCCGACGGTGGACACCTCCGGCCTGGAGTTCAAGTTCGGGTCGATCGTCCGGCCCGGCCACCGCGGCATCTGGAACGAGCCGCTGCGCACCGGCAAGTACGCGATCAACCCGCGGCTGTACGCGGCCGAGGTGGTTCCGACCTCGATCCTCACCCTGAACTGGGCGAACGAGACCTCCCAGGCGCACAACCTGGACGCCGCGCTGCGCCCGATCGACGGCAAGTCCCGCGAGGGCTTCGTCTTCGGCATCGACCTCCAGGTGCAGATCCACGTGCCCGACTCGAAGGCGCCCAAGGTGATCTCGATGGTCGGGACCATGCAGAACCTGGTGAACGAGGTGCTGCAGTCCGCCGTCGGGAACTACTTCCGCAACGCCCTGCAGCAGCTGCCGGCAGTTCAGTTCATCGAGACCCGCGACACCGTGCAGGTGCACGCCCAGGAGTACATCAGCGGGTACCTGAACAAGTACGACGTGGAGACCAAGGGCGTGTACATCCAGGACGTGGTGTTCCCGCCCGAACTGGTGGCGGTGCTCACCGAACGCGAGATCGCCAACCAGGAGCGGGCCACGTTCGAGCAGCAGCAGCGGGCGCAGCAGGTCCGGGTCAACCTGGAGAAGGCCCGCGGCACCGCCGACATGCAGGCCGACCTCGCGAAGGCGAACGTCAACATCGACATCCAGAAGGCCGCCGCGGCCGCCCGCAGCGCGCAGGCCGAGGGCGAGGCCGCGTTCACCCGGATGACCGGTCAGGCCGAGGCGGACAAGCGGAAGGCGATCGGCCTGGCCGAGGCCACCGCGACCGAGGCGCTCGGGGTGGCGAAGGCCACCGGCTACCGGGCACAGGTCGAGGCGCTCGGTCAGCAGGCCACCGCGGCCGTGGCCGTGACCGGCGCGCTGGCCGACGGAAACGTGAAGATCGTCCCCGAGGTACTCGTGTCGGGGGGCGACGGCAACGGCGCCCTCACCGGGCTGGCCGCCACCCTCACCGGGAGCCTGCGCAACTGGGCCCCCAACCGGGCCGCGGTGACCGTCCCCGAGGGGCCGGAACCCACCCAGGAGTAGCCGGCACCCGAAGCGGTCGATCAGGCCGTGCCGGGCGGGCGCCCTGTGCGCGGGGCGCCCGCCCGGCCGGCGGCCGGGCGACCTTGGTGCGCAGCCCGGACCGCCGGCCAGGAGCGGGAGGTGAGGCCTTGATCCTCCCCTCGGGCGAGGTCGCACAGTGGCCTGCAGGAGGTTGCGATGAACGAGATCACGGCCCGCGGGCCCGCACGCATCGACTACCGGCGCGTCCTGCGCCCGTTGTACTCCCCGGGCGCCCGCCCGGTGCTGGCGGAGGTGCCGCCGCTGACCTACCTGATGATCGACGGCCGCGGCGACCCGAACACCGCGCCGGAGTACGCCGAGGCGATCCAGGCGCTGTTCACGGTGGCCTACGCGGCGAAGTTCGCCGCCCGCCGGGCATTCGGCACCGACCTCGCGGTGATGCCGCTGGAAGGCCTGTGGTGGGCGGAGGACATGTCGTCCTTCGCCGCCGGCGACCGGACCGGTTGGCGCTGGACAGCCATGATCATGCAGCCGGCGGAGATCACCGCCGAGCTGGTCGGGCAGGCGGTCACCACCGCCGCGGCGAAGGCGCCGGAGCGGGCCCTGTCCGCGCTCCGGCTGGAACGGCTGGAGGAGGGCCGCTGCGCCCAGGTCGGGTACACCGGGCCCTACTCGGCCGAGGGGCCGACCATCGAGCGGCTGCACGCCTTCATCGCCGACCAGGGCCTCCTCCGGTCCGGGACGCACCACGAGATCTACCTCAGCGACCCCCGCCGCAGCGCCCCGGAGCGGTTGCGGACCGTGCTGCGCCAGCCGGTCCGCAGCCGCTGAACGGGCCGGCCGCACCAACCGCCGGTGCCGGCGCGCTCAGCGCACCAACCGCCGGTGCCAGGCTCGCGCGCTGCCGTCGGTGAGCGAGGCCACCTGGTCCACCACCACGCGCAGCCGGGCGTCGTCGTCGCCGGACTCCTTCCAGCTGGCGGCGAACGCCGGTTCGAGCAGGTCGGGGCCGCCCTCCTGCAGCGCGCCGACCAGCTCGCCGAGCACTGCGCGCTGGCGGACGTACTCGGGTTGCCGGGCGTCCACGGTCATCACGTACACCGCGGCGACCCCCTTCAACGCGGCGATCTCGACACCCGTGTGCGGCGGCACCACGAGGTCGGCCGCATACCGGGTGAGCCTGCCCGGCCCGTACCGCTCCCGGGTGGCCCGCTCCACGGCGCGGGTGAAGCGGCCGATCAGCTGGCTGGTCATGTCCTTCAGCCCGGCGAGCCCGCGGTGGGTGCCGTCGAACTGCCCGACCCACCCGGGAAGCCCGCGCAGCCGGGCCAGCGCCGCGGCCACCTCCCCGGCGCCGACATCGGCCAGGTACCAGGACCTGACCTGCTCCGCCACCCGCTGCACCGCCTCCTCCGAGGCAAGCTCCCGCGGGTCGAGGTGACCGCCCACCACGGCGTCCTCGACGTCATGGACGCAGTAGCCGACATCGTCGGCGAGGTCCATCACCTGCGCCTCCAGGCAGCGCCGACCGTCCGGAGCCCCCTCCGCGCAGCCAGCCGAAGACCGGCAGGTCGTCGACGTAGGCGCCGAACTTCCCCGCGCCGGCCCCCGGCGGGCCGCCGCCCCCGCGCCCACGGGTACTTGGCCGTCGCGTCCAGGCTCGCCCGGGTGAGGTTGAGCCCCACCCCCCGACCGGTGCGCGGGTGCGAGCACCTTCGGTTCGAGCCGGGTGAGCACGCGCAGCGTCTGGGCATTGCCCTCGAAGCCGCCGATGCCGGCCGCCAACGCATCCAGCGCCTGCTCACCGTTGTGTCCGAACGGCGGGTGGCCGAGGTCGTGCGCCAGGCAGGCGGTGTCCACGACGTCCGGGTCGCAGCCCAGGGCGGCGCCCAGCTCCCGGCCCACCTGCGCCACCTCGAGGCTGTGGGTGAGCCGGTTACGGACGAAGTCGTCGGTGCCGGGGCCGACGACCTGCGTCTTGGCTGCCAGCCTGCGCAGTGCCGAGGAGTGCACCACCCGGGCCCGGTCGCGGGCGAACTCGCCCCGTCGCGGGTCCTTCGGCGGCTCGACAACCCAGCGGGCACGATCACGCGCGCTGTACGGGTCGGCATCGAAGCGCATCTCGCTCACCCACCGGACACCGACAGCTCTGCACCGAGCACCTCTGCGGCGGCCAGCGCGTCGAGCTGCGGTCGGCCAGCCACCCGTCGGGCAGCGACGACCGGTCGGGAACTGCCGGTCCGCCCGCGCGGCCCCTCGGCGCGATCGCCCGGGTACGGCTGGTCGGCGTCCAGCCCCGCCACCACGGCGTCCAGCCCGGCCAGCGTCTCGACATGCGCCAACCCCAGCCGCACCTCGTGACCAACCGAGTAACCCTTGAGGTACCAGGCGATGTGCTTGCGGATGTCCCGGCAGGCCCGATCCTCCGCACGCGCCCGATCCTGCGCCGTCGCCCGGTCGGCGGGCCCGGTCCGGCCGGCCGCTGCGTAGTGCTCGACCAGCAGTTCGGTGTGCCGGCGCAGCGTCGCCGAGCACCGTGCCCAGGGTCGGCCGGGCCCGGGCGGGGTCACCGCTGAAGGCCGCCGTCAGATCCGCGAACAGCCAGGGTCGGCCGAGGCAGCCACGCCCGACCACAACTCCGTCGCACCCGGTCTGCCGCATCATCCGCACCGCGTCGTCGCCGGACCAGATGTCCCCGTTGCCCGAGCACCGGGATGTCGGTCACGGCTTCCTTCAGCCGCGCGATCGCCGCCCAGTCGGCGGTGCCGGAGTAGTAGCTCGGCGGCCGTGCGGGCGTGCAGCGCGATCGCCGCGGCACCCTCGGCCGCCGCGATCCGGCCGGCCTCGAGGAAGGTGAGGTGCTCCGCGTCGATGCCCTTGCGCATCTTGACCGTGACCGGGACGCCGCGGGCGCCGGCGGCCCGCACCGCCTGCCCGCACGATGGCGGCGAACAGTCCCGACTTCCACGGCAGCGCCGCACCGCCACCCTTGCGGGTCACCTTGGGCGACCGGGCAGCCGAAGTTCAGGTCGATGTGATCGGCCCGGTCCTCCTCGACGAGCATCCGGACGGCGGCACCGACGGTTTCCGGGTCGACGCCGTACAGCTGGACGCTGCGCGGATGCTCGTCCGGGTCGTGGGCGATCAGGCGCAGCGACTCCGCATTGCGTTCGACCAGGGCGCGAGAGGTGACCATCTCGCTGACGTAGATGCCGCCGCCCGGGCCGGCATGCTCGCGGCACAACCGGCGGAATGCCTGATTCGTGATGCCCGCCATCGGAGCCAGCACCACCGGGGTTGCCAGCTCGTACCTGCCGATCCGCAGCGTCACGCCGCTCAGTGTCTCAGGCCGTACTCGTGGCCAGGTCCAGCACATCGGCCCGCGTGAGCGTCGGCCGGTCGGTGACCTTGCGCCGAGTTCCCGCCCTTGGGCACGGTGTCACACGGTGCCCGGCAGGTGAGCGCGGTGTGACACCGTGCCCATTCGGATAGGTCGTGGCGCCGCACACCGCCGCGGCGTGTCCCGTGATCTGGCCCTGCCTCGCCCTGCCTCGCCCTGCCTCGCCCTGCCTCGCCCTGCCTCGCCCTGCCTCGCCCTGCCTCGCCCTGCCTCGCCCTGCCTCGCCCTGCCTCGCCCTGCCTCGCCCTGCCTCGCCCTGCCTCGCCCTGCCTCGCCCTGCCTCGCCCTGCCTCGCCCTGCCTCGCCCTGCCTCGCCCTGCCTCGCCCTGCCTCGCCCTGCCTCGCCCTGCCTCGCCCTGCCTCGCCCTGCCTCGCCCTGCCTGGTGGGGTTTGATCGGATCCGCGAGCTCGTTCCGTCCACAGCCGTTGCGGACGCCACGTCGTCCACCGGCCGATCCGCCTCGACCGACGTCCCGGCGTCGGGGCCTGACCATCGGTAGATGGCAAGGCACAGAGTCGACTGGGTGGCGGTCGATGACGCCGTGCGTGCTCACGAGCGGGTCATGACGCACGCTCAGCTACGCCAGCTCGGCCTCTCGTCGTCCACGATCACCCGGTGGATCGGGCCTCGCGGACGATGGCAACGCCTGCTGCCGGGAGTGGTTCTCGCCCATCGCGGCAGACCGACCCGACGTGAACGCCTGCTCGGCGCATTGCTGTTCGGCGGCGTCGGCGCCGTGATCACGGGGGCAGACGCACTGCAGGGCCAGGCAGCCAGCACGGCGCCCACCGAACGCACCGTCCAGGTGCTGGTACCCGTGAACCGGCAACGCAAGTCCTTCGACTACGTGCGGGTGGAACGAACTCGCCGCCTGCCTGCGCCCGTGCTGAGGCAGGGTATCCCGTACGCGCCGGTGGAGCGCGCCGCGATCGATGCCTGCCGGGCGCTGCGCGACCTGGATGAGGTCCGCCGGTTGATCGCTGACTTGGTGCAACGCCGGCACTGCCGCGTCAGCGAGTTGCAGGCCGAAACCCGCGCCGCCGCCCGGCAACGCACTGCCCTTCCCCGGCTTGTGTTGGCCGAGGTCGACGCCGGCATTCGATCCGTGGCGGAGGCCAAGGCCCGCGACGTCATGCACCGGACCGGCGTGTCGGAACCGCTGTGGAACGTGGAACTGCGCCTCGCGGACGGGACCCACTTCTGCACTCCTGATGCCTACTGGCCGTTGCTGGCGGCGGCCATGGAAATCGACTCCCTTGCCTGGCATCTCAGTCCCCGGTCTTACCGGCGGACGAAGGCCCGCGAACGTCTCCTGACGATCGCCGGCGTCCTGGTCATCGCCTTCACCCCCGCCGAGATACTCGACGATCCGGAAGGCTTCGCGTCCCAGCTCCGGGCCTTCCTCGACGTGGCGTCACGGCGCCCAGCCCCCGAGGGCATCGTGGCGAGTCGGCAGGCTGCCTGACCGAACGTCCCCGCAGTCGTTGCGCGCGGATGCGCCGCGTACGGACCGACGAACTGCAGGACAGCCAGCCGCGTCGCCTGCCCTTGGCACGGCGTCACTCCAGCAACGGTGCACCGTGAGTGACGTCATGCCCAATCCGATTGGGCACGGTGTGACACCGTGCCCGCCACGTGGGCACGGTGTCACACCGTGCCCAAAAGGTCAGCAGCCGACGAGGCGGGCGGCGAGCCAGCCGACGACGTCGCTCAGCGCCACCCGCTCCTGGCGTCATCGAATCGCGCTCCCGGATGGTCACCGCCTGGTCGTCAGGGTGTCGAAGTCCACGGTGATGCAGAACGGGGTGCCGATCTCGTCCTGCCGGCGGTAGCGGCGGCCGATCGCGCCGGCGTCGTCGAACTCGACGTTCCAGGCTTGCGCAGCTCAGCCGCCAGGTCCCGGGCCATCGGCGAGAGGTCCTGCGTTGCGGGACAGCGGCAGCACCGCCGCCTTGACCGGCGCCAGCCGCGGGTCGAGCCGCAGCACGGTGCGGCTTGTCCACGCCGCCCTTGGTGTTGGGCGCCTCGTCCTCGGCGTAGGCCTCGACCAGGAAGGCCATCATCGAGCGGGTCAGCCCGGCCGCCGGCTCGATCACGTACGGCACCCAGCGTTCACCCCGCTCCTGGTCGAAGTAGGACAGGTCGACGCCGGAGTGCTCGGAGTGGGTGTTCAGGTCGAAGTCGGTGCGGTTGGCGATGCCTTCGAGCTCGCCCCACTCGCTGCCCGGAGAAGCCGAACCGGTACTCGATGTCCACGGTGCGCTTGGAGTAGTGCGACAGCTTCTCCTTGGGGTGCTCGAAGTGGCGCAGGTTCTCCCGCGCGATGCCCAGGTCCACGTACCAGTCGGTGCGGGTGTCGATCCAGTACTGGTGCCACTCCTCGTCGGTGCCGGGCTCGACGAAGAACTCCATCTCCATCTGCTCGAACTCGCGGGTGCGGAAGATGAAGTTGCCGGGGGTGATCTCGTTGCGGAAGGACTTGCCGATCTGCGCGATGCCGAACGGCGGCTTCTTGCGGGAGGAGCTCATCACGTTGGGGAAGTTCACGAAGATGCCCTGCGCGGTCTCGGGCCGCAGGTAGTGCAGGCCGGACTCGTCCTCGACCGGGCCGAGGTAGGTCTTCAGCAGGCCGTTGAACTCTTGCGGCTCGGTCCAGGCCCCGCGGGTGCCGCAGTTCGGGCAGGCGATGTCGGCCAGGCCGTTCGCCGGTGCGCGCCCTTCTTCTCGGCGTACTCCTCCTCCAGGTGGTCCGCGCGGAAGCGCTTGTGGCACGACTGGCACTCGACCAGCGGGTCGACGAACGCCGCGACGTGCCCGGAGGCGACCCAGACCTGGCGCGGCAGGATCACCGAGGAGTCCAGGCCGACGATGTCGTCGCGGGAGCGTGACCATCGCCCGCCACCACTGCCGCTTGATGTTCTCCTTGAGCTCGACGCCGAGCGGCCCGTAGTCCCAGGCCGAGCGGGTGCCGCCGTAGATCTCCCCGACGGGTAGACGAAGCCCCGGCGCTTGGCGAGGTTGACGACTGCCTCGAGGCGGGCCTCGGACGACGGCTTGGTGGCCACGGGTCACTCCATCCGGCTGGGTGTCGGCGGGTTCGGCGTCGGCGGCGGCCCTGGGCCACGACGGCGCGACGGCATCGGAACGACCAGGTTACCGGTCGGGCGCCGGGGGCTCGGCCACCAGGCTGGGCGCGGCGGCGAGGAGGGTCTCATGGGAGACCACGCCCGCCTGCGGCGACCAGGTGCGCAGTTCCTCGAAGGCGGAGGGCTCATCCAGCGCGCGGTACATCACGGGCAGCGCGGCGAGCTTGACCTCGGTGCAGGACAGCGCCCGGCGATAGCTGCCCACCGACTCCCAGCTGGTGGACAGCAGCCACAGCGTCGGCTCGTCGACCGCGCGCCCGAGCTGCCCACCGGTGCAGCCCGGGCGCGCGACGAACGCCTCCAGGGCCTGGCGGCGGCCTGCAGGAATTCGGCGACTCCGCGGCGGCCGGAACTCGGTAGCGGGTGACGACGATCACCCGGCCACGCTAGCGGCCCGGCTGCCGGATCGGCAGCTGTCAGCCACCCGCCGGATAGAACAGCTCGGGCGGCAGGTTGCTCTGCAGCGCCGCCAGCGCGCGATGACCGCCGCGCCAGTCGGAGGGGTCGACCGGCACATGGCAGCGGTGCCGGCCGGTGACCAGGCGCAGGTCCCCGTCGACGCCGACACCCACGCAGTCCTTCCAACGGATCAGGTGGTGGTCGCCGTCCTCGTCCCGGAAG